>NZ_JBLWZK010000007.1:0-152372 GCF_048266485.1 Vibrio sp. | reverse complement strand
TAAATTCGATGATAAGAGATGGCTCCATGTGGGATGAAAATTTTGCTAAAAATTAGTTATTGACACCATAGTCGTTTGTTAGTGAGTGTGGGCTCGCCATTGGGCTTGCGTGCAGCTTGCAATGATTGACGAAAGTACTCTACTTGCGCCAGAGTGACTTCGGAGACCAAGGTGTTACCAAAATGCGGGATGAGATAGCGATCAAGTGTGTTTTTGACGGTCCCTTGATAGCTGGGCTTCCAATTCCCTTTTTGGCGGTCATACCATTGTTGGGCAAAGTCATTAAAAAAAGGATAAAGATGGTCGGGGTATTTGTCTCGTTGCAATTGTTCAAATAGTGTGACTTTTTTACTCTCAGGAAAGTAGTCACGATATTGAAAGGTGCCAAGGGCAATCTCGGCATTCATTTGTTTGAGGGTGGCTCGAGCAAGCCTTAAATTTTTTGGGGTCGCCATTTGCTTGGTGCCTTCGCGAAAGCGTTGGCCGTACAAATGAAGATCGAACTGGATGCGTCCGTTTGGGCGGATACGAATATGAGCCATGTTGGCCTCCCTTGATTTAGGATCGTTAAATAGATCTATCCCTCACCAATGGAATTCGTTAGAATCAAGCCATCGGCTGGGCTCGCTTAAACTTGGTGCAGCCGGTACGGGGTAGGGAGGTTGCCGCCTTCCTATCCCAACTGCTTTTCTTACTTTTCTTAACTTCGGTGGTGCACATCAAACTGTGTTAATGCACACCTAACCTTCAGTCGTCTAAAGTTTCTTCATTTAATCTAGAATATTACTGTGTTTATGTCCAGTATTATATCCTGCTTTTTGTAATGGCAAATGGTTGATATTTTAGAAAGCTCCGAGAGAAAAATTAAACTAACCAACCTCTAGAACAAATGGCACAAGTTATTTTCAAATCATGATTTGTTAATTATGATGGTGGTGCCATTTTCATTTGGGTATTAAGGAGAGTTCTATGAGTACAGCAGCGATCACTGGAGGTTCTGCAAGTATTTTACTCAATGCAGCTTCTGAAAGTTCGGGTATTAACTGGTGGGGAGCATCTGTTTTTATCTTGTTTCATTTATTAGCCCTCGCCTTGGTTGTTTGGCTTCATTTCGATAAGAAGAAAAAGAAGTTGGATACAACAAAGAAAAGAAGCAAACCTGATGACAGTGTGTAATTAGGCATAAAGGAAAGTGGTTAACCAAATAATTCAGCATGAGATCCACAGCGAACAAGAATTAGCTCATTACTCTCTAGATCAATATCCCAGATAAGTAACAAGTCAGGTTGTAGATGGCACTCTCTATGAGGCTTCCAGTTTCCTTGTAATATATGGGGGTGTAGTGGTTGAGTGAATTTGGTCACTACATTGCTATGTTTTTGGCTGCGCTCAATGACGCTGAAACTATGGCATTGATTGAGCATCTTTCTCAAAGTACGTATTTTCACACTTACCAGATTGTTGACTACGTCCAGACTCAGTTCCAAGTAACATACACTGTTGCTGGAATGAATAAATGGCTACACCATAATGGTTTTTCTTATAAGCAGCCAAAAGGTGTTCCACACAAACTTAACCCTCAAGCTCAAGAGGCTTTTATTCAGCATTATCAAGAGCTGAAGCAATTCAATGAGCCCATTTTATTTATGGATGCTGTGCATCCAAGCCAAGCGACCAAAATCACTTACGGTTGGATTCGTAAAGGTGAAGATAAAGTGATTGAAACCACAGGTAGTCGCACCCGATTGAACTATGTTGGCGCACTAAATTTAACTGATATTGCTGCCACAGTGACAGAGAGTTATGAAACGATTAATAGTGAAAACATTGTTCGTTTCTTTTGGAAATTGAAAAAAGAGCATTACCCATTAGAGAAGAAGATCCACATTATTCTCGACGGTGCAGGATATCACCGAAGTCAGTTGGTAAAAGATTTTGCTCGGATGCTTAATATCGAGCTTCATTATTTACCCCCTTACAGTCCAAATTTAAATCCAATAGAACGATTGTGGAAGGTTATGCATGAGCATGCCAGAAATAATATTTACTTCCCGACAAAGGCATCCTTTAGGGATGCAATAAATAGATTTTTTGATGTGACTTTACCAAAAGTTGCAGGCTCGCTTACGACTCGAATTAACGACAATTTTCAGGTTCTGAAACCTGCAACTTCAAGTTGATTAGGTATAGATGAAGTACTTGAACTTGCTGGTTGTGACCGGTTGACCATTGCACCTTCACTTTTAGCAGAGCTTGAAGCCACGAATGGAGAAGTGAGTAATAAATTAAATGTTTCTCAAAGTGATAGGGAACAGATTGCTGCTATGACTCATTCTGAGTTCTTATGGGAGCATAATCAAGATGCGATGGCTGTTGAAAAGTTAGCGGAAGGCATCCGTAATTTTGCTATCGATCAGAAAAAACTCGAGTCTATGATAAAAACTAGGCTTTAATTTGTACTAATTTTTCATGTCTGAAGCGGGTAAACTCGCTTCTTCTGATCTGCTCCAGCAAGACCGGAGTTTTTCAAGCTAGTTGTCGCCTCAAGTTAAATTTTATGCCGCCCACATTTCTTCTTTTTTTTTCTGGGCTTAAATTTACTTCGTCAATCAATGACCAGTCTCTTGATTTTCCTGACCAGCGGTTTGGGTGATTCATTCTAGCCGCTTCATTTACACGCTGGCGCTTAGCTAAGATTGCTTTATCTAGACTTAAATGGCGTTGATTTGGCGTCACGATGTGCAGGTGTTCATTATTATACCAATCGACAAACCCGCTCACCCATGCTCTTGCTGCACTTATACTTTCAAAGGCTTTTTCTGGGTATTCCGGTCGATATTTTAATGTCTTAAATAACGACTCAGAATATGGGTTATCATTACTCACTGACGGTCGACTAAATGACGGTACAATCCTTAACCCCTGTAATGTAGCCAATAGCGTAGCGCCTTTCATTGGGCTGCCATTATCCGAATGCAGGGTTACTTGTGCTGGTTTTATTTGCTCTCGATAACAGATATCTGTCATTAAATCAGCGGCAAGTTCGCTCAATTGTGTGTCGTGAACCTGCCAACCCACAATCTTCCGGATAAAAATATCCATCACTAAATACAAGTATAAAAACTGCCCTTTGACAGTGGTCGGTAAATAAGTGATGTCCCATGTGTAAATTTCGTTTGGCTGTGTTGCTTTGAGTGCTTTTGGTTTTTTTACTTGTCTGTTTGGCTTTGCTTTTTCTCGATATGTTAATAATTTATGTGATTTTATTACGCGATAAAACGAACTTTCAGACGCTATCCAGACGCCTTTATCAAGCAATTTAGGCACTATCTGATTCGGTGATAAGTGGTATCCGCCCCATGAACTCACTGGGCGATATTGTTAGTGCTTGAAGTTCCAAGGTAAGAGTGCATCGATATTTGGGTCTGCTTTTGCTAGCTCCTTCATGTACTTGGCCATGTAGTCGTAGAGGATTAGGCCATTGAGCTTGCAAAATGCAAGCTTTGACAATGAACTTGATTCTGATTGCTCGATAAGCATTTGCCATTCTTGGTCAGTGTGTCGTTTTGTCATATCAAATCTCCTTATGGTTGAAGATTTGATCTTATTATTCTCTCTGGGCAATTAAAATGTGGGGGTTATGGGGCGGATACGCTATAACGAATAACTCAGTATGCTATAAATAATCTAATCTCATTTTGAATGGAAAGGCGTACTATGAGCAAAAAACGGTTGTCTGAAAAAGAACTGCTAGAGGGGATGACACCCCTTACTGCGCATAGTGATGATCTAGCCGAGGTAACATTGGATGAGTTGGGCCTTGAAATCTCTGAAAGTGATTACAAGGCCGCGTTAAAGCGAATTGAATCACTGTTTGATGTGGCCGAACCTAGCACTCCTGAAGGCGAAGAGCTAGAAAGGCTAGCGGCAATGGTTGAAGAGTATGAGGAAAAGCACTTCCCCATTTAATAACTGCAACGCACTTCTGCCCCGAACCTTCACGGGGCGAACACCTTTAAACCAATCACACTTTAAACCAATCATCTGAAACACGTTTTTGCCCCAAAGCCATTTAGACTAAATACCTAAGGCAATGCAGATGACGTGCGTTTACCTTACTAAAACTTATTTGATTGAGTTGATAACCTATCATTCCCGTTATTAGGCGACATCTTACAGTCTAACTTTCCTTGATGTGGCATAACTTATTGATTATCAGTTGAGTTAATATAAAAAAGACTGGATCATCGAAGGATGAAAGACGATTATTTGTCGCCTAATAAGCGTTATGTTTAAGAGGATTTTATGGGGTTAAATGATTTTCAGAAGAAAGTGTTTGAAATGTCATCGGTTACAAAGGGGCATTCAGGTTTCGCTGCAAAGTCGAGTATTCGCTATATCGAGCGTTCCTTTGAACTTGCGGGAACAATGCCTGAAGTGGCTGCATTTTTAGCTATCACTGCTGAAGAAGAGGCTGCAACAGCTCTATTTCTTGCTCTGAAAAGTAAAAGGTATCTTCGTTCTAGTGAACTAAAAATGCATGATCATAAGCATAAAGGGGGCTTGTACCCATTTTTAACTCTGTTAGGCGTTGCATTAAAGTTAAGTGAAGTTCCATATCAGCTAGTTGTCGATAACAATAATGGGCGAGATATACTTAGGACTCAGGTACAGATCGGTGATTTTGTTTTACAACCAGACCCTCCACTTAATCAGGTTAATGTGGATGCTTCAGGTAATGCTAAAAATTACCTACACGAAGTACGTTCAGTTGCGTCCGAAAGAGAAATTACTTCAATATTTCAATATATTAAAGACACTGCTAACAAAAGAAATTTATTATTATATGCATCTGCTACTGCGTTACCTAGTGTTGAAAATGTTAATGCAGAGCTTCAAAGGCATATCGGTGCAACGATACTGATCCACATAATTTATCTTTTAGTTATTCAGCATAGTAAGCAGAATTTGGTTGAAGAGTGTGTGAATGTGTACTTGAAGATCCAGCATAATCTTGAAAATAAAACATAACAAACGACGTTTAAGGTTTTAAGATACTTTTTCTAATCAGAACGAAATGGTTTAGAGCAACACACCTAAAACGTTTCTGTCCAAAAACGTGCCAGAGAATACTTTAAACTATCATACCAATAACTAGGTTGGCTTAGTTTTGGTAATATGACAAAGCGACTAATGGATTGGTGGCTATTCAAACTTCATTTTTTGGGTCAGTGTAAGGAGCGCTTTTACAGCGGGGCTAGTGTATTGTTTATTGAGTACAACCATACCTATCTGTCGTTTTAATGTTGGCGCCAGTGGTTTTGCAGTGACACCTATCATCATTGATTTGGGTAAATCTGAGGTAGCAACAATAGATACGGCCTCCTCTCTAGCAACAATATCAAGCGCACTAATCAATTGGGACGTGTGATATTGAATTTGAGGCTTGAGATTCTGAGAACTTAATAGTTGAGTGATAAGTTCGGGGAAGCCTACGTCAACTAATACCATAGGTTCTTTACATAGTGCTTTGAGACACACTTCCGACCCTTTGGCTAACGGATGCTGTTTGGGTACAAGAGCGACTAATTTGTCTGTTAATAAATGGAATGAATCGTACTCGGGTTGAGGTAGCTGCATAATACCGATATCGATACGACGCTCAATGAGCCACTGATGAATTTGCTTATTCGCCCCTTCTTCAACAAAGATATCAATGTTTGGGTACTTCTTTCGATACGCCTCTAAAATATTTGGCAGAATATGAATGATTGAACCAGACTCAAAAGCCCCAATTTTGACAGTCCCTTGCTTCATCTGTTTCACACCTGTTGCTTCTTGACGCATTGTTGCCTCAAGACTCAATATAGCACGTGCTCGCTCCAGTAACCGCATTCCTACGTAGGTAAGCTCTATGCGATTCTGGTTGCGTAAAAATAGCTTAACACCTAATTCATCCTCCAATGTTTTTATCGCATGAGAGACCCCTGACTGTGAAATATTAAGTTGTTGAGATGCGCTAGTAAAACTTGAACAGTTAGCAAGAATCGAAAAGATATTGAGTTGGGAAAAAGTCATAAAGAGTTATGAGTTAAAGCTCATTTCCTTGTGAGGATACATGTGAATTATCATATCAAAAATGAATGATGTTTAGATCATGAATGTGGATGGATATTATGAACAATCGTACAAAAAATTATGATAACAGTCCTAATGACAAATTACTCGAAATGCAAACACGGTCTTCACTGATCAGTTGTTTACAATTAGCGTTTGTCGCGATGATATGGGGGGGGACACTCGTTGCTGGACGAATGCTTAATCCGGAAATTACACCTTTGTTGTCAGCTACAATTCGATTTGTTATTGCAAGCTTGATTTTATGCTTGTTTTTGATAGTGAGTGGTAAAGGGTTTGTAAAGGTAACGTGGGAGGAAGGAGCCATATTGTTCATTCTCGGTACTTGCGGTGTGTTCGCATATAACCTGTTTTTTTTCTCGGGTTTGCAAACGGTAAGCGCATCGCGAGCTTCATTAATTATGACATTAAGCCCTGCAATTATCGCAATAGCGTCCGTGTGCATCTATCAGGAGAAACTCACTAAAAATAAAATAATAGGTATAATATTAAGCTTGAGTGGTGCAGTGCTCGTCATTGTTACTAAATCGTCCTCATTAAATGACATTATGACTGCAAATGTCGGAGACTTATATATTCTCGGATGTGTTTTGAGTTGGGTTGTATTTACTTTATTAGGTAAACGCCTGATACAAAGTATCGGCTCGTTTTTTACCATTGTTTACTCCGTAATAACAGGTACGGTAATGCTCCTGTCAATCACCATACTGACGGGGCAATTTAATGCAGCACTAATTCGAACTATAAGTGTCAATGACCTGTTTAGTCTCGCCTATTTGGGCGTTTTGGGTTCAGCATTAGCGTACGTTTGGTACTACATGGGGGTCGAATCCATTGGTGCCACCAAAGCAGGAGTGTTCTTAGCGCTCGCACCTGTTACAGGAGTATTAACTGGAAGCTTGTTTCTTGGCGAAGAAATGACAAATATTTTGATTTTAGCGGGAGGACTGTCTGTGGCAGGAGTTACATTGTGTAATTTACCCGAGAATGTATGAAGTGATAAGCTTGGCGATCAAAATGAATATATGTAGTTCATGAATAACTAAAAATTAATCTATTAGTCTCGAACATAAGTGAATTCGAAACTTGGCATTGTTCCAAACCCTTCCAACGACAATCGTGATGACCAATCAAAAAGGAGGTCATCATGGTGGTTTTCAACAAAACGAAGCGTAGTGGCGTCAAAAAACTTTTCGGCTTGAGGAAATTTGGCGGATCAGAACCAGATTAGAAATTGAGAATAATTTGATGCAACTTGCGTTGCTCAACTTAGCAATTGATAGCAAGCTGAGAGCTTTCAGGTTTTATCATTTCGTAATAAAACCTGAGTGTGAAACAGTTTATCGGTTAAAGCTTTCTTCAAATGCTACGATTCTTGCTGCATTTACCCCGCGATCACTACGGCCGATGCGAGATATACTACGGATATCAATACGACTTGTGTTGTTTATTGGTGTTATTTTAACGACGACATCGTCTATGAAAGCAAAAAATACAGTCTGTGCACTTGCTTCAAATCGTAATTCATTTTGATCTTCTGCGACAATATCCCATCCTTTATCTTTAGCGATACGAAGTGCTTTTTGGTATGCATCAATAGCAGTAAGATCAGAGAAAATGGGCTGTATATATGGGTAGGCTCTTTTTTGAATAGTTGCGACTTCTTCTCCTGCATAAATCAAAGAGTTTTTGGCCCCTGCACGAGTATCATTTAACACTAAAAATTCAGGTGGGTGAGTTGTGTCGGTAGTAATATCATGAATCGCAGGTGCTCGCTTAGAGGGGATAATCTTGCCATAGAGCATCGGGGTAATGAGCCCTAATCCTATCAAGGCTGCAGTTGTAGATTTAATCATGCCAACATGATTACGAGTAACAAGCTGAAAAATTATCCCTAAAGTACTCAAAGCTAATACAGTTAAGCCAATAGGGTTGAGGTAATTTCGAATATAACCAAAGCCCACGATAGGTTCCCATAAATCTAAATGAGCACCAAATATCATCACGGCCACAGAGAATAAGGCGGTAGCCGCGATCACTAATAATAATGTTCCAATATGAGAAGTTCGGTAGTTCGTCATTTTCTATCCTTTGAAAGTGAGTAAAGAGTGATAATGAGCCATTTTAGACTCATTATTACGTACTTTTTTATTTAGAGCTGCATTACTATGTACTTAATCAATTATTGATTATCTTGGACTTTTCGAACAGTACGGAACCATTTGCATATCAAGACAAAGAATAAAGGAGCAAAATAGATCACCAACAAAGTGGCAAAAACAATCCCACCGATCACCGAAGTACCGATTGCATTTCGAGCATTGGCACCAGCACCAGTACTTAACACCAGCGGTAGAACACCAAGCCCAAAGGCAAGAGATGTCATAATGATAGGACGCAAACGCATTTCACACGCTTGAATGGTGGCATCTAAGAGATCCATTCCCTTATCGTAGAGCTCTTTTGCAAACTCAATGATTAAAATCGCATTTTTCGCGGTTAAACCAATGGTCGTTAATACCCCTACTTGGAAGTAGACATCGTTTTCAAGACCACGCAACATTATGGCGATTAATGCCCCTAATATCCCGAGAGGAACCACTAAAATGATCGCAAGTGGAATATTCCAGCTTTCGTATAAAACGGCTAAGCAGAGGAAAACCATCAGAACCGAAATCGCATACAAGATAGGTGCTTGGTTACCGGCTTCAATTTCTTGATAAGACATGCCGGTCCAGCTGACTTGCACATCACTGGATACTTCGGCGGCAATTCTATTGATTTCATCCATCGCTTCACCGGTACTGTAACCGGGTGCTGCTTCCCCAACAATTTCAACCGCAGAGTTACCGTTATAACGTTGTAGCTGTGGAGAACCTTGTCCCCAGTACGAGGTACTGAAAGCGGATATTGGCACCATTTCATCTTGATCATTACGAACATACCATAAATTCAGATCTTCAGGTGTCATACGGTAAGCTGCGTCAGCTTGGATGTAGACTTTTTTCGAGCGACCATGATCGATGAAGTCATTGACATACGACGAGGCCCAAGCAATCGAAAGCGTTTGGTTGATGTTATCAATATCCACGCCATAGACTTTAGCTTTGGCATAATCGATATCCAAGAACAGCTGGGCTGTATCTTCTAAACCATTAGGACGAGTCTTTTGTAAGATCGGACTTTGTGCTGCTTTAGCGAGAATTTGATTACGAATTTCAATTAATTTCTCATGGCCGACTCCCGTCATGTCTTCCAAATAGAAATCGAAGCCGGTGGCGTTACCCAGTTCACGAATTGCTGGGTTATTAAAGGCAAATATTTGCGCATTCTTATAGCCGCTAAAGTGCTGAGTGACACGGCTAATAATGGAGTCTACATCCATCCCTTCACCGGTTCGCTCCGACCAATCTTTCAAACCAATAAACGCCATACCGGCATTTTGACCAGAGCCAGAGAAGTTAAATCCAGCGACACTGAAGACATGATCGACGGTATCTTTTTCATTTTCTTCAAAGTAATCTTTCACATCCAACATGACTTCTTGAGTAGCTTTTATTGTCGTGCCGGTTGGGGCTGTCACCATCACTACAAAGTCACCTTGGTCTTCAGTTGGTAAGAATGAGCTCGGTAATGAATGATATAAATAGGCAGTGCCTAAAAATAGCAGAACGTAGATACCGATAAAACGTAATGGGCGTTGTAATACCACCTTAACAGAATGACGATATTTACCTAATAAGCGGTCAAATGTGCGGTTAAACCAGCCAAAAAAGCCGTGAGAAGAAACCTCATCATTTGCTTTTAATAATGTGGCACACAGCACTGGCGTTAAGACCAAAGCCACAATGACGGACAAGATCATGGCAGAGACAATCGTAAGTGAAAACTGTTTGTAAATCACCCCGGTTGAGCCTGACATGAAGGCCATAGGAATAAACACCACTGACAACACCATAGTGATCCCAACTAAGGCACTGGTGATTTGTCCCATTGATTTTTTGGTGGCTTCTAAGGGAGAGAGTTTCTCCTCATGTATCAAACGTTCAACGTTCTCAACCACCACGATAGCATCATCCACCAACAATCCGATTGCCAATACTAAGCCAAACATGGTTAAGGTGTTGATTGAGAACCCCAGCACCGACATGACGCCAAAAGTACCCAATAACACGACTGGAACTGCAATGGTTGGAATCAAGGTAGCACGCCAGTTTTGTAAAAACAGCAGCATCACAAAGAAAACCAAGACGATGGCTTCAAAAAGTGTTTTAACCACCTCGGTGATCGAAATACGAATAAAGCGGTTATTATCCGTGGTTTTTACCATAGATAAGCCTTCAGGGAAGCTTTTTGATAGCTCCGCTAATTTCGCATCCACGGCGTTTTGCGTATCTAATGAGTTGGCACCAGCGGCTAAAGTAATCGCAATACCAGAGGCATCGTGCCCCATGTAAGAAGGTAGAACCGAAGAGCTTTCACTGGCTAATTCAACACGAGCAACATCTTTTAATAAAACTTGCGAGCCATCGCTTTCGACTTTAATTAAGATGTTTTTAAATTCATCGACCGTAGTTAATAAGCTTTGCGCGGTAATGGTAGCATTGATTAGCTGTGAATCGAGCGCAGGTGTACCGCCCACTTGCCCAACAGTGACCTGACTATTTTGCACAGACACGGCACTTGAGACATCGACTGGTGTTAACTTGTAGCTGTTTAATTTGGCCGGATCTAACCAAATACGCATCGCATAAGAAGGGCCAAAAATGGTGACATCACCCACGCCATTGACACGGCTGATGACGTCTTTCAAATTTGAATTTGCGTAATCTTGGATATCGCCAGCACTTAAACTGCCATCTGGAGAATAAAGGTTAATCACTGACATAAAGCCAGAGGTGCTTTTTGTTACCGAGACCCCTTGGTTTTGAACCGCAGTCGGTAGGTTACTAGAGACTTGCTGTAAGCTGTTTTGTACCTGAACTTGAGCAATGTCAGGGTCAGTATCAGCACTAAAGGTCAGCGTGGTACTGGCACTACCAGAAGAATCACTGGTTGAGGTCATGTACAATAAATTATCTAGTCCGGTCATCCCTTGTTCAATAACCTGAGTGACACTGTCTTCAATATCTTTAGCTGAGGCCCCTGTATATGAGGTAGAAATCTTGACCGACGGTGGGGCAATGCTTGGGTATTGTGCGATCGGCAGTGTGATGATGGCCGCAATACCAGACAGCATGATCACAATCGCAATCACCCACGCAAAGATGGGTCTTTTAATAAAAAAGTTAGATAAAGACATCACTTACCCCTTATTGCTTTCAGTTTGGGGCGTCGTGTTTGTCGTTGAGGTGGTAGAGCTGGTTTGGCTATCAACGATAACATCGATATCATTTTTCATATTAATGATGTTGCTGATAACGACGTGGTCCCCTTGGCTTAGACCTTCTTTAACAATCCAACCATTGTCCACTTCATTGCCTAATACTACGGCTTTTTTCTCTGTTTTATTGTCGGAATTGACAACAAAGACAGAAGGGGCTCCAGATTGGCTTCTGACTACCGCCGACTGAGGAACAACTAAGTACTCACGTGCTTCTGGCATCGAAATATGGGCACGCACGTACATCCCAGGCAATAGTGCTCGGTTTGGGTTAGGAATAATGGCGCGCAATGTGATGGTCCCTGTAGAGTCTGAAACGAGAGTATTGGAAAATTCTAAATGACCTACTTGGTCGTAGGCGCTACCGTCTTCTAGGGTAACGGTAACGGGGATCACGGCACCATCTTTGAGTAAATTGGAAAAATCTTGTTTGATTTTATAAATTTCGACAGAAGACTGCTGCATATCGATATAGACATTGTCGGTTTGAGTAATGGTGGTTAAATAAGAAGATTGCTCGGCAATTAATAATGATCCTTCAGAAACGGTAGAAATGCCGGCTTGCCCTGAGATTGGAGCTTTAATTTGCGTGTAAGATAACTCGATATTGGCATAATCCAGTGCTGCTTGGTAGACCGCAACATTGGCTTGTGCTTCTAGATAAGCCGCTTCTGCATCATCGTAGTCTTGTTGACTAGTCAGTTTTTTTCTTAGCAATTCTTTATAGCGAACTTCGCTTTTTTTGGCAGTATCACGAGTGGCAATGGCTTTTTTTAGTTGTGCTTTGGCACTGTTTACATTTGATTGGTAGGTAATTGGATCGATCTGATATAACACATCGCCTTTTTTAACCAGTGAGCCTTCGGTATATAAGCGACTTTTTAATATACCAGTAACTTGCGGTCTCACTTCGGCTTGATTATAAGCGGCAATACGGCCAGGCAGTTCATTAGTTAATCTTAATGTTGTCGGCTCTAAATTAAGCACATCAACATGAAGAGGAGCCATCGCTGGCCTAGCTTCTGAACTCGGGTCATTACACCCAAAAAGTACAAAAGATAGGAGCAAACACAAGGGTAACCTTAAACGATTAAGGGAATACATATAGACACCTTTATTATAAATGATAATCGGTAGCGTGAATGATAATCGGTAGCGTGAGTTTCCAAAGGCGGTTATCTCATCACGGGCCTAAGAGCATCACTGGTCTAGGGTGAGAGTAACCATGTGCAGAAGCGCGGTGGTTTAACACTGCGAATCCGACTTAAATTAATCTTTATTTTCTGCTCACTAACAAACATGGCACAGAATATTTGTTGTATCTGCAACAAAATTATTATATTGCGATAAATGTTGTATCTGCAACATTTTTTTATGTTATATACTATAAAGAATTAGCATAGGAGGCTATTTGTCTCATTATAAAATCAACGATAAGAAGCCTAACGATGAAAACTCTCCTTAACGAAAAAATTGAACGTCAACCAATGTTTCTTTGTGGTGCAATCCACCGTCTTTTTCGCAATCGTGTCGCCGCTGAATTAGTCAAACAGCAATTGATGACTCTGGAAATGTCGAGATACCTTGCTGCGGTACAGGAAAATAGTCCGCTCAATCAGCAGCAGCTGGCAGACATTGTTAAAAATGAACGCAGCGCCACGAAACGTATGGTGGATAACTTGGTCGAGCATGGTTATCTCACCACTTCCAAATCTGAATACAACAAAAAGATCAAGATGTTACACATAACACCATTAGGAGAAGTTGAGCTGAAAAAAGTAAAAACGCATATTACCGATATCGAATGCCAACTTTTCGAATGTTTGACAAATGATGAGTTCAATGAGTTTTTACGCTTAATTCGCAAAATGGGCTCAGAACATCTAGGTTAGATTACCAAAGTGAATTAGTTAATATTTGGCATTTCTTGGACTTATAAGTTGTGAATATCTTGCTTGGGTTCTTGTTTCTTAGACTGAAGAAATAAACCAACGATCACTAAGATACATACAATGAGTGAGCTGAGAAATACATGACTCGTTTCACCTGGAATGTATTCAATAAATGACGTAAGGAACTGGCCTGAAAATACTGACATCGTAAAGTAAGATAAATTACGTCCACGGACATTCGCTGCGCTACGTTCAACGGTCATGTGATTCAGTAAAGGAATACTAAAACCAAATCCTGCCCCATTAAAAACTGCCCCCATCACCAAAACCGAAGTGCTGGCTTGGGTAAAACATAGACTAGCGATGGCATAACAAAGAAATGCTACTATCAGTATTTTTGATTCGCTCATAGCGTTGGTTAGTTTAGGCATAAAGTGAGCTGCCACGACAGCGACTAATGAGATAAAAGCTAATAAAAAGCCTACTTGGTCTTCGGTATAACTTTGCCCATTCATAGTTTTGGGTAACGAAACAATGGCGGTAAAGAAGGTCACCATCGACAGTACTGCGACTAAATAAATACCTTTTAATGTGAACCCTTGTGTTGTTTCATTATGTTGGCTTTGAGTATCTACAATAGGCTCTGCTGGATGTGTACGTGGTACAAAAAGCACTAGCATGATTAAAAAGACCCAAGCAATTAAATATAAAGACAAAGGCAATGCCCAGTGCTGAGTGGCTAAAATGCCACCAATGAATAAGAAAATCACCCCACCCAATTCAATGGCCATGCCTTGTTTAGCAATCATGCTTAAGCGCTCTTTGCTAAAATACCACTGTGAAATCAAAACAGTACAACCGGCCATTACTACCGAAGTGATCCCACCTAATAAAATGCGGTTAATAAATACTGCTACTGGGCCATGCAACCAATAGACGGTGACTCCTAATAATCCGTAAAGAAACAGACCACAGATCAAAGAAGGGTAAGCCCCAAATTTGTCGATAAGTTTGCCTGCTGCAGGAGCAAAAATGACAGCGCCTAATGCGGGCAACGTCATTAATAAAACTGAGTTATCCTCCACACCGAGGGCATCGGATAAACTGATCAATCCCGGAGCAACTACAGCCCCGACCATGATGGTTAAACAGGCAATACACAATAAGGTGTAGCGGCCTAAAACACTTAAATCTTTCATAGCAATACCTAAAACAATGCCAAAAGTTGATTAAAAAGAGAGGCGAGTAATTGAAGAGAAATAATAAAGCGTCCACATGAATAACAAAAATGATAAAAAACTATTGAATCTATGCTTTATGTGTATTGATTCCGCTATCAATGGGATTGAGAGAGGTGGGAGCCTCGGAAATAGGCTCAATGTTGAATCAACAAGCTAGACAAAGTTACCTAGCCTTTGGTGTGTAAGTTGTTAGACTTTTGCTGTAACTTTCAGCCTGCCGCTGTTAAGTTCAGCTTTTCACTTCCCTTCTTACAGTCACTGTGTTGGAAACTAATTAATCTGCCATGAGGCGTTGGATTTCTTCTCTGGTATTTAAGGCTATGTCTACAAAAGCACGAGTAGTCGCACTTTGATTCGATTGTTTATATTGAAGTTGCACGGGAATATTGGAGTTAGTTTTTTCTATTTCAATAAAATGGCAACCATCACTATACAATTTTCGAAGACAATATGGCGCAATGGCAACGCCTAATCCTGCTGCAACTTCTGTCACTAAGGTTTGCATGTGTCTAGGCTGACTAATGATGTTGGGCGAAAATCCAGCCTGCTTGCATAAAATAATGGTTTCATCAAACAATCCCATAGCTTCATCACGATTAAAAATAATGAACGGCTCATTCTTTAATTGACTGATATTAATGGAGGGTAGTGATGCCAATGGGTGGTTTTCATTGACGATTGCAACCAGTTTATCAATGTAAATATCATGTTTGAAATAATCATCAGCAATGGCATTAGGTAAAGGACGAGAAAACGAAATATCAATTTGATCTTTTTTCAGCGCTTCGATTTGCTCTGTTGCCGTCATCTCAAACAAGGTAATGTGCACGTGGGGAAATTCCGCTTTATACAAGCGAACGAGCTTTGCCATAAAAGCCAAGCAGGCAGAACTTAAATGCGCAATATTAAGTGTGCCAAGTTGTCCGCTATGAGCACGTTTGACCTGCGTTTTCGCCTGCTCGGTTAACGCTAAAATCGCCGAGGCATCTTTGAGTAACTGCTCACCGGCTTGGGTAATAGTAACGTCTCTGGAATTGCGCTGAAAAAGCATCACCCCAAGTTCACTTTCAAGTGCCGAAATATGGCGGCTGATTGCAGGCTGCACCGTATGCAATTGTTTGGCCGCATCGGAAAAGCTTTGATGTTTCGCCACACTGATGAAACTTTTTAACTGTTTGATATCCATGATTGGCTCGCTTTAATGATGATCTCTTCCATGAAAGATTATCTATACCGTTTTGATATAGATTCAATAAAAGCTTATCATTTTTGTTATTCATCCGTAAGTTTTAGAATGTACTTATTATTTTTAAAGGAGTTTATGATGAGTCATTCTGAATCTTCACCAACATTAAGCCGATTTATTTTATTGTTGATGACAACGGCGATTGCGGCAACTGCGGCAAATTTGTATTACAACCAGCCCATATTGCCTTTGATAGCGCAAGAATTTGATTTAAACCACTCGCAACTGGGTGGTGTCCCTTCTTTAACACAATTTGGTTATGCCTTCGCTTTACTGTTCATTTCGCCTCTTGGGGATTCTGTTCCGCGCCGACGTTTAATCGGTATCTTATCGTGCCTTCTAGTGGTTGCTAGTGTCGTGGCGGTGATCACACCGAGTTTTCCATTATTGTTATTAGCAGTCTTTTTGATTGGCGTCAGTGCAAATATCACTCAGCAATTAATTCCATTTGCAGCTTCAATGGTGACTCATGAGCAAAAAGGGGCAACATTAGGCACTTTAATGATGGGCTTAACTTTAGGTATCTTATTATCACGTACTTTAAGTGGCTTTGTTGGGGAACATTTTGGATGGCGCGGTGTATTTATTATGTCTGCGTTATTGGCGGCTACGTTTGGTATTTTATTACGTGTCTTTTTGCCAACAAATAAACCTCAAACCACTCTAGGTTACGGGGCATTGTTAAAGAGTTCTTTGTTACTATTTTTGCAGCATAAATCATTACGCATATATTCACTCTCAGGTGCTTGTTGGTTTGCCGCATTTAATGTGTTGTGGGCTACGTTAGCTTTATATGTGAGTGATGCCCCCTTTAACTATAATGCTCAACAAGCAGGGTTATTCGGTGTTATAGCATTGGCAGGCGTGATTGGAGCCAAATCATCGGGAAAATGGGTTAATGCTCTTGGCTCAAGAAAATTAGTGATGATGGTTCTGATATTAGCCGCGGTCGGTTTTGCAGTCACAGGTGTCTTTATTGGTAATGTATGGGCACTAATTCTAGGAATTATCTTAATTGATTTTGCGATCTTCAGTGCTCAGGTTGCCAACCAAGTCCGTGTTTTTAGTATTGATCCAAGCGCACAAAGTCGTATCAATGGTATTTATATGTTGGGCTATTATTTAGGTGGGGCTGTGGGTTCTGTGGTAGGTGTGAAAGCATTTGCAATATATCAATGGTCTGGAGTTGTTGTTGTCAGTATTGTTTTCATCGTACTTAGTTTAATTATCAATTCATTGGCTAAAAAATAGCTATGATTTTTAAAATTTGAACTATCAACCCCTTGTTGATTGTAATTAGTTTGCGCCTTGATGTTACGAAAATGCCCACCAGATGAAGCCATTAAGCTTATTTTAGAGCAAACTGAAGCATTAGCTGATGGATGGTATGTGGCTTAGAGCGAATTTTTAGAAATTAGGGATTAAAGGCAAGGTTGAGAGACTTTGCCTGTTTCATCTTTATGCATTATTTATTTTCACTTGTGATGCGTTCCTTGAACTCAAAATGCATATGACAAAGGAGTGGGATTCTGCGGAGATATCAAGTGTAAGTAAATTCTATTATCCGTCCAAGAATGCGGTGTTTTATTTTGATAAGGCGCTTGCTGATGAGATATCGAAGTATTTTACAGTTTGCTTCCGTATCGCTGAGAGAAATAGGCGTAAAACTGTATCAAAAGAACGTCTTGAGTTAATTGATAATGCCAATGATGCCGATAAGTTAGCAGAATCTATAGAAAAGCAATTAATTAAAGTAGTAACCGTTGCATAAGTCATTTAACAAGGCGTTATGCGACAAGATCAAAAAGGGCACTAATAATGCCCCAAAGCACTGGTTCAAGATGTTAGGTGTGAATATCGGCTAGTTTTTACAACCATTTTTATCACACGTAATACGTTCATGTGAATTTTGCCAATGATCTGAATGTTTCTTGGTATCAGTACCACAGCCAGTATTTCCGCCTTTAATGCCCTTATGTACGACTCCTGTTGGTGTATGTTTCACAGCCATATGCTTGTATTCTCCTAATTGATTTAAGTTGCTTCCCAGTCATAAATGACCGAATTAACAAATAGTAAGCAAAGTTGCATATATCAATATAAGTAATAACTAAAGTTTATTGTCGTGAGCCAATCGCATACAAACGTTCAAATCTTCAACATACTTTTCCTAACCTGATAGAAATGGTTTAGTCCAATCATCCTAAAACGTTTCTGTCCAAAGGTGTGTTTCGAATTTTGTTGTCACACTTTCTTGGGATAGCAACGTTGATAGAGCCTAAGTTTCAATTTTTATTATCACACTTGGCCTCTGGTCGCCACGATAAAAATGAACTTTGGAAGTGAAAACGTTTCGAACTTTTATTGTCCTCCTTTTTTCCAGCCGGTATTGATGGGTAAATAGAGTGTGATTGACACAATTTAACAGCATCTGACCTATTGATGAAATGCAAAGCTATGGCAATATTGAATCGATTGGCATTGGGTGTTGCCGCTCAGTCGGTAATGACGGTTTGATGCAAGGTGCGAACGTCACCGTACTAAATGGACAGGATTTTATCGGTGATATTCAAAAACAAATCGATGTGCCTGTGGCAATTGCTAACGATGCTGATTGTTTAGCCCTTTCAGAATTTAAAGATGGCGCAGCAAAAGATGCAAAACACTCCTGCGTTGCTGTGATCATTGGTACAGGGTGCGGTTCTGGTTTGATTGTTAACAATGCATTGGTTACAGGGCTCAATAAGCTCGGTGGTGAGCTCGGTCATAACCCGTTGCCTCATTATTCCATCGAAAAAGATGGGCCAGCAACAACTTGCTATTGCGGTTCTCAAAATTGTATTGAGACTTTTGTTTCAGGAACGGGCTTTGCACGTACATTTAGCGAGCGTTATTACCCTTCAAATTCAAAAGAAATCGTCAACTTGATGGCGCAAGGAAACCCAGAAGCAATTGCCCATTTTGACCTTTACTGCGACCAATTAGCGCGGGTTTTAGCGAGCGTGGTTAATTTTGTGGATCCAGAAGTAATTGTTTTAGGCGGTGGGATGTCTAATGTGGATGCGATTTATCCAAAAGTGCAAGCCTACCTCAATCACTATACCTTTACCAAAGTGGTTCAAACCAAGGTTGTGAAGAATGTGCATGGGGATTCATCAGGTGTGCGAGGCGCAGCATTTTTGCATAGTTCTAATGAGAAGTAAGCCATAGTCCTATCATTTTAGCATCATGGTTTTCTCACCATTTCTTCACGGCGAATGTGATCATAGGTGAATTAAAATAAAAACCGCCAATTCATACAGATTAGCGGTTTTGTTCTGTTTATCGCTTAGAAATCTTACTTTAAAGCTTATCGGCGAGTAAAATCCACCACTTGGCTTTGCGCAAGGTTTACTTGAGTTTGGGCAGGCTGAGTCTGTGCTAGCACCTTACCGCCACGCACAGAATATAAAACCGCAGCTTGACGGCGCACCGCATCAAACCCATTTTGCGCATCAAGTAAAATAAAGTTCGCATCACAGCCTTCAGCAAGTTGATATTTATCATGTAGTGATAGGGTCTTAGCTGAGTTTTTACTAATTAAATTGAGCGACTCATTGATTTGCTCATAGCCCATACATTGACTCACATGCAGTCCCATGTGCAGTACTTGTAGCATATTCGCAGTGCCCAGTGGATACCAAGGGTCAAACACATCATCATGACCAAAACAAACATTGATACCACGACCAAGCATCTCTTTAACGCGGGTCATGCCACGACGTTTCGGGTAATCATCAAAACGACCTTGCAGGTGAATATTCACGAGTGGATTGGCAACAAAGTTAATGTCACTCATACGTAATAGGCGGAACAAACGCGAGGCATAAGCGCCATTATAAGAACCCATTGCCGTGGTGTGGCTAGCGGTTACTTTTGAGCCCATTTGATATTTATGTGCAAGCGCTGCTAGGGTTTCAACAAAGCGCGACTGCTCATCATCAATTTCATCGCAATGCACATCAATCAAGCAATCGTATTTTTGCGCCAATTC
The DNA here is from genome assembly GCF_048266485.1 of Vibrio sp. Classification (GTDB taxonomy): domain Bacteria; phylum Pseudomonadota; class Gammaproteobacteria; order Enterobacterales; family Vibrionaceae; genus Vibrio. Next base: position 132,439 of record NZ_JBLWZK010000007.1, on the reverse strand, counting down.
AAACACATAATGTAGTGATTCAATGCCATATTCACGGGTAAACTCAAAATGAGGGATGGCGCCAATCACATCTGCGCCCAGCTTAACGGCTTCTTCTAAAATCGCTTTGCCGTTTGGGTAAGATAAGATCCCTTCTTGCGGAAACGCCACAATTTGCAAGTCGATGTAATCTTTCATCTCTGCTTTCACTTCAAGCATGGCTTTGAGCGCAACAAGGCTTGGATCTGACACATCAACATGAGTACGTACCGCTTGCACGCCATTAGCAATTTGCCATGAGATGGTTTGCTTGGCGCGAGTTTTTACATCGTCAATGCTAAGCTTTTGTTTACGCTCAGCCCAACGCTCGATCCCCTCAAATAAGGTGCCAGAGATATTCCAGCTTGGATCACCTGCGGTTTGAGTGGTATCAAGGTGAATGTGCGGCTCCATAAATGGGGTGTGAATGAGCTTTTGCTGCGCATCCAAACAGGTGTCATCTGCTGCGGTGAGGGCGCCATCTTGCAAGCTGATGTGAGAAAACTTGCCGTCTTGGATGTCGAACTGCCACAAGCCGTCATGATCTTGACGTTTGGCATTGATAATTTTAGTAAAGCTTGTCATTGAATTTCCTTAAAGCGCAGAAGGTTTAGCCGTCGCTGAAAACATTGGTAAGCGGTGTAAAATAATAAAGCTAATGATACCACCAAGTACGGCGTTAATTGGCACAATTCCTGGTAAAAACTGTCCAGCTGCTACCCCAATGGCGACACTCAAAATAGCAGCCCAGTTGATATCTTCAAAATGTGCGTTGGCGAAATCTTGGTAGGCTTTTCGGCGAAGGCAATAATCAGCGATGATCACGCCACCAATAGGCGGAATTGCCAGAGATAAAAAGGTAAGCCAGCCGACAAAGTTATTATAAAGCCATAGAGCAAATAAGGTGCCTACAATACCATTTGCTATTGCAAGTTTTTTACTATCGATGCCTGTAATGTTGGAGAACCCAAGGCCAGATGCATACAAAGCGTTGTCGTTGGTTGTCCAAATATTTAACCCCAAAACAATAATGGCAGGCAATAGTAAACCTTGCGCCATCATCACCTCTGAGATATCAGCTTGCCCTGTGACTTTTGCGCCCGCAGCCCCAAAGATAAACATCAAAGAGTTACCAATAAAGAAAGCGACCATGGTGATCAGCACTGCAGTTTTTGGCTTTTTACCAAATCGTACAAAATCAGCAGTCAGTGTGCCGGCGCTAATAAAAGATCCCACCACAAGGGTAAATGCCATCTCAAGTGAAATGGGCTTGCTTGGCGCGATTTGAGCAATTGAACCTAAGCCGCCAGCACCTGTAATGGATTGATAAACTGAATAACCACCAAGCAGTGCAATTGCAGGCACGGCAATGGCAGAGAGCACCATAAGCGCAGAAATGCCAAAATAGACGGTTGCTGTCATCAAAAGCCCTGCGACTAAAATTAGGATATTTAAGTCGATACCGGTTGCTTTTTGTACGGGCAGAGCAAACATAGCAACGCCGACGCCAAACCAGCCGACTTGAGTGCCACCCAGAAGTACAGAAGGAAGCCATGAGCCACGGATGCCAAACGAAAAACGCGCTAACAGATGCGTAGAAAGGCCAGTATCTGCGCCGATATAGCCTAAGAATGAGGTATAAACGCCAAGCAATAAGTTGCCGAAAAGCACTGCAATGAAAAAATCATGCAAGCTAAGGCCTGTGCCAAGGGTACCGCCTGTCCACATGCTGGCAGAGAAAAAGGTTAAGCCGAGCATAACAAGGCTAAGAGAGAGGGCACTTTTGCGCGCACTTGGCGGCACTGGGGTGAGGCTATAATTTTGATCAGCTGACATGGTGATTCCGTTTGTATCTTTTTATTTAAAAGAGGTTTTAAAGACCCTTAATTGGAAAGGGATAGGCAAACGGAGCGTGATTATACAATGCATAAATAACAAGTCTATCTAATTTTTATGATTTATACGTTTGCTTTTTATTTTTATGATAAAAAACACTTAAGTAACAGTGGGTTGTATTTTTTATTTTTCTAGTTGTGGCTTGCTATTTTATCGTTTGCTTAGAGGGTTGAGCTAGATTTAAGGTGGTTTGAGGTAAGTAAGCTTTCAGTCAGGTGCTTTGCTTGATTGGGCGCTTCTTGCTATTCTGACTAAGGTGAAGATAGTTTTGTGTTGAACAAGATCCAAAACGTTTGAAGTAGGTAAAATCTTATCTAGAATCTCAAGGTTTTGAACTTGCGAGTCAGTGGTGTCAAGGAAGTGATAAGGCTGTTTAGTTCACTCTTACCCCCCAAATCCCCCATCAGCGAAAGTGCCAATAGGGGATTTTAAGTTTTACGCACAATTAAGTTAAGCTGTTAACTCATGAGCATCTTGAGCGCTATCATCACTCGGTTTTTTAATGACGCAGCAAATCACAGATGAAACCACAAGCAGGACTAACATCACCGCAAACACAGCGATAAAGCCGCCAAATAATGAGGCAATGACCGAGCCTGCCAAACTACCAATCCCATAGCCTAAGTAAATCGCGCCATAATTTTTAGTTAAATTATTAAGGCCAAAAAAATCACTGACAAGCGAGGGAAACACAGTGATCGCGCCGCCAAAGCTAAAAGCCACACAGGCAACGGCTATATAAAAATTGAGAGCATTCAGTTCGAAAAAACGCAGCGCCAGTACCCCTGCAAGGCAAATTAAAACTGCAAGATTCACCACGAGAATGCGTGCAAATTTGTCCGATAAAATGCCCAGCATGAAGCGTCCACTCAAATTAGCCAATGCAATCACAGCCACAGCACTCGCTGCAGCACTCACGCTAAGATGGACATAGCGATGACCAAGATCTTGTGCTACACCAATAATATACAATCCTGACATACACAAGGTTAAGAATACAAAGGCGAGCATCCAAAATTGGCTTAATTTCATTGCCTCGGCGAGTGAAAAATCGCGAGAGTTTTGTTTTACTACACTTTGTGCGCCTGTGTCTTGACTGCTTTGTTTTTGAGTCGGCGCATCATGCATCATTAGACCTGCAATAAGTATCAAGCCTGCGACAAGGCCACCCCAAACATCAAAGGTTATTGTGAGTGTGCTGTGGGTTAAAAGATAAAGATTAATATATTTAAAGCCAAGACTGCCTAAACCGTAAGCACCAATAGCGCAGGCACTCACCAGACCTTTATGCTCGGGAAATAATTTGACGCAGTTTGATAAGCTCATCAAATAACCGATGCCTACAGCGCAACCCACAAATAAACCCGCAGTGATATACAGCATCCAAAGGTGTGTCACATGTGGGATCAAAACAAGGCTTATTCCTAACATAAGACCAACGGCTATGGTCACTTTACGTACGCCAAATAGTGTTTGCAGCTTACTTGAAAGTAGTGACGCAAAAGCTAAACAGAGGCTTAAGATCCCAAAGCAAAAGGCAACGTGTTCAACACTAGTGTCAAGCCGAGTTGATAAGGGCGCGTTGAATAAACTCCAAGTATAAATTGAACCTAGCGAGAATAAGGTGAGCATGGTTCCCGCTAAGGTCCATAAACGCGTATTAAGATGTGGATGGGTTGGGCTCATAAGGCGCTCCGAGTTATTCAAGAAAAGGTGAAACATAGCTGGTGGAAACGAGGGGCAATCCACAAGCTATGTTGGTGGGTTCGAGCTATTAACGAGCGAGAAGGTTAACTTGCGATTTCATCACGTACCAGTTTTGCCCCGTCGCTCAAGGCTTTGAGTTTTTTAGACGCGACATCACGAGAAAGCGGCGCCATGCCACAATTGGTACATGGGTAGAGCTTATCGGCATCCACATATTTTAAGGCCTCGCGTAATGTATTGGCGATTTCTTCAGGGGTTTCAATGGTGTTGGTGGCCACATCAATCGCACCAACCATTACTTTTTTACCGCGGATTAATTCCAACAGTTCAATAGGTACATGCGAGTTATGACACTCTAATGAGATGATATCTATGTTTGATTGTTGTAGTTTCGGGAAAACAGCTTCGTATTGGCGCCATTCTGAGCCGAGTGTTTTTTTCCAGTCTGTGTTGGCTTTGATGCCGTAGCCGTAACAGATATGCACCGCAGTTTCACAGTTTAAACCTTCAATGGCACGTTCCAAACAAGCGATGCCCCAATCATTAACATCATCAAAGAAGACGTTAAACGCAGGTTCGTCAAATTGAATAATATCAACACCAGCGGCCTCTAATTCTTTGGCTTCTTGATTTAAGATTTTGGCAAATTCCCAAGCTAATTTCTCACGGCTGCCGTAGTGCTCATCAGCGAGCGTATCAATCATAGTCATGGGGCCAGGTAGTGCCCATTTGATCGGTTGAGTGGTTTGCTGGCGTAAAAATTTGGCATCCTCAACAAAGACGGGTTTTTTACGGCTCACAGGGCCCACAACCACAGGCACACTGGCTTCATAACGGTTACGAATTGTCACGGTTTTGCGATTTTCAAAATCAACACCGTTTAAATTTTCAATAAAGGTGGTGACAAAATGTTGGCGGGTTTGTTCACCATCACTGACAATATCGACGCCAGCATGTGCTTGTTCTTGCAGGGCAATTCGTAGGGCATCTTGTTTACCTTGTGCAAGTTCCTGCGCTTCAAGTTTCCACGGTGACCAGAGTGTTTCAGGCTCAGCAAGCCATGACGGTTTCGGAAGACTGCCAGCGGTGGAGGTTGGTAAAAGTGTTTTCATCATCATATCCTTGTTTGAGACTGGCGTAATAGGGCTTAATAAAGTGTTCTTGCGCAAATTGGCCTTGTTCGACGGCGAGGCGGCTGCGCTCTTCGCGGTCATAGACAATTTGTGTGAATGAGTGATTATTATTCGTTAAGCTGGGTTGATAATTCTCTCCAGCACTTGCATTTGCGTTATAAATTTCTGGTCGATAAATCTTTTGAAACGTTTCCATTGTGCTAATGGTGCTAATGAGTTCGAGATTCGTGTAATCATTTAAAAGATCGCCAAAAAAGAAAAAAGCAAGTGGTGCGCGGCATTGTGGCGGCATGAAGTAACGCACTTGAAGCCCCATTTTTTTGAAATATTGCTCTGTCAGTGAGGATTCATTTGGTTCATATTCAGAGCCGAGCACCGGGTGTTGGTTGGTCGTACGGCGATAGATTTTATTTTCAGATACGCTTAGGCAAATCACTGGGCGTTTGTTGAAGTGATGGTTATAAGGCTCTGAACTGACAAAGGCTTTGAAAATCAGTTGCGTGAAGCTCACCAAAGTCGTCAGGCACGCTAAATTGCGTTTTATCTTTATTATATTCGGCTAAGCGGATGCTAAAATCATAGTCGCGCACATAAGAAGAAAAGTTATTGCCAACAATGCCTTGATGACGCTGACCGGTTTTACTATCGACAATATTGGTTTGCAACACTTCAATTGATGGAAAGGATGCATCACAGCTTTGATGCTGCATGTCGACTGAAATAATATCCAGCTCAACATGGTAGCGATCACAGGTTGGGTTATCCCAATGGGCAAGTGCATTGAATCGATGATTTATCATGTTTAAGGTGTTGCGCAGGTTTTGCACACGGTTCTCACCACGAGCAAGGTTGGCGAAGTTTGTGGTGGCGCGGGTGTTTTGCGCTGGTTGATAGTTCTCATCAAAACGTATGCTTTTTATGCTAAATGAAAATTCATGACTCATAAGTGACTGCCTCTCTATCCAATTCGATAACGTGTTTAAGTTATAACCTGTACGCTGCGGCTTGGATATTTAGTTTGTTTGCAAGTCAAGATGCAGAAAATTCATGTTTGCTTTTTCAGCAGTCAAAATAGGGTGTATGAGGCGATGTCATCAAAACGAAATACAGATTTATATAGGCGGGATTGGGTGCCGCGACGAAGTTGATTCGTGCATTTAGTCGCTTGTTTTAATATCGACTTGAATATTTTGAAAGGTATGAAAAAATTTAACCTTCTTTTATCAAATGAATATCATCACATGACTGATACCAACACAAGCATGCCAGCACTTGATGCTAACCTATTAAATGATGTGAAAAGTTCGGGTTTTTGCGATCCGACACAGGTCACCCACGCGCCTAAAATTTTGATGCTGTATGGCTCATTAAGAGAGCGTTCTTATAGCCGTTTGGCTGCAGAGGAAGCGGCGCGAATCTTGCAACGTTTGGGCGCTGAGGTTCGATTTTTCAATCCGTCGGGCTTGCCATTACCGGATGATGCGCCGGATACACACCCAAAAGTTCAAGAGCTGCGCGAGTTAGTACGTTGGTGTGAAGGGATGGTTTGGTCATCACCCGAACGTCATGGCTCGATGACAAGTATCATGAAAGCACAAATTGATTGGATCCCTCTCTCGGAAGGGGCAGTGCGACCTTCGCAAGGTAAAACGCTGGCTCTAATGCAAGTGAGTGGCGGCTCTCAATCGTTTAACAGTTTGAACCAAATGCGTGTGTTAGGCCGCTGGATGCGTATGTTTACAATCCCTAATCAATCCTCTGTGCCAAAAGCTTGGTTGGAATTTGATGAGGAAGGCCGTATGAAACCCTCAGCTTATTATGATCGCATCGTGGATGTGATGGAAGAGTTGATGCGCTTCACATTATTATTGCGTGGAAATTCAGCGTTATTATCCGATAGATATAGCGAGCGCAAAGAAAGTGCTGAAGAGTTATCAAAGCGGGTTAATCAAAAAAATATATGATTTATTTATTGTTATGAGGCGATCGCTCTGCTTGTATGTTTGATGACGAATCACGGTATGGAACAAGCAGAGTGGTCGTTTTAACCCTTTATGATTTATTGAATCAATATTTTGAATCAACAGGGCTGGTTTGAATGTGTGGCACAACAGACATCCCCACGCGTAGCTTATCTATGGATGTTTGCTGCTCATCGATTTTGATGCGAACCGGCAGGCGCTGAACAATTTTAGTAAAGTTGCCCGTAGCATTGACCGGTGAAATGCTTGAATAACTCACCTGACTGGCAGGGCCAACACTATCAACAATGCCTTTAATCGTGACGCCTGGCAATGCATCTACATTCACCTCAACAGCTTGTTCTTGACGTATATTTGCCAACTGGGTTTCTCGGTAGTTGGCCGTGATATAGAGCTGATCGCTTGGCACCAAAGCGGCTAATGCTGAACCTTTATTGACAAATTCACCGACGGCAACTTTTTTCTGACCTATCACACCATCGATCGGTGCATAAACTTGCGTGTAAGATAAGTTTAGCTCCGCGCTTTCAAGGTTTGCTTTTGCAACTTCCAATGCAGCCCTTGCGCGGACGAGATCGGCTTCTAAAACTTGCTGCTGCGCTTTATTAAAATCAAGTAACGCCTTACTTTTTTCCCATGCTGCGCGTGTGATCCGTGCATTAGCATCTGCTTTTTGTTGTGCTTGGACACTGCCAGAACCGTCTTTTGCTAGGTTTCTAAAGCGTGTTCTATCAAGCTCTGCCAATGATAATGACGCCTGCTTGGCATCGACATCTGCTTTACTTTGAGCAATCGTGGTGGCTTGCTGCTTTAGTGCTGCTTTAGCGCGAGTTAGGTTTGCTTGCGCTTGGTGGACATTGGCTTGCTGCTGCGATAGTGCAACGCGAAAATCCTTATCGTCAATTTCAAACAAAAGATCGCCTTTTTTAACGGTTTGATTTTCACGAACCAGCACATGAGAAATTGTTCCTGCCACGCGAGAGCCTAAAAAACTCAAATCGGCGTCAATATATGCATCGTCTGTTGTTTGTATGCTCGCAGCAGAGTCAGGTCGATTCAGGTAAACGGCGCTGCCAACCATGAGTGTGACGCAAACCGCAGCGCTGAAAAGTTTTAGGGAACGGGTTAAAGCCATAAGAGTTTCCTTTATTAAAAATTAGAGAGTTATAAATTGTGATAGCGATAAATGATGATCGGTTATCAACTATTTTTAGGCGCTGGGATGTATGTCATATTGAGCGCCATAGGGATCATCAAGCAGGCGGTAATAGCAAATAAGTAATAGACATCAGCAACACTTAAGGTGACGGACTGTAAAGCAATTTGTTGTGCGAGGTTGTAGGGCGATTCGCTGTGAGACATCGCCGCATGACCGGTTAATAGGTTGCTGTGGTATTGGTTTCTCGTCACCATTAAGTGTCCCATCAACACGCCGCCTAGCGTGGAGCCGATAACCCGCAACGTATTAATGATGCCTGAGAAATAAGGTCCTTCTTTAGGAGCGACAACACTGGTCATCAGAAACAGCATCGAGACCACAGCCATAGGCTGACCGATTGCTTGTAACATTTGGGCAAGGTAAAACTCAGAGCGATGCCACTCAATGTTAACTTGCGCAGCAATAAAACAAGCCGCAGCTAGCGCAGCCAATCCAAGAGCAAAAACTTTGCGAGCATCCACCCACTCTTTATAGAGCAGTAAAGCCACCAATGAGCCCAAGATTAATTGCGGTAAGGCAAGTATTAATGCCAGTGGCGCAGATTGGAACACGCGATAACCTTGCACGGCCGATAGAAATGTCATCGGCAGGGCGGTGGCAGACATCATCACAATCAGCATGAATGTAAAGATTAAAGAACCCAGCCCTAAATTACCCCGGCCTAACAAGCGTAGCTCGATAAACGGGGTGGGATGGTTCCATTCACAGTTCAAAAATAACCCAAACAAAATGATGCCATTTACAAGGCACAGGGTAATTAGTTTTGAATCAAACCAATCTAATCGTTCACCTTGAGTCAGCGCAATGGTCAGCAGCGTCATGGCGATCACACCCAAAGCCATGCCCAACCAATCACCTTGGGCAAAACGGCTAAAGTTGACCGGCTCTTTGGGCGCGCCCCAATTGACTAAACCTATGGCAATGATGCATAGCGGAATAATTTGCCAGTAAGTAAGTTGCCACATATGCATGCCATCTGACCATTGACCACTGAGCCATATGGAAATATTGGGGGAAAAGGTAGCGGTCATGGCGTATAGAGCAAGGCCGTGTAAGCGAATGTGTAATGGTAGTGCCTTTAACGCCATCATCATAAGTAGTGGAACTAAGGCGCCACATGCCATGCCTTGTACAAAGCGTAACAAGATCAAAAGATCTAAGTTTTGTACAAAAGGAAGATATAGGGCAATGGCTGCTGCGATGAGAACTGCAATCGTATGAAATCGGCGTACAGATAAGGTGATCGCAAACCAAGTTGCAAATGGGGTGATCAGAATTTCACCTGCAGTGTAACTTGTGTTGATCCATGAGGCGCCATCAGATGAAAATCCTAATACGCCTTTGATATCCGTTAACCCTAGCGAACCGACGCGACTGTTTAATCCTGCCATCATGGCGCTGATAAATATGCCGACAAGTGCTGCAACTATTTTTGCAGGTAACACAGGTGGTGTTTGTGATTTATCCGAACTCATAACACTCCGCCTTCTGTCGCCTCTGCTTGCTGCCAACCACCCCCTAGGGATTTATAAAGTGTCACTAACGCGATATTTAGTTGTGTTTGGTTTTGCTGCAAACGTTGCGCCGCATGAGTAACTTGCTCATTTGACTTAATCACATCTAAATGACTCATACTGCCTTGAGCAAACGCTTTTTTTGTATGATCACGTGCCACTGACATTTGCTGATATGCGTTTTGCAGTGATTGGTGCTGTGTATACATCGCTTGAATATGAGCGAGCGCATCGTCAACTTCATGCCACGCATTTAAAACCGTTTTGCGATAATGAAGCGCTGCTTGGGTTTGCTTTTGTTCGGTTAACTTTAAGCGTTTTTTTAATGTGCCTGCTTCAAAAATGGGTAAGTAAACCGCTGGGCCAACTGAGAAGAAACCTGCATCCCAATCCGTGAGCCCTTCGGTATCAAAAGCCTCAAAACCTGCACGACCATTAAGGCTAACGCTTGGGTAAAAATTAGCCTGCGCGACACCAACCGAAGCGGTCGCTTGTTTTAATTGAGCGGAGGCACTCATAATATCAGGGCGTTGACGAGCTAAATCACCATCAAGTTTTAATGGAATATGAGAAGGCAACACAGGCATAGTTGTCTGTTTAGATAATAAAGAGCTCAGAGCTTGAGGCGCTTCGCCACTTAATAAGGCCAGCTGATTCATCAGCTGATGTGCTCTGTCTTCTAAAGGGGGGATTTGGGCCTCAAGATTGGCAACTTTAGCTTTTGCTTGAGCAACTGATGCTGCGCCAACAACACCATTGTTAAACTGACTGGTGATCATCGTCAGTGCTTGTTGGTTCAACTCAAGTTCACTTTTTGTTAATGAAAGTTGTTGTTGCGCGCCGCGTAATTCAAAGTATTGAGACACCACATTGGCTCGCAACATGACTTTTACTGCTGCCATATCGTAAACCGAAGCATTTAAACCTTGTTGAGCGCCTTCTGTTAGTTGATCTAATCGCCCCCAGAGATCGAGTTCCCATGAAATATCTATCGCAGCTTGCCAGTAAGCATTACCATCTGGTTTTGCTCCCAAGGCCGCAAATTTTCCATTATCACTGATGTTTTCTCTAACTGCTGACCCAGTTCCTGACACTTTTGGCATGTTTTGCGCATCACGAATACCAAGTTGAGCTTGCGCTTGTTCAATTCGATTAAGAGCGAGTTGCAGATCTAAATTATTGTTCTCTGCTCGCAAGACCAACTGATTTAAGGTCTCATCATTAAATTGAGTCCACCAATCTTCTGTAATCTGCGTATCCGTGAAGGTTAGAGACTGCGCGTTTGACTGAACTGTTTCCCAATCGTTGTTGACTGTGGTTAATTTCGGATCAGCTGGCGACGGTGTCACTGAGCAACCCGCAGTAAGAGCTAGCGTTATTGTTAACGCTAAAGATTTGGTGCGATGGCGGAAAAAAGAACCAGATAAGGATATATGCATAACAATCAACTCGCATTAGATTAAACTGTACCGAACTGAGCGGTACAGTTTGAAGGCAAAAAATTTGAACTGAACCGTTCGGTTCGATAATATAGGGATCATACCAACGGCTGTCAACTTTAAATCGAAAAGGATCGGCAATGTCTAAGATCGTTCTTACCCATAATGAGTTCAAAACACAGTCACTCGAATTGTCTCCTAAAGCACGTATTGTGCTTAATGCGGCTAAAAAAATATTCTTAGCGCATGGGTTTTCAGGGGCCACGACGGATATGATCCAGCGAGAGGCGGGCGTATCAAAATCAACGGTTTATGCCCATTTTAAAAATAAAGAAACACTTTTTAGCGCTGTGGTTGAGGCAGAGTGCACATCAAACTCAAGTTCATTGAAAACAATCCAGTTTATTCCTGGCAAAATTCGTAATGTATTGCTTGAAGTCGCACAAACTTATCTTGATGTTGTTCTGGCTCCTTCTGGTGCTTCATTGTCGCGCATTGTGATTGCTGAGGCTGAGCGCTTTCCTCAATTAGGTGATATATTCTATCGCGCAGGACCACAGCAAAGTATTGACCTTGTTTCTCAACTTATTGAACTTGCTATAGATCATAAAGATATTGACGGCAGGGGTAAATCAGCTGATGAGTTGGCTAAGCTCTTTATTGCCACTGTACGCAGTGAACCACAACTTTATTATTTGACTCACCCGAATGATGTACCTTCAAAAAAACGCAGAAAAGAGTGGGCGGACTTGGTGGTTGATGGCTTTTTAATGGCGTTTGAAGGAAAACCTCGATAACTGATCATGGCGCAGTTAGTTAAATTACCGCGTCATGATCCCTTGTTATTTTCTAGATGCCATGTATGCCAGTTTGATTGCAGCTTCAATGCAATCAATAACAAGGACATTTAAAAATCGACGAGCAGCTTGGATAGCAATATCATCAAAGCAAGCCATGACATAAGCATCATAACCTTGATTTAAACTTAAAAGCTCAATCGTGAGTGGTTCTGCAACTAATCGGTCTGCATAAGTTTCAATGGATAAAGGACTTTCTTTAGGGTGAATAACCTGAGCCATAGAATCTTTTGGAAGAATTTTATTGGCAATTTGTTGTGTTCTATCTGTTATGTCCTTATTGCTATTTGGGTTTATGATTAAAATATTATGTGTTGGTGAGCAGTCCATATTAATTTCCCGAAGAAATCACTCACAGTATTCAGTGAAACTTCGCACTCGGAGTACCTAGTTACGTGGTATACCAAATTCGAAGCAAAAGCATTGAGTGAACAATAATTCGTATGACAAACGGTTAAGGCTTCAAGATACTTATTGTTGTCACACTTTCTTGGGATAGCAACGTTGATAGAGCCTAAGTTACAAAATCTTTTTTGCCACACTTGGCCTCTGGTGACCACGATAAAAATGAACTTTGGAAGTGAAAACGTTTCGAACTTTTATTGTCCTCCTTTTTTCCAGCCGGTATTGATGGGTAAATAGAGTGTGATTGACACAATCTAACAGCATCTGACCTTTGGTAAGGCAAGTGTCTCAAAAGGCAGGTTTGTGCAGTATTTCTGTCTCAGGGGGAAAGTAGGGGACATTTAAGGCATTGATAAGTAATGGTTAAATGGGGAGGTGTAAAAGGTGACTAAGGGGGCACACTATTGGGGATGCTTATGACCATTTGAGCCTGACAATTATACTTTTGGGTTCATAATCTTGCCTATGTCAGGGTTCTTAATTGAGCTTTATGATCTATTCGATACAAATATAAGACCATAAAAGGTCTAAGTAAAGGGGGGGAAATTCAATAGTGAGCTTTTTGTTATTGTTAATATTTTAAAAGGCCATATACGAGCCAATAGGGTGTTTGTTGGCTCACAAAAGAGCTGATTTAGATGGAAAATGTAAAAAAGGACCAAGTGATGTAAAAAAGTAGAGCTAAGAGTTTTGATCTAGAGCTTCTTCATCATTTTCTGGGTATTATCAAAAATAGAACTTGCGATATGCTTGGGAAAGTTCTCAGGCAATCTAGCACTTACTTGTAATATTGCTTTTGGTAAGGCATTTTTCATTTCATTCATGATCTCTTGCATCGTATCTTGGCTAAAATTGATGGCTTTAGCGGTATCCAAAAAGTGGTGAGGCAGGATTTTACTGATTTCATACATTTTGCCTTTTGTTGCTTTCAATCCCATCGACAGCTTTAGCTTTCTGATATTGAGTCCTTTTCCTCCCAGTAGTGGGTAGGCTGACAAAATATCGTAGAATGGGGTGAGTCTATAGCTCCCTCCTTTATCAATATAGATCGAAACGTTTTTAGCGTGTCCATCTGTGGCACCAATGAGCCATTGAAATACTTGAAATCTCATGAAGTTATAGCGGTCTTCTATGGCGTTGCTTGAGCCCATTAACAGCGCCATTATTTTTTCTATCCCTGGGCCGCCTTGAGATTCATATTTAATCGACGATGGCATTCCAAATACTTGGCAAATATCTTCTTGAGGCAAACGTAGTAATTTTGTTTTGTCTTTTGTCCAGCGCCTATCAAACCGCTCCACAGCTAAAGCTTTAATGTTGTCTGTTTGGATTATATCAACGTTGGGAACGGTGAATCCCATCGCCCTAGCTAACTCGATACAAAGGTACTCGTTTTCTACGCTATCTTTGAGATCGAGTGTCGCGTTAGCTTGCTGAATTTCCCCGATAGGTAATTTGATAATGTGGGTCGTCGGCGTGTTACCTTTGGGTAGACACCATTGCCCATTAAAGCGTAGTAGCGCCGTTTTCTCTTGAACGCCTGCGACTGAGATCCTAAAGTCTTCCTCTTCGAGCATCCCAAGCGGAATATCAGATTTGTATGCACAAAGAATAGATTCAAGTTTTTGGTCTTCAAGTACTTCGTAGTTAAGCGGTTCTGTTATATAAGGCAACTCTGGAGGAAGTAAAGTAATGGCACCAACACTGTCTCTTCCAATTTCTTTTAGGAGATCAAATGGTTGTTTAGATGGTGCCTTGTACCTTGCAACGATTCTATCTCTGACTTGAGGGCTATCTGGCAGAAGATTGTCAAAAAAGTTTATCACTGCATCGGAGGTGATGGTTGGTAATTGAAGCTTTAACGACAATGATAGTGGGCGACTCGCCGCATTGGTTATCCAGTTTTTATCATATTGAAAAGTATGAGCACCATTCTTATGTTTTTCTAAAGTGCCAACAAGTTCACCATTCATGTATGCGATTAGTTTTTGCATTACCAACTCTCATCATTTTCATCTAACGAAGCTGCCTGTGATTTTTCTTGGATACTCAATGTTAGATCCATAGCCTGAACAATCTTAAAGAAAGTAGAAAGGGTTGTTTTGTTAGGGGTATTTTCGAAGTTCGAGATCGTTGCTTGTTTGATACCGACTTTTTTTGCCAGTTCAGATTGTGTCCATCCATTCTTTTGACGTATCAGTAGCATCATATCGGCTAATTGTTTTGGACTATATATCATTGGTTTTTGCTCTCTGGATAGCGTTAGGTCGGCCTAAATAGATGTGATTATCCTTTAGTGAGGATAAATAAAAGTATATCCCTAGAAGAGGATAAAGTCCAAATTATCCTCTAGTGGGGATATGGTATGTTCAAGGGACATTTCTTGCCCATGCAAGGTAATTACGTCTGTTTGATAATAGGTTGTATTTGTAACTTGTCGTCCTTTAGGTTGAGTACAGTGAATTCCCATTTCATGAACTAAAAGGAAATCAAATGATGGCTTTGACTGACTATCAAACTATAGTTCAGAATTTTGTATTTAACCGACTAGATAATTTACTTTGGTGTAAGTTATCAAATTTTAAGCTATACAGGATTAGCAACATGTAGCATGAGAAAATATATGGAAAAAGAAAATCATTGTAGCCGTTGCAAGGTTACTAGCTAACGCATTTTGGAGCATGCTCGTGACAGAAGTGATTGGCCTGACACGAGCGTGGACATTTTTGAGTTACCGATTTTACTAATTTAGTAAATTATGGATTAGTTGACGTGTGGGAAAGTAACGCTCTGTTAGAATTATATTTGCTGAAAAGTCTCAACTTTAGTGCTTATTCTTTTCCAAACAAGACCAGTTTGATAATTACTCTTTTTAGTGTCTAGTTCGTACAAGCCTCTAAAACGGTATAGAACATCACCTAAGTTACCTTTTACTTTTGCAAAAACTATCCGCTTATGTTTATATTTTTCTTTGTTTTCGAGGTGCATTAATACATGCTTTTTAGCGGCTTCTTCTTCATGCCTTTCAATGATTATATTTTCATCATCAGAAATTACATTATTCCACACACCATTTGGAAATAATTTAGGGAACCATAGAATGGTATCAGAATGATAAGGATGATGTGTTCCCGCACGTTGAAACCCCAAGTAACTATGTCCGAAGCAATTACAAGCATCTTTTATAGTTTTAAAAGCTACATTATCTGATGTTGAGATATAGCCAAGCTTAACATACGTTTCAGGGTTGAATTCAGCATCAATATCCCAATCAGTAAAATCACACCTTAACTTTAACATTTTAATCTTGTTAATAATTTCTTCAATCTGGGAATTTATCTCATCTAATGACTTTGTGACATCTACACGTAAAATTTCATGTCCTGTAGCATTTATAATATCAAGTTCACGTATTTCACCCCATCAAGATAGTAGACCAAAATATATTCAACTTTTTCATTATATAAATGACCATCAAATATCAATCTTGTAGATGTAGCCAGCGTCATATTTTTTAAGGTATGATCCTTTATTCGCACATTTTTGCATTTAACGATTTTATTACCAACATTGACATAAATGTCCGTTTTATCAGAAAAGAACGTCGGTTCAAATTTGTCAGAACTGCTGAAATTCCTGCTGAGATATTTGATGAGATCGCGATAGCGTGGTGTAAAAGAAGGAAGCTTCAAGGAGTGTTGGGCGGTCCTGTAGGAAATGAATGGGGTAGTCCTAATTCCGATTACGATTGAGCCTTTTAGTTGAAAATGCCAGGACGAAGGCTGTCCAACACCATTTATGGTGCTGGCGGCTAAACCAGATCTGTCCATCTTTGAGTTAGCTGATGTGGCTAGCTCAGATCTGCCCCAAAACCACTTAGATTAAATGCACTACAAGTTCTAGGAGGGCGTTTTCCCAACTAAAAATTATCTGAAACTAGCTGTTGTCAAAATTATACTCGACAGAGCGATCTAGCCCTACTGATAGATATTATCTTATTGATTTATCGTTGAAGATTAAAAAGAGAGAAAGCATTATTGTCCCTAAAGTATGGACTGTCGCCGTAAAGAAAGCGTTATGTATCCGAGTATATGCACCATATGTGCTTTCTAGTAGAATGCTAAAAGATTTGATTTAGTAGAAGTGTGAATGCCTAGTAAAGTTGTATCTCTCGCGGAATACCGAGAGCGATTAAAAAAAGAAGAAACCAGAGTTGCATGGGCTGATTTTCCGCCAGTTTTCATCTTTTGTCCTCTTGGTTCGGCTAAGGAGCATGAAAGGTATGAGGATGCAAAGAAAAATGGCAGCAATGACGCAGCATTGCAACTAGTTAAAGATATTGTTCCTCAAGAAAAAATTGAAGAACTGCGAGCTGTTGTTCAGGAAAGGAGTGCCTTGATACTCCCTGTTCATGCTATCGAAGAGTTTGGCACCAATAAGATTCCAGCGGCTCTAGCTTATTATTTAGCCGCAACTCTAAAGCTTGAGTTGTGCGGTGATATCGTTCAAGCGAATAAGCCACAAAGAACAGATAAAGGTGCATTTTATCGTCTATCTCAATATCCTTTCTTCGATGGAGATGTACAGCAAGGCGGTAATTATGTTATCTTGGATGATACTTTATCGATGGGTGGAACTTTAATTTCACTCAGAGGTTACATAGAAAATAAGGGTGGTCACGTTATATTGGCAGTAGCCTTGACGGGACACGAAGGAGCTCTTCACTTAACATTAAAGAAGCGATGCTCAAAGCTATACAGAACAAGCACGGAGACGAACTTGATGAATGGTGGAAAAGCGAAGTTGGCTTTGGTGTGGACAAAACTCACACAAGGTGAAGCAGGGCACCTCAAGAAAGCCCCAAGCGTTGAAGAAATCCGAAATAGAATCCTTGCGGACAGACCTGAAGAGTAGTTTTTCAGATTTTGCACGGCTCGATTCTGAGTTAGCAGAAGCTTAATAGAGTTATGTTGATTCAAAGCTCACGTAAGCACGTGGGCTTTTTTGTGGAAAAAAAACATATCACAGGTATGGATTAAGGTGTTGTACAGCCAACATAAAATCCATTTTCCATACTTGAAGTTATTCATGGGTTGCTAATATTTAATTCTCTGAAATTCATTTCATTGTTTGAAAGCACTTTATTGTTTGTGTACACACAAACTTGAAACACATCTTTTGCTAAATCAACACCAATAATAGTAGAATTATTCATAACTGTTTGACTCCCAATAAAAATTTATTAGCAGGTTAAGTTTAGCTGAGGAGAGGGAGTCTAATTATCTGTTAGCCGTCATGGAGCTTGCTATACTCAAAGTGATAGAATAGTATCACTTTAGTATTCCTTTGGAGCAGCTTTCATGAAAGTAGAACTAGTTACATCACTTAAACGTCAAGCAACTAAGATCCTCTCCGATCTCCACGACACCAAAGAACCAGTGTTAATTACCGAGCATGGTAAGCCATCCGCGTATCTAGTTGATGTTGATGATTACGAGTTTATGCAAAATCGTTTGTCTATTCTTGAGGGTATTTCACGAGGTGAACGCGCACTAGCTGGCGGTAAAGTAGTAAGTCATGATGAAGCCAAGGACAAAATGTCAAAATGGTTGAAATAATCTGGGCTGAGCCAGCGTTATCTGACCTCAACGATATCGCTGAATACATCGCACTTGAAAATATCGTAGCTGCAAATCAATTAGTACAAACGATCTTCTCTAAAGTCGAACGCCTACAAACTTTCCCAAAATCAGGTCGTATTCCACCCGAACTAGAACATTTAAGTTATCGTGAAGTTGTCGTTAATCCATGTCGTATTTTCTATAAACAAGACGGTGATAAAGTGTTTATTCTGTTTGTTATGCGTACTGAGAGAGATTTACGTAAGTTTCTGTTGAGTAAGCAATAACCTTTGGGAATGAGAGACTTACAAACTGTTTAAGAGTTATTCGTAACACGTGGTATTTTCACTATGCGTTGAGTTTAGTGTTTAAGGTGGTCTGCGGAAGTATCAGTATTGCTCACACCTTAACGCTGAGTTACTTTCCCATACATCAACTAATCCGTAATTTATTAAATGAGTAAAATCGAATCGGTAGCTAAAAATTGTCCAGAGGCTTTACAGGCTGATTTTTTACCCGTGGGCACTTTCTAGCTCGAAAGTGTCCACGCTCGTGTCAGGCCAATCACTTCTGTCACGAGCATGCCCCATTTCAATTCAGTCCCCTCACTCACGGCGTTCCTGAGTATCGACGTTTGCCCTAATTTACCTAACAAATTAATACCAGTTTAGTTGTATCTGACTGGTTAAATGTCTAAAGGATAATTCAGTGGGGAAACAGAGATTATCTTTCTTCTGGATAATTCTGGATAAGTTCGTTACATTATTTTTTCATTCGGTATAAGGATTTACTCGAGTATTTATGAAGTTTTGTGACGAAACGTTGGGCCCTCCAATACTGGCATATGCACACAATTATTCTCAATATCATTTATTATGACTACTTAATACGGAATGCAATAAGCTACTAGAAACTGGTATTAACCCTACTTTTAGTCCGAAGGGCTTAAACGCTTTATCAAGAATATCTGTTTTAAAAACTCCACGGTCGTTCTCTATCTCAGATATGGTTTTTCTTGAAACACCAACCATTTTGGCGAATGTATCTTGTTTGACACCTAATACACTGATCCGTAGCTCTTTAAGGGCTTGTCCTTGTGTTAGCTCACCCATTAATAAGGTTCGAATAACTTCACTTATTTTGTACTGCCTTTCTGATGTAGGTATTGATGGTGCGTGTTTAGACGCTCTCTTTTTCTCTGTTTCAACGTATTCAATTGAGCTATTAATGGGGGATTGTGGCTGCTCTATCGTTTTTAAACGTTGATTTCTTGAGCGAAGTCGAGCTATAGCCTCATGTGCTGATTCTGCTGATGAATTACTTGAACCGTTGGTATTTTTTTTGTTAGTACTCATACTAGCCCCCATTTTGTCAGTCTTATAGCAATGAAATCCATACCAATGGCTGGCATATCTAAAATCTGCTTTGGTACGCCTCTTTCTTCTAACCTTTCTTTTAAAGCAAGGCAGTTTTTTGCTAGTTCTTTAAGTTCGTTTAATAATATTTCTTTAGGAACTAAATCTGATAATGAATTTGCTATACCATCAAAATCATACTCACCACCGACTTCTAAAGGTGATTTCCATTTGGTTGTTCTTGGTATGCCATCAGGGTCGGCTTTCATTGGTGCAAAGTCATAAATTGGAGCGAGTTTGATATAACCGTCTCCTTTAATGAAGGAGGTGTTTCTCCCATGATTGTCACTATTACCAAATAGAATATTGAGCAAGTCTCGCTTTACCCATTCAATGACAAAACCTTGAACGTCAAATTGAAATCCTTGCTCAGTAACCATATGACTATTCGTTATTTTATAAATCAGCTGTCGAATGGTCTCTTCATGGTCGAGAAGGCTGCCAGGCCCTTTATTCAAAATGGAGTAAACGGATTCCATAGCATAACGCTGAATATTCTGCTCATCATCAATATATATATCGAATCTTGGTAGCCAAAGAGAAGGGTAATTGGCACCTTCTTCCAACCGCATAGACTCAATAGGAATGGTATCGATGCCTAGGTTTGTTAGTTCATGGTAATAGTAAAATTCAGCGCGTAAAATATTGCAGTCTATTTGCCCTCGAGCACCTCTAGGATATTTTACTAAATAGTGTAAATCTTGATTTGTAATATCGTCTTGAAAACTATCAATCCAGATTTTACCGTCGTTAGAACAACGTAGTAATAACTTGGGCGCTTCACCACCAGCACCGGTTGCACCGCCAGCCGCAGCACCTCTTTCTTGGGCATAATCTAAGAAGTCACTGGCTCGGTCGATAACATCACTAATTGCAAACAAGAGCGAATCTGATTTCTCAGTCCGCTCTGGTAGGGATTCTTTTATTCGAAGGTTACCAACAGGGGAGATAGTGCCATATTTCAACAGAATGAAGTTTTGCTGTTCAATAGAGAGATCTTCAATATCAAGCTGTTTGACCCAAAAACGTCGACTTGCACCGCTTGGCATAATGTCGTCAAGAAATCTTAACCAACCCGAACGACCCATATCATCAAAGAAGAAATTAACCGGGTAATTAATTGAAACGGCATGCATGTCATCTTTCTCGAAGTGAGCGAGTGCATACTCTTTGTGATAGTGAATCTCTGTAGTGACAAAATTACCTTGATCACTTTTAGGAAAAGTAATTTGTGCAATATCAGACCATACTCTGAGTATGTAGGCTTGTATCGTTAGTGATTCCATAACAACCCCCTAAATGATTATGTGTATTATTCTACTCATAAACCATAATTTACTCAATATCTGTAACCTAAAGTTGTCACTAAATCTTGTTTGGCTGCCTCGAATTTTCAATTGCTAAAAGCTGATTTCTAACGCATGATTCTATCGCAGACTGCTCTGGTCGTGTTGATAACGCAGCCGTGATCTATGAAAAGTAAGTTGCTTTTAATGATCTTGCTAGTCACAACGTGGGAAGGCTTGGATATATATAAATATGTGGTAATCCACAATATTTTTAACTCTCAACACTATTTACAATGTCATTCATAAATAATAACAATGTGAGTGAAAATGTTAAAATTCATCCCAATAGCAGTGGCAAGCTTTTTGCTGGCGCTCCCGTCAGCCCATGTCATTGCGTCACCCATTCCAGAAAAAGCACAAATGTGTAGTAGTTGTCATGGGACCGATGGCATGGGTCAAATCAACATTGCCCCTATGATCGCAAGTTTAAATGCAGACTACCTCAATAATCAAATTAAACTATTCCTAAGTGGAGAGCGTAAAAATGCCACTATGCAAGGTATGGCAAAGCAATTAAGCGATCCGAAAGATCGTGAAGAAGTGATGGCGTATTTTTCTAACCTTCCGAGCTATGATTTTACTAATTTGGAACATCGTGGTGATCAAGCCGACATTCAAAGTCCTTATCGTAAATTAATCTTTCAAGGGGATTGGAAGCGTAATATACCGGCTTGTGCAACGTGTCACGGAGCAAGCGGAATGGGTGTCGATAAGTTTCCTCGATTAGCGAGTCAGCATGCCGATTACTTGAAGGCACAATTAATGGCTTGGAAGCATGGTACGCGTAGTGGTGATCCATTGAATATTATGGGGTCTATCGCAAAGAATCTCACCGATAAGGAAATCGAGAATCTTGCCTATTACTTTGCCTCATTACGTTATTAGGAACAGACATGAAACTTTTATCCTCTTTATTCGTGGTATCGACTCTTCCGGCTATAGCCGTTGCTAATGACACATTACCTGACCGACAAACTGAGTTACCAGCAGTAAAAAAACAACAGCATGGTGAGTATTTGCAACCGCGAGATCTCAGTACCATTCCAAATACGCCTTTTGGTGACAAAGTAAAACGTGGCTACTCACTATTCGTGAACTCTCAGCAAATGCGAGGCACTTACGTAGGTAATGAGCAAAATTGTGTGAACTGCCACATGGCCGCTGGCCGAAAAGCCAATGCTGCACCGTTGTGGGCCGCTTATATGGCTTATCCTGCTTATCGAAAAAAGAATGACAAAGTCAATAGTTACGCCGACCGTATTCAAGGTTGCTTTACCTATTCAATGAATGGCAAAGCACCGGCTTATGACTCGCCTGAGATCATTGCGCTTAGTGCTTACGCTTATTGGTTATCAATGGGAGCATTATTAGATGGTTATGATATGGAGAAAGCGCCGATCCCAGAGCTAGATGATAAAGCGTTGCAAGTCGGTGGTAAGGCAGAAGACTTCCCACTTCCCGATGCGATTGCACAAGCATTACCTATTGAAGAGCGAAGTAAACTGGCTGGGCGAGGTTATCCTAAAATCGCGGCGCCAGAGCAAACACCATCCCCAGAGAGAGGGGCCTCTGTATATGAAAAAAACTGTGCAACTTGTCATAGCGCAGATGGCTCGGGAATAAAAGATAAGAATGGGCATTCATACATACCACCGCTTTGGGGGAAAAATGCTTATAACTGGGGAGCTGGTATGCACCGTATTAACACCGCAGCGTATTTTATTTATGAAAATATGCCATTAGGTAAAAGCGTACAGTTGTCTGAGCAAGAAGCCTGGGATGTGGCAGCCTACGTAAATAGTCATGAAAGGCCACAAGACCCACGTTTTAAAGGGAGTGTGGAAAGTAATGCCAAACAATATCACCAACACCAAGGCTATTATGGAAAAACGATTGATGGTAAGACGCTAGGGAATAATGCGTTTTAAATAAT
Source organism: Vibrio sp. (assembly GCF_048266485.1). Lineage (GTDB taxonomy): Bacteria > Pseudomonadota > Gammaproteobacteria > Enterobacterales > Vibrionaceae > Vibrio. The sequence continues at coordinate 109,951 of NZ_JBLWZK010000007.1, read as the reverse complement.
GCTGATGGGCAATTCTTTTACCGTTTTGCCTATCATTAACATCGGGTAAAGTAAGGCCATCAATTAAAGATTCCTACCCTTCAATCAAGCAGTCTGCAACATTTTCGTTCATTAACAGTCGAGTTCTTTGCAGTTGTTCTACATTTCGCTCTGGTCTATTTTTCAGTAGATTTCGAGTCCATTCATTATCTCTCTGTTCTGTCCCTCGCGCTCTAAAAAAGCCAGTGATTGCTGGTGCTGAAGGTTGAGAGGGTATTTCATATTTTTAACGTTTTGTTGTCGAATCACGTATTTGAGTTAATATAGATCGGTGAGTGACAAGGTATTTTATATCGAATGTAAAAGTCATGATTTAACTTATGGAGTATATGAAAGAAATGAAACAGGTGAGGGATAAGTTAAATCTGAGGAAATTAATTCTGTGTCTAGGTATGTTCAGTGTACTCGTCACTTTTCTTAATTCTTTTCACTCCATATATCGAGTTCAGCATGAGTTAGTAGTTAACAATACCATAGAGTCCAACCGTGTATATGCGGTTAAAATGGCGGAGGTGACGGATACTTTTATTGATGCTGCTTTATCCCAATTAGAGTACAGCGCATCGATAATCAGCCGCAAAATGTTTGATCCGCTTGTATTGCAGCAAGAGGTGAATCGATTGAGGACTCAAACCAATGCTTTCAATTCTGTCGTAATCGTGAATGCGGACGGGGTTATCATATCAGTCTCACCAGAAACCATTGGAGTGAAAGGTGTTCAATTAACGGAAGAACGCGCGTTACAATCGCTAAATGCAAAAACGCCACTTATCACGAACCCATTTGTCTCTCCTGTTGGTAATTATTTGATAAGCATGTCGTATCCTATCTTTTCTGAAAACGGCGATTATTTAGGCTATGTTGCGGGAACCATCTATCTGACTCAAAAAAATATATTAAGAACAATTCTGGGACAGCATAGTTACAAAGATGGGTCATATTTATATGTTGTCGATAAGCATCAGACGTTGATTTATCACCCTGATCCGACGCGAATTGGAGAAGTTCTTACTAAGAATGAAGCAATAAGAGCGGTAAGTAGTGGAGAGGAAGGAGGAAAGGCCATCGTTAACTTGCAAGGTGTTGAGATGCTCTCTGGATATGCTCCCGTAAAGCATGCTGGCTGGGGTATTATTGTAGAGAAGCCAGAAGAGCTTGTTTGGCCTATACTTAACGAGCAAATGTGGCAGATGTTTATAGGGTCACTCCCAATTAGTTTTCTTATATTTTTGATTATTTGGGTTTCTTCGATTTTTATATCGAAACCTTTATGGCAATTAGCCAGTGTAGTCAAAAGTTTTGAAAGCCATAACTTTACCAAGCAAGATTTAAATGAAGTGAAGCCTTGGTATTTTGAAGCGTCATATTTGAAAAACTCATTTCTCAGAACGTTAAATAATGTATCCAGCACTATTGATCAGCTGCACCTAGATGCTTTAACTGATCCCATGACGGGGCTCGTAAACCGCAGAGGTCTAAATAAGGCGATTGATACCTTTCGAGAGCAAAAAATTCCATTTTCTGTGCTTGCTTTGGATCTTGATTACTTTAAAAAAGTGAATGATAGCTTTGGTCATGATGTAGGCGATGCTTTATTGGTCAGTGTGGCAAGTATGATCAGGGCTCAGGCACGAGAAGTCGATATTGTTTGCCGCTCTGGTGGTGAAGAGTTTATCGTTTTCTTAGTCGGAATGGACATACATCAGGCTAAGTTCGTTGCCGAGAGAATTCGTAAATCTATTGCGTCAAACAAATTTGAGGTCGTCGGCCATGTTACAATTTCTATCGGAGTGTCTCATTGGCTAGCAGAAGATAAGCCGATTAGCGCGACCCTTAAAGGTGCCGATGATGCTCTTTATCAAGCTAAACATAATGGTAGGAATCGCACCGAACTCGATCTCATCAAGTGAGAGGCTTGAAATTAATATTTCAGAAATATTAATTTTGCCTCCCTCTTTTAATTTTTAGAATTTAGATACCTGCAAAAATAAAAGGGTCTGAGTCAATAAACGAATCAGCCATGTTTCCTGAAAAGAGACCATTATTAATAGCCAGTTTCTTAACGGGTTGTTTTTCATCAAAGTTTAAAGCATTCATATCAACCCAGAAAGTATTAGGGTTAGAGGTTGTTTCAAAGTAATACCGTAAATTTTTATGATCGGAAACAGAACGCCACCGAGTAGAAGATAAGTTTGGCTCGTTATCTGAATGGATACCCAGAGGAACGGATACATTGCGAATAACACTAAAAACACCGGCTATTGCTGTTCTTGTGTCACTTACTTTGGGGATGACATCGATATAAAAAGAAGCTCTTACAAACCTATCTGCGGCGCGGTTAGTACCTGGCAACATAGTAAAACCACCTATCTGCTGCCAATACTCGTTTAGTGCTAACTGTTGATTAAAAACAGGAGAGTTTGTCATTACATTGTATTGTCTACTATGGTGAATCACTAGTTTTCCATCAATATATTCAAAAATGGCACTATCACCAATAGAGTCAGATATCGAGAGGTGCAGAGTAGCAAAACGTTGAGTACCTGGAATATCAGCCGACACAATCACAAAAGGTTCTTTTTTTAGAGCTTCAACCGTTTCTGAAACCGTTGCGTAGTTATCTAAAACATACTGCACCCACGCAGAGACAGACAACCCTGGCATTTGACCTTTGTATTCTGGGTAATTAGCTTCTGCTAACCATAACAAGTTTGCGACTAAACCTTTTTCATTCATGCCATCCGTACTTGACATATTAAATGCGCTAGTAATCAAACTGCCGTAACGGGAAGTCCACACGATAGAATTTTCGCCTACCGAACCATTCCGTTCGATACCTCGAGGAAATACCCACATACAAGCTGGTATTTCATCTCGCCAGTCCATAGAGCGAGCGGTCACTATCATTTCATTGTCACCATGATAAACGATGCGTGTACACATGTATTTTCCCCACTTAATTTGAGATTGATAAGTTGCCTTTTATTCGATTGATTACTCTTTTACTCATCAGTTAATGTTAAACAGCACAGCTTTTCCGAAAAATCTAATCTTCTTCATAAACTATGATAGTTAACTATCTTATTTACAACCAGTAAAGCGCAATGAGATTGCTAAGCCAAGTTTTTGCGATTGATGTGCGTGCCTATGCCATTACGTCGAATCACTACCATTTGGTGTTACAGGTTACTTTCAGTGGCATCGTGAATGTCAGTGGAATAGCGAATTTGGCTGAGATAGTTCTTTAAGTGAGAATTTTTTATTAAGTCAATACAGTGGTAAAATTGTGGCTGTATTTGTTAAATGGAGGTAAATAATGAACGGTAATTGGGCTAATGTATTTCCGTATCTTGCTGGCGCTTTAAAGTTAATTGTATTAGCTATTGGTGCTTACTTCGCCATTAAATGGCATTTTGATGAAGATAGAAGAGTGAGAGAAGAAGCCGGTGTGGTATTTGATAAACCAACCATTATGAAAAAATTGGCAATGGTACTCGCGATCCCAGTCCTTCTGATTGTCCTTATCTTTTTATCGATTTATTCCACTAACTGGATACTCGACCATTATTAAAGGTAATTAGGGTAGAGGACGAACTGATCCGTCCTATCAGTTTTAGACATTGAGTTAAGTAAGTACAATCACGAACGAGGTTGTCGCTTAATACGATGCCCAGTCATGACGGTAGATTGCGATAAAAACAATCAGCTAATAACTAACGAACAGACCTTGTGCTGTCACTCACTACCAATTGATGGGGCACAAATTGACGCGGCTCGGTGTTTTTGTCGCCATGGATTAAGCGATATAACGTTTGTGCAGCTATCATCCCTGATTGTTTGTAGTCGTAAAACAATGTTGTGAGCTTGGGATTGTAATACTGGGCTAATAATCCACCACCCACGCCGCAGACACTGATCTGCTCTGGGACACGGATATTTTGCTCCATCAGGTAATTTATCGCGCCAATGGCCATTTTATCATTGGCGGCAAAAAGCGCATGAGGCAGTGCAGAAGAGGTTTGTATTATCTGTTGGCAGGCTTTGTAGCCCCCTTCTGGGGTAAAGTCGCCTTGGGCGTAATACTCATCACAAATAACGAGGTTGTGAGCCTGTAATGCATTTAAATAGCCTTGTTTTCGACACTGCCCGACCGCAATATCGCGCTCATCGACACCAATAAAGGCAATGCGCTGGTGGCCATGTTCAATCAAGTACTCGGTCATGCAGTATGCCGCTTGGGTTTCATCAAATAACACACATGGCGTATCATCCAGTGACGTTTGCCCCATGATCACTAAAGGAATGGCCAATTTTGCAAATGCCTGTTGATGCGCTTTTGTCAGCTCAGTAGCAATTAAAATAATGCCATCCACTTGTTTTTGTTTGAACACATCAAGAAATTCTAATTCTTTTTCAAGGCTGTGATTGGTGTTGGCCAATAATAAGCTGTAGCCCTTGGCAGAAAAATACTCATCAATACCTAAGACATTATCGCTAGAGGAAGTGGCGTTAATTTTGGGTAAAATCACCCCAATGGTATGGCTTTTTTTACTGTGCAGCGCTTTTGCAAATGCATTGGGTCGATACCCAGTGTCATCAAGTATTTTTTGCACTCGTTGACGAACTTCTTCTTTGACATAACCAGATGAATTGATCACCCGCGAGACACTCGCGGGTGAAGTGTTGGCTAGTGTGGCGATTTCTTTTATATTCAACTCAAGACCTAACAGTAGGAATTGCCTCAAGCGTGTAGTAGTCCAGTTGGCTGATCTGACTGTCTGCTTGACTCACAAATAAGATACGAGTGGCATTTTTATCAGGAAATACTCGAGCGGTAAAGACTTCTTTCCCTTCATTAATGAAGATTTCAACACAAGAGCGATCGATAAAAATGTGTAGGTGAAGGCTTGAGCTTGGCGGTAACTGACATTGACGTTGACCTTGATGGCCTTGACCGGAGTGGCTTCTATCTAGAGTGAGCATGCCGCTAGTGGGATCAAAGCGCAGTGATGTGTATTGACCAGCGGTATTTGCGAGCAGCTTTAATTCACACGGCGCCGTCAATTTATCCCACTCAACAAGTAGTTCACCACTGCGTCCTTGCACCTGATCAAAGGATATTTCTTGATGGGCGGTCAAAGATTGCTGGTGATAATGATGATGGGAGCGACGCAAGTTTTGTAACTCACGAATGGGGCGCTGATAAAGACAATTATCGTCAAGCGTCAGCTCTCTTGGTAGGCTCATCATGTGCAGCCAATCATACTCGATGCTGGGCTCTTGCGTATGCTCAGGCATGCCAATCCAAGCATATAAAATCGTGCGACCGTCGCTTGTTTGCATGGTTTGCGGCGCGTAAAACTCAAAGCCGCGATCAAGTTCATTAAACGCACCATGTTCAAAGCAAGGGGATTGCCAATTGCCTTGACCGATAAAGTAGCCAGATTGGTAAAGGTTTTGATATCGCCACTGTTCAGGCTCAACCCCTTGAGGAGAGCAAATGAGCACCGTTTTCTCGTCAAATCGAACAATATCGGGGCACTCCCACATAAACCCAAACTCACCAAGCCCATTGAGTTTACTGCCGGCAATAGGACCTAAACATTGCCACTGATGTAAATCAGGAGAAGAGTATAACAAACAGTGTCCTTGTTCTTCGGTGGTTTGAGCGCCAATCACGGCGTAGAACATGTCGTTTTCTTGCCAAATTTTGGGATCGCGAAAATGGGCAGTATAACCGCTGGGAGGTCCCTCAATCACAATGCCCACTCGTTCAAAATGAAGACCGTCTTTACTTTTGACTAAGCATTGCGAACTAACTCGTTGAGCGTTTGCTTTTTTGAGATTGGCGGTATAAAGCAGATACAACGTATCGTTATGTACGATGGCGCTGCCAGAATAGCAACCGTGGCGGTCAAAGTCTTGATCAGGCGCCAGAGCCACAGGCATGGCTTGCCAGTTGACCATATCATCGCTAATAAAATGCCCCCAAAATTTAGCTCCATGTGTGCAGGCAAATGGGTTCCATTGATAAAATAAGTGAAATTTACCATTAAACTCAACAACGCCATTGGGATCGTTCATTAATCCAACATTGGGGCTAACATGGTATTGCGGTCGAAAAGGGTCATCTTTTGCGATTGGCAAAGCCAGTGGATTGGCGCGCGCGATAAGATTGCTCATTGTGTCCCCATTCTTTGTTCAAGATCGCTTAATGAGGGCAGGGCCGCAATTGCGCCGAGCTTTTCACATACCATGGCACCAACGGTATTTGCTCGTTGAACGGCATGTATCAATGTGTCAAAGTTACACGTTGGCGCGCCGCCTTGTTTTGCAAGCCACCATAACACCGCGCCAATAAAGGCATCTCCGGCACCGGTAGAATCAATTGACGTAATGGTAACGGAAGGGATCACGGTGGATTTTTCATGTGATGAAATCAGGCAGCCTTTCGCGCCCATGGTGACCAAAATAAATGGCACACCGCGTTGATGAAGGGCTTTTAGCGCCTTGGTTTGAGATGTACTTTGCCCTAATATCAGCAATTCTTCTTCACTGACCTTGAGGAGGTTGGCTTTAGGAAGGCAGGTGTACATTTGTGCTTTAAACGCTTCTTCAGTCCATAATGCATGACGATAATTAGGATCCATGGAGATAAATTGTCCAGCCTCATACAGCTCATTAATCAGCGTGAGGTAGGTGTCGTGCGTTTGTCCTGGTAGCAAAGCGGTGGCTGAGCCAAAATGATACAGATCAGGCTGGTGAATATCGATGTTGATCTCATCACGGGTAAGTAAACCATCCACGCCGCGATTGAATTGAAAATCTCGTTCACCGCCTTGCTCTAATGCCACAAAAGCCATGGTCGTGGTATTGACAGGATCTTGAATGATACCTTGAGTATCAACGCCGACACAGGACAACGTTTGGATCAGAAATTCGCCAAACGCATCTTGGCCTACTTTGCCAATAAAGGTTGATTGGCCACCTAGTTTACTGACTGTAGCAGCCACGTTAGCCGGTGCTCCGCCCGCTTTTTTTATAAAATTCTCACCTTTCACCAGTCCTTGGTCAATATCACAACACACCATGTCGATCAGCAATTCTCCAATACAAACGACTTTTGTCATTGTGTTCACCTTATCCTTCATTTTTTACAAGTAGTTTAGTTAAGATGCCGCCGGTTAACATGCCGATGATGATCATGAGTAAGTAATGCACCAAACCATGACCTAAGTAAGCGGGGATAGCAGGAATAAACGTGACGCCCATGACCGAAGGAGCGATATTCATCATCACCGCATAAGCACCTGCGGCCGCACCGCCAATCATGCCTGAAATAAACACACGTGAGTTGGTTAGCGTTACACCAAACAATAGCGGCTCAGTGATCCCAAAAAAACAAGGCACAATAGAAGAGGCTTTTAGTGCTTTTTCTTTCTTATCTTTTATCGACATAACAAAGGCAATGGCCGCGCCAGCTTGACCTGCCATTGAGGCGGTGATCAAAGCATTAAGCGGATCGACACCTGTATTGGATAAGAAGTTCAGTTCAACCACAATCAAAGAGTGGTGCAATCCAGTCACTGTGAGAAGCTGCTGTAAGCCGCCAAATAAAATCCCACCAAGACCAAATGGCAGTGCAATGATAAATTCAGCTGAGTGCATCACGCCATGCTCGACAAGATTAAACACTGGACCTATCGCAAATAAAGCGATGATGACACTGACCGTGATGGTAAGAAAAGGAGTAAACACCAAATCAACCATGGCAGGCATCCAAGTGCGGATCCACTTTTCAAGGCTGGCCCCTAAAATACCCGTGATCAGCGCGGGTAAAATGGTACCTTGGAAACCTTGAACATGAAAAAAGCCAAAGGTGAGAACTTGTGCGTTACCGCTTGCGACATTCCAAGCGTTAGGTAACATTGGTGCGACGAGCATAAGCCCAAGTACCATACCGACAACGGGCGTTCCTCCAAAGCGGTTAAAGGCAGACCAAACCACAAGTGCGGGTAGGAAAATAAATACGGTATCTGTGACAACTTGAGTCATTGTCAGCAGCTCTGGTGAAAATTGCACGCCTAGCTGTTGGGCAAAGCCACGCAAACCCATAAACAAACCTGTTGCAACGAGTACGGGTAATAACGGAATGAACACATCAGCTAAAGCGCGAATACATTTTTGAACAATATTCATGTTTTGGTAAGCCGATTGTTTAACATTGGCATCACTTATTTGGCCATCTTGTTTTAACAAACTATAAATTTTATCCACCAATCCTGTACCAAGAATGATTTGGTGCTGACCCGATTGGTAAAAGTAACCAGCCACTTTGTCGATGGTTTTGATGGTATCGGCTTGGATAAGATCATTATCCGCGACCACTATTCTCAGTCGGGTTGCACAATGCTCAAGCGCTTTGATGTTGCTATAGCCGCCGACTGCATCCAGTAATTTTTTTGCAATAGTTTGGTTGTCCATTCTAGGATTTCTCTTTGATCGTTAGATTAGTATGAAAAGGTTTTCATTATTATGTGAAAACCTTTTCATAAGGGGTAGATATTGATTTATTAAATATGATTTAGGTCACATTGTTTTTATAAAAAAGTATTAGAGATCACATTTTTCATCCGTGGCTAAAATGGTTTATCTATATGGTATTTGGTAGAGAAAGCATCAATGAATGCGGTAATGATTCCAACGTGAATATTTTGAGCCATCACGATACCTTTTGATATCGCTAACAATGAATTGATATGTGAAGTCCTTAAAGGGGGCATTTTTGTGTTAATTGAAATGAAGTGGTGGTGGCTCTGGTTTTGGAAAAAGTACAATACTGAGATGTATGAATTTTCTTGAGCAGTATAATGAAGGTGAAGTGAGAGTTAATGGAAAATTAATTGGTTTTGGGACGGATAGTCAAGGCAATTATTTATTAGCACCACCTAAATTTGTTCAAAGGGATTTATCTGATGTTTGTATGGTTTTTCAACATTTGAAGTTTTTTATTAATTCAAGATGATAGCTATGAGTTTTCAATTTTTGGTAAAGTACTAAAGGAAGTTGTTTGAGCAACTTCCTTTAGATCGTATTTTTACTTTAAATGAAGTTGATTACGCCTTTCAATAACTGCTTGTTATTGATGACTTGCTCTTCATAAATCTTTCCTATGGTATTGAATTCAAATGAATGAGTGAGCATCATATTTGCCGTTAATATGCCTCGAGTCATGAGATCTTGTACTTTAGTGAAATCTTCTACCGTTGCATTTCGACTTCCCATCAGTGTCGTTTCTTTTTTATGGAAATCAGGATCATTGATTTCTAAATTACCTTTAAATAAGCCTACAAAGACAATCTTTCCGCCGTGGCGAATATGATTTACAGCGACATTCATCGCATGTGGGTTACCTGTTGCATCGATAACCGTCTGTGCAAGTGAACCATCGAAGTGCTTCTTTAGTTGGTCATAAAAGCTGTCATCTAGTGGATTTAATGTTGGTAACTTAAGCTCATCGGTCACATGTTTACGACGCTCTTGTTGAGTATCTGCTACGACAACGTTGGCACCATCAGCAGCAGCAATAGCAGCAGCACCTAGACCAATAGGACCTGCACCAACGACCAGTACGGCTTCTTTTGGTTTAACGTCAGCACGTCGAACTGAGTGAGCACTAATAGCAAAAGGTTCTATCAATGCTGCTGTGGCGTTATCTACGCCATTTACTTTTAGTATATTTGAGGCTGGAGCGGTGATATATTCAGAAAAACCGCCATCTTGGTGAACCCCAATGACTGAGATATTTTCACAACAGTTGGTTTTTCCACTTAAACAAGATGGGCATTCATAACAGGCCACATAAGGTATAAGTGCCACTTTATCACCCAAGACAAAATCATCGCTTACTTTATCGCCTTTTTCGCAAACTGTCCCACACAATTCATGTCCTAATACTCGAGGGTAACTGAAGAAAGGTTGGTTGCCGGTATAAGCATGGATATCGGTGCCACAAATACCAACAGAAGCTACTTTTACTAGCACTTCGTTTGGTTCTACTTTAGGCATATCTTTTTCAATATAATTTAACTGGTATGGTTTTTCACAAATTAATGACTTCATGTGTTGCTCTCTTTGATATTAGAACGTCTTACCAGTGTATTTGACCTGTTTTTTATTGTGTAAAAATCTAAGAAATATGTGTTATTTATCAATTTTAAGTGTTTTTTAATGGTATTTTATCCTCAAAGAGGAGGGTGAAATGGCAAGAAATAAAAATTTACGAGAAACGACGACTAATCAACTGCTTGATGCAATCAGGCTTGGGCATATTGGTTCTCCTTTACCTTCTCAATCTGCATTAGCGGATTTGTTTAGTGTGAGTCGGACCACGATTAGGCATGTGATGTCTGATTTAAAAGATAAAGGGGTTCTAGAGCTGATTCATGATGAATGGGTGATCTGTCGAGCGCCTTCAGATGATGATGGGTATAAAGATACGACCTCAGAAACGGAGATTCAAAGTTCAGAATTTGAAGCTTTTTTTAATGAAGCGATTAAATTTAAGCATATTATGCCAGGGCAAGAATTCACTGAGCTCGAGCTTTCTAAAAAAGCAAAATGTTCCACGACGGTTGTCAGGGAGTATTTGATTCGATTTTCACGTTTCAATTTAATTGAGAACGTAAATCGTGGGCGTTGGCGTATGATTCGCTTTGAAAAAAGTTATGCGGCGAGCTTATTTGAATTTCGAGAAATGCTTGAGTGTCACGCCTTGAGTCGATTCATGAACTTACCTAAAAGTGATAACCGTTGGCAACAGGCACAGTATCTTTTACATGAACATAGACAGTTACGTGAAACTGTCGTAAGTGAGTATCAGGCTTTTTCTAGGCTTGACCAAAAATTTCATTCTTTATTACTTTCAGCGTCAAACAATCCATTTATGGATCAATTTTATGAGATCATTTCGGTTATCTTCCACTTTCATTATCAATGGGATAATACCGACCTTTGTACCCGTAATATGGTGGCGATTGAAGAACACATGGCGATATTAAGTAAAGTACTTAGCGGTGATGATATTGGTGCGATGGGAGAATTAAGGCATCACCTTCAAACGGCCAAGCGAACGATGGAAAACAGCTTGATCATGGATAAGCCAGCATAATGCTGGCTTTTAGTATTTTCGGGCTCAATTATTGATTAATGCAATGACTTCTCGAATGAGTTCATTGATTTTTTCCCATTCACCATTGTTGATTAATTGGGGATCCACCATCCAAGAGCCACCACAACAAATTACTCCGGGGATGGCGAGGTACTGATTAATATTTTGAGGATTAATGCCACCCGTTGGCATTATCAGTAAGTTTCCATATGGAGCAAGTAAGGATTTCACCATATTTATCCCACCAGATGCTTCAGCGGGAAAAAACTTCACAGTATTAAGTCCCATTTCTAATGCGGCTTCGATGGTACTTGGGTTATTGACCCCAGGGATGATGGGAATATCATATTCTCTGCATGCTTTAACAGTATTGGGGTTAAATCCTGGACTGACAATAAAGCTCGCGCCGGCATCCTTGGCTTCAATAACCTGCTCTTTGGTTAATATAGTACCGGCACCAATTAACATGTCTGGCTGTGTTTCTCTTAATAAACGAATCGCTTCGGCAGCAGCCTTTGAACGAAAGGTGATTTCTGCAGCCGGTAATCCAGTTTCTGTTAATGCTTTCCCTAACGGAATAATATCTTCAGCTCTATCAATCGCGATAACAGGAATAACTTTTAAGTTCGTTAAGGTAGTGTTTAAAGTGCTCATGATAGTTCCTTGACTGATCGGTATATAGGGTGAGTTATGTGTTTTGGAATAATGGCGCCTTTATGTTGGATGATGTGACTAGCGAGTAAATTTCCAGCCTGACAACAATGAGTTAATGTTTCGCCATTCGCGTAGAAAGCGAGAAATGCACCGTTAAAAGAGTCGCCCGCAGAGGTGGTATCTATAACTTTACTGACTTTATTTGCGTTGATATGCTCAGGATGTTCTTGTTTGGTAAACTCTTGAGATAAACACCCATTTTCTCCCAGTTTGATAATGGCTTTTCTGACCCCAAAACTTTTTAAGCGTGAGAGTGTCTCTTGAGGTGTGTTGTCTCCCCATATCAGTTGTTCATCATCGAAGGTGACTAGAGCAAGATCGCAGAAAGTGAAGATAGCTCGGTAGCAGTCTTGAGCGGTCTTTAAGTTATTCCATAAAGCGGCTCGATAATTACTATCAAAGGCAATTTCTATGCCGTTCTGTTTATATTTTGCTAATAACTCGATTAAAGTTAAGCGATCATTTTCCGGTAAAATAGCTAATGAGATACCACTGAGAAAGATAAGATCGACATTTGCTAATTGTTGCTTTATTGATGTAAAGGATTCGTGTTGTAACAGATACTTTGCGGCAGATTGGCCACGCCAATATTGAAAGCTGCGTTCTCCTTCATTGTCTACCTGAATCATATAAAGACCGGTTGTATGCTGGTTGTCGATAGCTACACAAGAAGTATCAAGACCTTCATCAGACCAATGTTGAAGCATCATGCGACTGAGATTGTCATTTCCAACCGCTGTTACATAATACGTTTTTATCCGTTCCTCACTCATACGTTGTAGATAAATTGCAGTATTAAGAGTGTCTCCGCCAAAGCTCTGTTTCATGTCACCAAAAGGTGTACCATTTAGCTCAATCATGCACTCACCAATAATGGCTATATTTTTTTTGTTCATTGTTTCACCCTTACCCAAACACTAAGTTAGGTAAACCAATAGACAAGATAGGAATGTATGTCAGCATTATTAGAGCTGCGATCAATAAGAGCCAAAAAGGTATGACTTCTTTAATGAAGTCTTCTATCGATACTTTGGTTATCGAGCATGTCGTAAACATGACTGTTCCTAAAGGTGGAGTAATGGTGCCTATTGCGCTATTAAAAATGAAAATAATGCCAAAATGGACAGGGTCGATACCGTAAGATTGGGCGACAGGCGCAAGCAATGGCGCAAGCACAATCATGACAGCATTTCCTTCAAGAAACATCCCAATAATAAGTAAGAATACGTTGACTAGTAATAGAAATGTGAGTGGGCTATCTACAGCACTAGTTAACCATATCGCTAAATGTTGAGGAACACTTTCCCAGGTTAAAAACTTTGAGAAGCCAACGGCCACACATATGATCAAAAGAACGTTAGCTGAAGATAGTACGGATTCTTTTGTCGCATCCCATAACAACCGACTGTTCATTTGTTTATAGACAAACATGCCTAAAATTAACGCGTAGACAACCGCGGCAGCACCAGCTTCGGTTGGTGTGAAGACCCCAAATCGGATCCCACCTATGATGATGACGGGTAGCAATAATGCATAGAAGGCATCTTTTGCAGATAAGGCTATTTCTTTTGTGGAAGCTCGTTTTTCTCTAAGTGGAGCATAATTGCGTTTTTTGGCAATAAATGAAACTAACACCATCATCATGACGCACAGCAATATTCCAGGCACAACGCCGGCAAGGAACAGTTTACCGATGGATACATTATTGACATACCCATAAATAATCAGTGCAATGCCAGGTGGAATTATTGGGGTTATAAGCGAAGATGCTGCCGTAACGGCTGAAGAAAAGGAAGCACTATATCCACGATCAACCATTTGAGGTACGAGAAGCTTAGAGCTCATTGCGGCGTCTGCAATATTAGAACCCGATAAACCGCCCATTAAAGTACTTAAGACGACATTAACTTGTGCCAACCCACCATTCATATGGCCGGTTAAAACTTCTGAAAATTTTAATAGTCTTTGACTAATTCCTGAGTGGTTCATGAAAACGCCTGCCATTACAAAAAATGGGATGGCTAATAATGTTACTGACTCTAACCCTCCGGCTAGTCGTTGAACGAGCATCATCATTGGTAAATGGTCATTCATCAGAAAGTAAGCCAATGTCGAAATGAAAATACAAAATACGACAGGGATCCCTAGTGTAAATAAAACTAGCAATGCGGAAATTGGTAAAAAAACAGACATAGCTATGCTTCCTCGTGCTGAGATGCAAAGAATGAATACAGGTGCTTAAGTTGGTGATAAAGCATGAATACACTACTCACTGGTACAGCTGCGTAAATATAGATATAAGAGATCTGAAGAGCAGGGGTAAATCGAACCTCAGAAAACGGTAATAACTTAAATCCCCAATAGAGCATAAATGCTAAGGCAAATATCACCAGTAAAGGACGGATAAAGTTATCTAAGATATTCGCCGCCGCAGCTGGGATTTTATGAACAAGATAGTCGATACGTACTAACTCATCCGTTCGCATTAAGGCACTTGCACCCATAAAAGTCATCCAGACAAATAATGCTAGACAGACTTCTTCCACCCAAGAGCTAGGAGAGTTAAATACATAACGAGTAATGACGCCGTAGCTCATCAATAAAACAATAACAGCTAACAAGCTAGCAGAGATGATGGTATCAAGCATGCTGACTTTATCGAGTACTGCGATAAACTTATTTTTTGTTAATATTTTTTGTTGTTCTAATGACATATGAGTTTCCATAATGAACTCCATAAGCTTTAAAAAAAGAGGGCCCTTTAAGAGCCCTAAGAAACTTAAAGCTGTGCTAGCTTATCTTGAATATCTTTGTATAGGTTGGGTGTCCACTCAGGGAATTCAGTTTGAACGACCTTACGAGCTGATTCTTCAAATGCAGGAATGTTGACTTCATTAACCGTCACCCCTTCAGACTTTAGCTCATCAATCGCTTGTCGTTCACTTTTGGCAACTAATGTAGCGCCATAATTCACCATATCGCGACTAGTCTCCAAAATGATTTTTTGTTCTTTCGAAGAGAGCGTGTTCCAAAAGCTGGTTCCGGCAACAAAAGGAGACATATGTTTGGTATGGGCCGTCAGGTTAAGGTTTTTGACAACTTCATAAAATTTGCCACCTTGTAAGACGACTGCTGGATTTTCAACACCGTCAATCACGCCTTGTGATAGACCAGGGTATACGTCAGATAAAGACATAGGAGTTGGTACGCCTCCCATTGCTTTTATCGTTGCAACAAATAAACGGGAATGTTGTACTCGAACTTTTACGCCGTTGAGATCTTCAGGTGTTTTGACTGGATTTTTAGAAAGTAGATGACGAGTGCCATAAACCACATCAGGTACAACAATTTTGATCCCTTTATCGGCTAACTTATTACTTAAGCCTTCAAACCATTCTGTATGTAGTAGTTTTGATTTTTTTTCGAATGATTGAGTTAAGTATGGAGCATTTATAATCCCTAGATCGGGCACGCTATCCATTAAGTAGCCATAAGAGCTAATTGTAATGATATTTGCTCCAAATTTAGCCTGTTCCATGACTTCCGTTTCGTTGCCTAACTGGCTAGAAGGGAATAAACGAAACTCAATTTTACCATTGGACTTGTCTTTAACTTGTTCAGCCCAGTAATGCATAGCTTTATCAATAGGCTCACCTGGTTGATTACCATAAGCGATCATCACTTCTGTTGCAGCATTGGCACCAAAGCTAAATGCTAAGGTTAGACCAATTGTATAGCTGATCTTTTTTAGTGTTGTAGGTAAAGTTTTCATAAATATATCGTCCTTTTTATAATTTTTTGGCATTACAGTAGCTTCATTGCTTTTCTTATACCCAGTTTTTGGATGTGTTCAACGTAGGATACGACTAAGTTTTCTAAGTTTGGTAGTTGAGTAAGATCTTCCTCCCAATGATTATCCATTGCTAAAAATTGCTTTATGTTATGAGCTTGGCTGCCTTTTGTGTTACGCCATGCGTAGAAAGGTTCAATTAAATGAGGGTCATCACTTAAAGGTATATCTTCATCGCCACGTTTTCCTAAATAAAAACAATACAAAGCAGCTAGACTAAAGCTCAGGTATTTCGGAGCAGTGCCGGATGATTTTGTATAAGTTATTAATTGAGGCAATAAACGAGTTTTAAACTTCGTCATAGAGTTGAGAGCGATAGAGATAAGATAATGTTTGATGTATGGATTTCTAAAGCGATCAAGAACGCTATTTTTAAAAGGTATTAAGTTTTTCTCATCCATATTGAGTGATGGAATTACTTCTTGATCGAGTAGTGACTCTAAAAAGTTTAAGATTTCTTGATCATCCATCGCTTCACTCACGGTATTTAAACCACTGAGATAGGCAACAGGAACCATCGCTGTGTGAGCGCCATTTAATATCCCAACCTTACGCTCTTTGTAAGGCTTGATATCATCAACAATTTGAATGTTCAGATCACATTGGTTTAATCGTAATTTATCTTGTAGCCAGCTTGGTCCTTGGATCACAAACAAATAGTAATATTCAGCGGTGACGATAAAGTTATCCTTATAGCCCAACGTTGCTTCAATAGCACTTTGCTCTTCTCTTGGATGGCCAGTAACAATCCTATCAACTAAGGTTGAACAAAAGGTATTAGATTCTGAAATCCATTGCGCAAATTCAGTTTCTAACCCCCAAGTATTTACATATTTGAGAATGATTTCTTTTAATTTTTCGCCATTGGAATCAATTAATTCACAAGGAAGGTGTATTAGTCCTTTCGTATGACAGCCGTTGAAGTGTTGAAAACGGCGATATAGAAATTGAGTGAGCTTTGCAGGAAAGCTTACAGGGGGAAAAGCATCGAGAGTATCTTGTTCATTATAAACAATGCCAGCCTCTGTTGTGTTGGACACCATCCATTCTAATTCAGGATTTTCAGCAATCTTCAAAACGTCATCGTATTGACCATAGGCCAATAGTTCACGATTGACTGAACGAATAATCCTTGGTTGTGAGACAGTTTTACCTTGCTCATTAATACCTCGAATAAGTGCAGTATATAACCCATCTTGCTCATCGAGCTTAGGGTGACCTGCATCTATCGGTCTAACAACGGTAATACCTGCATTTAAATCGGTGTGTTCATTTAGTAGATCGAACTGCCAATCAATGAAGGCTCGTAAAAAATTACCTTCTCCAAACTGAATAACTTTTTCAGTGTATGAAGGCTGTGTTGAAGTCTTTCTATTTAATTGCACCATTACTTTTCCCTAGTCGATATATGTTTCTGTATGTCGGACAGGTGTTATCGAATATGGAATGAGTGTATTGATGGGAGAGCTATATTGGTTTAATAAATGTTTGCAAACGTGTAAGTGATCATTTTTATGTGTTTTTTATGTGTTTTTTATTTTTGGTTTTAACCCAGTTTTAACACTAAATAAGATTATTAGCCCGATAAAAGGTTGTTTTATACATAGGAGATACAGAAAAGTTGTTTTTAATTTGATTAAAAGACAGTCTGGTGTGTAAAATGAATGAGTCGGACGGGAATCACTTACTAGGGATACCCATGAAAAAAGTCATTAAAATTAATTCAAAAGATAATATAGCTGTTTGTTTACAACCTCTTAGTGAGGGGGGGAATCTTCATGTTGATGGACAAGATATTATTGTACGTCAAGACGTTGATCGTGGGAGCAAGTTAGCTTTAAAGCCAATTGTCATTAATGATCATATTGTGAAATATGGCAGCTCTATTGGTAGCGCCACTGCAAATATTGATGTTGGTGAGTGGATTCATACCCATAATATGAAAACCAACTTATCTGATACAGATACATATTCGTATCTTCCTCATTTTCCATCTATCCCTTCTTC
Organism: Vibrio sp.; assembly: GCF_048266485.1. Taxonomy (GTDB): domain Bacteria; phylum Pseudomonadota; class Gammaproteobacteria; order Enterobacterales; family Vibrionaceae; genus Vibrio. Next base: position 92,171 of record NZ_JBLWZK010000007.1, on the reverse strand, counting down.
TTCCATTCCCGAACGTTTTTTTCAAGGGTATGAAAGAGCGAATGGTGATGTCTCTATACGTAATGAAATTTGGGTTATTCCTACTGTTGGTTGTGTCAATGGGATCGCTAAGCAAGCCATTGAGCGTTTTCGTCGAAATAATCCAGATCTAGATTGTGATGGTGTCCATTTATTTCCTCATAACTATGGGTGTTCACAATTAGGCGATGATCATGAAAACACTAGAACCATATTAGCGAATATGGTTAAACATCCAAATGCAGGTGGGTGTTTAGTTATCGGATTGGGGTGTGAAAATAATCAAGTCGAGCCTTTTAAAGCATTGGTGGGAGAGGTAGATGAAAGTCGAGTCCATTATATGATCGCTCAAAATGAGCAGGATGAAATTGAAGTTGCGGTGGCACATTTAGAATCCATTTATCAAACGGTTCGCCTAGATACTCGAACATCAATCAGTTTAGGGAAATTAAAAGTTGGGTTGGAATGTGGTGGTTCAGATGGACTTTCTGGGATCACAGCCAATCCAATGTTAGGGCGATTTTCTGATTATCTGATTCAGTTAGGTGGTACATCCGTTTTGACTGAAGTTCCTGAAATGTTCGGTGCAGAACATTTATTGTTTGAACGTTGTATTAATAAAGAAACCTTTGATAAAGCCGTAGATATGATAAATGGCTTCAAACAATACTTTATTAATCACAATCAACCAATTTACGAGAATCCATCACCTGGCAATAAAAAAGGAGGGATTTCTACGCTGGAAGATAAGTCTATGGGATGTACACAAAAAGCCGGTAATAGCCCAGTTGTCGGAGTATTAAAATATGGTGAAGTTTTATCTACCCCTGGATTAAATCTTCTTAGTGCACCTGGTAACGATGCGGTTGCGACTTCAGCATTAGCAGCAAGTGGTTGTCACTTAGTTTTATTTACTACTGGACGTGGGACTCCCTATGGCGGCTTTGTGCCAACGATGAAAATTGCTACCAATACAGAGCTTGCACGTAAAAAGCCTCATTGGATTGATTTTAATGCAGGAGCATTAATTGAAGATACTCCAATGGATGTTTTATTGGAGTCATTTATCGATAAAGTTGTTGCAATTGCAAGTGGTGAGCAGGCAAACAATGAACGGAATGATATTCGTGAATTAGCACTTTTTAAATCTGGTGTAACCTTATAGTTATTTCAAATTAATCTCAGCTAAAATAAAGATTATATGTAAGAATGTAGTGGCATAGTGAATTTGGTCACTACATTGCTATATTTTTGGCCGTGCGATCGGTGAATAAAGCTTGGAATTGTTTGCTCTAACAGCCTCGTTGATTCGAGGCTGTTATGAACCTAAGCTCTTTTTTTGTGCGGGTTCGCTAATAGGCTGGAAACATTGGCGAATAATGTTTTCATTTCGATTGGTTGGTTTTGATCGACAATGATGACATCTCCAATGCTCATTGGTTTTGCTCTCTCTGCTAAAGAGACCAGTTCTGGTAAGTACTCATGTTTAGGGTGCTTATCTGATCGATATGGAATTCTATCTTCATATCTTTGCGCGGCTGTTAAGCCAGATATGTTATTCCAGAGTTCGATAATCGTTTCCACACCTGAGTAGTTTAGGTAATTGATTAGCATTTCTCTGGGTTGGAATCCAAACCATGCATCTATAACAAAGGTATGATTGTCTGGGGACTGTTTAATAATATCCCATATGACGTTATAAGCGGCTTTGCCAAGTTCTCGATTTATCTCTCTATTGTAGTCTTTGACCGTCGCCATAAATGGCTCTTTGATCGTGTCAATTGATAGGTACGTTAAGTTAAAATGATTAGCAATGCTGTGTGCGACAGAACTTTTCCCAGAGGCCGGTACACCATTAACCAAAATAACCGTTTTGCCTGTTTGGTGTGTCTTTTCGCTCATATTAACTCCAATAGTTGTTGCTGGGAAGTGACTCGACGTATGGCTTGTATCTTTTCATCATCGTCGAGCATAGAGACGATAGAACCAATGCCTTGTTCTATGTGACCATTACTATCTGTCGCACCGAACATGATGATGATATCGGCAGGTATGCTTCCATTAAATGAGATTGGTTCTGCGAGCAGCACTAAACTAAAACAATTTTGGATGACTCCACACTCGGGTCTAGAGTGAGGGATCGCAATACCTTCTTCAAAGACATAATAAGCTCCGTTGCTTTGAGTGCTTTCTATGACAGACTTAGCATACTCTTCAGTCAGGTAGCCATTTTTTATCAATGGCTGAGCTGCTAGCTGAATAACCTTTTCCCAATTGGATTCATTGATGCCAATTTGAATCGCATCTGATTCGATTAATAATTCTTTTATATTCATATCTGGCCTAAAAATTTTTTCGAGTAGTGTTTCTAAGCTCATCCATTTTGATAAACAGATCGTCGACTTTATGCTGGTAATTTGGAGTTTTCGCAAAGACTTTGAGGGCTTTGTTGTACTCAATCATCAGTTTTTTTTGAGTATCAAAATTAGCCTCATCTTGCTTTAACTTTACTTCCAAATCTCGAATGTTTTGCTCTATTTCTTGGGCTGTAAACGCATCGTTTTTTGATGACTTAGGTTCGGAATGAGCCTGATTAGGTTTTGTCTGAAATATGGATTGGATCATTTTAAACATAAATATTCCTTATCAGCTGCCAGGGTTACTGGCAGCGATGACTCTGTGTCTAATGATAATTATTGGAACAGTTGAATTTTCTGTTTCAGTACTTCTTGTACGGCATTGTTCGCAGGTATTAAGAACTTACGAACGCTGTCATCAACCTTTCCTTCAGCACATGTCTTTTGAACATTACCGACCCATTGAACATTCATTTCAGTCCCTACGTTAACTTTTTCTATTCCACTTGCAACGACCAAGCGCATGTCTTCATCACTTACTCCTGTTCCACCATGCAGTACTAACGGTGTTTTGGTTAGCTGTGTAATTCGATTTAGTAGTTCATGTTGAATATTTGTCTTGGCGGTATAGGAACCATGTACTGTCCCAATTGAAATCGCTAGCATGTCGACATTTGTGCCATCAACAAAAGCTTGTACTTCTTCTGGTGTTGTAAAGGCAATGTCACTTTCCGCTACGGCTTTTCCATCTTCACTGCCACCAATTGCGCCTAATTCACCTTCCACAGTTACATTTCGTGGGTGAGCGTATTCAATAATGAGCTTGGTATTGGCGATGTTCTCTTCTAAAGATAGATGAGAGCCGTCATACATAACGGAACTAAATCCTGTGTCTATTGCGGTCTTAATATCATCAAGATTTGAACAGTGATCTAAATGTAAACAAGCAGGAACATCTAAAGTTCTCGATAGTGATTTAATTGAATCCACAATCAGTTCATAGCCTAGGAACTGGGCGGTTCCCGTTGAAATTTGGATCATCAATGGTGAATTTGTATCTTTCGCTGCTTTAAAAAATGCCGGTAACATCTCTAGGCAATGAAGATTAAATGACCCAATCGCTTGGAATCCTCTTTCCTTTGCAATCGCTCTTAATTCAGTGAAGTTATACAGTTTCATTTGTTAATTCCTTTTGTTTGTTTTCATTGTTAATGCTGCGGTGAACAAAATAGGTAACGGCGATGATGAAGGCGGTAAATATGGCGACAAATGTCCAGTTACCGTTGAAAGCATTACCAAGTAATAATCCTGTAGAGATGACATCAGAGTCACTAAAGGTCACGCCGACAAAGCCATAGCTTTCAAGCAGTGGGATAAGTATTGCGGGTAAGAGCGTAATAAATAATCCATGAACCACTCCGCCAATAACCGCTCCTTTTCGGCCACCCATTGCGTTTCCGAAAATACCTGCGGTACCACCGGCAAAGAAGTTTGTTAATAAGCCGGGTAGAATCATGGCTAAGCCAAACATAGGGAAAACGAGCATCCCAATGATTGAACCAACGGTTGTGGATAAAAACCCAACAATGACGGCATTTGGCGAGTATGGAAATAATACTGGGCAATCTAGAGCAGGCTTTGCATCTGGTACTAACTTCATTGCAATACCACGGAATGCCGGTACTAGCTCATTCAGTAGTAGACGAACACCTGCATATAAAACAAACACACCAGCAACGAACGTGATTGATTGCATAAAGGCATACATGAGGTAGTTAATACCGTTTGCTAGAGGCGCAATAAATTCTGGGCCTGCGAAAATAGCTGGAATTAGGTACATTGGTACCATCACAACCGCCATCGATAGGTAAGTATCATTTAAGAATTTAAAGCCATCAGGTAATTCAATGTCTTCAATTGACTTTGAATTCTTCCCTACTACTTTGGCGACAGCCGCTTGAACTAAATAGCCGATGGTACAAAAGTGTCCTAAAGCAACATCATCGGATTCTGTGATTTTTCTAACGATAGGTTGGGCGATTGCTGGCATTACGACGGCCATGATCCCACCAAAGATCCCTCCAGTAAGAATAAGAGGTAGACCGGTTAGACCTGCTTTATAGCCAATAACTGCACCAATCGTCGCCATCCATAAAAGAGCCTGACCTGTCAGGAATATGTATTTCCAAGGTGTGAATCGAGCAATGATAATATTGGTAATGAAAATGACGAGTAAGGTTAGAGCGACTTCTGAGCCAAGCTCTCTGTTTGCTAAACCAGCTATGGCAGCCACATCTGTGATGTAACCTGTCATACCAAAGCCTTGCGTGAATATTTGGTTTAAGAACGTAAGGGTTTCAACAATAATATTGATACCCGCCATCATGACTAAAAAGCCAAGTAGGGTTTTAAATGTTCCTTCGACAGTTTTGCCTATGGATTTTTTTTGTAGAATTAAACCTAGCATAGCTATAAATGCAATTAATATAGATGCTTGGCCTAATAGATCATGGATTATAAAGTTAAAAAAAGTGTTCATAGATAACCTCTATGTATTATTTTTTTGTTGGTCTTTTTTAATTAAACATTTAAAAAAGGAGTGAGTTTTTCTTCTATTTCTTTTTTGTCGGTTAATTTGTTGAGAGATATTATTTTTGATGTTTGGGTTTCAGTTGCATCAGAACTTAAAACATCGGCAAATGTTTTTTGAGTTAATATTACATCGTAATCAAATGCACTTGCGCCGGACACATCGGTATGATCGATTGTGAAATCTACCCCTAATTTCTTTAAAACGGTTTTTGCACTCATTTCAATTGCAAAGCTTGAGCCTAATCCACATCCACACACACAGAGTACTTTAATCATGTTATATCCTTTTATTAGATTATATTTAGTTCTTTAGCTAATTTTACATAGTGGTCTTCCTTTTCTGTTGTTCTCCTTTGTATACTTGATAAATCAATGGGGATTGCTTTGTTGCTAGAGTTTATAATTATTGCTTTATTTGTGAGTCCAGATTCTAGGCAACGAATGACTTCTTTTGCCATTAAGGTTCCTTGATATATTTCTTCACAACAAGGTTCTCCTGAACGCAGGCTGAAGCCCATAATTGCCTTGCGAATTCGAGTACATACAAGTGGTTCTAAATTTTTAATAACAGTGTCAACAGCCCCTTGAAAGCCTGGATAGTACTCTTTTGTATAGCCTTCAGAGCACAAAACGATGACTGAGTTTTGAACTTTAAGTAACTGATTTATCTTGTTAGCTAACGCTTCATCACTGATTGGGTATTCAGGAATTAAAGCAATATCTGCATTCGATTTTATAGATGACTGCAATGCGAGTTCTCCAGAGTATGCCCCGAGTAATTCCACCATAAAAACTCGGTTAGGAAGCGCTCGTCCAGTCATTCGAAGCTTTTGAACTTCTATCCTTATTTGCTCACAAGCGGTTGCAAATCCAATGGTATATTCGCTACCACTAACATCGTTGTCGATGGTCATACCGACACCAAAACAATTAACACCATAAAGAGATAATTTATTTAGAAACTGTAAGGACCCATCACCGCCAGCTAAAATTAATACATCTATTTTAGTTTTGCAGAGATTTTTTACGATTTTAATATATTCCTCTTCAATGAGTATTTCCTCTGTTCTTCCTGAATTTAATATAGGCATAGCAGAAGACGCATAATCAATTAAGTCGCAATAGCTAACCTCTTTAACCTTGTTTTTTAATAACCCTATTATTCCTCCGTCATAAAGGAATATTTCTGAATTGGTAAGTTTAGCTATTTGTAGTAGAAAATTATTTATACCAACGGCATCTCCTCCACTGATCGCGATTGCTATTTTCATAATTCCTCCTAAGCGTTGATGTGTTAATTTTGGCTTTTGCTCGGAATATTTTTTTGAATCAAATCACAAAATTAAACTGGTTCAGCACCGATTCCTTTTTTAATATAAAAATCAACAGCTATTTTTGTGATCATTGTCATATTCATGGGAGGGGGCTTATTTTTTAAGTCTTTGTTTTTTATTTCTTATTTTTATTTTTTGGTTTGAATAAAATTTGATGGTGTTTTTATTTTAATGTTAAGTTCATATTGTGATGGAAGTAACACTTATTCAGAGGGGATGGTTTGACGGGGTAATAAAGTTTGTGCTTTCACTATTCTCTCTCTTTATATATATTCGACACGAGGATACTTTGTAATCTTGGTTGGGTGATTATTGGAATGTCTGCTCTCTGCGGTTCAATAACTTATTTCTCTACTCTTGATAGTGTTCATAACCTAACATACCTAAAGATGTTATGATCCATGGGGATCAAGGTAGTTATTATATAAGCCGTAAATACCGTCAAATGTTGTGGTGTTTTCAAATAAAACAGAGTTTATTTCGCATAGGAAATTGCTGGGATAATGTGTCAATGGAGCGCTTCTTTAGAAGTCTGAAGACGGAATGGGTGCCTACGATGGGTTATTGTAGCTTTGCTGAGGCTCAGCAAGAGATCACTTGCTATATCATTGGATATTACTGCCAACTCAGACCACATCAGTATAACCTCCAATGAGTCAGAACGATTGTATTGGGAAAACTCTATAACTGTGGCCAATTTTAGTGACCACTACAGGTAGAGTCATCTTTAAAAGACTAACCAGCAAGAGTCGATTTCTCATAGCCTTACTGGTTAAGTCGTTCTTATTAACAAATATCGGTTTTGTTATAATACTCAACTTAGGAGATCTTTTGATACAGTTAAGCGACTCGGTCACTATTGAGCATTCCGAGGTGAGTAAAACGATTTTAAATGGAACAACTGATTAACACTTCCTGTCGTTGATTGGTAAACTTTCTGGTGTGTGATTTGTTCCAATTATCTTTCTATAATGTCGCATAGCCGTTTCTGAAGTATTTTTTCAGTGCGGAAAACTATCAGGTTGCTCATCCTCTTGAGATAATTTCTGTAAATTATCCTTTTGACTTATTTTTTTGTAAGTACATAGATCCTATAACAATTAAGACATAAATCGAATGTGCAATGATCGTTTCTATCGTTGGATAAAAGCCTATCTCGTTGATTGTTGGCAGTGACCCAATGACATGGATGTTTATATTTCCGGTTAACTGTAAAGCATGAATGCTGACTCCTAACATTTTAAACGCTAAGAAATAGATCAGGCATGTGAATACTTTGAAAATGATCGGAATAGGTAGCTTGACTGAAGTTTTTAAGATTATAACGGTCACTAGGGCCAAAATGGAAACTGCGATAGTAATGCCTAACAAGAATTGACTGATTTCAATATTAGGTAAAATACCCGCATAAAATAAAATGGTTTCAGCACCTTCTCTGAATACCGCCAAAAAGCTTAATGTACCTAAAGAAAGAAAACTTCCCATAGTTAAAGCTTGCGTTGTTTGTTTTTTTAAGAACCTTTTCCAGGAATCGGCAGAAGATTTACTATGAAGCCAAATCCCTACAAATAGCATCATGATGACTGCAAATAAACCGACGATGCCTTCTAATGTTTCTCTGGTATGACCGGCCATATTGGTTGGTAAGAATAGAACCAAAGCCCACGCTAATATAAAACTAGTAATTAGGCCCAATATGGCACCAGAAATAACCCAATGTTGTCCGCGCTTTTGTTGTGTCGCTTTCATTGCTGAAAACAAAGCAATAACGATCAATAAGGCTTCTAATCCTTCCCTTAATAATATCAAAGCAGCATCGACAGCATTATAATGCCCAGCAGGGTTCAATTGTGAGAGATCCGTGATGAGCTGTTGTAATTGTTGTTGGTGTTTAGGGTTTCCGTTGGCCGCAATGATCAATGGGAGTTGATTTTCTACTCGTGTATAAAGAGCAGAAGAGCGGGTACTTACTATACTTTCAAAGGTTGGCCAGTTTTGAATAAAAGTTAGCAACTCTTGATTACCTGACAGTGAATTTTGTTGTTGATAATCACTTAACGCTGTATTCAAAATACCAATGCCGTCATTGAGAGTCATATCGCTATTACTAGTTGCAATCACTTCTCCATTATTAAAACTGGTTAAGGTAACTCCTAATACATCACTTTGTTGTTTAATTTTCTCCCATGAGGGTTCGGATCTTGCTTTTTCAACATTTAATAAAGCAAGGGCAGTTTCTATTTTTCCATAATGCCCCATGCTGGTTTCATGCACGACACGTTCTCGCTTAGCCCACGCGCGATTGAACATTCGAAATGTGGTTTGCAATTGGCTCATATCTTGTTGGTCAATTGCTGCTGCCATTGCTTGATAAGTTGGCATTACACGCTTAATAAATTGTTTACGCATTGTCGCGTAATCCACTGGATTAACATATTTTTCAAGTTTGATTAATGATGATGACACCAAGGTCAATTGTTCAACACTTGGAGTTTGTTTAGCTTGAATAATAGCGTCAGTGACATTCTTTTTATTGGCGGTATCAGCAATATCTAGAGTATTTAAGTATTGCTCCATTTGTTGTAAATCTCGTTTCGCCGATATTGTATCTCCCTTTTTAGTCGCGCCAATAGCGTCGGAAAGAGAAATATAAGCTGGCGAAAAATTGACTTTATCCGCCGCCAAAGTTGAGAAGCTCACCAACATTAAAACACAAAAAAGAAAGCGTTTTACAAGGGGGCACGGGTTAACTTTCAAGTAATGATTGTCCAAGGTATTCTCCTTCTTTTACGCCACCAAAACAGGCAAAAAGTCCACTGCCGATATGGGTAATGTATTCGTTCATTTTGTCGATTTTTCCAAATGCATTTTGGATGTCGATAAATTGTTGTGGAGACTTTTGAAAAGAGACAAACAACAAACCCGAGTCATATTGACTGGTACGGGTATTGATGCCTTCCACATAAGAAAATGAACGACGTAATAATTGTTGTCCTGTGCTGTGAGCCAAGTGAACATGTGAGTCAACCGGCATTATCGGTTCACCTTTTTCTGAGGTTAAAGATAAATCAATAGGATCGAATTCATGATGTTGTCCCATAGGGGCACCGCTTGCTTTATTACGACCAAAAGTATTTTCTTGCTCGCCATAACTGGTGCGATCCCAAGTTTCTAAATGCATTTGAATACGACGAACCACCATATAGCTGCCATTACGCATCCAGTCTGGTGAATCGGCCCAAATGTATTTATCGGCTTGCTTTAACGTTAAGGCGTTGGCGGTGCCATCTTTAAAACCGAATAAATTACGAGGAGTGTCTTGTTTGTCGTAGGAATTGAAACCACTTTGTGCCCATAACATAGAAACCATGGAGGTTCGTGCGTAACGAACGAGTTGTCTTACTGCATGGAAAGCAACTTGTGGGTCATCGGCACAAGATTGAATGCAAATATCGCCGCCAGTATATTGTGCTTGCAACTGGTCTCTTGGAAAGTGAGGGATCGGGGTGAATTCAGCCGGTGCTTTATCTTGTAGACCGAGTTTGTCTAAAAATGATGGTGATACGCCAAAAGTTAAGCTCAAATTATATGGATGCAAATTATCCGCTTCGCCAGTATCTGAAGGTGGGACATATTTATTTTTGCTATATTTGGCAACATTTTTCCCTTGCGTTAATAAGGCCGCCTGTTTTGTCCATTGTTTCAGTAATTGAATAACCGCTTGCTTGTCTGTGTTGTCCAATTGCAGCACCATGAAATAAATATGACGTTGCTGAATGGTGGTGATCCCAGCTTGATGTTGTCCATAAAATGGAACATATCCTTCAGCATAAGGTGCGAGGTTGTTGGTCGCTTGCTGCTTTGTAGGTAATGTTTGGGATTGGGTATCTGATGTCGTTTGCGTTGCTAATGCTTTTCCCAGTAATAGGGAAGAGCCGCTTAAAGCGGCCCCTTTTAGCAGTAGACGACGAGAGATGCTTGAACGTTCAATCGATGATTTAATTTGTCGTTTACTGGTCATTTATTTATTCCAAGATAATGCCCATTTGAGCAAGAGGTTCGCCTAATTTATTGACAGCTTCCGCTAAACCTGCAATATCATTATCACTGAGTTCAGTATAATCTTTGAATTTGTCACCTTCTTTTTGCTGTGCAAGTAATTGATTAACTTTCGCAAAACGGTCATCAAGAGTGCTAACTAAAGTAGGATCCATGTCGGCTAATTGTGGTTTGAATATCACATAGATTTTTTCGGCACCGTCGATATTGCCTTGGAAGTCATATAGGTCGGTATGGGAAAAAATTTCTTCTTCACCAGAAATTTTACTGGTTGATACTTCGTTTAATAAATCCACGGCACCTTGCACCATTAATTCTGGTGTTACTTCTACTGTTGAGACTTTGGCTCGCAACTCTTTTACGTCAGCCATTAACTGTTCAGTATATTTTTCAGTGCCTTCGGTGGTATTTTGTACCCAAAGAATTTCCTCGATAGGGTGAAAGCCTGTCCATTTTTCATTGGGTTCTAAATCCGCTTTACGTGCATCAATTCTAGGGTCTAAATCACCAAAGCTTTCGGCGATCGGCTCGACAGTTTCAAAGTTCATACGAACAATTGGATATAAAGCTTTAGCTTGTTCTAACTTGCCGGCATGTAAATAATCGACAAATGTTTGGGTTTGGGTCACAAGATCATCAATTTTATCGATTGAAAATGTTTTGTATTCTTGAAGACCTGCATCAATGTTGACCGCAGCTTGAGTGGGCGCCGCCATATTAAGCGTGGCAATAAATGCCAATGAGAAACCTGTTTTTTTTAAATTCATAACTACCTTTGTCCTTACGGTGATAATGATAATTAATATCATCAATGGTGGCATTTTAAGGCCACCTGTAACAAAGTCAAATATTTTGTATCAAAATGTAATAGTCGAGAAAAGAGGATTATCAGATGTCAGTATTCTTCGTATAAATCCACGTCAATAGCTCGCGGGTGAATAATTACTTATAATTTACCCGTGATACAGCGAATTCAATATCCGAGTTTCCACACCTAATGCAGGAATAAACCGTTTCGTATAATTTTTACAACAGTTTCAGCAATCGTATTTGAGAGTAATTTTATTGAGTAAAGTCTTATACGATTTGGTAGACTAGTATTTATACCCAAGTAACTTCAAGATGCGAGTTTCAGCAAGAATAAAACAAGCTTTAGGCAAGACAAATTGAATATGATCATAGTGATTCTATCTCTATTCAATTTAACGTAGCATAAAGCTTGTTTTAACTTGCCCTTCGGGAGCTTCATCCAAACCTTTATGCCGCGTCAGATTGGTTTGAAAGGTGCTTACATTCCTTCGCCAATCTTCCTTGCCTAAAGAATTAGATGATAGCTCTGAATTCTGCATCTTGAAGTCACTTGGGTATAATTGTTATGTCAATTACTTTTGGTATAAAATAATGACTAACTTATTTATTATCATAAAGAATTATTCTTAGTATTTATAAGGTCAATTATGAAGTTTAGGGTGGTATTCTCTTTTTTAGTCGTTTTTTTAGTCTTAACGGGTTGTTCTAAATCGAGTGATTTTAAATTTAATTCAGATACTGGAACGATAACAGGGTATCTTTCTAGTGAGAAAAATGTGATTATTCCAAATTTTATTAACGGTGTTAAAGTCACGGCTATCGGTAATAATGCTTTTATAAATAAAGGAATAACCCATATTGTCATTGCTGACTCTGTGACGACTATTGGTGATGCTGCATTTGCCAACAACTCTTTAACAGAGCTTGTTATTCCGAATTCTGTTATCCATATTGGTGACACTGCATTTGCTAACAATACCTTAAAGAGCCTTGTTCTCCCGAATGAATTAATCAATATTAATCCCTGGGTATTTGCAAAAAATGCATTAACAAAAGTGAGTATTCCTGACTCTGTTGTGACTATTGGTAAAGGAGCATTTGCTAGTAACAAATTGACTGAGTTATCACTTCCTAACTCAGTGACAGCAGTGGGAGAGGCCGCTTTTGCAAGCAATGTTATTACTCATATTGATTTTTCTAACTCAATAACTGCTATTGATGATTGGACGTTTGCCAAAAATAAACTCAAAAGCTTAACGCTTCCTGATGGCGTAAAAAGAGTCGGTAAAGGAGCGTTTGCTTACAATCAGTTGCCAGCGACTACTTTAATGTTATCTGACGTGGATTTTGATAAAAATTCAGGTACTATTTTAAAATATCATGCAAATTATAAAAATATCATCATTCCTGAACAGCTAGATGGTGTGAAAGTAAAAGTCATTGATTCTAGTGCTTTTTCATTGAAAGGATTAACGCAATTAAAGCTACCTAATTCACTTAAGGTTATTGAAAGTGGTGCTTTTAGTGGTAACTATTTGATCGATTTGGTGGTGCCTAAATCTGTCATTCAAATAAATAATGAAGCTTTTAGTGGAAATCCATTAGTTAAGGTTGTTGTTCTTAATTCGTTAACTAAAGTAGAAAAGTTTGCGTTTGATGAACAAGTAAATATCACTTTAAAATAACAAATAAATCACTAAAAAAAGTTGCCATTTGGAAATGGCAACTTTTTATGCTGGCTTTTAAATGTATATTTGATATCTAAAAAATGTAATAATTTAAAAGCTAGGTAAAAATAATTTTACTTATTTATTATCACAAGCGCCAATAGCTGCAGGGATAGAAATCGCTGGGATAAGTAAGTAGTCTGTCGAGCAAGTTTTTGATGCATTGTAAGTCGTACCAGTACAACCAGCAAGAGCTAATAGAGCAACAGAAACAAGTGTTAATTTTAATTTCATCATAATTTCCTATATAGATATAAAGTATCGTCTTCTATGCTATCAAATATTCAACGATTTTCAAGGTAGTTGTCATTAATCTATTTACTTATGAAGAAATAAAGACAGAGGCGTTCATTTCAATCATAGTGAAGAACAAAACAACAGCGAAACCGACGGCAGGTTGGGTGTTTTTAAAATGTGATGGGGCCGACATACTTGAATTCGGTGGTCAGAGTTTTATAACCGGTGTTCAAGGGTATCAAATACGATGGCTGAAACTGTTGAGTAAGTTATACGAAGTATAGTGCTATAGCCAACCTTTAAACTCGACTCGTTTCTCTTACTCCAGAGCTATTCAAATCCATTAATTTCTACTTAGCCTCTAATATTTGGCATTTAATAGATGTCTATTATATTGATGTTCTGTATTTTACATTTAAGATTTATTGAACAATCCATGATAAGGATTGATAGGATAAAAATTATTCGTGCTTGTTAAGGAAGATTAGTGTTTTGATTACAATAGCGTTGATTGATGACCACATCATGGTTCGGTCTGGCTTTGCACAGCTTTTATCTTTAGAAGAAGATATTGTTGTGCATAGTGAGCATGATAACGCGCGTGATGCCTACCGTATGCTCTCTGTATCTTCAATTGATGTTGCTGTCATTGATATTTCTATGCCAGATGAAAGTGGTTTAGTACTACTGGAAAGGCTTCGGAAAGTTAACCCCGATTTTAAAGCGATTGTCCTTTCTATTTATGATTCAGCTTCTTTTGTCAGTAAAGCTTTAGACGCTGGTGCTAGTGGTTATTTATCGAAACGATGTGGGCCGAATGAATTGGTTAAAGCCATTAGGGTAGTAGCAAGTGGCAATAGATATTTATGTGCTGATGCTTTGGTTAACCTTAGTAACGCTTCTGGCATTCCTTCCGTTCTTGAATCTTTAACAAAGCGTGAGCGAGAGGTGTTTGAATATATCATTCAAGGAAAAGATACTAAAGAAATCGGCTCCCAATTATCAATAAGCCATAAGACAATTCATGTACACAGAGCGAACATACTCAATAAGCTTGGCCTATCCAATAATGTTGATTTGATCCGTTTTGCTATTACGCATCATTTGCTGGTTGATTAAATTTATCGAGTGTTCATGATGTTGATGTTTACTTCTAATAAAAAAAACTCACCACTCACATCCTCCATTCCATCTTGTTTCAGTTATGCATTTTCATGCGTTTTCTATTCCATATGTTGGTTTTGTTTATGGAATATCAGCCGATATATCACGTCAGATTTTTTATTAGCAGGCTTGCTCTTGCCTACGGGGTTAAAGCTGGCAATGCTTACTTTATCCCCTAGACGTTTATGGCTGGGGATGACGATGTGTGAAATGCTTTTGATTGGTTCCGTGGGCTATCTATTAGAAATAAGTGGGCATGAATATGTTTTATTACTTTTCTCTTTGATTGGTTATTGGGTGGCCATTTTATTTCAAAGATTTTGGGTGCTCTTAAAGGATTATTGGCAACGATTATTGGCTTTGACTGGATTCACGCTTGCCTATGGGATGATATGTGGATTGAGTATTCTTTTACTGATAAAGCCACTAAACATTGACTTGTATTATGTTGCTGAAGTTACCGTTTCGACGATTACTGGTGGGGTATTGTTAACGCCTTTTTTGTTCTTACTTTATGATTATTTATATCAACAAATTTGGTCTCCACTTTCTCCAACACTGATCCATCAAGAAGTGACACTGAGACCTTCTGCATTTTTATGGTCTTTATTTTTCTTTAGCTTTGGGCTTATCGCCGAGCTTTTTTTTATTGAAGAATTTCAACCGATTGTTTTGCTCATATTACTTTTGCCTAATATTTTTATGGCTTACAAATATGGTTGGCAAGGTGGGGTGCTCGCCAGTGTCATAAACAGTATTTTGCTGACGACAGGTAGACAAGTTATAGGCTCATTTGAAAGCGAAATGGAACTTCAAAGTTTTATTACCACTCAAGCTTTAGTCGGTTTAGGGTTGGGGATTGCTATTAGTCGACAGTATTTATTGTCGCAACGCTTAATCGCAACAAACAACAAGTTAGAGAGTGAGTTGGCAAGTAAAAAACAACTGGCTTGCCAATTGGTGACGGTAGAAGAGCAAATCAGAAAATCAGTCGCACGTGAGCTTCATGATGAGATTGGGCAAAATATTACGGCGATTCAAATTCAATCTATGCTTTCAGGACGCTTAGCGAAAGATGAAAAAGAGCAGCATATTGCCGAGACGATCAATCAGCTCGCGATGCGTATACACCTTTCCACTCGGCAATTATTAACTCAGCTTCGACCTCAAGTATTAGATGAATTAGGGTTAAAAAATGCCATTCATCAATTAGCCCATGAAATGAGTTTTTCTGACAGGAATATCGAATGCCAGTTCAAGATTGGTCCTTACACTGATAAGCTCGATGATATCACTTCTGTCACGGTTTACCGT
Organism: Vibrio sp.; assembly: GCF_048266485.1. GTDB lineage: Bacteria > Pseudomonadota > Gammaproteobacteria > Enterobacterales > Vibrionaceae > Vibrio. Next base: position 76,559 of record NZ_JBLWZK010000007.1, on the reverse strand, counting down.
ATTGTTCAAGAACTCTTAAATAATGTAAGTAAGCATGCGGATGCTTCAAAGGTCCAATTAACTATTTTTTCAGGAAGTATGTTTTATCTTGAATTATATGATAACGGCCTTGGGTTATCTCATGGATGGAAATCCAAAGGACAAGGGCTGCTTGGTATCGAAGAAAGGATCCATGCACTAGGAGGAGAATTGACGATAGATTCTGCTAGTGAAAGTACGCCTAAAGGTACTCGTATAATTGTTAACTTGCCCACAAAAACATTCAAAAAACAATCAATCTAAGAAAATTTCCTAGTCATTTATAACTTTGTCTCATTCATTTCTTGTCACAACCGACTATCATTTTTTTATCCAAACGAGAGTGTTGATATGGCGTTTTTTAATGTAACCCCAGTAGCGTCCAAGGTTGAGGCATCTAAAGTAGACGAGACTTATCAGTATTGGCGTGTACACCTAATGCTCTCGATGTATTTAGGTTATGGCGTATTTTATTTTACGCGTAAAAGTCTCAATTTTGCCATGCCAGCGATGCTAGAAGATTTGGGGTTAGCGCATTCAGATTTTGGTTTATTAGGAACACTTTTTTATATCATTTACGGTCTTTCTAAGTTTGTATCGGGGATTGTGAGCGATCAATCTAAACCAAGTTATTTTATGGGCTTGGGGTTGATTGCCACTGGGATCATTAATGTCTTATTTGGTCTGAGCTCTTCGTTGATGGCCTTTGTGATGCTTTGGGCATTAAATGCTTTTTTTCAAGGTTGGGGCTGGCCTCCTTGTGCAAAGCTATTGACCAGTTGGTACTCAAGAAGTGAGAGGGGCTTTTGGTGGTCTCTTTGGAATACATGCCAGAATGTGAGTGGGGCATTAATCCCAATTAGTATTGGCTTTATTTCGGTTACTTATGGTTGGCGATATGGATTTATTGTACCGGGGATAGGTGCAATGGTCGTCGGTCTTTATTTATGTTTTCGCATTACAGATAAACCCATCACGCTTGGGCTTCCTCCGGTGGGTGAGTGGAAAAAAGATGCTTTAGAACAGCATCAAGAAGCGGAAGGAAAGGGGCTGAACTTTTCTGAAATTTTAAAAGTTTATGTCTTGGGTAACAAATATATTTGGTTATTGTGTGGTTCTTATTTATTGGTGTATATCGTTCGGATCGCTATCAATGATTGGGGGAACTTATATCTCACTGAGAGGCACCATTATGATTTGTTTTCTGCTAATACCGCGGTAGCGATGTTCGAGGTCGGGGGCTTTTTAGGATCTTTATTTGGAGGATGGGGCTCTGATCGGTTTTTTCGAGGAAATCGCGCACCAATGAATTTAATTTTCTCTTTGGGCATTTTTATTTCAGTTATGGCTCTTTGGTTGACGCCTATAAACAATTTAGTGGTTTTATCATCTTGTTTTTTTTGTATTGGATTTTTTATTTTTGGACCACAAATGATGATCGGAATGGCGGCTGCAGAATGTTCTCATAAAGACGCAGCAGGCTCGGCAACAGGATTTGTTGGTATATTTGGATATATTGGTGCTGCTTTGGCGAGTTATCCATTGTCTATCATTATTGAACAATTTAGCTGGGAAGGTTTCTTTGGAGTGATTTCTCTTTCTTCGGCATTGATTGGATTATTGATTTTACCTTTTTTAAAGGCACAACAACGAAATACATTTTAAATTAACTATTTATTTTTTCGTTGTTTTATTTATTTCTATATTAGTAATAAATTTCGCAGTGATGTGAAAAAGTGCAACGTACCCTACAAAGACGTTGTGTAATAAATATAAAAAGAGGAAATAAGATGAAAAAAGGACTACGTCTAAAATTACTCGCTAGCTGTATTTTAAGTACGACATTTGCGGCTCCTCAAGCTTTGGCTGAAGGAAGATTGGTTGTTTATTGTAGTGCGACTAATGCTATGTGTGAAGCGGAAACCAAAGCGTTTTCGGATAAATATGATGTAAAAACATCGTTTGTTCGAAATGGCTCAGGAAGCACCTTAGCTAAAATTGAAGCTGAGAAAAATAACCCTCGTGCTGACGTATGGTATGGAGGAACACTCGATCCACAATCTCAAGCAGGGGAAATGGATTTATTGCAGCCTTATAAGTCGCCTCAGCTTGAGTTTGTAATGGATAATTTTAAGGACCCAGCAAAGCGTAAAGGTAATTATTCTTCGGCTGTTTATATGGGGATCCTTGGATTTGGTGTGAATACTAAACGCCTTGAAGAAAAAGGGGTTCCAATTCCTCGTTGTTGGAGTGATTTGGTTAAGCCTGAATATAAAGGTGAGATTCAAATTGCTGATCCACAAAGTTCTGGTACTGCATATACTGCACTAGCAACGTTTATTCAATTGTGGGGCGAAGACAAAGCTTTTGAGTTCTTTAAATCTTTAGATACAAATATCTCACAATACACCAAATCAGGAGTCACCCCATCACGTAATGCGGCTAGAGGTGAAATTGCTATTGGGGTTGGCTTTTTACATGATTACTCATTGGAGCAATCAAAAGGTGCACCATTAGAGTTAATATCGCCTTGTGAAGGGACCGGTTATGAAATTGGTGGTGTGAGTATTATTAAAGGTGCTCGAAATATCGATAATGCAAAATTATTTGTTGATTGGGTTATGTCGAAAGAAGGACAGGAACTGGCTTGGAAGAAAGGGAAATCATTCCAAATTTTGACCAATACGCACGCTGAACAATCTCCTAATGCATTAGATCCTACAAAATTAAAATTAATTAATTACGATATGGATACTTATGGTTCATCTGATGAACGTAAGCGATTAATTAATAAGTGGGTCGAAGTGGTAAAAATGGGAGAATAAACGTCTGATTGCTTTTTAGGGTATGAATCATTCTTATGAGGTTCATACCCTAACTTCCTAATTAAATTTAAATGATGACTTTTAAGTTAAAGCTTAAGAGTGAATTCACACACCCCAAATTTAGGTATGTGATAACGATTTAAATGGTTTACTTATTGTTTTGGTGCAAAAGATGAATGAATTAATAGCAGATAAACAACGAAGGGAAAATGATGGCATAAAAAAAGTCGATCCTATTTTTTATTGGATCTTCACATTATTATGCGCATTTGTATTATTACCTTCTTTCTCTTTAGATTACGGTCTATTTGAATCAACATCCGACGAGTTCTATGAAGCGATGGGATGGAGTGGGTACAATATTTCATGGTGGTGGTTTTTACTGCCTGCGGTGTTACTGATAAGGCCAATTGCACCGAAAAATAAACATGCTAAATTTCGACATTATTTTGATATTAGCTATTCAGCTTTATGCATGTTATTTGTCGTGGTGAGTTCTTTTTATACTCATCAAGGTTTAGGCTATTCGACCATTGCACTTTTCATTACACTGAGTGTCGTCATGACATTCGCCTTTTCTCGCTTAGAGTTTCTAGGTGGAGATAGTTTTGTTATTGGTGCTTTGATCACGATAATTTTATTAATTTCTGTTTTTATTATTTTTCCAAGTATCGCTATTTTTGTTCCGATGTTTAAAGATGACATGGGCAATTTTGTTGCTTGGCAATTTCTTGAAATTCTGGGTCGTTCTCAAATCATTCAGATTATCTGGAACTCTGTTTTTCTTGGCGTCTCGGTTGGGATCGGGGCCACTTTCTTTGGTTTAATTTTTGCAATTTATACGACTCGTATTGCCATTCGTTCCGCTTTTATTGCCCGTATTTTTTCAATATTACCTATCGTCACGCCTCCATTTGTTGTCGGGTTGGGAGTGACCTTAATGTTAGGTCGTTCTGGTTATATTACTGAAATCATGGCGGATTGGTTTGGCTTGGAGCAAACCAATTGGTTATATGGGTTTACAGGGATTTGGTTAGCCCAAGTGCTCGCTTTTGCACCTATGTCATTTATGATTTTGGATGGTGCAATGAAATCTCTTCATCCTTCTTTAGAAGAAGCTTCTTACACATTACGTGCTAATCGATATCAAACATTTTTTAAGATCGTCATGCCGTTATTAAAGCCTGCTTTAGCAAATAGTTTCTTGATTATTTTTGTTCAATCTTTGGCTGACTTTAGTAATCCATTAGTTCTTGGTGGTAGTTTCGATGTGTTGGCGACTCAGATCTATTTCTACATTGCGGGAGCTCAGTTAGATTACGCCTCTGCCAGTACTCTTGGTGGTGTTTTGCTCCTCTTTTCATTAGCGATTTTTGTTATTCAATACTTATGGATAGGCAAGCGTTCTTACGTGACGATTTCAGGTAAATCGTATCGTGGAGATGTCCAAGCATTACCAACTTTATTAAAACATACGGTATCGGGTTTACTGTATTTTTGGATGGCATTTAATATCTTGCTTTATGGCAGCATTATCTTTGGTAGCTTTACGGTTAATTGGGGGGTTGATTACAGCCTAACATTGAAAAACTATATCCATCTCTTTGGTATGGGTATGAGTGAAGGGGCATGGCCATCTTTGATCACAACAATGATTTATGCTGGTGTTGCCGCGCCACTCACGGCCTTTTTTGGCCTACTTATCGCTTATATTGTGGTACGCCAGCAGTTTTATGGGAAGAAGGTGATTGAGTTTTCTACCATGCTTTGTTTTGCCGTACCAGGAACGGTGGCGGGGGTTTCCTACATACTTGCTTTTAATGATGCTCCTATTTATTTAACAGGGACGGCAGCTATTGTTGTGATTTCAATGGTCATGCGTAATGTACCAGTCGGGATCCGCGCTGGAATTGCAGGTCTTGGACAATTAGATAAATCATTAGATGAGGCTTCATTAAGCTTAAGGGCAAACTCATTTAAAACGATTAAAAATATTCTTCTACCGCTATTGAGACCCGCCATTCTTTCTACGCTGATTTATAGCTTCGTAAGGGCGATGACAACGGTAAGTGCCATTATTTTCTTAGTGACCCCAGAAACTCGAGTTGCTACCTCATATATCTTAAACCGAGTGGAAGATGGGGAATATGGGATAGCTATTGCTTACGGGACAATTTTGATTGTGGTCATGCTGTCTATTATTTTGATATTTGATTATATGGTAGGGGAAGCTCGAATTTCCCGTTCAAAAGCTAAGAACCAAGAATAAGAGATTGGAGATATAAACATGAAAAATGAAAACTTTGTCGTTCTGAAGAATATCTGCAAGCGCTTTGGAGATAAAACGGTCATTGGCAATTTGGATCTGGAAATTAAAAAAGGAAGTTTAGTGACTCTACTTGGGCCTTCTGGATGCGGTAAAACCACGGTACTTCGTTTAGTCGCAGGATTAGAAAAACCTACTAGTGGCCAGATTTATATTGATGGCGAAGATGTTACCAGTACCTCAATACAACAACGTGATATTTGTATGGTGTTTCAATCTTACGCTTTATTTCCTCACTTATCTTTACATGACAATGTGGGATATGGCCTAAAAATGATAGGATTAGGAAAAGATGAAATTAAACAGCGTGTTGATGAAGCATTAAAGTTAGTTGATCTGGAAGGATTTGGTGAGCGATATGTTGATCAGATATCAGGCGGTCAACAACAACGTGTCGCATTAGCTAGGGCGTTAGTATTAAAACCAAAAGTGCTGCTATTTGATGAGCCTTTAAGCAATCTAGATGCAAATTTACGTCGAAGCATGAGAGAAACTATTAGGGAATTACAGCAACGATTTAATATTACTTCGTTATATGTGACTCACGATCAATCTGAGGCATTTGCTGTTTCCGATACTGTGATTGTGATGAAAGATGGTGAAATTATGCAAGCGGGCTCACCAACAGAGCTCTATAAACATCCTGCATCTATGTTTATGGCAAACTTTATGGGGGAAGCGAATATCTTTGATGGTGAGTATGACGGTCAAAACCTCATTATTAATGGGTATAAAATTCCTGCAGATGATGAAACAACGTTAAACTTCCCTGCAGGCCAGTATCAAATTGGTGTTCGGCCTGAAGCCATTTTATTAAGTTCTAATGGTGAAGAGTGTCAACAATGTAAAATTGATAACATTACTTATATGGGCTCAATGTATGAAGTGGTTGTGAAATGGCACGATAAAGAGTTGTTATTGCAGCTCAATTCATCTCATTTTGATCCTGAGAGTGTGGATCATTTGTATTTAAGTATTAATCCTGTAGGTTTGTTTTTACTGCCACCTAATGCAGAGTCGTTTTCTAAAAAATAACCTGAGAGAAAAAGGCTCATTAGAATTTCCCCTTCCTCTAGTTTTCATTAGGGAAGGGGAATCTATTTATTCGCAAAATTCGTCCATCACACCTTTATAGAGTCGCAATAAATTAGTGATTAAAAATTGAATGGTCTAAATCAGCCATAGCTTCATACTGACTCACATATACCTTACCTTTAAAGCGTTCAAAGAAGTTTGACTTATGAATGTTATCCATGACCGGGCCTTTAACTTCTGATAAATGCAGTTGAATATTAGATTCGTTCAGACGGTCGTGAATTAACATCAAGCTTTCCAGTGCACTGGCATCGACCATGTTTACTCCAGATAACATTAATACCAAATCTTGGGTTTGTGGGTATTGTTCCAGATATTCCGGTATCTGATCTTCCAGATAGCGAGCATTGGCAAAATATAAGCTTTCGTCAATTCGTAGGCTGAGGACTGTTTTACTTTGGATGACATTAAAGCGTAGGATATTGCGAAAATGTTGGGTTCCCTCAATTAAACCAACCACTGCAATATGTGGGCGACTGGTTCGCCAGAGAAATAGCGCCAGAGAGGTAGTTAGCCCCGCCAGTTCTGAAGAAAGTCCTAGTTTGATTAAATGGGGTCGGAGGCTTTTGCGTGCGTAAATCAGGGCAATCAAGCAGGATACGCCAATCAACAAGGTATAGAAATTAGTTTGGGGCAACGCAAGGATCAAATTGGTCAGACGTTGAATTACATTTTCCCCGTGTAGTGGTACGCCAAGAATATGTTTAAATTGTCCGATAGAGATAGGAATACCCGAGGCCGTCATAAAGCCAGAAAGCACCGGATGGCTTAAAAAAGTGGTCAGAAACCCTAGTCTTAGTACCGACATCAGAAATAGCACGATACCGGAAAGAAATGCTAAGGTTGCTGCTGCCGTGATATAGCCTTGGTTCCCCATTTCAAACAGCGGAGCAACGGCTTCTGCGGTCATTAGCGAGATAACTGCGACTGGACCAACGGCCAGTGTTTTACTGGTACCAAGCAGTGTATAAGCGATAAGAGGGAGGATGCTGGCGTACAGACCAACAACAGGTGGTAGTCCTGCGACCATCGCGTATGCAAGGCTTTGTGGAATTAGCATCAAAGTGACGATAATAGTAGCTAAGCCATCTTTCGTAGCATCATGACGCGAATAATTAGGCAACCAAGATGATATCGGCAGCTATTTCAACCAGGAATTTTTCATGCCTTGGTTATCCTAAGCAAGTAAATTTAGTTATACCAATCGAATGAATGAGATTGGATTAATCGGGTTGCTTAACCCAACTCAGGTCAAAACCCATTTTGGCGGCTTGGGCAATACGTTGATCAAATGAACCCAATTCGTCGCTACCCATCGACCAGAGTGCACTGCAACGTGTTCCCGTACGGCAAAAAGCAAAAATAGGCTTAGGAGCCTGTGCAAAGAATTGAGCAAACTGTTTCCTCTGTTCTTGAGTAATATTTCCAGAGGTCACTGGCAGGTGAAAATAAGTTAAGCCCTGTTCTTCAGCTAGCCGTTCAATTTCGCGATTCAAAGGCTGACCATTATCCTCCCCGTCCGGACGGTTGTTGATGATCGACTTAAACCCCATCTCCGCTAGAGGTGCTACGTCGTTGGGAAGAATTTGTGAAGAAACGGTCATTGAATCCGTTAAATAAATTGGCTTCAGCATAACAGCAACTCCGTTTTAGACTTTATTCAATGGTATTTTGAAATAGCGTACACCATTATCTTCTTCTGGTGGTAATTCTCCGGCTCGCATATTGACCTGAACCGAAGGAAAAATCAGAGTCGGCATATTTAGTGTGGCATCACGCCCTTCACGCATTTCAACAAATTGTTGCTCGGAAATATCTTGTTTAATATGAATATTGTGTAGGCGCTCATCACCAATTGTAGTTTCAAACATATACTCTTTGCGGTTTGGTGCTTTGTAGTCATGACACAGAAAGACGCGTGTTTCATCAGGTAGAGCGAACAATTTGTGAATTGAGTTATAGAGGGTCGCTGCATCTCCTCCAGGAAAATCGCAACGTGCGGTGCCGTAATCGGGCATGAATAAGGTGTCGCCGACAAATACGCTGTTACCAATAACGTAAGCCATACAGGCAGGAGTATGGCCTGGAGTATGGATTGCGTATCCTTCAATATTACCAAGAGTAAAGCTTTCCTGATCGGAAAACAGATGATCAAACTGGCTTCCGTCCATTGAAAAATCACTTCCAGCATTAAACAGTTTGCCAAATGTATTCTGTACCACTGTAATTTTGCTACCAATACCCAATTTTCCACCAAGTTTCTGTTTGATATAGGGGGCTGCGCTTAGATGATCCGCATGGACATGGGTTTCAAGAATCCACTCTACTTGTAATCCGCTGTCCACAACAAACTCAATGAGTTTATCGGCCGTTTCGTATGAAATTCTGCCTGATGCCGGATCATAGTCGAGCACTGAATCAATCACAGCACATTGTTGGCTAGTAGAGTCAACGACAACATAGCTGTAGGTGAAGGTTTTTGGATCGAAAAACTCGTAAACGTTGGGAGTCATATTCCCTCCTTTTTTATAAAATAGTGAGTTTCTCAAGGTTAAAATAACGGGAACCGAGAGGCACCCGTTCACAACAAACTCAGTTGAACGTTATTAAGGTATGCGGATTACAGCGTTTTTTTACTGAAGTACCAATCAACGTAATTGTAACCTTGATCTTTACGTATGTCGGCTTCTTGAGCGGTTGCAGGTGGTGGAACAATCACTTCATCACCTGGCGTCCAACTCTCCGGAGTTGCACACACGTTTGCATCAGTCGTTTGTAGTGCTTTAACCAGGCGCAGAATTTCTGCAACTGAACGGCCGTTGCTCATTGGGTAATACAACATCGCACGTAGTACACCTTCAGGATCGATAACGAAAGTGGCACGAACTGCAGAGGTATCACTTGCTCCTGGCTGAACCATGCCGTAAGCGCCTGCGACTTTCATATTCAGGTCAGCGATAATCGGGAAGTTAATTTCAACACCAAAGTTATCTTTAATGCTACGAGCCCATGCGATGTGTGCATGAACACCATCAATAGATAGACCCATCAATTCGCAATTGAGTGCTTTAAAGTTATCATTAGCCTTCGCAAAAGCCATAAATTCCGTTGTACATACTGGTGTAAAATCGGCTGGATGAGAAAATAGTACAAGCCATTTTCCTTTATAATCTTCTAGCTTTAATGTTCCGTGTGTTGTTTTCGCGTTGAATGTTGGTGCTGGTTTGTTTAACTGTGGCATTGTTACAAGTTGGTTTTCATGTTCGTACATAGGTCACCCTTCTATCATTTTCCAATCAATTAGTTATCATCAGTTCAGTTATCACTGGCTACTGAAAAAGTTACGGTCTAGTCTGATCTAATATTTGCTTTAGGAACAAAGCGGACTTATTTGACTCACTGTATATTGTTGAATAATCGACCTACCATACTTAGAGTATACAATTCACATTGACATAAAACTCACTAATAAATGACAAGAAACTATCCCAACACGACAAACATTCAGCCAAGCACTAAGGCATATATCCTTGATAGTACAAAGCCCGTGCTTATGGAAAAAAGACAACTAGAAGCAGGTACTGGTGTTCCTGAACACCAACATCCTAGAGGACAGTTTATATGGGCTAAGTCTGGTACTTTCAGCATCCTTAGTAGTAACAAAGTATGGATAGTACCTACATCATGCGGGATATGGATTCCGAGTAATGTCTTTCATGAGCTATCCAGTGACACAAACACAGTGTTGTTGAGTTTATATGTCGATCCTTTTTATGAAGTTCTTTCGGGAAATGAGCAAGCCGTTGTAATGAAACTTAGTAGTTTATTGAAAGATGTTATGGAAAGGCTTGTGAGTGAGACTACCAATCAAAACTACAGTCGGTTATTGGGGCTTGTGGTGTTAGAAGAGTTATCTTCTTTAGAGCAAACGACTTATTGGATGCCATCTGGGACAGACCCTCGTCTAAAAAAATTACTAAGTTTACTGATTAACGAGTTTTCTTTTAATCATCAACTGTGCTCCCTTGCTTTTAAGGTTGGAGCAAGTCCGCGTACGATAGAAAGACTCTTTGTCAAAGAGACAGGACTGACGTTTAGAGCATGGAAAAGTCGGTATAAGTTGATTCTGGCGCGGGATCTTATAGAACAAGGAATGACAAGCAAAGCCGCCGCACATGAAGTCGGCTACAAGAGTATTCCGAGCTTCATTAGAGAATTTAGCAAATTTTTTGGTGTCCCTCCTCAGCAATGTGTCGAGTCTACTTCCAATGATGGTTAACAAAATGTATCCGTCCTACTTATATTTGAGTAGAGCGGATACAATTGATTAGCGGCTAAACTCGTCCACAGCAGCTAACGCTTGTGTTCCATAAATTACAGCAGGGCCACCTCCCATCAAAATCGCTACATTGATGGTCTCAATCAGTTCTTCTCTGGAAGCTCCAGCTTTAACGGCTGCTTCAACGTGGGAACCGATACAGCCATCACAACGAACACTGATGGCAATCGCAACGGCAATAAGCTCTTTATACTTGGTCTCCATAGCACCAGAAGCAAAAGCCGCTTTGTGAAGACTTAAAAAAGCGTTAAGTGTATCCGGGCTCTCTTTTCGAAAAGCGGAACCTAACTTGCGTTGTTGTTGATTAATATCTGTATAACTTTTATTCATAACTTTACCTCACTTGTATATTTGAATTGACTTACTCTGGCTTGCAGATTGCACCGGTTTTTATGGCTTTGAATGTATTAAGTGAAAGCCACAGAATGAGAAGGGTCAAGCATCCTAATACTGCTATACCCATGTAAAAGTATGCAGGGGAATGAGCGAGCTCAGCATATCTAAAGAGCGCGACATTAAAAGTTGCGACCGGAAATGAAAAAGCCCAGGATGAAAGATAAAACCCAACTTTTCGAAATTGATTGATATTGAGCAGCAGTAAAATAGCGGTGAATAGTGCAACAGAGACAAGTATTCTGGAAAAGTCAGTCAGTTCTGGCACGAGTGAGCTATAGGATACAAAGCCAATAGATGGTGGCGCTAACAAGATAAACAGCATAGGTTTAAAAGGTGTTGGCAGAGCTGCATGAAAAATTAAACGGTTGGTAATGATGGTTAGTAGCACCATCCAAAAAACAATACCAACGCCAAAAAAGAACCAACTTACTTCGATATATCCTAATTGAGCACCGGTGATTGGAGCAATTATGTTACCAACAACCGGAATAAACCAACTCGGATTAGCGTGTTCAAGTTGATAGTGATCGTGGTGTATCCAGCTATGCATGATCAGTAAAGTTAACGATAGCTGAACGATCGCGCCAAAACCCCATAAGCAATAGGAATATGATTCAAACCTATGCCAAACGACAGAAAGGAGTAATAGGCTGATTGAGAAGGCTGCAAAGAAATTAATCTTAATTGGGTGTTTTGTTTCTGCAATCACTGCATTGGGGTAGCGAACGAGTTTTAATAAATAAAGGCCACTCACCAACAACATAACGATACTTGCTAAAGCACTGGTGAATGTTGTTATCACAGGAAAGGAGGTCCCCAAAGCTTTTTGCCATGCGATTGCAAATCCACTTAGACCCATAACAATAGAGAACATTGACATAGGGAAATGTATTAATCGGCTTTCTACTTTTGCAGAGGATGAGTGATTTATGGATAAATTGTTCATATCAAGCCTTTTCAGTTAGTCGCTTTTTCCATTAGTTGAATCTAATATACTCTTATCTAATTGACGTTTTTAGTTAAAAATATGACAAGATGTATTCCTAATGCGACAAGCGGTGTTTTAACCAAACGAACTGTTATAGAGTGGTTGTTGTAGCCTCTATAGAATTTTCTATACTTATGTGCTGGATATTTTAATCAATCAAGGAGTCACTATGGATACTATCGATATAGGAATAAATGAAGCTGACCGTATTGCGGTTGCTGAAGGCCTGAAGCGTTTGTTAGCAGACTCTTATACTCTTTATCTGCAAACTCACAATTTTCACTGGAACGTGACTGGGCGACAGTTTCGCGATCTTCATTTGATGTTTGAAGAGCATTACACAGAGCTTGCAACCGCTGTCGATGATGTCGCGGAACGTATTCGTTCATTGAATATTGTCGCTCCAGGTACATATAAATCGTTAGCGGCATTAAGCTCTATTGAAGAAGTGGAAGATATCCCACCTGCAATGGAGATGGTAAAAATCCTTACGCAAAGTCATGAACAAGTGATCAGAACTTGTCGTGAGATATTAAAAACGGCTCAGGATGCTGATGATGAATCTTCTGCGGCCCTGATTTCAGACCGAATGCGCGTGCATGAAAAAACGGCATGGATGTTAAGGGCTATGCTGGTCGCATAAAAACACAGATAAATCCTAAGCGTGCACGTGCAGTGTGTAAGAACTAGAGATGTTAGTAAGCCGCTAATTAGAGCCTGACCATGTCAATGTGATCAGGCTCTTTTTTTATAATTTTTTGATTCTATAAGGGGCTCTTCTCCGTTTAGGTGAGCTTGATATTTGGGTAAAAAGTTGAGTGAGTATCTGGAACTGATGTTTGTCTGATCTTCAATTTGAAGTAATCTATATCTTTCACACCTCTTGCTCTTCTTCTAAGTAAGCCAATTGAGACATTACCTGCTTCTACCCGAGCATTAGTCAGCTTGTATTTCCCGTAGTTACATATCCCCACTTTTCGTTCCAATAAAGCATCGGCAAAGTTACTTAACGAAAGTACTCTGGTCGATTTGGCAAGACGACACCAAGCTTCAAGAGCTGCTACCATTGTCTCGTAATCGGGTTCATCCCATATCGCTTGTAGCTGCTCTTTGAGCATGTAAACAATGCATAAAGTCTTGTTGCTCTCGAGTAAGTCATCGAGTCTGTCAGATTGTCTATCATCCAATTTGTGAGAGTTTTTCAGTAGGAGGAAAAGCGTTCCTTTTAGCAATTTTTTCTCCTCGTGAGAGCCATTTTTAAACGCTTTTGCTCTCTCTTTTTTAATTAAGATGCAGTAGTTCTGCATGACATGAAATCGGTCAAAAACAATATCTGCATGTGGAAGCATTTTCCTAACTGCCGACTGGTAAGACTGTCCCATATCCATTGACACTGCTTTGATTCCTGATTTGGTCTCTTCTGATAACTGCTCAAAGAAGGAAATCAAAACTTCTGCTTTTCGGCCATGTTCAACCCAAATCAAATGCCCAGAGACGAGGTCATAAACAACCGTCATATAATCATGTCTCTTGGCTCTGGCAACTTCATCGACGCCAATATGAATGAGGTTATTCAGTTTCTCTGGGTCTAACGCTGGCAAGCTTGAACGCAAGTATTCTCTATCGATGTTTTTTACGGTTTCCCAGCGAATTCCTAAATGTTGAGAGACGGCATGTATGCTCATATGGCGGCATAAGCCACTGATGAACTTGCAAAAGCGAGCGGTATAACGACCGCCTTTAGCCACATATTCAGTCTCTTCAATCAACCGTCTTCCTTCTTTGTCTCGTGTTTTAGCCAGTTCGACTTCAATCGTGCATGGCCGTCCACTCACAGGTAAATCTTGAAGACGTCTTTTAACGTAGTGATCGACGGTGCAAGAAGTACCTGATATTGGCTCTTTGACCTTATACCTCCGGTCTCGACGACAGCGAACGAATACTGCTTGGGAGACGTCTTCTACTGAACAAGATTCAACACATTGGCCTTTAAAGCTAAATAACGAGGAAGATAAAGATGACAAAATAGGCTACTGACTTATATTTAAAATAAGCATTATAAATCATGTGATTATGATGAATTAGCCTTTACTTACAGACTCATGAAAGCGGAGAAGAGCCTATAAGGTATGAGTGGTAGGTGGTGATTAGTGGGAGCTTGTTATTAATTTATCCAACCTAGTAGTTGCCACCATAGAAAATCTAAAGGCATCAACACGACAACAGTAATAGCCGTCAACGGTAGGGTAACTTTTAATAGCTTAGAGAGAGGCTCGTTTGATAATTGCATTGCGACGACTAGTGGGCCCACTTGATATGGGAAAATTACGGTCGAAAAGCCAATGACTTGAGTCATGATGACGGCCGGTAGAGAGAACCCGGTTATTTGAGCGAAATCTCCTGCCATAGGTGTTAATACCGTTGGCACGCCTGGAATTGTTGCGATTAATCCTGTGAGCGTTGAAATGATAGACAGAGCCATGAAGCTTAGGAATGAGTTGTCTTGATCTGCTGGAAGCATGTGCCCAAATAGCTGACCTAATGTTGAGCCAATGCCGGATTCATTAACCAGTGCTCCTAGCCCTAAGGCACCTGCAACGAAAATCACTGTGGCAAAATCAACGGAGCTATTAAATGCTTTTGGTTCTACCACCCCCCATTTAGGTAACAGGAGAATAATCGCGGTTACTAAACCTACCCAGGCGGGGTTGATACCGTGAATGCTATCCGTTATCCAGAATAACAATGTGATAGCAAGCAAAATACCGACTTTCTTCTGCATCTTTTGGTCGGAAATGACACTTTCGTTGTTGGTGTCTTTAGTCATTAACGGAGCTGAAATTTCGTCAGGGAAAATACGTAATACCAACCAAATAACGACCAAAGATTTAACGATACCTAATATGGGAAAGTGAAGCAGCAAATATTCGGTGTAACCAAAGGTAATATTAAAAAGGTTTTCACTTGAACCCGCTAAGATCATGTTTGGAATATTGGCAGGTAATATTGCAAAACTAGGCATATTGCACGAAATAGTGAGGGCTGTAGCAATGCCTATTCGACCATTACTGCCATTTTTAAGCCCAATGGTGTCCGCTAATGCCATGCCGATAGGAATTAAAACCACCGCTCTACCTACCGAAGAAGGCATGATAAACCCTAGCATCATGGCACTGAAGACCAAACCGGTGATAAGTCGCGGATAACTGACCGTTAAGTAGGGAGAAATCAGTGTTGCAAGCTTTTGACCCAACCCAGATTTGGAAATTGCTGTGCCAATAATGAATCCCGAAATGATGAGCCATACAGCGGTAGAACCAAAACCTGCGAATAGTATTGATGGTGATATCAAACCTAATATCGTGACTAAAGCAAAGAAAATCAAACTAGCCAAAAAAGGCGGAACGAACCCTGAGCTCCAAAAAACGAGGGTCACTAAGATAATAGCGGCACTTCGAGAAAATATTTCGGAGTGACCTAAAAGTGGATAAATACTAATAACAAGTGCAAATACCAAAGTGATAATTACAGCGACTGACTTTATATTTAGTCGGCTGACCATATATTTTTTCTCCTGAACTTTGATAATAATTAGGTTCTGTTAATCTAAAAGATCAACTGGGTATAGATATATTGTTGAGTTGTTTCTAAAATACCTTTTTTTGATACGTTTTAACGAGACAGGATGTCAAAACATATTCCTAACACGACAATGTTATCGCCTAGTGATGTTGCTTTTATTTTAGACCCAGCTCAACCTGTGCTAACCCACAGTCGTAGTATGGTTGCAGAGTCTGCTATTGAGCCGCATACCCATCCCAGAGGACAACTCCTTTGGGGCAGTAAAGGCATTTTGCGCGTAGCCAGTGAAAAAGCTATTTGGGTTGTTCCATCTACGCATGCTGTATGGATCCCGGGAGGCCATGCTCATCAGGTCAGTAATGAAACGGCTACGCAAACCCGTAATCTATATGTTGATCCCTCGTTTTGTGTTCGTCAGAACTCTGAGAAAGTCGTCATGTTGAAGATGAGTTCATTAATGCGAGAGGTCATACTCAGGCTTACAGAAAGTTCAAGTTCTTTGACAAAAGAAAGGGTGCATAACTTAGGTTTGGTTGCTCTTGATGAACTTGAATCTTTGGAAGCATTGGAACTCTATATGCCATCAGGACATGATCCTCGTCTGCAACGTTTGATCCGTATTATTGTTAATCAACCTGAGCAATCTCTATTGCTTGAACAATTGGCAAGTCAGGTAGGGGCAAGTGTCCGTACTATTGAAAGGTTGTTTAAAGCTGAAACGGGATTGACATTCCGCCAATGGCGTAGCCGTTTTCGTTTGATGAATTCATTGGAGAAGATTTCTCAGGGATATAACACGACCTTGGTTGCACATGACCTAGGTTATAGTAGCGTGAGCAGTTTTATCTCTTCTTTTAAAAAATTGTTTGGTTGTACACCTAAGGAATATGCACAAAGGTAATTCTTTTATTTTATTCCATTTCTATCTTACTGATAACGCTGCTGGTTAACTTATATAGCGAAAGGTTTTGTCAGTTTCGTACTAAAAAGTCCTGATTTTTAAAATATAAGAATCAGGACGATTAAGACAATAAATGGTATCCCTTACCTTTATTCTTTCATGGTAGATCTATATTTCATGTCATCTTCATACATCATATGAAAAACTTTGTACTTTCTATTATAGAAACGTTTCATCTTTTCTGTTTGTGGCATAACTACTTTGCTAATGCGGCTCATCGCACTCATTGCATCCGGAATATCGCTATGAAAGCCTGCAGCAACTGAACCTAACATTGCTGAACCTAATAATACGGCTTCGCTTTCTTCTGGTAACAATATGGTACAACCTGTCGCGTTTGCGTGTTCTTGTAGGAATATTGGGTTTTTGGTTCCTCCTCCACAAGCCATGATGGTATCGATGGCATAACCTGCTTGATTCATTGCATCAATGATATGTCGCGTGCCTAGTGCGATGCCTTGTATGGTGGATAAATATTGTAATGCCATGTCATCGAATGTTTGTGACATTGTTAAACCTGTAATGGTGCCAGTTAAGTGCGGATTCGCCCTTGGAGAACGGTTTCCATGAAAATAGGGAAGGATGTGCATATCTTGCGTGAGATAAGCAATCTTTTCATGTGTTCCTGCGAGCTTTAATAACTTTTCATTGAGTAATTGATAAATCGTTTTATTTTGACTTTTGGCTAACTCTATCGCTTCTGAATAAAGAGGGTGCGAGCTTATCATATGGTCGATTAAAGCACCTGTTGCTGATTGTCCCCCCTCATTCAGCCAATAATTAGGGATCATTGCACTGTAATACGCACCCCATACGCCATCTATAAATTTAGCACTTTTTGAGACGGCCATATGACATGATGAGGTTCCACCAATTAAAGCTAAACGCTTATTGAAGTCTGCTTTTTCTCCTGTGATACCGGTGGCGCCTAATACACCAATCCCGCCGGCATGTGCATCAATGATTGAGGTACCAACTGCTGTCCCAGCAATCAACCCTAAATCATCAGCCGCATGAGGCGTTAAGCCATCACCAACAGGATGACCCATAGGAAGAATGGTATTACCTATGGTTTGTGCATTATTTTCTAATAAATCATTTAGGCCAATTTGTTTTAAAAAGTGTTTATCCCATTTATTTTCATGTCCTACGTAAGTCCATTTACATACTGTTGAACATAACGAACGACTTGCAGTGTGAGTGGCTTTCCATGTTAAAAAATCTGGTAAATCAAAAAAGTAACCTGCTTTAGACCAGGTGTTTGGCATGTTTTGTTTTAACCAAAGTAGTTTAGGCATTTGCATTTCTGGTGATATTCGGTTTCCAACGTAGGCTAATACAGGATGCTGAGTCTCATTAATACGTTCAGTTTGTCTGATGGCTCTGTGATCCATCCACATGATCACATTTTGTTCGCTTCTACCTTTCGGGCTGACCGTAATAGGCGTGCCATCCTTATCTAGTACTACTAATGAGCAGGTCGCATCAAAACCAATGCCTTTGATTTGGATCGGATCAATATTGGTTTGCGCTAATGCATCCTTAACTGACATACAAACAGCGTTCCATATATTATCTGATGACTGCTCGACAAAATTATCTTGTGGTTTAAAAATAAGAATATTACGTTTCGCTTCACTGATTTTTCTGCCTAAGGTATCGAAAATACCAGCTCTTGCACTACCGCTGCCTACATCCACTCCGATAAAGTAAATACTCATATTACTCTCCCTTAAGCTTTATTCTTTTGTAAGAAAATAAATAAAATTAAAATACCGCCCCATAGAGCCATAGTGAGATAACTGCTGATCCCGAGTAGATTGAAACCACTTTCTAATGTTTGTAGAACAACGAGTGCCAGAGTAATACCAATGATCCGGCCAAAACCACCATCCGGGTTTACTCCACCTAATACAGAAGCGAGAATAGCGATTAAAAGATACGATTCTCCGTAACCTGCTTTGGCAGAATTGAATTTCGCCATCATCAAAATTGCAGCAACCCAGCAAAGTATGGAAGAAAGGATATAGACATAAATTGTAGCTTTTTGTGTATCTATACCAGAAAAGCGAGTGGCTTTTTCATTCGATCCCATCAAATAAATGATTCGACCAAGACTGGTATGCTCGAGTATGGTCCACAAACCAATGGCAAGCGTAATAAATAAAACCATTGGAATTGGGATCCCGAAAATAGTGCCATTACCTATTATTAATAAAAAATCTGGGAAGCCTGAGATCACACTACCGCCAGAGATTAATACATTTAAACCATTCATTAATGTCATGGTTCCTAAGGTGGCTAAAATAGGGGAGACCCCAACATACGCGATTAAAGCACCATTGATTATCCCAATAAAAACTGCAGCGAATAGGCCAACCAGTAAAGCGAGCAGAAGTATCATTCCACTATCTGTCTGGGTTGATAGAATGCTAGCCATGATCAAACCACAAGCATTCGTCGTAGCGATGATCGATAAGTTAATTCCTCCAGTGAGCATACAAACAGCCATAGCAAGCGCTAACAAGCCAAGCAAAGGCATCTGTGAAGCCATTGATTGCCAATTATCAATGGAGAAAAAAGAAGCACCTACGGTACTGCCCATGGTAATAATTATGCCCAGTAAAATGATCAACAAATAACGAATGTTTTTATCGATAGGCGACTTCAAGATATTAATCATTAGCATTCTCCTACTTGATTGGCTTGTTTCTTTTCATTGATTGCCGTCATGCTGATACTCACAATAATAATTAAGCCAGTCACTACAGTATGCCAATAGGAAGGAACGCCAAGGATGGTTAACCCATTTTTTAAAATCGCCAAAAGGATCACCCCTAAAATAACGCCAAGGAGTGTACCTTTCCCTCCTGTCATACTGGCACCACCGAGTACAACAGCTGCTAATACTGTCAGTTCAAACCCCATTAAAGCGTTGGGTGCAACTGATTGTGTGATTTGTGTTTGAACGACGGAAGCAATACCAGCTAATGCCCCCATATAGCCGTAAGCAAATAAATTGATCCCTAATAAACTAATCCCGATTCGACTTGCAGCATCAGCGTTACCACCGACAGCATAAATTTGTCTTCCTAGACGTGTTTTTTTCATTAAAAATGAAGTCATAGTGATCACTGCAATTAACATTAAGATTGGGAGTGAAAATCCATAATCATAACCATCACTGCCTGTAAAAGTGAGTAATTCAACGCCATTCATAAACCAATCTGGAAAACCGTATAACCAGTTGCCATCTGTGACATAAATTAATAGACCAAAGAATATATTTAATGTTGAGATAGTAATGATGATAGAGGGCACTTTTAGGCGATAAACGAGTAGAGCGTTGATTAAACCAAGTAGCGCACCAACAACTGATGCGATGGTGAATGCAATGATGAAGTTACCGCCTATATTCAATAGGTAAGTTGCTGTCACATATTGTGCAATTGCAGCGGTTGCTGGGAATGAAATATCAATACCGCCTGAAATTAATACGACAAACAACCCACATGCCATGATACCGAGTAGTGCAGAACTCGTCGTCATATCAAAAATATTACCGAGAGTTAAAAAGTCTTCAGTTACAATACCGAGTAGTAAGACGATGATCGCAATGATGAAAAATAAATAAAATTCATGATGCTTTGTGAGTGAACGAATAGATAAGTTAAGCATTGACTGCCTCCATTATTACTTGTTCAGAAGAATGAGTAGGCAAAAATTCATGTGTAAAACGACCTTCTTTCATCACAATAATACGATGACTATTATGGTAAACCTCTGGAATTTCATCGCTGATTAAAATAATAGCCATCCCTTGTTTTGCTAATTCTTGCACAATGTTATAAATCGCTTCTTTGTTGGCTACGTCTACACCAACAGTTGGAGAGTCAAGGATCAATATATCTGGATTGACCGCTATCCATTTTGCAATCGAGATGCGTTGTGCATTACCACCAGATAAACTTGTCACGGGTAAATTAGGATCGGACACTTTAATGGATAAGGAAGAGATAAGTTTATTGACTAATTCTTTCGCCTTAGCATGGTTAAATAACCCGGATGCTTTTTTTAGTTTTTTTAATATCGCAGAAGTAATATTGTCATTAATAGGTTGTTCCATTACGAGGCCGGTTGTCATTCGGTCTTCTGATACATAACCAATCCCATGAGAAATTGCTTGGCGATTAGAATTAAAGGTTACTTTTTTAGTGTTAATGTATATTTCACCACTGTCAGGCTGAGTCATTCCAAATAAAGCTAAGCACAGTTCGGTTCTGCCTGATCCAAGAAGCCCAGTAATAGAAAGTATTTCGCCTGAACGTACAGAGAAGGAAATATCATAAAATTGAGCATGTTTATTGAGATTTTTTACTTCTAATTTTATGTCGCCATGCACCGTATTGGCTGGGAGTGGATTAAACGTAAAGCGTTGACCTGTCATCAAATAAGCCAGCTCGTCACTATCTACATCTTCCACATTATAAGTACCGACAGTTTCACCATCTCTTATCACGGTGATCCTATCGGATATTTCCATAACTTCATCTAACTTATGACTTACAAATACAATAGTTACACCTTTAGATTTTAAATCGGCAACGACTTTGATGAGGTGATTTACTTCTGTTCTAGTCAAAGAAGCTGTTGGTTCATCCATGATCATAAGTTTTGCGTCAGATGCCATTGCTCGACAAATGGCTACAAGCTGACATTCTGCAATAGATAAATCTTCAACATTCTTATGTAAGGGTAAACTCACACCGACTTTATTCATGGCAGTGACAGCAATGTTTTCCATTGTCTTTTTATTGACCAGTCCTTTCGCCCAATGGATGTGATCATGAATGGCGATGTTTTCAGCAACGGTCAAGTTTGGAAACAGTGATAAGTCTTGATAAATGACTTGTATACCATGCTCTATCGATTGCTGTGGGGTGAGTCGTGAATAGGTTTGACCATTTAATTCTATGGATGCCCCTTTTTCCGGAGCATGAACACCTGAAATCACTTTAAATAATGTGCTTTTTCCGCACCCATTTTTTCCGGCTAAGCAATGAACTTCACCCTTGTTAAACGTTAGATTTATATTTGAGAGTGCTTTGACGGAACCAAAATGTTTTGAAATTTGTTTTAATGTAATAAAGGGGATATTAGACATGAAAATTTCCCAAAAAAGAAAGGGCAGCCATTACATGCACTGCCCAACAGCGATAAAGAATTAAAAGCCTAAAGTACGCGCATTCGTCTTATCTACTTCTAAAATACGGTTAAATTTGACCACGCGATTTTCTGTATCAACATCTGCTTGGCCTAAGCCTTCTACTGTCATGCCTTGAGAGACTTCTTTTCCCTCAAGCATTGTTTTTGCAATAGCCACCATAGCGTAGCCAGCATCTGCCGGGTTCCATAAGAAACCTTTATCAATATCACCAGTCGCTAAATAAGGAGCTGCTTGGCTTGGCATCATGATCCCGACAACACTCACTTTATCTTTTGCGCGTTTTTTCTTAATGGCTTGTCCCGCTCCAATACCACCTAAAGAACCATAAGAAATGATTCCTTTCATATCTGAATGTGCTTTCATGAGGTCGTTTGTTGCGGCATAAGATTTTTCAATACTTTCAGCTACAGGCATACGAGATGTCACTTCAAACATTTTTGGATAGGTTTGTTTTTGGTAATCGATGGCTAGATTAGCCCAGTTATTATGTAAAGGAACAGTCAATGAACCCACGTATATGGCATAGCCACCTTCTTGATTCATATTCTTTGCCAATTCATCCATAGTGGCGTGAGCATAAGCTTTGTTATCTATCGTCTCTATATCCCAATCAGCACCGTGTTTGTCCGGAGATTCATGAGTAAGAACAATGATCCCTTTTTCTCGAGCTTTTTTAAAAACGGGTTCGAGTACGGTGACATCATTCGGCACGACGGTAATTGCATCGACACCTTTGGCGATTAAATCTTCTATTATTTTGACTTGTTGAGCAGGATCGGGTGTTGATGGCCCTAATTGTCTCGCATTGACATTAAAGTCACTTGCCGCTTTTTCTACACCTTTGTTCATTTGATTAAACCAAGGTATTCCAGAAACTTTTACGACATTGACTATTTCATAGTCTTTTGCTTGAACGTTTATAGTACATAATGCAATGGCAGCTATAGCAGTATTGAGAAAACCCTTTTTCATAGTTATCAATCCTTTTGTTTATTATATAGGGGGTGAATCGATAACTAGATGTTAGGGGGTATTTCAAGTATAAAATAACAACGAACAGTAATTCTGTGACACGCACACGATAATGTTATCAGAGTGTTAATTTCATGTTAACTTTGTGTTTTCTGATTGGTATTTGTTATTAATTTTACGGAGAATTTAACCTTTTACTTTTTGATTTAACATTTTGTTAACATGTTTGCGCTTAGTGTGGCTTTTTTCTGTAAAAAAAAGGTGCGGCTAAATATAAAAATGATGGCTATCATTAATCAATCTAGGGTTATATGAGTTTGATCACTAAATAGACCATCAACTCCTAGTTTTGATAATAATTGGCTTAATTTTGCTGTGATAAATCTTTACTTTTTTTGTTATGAAATTACATGTTAGCTTATTAGAAAGCTGACCTATTTGCAGAAAAATGATCGGAAGATCACATTATTTTAATGATTAAATTGGATGATAAATAACGGATAAGAATGTATATTTATTTGAATTAATTAAAATAAATAATATAAGTATTAGCCCCCGCCGCTGAGTTATTCACATTGGGGGCTAGATCTATTAAAGAGTTAAATACTTCAAGTAAGCATTTCTTAAACGATCTACATTGCTATTAAAGTAACTTGGTGTAAATCGGCTTCTGTTATAGTACTGCTTTGAGAGATCATGTTGGAAACTTAATTTTGAACCTAAGCCAGTATTGAGCTGATTATGATTTTCACCAATACGGGTTTGTGTTGCTAAAGTAAATTCTTCAATACCTTTTAATTGGATATAGCCTGGCTTCATACTACGCCAAAAGTTAAGCGGGATGGATATGCCAGCCGTAACAAATTGTTCATCCTCACTATTTAAATAGGAAGCAAATACTTTAACATCCCCTAGCCAATGATTAGTGGTTACTTGGTACCCTCGATCTCCTTGCCAAAACTCACCAGCTGTGAGATCTAATTGCCAATTGTATTGTGGTATCGAAAGTGTATAGCTACCCAATAGGGTGCTTTTATCTTCAATCTGTTCACCATATTCATTAACGTCATCTTTATAAGTGAATTTACTTGTTTGAACACTTATGGAATGTTGACCTTCTGGTGAATACCAAGTAGTTTCATTGGCAGCACCAATGTACCCACTATATACATAACCAGCTGAAAACTGGGTCATTATATTAAAAGGCAAGCGGAATGCTTGATGAACTAATGCTCGGTCAATTTCATTTTCAAATTGAGATTCCCCCCATATACGGCCTTGTTCATAATCATCACTATTATCAATAGGGAGTAGGTATCGTATATCGACAGCGAAACCTTGCCAGAGAGGTACATAAGCATTAGTTGCTAAGGCTAAAGAATAATCTAGGAAGCCATATTCGGTCGCAAAAGCGTAACGCGTGGCTGGAGAAACAATGAATTGGCTACGTCCAATACCAGAATTAATTATATGATGCTGCCATGTAATATTATCCAAAGATTGAGTGAGTTTATCTGTTGAAAATTTCAATTTTGAACATTGTATCCCTGTGATTAAAAACTCACGATAACACTTTGCTTCTAACGATATTGACATCATAGGAATGCCGTTACTTAGCATTACCATTTCAATAGGGGTATCATCTGACTGAATTTCAAGATCGTCTTTTAATGTTTTACCCGCATTCGCTGTAATAATACCAAGAGCGACCCCTACACCGTCTATTTGATTACGATTATAGCGACGGTTTTCGAGTGCGACGACGATAGTATTCTGACGCTTACCAACTTGGATGTTGAGGAATCCTTCGTTTTCAAGTGCACGACTGAGACGTGTTAAGCTAGCGTTATCTGTAGAGGCAAGCCCAGCCTGCATTATTGCTTTAGGTGTATCCTTATGTTGACTTATATTATATGGCTGAGACATTTGATAACCAGAAACGGGTACGCTGACATTGACCCCCCATATGTCATGATTTGTGTCTTCACGTGTCGTGTAAACTTGGTAGTTTGCACTGACTTGGATGTCATACGGTAATAAGCCATCAGGCGTCATCGCCTTAATACTTGAATTAAATTCGGTAGCATCATATTCACCAGTGAACTGTAGAAATGATAAGGGTTGAATTTCGATCCCACCAAATGGACCATCCATAATGCCAGATGCAATTTTTGATTGGCCATAGCCTAAACTCATCCTTAAAGGAGCAAAATCAAAACTTTTATCTGCAATAATGTAAGTGGTTTGAAAGTTGTTGGCAGCCCCTCCAATATCTTGGGCACCAATTGCAACATTAAGGCCGGTGTAATCATAAATAAATGGGAGTTGATATTTGGCTGAAGCGGAAAGATCTCTAATACCACAATTAGTTTCAGTATAAATATTGCAATCGTAAGTTTGAGTAACGACACGACCTGAAATCTCAAAACCAGGAAATAGGCCAAAGCTTCCTACCCAGTTATCAAGTTCACCAATACCTTGTTTATAAGGAACGCCTTGCCCGTAATATAAGCTAAAATCACCGGTGTTTTGTACTTGTGCATTGGGTGTATTCGTTAATCCGGTGAAACTTTGGTGTGACGGTAAGTGATCTATTGATGTATTAGCAAATATCGCTGGTGATATGAGTGCTAGAGCAATAGTGGTGGTTATAGATGACGCTTTTTTTCTCGTCTGCATGACAGCATTCTATCCTTGTAGGTATTATGCAGATAAACAAACGCCGCAAATATTTTTTATTAGCGGCGTTAATTTAGATAGTTTTTAGCTTAAGGGATTATGCACCTGTTCCTGCACTTCCCGTACCGCCAGTTCCACCTGTTGCTGGTGTATCCGGATCAGTAGGTTCTGGTTTAGTGGCATCATCTAGATTTTCTTCAAGTGTGTCTTTAATTTCATCAGCTGAAACTTCACCTGATTCCACTTTATTAACAAAATCTGTGTCTTGTAACTTATCTTTTAAGTTAACAACTACTTCTTTACCCGAGTTATCCAGAGGGAAGTTAGGCATACTTGAAACTAATGAATCAGACAATTTTTTTGTGACTGCAGCGAGCTTTTCAGGCTCAAGATCCGGTTGCGATTGTACAACATCAGATAAAATCATTTTAGTGGCGGCAAGTTTCGAAAAAAGTGTTGGATTATCGCCTTTTAATTTAGTAACGGCTGACTCAGTATCTGAAAGTAGTTCTTGAATACTTACACCGTTGTTAGGAATTTCATCTAAGCCGAGATCTGCTAGTACTTCTGTTGCAGTCGATTCGTTGTATTCCGCACCATTTAATTGTTTATCAATCAAAGTAGTTAAAGGAGAAACGGTTACTTTACCATCTTTAGTAAATAAGCCTTTTGGCGCAGAATATTGAACACCAGACATATCTCTTCCATTTTCCATATCGATTGCGTCAGAGCCACCTTTGAAAGAGATCGTGCAGCTTTCTGGGTTATCAGCGAAGGAGCCTTCAATAGTGGCTATGCCTTTATCATTAGTTGCATCGCTTGTTCCATTAGAACCGTTATCACAACTATAACTTGGGATCATGCCACGAACGGGTCCATCGTAAGCTTGTACGTCCATAGTAGAGTTTGAATCACTACCGCAACCATACAAAAGTGCGGTTGCCACACACAGTGCTAAAACTTTAGATTTATGATTTTTCATCCTTACCTCATAAATTGTAAAAAATGTAGATGTATATTAAGAAACAAGACTTCAGTAATAATAGGGTTATGAATTTAATTAGACAAATAGAATAGTGTATTTGTCATGGATTTGTAAATATATATAGGCAGATTGTGATATTTATTTGGTGTGTTTATGATTTAACACCATTTTTTAATTGTTGAATCAATTCGATACTAGATACTAAAAGGGTGAAAAATTAATTTTCCACCCTATATATCAATCTAATTTACTTTGCGAATGATTAATGGTCCTTAGTATCGCTCTTATATTCATAGTGATAGTAACCGTAGCCACCATATGCAGTAGCCGCTTTTTTCTCGATAGCGTTTAGAATGAAACCTTTCACATCAACACCATTTTGATTAAAGCGTTGTTGTGCTAATTCGACTTCTTTCACCGTCGTTTGTTCAAAACGTCCAACCAATAAAGTTGTACCAGCATGACGACCGATCACTGCGGCATCAGTAACGGCTAAAATTGGTGGAGTATCGATGATAACAAAATCATAATTTTCTGACGCCCATTCTAACAACGCTTGTAAGCGTGGGTGCATCAATAATTCTGATGGGTTAGGTGGGATCTTACCGCGATTAATGCAGTCTAAATTCTCAACAGGTAAGGTTTGAATGATATTTTCAATGGTGGCTTGGCCGCTTAAGTACTCCGACAAACCTGGAGTCACATTACAATTTAACGTTTTATGGATGTGACCTTTACGCATATCTGCGCCAATCAATAATACTTTTTTTTCTGATTGTGATATCACAGCCGCCATATTGATGGAAATAAAAGATTTACCAAGTGATGGGCTTGGACCTGAAATCATCAAAATATTATTTTTTGCTTCCATCATGGCAAAGT
This sequence comes from Vibrio sp., assembly GCF_048266485.1. GTDB lineage: Bacteria > Pseudomonadota > Gammaproteobacteria > Enterobacterales > Vibrionaceae > Vibrio. Next base: position 49,284 of record NZ_JBLWZK010000007.1, on the reverse strand, counting down.
GCAAGCTTGTTCTTAAACTTCGTAAGGCTTCTATAGATAAGTCTGCAGGATCATTAAGCGTTAGAAGAGACTGATCTATTGGTAAGAGTTGTTTTTTCTTACTCTGTCGTTTTTCAATATCGAGTTGAGTTTGTGATACAGGAATGGATGAATAAACAGGTAGACCAATATCTTCTACTTGATCCGGGGTTTCAATACCACGATGCATCGCGGTTTTAAGCAATACTAAAGCTACAGATAGCATTCCACCTAATAGAGTGGCAAGTACTGCAATTAATGGTTTTTTCGGCTTCACCGGTTGACTGAAACTTTGAGCACCATCGATGATGCGAACATTACCAACTGTACTGGCTTTGACAATATTGAGTTCTTGAACTTTATTAAGCAGTTGGATGTATATTTGCTGATTTACTTCCACATCACGAGTCATACGTAATACTTCACGTTGCGTTTTTGGAAGCTTCTCAATGCGTTTATTCAGGCGAGCTTTTTCCGCCAATAAGGTTTGGCGCTTAGATAGAAGCGATTGGTAAGCAGGGTGATTTTTAGTGTATAGCTTTGAAATATCACTTTCTTTAAAGGTTAATTGATTAAGTTGAGACTCAAGCGTTACCATGACATCTAAAGTGGACTGCGCTTCCATATTGAGATCGACGGATTCATTCTTTTGGCGATAGCTATTTAGTTTATCTTCCGCCACCGTGAGTTGTTTTTTAATTTCAGGAAGGTGATTTTTTAGAAACTCTAAACTGTTTTCGGCTTCTGCAGAGTTTCTTTCAACATTTTGTAAGAAGTAATTTTGGCTGATGTCATTTAATATTGCTTGGATATCTGCACGATTTTCACCGGTCAGTGATAATTGCAAGATCCCAGTTTGCTTGCCTCTTTCACTGACGGATAAGTTTTGTTGGAGTTTTTGGATTGCATCTAAACGACTAATGATATCAATGGAAAATTGATCACCCGTTTTTGCTGTGATTTGAGTGACAAATAGGCGATATTCACCTTGTTGGGCGAGTTCACCCACTTTACCGGTAAGAATAATGTTTTCTTCATCATCACTAAGTTGGTAAGTGCCTTGTTCTTCATCTAATAAAGTTAACGTGTATTGTAATGGTTCAGATAACTCTGGTGTGTTAAATCGACTGATTTTAATGTGTTGCGTATCACCGAGTAGACGAGCAATGCCTTTACCGATAATAGGGAAGTGAATGGCAGTTGCAATTGTTGTTAAATTTAATTTATCTACGGTTTCACCTAAAACCATACGTGAATTGATGATTTCAATTTCAGTTGTTGCTGGTGACTCTGAAGTGAAAAGTTCTGACATATCAGGGGATAAAGCAGGCATGCCTGTGCTTTTTTGCTCAACTTGAATGAGAGCATCTGTTTTATAAACTGGCGTGGCGAGGATAGCATAGCTCACACCTAATACAGCGAAGATGAAAGTAACACCAATAATAAACCATTTGTGATCTAATAAAATTCCAAATAGTTTACCTAGATCGATCACATCACTATGTGATTCTCTATGTTGAGAAGTGGCTTTTTGCGTGCTGTTATTAACTGTCATGTATATTCCATCAATGAGCAAGTGAGTGAAATTGGCTCTGAAAAATTATTTTATTTGTATAATGTATAAGTTTTTATTGCAGCTTTTTAGCCCAAGATTGAGATGAAGCCTCAATTAAATCAAAGACATGCTTGAATACTTCAGGGCTTTTTTGATATGGGTCGGGGATTTCTTTTTGACCAATCCATTGACCAAATAATAGTGTCTTTCCTCTTACTTCCGGTGCAATCTGACACACTGCCTCGATATGCCCTTTTTCCATTACAAGTATTAGGTCGTACTCTTTACACAATTGCCGAGTCAATTGTTGTGCTTGGTGTCCATCCAATGACAAGCCGTATTGGTTTGCTAATTGACTTGCATTTCTCTCTGCGGGCTTTCCTATCAGGCCACTTTTTTCTGTTCCAATACCTGCTGATGCAATATGTTTATTAGGTAGATGTCTTTGTAAAAGACGCTCACCAGTGGGAGAGCGACAAATGTTGCCGACACAGACAACTAAAACCTTATTAAACATGGGGTTCCTGCCTAGTCCTTCATATAAATCGATAATAAAAATAATGGTCGATAATCTGATTAAGGCTACTTAGATAGTAATTACTAAGTAGCCTAGGTATGTATGTCGATTATTTTAAGTCAGTGTAGTAGTTTAAACCTTCTGATAAGTTATTAAAGCCGGTGATCGTTGGTAAGAGTTTCATAACTACGCGATTCCAACGGGTGATTGGGGCGGCCGTGACATAGACAATATCGTAAGGTTGCATTTGAAACTCAGTGCCAATGACAAGTGCTGTTGCATCTTTAATATCAAGTTGATAAATATTTGCAATTGGTGGTTGTTTTTTATCGTCTTGGTTTTCAGATTTGTCACCATTCGTGATGGGCTCTTGGGCATTAGGTGTTTCTTCTTTTGTCACTGAATGAGAGGCTAGTGAACGGATCACAAAAACACCGGTAGCATCAGCATCAAGTTGATTAATACCACCAACACTACTTAATGCTTCGGTTAGGCTCATTCCTGAACGATCAATTTTAAGTAGCTTAGGTTCATTGACTTCACCCATTACAAAGACTTTTTGCCCATCATTACGTGGCACATGGATAATGTCACCACTTTGAAGTAGGCGGTTTTGTGTGAGATCGCCTTTTTGCATTAAAGCATATAATGAAATATTTTCTTCTTTGCCATTGCGAGTTAAGGTGATATTTCGCCAATCAGCATCAGCGGATAAACCACCTGCTCGGTTGATCGCATCTAATATAGTCAGGGGGACATTGGTAATTGCTTGTTGTCCAGGTTGGTTAATTTCACCGGTTACGTAGGCTTTTTGAGCGCGGAATGCCGCTACATTTACATCAACTTGAGGGCTCTCAATATACTTCGCTAAACGGGTCGATATTTCATCTCGAACTTGAGTGACGGTTTTTCCTTCAACATGTACTGTGCCGATATAAGGATAAAAGATGGTACCGTCTGAATGTACCCAGTTACCCGATTCACTGGAGCTCCGATAAGAACCTGCTGGAATGGTTAATTCAGGGTGATCCCATATAGTAATATTTAATATATCACCAGGGCCAATATGGTATTTATATTGTTTAATTTGAACGTCTAGGTCAGGATTGCTTCGAGATGAAACTTGTTCTTGTTTAAACGTTGCGACAGTACTTGGTGCCAGCTTATAAACATTCACTCTACTAGAGAGGTCATCTTGCGCGTCTTTTTCGCTTGAATCGGAATCTTGGTTCGTTTCGACAACGTTCTTACCCGAAAGGCTAAGGTGGGAGCCTGGCATGGTACAGCCAGATAGAAGAGTTAAAGTCAATATCAAGGCAAGTGATTTTTTAGTGGTTTTCATACAATCCATCGTTTTCTATTTACCTTATGACACTAAGGCTCGAGCATATATTTCGCATCCACTAGTACTGCATAAGTCATTGTAATTGACATTGAACAGAGTGAATCTCTCTTAAATAGCGACCAAGATAATACTTGATAGATGGCGATAAATAAATACGTTAATACGAATATGCGATATTTATCGTGCTAACATATACATTTGTTTGCAAAAGTTTATTATTATGTGAAAATTTCCTAGCTAGGTAGTGGTATTGACTGCAAGATCATTGGTTTATAAGATCTCGTTCTCATGATTTAGCTCGTTTATAATCTTAGTATTCTTCTCTTTTTTATTTATTATTGTAATACAATTAAGCTAATGAAACCATGTATACAACTGTTTGATTAATAATGCTGATTTATCTTTCAGGTGAATTCTTGAAGGTAATTTGTTTAAAATTTAAGGATGATATAGTGTTATACCCAGTCTTAGAACTGCTGATTATGTTCACTCTTTCTTTAGGGATCTTACTTGTTCTTCGTAAGTTTGCGAAAAAAATTCGACTTGTTGATTTACCAAAGGGTAGAAAAATGCACAAAGGTGCTATCCCTTTAGTGGGAGGTATTGCAATTGGCATAACATTTATATTATTTCTTTTTTTAAATCCTGACTCTATTCCTTCCTCCACACATTTTTCTTTTTCTATTTTAGTCTTACTTATTATTGGTTTTTTGGATGATAAGTATGATGTTAATTTCAAAATTCGTTTTTTAGTACAAGCTTTAATCGCTGTTTCAATGATGTTGTTTGCTGGTGTGAAGTTACATAATTTAGGGGACATGTTAGGGTTTGGTCCGATTCATTTAGGCTGGCTTGGTTATGTCATTACTATTTTTGGCGTCGTAGGGACTATTAATGCCTTTAATATGGTGGATGGTATTGATGGATTATTGGGGGGGCTATCTATTGTAACCTTCAGTGCAATAGGGCTAGTTCTAATTTATGATGGTCAAGAATCAATTGCTTATGTAGCCGTTGTTATTGTAACGATTATGTTACCTTATGTTCTTTTGAATTTAGGTCTTTTGGGTCGCCGATATAAAATTTTCATGGGTGATGCCGGTAGTATGGTGATCGGTTTTGTGGTTGTTTGGTTCTTACTTTGCACCAGTCAAATTAGAGGTGAACCTTTAATTCGTCCGGTTACTGCTTTATGGTTTATTGCCGTTCCATTGATGGATATGACAGCCATTATGATCCGACGTATTCGACGTGGAGATTCTCCCTTTAAGCCAGATCGTGAACATTTACACCATATCTTTCAGAGATTAGGGTTTTCTTCGGTTCAAACATTACTCTTTATCTGTAGTTTAGCCATAGTTTTTGCAGGATTTGGCTATTATGGTGAAGTGACTAATATTGCAGAATCAATAATGTTTTATAGCTTCCTTGCTGTATTTGCTGTCTATGCATTTTTGCTGGCGTATGTATGGCGAATTACGGCTAAATTACGCTCTTGGTTCTATCTAGAGACTCATCACTCTAAAACTACAGATGAGTCTTCAATATCAAAAGACATCAAAACCTTTGAGCAGTTTTAGGTTGGTATTGTAGATTAGAGTTAGCGGCTTGGTTATTATCATCCTACCTATTCCCAATAAGCATTAATTTAATATGTTACTTGAAGGCATTGAAACTCTGCTGGTCTTGAGTCATGAAAAAACCATGAGTCGTGTCGGTAGCCAACTGTATATTAGTCAATCGGCGGTCAGTAAGCGTATTGCTTTGCTGGAAAAGAAGTTAGGTAAAAAGTTGATAGTGCCGGATGGACGACATGTGCGTTTAACGCCGGCGGCCAAAGAATTGATTGCCAGTGTCGAACCAACTTTTCATGAGCTGCAAGGCCGTATTTATGAGCAGCATACTTTAAATGATGACACAGTCATTCATTTAGATTGTTCAGAAACCTTGGTGGCGGGGTATCTATCTAGCATGATGGGGAGATATTTTAAGCAAGACTCGGCGATACATATCAGTACGCACCATACTCCTCGAATTGTTGAGCGGGTGCAATCAGGGAAAGCGACGATAGGCTTTTGTGCCGGCGAAATTCCCACCAAGCACGGGCTTAAAGTCGTACGCTTGTGTGATGAGCCATTTGTGTTAGTAAGCCAGAAACCCTTGAAAGCCTTGCCTCAACAGATTATCACTAATGATTTATCGAATCCTGCGAATCGCTACCAATTTGATGTGTTATCCCAACTCGGTATTTTGGCATTGATGGAGATGGATTCCTACACCGCAGCCGCGCAACTTGCACTCGGTGGCGTCGCGCCAGCTTTGGTACCATTATCGATAGTTAAAACATTAAAAATTGAGGCGAAATATTGCTTTAGTTTTGATGAGCTAAAACCTCTATTTCGCCCAGTCCATTTATGCTGCCGCCCCAATACTTATCGTAATGAACGAGTTAAAGCATTGATAGCAGCCATTGCTGATGCTGTTCCCACAGAAGCTTAATCGCCATGGTCATCGACATAATGATCACTAATGGGCGAACGATTTTTTGTCCATTGCCTAATACTACTTTGGCGCCTAAACGTGCACCAAGAAAGTTGCCCACTGCCATGGTTAACCCTAATTCCCAAATAGGTAATCCGGCCATAATAAAAAATGATAAAGCCGCAATATTCGAAGTGAAGTTAAGAATTTTGGTGCGGGCAGTCGCTGCGACTAAGCTATAGCGACCAATTGCCACGAAACATACTGCAAAGATAGAGCCGGTACCAGGGCCTAAAAATCCATCATAGAAACCGACACTAGTACCGATGATTAAGGCAAATGCTGCTTCAGAAAGTTTAGGTTTATCATCTGGATGTGGGGTGACGGATTGAGAAAATAGAAAGTAACCAGAGATAGCAATCAGCACGACGGGAATAATGCTCATTAATAAATCAGGTTTAATTATTTGTACTGCTTCTGCGCCAAGCGCTGAGCCGATAAATGTACAAGCAATCGGCAGCCACATCGTTTTCAGTTTTACGGTACCGCTACGGATAAAATATAGACTGGCGGAAAAACTGCCAAACGAGCTTTGAAGCTTATTGGTTGCTAATGCTTGAGCGGGAGGAATACCTGCTGCCAATAACGCTGGTAAGGTTAGTAAACCACCACCACCCGCCATCGCGTCAATAAAGCCAGCTAATGCCGCCACACCGACGAGTAACGCCATGATCTCTAATGACAGTTCCATTTACCTTCCTTGTACCTAATGCTGTTCAAATGCGTGTTGTGACTATATCACTGAACTTTGGCATCGATTAGTAAAAGGAAGGAAATCAACCTATTCTTATAATTCATTGATCATTTTTTAGTAGTACCGACATGTCTTCTTGGGACATAGGCTTATAGAAAAAATAGCCTTGTAGTAGTTGAACGCCGCGGGATTTGAGGTAATCGACTTGTTCTTTGGTTTCTACTCCTTCTGCAACCATTAATACATTCATACTATTAGCAAGGTTAATAATGCTATTTAACACCGGAGAATTTACCGACTTGATACCGATGGTATTAATAAAACAGCGGTCAATTTTTAGGTAATTAAACTCGGTATCCTGCAAGATAGATAAAGAGGTGTATCCGGTACCAAAATCATCGATAGAGACATCAATTCCTAGCTTTTGAATATTGGTCAGTACCGCTCTGTCAGATTTATCAAGCAATTGTCGTTCCGTAATTTCAATGCCGAGTTTAAGACCTTGAGATTGATAGCGCTTGGCGTATGCTTCTAATTTTTCTAAGCATGAATTTTGTGATAAATAGCTAGGGGGAACATTAATACCAATATGTAAGCCATTGAGCGTGTTTTGTTGCCAATCGGCTAATGCACGCTCGAATACAAAGTCTGTGATTTTATTGATGAGGCCATGCTGTTCTGCAACTGGAATAAAAATATCCGGGCTAATAAAACCAGTTCTTGGGTTGTTCCAACGGATCAACGCTTCCATACCTTGAATTCTAGTGGTGGAGCTATCCACTAAGGGTTGATATACCAAATAAAACTCGTTTGCTTTAATTGCTTTTTTCATTTTTTCCGATAATGAACCTTTGGTTTGGTACCAGTATCTGATCAGACACCAAAATATCGATAAGAATAACGAGATTGGGATGCTGAATAATACACAATTTATATAAAGCTCATTTGTGAGTTTATTGCTTGGTTGAATTGAGATTTGAATATTCAAATGATATGAGTTAGCGGTCGTCAGGAAGTGGTTATCTTCAATGTGGCTACCCGCAGGGTAGGTTTTGCCAGAAACTGTCATGATGGAATGCATAATACGATCATCGTTGCCTAAACCTAGTCTAACATCGATATAACTTTGATCGATAATCGAAATGGCTGAACGCGAAGGGACATTTTTATCTTTATCGACGATTATTAAACTACGGACAGGACCATCGTTATAAGGAACATCAAATAAGTATTCACCCGTTTCCAGCATTTCGACTGGCAATGGATGTTTAATTTTCGCCAAATCTGCTTCTGATCTTTTAGAAGAACAGGTCATTTTAGAGTCTTCTACGATCAGCATTTCTCTTAAAAACGCTTCAAATAACAAGTCTTTCTGGATTTGCTGGCAAGTGGTTGCACCATAAAGCGCTTGTAAATTTTTCTCTCGAAGCTTATTGATGATTACTTCTATTTGATTGACGTACGAATGAGAAATTCGGTGTAGTTCTTGCTTTAAGTCATTTTCTCCAATTAAAAAGACAATTAATCCAATGAAGGGAAATGGAAGGAGAAAAGTTGTCGCTAGCTTTTTAACTGCTTTGGGGCTGAGCATGGTATGTGACATTGATTATCGTAACCCTAATAACAACCAATCTGGTTGAGACGTTATATTACTTATTGAATTAATTCATATTTTAGAGATTAATATCATACTACTAAATATGAAGGCAGAAAATATTAGCATGGTTTATGGCGATGACTTTATTAAATTTTAATATGTAAGATGTTTTTAATTGTAATTAACACATTTTTAACTTTAGTCTACACTTTTGTGGAAAGCGAATTAGAGCTGATTTTAGTTAGTGGGAAGATGTTATGGCAGACCAAGCCGTATGGAATATCTCAAATTCAAATCTACACTGTGTTTGCAGGAGGAGATGACTAACAAGCCTGTCAATTAGAGAAAGTATTGCAAAAAGTTCGCGGTCATTCGATGTAAATAAAAGAGCATAAAAGTGAATGGTCTTCTTTAGAAGGGCATGTGTTAGTAGATGATGACGAGTGATTTACTTCAATAAGTCATAGTAATCTGGCAACTATTATCGCTAAGGTTACTTGATTATCGTTCTACGTTAGAATGGCGTTTTAGTATTTTGAAAGTGAAAGGTTATGATTGGTCTAGCAGTATTTTGGGCCGTAGTGATATTCGTTATTGGTTTACAACAAATTTTGATGAAGTTGCTAGGAGCAAGAGTGGTCAAAAACCCATTATCTAAAGGTTTATTCTACCTGTCTGCCATGGTGGGAACACCGATTCATGAAGCTTCACATGCAATAATAGCATTAATCTTTGGTCATAAAATTCATAAGATAAGCTGGTTTCAAATGGGAAAAGATGGTCGGCTTGGTTATGTCGATCATAACTGGAATCAACGTTCACTTTACCAATCAATAGGTGTATTTTTTATTGCAATCGCTCCGTTATTGGCGGGCTTTTCAGTGATTGTGTTATTGCAGTATTGTTTCGCCATGCCAAGCATTCGACCTTTTGTTTTGAACGTGGATGTGGCGAATGTGTATACTGTTTCAGCCGCCGTTTTGCACTATTGTGGTTACGTAATAGAAACGTTTATTAATAGTGCGTTATCTTCTCATCAACATGCATTAACACTACTACTTGCTTGCTTAATTTGCTTCCACTGCATTCCTAGCCGGGGAGATTTTAATAATGCATTGAAAGGTTCGGTGCTTGTTTTTTTGGTGGTCGTCGTATTGTGGACGATGTCTTTTTACTTCAATTTATTTCATCAGCAATGGATGCTCGCCACTTTCAATTTTTCGGTCAATATTTCAGGCTTTATTTTAGCGATCGCTTTGCTTTCGATGGGCTGGTGGGGCATTTTGGTGATCCCCACTTTATTTTTTAGACGTTAATTTATTTTAATAACTCATCCATTAAACGTTCGATATTATTATTGATTTGTGATTTCGGGCGGATAAAGTAATAGCCTTTTCCTGAGCGAACTTTGAGCTGATATGGAGAGACAAGCCTATCTAGTTCTATGTCTGCTTGGGCTAGTATGGTATCACCAATCGCCATTCCAAAACCTTGTATTGCGGCATTAACCGATAGATCTAATGTGGCAAAATGTTGATTCTTTTTTCCTTTCAATGATGCCCACTCTGGTTGGTTTTTCTCGGTGGCCCACGCTTTTAACCATAACTTCCAATCTGATTTTTCTGGTGTGGCGTGTAGCCATGTTTGTTGTTCTAGTATGTTTGCTTGTAGTGATTGGGGCTTATCTAACAAAGTAGGAGCGCAAACTGGAGTTAGAATTTCTTCAAATAATAAATGGTACTGTAATTGTTGATCTTGTTGACTAAAGGTATCGAGATCGCCATAACCAATCGCTGCATCAAAAGGCTCACTGGTAAAGTTGACACTGTGTTTAATGGTTGAGGTGAGCTCAACATCAATCTCAGGGTTTTGCTGTTGAAAGTTCATTAGTTTGGGTAGTAACCATGAAGTTATGCAACTTGGAACTTTGAGCTTTATTTTACGTTTGTCATGAGCGATGTGTTCGATGGAACGCTGCAGGTGATTAAGTGTATGTTCAACCAAAGGCAGAAATTCTGCACCTTTGGGCGTGAGTGATAAACCTCGTGCGTGTCGATGAAACAAGATGACATCTAGTTGCTGCTCTAATGATAAGATTTGTCGACTAACCGCACCTTGAGTGAGGTTAAGCCGATTTGCTGCAGCGGTGAAGTTGAGTTCTTCAGCGGTTACCACAAATGCGTATAGTGCTTTAGTCGAAGGGAGTCGAGTGGACATGAGCGTACCTTGTTCATCAATCGTAATAAAATCAAACACTCTCAAGTAATGATATTAGGTATGATTTTTTCTCATTGCTAGTATGCTTACTTTTCGCTTCTTATTGCAAGCTCTGTTTGTATAAAATCAATACTGAACTCAAAATGATTATTTATGCTAAAAATTAGAATTAAAAGTTATATTGAGTGTGGTTTTTGTTTTTATTATGCATGGCGAGAGAGGCGTATGACATCATTAGTAGATAAGTTAGTCCCAGAGTCGGTAAAAAAACTCATACCTTATCAATCGGCTAGACGTATTGCGCGTGGCATGACCAATAAACAAGAGCATCTATGGCTGAATGCCAATGAATTAGAAACATGTTGTCAGTATGGTGATGAGAAACAGGGAGTAAATAGCCATTATAATCGCTATCCAGATTTCTTACCGTTTGATATCGCAGCAGCTTACCGTGGTTATTGTGAACAATTTCACTTAAATAGTGAGAACGAACTCAGTGATAACGTTGAGATCATGGCGGTGCGCGGTGCAGATGAAGCGATTGATTTATTAGTGCGTACTTTTTGTCAGCCGGGTAATGATCAAATTCTAATTTGTCCGCCAACTTATGGTATGTATGAGTTTTGTGCCGATTCAATGGGGGTGAAAACGGCAGTCGTGCCATTGACGTCTGAGTTTCAACTTAACCTACCTAAAATTGAAGCTGAGCTTGAAAGTACTAGTATTGTATTTTTATGTTCCCCGAATAACCCAACGGGTAATGCGCTACACCAGCAAGACTTATTCACTTTACTTGAACGTACTAAAAATCAATCGCTAGTTGTAGTCGATGAGGCTTATATTGAATTTGCACCACAGACTAGTGTGTTGCATTTAATGGAACAATATCCGCATTTAATCGTGATTCGTACCTTATCAAAAGCATTTGGTTTAGCGGCAATTCGCGTGGGGTTTTTAATTGCCGATCAAAGCGTGATGAGTTACGTCGCTCGTTTAATTGCGCCATATCCAATTGCCGACCCAAGTGCCGAGATTGCATTAAAAGCGTTAGATTCCGCTGGTTTAATGCAGATGAAAGCACAAACCGATCATTTAACCGAGATACGAGATTGGTTTAGCCATGAAGTGAATCAACTATCAATCGTGGATAAAGTCTACCCATCGTGTACCAATTTTGTTCTCATTCGCTTTAAAGGCAGCAATAACTTTTACGAATACCTGCTTAATAAGGGTATTGTGGCTCGTAATCCTGCTAATGAGCCGACGGTGAAAGGGTGCGTTAGAATTTCAATTGGCTCTGTCAGCAGTATGAAGAAAACACTACAAGTGCTAAAAGAATATAAATAACCCAATAATTATTAACCATTATTCTTTATATAAAGATGGCAATATCAGGTTAACTCAAAAGGATTTATGATGAAAAAATTAATCACGCTTGCGGCGGTATGCTGTGCAATGATAGTCGGAACGGTTCATGCTGCGGATAAAAAGGTAGTACGTCTTGCTTCAGATTTTACCTACCCACCGTTTAACTACAAAAATGAAGATGGTGAGCCTACTGGCTTTGATATTGAAATTGCTGAAGCTCTGTGTAAAGAAGCCAACTTTAAATGTGTTTGGATTTCTCAGGATTGGGATGGCTTAATTCCTGCGTTACTTGCTAGAAAAGCTGATGTAATCATGGCATCAATGCGTATTACTGAAGAACGTAAAAAGCGTGTCTTGTTTACCAACAAGTATTATCAAACGCCAGCTCGTTTTGTGGCTAAGATTGATGCAGGTTACAACATGGATAAAGCAGGCTTAACCGGTAAAAATATCGGTGTTCAACTAGGAACAATTCATGATAACTACGTCACCGAGAAGTTTGGAGACGTGGCGAATATCAAACGCTATAAAGGGCAAGATGAAGTGTATCTTGATTTGGATAGTGGCCGTTTAGATGTCGCCTTTAGTAATGCTGACCAGCTGCAATTAGCCTTTCTTGATAAGCCACTTGGCAAAGGCTTTGAATTAGCCGGAGAGCCAGTAACAGATAAAGCATATGTAGGCGAGGGCACGGCTTTAGCATTACGTAAGCAAGATAAGCAATTAGCAGAGGCGTTTAATAAAGCGATTGCAGAAATCCGCGCCAATGGCACCTACGATAAGATTGCCGCTCAGTACTTTAACTTTGATATTTATGGTGACTAGCCCCAAGGATTAATTCTCAAATCTATCTCATTAGTGTGATTGGTATAAACAAAAAACGATGCTTCTATAGTCATCGTTTTTTGTATTAATGAAGCTTGTTGGAATTGGTTTAGAACGGACTATCTTTTTGAAGTTCACCACAAATATCAACAATAGCCAGTGATAGACCAGACTTGATCACTTGTTGCTGACGTTGAAGTTGCATCCGGTAAAAGTTTAGGTCGATATCACCATCGGGTTCGGTAATATTCAACGGAACCATTGTCATTTTTTCTATGAGATTAAGTGACTTAATACTGCTAATGATGAACGGGTCGGTAAATTCATATTCGGAGCCATCATTATTGAGTTTATTACGTAGAATAATGAGGTCTTCAATATCGTGATAGATTGCATCAGGTAATACGCCTAATCCAAACAATAGTTTTAAGCGAACCGCTAGATCGCCGAGAGGACCAGAATCTTGCAATAAAGGTCCGACAACGGATTGCACAGCAAAGTTATCCTTACGAAAAATACGTTTAATGAGAGCATCAATAGACTTATCAAGTATCTCTACGGTTTGGATAAAAAAACCTCTTACCGTGGGTGCTTGGTTTAATCGTTCCAAGATCTCTGTTTCGTTTAATTTTTCGCTCATTAGACTATCTAAGTTAGGAGGGGCCGGAAAGCCCCCGTGATGATTAGAATTAAAGTTGCAAGTAAAGACTTTCGATTTTTTGTACTTCGATACTGTTTTCATTAAGTCCGGTATAATGTGCTAATGTTTTTTTAATTCCTTGATCTTTGATTGATTTTTGTAATTCAATTGCTTGAGGGTCGTTATCATTACGATATTTACAAGCTGCTGCAACTCCTTTCAATAAAGTTGCGTTTTCTGTTCCATATTCGATGGTGCCAAGTAGAGGCTTTATTAAGCGATCATTGGCGCTTAATTTACGAATAGGTTGTCGGCCAACTCGATCAACTTCATCAACCAAGTAAGGGTTAGCAAAACGGTCTAATATTTTTTGGATGTAAGCGCCATGCATTTCACGATCAAATTGGTAGCGCTGAATTAATACTTCGCCACTTTCGTGCATCGCTTGTTTTACATCAAAGTAAATCTCAGGATCTTCAATGGCTTCACGAATCGTACGATGGCCTTTTAAGCAGCCTAAATACGCAGTGATACAATGTCCAGTATTGAGTGTGAATAGTTTACGTTCCACAAAAGCCATTAGGTTATTGGTTTTTTCCATTCCTGCGATATCAGGAATTTCACCTTTAAATTGGGTTTCATCGACAATCCATTCGCTGAAGCTTTCTACTGTGACTTCTAGTGGATCATCATTGTCGGCTTCTGCTGGTGGAACAATACGATCCACAGCAGAGTCAACAAAACCAATTAATCTTTCAACTTCATCTTGAAGATCAGGAGATAAATATTTATATACCTCATCTTTTAGGTGTGTTGTACCTCTAACCATGTTTTCACAAGCAATAATATTTAGAGGGTTTTTGTTGCCAGTTTCTAAACGCTTAGTGATACCAGTGGCAATAGTTTTTGCAATAATATCTAAAACGTTAGGGCCCACAGCTGTGGTCACAAGATCTGTATGGATAATGCGATCAATTATATCATCGCTAGCAGAATTAACAGCTGTCACATTCGTGACAGTGTCAACTTGGCATTTAGAACCAACGACCTTAACTTTATATTCTTTCTTTTGACTGATTTGCTCAATTAGTGGGGCATTAACATCCGCAAAGGTAACTTGTATACCTGCATCTGCAAGTAATTTACCAATAAAGCCTCGACCGATATTACCAGCACCAAAGTGAACTGCATTTTTCATAATAAATTCCTACGATAAAATAACGCTTGTTAGGATGAGGTCAGGTTAATAGGGACACGCTGACCTCAAATCATATAGAGTTATGCCACTTAATTACCTTGTAAGATTTCCAATACTTCTTCGACATTCGTTGTTGTTGTTAATCTTTCAATGGCATCAGGATCATCTAATGCGTTGGTAATGGCAGTAATAACTTGAATATGTTCATCATTCTTAGCCGCAATACCAATGACAAGCTTGGCAATATCATCTTCATCCTCACCAAATTGAATACCTTCAGGGTATTGGCAAATGATAATACCAGTTTTAATGACACGGTCTTTAGCTTCAACAGTACCATGTGGAACCGCTATGGATTCGCCGAGATAAGTCGGAACCATTTTTTCACGTTCAAACATGGCATCAACATATTCAGGTTCGGCATAACCAAGTTCAACAAGTTGATTACCAGCATAGCGAATGGCTTCTTCTTTTGTGCTAGCTGACAAACCTAAATGAACGTTTTTAGCCTCAATATTGAATACAGAAGTGGGCTCATTTTCCACTTGATCTTCTACTGCATTCGCAATGTTTTCCGTTGGAACATTATTAGTATTATTGGTTTGCTGTTCAGCTAATAAAGCTGACACTAATTGATTATATGTTTCACTATCTAAGAAGTTAGTTAATGAAATATGGTAAGCATTAGGGACTTGTTTACGAGCACGGTCAGTTAGATCTCTATGAGTGATAACGATATCAACACCTTCAGGTAAACTATTGATAGCCATGTTCGTAACGTCAATATTTAGACCTGCTTCTTGAACTTTCTTACGAAGCAATCCTGCACCCATTGCACTTGAGCCCATTCCAGCATCACAAGCGACAATAATCTTATTAACATCCGCCATATTAATTTGGTCATTTTGGATTGCCGTCGTGCTTTGACCTTTTGATGAAGCTTTCATGTTCTTCATATCAGCCGTGGCTTTTTCAAGAGCTGATTCATCACCATCTTCTTCTGTTTCTCGTTGTGATTTCATTAGCAGTGTTGCCACAATAAATGAGACCGCTGTCGCTGAGAAGATAGAGCACAATACACCAACCATTGAGCTCTTAGGTGCCATTAATAGAATGGCGAAAATTGAGCCAGGAGAAGCAGGAGATACAATACCCGCATCAAAGATAGTCAGAACAAATACACCCGTCATACCACCGGCAATAGCGGCTAAAATTAGACGTGGATTCATCAAGATATATGGGAAATAAATCTCATGGATACCGCCAAAGAAGTGGATGATAGAGGCGCCGCCAGCTGTTTGTTTTGCCGTACCTTTGCCGAAGAACATGTAAGCTAAAAGAATGCCTAAACCAGGACCTGGGTTAGATTCAATTAGGAAGAAAATAGATTGACCTGTTTCGGATGCTTGTTGAATACCTAGTGGTGAGAAAATACCGTGGTTGATGGCATTATTTAAGAATAGGATTTTTGCAGGTTCAACAAAAACAGAAGTAAGGGGAAGTAGGTGAGCATTAACTAAAAAGTGAACGCCTGAAGCTAAAACGCTTGATAGCACTTTTACAAAAGGACCAATCAACATGAAGGCAATGATTGCGCAAACCATACCAATAATGCCGGCTGAGAAGTTGTTAACCAACATTTCAAAGCCACTTTTAACTTTACCTTCTACGCGTTTATCAAAGGTTTTAATTGCCCAGCCGCCCATCGGACCAACAATCATTGCTCCCATAAACATTGGAATATCGGTTCCAACGATGACACCCATTGTTGTGATGGCACCGACTACTGCGCCACGCTCACCACCGACAAGCTTACCACCGGTATAACCTATCAATAAGGGAAGCAGGTAAGTAATCATCGGGCCAACCATAGAAGCTAAGGTCTCGTTTGGAAACCAGCCAGTTGGAATGAATAAGGCAGTAATAAAGCCCCATGCGATGAACGCACCTATGTTGGGCATAACCATGTTAGAGAGGAAACGACCAAAATTTTGTATCTTGATCTTAGCATCAGGTGATATCATAACGACTCCCGTTTGATGTTCTTAATTATTTTGTTGTTGTAAACGGTTCGCGAAAACCGCATTGATTGTTAGTACATAATCAATTTACCACACAAATTAATTAATGAACTGATAACGCTTTTTTTGTGATCGGTGTCTCCATTGGGTGTCATTTTTTTAATTTTTATGTGATCTTAATCACAAAATTTGATTGTAATTTTATTACAAAATACAAAACAAGCATTTTTAATAAAACGTGGTGTGATATAGGTCACGTTTTTGCGGTGTCTGGTGGTGATATTTATTGTGATCAATATCACTAAATTTAACTTATTATGACTAAGTCCAATATTAATAGTGATCTTTGTCACACATTCTGAATTAATTCAATGTATGAAATAATTCGTGCTATAAATGCCTCAGTTGCCTGTAATTTAGTGACACAACATTTAGTGTGAAAATCTAGTGTTTATCGATTTATTTAAGACAAAAAAATCCCTGCTATAAGGGGAAAGCAGGGAGTGGCTTATTATATCCCTTACGGGCTGATGCGAATCAGAAGCACAATCTATATGAGCGTGAAATGACTCATTAATATTGATGAAACTTGCCGGATTGGTAATCATTGATCGCTTGGTTTATTTCATTCATTGTATTCATAACAAATGGGCCGTAGTGCACGACAGGTTCATTGATTGGCTCACCGGTAAAAATCAGCAAACCGCTATCGCTATTGGCGCGCAACCTTATTTCATCTAGCCCTTCACCTTGCTCACTCGAAGCCGGCAGTATCGCAAAGCCTGATTGTTTTAATGTTTTACCCGAAACGGTTACTGCGCCTTTATACACATAGATCATGGCATTATGTTGGCTCGGAATCGTTAATGATATTTCACTGTTTTCTTTAGCTTTCCAGTCAGCAACGCTAGCCGGTACACCGGTATCTGTCAGTGGGCCTTTGAGGGCTTCATTATTTATTGTTAAATCTCCCGCTAATAGGCGCAGTAAGTTGCCTTCAGAAAATAGCTTCTCAGTGATTGTTTCCGGCTGAAAGTCAAAGTACTTCGCTGGTTGCATTTTGTCGCGAGCCGGCTGATTTATCCAAATTTGAAAACCATGCAATTGACCTTCTTCCATAATTGGCATTTCACTGTGGATTACACCTTGTCCTGCTGCCATCCATTGAGTACCACCGCTGCGCAATTCACCGACATTACCCATATGATCTTTGTGCTGAAAATGCCCATTTATCATATAAGTCAATGTTTCAATACCACGGTGAGGATGAGGAGGGAATCCACCTACATAGTCTTTTTGATCGTCAGCTTTTAATTCATCCATCATTAGAAATGGCGAAAAGTGCTTGTTATTAAAGCCTGCAACTCGTTGGATTTTCACCCCATCTCCATCGGAGGTAGGTTGAGATTGCATAACTAAGCGAATTTCACGAAATTGAGTTTGAGACATAACGACCTAAGGGCTTAATGAATAATGAATGAGGTAATTTTAGTGTAGGAGTGGTCAGCGGTTGAGTATAAGAAATGCATCAACTTGTTCGAAAAAGTTGAATAAGGGTGGGGAGTGTTACTTTTTAGTTGCGGTGTGCTGATCAGAGTTGTGTAAGAGTTTTCACATTTCCTTCACGTTTGTTGATGCAAGATGATGTTATTGAAAGGGCGAAAAGCACTTTAACCAGTTTTAGTAAGGGGATTTTGATGAAAAAATTATTATTAGTATGTGCATTGAGTTTTGCCACAGCACCAGTATTAGCCGAAAATCATCTTGTGACGGCAGATGGAACACCTGTTGCCCAGCAAAGTAAAGGCGGCTTTCAGGGGCCAACTAAATCAAAACGTATTATTCGAGATGTAATCAGCGCTTTAAATGCGAGTGATGATACTAAGGTTGAGCTAACCGGTAATTTAACCATGTCTTTAGGTGATGAAGATTACATGTTCCAAGATGCAACCGGTGAGATTTCGGTGGAGATCGATGATGATCTTTGGTTTGGCCGTACTGTGACGCCAGAAAATACCATCATTATACGCGGTGAAGTGGAAAAAGATTGGAATAATACGTCTATTGATGCGGATTCATTGGAAGTGGTTCAATAAGCTTTTGCTTGATGTAACGTAAAGCTCAAAGTGAGAATGGAGCGAGTTCAAGTGACATTGTGTCAAGGTTGTATGTTCAACATAATGCCTTTATGAGTGAGTATAATAGTTCATCATTAAGAACAACCGATACCCCATTGAAGCTACCTTCTTTGGTGTATTTTTTACTTTTAATGAACATTAATGGTGCACGAATCAAAATAAGATCGGTAAATTAATTATTTTTACCATTTAAAACAATTATTTATAGTTTCCTTGTGATTTGGCATGAAATTCGCTTATTTATAATCAATGAATAACATTTGATATTCAGAAAACCTGATTCGCAACAGGCAAAGACGCCTCTTAGATTTGGATTCACTTTGGTGATGACGATCTAAGAGGCGTTTTTCGTTTTGTATCTGAATTATTTCAGGGGTTCTGACCGAGAGGGCCTATTATGGTAAAGAAAAGTATGGCAAAGGAATGCATTAAATCAGCTTGTCCGTATTGTGGCGTGGGTTGTGGCGTAGAAATCAATCATAAAAACCAGATTGTAGGCGATCAAGCACACCCAGCTAATAAAGGCGCTTTGTGTGTTAAAGGCTCGGCATTGGCAGAAAGTTTGGACATGCCATCTCGCTTACTCTACCCAAGAATAAACGATGAGCAGATCGAGTGGTCAAATGCGATTGAGAACATTGCAGACAAATTGCACCGCACCATCGAAAAATATGGCCCTCAAGCCGTCGGCATGTATGTCTCCGGTCAGCTATTAACCGAAGACTACTATGTCGCCAATAAGCTGATGAAAGGCTTTGTTGGTAGCGCCAATATCGATACCAACTCGCGTTTGTGCATGTCTTCAGCGGTGGCCGCTCACGTTCGCGCTTTTGGGGAAGACATCGTGCCTGTCAGTTATGAAGATCTTGATCATACTGATTTAATTGTGATTGTTGGGGCCAATACTGCCTGGACGCATCCGATTTTATTTCGTCGAATTCAACAAGCCAGAGAAGCCAATCCAAATGTGAAACTAGTGGTGATCGATCCACGTAAAACCATTACCGCAGAGCAAGCCGACTTACACTTACAAATTGACAATGACGGAGATGTGTCGTTATTTAATGGGTTATTGCACTACCTTATTCAACATGGTGCAACTCAAGAATCATTTATCGAACAATATGTGAATGGATTTGACGAACTTAAAGCTTCCTTATCTGAACAAAGCCATTCGATTGATGCGATTAGCCAGCAACTGAAACTCGATCCGGTATTCGTTAAAACCTTCTATCAATGGTTTTCCCAATCACCGACCGCAATGACACTCTTTTGCCAAGGAGTCAATCAATCAGAATCAGGTACTGACAAAGCCAATTGCATCATTAATGCGCATTTAGTGACGGGGAAAATTGGCGCGCAAGGTTGTGGGCCATTTTCAATTACGGGGCAACCTAATGCGATGGGGGGCCGTGAAGTCGGTGGACTCGCTAATCAATTGGCCGTACACCGTGGTTTTGATCAGGAATCGATTCAGCAAGTTGAACAATTTTGGCAAGCACCGAATATTGCGACCGCTCCCGGCTTAAAAGCTATCGATTTGTTTAATGCGGTTGAGCAAGGTGAGATCAAATTCTTGTGGATCATTGCAACGAATCCTGCCGTTTCTATGCCGAACACTGAGCAAGTCAGACGCGCTTTAGAAGTATGTGATTATGTCGTGGTATCCGATATTACCTCTCATACTGACACTGCTCAATTTGCCGATGTCCTTTTACCCGCGGCCGGTTGGGGAGAAAAACAAGGCATGGTCACCAACTCAGAGCGTTGTTTAACCAGACAACGACAATTTGCTGCGCCACCGGGAGAGGCAAAACCCGATTGGTGGATGCTAGCCGAAGTGGGTAAAGCTTTATGCCAAAAGCTTGGTGTTTTCGAAAAGCATAGCGTGACATCGGGCTTTGAGTTTGAATCCGCGGCGGATGTGTTTCGGGAATACGCGGCATTATCTGGTATCAATCGAGACAGCCCTTTTAAATTCGATTTATCCAGCTTGAGCCAGATGAGTGATGAAGAATACGCCAATTGGCAGCCGCAAGCTTGGCCTTTAAATGGTCAGCCTGTATTGCAAGATAAGCAAAGCCCAGCCAATCAGGCTCAAGAGTTGTCTTTCCCGACGGCCAATGGCAAAGCGAACTTGGTGCTTGCCGCTGAGATCAACATCGCTCGTCACAGTGAAAACACATGGTGGATGAATAGTGGTCGTCAACGAGACCAATGGCATACCATGACTCGTACCGGACACATCAGTCATCTGGCTGCCAGTGAAGTGGAGCCGAGGCTGTATCTTAATCCGATTGCCGCAGAGCAAGCTCAATTGCAAACGGGCGCACTGGTTCAGATACAAAATCCTAACTATTCTGTTAACAATGTAACGAATAGCAATGAAGTGGATATTAATAAGACAGATCTTAATAAAAATAGCTTAATCGCTCGTTTAGCGGTTGATGCAGGCTTAACCCAAGATCAAGCCTTCATGTCGATGCATTGGGCAGGAAAGTTTGGAGGGCAAAGCCAAGTTAATGCTAGTTTAGCCAGCCTCGCCGATCCGCATTCAGGGCAGCCAGCGTTTAAATCTCAACGAGTGAGGATTACCGCATTGCCAGTGAGTCATTATGGCTTATCAATCGGGTTAGATTTGAGTGATGATGAGCAATCGCAAACCCATTGGCCTTATAAAAGTTTGCAACATGTAGACTTTAATCAAACGCGTTCTAATGCCTTGTATCAACGAGGGGTATGGCGATTTGCTGATATACACGCGATCACTAAGTCGGACATTCAACGCTTAGTTCAACAACAATATCCCAATAGTCAGTACTTGGTGTTAGACCAACAAGATTCATGGCTAGTTGTGATTTTAGTGTCTAAAACGGTGATTGGAATAGTGATGATTTCAAGCCAGCCGATCGAACTGCAAGCCGAATCCTTGCAACCTTTTATTCGCGAAAAATTTAATCTAGGTGGCTTGTTATCTGTACTCAGCGCCAAAGGCGGACAAGTGAGTAAATTGGTGTGTAGCTGTTTTCGAGTGACTGAGCAAGACATTCTCGATCAGCTTGAGCAAGCACCGAATATGGGGTTAAGAGAACTGCAAAACATATTAAGTTGTGGCAAAAATTGCGGCTCTTGTCTTCCAGAAGTCAAAGGCTACTTATCTCAATCGATTGATGTGGTTTCGATAACCCAATAACCCCTAGAATGACACAAGGAAGTGTACGATGAACAATCAAATTATAAAGCATAGTCGTAAAGTGAATCGCGCTGTCGAAGGATTTAAACCACCGCAAGACATTCACCATTTAACAATGAACAAGGCTCAACCATCCGGGGGAAATAAAAAGGGCAAGGTACTATTGGTAGGTGCGGGGCCAAACGATCCTGAGCTGTTGACTATTAAAGCCTATCAAGCCATTCAAAAAGCCGATGTGGTAGTGTTTGACCGTTTAGTGGGTCATGAAGTTTTAGATTTGATCCCAGAGCATTGTGAACAAATTTATGTTGGTAAACGTTGTGGCCAACCGAGTTTGAAGCAAGACGAAATTAACCAGATTTTGATTGAACAAGCCGAGCAAGGCAAGCAAGTGGTTCGTTTGAAAGGTGGCGATCCGTTTATCTTTGGTCGTGGTGGTGAGGAGGCTTTAGCTTTAATTGCACAAGGGATTCAATATGATGTGATCCCTGGTATTACCGCCGCGATAGGTTGCGCCGCTTCTGCAAAAATTCCTCTGACTCATCGTAGTGTTTCTCGTAGTGTGACCTTAGTGACTGGGCGCATTATGGAAGGGGCATTTAACTCATGGTCAGGTTTGGTGAGTTCAGGGCAAACTGTGGTCTTTTATATGGGACTTGAGCAAGCAGACTCAATTCAACAAGGTCTACTATCTTCTGGTTTAGCCTCAAACACGTCAGTCGCGGTTATCGGTAATGGATGCAGTGCCAAAGAAACAACGTATATCACAACGTTAGATGAACTCCCTATGTTGGCTATCCGTTTGAAAGGGCTAACACCGGCGCTGATTGTGGTGGGGGAAGTGGTTGCCTTACGTGATGAGTTAATGGCAGAACTAAAAGAAAACGCACGCCTACCACTTTAGAGTTATTTTGTTGTTTTGTAAGCAGTTTTTTATGTGATGGGCATGTATGTTGCTTTGTATTAAAGAGTGATATTTAGACTATTGCAAGGATGCAACGTCATGGCTCAATCTTTATTTGATTCCGAATCTTTATTAATTACCAAAAACACCCCATTGATTATCTGCTGTGATCGTACTGAGCAGCAGGTAAAATTGTGCGCTCAACTGGCACAAGATTTTGAAGATATTACGGTCTGCGCTTTAAAGCAGCTTCCTGAACGAGTGCTAAACCAACCTAATGCTTGTTTGATCATGGCTTGGCAAAAGCCTTGTGCTGAGCTTGTGTGTGCTATTGAATTTTCCGATAAAAAATCAATCCCTCTTTTACTGTTAACTCAACAACTTAATCACGATGATGCTCATTACCTTGTTGGGTCAAATAGCTATGCATTATTATCTACTTCAACGGAAGGAAGTCTGTTGGGATGGGTTCAATACGCCAAAAATGTGCGATTAAATGCGATCAAACAAACTCAAGTAATTCAAAAATTAAACCAAAAGTTAGAAGACCGAAAATATGTCGATCAAGCGAAAGGATTGCTAATGAAACTGCATCATTTAGATGAACAGCAAGCCTATCAAGCCCTTCGTACATCGGCGATGAAGAATAGCCAAACCTTAGGCCAAGTGGCTAAAAACCTGATTGCCACATTAGAAAACATTAATCTCTAAGGAAAAGCATTAGCCTTTAATAGTAGATCTATTTTTTGTATGGATATAACGAGTGCAAACTTGCACCATAAAAAATCAAAACGGATGATGATTTATTCGAATATAAGCTAACTCACTGAAATACTTAAATACAAAAAGTTGGCATGGAAATTGGATTATTCATAAGTAGAAGAAAAATTAAAATTATCGATGAAGTGAGCTATCAATGGCGGTAGGTCAGTCATCAACAAATACATAGCAAAGGCGCTAGCGATCTTAGGATCGGTAGCGCCTTTTTTATTGAAAAAATGTAGACAGGGAGTCGTACATGAAGAAAACACTTTCATTGCTTGCCGTTGGAATTTCACTGGCTTTTAGCCCAATCACACAAGCTAAAGTGACCATTGGAGAGCCAGAAAAAGAAGATCTTACCTTTGGTTTTATTAAATTAACCGATATGGCACCGCTCGCTGTCGCGTATGAAAAGCACTATTTCGAAGATGAAGGTTTGTATGTTTCATTGCAATCTCAAGCGAACTGGAAAGTGTTACTGGATCGTGTGATTGATGGTGAGCTTGATGGGGCGCACATGCTTGCCGGTCAACCGATTGGTGCAACCATTGGTATTGGCACCAAAGCCGACATCATCACCGCTTTTAGTATGGATTTAAATGGTAATGCCATCACGGTTTCAAATGATGTTTGGGATCAAATGAAACCAAACTTAGCAAAAGATGCTGATGGAAAAATCGCTCACCCGATTAAAGCCGATTCGTTAAAGCCCGTGATTCAGCAATACAACAGTGAAGGTAAGCCTTTCAAAATGGGCATGGTTTTCCCTGTCTCAACCCACAACTATGAATTGCGTTATTGGTTAGCGGCGGGTGGGATTAACCCAGGTTTCTACGCACCGGATAAAGGCGATAACAGCGGAACATTACAAGCAGATGCTTTGCTTAGCGTGACGCCTCCACCACAAATGCCAGCCACTATGGAAGCCGGTACGATTCATGGTTACAGCGTAGGCGAACCTTGGAATCAACAAGCAGTATTTAAAGGCATTGGGGTTCCTGTCGTGACTGATTATGAGATTTGGCAGGACAACCCAGAGAAAGTGTTCGGGGTTTCAAAACAATGGGCAGAAAAATACCCGAATACTCACTTACGTGTAGTTCGCGCCATGATCCGCGCCGCCTATTGGTTAGACGAAGAAAACAACAAAAACCGTCACGAAGCGGTAAGCATTCTGGCGCGTAGTGAATATGTCGGAGCCGATAAAGCTGTGATTGCGAATTCAATGACCGGCACCTTTGAATATGAAAAAGGCGACAAGCGTGACATCCCTGATTTCAACGTTTTTTTCCGTCATAACGCGACTTACCCTTATTACAGTGATGCCGTCTGGACGCTGACACAAATGCGCCGCTGGGGACAAATCCCTGAATACAAACCGGACTCTTGGTACATGGACATCGCCAAAAAAGTCTACCGTCCAGATATCTACAAGCAAGCGGCTCAATCATTGATTGATGATGGCACGTTTAAAGCTTCTGACTTCCCAGATCTTAACTCTAGTGATGGCTTTAAAGCGCCGCAAAAACACTTTATCGACAACATTACTTTCGATGGTAAGCAGCCAAATGCGTATTTAGAAAAGTTCCCAATCGGTCTGAAAGATAAAGATACGATCTAATCATCAAAGGTCAGCATGCCCTAGACGATGAACAACAAATTCAAGGAAGAAAAGTTATGTCGAATTCAGCAGTGATATCACCCAAAAAGAAGAACAATGTTTTTTCATTATTGCCATACAACTCAAGCCAGGCTTCGATTTCTCAAGCGAAAAAATGGTTATTGCCTACCGTGGGGATTGTGGTGTTTCTTTTAATGTGGAGCTTAGCCGCGAAACAAGTACAAACTTCGTTAGGAACCTTACCAGGGCCTTATGAAACCGCGCAACAGTTTTCCGGTTTAGTGGATGAACACTTTGCTAGCCGTGAGAAAGAGCAGGCTTTTTACGATCGGCAAGAAACGCGTAATGAAGCCAAGCTTGCTAAAGATCCGAATGCCGAAGTACGCATTCGACCTTATACAGGCAAAGCGACGTTCTTTGATCAAATCGCCACTAGTTTACTGACGGTTGCCGCGGGTTTCTTACTCGCAACGGTCATCGCGATTCCTGTCGGGATTGTAATGGGATTGAATCAATCTTTATATCAAGCGTTTAACCCGGTGATCCAACTGCTTAAGCCTGTTTCCCCATTAGCTTGGCTACCCATTATTACTATGGTGGTGAGTGCCACTTATGTGAGTGACGAACCTATGTTTGATAAGGCTTTCATCAACTCATTATTAACCGTCTGCCTGTGTTGTATTTGGCCAACGCTAATTAACACCACGGTTGGGGTAAACAATGTCGATAAAGACTTATTGAATGTGAGCAAAGTGCTGCGTTTGTCTTGGTGGCAACATGTGAAAACCATCGTTCTTCCTTCAGCTGTGCCAATGATTTTCACTGGTTTACGTTTGTCGATTGGTATCGCCTGGATGGTTTTGATTGCGGCGGAAATGTTGGCGCAAAACCCAGGTTTAGGAAAGTTTGTATGGGATGAATTTCAAAATGGTAGTTCGGATTCATTAGGCCGCATCATGGTGGCAGTGATTGTGATTGGTTTTATCGGCCTACTGTTTGATAAGGGCATGTTGTTACTACAGAAGAAAATCTCATGGGATAAGAAACAAGAACTGAGATAACTCTGTGCCATTTAACCACCAACATGTTTAACAATAATCTTCAGGATGGAGAAAATAAGATGAATGTATCGGAAGCATTAAAAATCAATGAGCAGTTAAAAGAAGACGAAATTCTTCCTGAGAATAAATATTACCGTCCGATGGTCGAGTTAACCCGACTAGGCATGCGATTCCCAACCCCTAAAGGCGATTTTATCGCACTAAAAGGGGTAGATTTAACGATTAAAAAAGGCGAGTTCGTGTCACTGATTGGGCACTCAGGCTGCGGTAAATCGACCGTGCTGAATTTAGTGGC
This sequence comes from Vibrio sp., assembly GCF_048266485.1. Lineage (GTDB taxonomy): Bacteria > Pseudomonadota > Gammaproteobacteria > Enterobacterales > Vibrionaceae > Vibrio. The sequence goes on along the minus strand of NZ_JBLWZK010000007.1, from coordinate 22,774 downwards.
GGGTCTGACTCTGCCAACCGATGGTGGCGTAATTGTGGATAGCCGCGAAGTCGATGGCCCGGGGCCTGAACGCGCAGTAGTGTTTCAAAACCACTCACTATTGCCTTGGCTGACTGTTTATCAAAATGTGGAATTGGCAGTTAAGCAAGTTGCGCATAAGCAAAGCGCCCACAAACAACAAAAAGGAAAAGCGTGGATCAAAGAGCAAACCGATCACTATTTGTCATTGATTCAAATGCACCATGCGGCAGATAAAAAGCCAGATGAGATTTCTGGTGGTATGAAGCAACGTGTCGGGATCGCCCGTGCGTTAGCGTTGCAACCTAAGGTGCTATTAATGGATGAACCTTTTGGTGCGTTAGATGCATTAACTCGTGCTCACCTGCAAGATTCATTAATGAAAATTCAAGCCGACCTAGGTAACACCATCATTATGATCACTCACGATGTGGATGAAGCAGTCTTGCTGTCTGACAAGATTGTCATGATGACCAACGGCCCATCTGCCACTATCGGAGAGGTGTTGGATATTCAACTAGAGCGCCCAAGAAATCGCGTTGAACTTGCCAACGATCCGCAATATCAAGGCTATCGTCAGTCGGTATTGAAATTCTTATATGAGAAGCAATTGCACCCAATGCCTCAATCTGAGCCATCTGCTTCAATTTCAACCTCTTCTAAATCAACGTCTTCTAAACCAACGTCTTCTAAACCAACATCCTCTAAATCAAGTAGTGCGAAAGTGACCTTCGCCTCTGATATCAAACGCGCATAAGGAGTATGCTATGAATAATCTAATGAGTCGCTCACCAAGCACTAAACAAAACTTGGTTATCGTGGGTAACGGTATGGTTGGGCATCACCTTGTTGAGCGTTTAGTGGAAGCTAATGCCACCGAGCATTACACCATTACCGTGATCGGTGAAGAACGTTTTGTTGCTTATGATCGAGTCCATTTATCCTCAGTATTTTCCGGTCAAAGCCATCAAGATTTATTACTGAGCAGTGAAGATTGGTATCAACAAAATGGTATTCGCCTGATCTTAGGCAGCAAAGTCACCACACTGGATACCGATAACCAACGTTTAGTGATGGATGATGAAGACGTGTTAGCTTATGACAAATTGGTGCTATCAACGGGATCTTATCCTTTTGTGCCACCGATTGAAGGCAATGATCGTGAGCAATGCTTTGTGTACCGAACGCTGGATGATTTAACTGAAATTCGCCAAGCTTGTGAAAAATCCAGCTCTGGCGCAGTGATTGGTGGTGGCTTACTGGGGCTTGAAGCCGCCAATGCATTGCGTTTGTTAGGCGTGGATACTCATGTCATTGAGTTTGCACCAAGATTGATGCCTGTACAGTTAGATGCTGGTGCCAGTGGGGTATTGGAAGACAAAATTAAATCACTTGGTCTGCATGTTCACCTTGATACGGCAACGACTTCGATTACTGACGGAGAAACCGCTAAGCACCGTTTGAATTTCAAAAATGGTGAATTTATTGAAGTCGATGTCTTGGTATTCTCTGCGGGTATTCGTCCACAAGATGCTTTGGCACGTCAGGCAGGACTAGCGATTGGTGAGCGTGGCGGTATTGTGATCAATGATGATTGCCAAACCAATGATTCGAACATTTACGCAATTGGTGAATGTGCGTTGTGGGAGCAAAAAATCTTTGGTTTAGTGGCGCCGGGTTATCAAATGGCCCGCGTGGCTTGCGGTCGTTTATTGAGCGATTTCGTCATTCCAACGCAAAGCTTTAAAGGTGCAGATATGAGCACCAAATTAAAGCTGCTTGGTGTCGATGTGGCTTCGATTGGTGACGCACAAATGATGACTCAAGGCGCGCAAGAAATGGTGCTACAAGATACGGTTGCTGGCAGTTATAAAAAGCTGGTGGTCAATGCGGAAGGTGACAAACTATTAGGCGCTATTTTGGTCGGTGATAACACGGATTATGACGCCTTGTTGCAATGCTACCTGAATGACACGCCACTGCCTGATCATGCCGCCCATCTATTATTTGATACCGCTATGCTATCCGGCGAAGTTTCAGATAATGCGTTGATTTGTTCTTGTCATAACGTCACGAAAGGCGACTTGGTAGAAGCGATCCATGCGGGTAGTCACGACTTAGCGTCACTGAAATCTTGCACCAAAGCAGGTAGTGGTTGTGGCGGTTGTAGCAACATGGTGAAAACTGTGCTGGATAATGAATTAGCGAACATGGGGATGGCAGTGAATAACCATGTTTGTGAACACTTTGAATATTCTCGCCAAGAGCTTTTCCATTTATGCCAAGTGGAAGAAATTAAAGACTTCGATACATTACTTTCTGAGCATGGTCACGGACTAGGTTGTGATTTATGTAAGCCAACTGCAGCTTCGATTTTTGCTTCACTTTGGAATGAGCATATCTTGGATCCTATCCATCATAGCTTGCAAGATTCCAACGATGCCTTTATGGCCAACCTACAAAAAGATGGTTCTTACTCAATAGTACCGCGTATTGCCGGGGGCGAAATTACCCCAGATAAACTGATCGCTCTAGGGGAAGTGGCGAAGAAATACGACCTTTATACCAAGATCACCGGTGGCCAACGTGTGGATTTATTCGGCGCGCAAATGGGCCAATTACCGGACATTTGGGAAGAGCTGATTAAAGCGGGTTTTGAGACGGGCCATGCCTACGGTAAATCATTACGTACCGTGAAATCTTGTGTCGGTTCTACATGGTGTCGTTATGGGGTTGATGATTCGATAGGCTTGGCGATTGAACTTGAGAATCGCTACAAAGGCTTACGCTCGCCCCATAAAATCAAAATGGCGGTTTCAGGTTGTACCCGTGAATGTGCCGAAGCGCAAAGTAAAGATATTGGTGTGATTGCCACTGAAAATGGCTGGAACTTATATGTGTGCGGTAATGGCGGCATGCGCCCACGTCACGCAGATTTATTTGCTGTCGATCTGACCAAGGAACAACTGATCCAATATATCGACCGAGTATTAATGTTCTACGTTAAAACCGCTGACCGATTGCAACGTACTTCGGTATGGTTAGAGAATCTAGAAGGTGGCCTAGAGTATCTACAACAGGTGGTGATCGAAGATTCTTTAGGCTTAGGCGATGCTTTAGAAGAACAAATGCAGTTAGTCGTTGATACCTACCAGTGTGAATGGAAAACCGCGGTTGAGAATCCAATTAAGCGTGCCAAATTCCGTCCATTTATCAATAAAGAAGAAGGCGAATATGGCGTGCCGATGACTTATAAACGTATTCGCGAACAACGTATTCCAACCACTTTTATTGATGCGACGGAGACGCAAGCGGAATCAAAAGTTAGCATGGATGAGCAACAATCAGAAAAAGTAGGAGCCTAATTATGTGGCATAAAGTATGTGAGTTAAATCAATTGAATGCTTACCTAGGTACGGGTGCTATGGTGGATGATCAGCAAGTTGCCTTGTTTTATTTACCATCAGAGAAAACACAAACATCAGAACAAGTGTTTGCGATTGATAATTGGGATCCGATTGGTAAAGCCTTTGTGTTAAGCCGAGGCATTGTCGGTGATGTTAAAGGTACGCCATGTGTGGCTTCGCCTTTGTATAAACAACATTTTGATTTACAGAATGGGCAATGTGTTGAACAACCGGAAATCCAAGTGAAAACCTGGCAAGTGAAGGTAGAGCAAGAAGCGGTTTGGATTAGTCGTTAATCTGTTTTATTTCGTTGCTCGTAATTCGGTATTGGTTTCAAATTACGAGCAACGATCGATTAATCACTACTCGTTTTAAGCCACTCACAATCGTTGCACCAGTACTTTGGCAAAATAACGCGTATTAACGAGCATGCTATTCGAACCATCACTGCGATTAGGTGGTGCAACTACCTCCCTCCCCAAAAAAGACTAGTTCAACAAACCCTAGTAAATGGAATAAGTAACAAAGAAATATTTCGTAACATAGAAGCTGCAATTCTACGAGTAAAAAGTAAACCTTTAAGCTTATATCTAGTCAATAATATGGGCAGATTATTTATTAAAAGTCGTTTGTGTTTTTTTACTCTACTAGCTTGGTCATGTTTCAGCTTATCTGTGTAGCCGTTTTTTAATTAAGAGGTGTATGTGGTATCTCAATATCCAGTGTATGTTCGTTTAGCGTTAATATGGTTAGGTTTAGTGGTAGTTCCTAGTGGGTTGCTGTTAACTGGCCAGCAAGTGTTTCCTTGGTTAGATTTATCGAGTTGGTTTGCAAATTTACTTTATGCCCTTACATCAACAGGCACGGCTCCGTATGCAATTTTAACAGTCGTTGTATTTTGGGCGATCAGCTTTAAGTTTATGAACAAGCTTCACTGGCAGAAAATGGTACTTGCCACTTTGTTTGGCTTAACAATTAGTTTTACGTTTAATCATGGTTTGAAATCATACTTTGAAGAGCCAAGACCTAATTTTACTTGGCTTAGTCAGCAAACTGATTCTCCCATTGATTTAAGCACTTTTTATCAACAAGAAAACAAGCAACGTAGTGCGAATGTTGAAATAGCATTGCAGCAATACCGTAGTGAATCTGATCCTCAGCAATTAAATACCAATCCACCACTTAATGTTTCCAATAGTTTGCAACATCACTGGGCACATGAAGTAGGTTTTGCTTTTCCATCAGGCCACACTATTTTTGCGATTACTTTAGCGTTAATCGCCAGCTATTACTTACTTCTCTCTGGCGCAACAAGCTTAAATATCATGGTATTTCTATGGGGTTTAAGCATGGGAACGAGCCGTATGTTATTAGGTATGCACTGGCCACAAGATGTTTTTGCTTCAACTTGCCTCGCCGCCATCATTAGCGTGCTGAGTGTTGTCGTTATTGAGAAAGTTTGGGGGCGATTTAAGATAAATAGTTATATGAAATAGAGACTTACTCCTTTTAACCGTAACTTTTGCTTGTGCCTAACGGACGGCTTTCGTTACACTGCTGACTGTATTTAAATACTAGGAAAACTGTAAATGAAAAAGTTAATTCCATTTATTGCCTTATTATTGACCGCTAATGTGTATGCTTCTGGGGTTGACCTGAAAGCGACAATGAAAGAAATGAAAATTGAATTTAATCATGCCGCAAAAGCGCAGAATATTGACGAGATGAAAGCGCCCGTTGAAAAACTGACTGCGCTAGTCAATCAAGCTAAACAAGGCTCTTACTCATCAGAAAAACAAGAATTGTACTTAGAAGGCTTTAATAAATTGACCACAACATTAGATAGCGTCGAAACGCATCTTGATGCTGGTGAGTTTGAGCAGGCTAAAGAAGAATTACGCCAAGTTGATGATCTTCGTGTGGAATACCATGACAAGCGTAATCCAAGTATTTGGAGTAAGTTGTTCGGCTAAAAATGAATAAAACCGAGTCAGATCTTCTTTTGCTAGAATGGAAGTTCTGACTTGGTTAATTATTTTATGATCTAAAGATTAAATGACTCCCAATCTTGTTATTCCGGAATCGATTACACTAATAATACTGACGTGAAAGTGAGGCCTTGTATCTTCATTCACCTAGGACAATGTGTGAGACCATTTACGTCCCATTGTGCGATAGAGCTGAAACTCACTAGCAACCAGTACCAGTGATGTTTCAATATACTTTCATAAGGTTATTTTTATAACACTTCAGTAAACGTAACCAGGGGTATGCGAGGTGATGCTGCATTCAAAGCAATTTTATGAATCATTGCATCTGTAGTCGTGCAACAATCTTCAATAATTGAAACTTTATATTTTTCTGCTTTTTTTGATATAGCAGTATGCGTGACGCAATTTTGTGTCATCATTCCGCATATCAGTAACTCCTTGATATCAAACTTTTTCAAGGATTCCTCTAAATGAGTTTGATAAAAGCTATCTGCATGTTGTTTGTATATGATTTCAGCATTCGGGCATATCGCCACTATTTCCGGGTGGATATTTGCTCCTTCACTACCTTTTTCAAAGAAAGGTGCCATTCCTTTGGGGGCCGAAGATAAATGTTGGATAAGAAAGACCGGAACATGCTTCCGGTTAGCTTTAACAATTATTTCTTTAATGTTTATCAATGTTTTATCTGTATTCCATAATGGAAACTTACCTCCAGAGAAGTAATCATTTTGTACATCAATTATAAGTAATGCAATTTTGTTCATTTTTAATTTCCTGTTGTTTTTACTGTTGGTTAAGGGAAACTATGATCTATTTGCGGCACTTTTTTTATAGGTTAAAATGACATAAAAAAGGCAAAAATCGACAAGCATGGAGAGTCGTATGACAAAAATATCCATTGGGATTTGTGAATATCCTTCAGTATTGAAGTCAGCGGTTTATGGTCTTGAAGAGATGTTTTTGCTTGCAAGTAGAGTTTGTCGGGAGCAAGGGATTGAGGTCTTATTTGAGCCTGTCATTATTTCACATGATGAGCTGATAGAAGGTCCTTATACGGTTGTTTTGCTACCACCTGCATCCATAGATGATTATTACTTAGCTCCTGAAGCTAAACTTATTGATTGGCTCAGAGAGCAGTACTCTAAAGGCACCGTTCTATCATCTGCTTGTGCGGGGGTGTTTATTCTTGCTGCAACTAACTTGCTTGATAAAAGAGATGCGACTACCCATTGGGCCTTAGCAGACACATTTACCAAAATGTTTGCGGAAATACCTCTTAACAGCAATAAGATATTAATTGATCATGGTGATATAGTTACAGCCGGCGGTATGATGTCTTGGTTAGATCTCGGGTTTGAGCTTATCTCTAAATATTCCTCTCCTAGGGTTGTAAGCCTACTTGGTAAAACACTTGTTATCGACACCGCGCATAGAGAACAGAGTTATTATCAACAATTTAAACCATCGTTTGCTCATGGCGATTTAATGATTGTTTCGGTTCAGCAAATAATGCATCAAAGTTATACGGCACCGTTATCGATACATCAATTAGCGAAGCAAGTGAACCTAACTGAACGTACTATGCAAAGACGGTTTCTAAAGGCGACGGGATACAATCCAAATCAATATTTACAGCGTCTCAGAGTGCAAAATGCATGCGACTATTTGGAAAGTACAAATCGTTCATTTGAATGGATAGCTAACCAAGTAGGTTATGAAGATATTAGTGCATGTCGAAAGGTTTTTATCAATATTGTTGGGTTAACGCCACGAGAATTTCGAAAGAGGTTTTCTTGATTCTTGGTGAGTCGAATCTGCTTTGGTAATCCCTCAAAAAGTAGCTCCCATTTCCCCTTATACTAACTTCTGCTGCCAAGTGGCTTCATCTATCAAGGGGAAGAGCTAGTCTTTGTCGCAGCTATTTTCATTTTTATCTCAATAAATCAGTCCGTGGTGAGTATCTTTTGAAACCGTCATTCCAGCCGAACCTAGGCGAGAGCAGGAATCTACTTATCACGTGCTGAATATTTGAAATGGATTTCTTTCTTTGGTTAGCCCTCCATTTTATAGTGGTCGCCATTATCCTTATATTTTCGCCTTTCGGCTAACTCGTTCGAGTGATCCCAACGCATGGCATTCATGCTGACAGCAAGAGCAAAGCCGAGAGACTTTGCTCCGTAAAATACTAGGTTCAGCTAGCGATGGGGCAGAATTAGGTATGAACAATAGTTGGATTTTCCGTCGTAATGTTCGACATTGCCTCGTAAAAAACCATAATTCCTCACGCGTTTTACTCCAATTATCTTTTAAAAGTGCGACTTGAGTGAAGGATTTATGGGTATCTAACTCAATAAAAAGGGTGGTATCGTTATTTATGCTAGCCTCCTAATTTAGTTTTTTAGCAAACGAGTGATGGCTCTGGTTTCGCTAAGCCACGACATTGGAGGATAGCACTTTCGTGGGAGTCATTATGTCTAGCTTTTTATCCAAACTTAAGGAGTTTTATTATGACCGATAGAATTAATATTGGTAAAGCATGCCCTAATATGTACCAACAAGCGGTGATGATGGAAAAGGAGCTCGAAAAATTACTGCAAGAGGCTGGAATCGATATAGGTTTTTCTCATTTACTCAGGCTTCGTGCTTCTCAAATTAATGGTTGTGCTTTTTGTATTCGTTTACATGCCCGAGATGCAGAAAAAGAGAGAGTTGATTTTGATAAAATAAGTATTATATCTGCGTGGCGTGACACCCATTACTTTAACGAGAAAGAGCGAGCGAGTATTGCGTTGTTAGAAGAAATCACCTTAATAAGCACTAAGCAAGTACCAGATAATGTTTATGATGAGGCCGCTAAATATTTATCTGAAAAGGAATTATCTGCTATTCAGTGGTTATCTGTTGTAATCAATTTATGGAACCGAATTGCTATATCAAGCCGTTACGTTGTCAAAAGCTAACAAGACATCTAAACGGAATTAAAGCAATTGGTTTTCGTTCGTGTTTTACTTTCCTATATATCAGCTAATCCGTTAAATGCTAATTTGCAAAGCCATTGACTCGGTTTCTGTATAAAAGTAAGTTTCAGTAAGTAGCCAAAGACAACCAGCATGATTCTTTATACTTCTCTACAAAATGATTAAAGGCAGAGCGATTAAACTCTGCCTTTAATCATTTTATTGAATGCTGCTAAGCAAACGCTTGATTATGCTCTTGAGCGAATCACATTTGAGAACACTACATGTAAATCACTTGAGGTTGCATCATCGGTTAAGTTCAGGTTGGCTTTGATGTGCTGTAAGTGATGTTCCATTAGATGAATAGCGGTTTGCTTGTCACCAGCTTCAATGGCATTGAGTAGGTTGGTGTGTTCATCTTGAGAACAGTTGCTGTTATTACTGCCTTCATACTGAGCAATCAATAGTGAGGTTTGAGAAACTAGGCTGCGCAAGAAGTGCAATAACGGCGCGTTTTTTGCCATTTTAGCTAGTTCGATATGAAACTCACCAGATAAACGAATACCACGACCAATATCACCATTGGCAATTGCTTCATCTTCACTAGTCACGAGATTACGTAAAACTTGCATCTGTTGAGGGTGACAGTTTTCGGTTGCTAGTTCTGTTACTGCAAGTTCTGCAATTTCACGTGCTTTTAGAATTTGGGTCGCTTCATCTATGGTTGGAGCTGAAACTGTCGCGCCGCGGTTAGGTTTGATATCGACGACTTGCTCTAGAGAGAGACGTAATAATGCACGGCGAATAATGGTTCGGCTAACACCAAAGATTTCACTTAACGATTCTTCATTAAGCTTGGTGCTAGGGGGTAAGCGTTGCTCTAGAATTGCATCAAAGATGTGGCAGTACACCACATCATCTTGGGTTTGATTATTGGCTTTCGCTTGAATTTTGGTATTCGATAACTTACTTAATTTAGTCATGGTCTAATCTGCTGAAAAGTGGTGGGCGTTAACAACACAAATAATAACAACGTCCATAGATTGTACATTATAGACCATAGTTTATCTAAGTGTCAGGTGAATACAACTTTGCATGCAAAATGCCTTCCAGAGCACATTTTTCATCTAAATCTGATAAATCGCCACTGATACCAACTGCGCCCAAAACCAGGTTTGATTCATTGCGAACTAACACACCGCCTGGCACAGGAACCATATTACCATGAGCTAGCACATTGATGGCTGAAATAAAGGCTGGTCGGGCATCGGCATCTTGCGCCAATTTTCTTGATGAGCATCCTAATGCAAGGGCTCCCCACGCTTTTGCTATGGCAATATCAGGCCGCATCATGCTAGAACCGTCTTGCCGTTGTAGGGAAACCAGTTTACCACCACTGTCTAAAACAGCCACAGTGAGTGGAGCACTTTTTAAGTCTAATGCGGTGCTAAACGCACCTTGGGTAATACTTAATGCTTGTTGCAGTGTCAAACTCATGATCAGGATCCTCATTAATAAAACTTACCACCCTCGGCTTTTAAAGGCTCGGTTAAAGTCGAGGGGGCAAGTTGTGGTTATTAACAAAGAAGCGGGTAGCTCGGTAGAGTCAAGAACTCTGCAAAATCGTCTTGGGTCGATAAGGTATCGAACATCTTGGCCGTTTCTTCAAATCGTCCTTGAGCATAACGTTGCTCGCCAACTTCTTGTTTAATCGTAATTAATTCTTCTGCCAACAGAGTTCGGAAATACTCCTCTGTTACCACTTGGCCATCGTCTAGTTTCACGCCGTGTTTAATCCACTGCCAGATGCTGGCACGAGAGATTTCTGCCGTTGCCGCATCTTCCATTAGGCCGTAGATTGGTACACAACCTACACCGCTGATCCAGGCTTCAATGTAATAAAGCGCGATACGAATATTTTTACGTAAGCCTTCTTCATTACGTGGTCCTTCACATGGCGCGAGTAATTGTTCTGCAGTAATGTTACCTACATGGCTGCTGTCAAAATCCATTTGATTGACTTGCCCACCCAATTTGTTATCAAAAATCTCCATTGCCACATCCACTAACTTCGGATGAGCAACCCAAGTACCATCATGACCGTTAGAAGATTCACGGTTCTTATCTTCTTCTACCTTGGTCAACACCTGCTGCATAACCGCAGGGTCGGAATTTGGAATAAATGCTGACATACCGCCCATTGCGAGTGCACCGCGAGCATGACAAGTTTTCACCAATAGTTGGCTGTAAGCGTTCAAGAACGGTTTGTCCATACCTACGCTGTGGCGGTCTGGCAAGATGCGGTCTTTATGGTTTTTCAATGTTTTGATGTAGCTGAAGATGTAATCCCAGCGGCCACAGTTCATTGCTACAATATGTTCACGCATCACATACAGCATTTCTTCCATTTGGAATACTGCTGGAAGAGTTTCAATTAATACTGTCGCGCGAATCGTGCCGATGTCTACTTTGAAGTACTCTTCGGTAAAGCGGAATACATCATCCCACCACTTGGCTTCTTCCATACTTTCTAGCTTAGGAATGTAGTAGTACACACCTTCGCCTTGTTGGGCGCGGGTTTGGTAGTTATGGAAAAAGTACAAAGCAAAATCCATTAAACAACCTGGGATTGGCTGGCCGTTATATTCAATATGACGTTCAGGTAGATGCAAGCCACGAGGGCGAGCCAGTAACTGCGCAGGCTCTGCAACGAGATCATATTGTTTATCTTTTTTCTCATCGTAGTAACTGATGGTGCCAGCATTGGCATCACGTAAATTGACTTGCCCATCTAGCATGTTCTCCCATGTTGGAGAAGATGCATCTTCAAAACAGCACATGAAGATTTTTGCCCCTGAATTAAGGGCGTTAATCACCATCTTGCGCTCAACAGGGCCAGTGATTTCGACCCGACGATCCTGTAATGTTTTTGGGATCGGAGCGACTTTCCAGCTTTTATCTTCGCGAATGTTTTTGGTGTCTTCACGGAAATCAGGAAGTTCGCCAGCATCAAATTGTTTTTGACGTTCACGTCGTAGGTGTAGCGCTTGCTCTAATGGCGCGCTGAACGTTGTCACTAAGGCATTCAGAAAATCCAAAGCAGGTTCTGAAAGAATGGCCTTTTGTTGTTCTGTGGATAATTCACCAACCACATTAATCGCGCGCGATTGCTGGGATTGCATGTCTGTTTCTCGGTCCTCAGTGCTGTGCATAATCGTCTCCTTTATGAACATGTACGAGCAGTCAATATGGGTAAACCCAAAAGCGTTGGGGCGATTTTGAGTTTTGAATACCAATCTCACTAATGATCAACTCATTAATTTGATTGATATGAATCTTATCTACATATTTCTTGTATTTGTGTTTATTTAAACAATATTGTGTACATTAATGTTTTATTTCTTGTCTAGGTATATCCTCGTTTTCACAAAAGATCAAAGTTTATTTAACGTTTTGTGCACTTAAACAAAATGTACAAGACTTGGTCGGATCAGTTTTAATTGCTTTGTAAGCAGTGGTTTAACTCAATATAAGCACTTTATTTAAAAATATTTTTGTTTTTTATTTGCACAATTCAAATTGTCGCGTCTAGACTGAATAGTGTATTTTTAATTGTATACAATATTAAAAGGGACTTGAGTTATGGCTAAAATGAAAGCGATTGAAGCTGCAGTGGAAGTATTAAAAAGAGAAGGGGTGGATATCGCATTTGGTGTACCTGGTGCGGCAATCAACCCATTTTATGCAGCGATGAAAAAAATTGGTGGTATTGATCATGTACTAGCGCGCCATGTGGAAGGGGCTTCACATATGGCAGAAGGCTACACCCGTACCAATGATAAAAATATTGGCGTGTGTATCGGTACTTCTGGCCCAGCGGGCACCGATATGATCACTGGCTTGTATTCGGCATCAGCAGATTCGATTCCAATTTTATGTATTACCGGTCAAGCTCCACGCGCTCGTTTGCACAAAGAAGATTTCCAAGCGGTGGATATTGAATCCATTGCCAAACCAGTGACCAAATGGGCGACGACCGTTCTAGAGCCTGCGCTAGTGCCACGAGCATTCCAGCAAGCATTTCACATTATGCGATCAGGGCGTCCGGGCCCAGTATTAATCGATTTACCGATTGATGTGCAGCTGGCTGAAATCGAGTTTGATATTGATACCTATGAGCCGCTTGAGCCGTATCAACCAACCGCAACCCGCAGCCAGGTAGAAAAAGCGCTGACGATGTTAACTGAATCGGACAAGCCTTTGATTGTGTCTGGTGGTGGGGTGATTAACGCTGGCGCGAGTGCTGAATTGCAAGAACTTGCCGAGATCTTAAATGTTCCGGTTATTCCAACGCTAATGGGTTGGGGCAGTATTCCAGATAATCATGAGCTGATGGCAGGCATGGTTGGGCTACAAACCTCGCACCGTTACGGCAATGCCACCATGCTGGCGTCTGATTTTGTATTGGGTATTGGTAACCGTTGGGCAAACCGTCATACCGGTTCGGTTGATGTGTATACCCAAGGTCGTAAATTTGTCCATGTGGATATTGAACCGACGCAAATTGGCCGCGTGTTCTGCCCGGATTTAGGCATTGTGTCTGATGCAAAATCCGCATTAACGCTGTTCTTAGAGGTAGCGAAAGAAATGCAAGCGTCAGGCAAGTTAAAAGATCGTTCTGGCTGGGTTGGTGAGTGTATCGAACGCAAATCAAGCATGCTACGTAAAACTCACTTTGAAGAAGTACCAATGAAGCCAATGCGGGTTTATGAAGAAATGAACAAGGCGTTTGGTGAAGATACTTGTTACGTCAGCACCATTGGTTTGTCGCAAATTGCTGCGGCGCAGTTCTTACATGTGTATAAACCTCGTCACTGGATCAACTGTGGTCAAGCAGGCCCACTAGGTTGGACGATTCCAGCTGCGCTAGGGGTTCGCGCGGCCGATCCAAACCGTCCGATTGTGGCGATTTCAGGTGACTACGATTTCCAATTTATGATCGAAGAATTAGCCGCCGGTGCGCAGTTCAATCTGCCTTATATCCATGTGGTCGTGAACAACTCTTACCTTGGGTTGATTCGTCAGGCGCAGCGTCAGTTCGATATTGATTACTGTGTTCAGCTTGCTTTTGAAAACCAAAACGCACCAGAAATGGAAGGTTATGGGGTCGATCATGTGGCGGTGGTGGAAGGGCTAGGGTGTAAAGCGATTCGTGTTCGTACTCCTGAAGATGCACCAGCCGCGTTTGAAGAAGCGAAGAAATTGATGGAAAAACACCGTGTACCAGTGGTGGTGGAATTTATTTTAGAGCGCGTGACCAACATCGCAATGGGTGTGGAAATCGACGGCATTAATGAGTTTGAAAGCTTAGCTGGGGAGCAAGGCGACGCCCCAACTGCGATTACTTTTAACCAATAATAACACCATTGAAGGGCTGTCACATTGGCAGTTTCTTCAATGCTTGAATATCTATTTTTAGTGGCAGAAAAAGGAGAAGGATATGCCTAAGTTTGCGGCAAATCTATCAATGCTATTTACCGAAGTGGATTTTTTACAACGCTTTGAACAAGCCGCACAAGCCGGTTTTCAGGGAGTAGAGTACCTATTTCCTTATGATTTTGAAGCTAGCACCATCAAAGGTGTATTGGAATCAAACCAGCTAAAACAAGTGTTATTCAACCTACCGGCTGGTGATTGGCTCGCGGGTGATCGCGGTATTGCGGTGGATCCAAGTCGAGTAGAAGAATTCCAACAAGGCGTCACTAAAGCGATTCAATATGCCAAAGCGCTCGATTGCAGCCAGGTCAACTGCCTTGCGGGTATCGTGCCAGATGGTGTGACAGCTCAGCAAGCAGAAGAAACCTTTGTGAGCAACTTACGCTTTGCCGCTGGAGCACTGAAAGAAAATGGCATCAGCTTGATTATTGAAGCGATCAATACTCGTGATATTCCGGGCTTTTTCTTAACCAATACGAAGCAAGCTCTCGACATCATTGAGAAGGTAGGCAGTGATAATTTGAATTTCCAATACGATATTTATCACATGCAAATCATGGAAGGCGATTTAGCGCCAACCTTAAGTGAACATCTTGGCCAAATTCAACATGTTCAATTGGCGGATAACCCAGGTCGACATGAACCGGGTACTGGCGAGATTAACTATCCATTTTTGTTCAACCATTTAGATACCATCGGTTACGACGGTTGGATTGGTTGTGAATATAAGCCGAAGACGACCACTCAAGAAGGGCTAATTTGGCTAAAAGAAATGGCGTAATTGAATTTACTGAACATAAAAAATAAATTTTAAGGATGAGATTATGACTACACCAACAATTGCATTTATTGGCACTGGTATCATGGGCAAACCAATGGCGGTTAACTTGCAGAAAGCTGGTTACTCGATTGTGGTTTCAGACCACTTTGTTGCGCCACCTCAAGAGCTCGTCGATGGCGGTGCGACCGTTGTACACAGCGGTAAAGAAGCCGCACAGCAAGCTGATGTGATTATTACTATGGTGCCAAATACGCCAGATGTTGCCGATGCACTATTTGGTGACAATGGTATCGCACAAGGTTTATCAGCAGGTAAACTAGTGATTGATATGAGCTCGATTGCGCCAATTGAAACTCAAGAGTTTGCTAAACAAATTAAAGAATGTGGCGCCGAGTACCTAGATGCACCGGTTTCGGGGGGTGAAGTGGGAGCAATTAATGCCACGCTAACGATCATGGTCGGTGGTAGTGAAGCGGCCTTTGAACGTGCCAAACCTCTATTTGAAGTGATGGGACAAAACATTACGCTAGTGGGCGATAATGGCGCAGGTCAAATCTGTAAAGTTGCCAACCAAATTATCGTCGCGTTAAATATTGAAGCAGTTTCCGAAGCCTTTGTCTTTGCTTCAAAAGCCGGTGCGGATCCTGCGCGCGTACGTAATGCATTAATGGGGGGGTTTGCTAACTCGAAGATTTTGGAAGTACATGGCGAGCGTATGGTGAAAGGCACATTCGACCCAGGCTTTAGAATCGCACTTCACCAAAAAGACTTAAACCTTGCGTTAACCGGCGCTGAGCAATTAGGTCTTGATCTACCGAATACTGCAACCGCTCAACAATTGTTTGGCGAGTGTGCTGAGATGGATGGTTCGAACTGGGATCACTCTGCCTTAATCAAAGCCATTGAAGCACGCGGCAAACATAATATTCGTGGTGAGTAGTATTGTTGGTATTTAGAGGAATCGGCTTTAGATACCTTTGAATTTCTATTTTCGTTATATACCCAAAGTAATTGGAGTTGCAGCGAGGCGACAAGTGAATGAATCCTCATGAGCATAGCTTGCCTATGTGATTGAGGTGAATGAACGCTGGCAACAAAGCTGCAGCTTTAATTACGAAGGGTATAGCTGAGTGTTTGCATTTAACTGGCATGTTTGGTTTGTATTTGGGAATAAACCTTTCATTCCGCAAGGACTCAGTTTTTACCGCACTTTTTGTCTCCTTTAGTGCGCCCCGAGTGGTTGAAAAATTAATCTTAGTTTTGTGTGCGACGGATTAATGAGGTAATGATGCCGCTCGGGACTTTTTAATCCCATTCCTATACTCAGACACATAAGACATCAAGTGACGTAAAGCGTATTTCTGGTTACATCTCCATTTCTAGCTATGGATTGGAAAAAAAGGATGAATTTCTCGCTCGCTATGATAAAACACTAATCACAACGGATTTTGGTAACAAGACGGGAGTGACTAAGTGGCAAAGGTGAGAGAACGAAATCAAAGCGTCATTATTGAAGCGGCCAGCCAGCATTTTGCCAAATATGGCTACGCGGCAACCAAAGTGGCAGATATTGCCAAAGAAGCCAACATCCCTAAGCCAAATATCTATTATTACTACAATTCCAAAGATAACCTTTATCGTGCGGTACTTGAAAGTGTCACTGTGCCCTTACTGCAATCGTCCAAGCCTATTCAAGAGCTTGATGATCCTATCGAAGCGTTAACCGAATATATTAAGACCAAACTGATTATCTCTCGCGATCATGCATATGCTTCCAAAGTATTTGCTAATGAAGTGATGTCGGGCGGAAAATCTTTACCCAAAGATATTGAAGATGAATTGCAACAGCAGTCTGAAATGATCATTACTAAGTTTCAGTCATGGATTGAGCAGGGCAGAATGGATGCGGTTTCTCCACACCACTTAATGTTTACTATATGGGCGGCGACGCAAACGTATGCGGACTTCGGTTGGCAGATTTGTCGGGTGATGAACAAAAAGAAATTGGTCCGCAAAGATTATGATGAAGCAGCACAGTTTTTAATCTCAATGATCTTAAAAGGCTGTGGCGTTTATTCAGCAAGCAACACTTAAGGAGATATGTTTCCACTATTTTTGGCCAATTTGTTTTTAAATAAACTCTTCAATATAAACAAGTGCTTATACGACAAGTGATGGATTGTATTGATTGAGTTGCTTCATTCTCGTTTGGCGTATTTATTCTGGTTTCAACTTTCTTTAACTCGCTTAAGCTTAACTTCATGATGAATCCGATATCAAAAACCATTTGATATCGGATTTTTTATGTCAATACATCGATATTTCCTAAAATGATCCTCTTTATATTTGTAATACAATAAATGTTTGATTTTATGAAGGTTGCCTCACACATATTTGTAAGGTATTGATATTTTTGTTTTCATGCATTGATCTACCGCACATTAAAAATATGCACTAGATCATGTTTAATGTTATTTGTACTACAAAATGGTTGGTGAAGTAGGTAGTCTAGCAATCAGTTAATTTAATTATTTTAAAGGCCCAAAAAAATGACTATCGATACTATTGTTGTTGCTGCCTACTTCCTCTTTTTAATTGCGATTGGTTGGATGTTCCGTACTTTCACTACCTCTACTAGTGATTACTTTAGGGGGGGAGGTAAGATGTTATGGTGGATGGTAGGTGCTACTGCCTTCATGACTCAATTTTCTGCCTGGACTTTTACTGGTGCAGCAGGGCGTGCTTATAGCGATGGCTTTGTTGTTGTTATCTTATTCTTAGCAAACGCATTTGGTTACTTCGTTAACTACATGTATTTTGCACCAAAATTCCGCCAACTTCGTGTTGTTACAGGTATTGAAGCTATTCGCCAACGCTTTGGTAAAACTTCAGAGCAGTTTTTTACTTGGGGTGGAATGCCAGACAGTTTGATTTCAGCAGGTATCTGGTTAAATGGTCTTGCAATATTTGTTGCGGCTGTATTTGATATCCCAATGGAAGCCACTATTATCGTTACTGGCTTAGTGCTTATGCTGATGTCTGTAACTGGCGGCTCTTGGGCGGTTGTTGCATCTGATTTCGTGCAGATGTTGGTGATCATGGCGGTAACTATTACTTGTGCCGTTGCAGCCTACTTCCAAGGTGGTGGTGTCACTAACATTGTAAGTAACTTCCAAGGTGATTTCTTCGTTGGTAACAATCTGAATTATATGAGCATCTTTGTTCTTTGGGTTGTGTTTATCTTCATCAAGCAATTTGGCGTGATGAATAATTCGATTAATGCTTATCGTTATTTATGTGCAAAAGACAGTGAAAATGCTCGTAAAGCAGCGGGTCTTGCTTGTGTATTGATGATTATTGGCCCTGTCATTTGGTTCTTACCTGCTTGGTATGTTGGTGCATTTATGCCTAACTTTGCCACTGATTATGCTTCGGTAGGGAGTGATGCAGCTTATCTTGCCTTTGTTCAAAATGTGATGCCAGCAGGAATGGTTGGCCTATTAATGTCAGCTATGTTTGCGGCAACCATGTCATCAATGGACTCTGGTTTGAACCGTAATGCAGGCATTTTCGTAATGAACTTTTATAGTCCTATCGTGCGCCCTAATGCTTCTCAAAAAGAGTTGGTTATGGTGAGTAAAACAACTACCGTAATAATGGGTTTTATCATTATTGCAATTGGTTTGTTCATTAACTCATTACGTCATTTAAGTCTATTTGATATCGTTCTAAATGTTGGTGCTTTGATTGGTTTCCCAATGTTGATTCCAATTCTATTGGGTATGTGGATCCGTAAAACACCAGATTGGTCAGCTTGGACAACTTTGATTGTCGGCGGTATCGTTTCTTGGATTTTTGGCATCTCGTTACAAGCTCATGATGTAGAACGCTTTTTAGGCTTAGATCAAGCTTTAACAGGGCGTGAATGGTCTGACTTGAAAGTAGCAATAAGCCTTGCTGCACATGTTGTCTTTACTGGTGGTTTCTTCCTACTGACGATGCTTTTTTACAGAGGTCGCACTCCAGAGCGTGAAGTTGAAGTAGAAAGACTATTCGAAAACTGGAATACCCCGGTTGTTTCAAGCGGCGAGGAGCAACATAATTTAGATACTAAACAGCGTTCTATGTTAGGTCGATTAATTTGTATTGCTGGTTTTGGTGTCTTAGCAATGGCGCTACTACCAAATGAAATGACAGGACGTATGTTGTTCTTATTATGTGGTTCTATTGTTCTGGTTGTTGGTGTGTTGTTGGTGAATGCTTCAAAAGCACAACATCAAACGGTTTCAGAATTGTAATATTGATTAAAAATCGAGTAGTCAACAAAACCGCTGTCTATCAGCGGTTTTTTTATATCTTAAAATCAAAGTGTTGCAAAATTGTTTAAAAAATGTGATCGCCAAAACTTGACCATTGAGTCAAGAAATCCAATACTTAATGCAAAGGAAGTGAGCTATAGGTTAAACGGCACGATAAAAAACCGTTCTCCAATAGCGAATAAGTGAGCACAGGAGAAGCACTTTGATTACGTTTTTACTCAATCAAACACTGAAGCGTGAAACCAATATTTCACCAAATATGACAGTGTTAAATTACTTACGTACCGAGTTACATAAAACTGGCACCAAAGAAGGGTGTGGTTCTGGTGATTGTGGCGCATGTACTGTGGTACTTGGCGAGCTTGTGGATGGCAAGTTGCAATACCGTAGTGTCAATTCATGTTTGACCTTTGTGTCATCATTACACGGAAAGCAATTAATTACGGTCGAAGATCTTAAAAACAAACAATCACTGCACCCAGTACAGCAGGCATTAGTGGACTTTCATGGTTCGCAATGTGGTTACTGTACACCGGGCTTTATTATGTCGATGTTTGCTTTGAGTAAGAACAAACCAAGTGCGGATAAAGAAGATGTGATGGAATCATTGGCAGGCAACCTTTGCCGCTGTACTGGTTATCGTCCTATTGTTGATGCAGCTTTATCGCTAAGTTCAGACCAACCTTTGCTTGATCAATTTGCCGAACTTGAGCAAAAAACCATCGCCAAACTTGAGAAGATTGAATCCAAAACCGCACCGTTAGTATTGGGCAATTTAACGAGTTTCTCACCAACGACCATTGATGAATTAGCCGAATTGTATGATCGCCATCCAAAAGCAAAACTGGTCGCTGGTGGTACTGATCTCGCTCTAGAAGTTACGCAATTCCACCGTGAAATTGAAACACTGATTAACGTTACTGGCGTTACGGATATGAAAACTATTCATGAAACTGAACAAGATATCGTGATTGGTGCCAATATGCCGATTAGCGATTGTTACGCCACACTAGCCAAATATTATCCTGATTTTGGTCACCTACTGCATCGCTTTGCATCATTACAAGTACGTAACCAAGGCACTATTGGGGGCAATGTTGCCAATGCGTCTCCTATTGGTGACACGCCCCCTCTCCTTATTGCGCTTAATGCCCGCCTGAAATTACGAAAAGGGCAGCAGGTTCGAGAAATTCAAATTGATGAATACTTTATTAATTACAAAGTAACGATTCAGCAAGAATCTGAATTTATCGAACAAATTATTATTCCTAAGCCTGATGATCTTGAAAATAATAATAAGCAGCAGTTTTTCAGCGCCTATAAATTATCAAAGCGCATCGATGATGATATTTCTGCAGTCTGTGGAGCGTTTAATTTCACCATTGAAAATGATGTGGTGATGGATGCTCGCGTGGCATTTGGCGGAATGGCAGCAACGCCAAAGCGGGCCGAGTTATGTGAAAAAGCTTTAATAGGAAAAGCATGGGATAAAGCCACTGTCGAAGCAGCTATGGTGCAGTTAGATCAAGATTTTGAGCCACTGTCTGATTTTAGGGCCAGTAAAGAATATCGCTCTAAAACCGCCTGCAATATGCTTCTACGTTTTTTCCTAGAGCAACAAACCAAGGTCATGTCACAGCAAAACAGTCATAACTTTAAGAAACATAGTATTGAAACGAGGGTCACGTCTTATGTCTAATCATTCTCCAAAATTAAGCTATGACGAGCTACTCGCACAATATAATCAAGATCTGAAAACCGGCGTAGGTAAAGCCGTTAAACATGATAGTGCCGATAAGCAAGTGTCTGGCGAAGCGGTTTATATTGATGACCGTTTAGAGTTCCCAAATCAGCTGCATGTCTATTGCCGTTTAAGCACCGAAGCGCATGCCAAGATTGTCAGCATCAATACCGATCCTTGTTACGAATTTGAGGGTGTTGAAATTGCCATCACCAGTAAAGATGTGCCGGGTGAGTTGGATATCGGTGCAGTATTTCCTGGCGATCCATTATTAGCAGATGGGGTCGTGGAATATTACGGCCAACCGATCATTGCGGTGGCAGCAAAAGATATGGAAACCGCACGTAAAGCGGCCTTAGCGGCTGAGATTGAATTCGAACCATTACCGGCTATTTTAGATGTTAAAGAAGCGCTCGAGAAAAAACACTTCGTACATGAAACCCATGTGCAACAGCGTGGTGATTACCAAGGTGCGCTTGCCTCAGCCAAACACGTATTAGAAGGCGAGCTAAATATTGGTGGTCAAGAGCATTTCTATTTAGAAACCCAAGCCAGTAGCGTCGTACCTGCCGAAGATGGTGGGGTGATCGTTTATACCTCAACGCAAAACCCAACTGAAATCCAAAAAGTGGTGGCAGAAGTATTGGGCGTTGCGATGCACAAAGTCGTGGTAGATATGCGTCGTATGGGCGGTGGCTTTGGAGGGAAAGAAACCCAAGCCAATGCGCCAGCTTGTATTGCCGCGGTAATTGCGAGCTTGACTCAAAAGCCGACCAAGATTCGCTTGTGGCGTAATGACGATATGATCATGACCGGTAAACGTCACCCATTTTATAACCAGTATCGTATTGGCTTTGATGAGGATGGACGCATTCATGGCGCAGAATTAATCAATTCAGGTGATTGTGGTTATTCGATTGATTTATCACATTCAATTGTCGACCGCGCAATGTTCCACTCGGACAATGCATATTACCTAGGTGATGCCAAGGTAGTGGGTAATCGCTGTAAAACCAATACCGCTTCCAATACCGCTTACCGTGGTTTCGGTGGCCCGCAAGGCATGATGACCATTGAACACATCATGGATGAAATTGCCCACTATCTCGGTAAAGATCCGCTGGAAATTCGTAAAGCAAACTACTACGGCGGAGAAGGGCGAGATACCACTCACTACTATCAAAAAGTAGAAGATAACTGCTTACTTGACATCACAGAAGAGCTAGAAAAAACCAGTGAATATCAAAAACGCCGTAAAGAAATAGCGGAATTTAATGCCAATAGTCCAATCTTGAAAAAGGGGATTGCATTAACCCCTGTGAAGTTTGGTATTTCATTTACCGCAACGTTCTTAAACCAAGCCGGTGCGCTGATTCATATTTATACCGATGGCAGTATTCACCTGAACCACGGTGGTACAGAAATGGGGCAAGGTTTGAATACCAAAGTGGCGCAGATTGTCGCGCAAGAGTTCAGTGTCGATATTGACCAAATTCAAATCACGGCAACCAATACCGACAAAGTACCAAACACCTCGCCAACCGCAGCGTCATCGGGTACGGATTTGAACGGTAAAGCAGCGCAAAATGCGGCGATGACGATTAAAGCACGTTTGGTTGATTTCGCTGCAAATCACTACAAAGTGACCCCAGAAGAAGTCATATTCAACAATGGTGTGGTGGAAGTACGCGACCAATTGATCCCATTTGCTGAATTTGTCCAGCAGGCGTATTTCAACCAAGTATCGCTGTCGAGTACGGGATTCTACCGCACACCGAAGATTCATTATGATCATGAAAGAGCTCGCGGTCGCCCATTCTATTACTTTGCTTATGGTGCATCATGCTCAGAAGTGGTTGTCGATACCTTAACAGGCGAGTACAAAATTCTACGTACTGATATTTTGCATGATGTTGGCGCATCGCTAAACCCTGCGATAGATATTGGCCAGATAGAAGGCGGCTTCATACAAGGTGTGGGTTGGCTGACGACTGAGGAATTGGTGTGGAATGAAAAAGGGCGCTTAATGACCAGCGGCCCGGCAAGCTACAAAATTCCGGC
>NZ_JBLWZK010000006.1:0-180901 GCF_048266485.1 Vibrio sp. | reverse complement strand
AGCCCGACGAGTCGGGGTTCGTCTGATATTAGAACCTGGCTCTTCACCGACCACATTAAAAAACCGTATCAGAAATGATGCGGTTTTTTTTGTATTCAAGCCCGACGAGTCGGGGTTCGTCTGATATTAGAACCTGGCTCTTCACCGACCACATTAAAAAACCGTATCAGAAATGTGAGGTTTTTTGTATCTAGGCCCGACGGGGCGGGGTTCGTCTGATATTAGAATCTGGCTCTTCACCGACTACATTAAAAAACTGAATCAGAAATGATGCGGTTTTTTTGTGTTTCAATCGTGCCAGATCGAAAGGTGATTTTGATATTAGGCTCTTGGCTCTTCAGTGACTATTTTTAAGAAGTCATATCTAAAAAAGGGCTTCTGGGTATTAAAATATTGCAGCCTCTAAAGCTGACTGATTATTAGCTTTAACTTTATATTTATGTATTTCTTTTGTTTTAATTATAGCTTCTCTTAATATTATTTGCTTATTTATGCATTGGTTGCATGACAATCTGCTGTGATCTACTGCATGCTTTTTAAGCTAAATCTGTTGTGTTGTTTATTTTGTCAGCAATATTATCTATCCTTTGTTGAAATTTTGTTAATAAATGTGCTTTATACGGCTTTTTTTAGCGTTTAATATGCTGTTTTATTGCATTTTCATTAATTGTTTGCCAAATTGGAAAACACAATTTGTCTTCCCTCCTTTTGGGGATGAGGATTACAACGAATGGATTCGTTTTTTTACAGACAAGGCAGAAAGCTGTCAAAGCAGTAGAGGTCTGGTAATGCCACTTTTAGAAGTTAAAGATTTGCGGATCGAGTATCCGTCGCGTCACGGTGTTCACGCCGCAGTAAAATCCCTTTCTTTCAGCATTGAGCGCGGTGAGATCGTCGGTGTCGTTGGTGAGTCTGGTGCAGGCAAATCGACCGTTGGTAATGCGGTGATTGATCTGTTAAGCCCTCCTGGCCGTATCGCTGGTGGCGATGTTTTCTTGGATGGCGAGAAAATTTCAGGTTTAACGCCTGAACAAATGCGTTCAGTACGTGGCTCCAAAATTGGGTTTATTTTCCAAGATCCAATGACATCATTGAACCCATTATTTACGGTTGAACATCAACTTACTGAAACCATTCATGCCAATATGAAGGTATCGGAAAAAGAAGCTTACGAACGTGCATTAAACTTAATGAACCAAGTAGGCATTCCTCAACCTGAAAATCGTCTAAAACAATACCCTCACCAATTTTCTGGTGGCATGCGTCAACGTGTGGTGATTGCCATCGCATTAGCTGGTGAGCCTGAATTAATTATTGCTGATGAGCCAACCACCGCACTTGATGTATCGATTCAAGATCAAATTCTTAGCCTTATTCGTGATTTGTGTATCAAGAATAATGTCGGTTGTATGTTGGTGACCCATGATATGGGTGTAGTTTCTAACGTTACCGATAAAGTCGCCGTAATGTATCGTGGTGACCTTGTTGAGTTTGGTCCGACTGCCAAGGTACTTGGCACTCCTGAGCACACCTACACTCGCAGCTTAATTTCAGCCGTTCCTCGTTCGGATAAAAAATTCGATCGTTTTCCATTAGTGAGCTATATCGAAGAGGCACATGAACTTGAACCACTCGATATTAAAAGTCACTGGTTAGGGCAAAGCCAAGATCAGCGTGATTACAGAGGGCCATTGTTGAGTGTTGAAAATGTTAGTTTACGTTTTACCACCAAAGACTCGTTGTTCGAATCACGTAGAGAATATGTGCAAGCCTCTAATAATGTCAGTTTTGATGTTCATGAAGGGGAAACCTTTGGTTTGGTTGGGGAGTCTGGTTCGGGTAAATCAACGATTGCTCGTGTCATTGCCGGGCTATACGCACCAAATGAAGGCAAAGTGACCTTTGAAGGGATTGATTTAACAGCCATTAAATCAGAGCGTGAACGTCGACCATTCCGTCGTCAGATGCAGATGGTGTTCCAAAATCCTTATACATCAATGAACCCTCGTATGAAAATCTTCGACATCATTGCTGAGCCGATTCGTTTCCACAAATTAACCCGTGATGAAAACGAAACGCGCAAGATCGTGCATGATCTGTTGGATCACGTTGGCTTGGGGCGTATGGCGGGTGTGAAATACCCACATGAATTCTCTGGTGGTCAGCGTCAACGTATTTCGATTGCTCGTGCTTTAGCAACCCGTCCACGTTTATTGATTTGTGATGAACCAACCTCTGCACTAGATGTGTCGGTTCAGGCACAGATCTTGAATCTATTAAAAGACTTACAAGATGAGCTGAACTTAACCATGTTATTTATCAGTCATGATTTGCCAGTTATTCGTCAAATGTGCGATCGCATTGGTGTGATGAAAATGGGGCAATTATTGGAAGTGTCTCCAACAGAGCAACTGTTTACTGATCCGCAACACGAATACAGTAAACAATTGATTTCTTTAATGCCGGAATTTACTGGCCTTAGAGAAGATATGCAAATCGCTTAACGGCGTATCGTATGGGCCGCGAGAGTTCGTTGCCTATGCGACCACAGATGTATAAACACAACACACTCTAAATAAAAACAAGGGATGTCCTCCCGCATGAAGGAGTTATGCAAATGAAAATGATGAAGAGCAAATTAGCCGTAGCATTAATGGCTGCGGGTTTGAGCTTTAATACAATGGCTGCTGATATTACCGTGGCTTATGATGCTGACCCAGTATCAATGGATCCGCATGAGCAATTATCAGGTGGTACTTTACAGCTGTCTCATATGGTGTTTGACCCGCTCGTTCGCTATAACCAAAAGTTTGAATTTGAAGCTCGTTTGGCTGAAAAGTGGGAGCGAATTGATGATAAAACCATGCGTTTTCATTTGCGTAAAGGTGTGAAATTCCATTCAGGCAATACAATGACGGCCGATGATGTAGTGTGGACTTTTAACCGTTTACAACACTCACAAGATTTTAAAGCTATTTTTGAACCGTTTGAAAAAGCAGTAAAAGTTGATGATTACACCGTCGATCTTGTGACTAAAGATGCTTTCCCTCTAGTGCTTCAATCTGCTACTTACATCTTCCCTATGGATAGCAAGTTTTATACTGGTAAAGATGAAAATGGCAACGATAAATCTGCAATTGTGAAGCATGGCAACTCTTATGCATCAACTCATATTTCTGGTACCGGTCCTTTCATTGTGACTGATCGTGAACAAGGCGTAAAAGTCGATTTTGAACGTTTTGCTGATTACTGGGATAAAGACTCAAAAGGTAATGTTGATCACCTGACACTTAAACCAATCAAAGAAAATGCAACACGTGTTGCCGCTTTGCTTTCTGGTGGTGTAGATATGATTGCTCCGGTTGCGCCAAATGATCATGACCGAGTGAAAGGTGCCGATGGTATTGATTTGGTGACGCTTCCTGGTACACGTATTATTTCTTTCCAAATGAACCAAGAAAGCAACCCAGCGTTAAAAGATAAGCGTGTCCGTCAGGCGATCGTTTATGCCATTAATAATGAAGGGATTGCTAAGCGAATCATGAAAGGTTTCGCAACGGCTGCTGGTCAGCAGAGTCCAGAAGGTTATGCTGGTTATGACGCGGACCTAAAGCCTCGTTATGATTTGAAAAAAGCGAAAGAGCTAATGAAAGAAGCGGGCTATGAAGATGGCTTTAGCTTAACCATGATTGCGCCAAATAACCGATATGTCAATGATGCAAAAATAGCTCAAGCAGCGGCAGCCATGTTGTCGAAAATTGGTATCAAGGTTGATTTGAAAACCATGCCTAAAGCGCAATACTGGCCTGAGTTTGATAAGTGTGCAGCGGATATGTTGATGATTGGTTGGCATGCGGATACAGAAGATTCTGCTAACCTAACCGAGTTCTTAACCATGACTCGTGATGAGAAAACAGGTAAAGGTCAATATAACTGTGGTCACTACTCAAACCCAGAAGTTGATAAGCTGATTAATGAAGCCAATACTGAAACTGACCCAGCGAAGCGTAGTGCTGAACTGCAAAAAGTTGAACGTATTCTTTATGATGACGCCGCTTTTGTACCACTACATTGGCAAAACCTAGCGTGGGGTGCGAAGTCTAATGTTCACATTACACCAATTGTGAATGCGATGAACTTCCCATACTTTGGTGATTTAGTCGTTGATGAAAAATAAGCTAATTTAACGAGATTAATTCGTTTTTATTAATGAACAATAGGCCGTATATTCTCGAATCGAGTTATACGGCCCTATAAAAATAAGCTGGTTACTTCTAAGAAATATGGAGCTAACCAGCGCTTAATGGATTATTTAAGGGGCAAGGAATGTTAACGTTTCTGGTCAAGCGCCTATTTCAGGCACTGATAGTGATGTTTGTGATCAGTCTAGTAGCGTTTTCCATACAGGATAACCTAGGCGACCCGTTACGTGAGTTAGTCGGGCAATCAGTTTCAGAAGCTGAGCGACAAGCATTGCGTGATGAATTGGGACTCAATGACCCATTCACAGTAAAGTATTCTCGTTTTGTGGTGGATGTACTGCATGGCGATTTAGGTACATCTTATTTTTTTAAAAAACCTGCGGCAGAAGTGATTTTGGATAAACTTCCTGCCACATTAGAACTGGTTTTTGGTGCGACATTAATCATTATCTTTTTATCGATTCCACTCGGCGTTTATTCAGCTATCAATCCCAAAAGTATTTTAACCAAAATCATTATGGGCTTTAGTAGTGTTGGTATTTCAATTCCGGTTTTCTTAACCGCGATTATGTTGATGTATGTGTTCTCGATAGAGCTAGGTTGGCTGCCATCTTATGGACGTGGAGATACCAGCGATATTCTAGGTTGGGATTCTGGTCTGTTTACACTTGATGGTTTAGCGCATTTAGTCTTGCCTTGTATTTCTTTAGCTTCAATCATGTTGCCGTTATTTATTCGCTTAGTCCGTTCTGAAATGTTGGAAGTGCTAGGCTCTGAATACATTAAATTTTGTCGAGCGAAAGGCTTGGCGATGAACAAAATTTATTACCAACATGCATTGAAAAATACCATGCTACCAGTATTAACGGTTGGTGGTGTGCAGATTGGTACAATGGTGGCATACACCATTTTGACTGAAACCGTATTCCAATGGCCGGGTACAGGCTTTCTTTTCCTTGAAGCGATTAACCGTGTCGATACACCGTTAATTACCGCTTACGTTATCTTCGTTGGTTTGATCTTTGTGGTTACCAATACCATCGTCGATTTACTTTATGGTTTGGTTAACCCAACCGTCAATATCACAGGAAAAGGAGCATAATTATGAATCAGCAAACTTCATCTGTTGTTCCTACTCGTTGGGAACGCTTCAAACAATCAGACATCTTGTATTACTTCCTGCGTGACAAAGTGGCGATGGTCAGCTTTGCGGTATTTATGGCATTTTTTGTGGCTGCTATTTTATCGCCATGGATCGCGCCAACCGACCCGTATGATTTAACCTCGATTGATATTATGAACTCAGAACTGCCGCCGTCTTGGATGGCAGAAGGGGATCCTGCATTTTGGTTGGGTACTGATGACCAAGGGCGTGATATTTTCTCAACCATTTTATATGGCTCGCGCTTGTCATTAATGATTGGCTTCTGCGCGGTAGCGGTGCAACTGTTTTTGGGCATCATTATTGGTTTATCTGCCGGTTACTTCGGTGGTCGAATGGATAGCTTCCTAATGCGTTTTGCTGATATCCAATTATCTTTCTCGACTATGATGGTCGCGATTATTGTTTCGGCGATTTTCAAAGCCAGCTTCGGTGGGGAATTTTATGGTCAGTATGCCGTGTTAATGCTGATCGTGATTATCGGTGTCGCGGAATGGCCACAATACGCGCGTACCGTTCGTGCATCCGTATTGGCTGAGAAGAAGAAAGAGTATGTGGAAGCGGCACGTGTAATGGGTTTCCGTTCACCTCGCATCATGTTCCGTCATATTTTACCGAACTGTTTATCACCAATTTTGGTTATCTCAACGGTGCAAATTGCCAATGCGATTATGTCAGAAGCAGCACTGTCTTTCCTTGGTTTAGGCTTGCCGGTTGACCAACCATCATTGGGCTCATTGATTAGTATTGGTTTTAATTACATTTTCTCAGGCTCTTGGTGGATCACGGCGTTCCCTGGAATTGTATTGGTAACCATAGTGCTAGTGATTAACTTGCTTGGTGACTGGTTGCGAGACGTGTTTAATCCAAAGTTATATAAAGGTTAAATATCCCTCGTACCTGACGTTGTCGCTTTGGGTATTGTGAAATTTAGTTACTCAGCGAGATAAATTTACGTATGATGAAAACCGTAGAGGAGTAACTTCTACGGTTTTTTGTTGATTGGGAGTAAAGGAACACTATGCTACGTCTAGCCATTATCGGGACAAACTGGATCACTGAACGCTTTGTGCAAGCCGCATTAGAAGTGAATGAATTTGAATTAACCGCCGTATATTCACGCAGCGAAGCGCGAGCGGCAGAGTTTGCTGCGCCGTTTAACGCTCAAGCACAGTGTTTTACCGATTTACAGACTATGGCGCAAAGTGATGCGTTTGATGCGGTCTACATTGCTAGCCCGAACTCTCTACACTATGAACAAAGCGTGTTGATGTTAGAAAATGGTAAACATGTGATTTGTGAAAAGCCTATTGCCTCGAATATCACTCAAGCTGAGCATATGTACCAAGTAGCTGAACAAAATGGTGTGGTGCTGTTTGAAGCATTTAAAACGGAGTACCTACCTAATTTCCAGCTCATTACCCAGAATCTTGAGAAGCTCGGTAAAGTGCATAAAGTGTTTATCAACTACTGCCAGTATTCATCTCGTTATCAGCGTTATTTAGATGGTGAAAACCCGAATACTTTCAATCCCGCCTTCTCAAACGGCTCAATTATGGATATCGGTTTCTACTGTGTCTCTAGTGCTGTAGCGCTATTTGGGGAACCTGAAACGATTAAAGCGAGTGCTCACTTACTTGATTCTGGCGTTGATGCTCACGGTACAGTGATTTTGAGTTACAAAGAACATGATGTGGTGATTTCCCACTCTAAAGTTTCAGATTCGAATATCCCAAGTGAGATCCAAGGCGAAGCTGGTTCAATGATTATTGAGCACATTTCTGAGTGCGACCATATTATCTTGAAGTTACGTGGTGAAGAGGCAAAAATTTTGAGTGTACCTCAAGTCGAAAATACCATGACTTATGAGGCTCAGTTTTTTGCCGAGCAAATTAAGCAAGGTAAGTTGTGTGATAATGCTAAGGCTAGGGTATTAGGGGTATCGAGGGTGACGACAGAAGTGAGAAAGCAAGTGGGTGTTAGCTTTCCGGCTGATAAATAACGCGACTATTGCTTTATAACTATTATCTAGAGACCTTAAAGTGGGCATGAAGTTCTTTTCTCTGAATTAATTCCAGAGAATTTGTGAAGCTCTGTTTCATCTGCATCAATCACTTCTTATAAAGTCTTTACCTCCCGCTCTGATTGAGCGTATGGGTGTGCCTTCGATAGTTGGATCCAGTTCAAAAATAGATCTCGATATTTATGTCGAAGTAACGCTTGATGAAATGGACAAGCTATCAAAGAATTACTTGAACTCGGGTTTATATAAAAATTAGGCACCTTACGAGCTTTAAAGCTATGCTTGTTAGAAGTGATAAATGATGGTGTAGCGGTGCAATTAATCGCGAAGGACTCTGAGTTAGAGTGCCTTCTACACACTAGTGATTCTCTCCCCCTCAATGACAATAAAGCTTTGGTCGAACACTACAACCAGTTGAAGAGTAGTTTGAGGGAAGGAACTCTACTGTTCACTCTACTTCTTGCAAACTTAACTGCAAAAGAATTAAAAATTAGACAAAAATAAAGATAACTATTTGAATTTAAGTTATTTACTCTCAGCGCGTTTATTTGACATTTTCTTTGTGCATTAATACAAGGTTCATATAGGTTAATGGAGTAACAACGATGAGAAAAAAACGACCTACTTTTAAGGGGCTGAATGTCAGGCTATTTATGGCCATTTTTATTTCTCTGATGGTAAGTGGTTGTCTTCACAACAACAACACCATCACGCTGGATATTGAAGATGGTTCTGTTGTGAAGGAGCGAATGTTCAACATTACAGGATCCGTCTCGATCGTAGAAGAAGGCACTTCAGTTCAATACAAGCAATTTCCTAGCATCACAGCCCCGGTTGCCACAGACGGCACCTTTACGTTAGCTGGGTTACTGTTACCACTCGGAGAAACAACCTTAACCGTGCAGTCACTTCTCAACGGAACTATTAATGGTGAAACCAGTTTTAACATCACTTATGAGCCTGATTCAGGAGTCTCAGCTATCTACTCCGCAGACAATAGCACGCCAGTCAACCTTTCTGTCGATGACCCACAAGACCTAGCATATGGAGCAAACCTCCTGATTGAAGCAGGCAGTGTGCAGATTCCTGACGATGTTAAGCTAGAGGTTGGTATCATCTCAGATAAAGAGCATATGCCTATTCTTCCACAAGGCTATCAAGCCGTAGGCGCACCGATCACCTTGCAGCCAATAGGGCAATCTTTTTCACCTGCAGCTCTCGTGGCAATACCTTACAACAGCGAAGAGGTAACCGATCTGGGTGTAGAACCTCTGGTACTTGCGCTCGGGGATAACGGTTGGGAAGTTTACCCTCACACTTCGCTAACAGGCAGTCAGCTTAAAATTTCTATCAGCCAACTGTTTTATGGTGGGTTCATTGCGGCGGTAAAAAAGCCGCAAGATGATCACACTCTAGTGTTGAATACGACACCTTCAGGAGCATCGGTTTATCTAAATGGGGCGCTACAATCTCAACTCTCACCGTTTGTGATTCAAAATATCCCTAACGGTCAAAACGAGGTAAAACTCTATATTCCGGGCTACAATGAAAAATTCGTCAGTTTTGATATGGCGACAGCCAGCGTAGAACTTTCAGAGCAACTCGTGAGGGGTGACTCATCGGTTTCACCTTTGATTGAGTTGGTACCTGAGATCACCGATGGACTTGTCGTCTCCGATAATGTGTTTAAGCTCGTCGGCACAGTAGCCGATACCAATGGGACATTTGAAAATGGTCGGTTAGTGCTCAACTTGAATGGTCTTGATTCTTTTATCTCCGTAACGGCAAATGGTGAGTTCGATCACACTATCTCATTGTTGCCTGGATCAAACAGTATTGAGCTGAGAGCGACCGATGCACTCGGCAATACTGGCACAATACCCACACTTGAGATCATCAATCGTGAAGGGCAGCAAGTCCAATTGTTCTCTATCGACTCCACTGCGCGCGCGGCCGCACAAAGTACAACGCAGAATCGCTCAATCACCATCATATTAACATGGTCATCGAACGATACTGATGTGGATATGCACATTACCGATCCCAATGGCAATAAAGCGTGGTACGGCAATTTAAGCGGTATCCCAGGCGCAAGGCTAGATATCGATGATACCGATGGCTATGGGCCTGAGACATTTACATTTCTTGACCCAATTTTCGGTACTTACAAAGCGGATGTTCACTACTACTCCGATCATGGTAACGGCTCCACGACCGCGAACCTATCTATCCAAGTCGGTTCTCGTCTGATTTTTAATGGTAGCCGTACGCTATCAAATCAAGGATGGTGGAATGCGCATACGTTCGATATTGACGATTTTTCTATTATTGAAGTATTGCCAAATGATGGTGTCTTCACTACTCAGAGTGGTGAGAATCAGCTTATCGTTACCCTAAATGTGCCAGAACATATTGATCCCAGCTTCGCATAAGCTGAAATACCAAATCAAAGCGCTATCAGGTGGTGAAGAGACAGATTCTGTCGAAATAGAACAAGAAGTGAAATCTCAAATTCGGCAAGAGTACGTAGATAAACTCGATTTTCGTCCAGACTTTGCACGTAATACCCCCACTCGTGACAGCATTATTACAGCGGCGAATTTCCCAGCAGGCATTACAAACTTCACATTTGATGAGTTTTCTACCTATTCTGATTACGGCCCCACTTATGCTGTGATCGGTGAGTCTGTACACATCGCTCAAACAATTCGCCAAGCTTGGGGTTATCCACTGCGTGTCACGTCAGGTTGGCGTAATCCAAGAAGGAATGATTCATTAGGTCCATCAAGTATTAATAGTTTCCACCAAACCGGGGACGCGGTGGATCTCAATCCATCTTGGAACTCCGCCCACTGGCCGCAAGATGCTTTCACCTATCAACAAGCTCAGCAGGCACTAACTAACTTGGCGAGAAACACCATGGATGCCAACTACGACATTTTGTTTCATGCTAATCATTTGCATGTCGAGCTCGATCCTTAAGATCATAAGTTAGCGGCGATATAGCTAAACGTGAAAAGGTGAATCTAATGGTTCACCTTTTGATTATCACCGCTGAAGCATAAACCACTGACCATACACCATAGTCAGTAGTTGATTATTTTCCAGAATTATTTACGCGTGTAAGATGCTTTTTCTACACTAACCCCTCATGGTAACGAATTCTTCACTACCCGTTGGGTGAATGGCGACAACAGCATCAAAGTCTGCTTTGGTAGCACCCATCTTCATGGCAACCGCAAAGCCTTGGATCATTTCGTCAACGGTAAAACCAATACCGTGCAGACCAACCACTTTTTCATCATCACCAGCACACACCAGCTTCATTTTACATGGTTGACGGTGTGAAGTGACGGCGGTGTACATAGCGGTAAAGCCTGAGGTATAGACTTTGACATTGTCTTCACCGTATTGCGCTTTAGCGTCTTGCTCAGTTAAACCAATAGTACCAATTGGCGGGTGGCTAAATACCACGGTTGGCACTAGGTTGTAATCCATCTTAGCGTCGGTTTTACCGTTAAATAAACGCTCAGATAATTGACGACCGGCTTTGACTGCAACAGGGGTGAGTTCAATACCGCCTTCCATGATGTCGCCAACACAGTAGATGCCTTTAACATTGGTTTCTTGGTATTCATCCACTTTGATGTAACCGCGATCGTTGGTTGCTACGCCAGTCACATCTAAGTTAATGGCATCGGTTGCTGGATGACGACCAATTGCCCAAATTAGAGTATCAACATTTTGGCTTTCACCGTTTTCTAGGTGAAGAGTAATGCTACCGTCAGCTTCTTTTACTACCTCTTTTGGTACAGAGTTAGTGTGTAGCGTTGGGCCTTCGGTGTTCATTACTTCAACTAAAGTCTCGACAATCATAGGATCGAAGCTACGTAGCGGTGATTCTTTACGAACAAATAAATGAGTTTCCGTGCCAAGAGCGCTCAGTACGCCAGCAATCTCTACCGCGATGTAACCGGCACCAACCACAGCAACGCGTTTGGGCTGTTCGTTTAGCTCGAAAAAGCCATTTGAATCAATACCGTACTCAGCACCAGGAATGTTTGGAATGGTTGGACGACCACCGACAGCGATCAGGATATGATCCGCCGTGTATTGCTCGCCGTTAACTTCAACGGTTTTCTCATCCACAAACTTAGCAAAGCCTCGGATAACATTGATTTTGTTATTACCTAATACGCGGTCGTAAGATTGGTGAATACGGCCAATATAGGCTTGACGGTTTTCTACCATTTTGGCCCAGTTAAAGCTTTTTAGCTCAACATCAAAGCCGTAATCTTTTGAATACAGGTTAATCGCTTCCGCTACTTGCGCGCCGTGCCACATTACTTTTTTAGGTACACAGCCTACGTTGACACAAGTGCCACCCAGATCTTGTGCTTCAATCAGTGCCACTTTTGCGCCGTACATGGCTGCACGGTTAGCTGATGCAATACCGCCACTACCGCCACCAATACAAATGTAATCAAAATGCGTTGTCATTCTGTTCTCCGTAACCTGTTATGTCTGTCTTTATGTAATGAGGGTAGCAGATGAATTATGCAACCCTAGTTCAATTTATTGCTGATTATTCTGGAACAATCCACTCAACTTTATGATGGCCTGTGCTTGGCGCGATTGCTTGTTGTAGCATAGGCAAAATTTCGGTCATTTGGCTTTCTAATTTCCACGGTGGATTAATCACTATCATGCCCGATGCCGTCATACCGCGCTCAAGACTATCGGCAGAGACGCCTAATTCAATTTGCAAAATGTTACGAATATCGAGTTTTTTAAGATTGGCAATCATGTCATCAATCGTATGACGATAAACCACAGGATACCAAATGGCATAAATACCGGTCGCCCAGCGCTTATGGCTTTGTGCAATGGCTCTCACCACATCTTGGTATTCGTGAGCCAATTCATAAGGCGGATCGATGAGCACTAAACCACGACGCTCTTTCGGTGGCAAGCTGGCTTTTAAATGTTCGAAACCGTCTTTTTGATGGATTTTAACCTGGCGATCACGATGAAATTCTTGCTCTAAAAGCGGATGATCACTGGGGTGAAGTTCTGTTAACACCATGCGGTCTTGATTGCGTAAGTGAGCACGTGCTACGCGTGGAGAGCCCGGATAGTAACGTAGTTCGTCACTATCATTGAGTACTTTGATTGACTCTAAGTAGCTCGTCACTTCTTCAGGAAGGTTTTGTCCCCAAATGCGTGCGATGCCTTGTTTGTATTCACCGGTTTTTTCTGACCATTCGTGAGTTAAGTCGTAGCGGCCTACACCAGCATGCGTATCATGGTAAACGAACGGCTTATCTTTTTGCTTTAAGGCATTCAAAATTAAGCTTTGTACTATGTGTTTTACCACATCGGCATGGTTGCCAGCGTGAAAACTATGGCGATAACTCAGCATGGTTTATCTCTTGAAATTGGGTCAATATTACCGTCTATGATACCGAATATTATTGAGCCTTGCCTGATAAAAGAAAGCCCAAAGTAGTTTTTACTTTCAGCGCCATTGAAATCTAGTGAGTTAGCCTACATTTATACCTAAAGAAAAGTTTCTAAATATAGAAGAATCACTATCCCCAAAGTAATTGGAGTTGCAGTGAGGCGACAAGAGAATGAGGCCCCATGAGCATAGCTTGTCTATGACTTTCTTTAATAAAGAGATAGGGGGGCGAATGAACGCCGTCAACAAAGCTGCAGCTTCAAGTACAAAGGGGATACACGAATTAAGGAAAGCATTCATGTCTAATCCGTTACTCTCGTTCGTTGAATCTAAAGATGGTTTACCACCGTTTTCTCAAATTAAACCAGAGCATGTCCAGCCTGCTGTAGAACAAGCGATTGCCGATTGCCGCGCCCAAGTTGAAAAGGTGCTTGCTGGTGGTGAAAAGCCAACGTGGGATAACCTTTGTGAACCACTAACGGAAACGGATGATCGTTTAAGTCGTCTTTGGTCACCGGTCAGTCACTTAAACTCAGTTCAAAATAGCGAAGAGTTACGTGAAGCTTATGAAGCCTGTTTGCCACTATTGTCTGAGTACGGTACTTGGGTTGGTCAACATAAAGGGCTTTATGAAGCGTATAAAGCGCTTAAAGCCAGCGATGAATTTACTAGTCTCACTACCGCTCAGCAAAAATCGATCACCGATGCATTAAAAGATTTTGAACTATCGGGGATTGGTCTACCTGCCGATCAACAAAAGCGTTATGGTGAAATCAGCAAACGTTTATCTGAGCTTGGTTCTAAGTTCTCAAATAATGTGCTTGATGCCACTATGGGGTGGACTAAACATATTACCGATGAAGCAGAATTAGCCGGTATGCCAGAATCTGCCATGGCGGCAGCAAAAGCGAATGCAGAAGCGAAAGAGTTGGATGGTTGGTTATTAACGTTAGAAATGCCATCTTACATTCCCGTGATGACGTATTGTGATAACCAAGTATTGCGCCAAGAAATGTACGAAGCCTTTGTGACTCGCGCTTCTGATCGTGGTCCAAATGCGGGTAAGTGGGACAATACCGAAGTGATGGCTGAAGAATTAAAACTTCGTCATGAAATCGCACGCTTGCTTGGTTTTAGCTCTTATGCTGAAAAATCGCTCGCCACCAAAATGGCAGAAACGCCAGCGCAAGTCTTAGAGTTTCTTAATAACTTGGCGACTAAAGCCAAACCACAAGGTGAACGTGAAGTTGAAGCACTACGCCAATTTGCTGAGCAAGAATGTGGTGTGACCGAATTAAACCTGTGGGACATTGCATACTACAGCGAAAAGCAAAAACAAAAATTGTTCCAAATTTCCGATGAAGAGTTACGCCCATACTTCCCAGAATCAAAAGTAGTATCTGGTTTATTTGAAGTATTAAATCGAGTCTTTGGCATGACAGTGACTGAAAAAACTGGCGTTGATGTGTGGCATGAGTCAGTACGTTTCTTTGAAATCACCGATAGCCAAGGTCAATTGCGCGGTAGCTTCTACTTAGATTTATACGCTCGCGAGCACAAACGTGGTGGCGCTTGGATGGATGAGTGTCGGGTACGTCGCACGCTGGCTGATGGCTCAACTCAATCACCAGTGGCCTATTTAACCTGTAACTTCAACAAGCCAGTGGGTGATAAACCTGCCTTGTTTACGCATGATGAAGTCGTAACCTTGTTCCATGAATTTGGTCACGGTATTCACCACATGCTGACTCAAGTTGAAGTGGCAGCGGTATCGGGCATTAATGGCGTTCCTTGGGATGCGGTTGAGTTACCAAGTCAGTTCTTAGAAAACTGGTGTTGGGAAGAAGAGGCGCTATCGTTCATTTCTGGTCATTACCAAACCGGTGAAGCGCTACCAAAAGAAATGCTGGATAAGATGCTTGCGGCGAAGAACTTCCAATCGGCAATGTTTATCCTACGCCAGTTAGAGTTCGGTCTATTCGACTTCACGCTCCATTCACAATACGACCCAGAAATTGGCGCGAAAGTGCTGGAAACGCTGGCGGATGTGAAATCCAAAGTGGCGGTATTACCAAGTCTAGAATGGAACCGTTTCTCACATGCCTTCAGCCATATTTTTGCTGGTGGTTATAGCGCAGGTTACTACAGCTACTTATGGGCCGAACTGCTTTCAAGTGACGCTTATTCACGTTTTGAAGAAGAAGGTATCTTTAACAAAGACACCGGACAAAGCTTCTTGAATAACATCCTAGAAATGGGTGGCAGTGAAGAGCCGATGGAGCTATTCAAACGCTTCCGTGGTCGTGAGCCGAAAATTGATGCGTTATTGCGTCATGCGGGGATTGAAGGCTAACTTCGGTTCTCGAATATCGAGCGCTTCGCTGCTCGTGACTTGAAAAAGATAGAAGCGATTTCATTAAATGGAGTCGCTTCTATTGTTTTATTCTAGTGTGAAACTGACATGCTTATTCGAGACACGAGACACGAGACACGAGACACGAGACACGAGACACGAGACACGAGACACGAGACACGAGACACGAGACACCTACCTAATCATCTCCTTGGTTTTTTCTCCCACCAATACATCCGACAACTTATTCAATACTGACCCTGTTTGATGCCAATAATGCCAATATAGAGGGACTTCAATCCCTTCACGATCGGGGAATATATCAACCAATTGTTCAGCAAAAGGTTGGGCTTGAATCACGGGTAACAAACCATAACCTTGACCATGTAAGAGCATGTCGGCTAGACCTTCGCTTGATGGGCAAATATGGTAGGGGAATTGGGTAGGTAAGTTCCATTTTTGAAATTGCTGTTTTTGCAGCTTATCGTCTGCGCCGAAAATTACCGCGGGAGCCACCTGTAATATGTCCGCAAGATCTTGTGCCGATTGCGAAGTCTGGAAGTATCTTTTATTAAAATCTGGAGAACAATAGAAACGATATTCCATCGTGCCTAAGTACTCACAACGGATGCCAGATAAGGTTTTATTCGAACTGCATAAACAGCCCATCGCTAACCCTTCTTCGAGGTGCTTTAATCCTTCGCTTTGATCTTCAATTAAGAGTTCAAACATTACATTATGTTGTTGATGGAAATTTTGGGTCGCTTTGAACCACCAAGTGGCAAGGCTATCGGCATTGATGACAATTTTGAGTGGGTGAGATACGCCGTCTTCACCGAGTAGGTAGTGTAATTCGAATTCGAGTTGTTTAACCTTCATGGCGTGATTAACCAAATTTTGCCCAGTAGGTGTGAGGGTTAAGTTCTTACCTCGTTGCACTAAAATGGCACCGACCCGTTGCTCTAGGTTAGTAATTCGTTGTGAAATAGCCGATTGACTAATATTGAGTTCTTGTGCCGCAGCTTCAAAACTTTTCAACGCTGCAATTCTTTCCAGTGATTCTAATAATTTGTAGTCAAACATGCCCACACCTTTCTTAAGTAATTCTTATGAAGCTTTAATTATTTTAATTTTAACTTATGTGTTTGGTCGTGCAATATTAGCCTCTATCAAGTGTGAGTAAGCAAGAATAATCAAGGATAAAAAGCATGTTGAGTGTGGCATTAAAGGGCGCGTTTGTATCAGGTAGTCTTATTGTGGCGATTGGTAGTCAGAATGCCTTTTTGCTTAAATCCGGTTTGAAAAATAATTATGTAATGCTGGTGGCGACCTTATGTTTCTTAGGGGATGTATTGTTGATCAGTACTGGCGTCCTTGGGGTTGGCGCATTATTACATCAAGCCCCTGTGATGACAGAAATCTTAACCTTATGTGGTGTCGCCTTTTTATGTTGGTATGGATTTTTATCGGCAAAATCAGCGTGGCGTGGTCAAAGTCATTTAGATATTGATAACTCGGAAGTCAGTCGTAATTGGATCAAGGTGGCGTTAATGACCTTGGCAATGACGTTTTTGAATCCTCATGTTTATATCGACACAATTTTGGTGTTAGGTGGCATTACTTCATCATTAAACTTTGAAGAAAAACGTTGGTTCTTGGTTGGTGCGTTAACTGCTTCTGCGATTTGGTTTTATGGCGTAGCCTATATTGCCAAAAAGCTGATCCCATTTTTTGCTAACCCGAAAACCTGGCAGATTTTAGATACAGTGATATCGGTGATTATGTTTTCGATTGCGGTGGGGTTGGTGAAGAGTTTAGTTTCTAGTTTCTAGTTTCTAGTTTCTAGTTTCTAGTTTCTAGTTTCTAGTTTCTTGGTGCGTGACTCGGTGCTCGGGCACTGCGTTGATCGTAGCTCGAACGGCGGTGGAAGATAGTAATAAAAATTGTCATCCCTGAAACGACGAAGGAGTTATCAGGGATCTATATTCAGCGCGTTGTGATTAGATTCCTGTTCTCGCTATGGCTCGGCGGGAATGACGAGAAAATGAAGCAACTCAGGTTGCTTTGGATTTTAGCTTTTCGAACCAAGAGCAATAATGCGGCCGAGATTCCGAACTTCGAATAACGATAAAAAAAGGCTTCCATACTCTCGCCAATTGAGAAGTAGGAAGCCTTTTGGTTAAGGGAACGAGTTAATCTTTTTCAAGTTACGAGCAGCGAAGCACTCGAGACTCGAGAGACGTTACGAGAACTGATTCATCGTATTATTCTCTCCCGATGCTTTCAGCGCTTGGTCACCTGAGAAGTACTCTTTGTGATCATCGCCGATGTTCGAGCCAGACATATCTTGGTGTTTCACTGAAGCTAAGCCTTGACGCAGTTCTTTACGCTGAACACCAGCTACATAAGCCAACATACCTTGCTCACCGAAGTAGTCTTTCGCCAGGTTATCGGTTGAAAGTGCGGCGGTGTGGTAAGTCGGTAGCGTAATCAAGTGGTGGAAAATCCCCGCTTGCGCTGCCGCATCACGTTGGAAGCTTTGGATTTTTGCATCCGCTTCTAGTGCTAGTTCTGAACCGTCATACACTTGGCTCATTAATTGGTCACGGTCGTAAGCGGATACATCTTGGCCTGCCTCTGCCCACATATCGAATACTTGCTGACGGAAGTTGAGCGTCCAGTTGAACGATGGGCTGTTGTTGTACACCAATTTCGCATTTGGAATCACTTCACGGATACGATTTACCATTCCGGCGATTTGACCAATATGTGGTTTTTCGGTCTCAATCCATAGTAAATCGGCGCCGTTTTGTAGCGAAGTAATGCAATCTAGTACTACGCGATCTTCACCTGTATTTGGTTTAAAGCGAACCAAGCCATTTGGTAGTCGAGTTGGCTTAATTACCGCATCACCTTGTTTTATTACCATATCACCAGAGTTCAACTCTGTTAGAGATTGAATCTCAACCCCATCAATGTAGGCATTGTATTGGTCGGCTAAATCACCTTCGCTTTGTGATACTGGGATTTTTTGGGTAAGCCCCGCACCCAGTGAATCTGTACGCGCGACAATTACGCCATCTTCCACACCAAGCTCTAAGAATGCGTAGCGAACTGCGTTAATTTTCGCTAAAAAATCCTCATGTGGCACAGTGACTTTACCGTCTTGGTGACCACATTGTTTGGCATCTGACACCTGGTTTTCGATTTGAATACAGCATGCACCGGCTTCAATCATCTTCTTCGCCAGTAGGTAGGTCGCTTCTTCATTACCAAAACCTGCATCGATATCGGCAATGATAGGTACTACATGAGTTTCAAAATTATCGATCTGCTTTTGTACCGCTTGTACTTTAATTTGATCGCCTGACGCTTGCGCCGCATCAAGATCTTTAAATAGATGATTGAGTTCACGCGCATCGGCTTGTTTCAAGAAAGTGTACAACTCTTCAATCAGCATTGGCACTGAGGTTTTCTCGTGCATGGATTGGTCAGGCAATGGGCCAAATTCAGAACGCATTGCCGCGACCATCCAACCAGAAAGGTACAAGTAACGACCACGAGTCGTTTCAAAATGCTTTTTAATTGAAATCATTTTTTGTTGGCCGATAAATCCATGCCAGCAACCTAGAGATTGCGTGTAGTTGGCAGAGTTTTGATCGTAAGCCTCCATATCTTCACGCATGATTTTTGCTGTAAAGCGTGCAATATCAAGCCCAGTGCGGAAGCGATTTTGTAAGCGCATACGAGCGACATACTCCGGCGTGATAGCATTCCAAGTACTTTGGCTTTCAATGGTTTTTTGCGCTTCAGTAAGTTGGTGCTTGTAGCTATGTTGGGTTGTTGTATTTGGCATAATGATTCCCTTCTATATTTTCGTTGCTAGAGCGCTTCGCTTCTCGTGTTTCGTCGCTCGGACGCTCTGCGTTTTTCGTTATTGGATTTGGTATGTTTTTATCGTTTTCTAATGCACTGTGCTGTTCTTCGAGAAACGAGCAGCGTAGCGCCCTAGATTCGAGATTCGTTTTAACCTTTTGCCCAAGCTCGGTACTGATGCAGTAACGGTTCCGTATACCCACTCGGTTGATTACGGCCTTGGAAAATCAACTCTCTTGCGGCTTGAAATGCCAGGCTTTGCTCAACATTTGGCAGCATAGGTTGATAACCTTCTGAGCCTTCGTTTTGTGCATCAACTACCTGTGCCATTTTGTTCATGCTGTCCATCACTTGCTCTGGGCGGCAAACTTTGTGCAACAACCAGTTGGCAATGTGTTGGCTGGAGATACGCAAGGTGGCGCGGTCTTCCATTAGTTCGATGTTATTAATATCAGGCACTTTGGAGCAGCCAATTCCCATTTCAACCCAGCGCACTACGTAACCTAAGATGCCTTGAATGTTGTTATCGAGTTCCGCTTCAATTTGTTGTTGAGAAAGCGTTTCTTCTAGTAATTCAAGGGTTAATAAATCCGCTTGATTAGTCGGTGTGCGCTCAGCGATCATTTGTTGCTCGGCAAATACGTCTACTTGGTGATAATGCAAAGCGTGTAATGTGGCCGCGGTCGGCGAGGGCACCCAAGCGGTATTAGCGCCCGATTTTGGATGAGTGACTTTAGCCGCCATCATGGCTTTCATTTCCTCTGGCATTGCCCACATGCCTTTGCCAATCTGCGCTTTACCAGTAAAACCACATGCTAGACCCACTTCGACATTGTTGTTTTCATAAGCTTCAATCCAGGTTTGCTGCTTAATATCCGCTTTCGGTTTAAACGCACCGGCTTGCATGCTGGTGTGAATTTCATCGCCAGTGCGGTCTAAAAATCCGGTGTTGATGAATACCACGCGTGATTGTGCGGCGCGGATACATTCTTTTAAATTAACGGTTGTGCGACGTTCTTCATCCATAATCCCCATTTTGATGGTATTCGGCTCAAGATCGAGCATGTTCTCTACACGTTCGAATAGTTCATTGCTGAATGCCACTTCTTGTGGGCCATGCATTTTCGGTTTAACGATATAAATACTGCCAGTACGGCTATTGGTCACGCGACATGCTTGTGGATTCTTAATTTCAATCGCGGCAATAAGTGCTGTGATCACAGCATCAATTAAGCCTTCTGGCATATTTTTACCTTGTGCGGTTTGTACTAAATCACTTGTCATCAAGTGACCAACGTTACGAACCAGTAGCAATGAACGGCCATGTAAGTTGTAGTCATCACCATTTTTATGGGTGTAGTTACGGTCGCAGTTCAGGCGGCGAATTTGAGTTTGATTGCTTTTGCTGATCGTGGCGGTTAGGTTGCCAGTGATTAAGCCAAACCAATTTTGATAGGCCTCAAGTTTGTCTTGGCTATCAACGGCCGCAACGGAGTCTTCAAAATCCATAATGGTCGAAAGTGCCGATTCAACTTGAATATCATCCAAACCTGCAATGTCATGTTTACCAATTGCACCTTTACGGTTAATGATTAACTCAATGTGCAAACCGTGGTTTTTCAACACGATAGAAGTTGGTTCTACATCTGGGTTACTAGAAGCAACAAACTGACAAGGTTGCGCTAAACCTGATTGACTACCATCAGGGAACGTCGCCAATAAGTGATGGAAATACACTGAATAGCTTTGAACATCGTGATGTGAGCCTTGTTTTAGTGGGAAGTTGTCATCTAAAAAGGTTTTAGCGAAATCAATCACATGTTTGCCACGAGCTGGGTTGTATTTCTTACCCGCTTTTAAGCCTTCCGATTGAGTAATGATGTCGCTGCCGTACGCTGCATCGTAAAGACTACCCCAGCGAGCATTGGCAGCATTCAGTGCAAAGCGAGCATTTTTAATCGGTACGACAAGTTGTGGCCCCGCTAGTGTGGCAATTTCTTGATCAACATTTTGAGTGCTGATTTGGAAGTCGTCGCCTTGTTCAACTAGGTAGCCAATTTGTTGTAAAAATGCCTGATATTCGCCTTGATTAAATTGAGGGTGGCTTTTGTGCCAGTCATCAATTTGAGTTTGTAGACGAGTACGAGTTTCTAGCAACTCTTGATTCTTCGGCGCAAGATCATTCAACAGTTGGCTGAAATTAGCCCAAAATTGCTGCTGATCGAGACCCGTTAATGGCAACACTTGTTGATTGACGAATTGAACTAGCTCGGCATTGAATTGGTGTTGAGTGGCTAATGTTGTTTGTGTA
Source organism: Vibrio sp. (assembly GCF_048266485.1). Lineage (GTDB taxonomy): Bacteria > Pseudomonadota > Gammaproteobacteria > Enterobacterales > Vibrionaceae > Vibrio. Next base: position 159,513 of record NZ_JBLWZK010000006.1, on the reverse strand, counting down.
CTGGTCATTGGACCATCGATAGTATGTGCTAAGTTCATATTCATTCCCTCATGTTGCGACTCATTTTTTAGCAGTGGCGATGATTTGATATTGGCTTTTTGACTATTTTTTTTTGAATCACTGATCTCTCAATTAGTGACCGCTGTCTTAAAGTTGAACATCAAATGCTGCTTTTTCATCCTGTGACTAAAAGAATAGCGATAAACTGAATAAAATTTCACAAAGAAAATTACACAATGTAAATTTTACAAATAAGAGGTCAGGGATGAAGGCATCAAGTTCGTTAAATAGACAGTCACACTTTCTCGGCACAAAAGTTCGTAACCTACGGAAACGTAATGGTTTAACTTTGGAAGACTTGTCATCGCGTTGCATTAAAATTGACCCTGAAGATGCGCCTTCGGTGTCGTACCTTTCGATGATTGAACGAGGTAAGCGAGTACCAAGCGAAGCCATGTTAGATGTGATCGCGCAGGTATTTCAAAAGCCACTGCACTGGTTTTTAGATGATGCCAGTGAAGAACAAGAAATCACCCCAGAAAAGGGTAGTCGTGGTGGAATTAATGGCATGGTGCTCGAACCAAGCTTTTTGTTTTCCAATGATATTTTACAAATTGCCATCCCCGAAGTGTTGTCGCAAACCGGTACGACTGGGCATCAATTTGCACACCTTTTAATTCGTGCTCACCAAGAACATCATCAAAATCACTTTCCTGATCTCGAAAAGGCAGCGGAAAAAGTCGGTCAAAAGCGCATGCCGCTGTCGGTCGAGGATTTATTGGAGATTTGCCAAGAGGTCGGGGTGAAAATTAAATGGTTTGATGAGCCATCACAAGATGTGGAGGATGTTCATGGGGTAAAATCCAAACATATTGTGCGTTCTTATGCTGAAGTGCCGGGCGTGATCCGAGTCAACCGTGCATTAAAAGCTACACCAGAAAAACTTAAATACGATTTAGCAGTACACATTGGCCATAAAGTGTTGCACAACAGTGATGGTGAAAAGCATGTGATTGCTTCGGATAATCGTAATTTATCCACTTTAATGCCGGATCAAACACGGGATGTGAATAGTTTAGATTCCAAACATATTCTGCAAGCGTGGCGCGATTTTGAATGTTCATTTTTTGCCGGTGCGTTGCTGTGTCCGAAAGTACCATTTCGTCAGTTGCTCGATCGTCATGGTTATGAGATTAGTGTAAGTAAATTAATCGGTGTGTCAGAGTCGGTGGTGATGCGTCGTATGACCGCGGTTTCACCGTACCCTCATTGGCATTATTTTGATGCTTATAATCCGGGTAAATTGAAAGCGGTCTATCGTGGTAATGGCATTCCTCTACCTTGGGGCAATATGCGAATGGTAGAAGATCCGTGCCAACATTGGTCGGTTTTCCGCATGATAGGCATTCCTGGTAACACACCAGTCGCGCAAATATCCGTTCTGAATCAAGATGGTATACCACATATTTATTGTTGTGAGTCGGTTAAAGTCAAAGACATGGCAGGTAATTATCATGTGTTGTGTTCGGGGGTTGATTTAAATCCAGCTTTAGAAGCACAAGGGGAAGATGCGATCACCATTGCCACTGCTTTGCAAAAAGAATGTGTGCGTAAAGGTGGTCAATGTGAAATCCCTTATCAAATTAAACAACAACTATGTACCGTAGCGCGGATCTTAAATATAAATTGGATCGAACGTGGGATCGAAAATCAAGCGAGGGTGATTTGTTCACGAGGCGGAATGTGCCCAAGGCTGCCGAGATGTTATAAGGATAAAGTCGAAACTCGTAGCTCGAATGCTAGAGTCTCGACTTTGTAATGATAGCTGAATCGACCTTCTCGAGTTACGAGCATTCGAGAGACGAGAAACGTTTATGTCCCTAATTCCGAGTTCCTAGTTTCTAGGTGGTGGATTAAGGTTGACTAGGTGGTATAAAAAACCAGAAGCGCACGTGGCGTTTCTGGTTTTTGTGTTTTTATCGGGCAGCTTTGTCGTTTATGGATTAACGTTACGATTAATCGGGTTTTGTAATGAAATCAAGGTTTCGGTGGACTGTACTTCATCAATCGCTTGTAGCTTATCAATCAATACATATTGCAGCTCTTCGATATTTTTACACATCAATTTAACGAAAATATTGTAGGCACCGGTGGTGTAGTAGGCTTCGACCACTTCATCTAACGCATTGAGCTTTTCAATGGCAGAGTGGTAATCTCGCGCCGCATTTAAATTAATACCAATAAAACAACATACGTCATAACCTAGTTTTTTAGCATTAACGACCACTTCAGTGCCTTCAATTACTTTAGCGGCTCGCATTTTTTCCACTCGAACATGGACTGTCGCCGGACTCACATCAAAGCGTTTTGCCATCTCGGCATAAGGTGTTCGTGCATCGGCCATTAAAATCTTCAGAATCGCTTTATCAAGTTCATCTAATCGGACATTCGGATCGGGCATGTGGATTCCTTAACTCACAGTATTAATTTAATTTTTTTCTTTGTTTTACGAATATAACAAACAAAACAATAAAATAGTTGGTAAGGTTAATAACATAAATCTTTATTGCTAAAGTGAGTGATTGCTCATTTTTATTTGGGTACAGAATGAATGTAAATCTTCGGTATGTTATTACTTTCGCTCTTTCCTTTGCGAGTAGTCTTGTTTGGGCAACTGGCAACGAAACCACATCAAGAATAGAGTCTACAATGTCAGAAACAAACTCAGCGATGATCCGCCAAGCTCAGTCTAGTTCTTCAGCTATTCCTCACTCTAATGATATGTTGCATTTTCTCGCCTATTTGATTGTATTAACCGTCGTTTTATTTTTAATTATTCGTCATTTTAAGCGTGTTCGTATTACTGAAAATCAATCACAGAAAAGTCAGTATTTATTAGAAACGGTTTATGATTTAAGCCGACAAGCCATTGGTATTGTTGATAAAAAAGGGCTATTGATCTCTAGTAATCAAACTTTGAAAGAATGGGTGTATGACCCGAACTTTGATTATGGTTACCCAGTTTGGACCTATGGAGGCTGGAAGGCATCGAGTGGTGAAAACGTTCAGCAGGCGTTTCTCAAAGCACAGCAAGAAGGTGTCGTTCGTCTTGAAGTTGAATTAATGAGAACCAATATTGGACCGATTACTTTAGATTTAAGCATTAAAAAGTTGCCAATAACGGATGGGCATGATGAACAATATTTATTTGAAGGCAAGGATATTACCGACCGCAAATTGGCAGAAAAACGCTTAATTGAAAGTGAGGCTAAGTTTAGAAATTATTATCAATTACAGCCAGTGATGATGCTGACTATTGATGAACAGGATTGTATTCAAGCTGCTAACAAGTTTACCTCGGAAATATTAGGTTACGATAACTTGCCAATTTTAGGTCGAAAACTACAAAGTTTTTATGCCAAAACCACTGACATCAATGTGCTAGAAAAGCTACGTCAACCACAAAAAAAACATGCTTTAGTCGCGCGTCGTGAAATCCAATATATTGATAATACGGGTCAGTTAGTCTGGATAAGAGAAAATATTCGGCAAATCCCAGAAACTCGTCAACTACTCATTGTCGGTGAAGATATTACCGAAACCTACCTGTTAGCTGAGCAATTAAAATACCAAGTTCATCACGATGGTTTAACCGGCTTGTATAACCGATATCATTTTGAGCAACAATTAGTCATGGCTTTAAAGGAAGTGAAAGACAATGCACGTGAACATGCTTTATTTTTTCTCGATCTTGACCAGTTTAAATTAATTAATGATACCGTCGGCCATGAAGCTGGCGATGCGGCGATTGTCTATAGTGCAGAGCTGTTAGAGCAGTTAATTCCAGAAAAAGCGACACTGGCAAGAACCGATGGTGATGAGTTTGCTATTTTATTGTGTGATTGTGATGAGGACGAAGTGAATCAATTTGCTCAGTCGATTCTCAATGGTTTTAATCAAAGTCAGTTTATGTGGCGAGGTATTCACTTTAACTTAAATTGCTCGATCGGGATCCGTAAAATTGATAGCACTGCAGAATCGGTGCAAAAAATTAATGCCCAGGCGGATACCGCTTGTCATTTAGCCAAAGAAGAAGGGCGTAATCGAGCGCATTTTTATAATTGTGATGATGAATACTTCCGTCATCGTGAGTTGGAAATGGCCTGTGTTTGCCAGGTATATGACGCATTAGCCAATGATCGATTAGAACTGTATGCTCAACCGATTTTAGATATTGCGCCAGCACCGAGTGATAAATTGCACTTTGAAATATTGGTGCGCTTGCGTGATGATAAGAATGAGCTGATGTCACCGGGGATCTTTATTCCAGCGATTGAGCGCTATAACTTGGCTCATTTGGTTGACCGGGAAGTATTTAAGCAAACTTTAGCCTGGTTTGAAGCGCGACTGGATGTGATTGATAAGCTAGGGCGTTGCTCAATAAATCTTTCAGGTCAGTCTATGGGCGATAAAGACTTTATTGATTTTCTGATTGATCTGTTGCAAAACACCAGTGTACCAACAGAAAAAATCTGTATTGAAATCACTGAAACGGCTGCGGTAGGGAATATGCAACAAGCCTCCCAGTTGTTTACTCGCTTAAAGCGGTTAGGTTGTAAGATTGCGTTAGATGATTTCGGTTCCGGCTTGTCTTCTTTTGCTTATTTAAAAACCTTACCGTTAGATATCGTGAAAATTGATGGTTGCTTTGTGCGAGATATGCATCAAAATGAAGTTGACTATATTTTAGTGCAGTCAATTCATAATCTCGTTAAGCAGCTTGGTAAGCAAACTGTGGCTGAGTTTGTGGAAAATGAAGAAATATTATCGTGCCTAGTTGGCCTAGGCGTCGACTATGCTCAAGGCTACTTAATTAGTCCTCCTCAACCACTAGAGTATCTAGTCGAAAGTTTTATTTCTCAACCTGCTTCATCTTATGTTCCGGATAACGGATAATGCCGCGTCATTATTTGAATCTGTATTATTTTTGGAGTTTGTGTGCAACTGAACCTATGTTGTGATAACCCTTCTCAGCAAGCTCAATTAGATGAGATTGCTGCGCGTTGGCAACTTACCCATCAGCCCGATAGCGTGTTTGCTTTGGTACTGACCGAGCAACGTTTGGAGTTACGTAAATTAGATGAACCTAAGCTAGGCGCTATTTATGTTGATTTAGCCGGAGGCGCAGTCGCTCATCGTCGTAAATTTGGTGGGGGTAAAGGCCAAGCGATCGCTAAAGCAGCAGGTTTAAACAAAGGTGCCACACCGAGTGTACTGGATGCCACTGCCGGATTAGGGCGCGATGCATTTGTATTAGCATCGTTAGGGTGCAAGGTTCAAATGGTAGAGCGTAACCCTGTGGTTGCGGCTTTATTGGATGATGGTTTAACTCGCGCTAAACAAGATCCTGAAATTGGCGAGTGGGTCAGTGAACGCATGAGCTTATTGCACGCTTCTAGTCACGACGCCCTACAGAAATTAATGGCGCAAAGTGATTTCGTTCAGCCGGATGTCGTCTATCTCGATCCTATGTACCCTCATCCTGAAAACAAAAAGAAAAGCGCATTAGTTAAAAAAGAAATGCGAGTATTTCAATCGCTAGTAGGGGCCGATAATGATGCCGATGGCTTATTAGAACCTGCACTGCAACTTGCCACCAAGCGAGTGGTAGTCAAGCGCCCAGACTACGCGCCGTGGCTCGATCAACACAAACCTAGTATGGCGATTGAAACCAAGAAAAATCGCTTTGATGTATATGTTCTCAACAGTATGGTGACACAAAATTAACACGCCCTAATGAATTAATGTGCGAGCATAGAGTCGGAATAAGAGTTGTTCCCCAATTATTGGGTATTTATATTCAGAGATAAAAAGGTGATTATGAAATTCTCTCAAGTTTTATTGACCGCTTCGTTATTCACTCCTTTAGCTTCGTTTGTGGTAGTTGCCGAACCACAACAAGAGGTCGCACAATTACTACAAGATAAAATCGTGGTCGGCGAAAAAGAGTGGATCACGGTTTTAGATACCGATCAGCGTACTATCGCCAAAATAGATACCGGCGCGACCACATCTTCGATCAACGCCATCGATATTCATGATTTTGAAAAAGACGGCAAAGATATGGTGTCATTTAAAATTAAAGCCAAAGATGATGTGAGCAAAGAAATTACCTTGCCAGTTAAGCGCTGGGTGCATATTAAACAATCTTCAAGTCCAGAAACCTCACGTCGTCCAATTGTTGAATTAACTATTAAGCTGGGCGATAAGACCTACACTACGCCATTTAACTTGGTGGATCGTGACCACATGATCAATGCGATTTTGATTGGTCGCTCTTTCCTCAACCCCGTTGCATTAGTGGATGTTGAACAAAAATATATCCATAAGAATTAATCTTAAAATCAAACCTTTGTCATAACTGCTTTCAAATGCGAGTAATTTTCACTTGTATTGAATGATATTTAACTCTATAAAGAAATGAGAATCGTTGTTATTTGCCTTATCGTAATTTAGATTGGTCATTTCATTAGGGTGTGTAGTTATGGCAAAGTCTTTATGTAAATTTTCTCGCCGCGATATTAAAGCCGGAAAAATCGACAAGTTAGTGTTGGACTCGCAATTTTATTGTGGCTCTTGTGCACGCACGTCGAATCAAAAAGGTGCGCTATGCAAACCTGTCTCTCTGGCCAAACTTTCTCAATCTAATCAACTCGATAAAAATGTGACTCAAGCATTATTGCCCATTCAGGCGAGCAATGTGCCTGAGGTGATCGCCAAAGCCAAATCGATGAAAGCACAACGCGAATATAACCAGCAAGCAACCATCAAGGCGCTTAATAATGGCGTCAACTTGGTGGTGCCATCAAAAGTAATTGCTAAACCGAGCATTGAGCCAACCATGCCTGAACTTGAGGCTCAACCTTTGCTTGCCCCAAATGAAATCAAGCAACAGTTACAAACCTTGAAGAAAGGCTTAAAAGCACAGAAGAAACAACAAAAACAAATGAAAAAACTGCTGAAAAAGCAGCGTAAGTTAGCGAAGAAGCATAAGAAAGTTTTAAAACAAGAGCTTAAATTGAATAAGCAAGAAGCCAAGATTGCCAAACAAGAAGCGCGTATCGAAAAGCGTTTATCTAGCTTTAACACAGTCGAGCCAATCCCGTTTCCAAAAAATATCACCGGCAAAGTGGTCGGCCTGAAATCATTGCATTAAGAAAAGCTTTGGTTTGTATGTGTAAATTCAAGGCTAGGTACATCTTCAAATTTATGCATTGAAACAACAAGCGATCCCAAATAACTCCCTCCCTTACCAACGAAAAATACTTGGCATCAAGCTTTACAGCCAAGGGAGGGCGGGGGAAGGTTGATGTGAGAAATTTATTTGTATCCCAAAGTAGTTTTGTATAACCAACCCCATCCCCGCTTCCCCTTATATTAACTCCTGCTGACAAGTGGCTTCACCTATCAAGGGGAAGAGCTGATCTTTGCCGCAGCTACTTTCATTTTTATCTAAATAAATTAGTCCGCGGTGAGTGTTTTTTGAAATCGTCATTCCAGCCGAGCCTAAGCGAGAGCAGGAATCTACTTACCTCGCGCTGAATATTTAAAGTGTTTTTTATGCTGAATAAATATGAGGTGAATTCATACTTTATGAATAAATTTAATTATTTAGCTTGTTGTTCAAAAAAGTGACTGAGAAGATAGACGGAAAGACTATACGGATTTTATCCGTCTATTAAATTGTTAGTTGTTCTAAAGTTGAGGTTGCACACGTTAAGTGCGTCAATTTTTTTATAAGCTAAACTTGTTGGATATAGATACACCTGTATAATCGCACAGCTATTTGCGAGGGGGTATGATATGGCAGATGTAAAAGACGTAGCTAAGTATTTTATTCGCTTAGCGGATGAGAATGATGAAGGTATCTCGAACTTGAAAGTTCAGAAGCTTGTGTACTATGCACAAGGCTTTTACCTTGCTTTGAATGAAGAAACTCTTTTTGACGCGGATATTGAAGCGTGGGCACATGGTCCAGTGGTTCCTGAGCTTTACCATGATTATAAAGAGTTTGGCAGAGAAGCTATCGAACTAGACCTTAGGTTTAACCCACATACACGCTTGACGAAAGGTGAAATTGAACATATCGAAGAAATTTTTGATGTTTTCGGTCAGTTTAGTGCTTGGAAACTCAGAAATATGACTCATGAAGAAAGTCCTTGGATAGAAAATGAAGGACATGCTGGTGTTATCTCAAAACGAGATTTAAAAGCATATTTTGACACTAGAGTTGAGTAATTCAATTTATGGCTAAAAAGAAGATCAAACATCCTAAAGCCAATACTAAATCCAAAATCACCGCAAAAGAAGTTAATGTTAATTATGACGATAAGCCTCCAATCTTCTCTCTAGAGCGCTTACAAGCAGGTAGCTTCTGTCTCCAATGTCTTGACCAAGAAGGTAAAGCATTCTTTGCCGAAGCGATGTTTCGTCGCAAGAACAATACGTGGCGTGAAATTAAACAGATGCCTCGTCATGGCTTGGGTTTTGAGAAAATCGATAGACAGTCAATTAGCGCTCCTATCCCCAACTTTATTACTCCAGATGTAGACCATTTTTTATCATTTCGGTTTTATGGTAAACGTCCGATGGTGGGTTATAGACAAAACGATGTATTCTATGTTTTGTGGTTTGATAATAACTTCACCTTATATGACCACGGATAAAACAACATAACAAACATTAAATACTTCAAGATACTTCTTTTAACCTGGTAGAAGCGGTTTAGGACAATAATCCTACATTGCTTTTGTCCAACCCCGTGGCCTTTCTGATGGTGATAAGTGGCTTTATTTCAATTGAGCATACTGCATCACCAACTCAGCAATGCTTTTGGCGGAAAACTTCTTCATTAAATTCGAGCGGTGGACTTCGACCGTTCGTACTGCGATACATAACTTATCGGCGATTTGTTGATTCTTCATTCCTTGCACGACCAATCCTAAAATCGCCTGTTCTCGCTCAGTTAACGACTCAAATGCCTTTTGTATCGTCATTGCTTGAGTGGCTTGCTCTGAATACTCACACGCCTTATTGATGGCCTCTACCAGTACTTTGCCATCTACTGGCTTTTGTAGAAAATCCACCGCGCCTTGCTTTAATGCTTCGACCGCCATGGGCACATCGCCGTGGCCGGTTAAATAAATCACGCCTAATGGACTATGTTGTTGCTGCAACAGTTGGTGGACTTGCTGGCCTCGCATACTTGGCATGCGGCTGTCGAGTACTACACAACCAGCTTGATCGAGTTTCGCTTGCTGGAGAAAGCTCTCGCCATCGGAAAAGCATAGCACTTGGTAGTCAAACTCTTGCAGCAAGAAGGCAAGGGAATCGAGCACGGATTCATCGTCATCAACGAGGTAAATCGGTAATTGAGTCATAGTGATCCTTTAACTGTTTGGTTGATGGTTAGTAGGTTGCCAGAACATTAACGATAGGGGAGTTGAATATGCGCTTCACACCCGTGTGGCTCAAGAGGAGACAAAGAAAAATGGCCATGATGATGTTCAATAATATCGTGGCAAATTGATAGTCCCAAGCCTAGTCCTTTTTCTTTTGTGCTGACAAAGGCGCTTTGTAATTCGCGAATAGGCAGAGTTAAGCCTGCGCCGTTATCACGTAGATAAATATCCAGTTGTTGTTCGGCATAATTAATGACCACTTCAATGCGATTAGTCGCCTCTTGAGGGTAGCTGAGGCAAGAATCGGCAGCGTTATTGATGATATTGACTAACACTTGTTGCAAACCTACTGCATCAGCATAAATCTGTCTCGGATTGCCATTTGAGATGACTTTGATTTGTATTTTTTTATCCGTTAAGTCGTGGCTGAGTAGGGCTAACGTATCATCGATTAATGCGTCGATGTTTAGGTTTTTCTTAGCCACGGTACGCTTGGTGATTAGCGTTCGTAAGCGCTGCACAATCGCATCGACGCGTACTACTTGTTGCTCAATTTTATCCATAATGGGCGTTAGGCTGGTGGCATCCGCGCCTTTTTCAATCCGCAGTTTTGCCCCTTGACTGTAATTGCGGATCGCGGAAAGGGGCTGATTGATTTCATGGGCCAGATTAGTACCAAGCCCGCCGACAATCGCTACTCGCTGTGCATGTTCTAGCATTTGGCTTTTTTGTTTTAATTCGAATTGTGCTTGATTGAGTAGCTTTTGGTTGCGGTTAAAACGAAATTCCAACCAAAAGTGATAAATGTTCAGTGCGATAAATAATACCGCCGCACCCCACGCCCATTGTTGATGCTGTTTAAGCCACATTAATGCCTGTTGCCACCAAGGGGTTTGTTGAGGGTGAATGTTCAAATCACGATACATTTTCACTACGCTTAATGAACTGATCGGCGATGACCAACCTTGTGATTTAGCAGTAATCGCAGCAGGACTATCTTTGGGTAGATTTAATAACGCTTGAGTAACGGCGGTGGCGACGATTTCATTGGCTTTGCTGGTTTTGGCAAATGACCAGTTGGGATACAGCGGGGTAGAGACTGCGCAAGGAAAGTTTTGCGGGGCGCTATTGTTGATTACTCGAAATTGCGATTTATCGATCAGGCCTTCTTGGTCCATATTCTCTAGTAAACAGACGGGAGTAATTGCCACATCGAACTGATGATCGCGTAGGTGGTACAGCATGGCATCAATAGGAAAACCGAGATAATCGATTTTTTTGAAAAATAAACTCGGGTCTTTTTGTTTGGATTTTAAATACTGACTTAAAGTTAGAAACCCACCAAATGCATCCGGTGACACGGCAACTACGTGACTATTTTGCAAATCTTCTAGGTCGATAAACGAGCTGTCATTTCTGACAACTAAGGTGCTGCCGAGCGCTTGATTGGTGCCATTGGGCCACGGGCTTTTTAACGTCGCGATCCAAGATAACGGATACTGCCACCCCAATTTTACTGACTGGCCAGGATTGGTGATCACAAATTCTGCGCTGTTGGTTTTAATTACGTCTTCCATTTGCTCCAGATTTCTTGGTCTTAGAGAAAATTGGTATTGAGGTAATTGCTGGTTGAGCCAATCAATAGTCGGTTGCCAACGTTGTATTGCTTGAGGATTACCGCGAGTCGCCAGTACGGCAACTTGAATCGGAAGTGGTTGAACTTTAGGTTGAGATTGAGTCTGTGAATTTTCTGCATGAGCTAAAGAAAAGTCGCTTACTCCGAAAATAATAAATAACAGGCGAAGTGACCATATAGCTTGAGTGAGTGGTTTGATAAAGCGGTTCACATGCTTTCCTTATTCGAAATAGTTCACGCAAAACTTGTTTTAGATCAAGTCAGATTGGGTTATGTGGAAAACCACAATAGAGCAAAAAGTATCCCTTGGTGAGAATACCTCTTAAGAGTTATCACCAGCAAGGTCAATCTCATGGATCAAACAAAACGACGCTTTCTCCGTGGTCTCGGCGCAGTTTCTGCCGGGGCTGCCATTATTCCGGTGGCGACCGCCGCCCCTATTATTCGTAATAACCAAGAGCCGGGCCGTCAAGGCATGAAGAGCAAACGTTATGCAATGATCGTCGACCTACGTAAATGTGTTGGTTGCCAAGCCTGTACTGTGGGTTGCAGCATTGAAAATCAAGCACCGATTGGTCAGTTCCGCACTACTGTTAAACAGTATGAAGTCACTTTAGATGACGGTTCAACAGCCAAAAAAGAAAGCAAGGTATTCACTTTACCGCGCCTTTGTAACCATTGTGAAAACCCACCTTGTGTGGCGGTTTGCCCTGTACAAGCGACCTTCCAGCGTGAAGATGGCATTGTGATGGTTGATAACAAACGCTGCGTGGCTTGTGCTTATTGCGTGCAAGCTTGTCCTTACGATGCACGCTTTATCAATGAAGAAACGCTCACTGCTGATAAATGTACTTTCTGTGCTCATCGCCTAGAAGACGGTTTGCTTCCAGCTTGCGTAGAAACCTGCGTTGGCGGCGCGCGTGTGATTGGTGATTTAAATGATGCCAATAGCCAAATTAGTCAATTGATGCGTGAATTTAAAAATGAAATCAAAGTGCTAAAACCGGAAGCTGGTACGCAACCGCATGTTTTCTATATCGGCTTGCAAGATGAGTTTACCTCACATATTGAAGGTAAAGCGGCGATTTACGATCCTCAAGGAGAGCACTAATGAATATTACTGAAGTTTTAATTCCGTCTCAGACGGTGGCTTGGCTTCCGTGGGCAGTGCAATACTTTTTCTATATTGGCTCGGCTTATGCGGCGGCGATTTTGTTTTTTGCTAGCCTAGTCCTACGAGATAAGACGAGTCATACATTACGTGCAGCATTGGCGTTATGTTTAGGTATTTGTGCGATTGTTGGCCCGTTAGCCTTAACCGCTGACTTACACCAACCGGGTCGTGCTTGGCATTTTTTCCCTCATTTAACTTCTTGGTCTTGGATGTCGCGTGGCGCAATTTTATTGCCAATATTTTCAATGTTAGCGGTATTAGCAGCGTGGTTATATTTACGCCCTGAGATTAGCAAGCTAGCCAATAGCGATAATAAATACCTTCGTCTTGTTGGCTTACTCACCCTCGGTCAGTGGCAAGCGTCCGCTAAATTAATTACTGCGGTTGCTGGGGTAACCGTTTTATCTGGCTTGTCGATTGCTCTGTACACCGGAATGGAAATCTACGTGGTTGCCGCTCGTCCAATGTGGCATCAACCTGCGTCGCCTATCTTATGGTTTGTGACGGCTTTCTTTGGTGCGATTGGTTTTACGTTGTTTATTTTGAACTTAATACCGAACCAAGATAAGGCCATTCAACTAACTTCAACTGATATGAGTTTGCTGAAACGTTGCGTGGAGATTTGCTCAGTGTTGTCGTTAATCCTATTACCTATCTGGGTATCGAATGGTGCCTATATGAATCTACTGCAATACGGCAGTTGGTTTAGCAACCTAGTGTTAATGATGGCCGCGTTTGTTGCTTGCTTAGTGATGGCAATGGTTGTAATGCGTGGTCAGCAATTTAAGCGACTTTCATTACTGGTTTGTAGTGCGCTTACTATTGCCACGTGTTGGGCGATTCGCTGGATGACCATGATTGAAGTGCAAACTCTGCCGAAATATGACCAAGGCCCGTACCCTTATGATTTGCCATTAGGCGCACCAGGTATGCTGGGGGTAGTTGGTATGGCGGGTTTATGGCTATTGTTGGCGGTGATATTAACCGAAGTAGTGCAATCTAAATCTGACAAATCAGTTTCATCAAACACTCCTTTATCAACTCAAGAGTAAGAGGTCATCATGGATAACAAACGTCGTAAGTTTATAAAATCTGGTCTTGCTGTTGGAGGTGGTGCTGCATTTGCTGCGGGGTATGTTTCCACTGCAATGCATGCTTCTAAAGGAATTATAGAAGGAACTGCTGGAGAGAAAACCAAACATATTCATTTTGGTAACTCACTTGACCCCGAATATCAGGTGAAGAACGGTAATTTAATTGCTAACTCCAAACAACGTGTTGCACCATCTATGTGTTTTGGCTGTTGGACGTTGTGTGGCGTTCGTGTACGTGTGGATAATGAAACCGATGAGATTCTGCGCATCTCAGGTAACCCTTATCACCCACTTTCCAGTGAGCAAAAAATCCCATTTGAAACCCCGGTTAAAGACGCTTATTTATCATTAACTGGTGAAGCGGGCATTGAAGGTCGTTCGACTGCTTGTGCACGTGGCAATGCTATGATGGATATTCGCACCAGTCCATATCGTATTACTCAACCATTAAAGCGTGTCGGTAAACGTGGTGAAGGTAAGTGGGAGCCGATCAGCTATGAGCAATTATTAAAAGAAGTGGTTGAAGGTGGTGATTTGTTTGGTGAAGGGCATGTCGATGGCTTAAAAGCGATTCGTGATGTTAAAACGCCAGTTGATCCGAATAACCCTGAATACGGCCCGCTAGCCAATCAACTATTAATGACCAATGCGAGTAATGAAGGTCGTGATGACATCATTAAGCGTTTTGCTTTTAATAGTTTTGGTACTCGTAACTTTGGTCATCACGGTTCGTATTGTGGTTACGCGTTCCGTGCTGGATCTGGCGCATTTATGAATGATCTGGATGGTTTCTCTCATATGAAGCCAGATTTTGAACATGCAGAATTTGCATTATTTATTGGTACTGCGCCAGCGCAAGCCGGTAATCCATTTAAGCGTCAAGCACGTCAATTAGCCAATGCGCGTACTCGCGGTAATTTTGAATACACGGTGGTTACGCCAACGTTGCAAATGTCGACTAGCCTTGCCACGGGGAATAATAACCATTGGTTGGCCATTAAATCGGGTACGGATTCAGCCTTAGTATTAGCCATCATTCAATGGATGATCAGCAACGACAAATACGATAAAAACTTCCTTGTCCAGCCTGGTGCTTCTGCAATGAAAAAAGCTGGTAATGCCCATTGGTGTAATGCAACGCATTTAGTGATTGTTGAGCAAGGCCATGAGCGAGAAGGGGGGTTCTTACGTGCCTCCGATCTTGGTCTTGCTTACCGTGGTGACAAATTGTCAGATGGCGATGCGTATGTGATTGTTGATCAGGCCTCTGGTAAGTTAGCTCTGCATACTCAAGACAAACCTGCACAGTTGTATGTCGATCAAAAGATAAGCACGCCAAATGGTGAGATTGCAGTTCGTTCATCGATGCAACAACTCAAGCAAGCGGCATTTGAATACTCTATTGATGAATTTGCTGATCTTTGTGGTATTCCTGCTAATGAAATTACTCAGTTAGCGGCTAAATTACATCAACATGGCAGCAAGTCGGTAGTCGATACTCATGGTGGCAACATGCACAGCAATGGTTTCTACAATGCTTTTAGTATTGTGATGCTTAACGCTATGTTAGGGAACATCAACAAAAAAGGTGGCATGATGGCTAAAGCGGGGGGTTACCCTACTTCGTCTGCTGGTCCACGTTACGATTTCACTAAGTTTGATGGCATGGTCGCGCCGAAGGGAGTATTTCTTTCTCGTTCTAAATTCCCATATCAAAAAACCACGGAATATAAACGTCGTATTGAAGCCGGTGAATCGCCGTATCCAACCCGTGCACCTTGGTATCCAATTTCTGCGCCATTACTAACTGAGCATTTATCGGCGGCAATTGATGGTTATCCTTATCGCTTAAAAGTTTGGATCAACCACATGGCGAATCCTTTATATGGTGTACCGGGGTTAACCACGTTGTTACGTGACAAATTGTGCGATCCGAAAGAGTTGCCTTTGATTGTTTCGGTGGATGCATTTATCAATGAAACCACGGCAATTTCTGACTATATTGTGCCAGATACCGTGACTTATGAAAGTTGGGGTATGGCTGGTCCTTGGCATGATGTTCCAACCAAAGCAGTAACGGCTCGTTGGCCGATTGTCGAATCTCGTACAGAAAAGACGGCCGATGGTCGCGAAATTTGCTTAGAAACCTTCTTAATTGATATGGCGAAAAGCATGAAGCTAGGTGGTTTTGGTGATAACGCGATTAAAGATGCGCAAGGTAATTGGCACGGCATTCATAATGCGGCTGATTTCTACCTACGTTCAGCGGCTAACCTTGCTTATGTTGCTGGTGGAACACCGAATGCCAGCAGTGAAGATATTTACTTCTCAGGACTAGAGCGTTTGCTGCCCGATATGCAACGCGTGTTAAGCAAAGATGAATTGGCGAAAGTGGCCTTTATTTATGCTCGCGGTGGACGTTTTGAAAATGCCACTGAAGCCTACAAAGGTGATGTCATGAAATATCAATGGCAAAAACCGGTGGCGATTTGGAATGAAAAACTCGGTACTTCGCGTAATACCATGACAGGTGAGTTGTATTCTGGTTGCCCAACTTGGTATCCACAAAAGCTGGCAGATGGTACGCCAATGGATGAGATGTATGCTAAATCAGAGTGGCCCTTTACCTTAACCAACTTTAAGTCGAATATTCATAGTGCAGTATCTAACCTTTCACCACGTTTGAATTCGATTAAAGGCAATAATCCAGTTTATATTCACCCAGAAGATGCCAAGCAATACGGCATGCAAACGGGCGATCAGTTTACGGTTGAAACGCCAACTCACTCAATCAAAGCAACGGCAATGCTGGTGGATGGTATTCATCGTGGCGTACTCGGCTTTGAACATGGCTTTGGTCATACCGAGCTTGGTGAACGATCTCACTGGATTGGTGATAAGCAACAACCGGTGAAAATGAAATCGAGCGATGGGGTGAATATCAACGATATCGGCCTGATTGATCCAACTCGTGAAGGGAAAGGCGTGTTACTGGATTGGGTAGTGGGTTCCGCTGCTCGTCAGGCGCTACCGGGTAAGATTAAACTGCCTTAATTGAGTATAGATTAATAATCTAGAACGAAAAACGGACGCTCATTAATTTGAACGTCCGTTTTTTATTGGGAGAATATTCTCGTTTCTCGTTTCTCGTTTCTCGTTTCTCGTTTCTCGTTTCTCGTTTCTCGTTTACGCGTTACACACCAATGCTTTGCGTTTTACCCAGGTTTCATTAACCCATAGCGACAACATAATGACTGAACCGCCTAGTAATAAACGGGTTAAATCCACATCGCGATTCCAAATCACAATATTGACGATTAATCCTGCCGGCACCAGTGCATTATTCATTACCGCCAATGCGCCAGCGTTCACTAGACAAGCGCCTTTATTCCATAAGAAATAGCCTAGTCCAGATGCAATCAAACCTAGGTAGGTTAAAATTCCCCATTGCAGATTGGTCGTCGGAAGCTTTTCTGGATTGCCCATCAAAGCAAAAGCGATAGAAGCGATGACAAACGCACCAATATAGAAGTATCCAAACACTGTACGTTGTGAGATCTCGACGTTGTTTTGCTCCATCACATGCTTATAGCCGACTTGACCAAGGGCAAAGCAAAGGTTGGCACCTTGTACCACTAAGAAACCAGTGAGGAAGTTTTCATTGATGCCGGCAAATTTAATGATGGCGGCACCGGCAACGGCAATCACTGCAGTTAACAAATACCAAGGTGAGAAACGACCTTTCAATAGATCATAAATCAGCGTCACATAGATAGGTGTGAAGACGGTGAATAACAATACTTCAGGCACGGAAAGCAACAGAAACGATTGATAATAAAAGCAGTACATTAAGCCTAGTTGAATGCCGCCAATTGCCATTAATTTACCGATTAAGTTAGCCGGAATGTTTTTAAATTTAAGGAAAGGAAGAAAAACGAGGCCAGCTAGGGCAATACGCATCCAAACAGAAAACCAAGCATCAACTTGACCTGCAAGATAGACACCGATCAAGCTAAATGAAAACGCCCACAAAAGAGTGACCGCAGAAAGATAAAACATAACTCACCAATTTAAATTAGATGTAAACTAAAAAGTAATTTTGTAGTTTACATTAATTTAAATTGAAAACACATTAGTCTTCTAAAGGTACGATTAGCATATCGACAGAAGTATCGTTAATCAGTTGGCGAGAGGTTGAAAGTAGCTTGCTCCAAAAATCTTTATGGTGACCACACAACACTAAATCGACATGTTGTTGCTCAATCGCATGGGAAATTTCATTACATAAATCACCGCTAGAGACGATGGTTTCAGTAATGGGGAAATCAATGCTCTCCACTAAGGTTTTAATTTTTTTCTGTGCAGCCTCAAGCATGGCATTTTGCGTTTCAGCAAAGTTGATTTCCATGAAGCCGGTATATATGTCAGTGAAATTGACATCAATATGAATCAGCGACAATTTAGCATCACAGACTTTGGCTAAGGCAGCGGCTTTATTGACGAGAATAACGCTGTCATCAGATAGGTCTACCGCTACAAGGATATGTTTGTACGTCATAATGCACTCTCCAATTATCATAATTTCAGTGCTTAGTTACTTGGGTATAGATTAAGATTTTAAGCACTGGGTCTATATTGAGACTATCATTAACATAGCGTAAAAAGTGTTGGTGATCTCTCACTATCTTTTACTATTTTAAGGTGGTAAATGATTTTCCATTAATGCAATAAGCAATGAGTTTAGTGATAAAATTGATGTGGTCGAGCCTTTTGTTTAGGTGGCGTGTTATAATTTGCAGAGGTGCGTATCAAAATATTGAAGGAGTCACAAATGCTGTCTAAAGCAATGGTTGAGCAGTTGAATGAGCAAATTAACCTAGAATTTTTCTCATCTAATCTATACTTACAGATGAGTGCTTGGTGTGAAGATAAAGGCTTCGAAGGTGCAGCAGAGTTTCTACGTACTCATGCAACTGAAGAGATGGAACACATGCAGCGTTTATTTACTTACGTGAGTGAAACCGGTGGCTTACCAATTCTAGGTGCGATTGATGCGCCAAAGCATAATTTTGATAGCCTAGGTGATGTGTTCCGTGAAACTTATGAACATGAGCAAATGATCACTCAATGCATCAATAAATTGGCTCACTTAGCTTTTACCAGTCAAGACTACTCAACCTTTAACTTTTTGCAGTGGTACGTGGCAGAGCAACACGAAGAAGAGAAGTTGTTTAAAGGGATTTTAGATAAGTTAGAGTTAGTTGGTGAAGATGGCAAGGCCTTGTTCTTCATTGATAAAGACCTAGCTGAGTTAGCAAAACAAGGTTCATCATCTGTGATGGCAGGTTCTACGACCGTTTAATCGATCGCGAAAAGCCAAGGCAACATAACGGTTGTTGAGATTGTCTTTTCCTCCTGTCATTTATGATGTTTGGAGGGAAAGATGATCAGTGCAGATATACTATTAACCGCGTTATCCATTGTTACCCTTATTAATTTAGTGCGTTATATTACCGCACTTCGCTCACTCATTTTCATTATGAGAGAAGCGCATCCTCTTCTTTACCAGCAAGTCGATGGTCGAGGCTTTTTTAGCACTCATGGCAATATGACTAAACAAGTTCGTCTCTATCACTATCTGAAAGGTAAAGAGTATCTTCATCATCACGAAGAAGTCTTTATTAATAAATGCAGTAAAGTTCGTGAACTGTTCGTGTTAACTTCCGGATTAGCTGGATTTACTTTGTTGATGGCATTTGTAGTTTAGCTTCATAGTATTGGTTGATATTTCTGCTGAACAAATGATGTGACATTGAAAGGATGTGCGTTAAAATCGCGCGTCCTTTTATTTTGCCTATATACCCAAGTCATTTGGATATATAGGCAAGCAGAGCAAGAGAAGTAGTTATGAGTACTCATTATGATGTGGTGATTATCGGTGCTGGCGCCGCGGGCTTAATGTGCGCAGCGGAAGCCGGAAAACGAGGTCGCACAACTTTAGTGATCGATCATGCGAAAAAGCCAGGGCGTAAAATCCTGATCTCTGGTGGCGGTCGTTGTAACTTCACTAATTACGATGTCAGTGCCAATCATTATCTCTGCCAAAATCCGCACTTTGTGAAATCTGCGCTATCGCAATACACCAATTGGGATTTTATCAGCCTAGTGTCGAAATATGGCATTGAGTTTGAAGAGCGCGAACACGGTCAATTATTCTGTGTTGATTCTGCTAAGCAAATCGTTGATATGCTCCTCAAGGAGTGTGACTACCCAAATGTCTCGCAGCGCTATCGTTGTGATATTCACGATATTGAAAAAACCGATAACGGCTTTCGTTTTAAAGCCAACAACGATGAAATCACTTGTGAATCTTTAGTGGTGGCAACCGGTGGGCTTTCGATGCCAAAACTTGGCGCAACGCCATTTGGCTACAAAGTAGCAGAGCAATTTGGTTTGTCAGTGATCAACACCACCGCTGGACTAGTGCCATTTACCTTGCACAAAGAAGACAAAGAAGACTTTGCCGAGCTTTCTGGTATTGCAATTCCTGCTGAAATTACCGCGCAAGATGGTACCGTCTTCAAAGAAGCGCTGCTGTTTACTCACCGTGGTCTATCTGGCCCATCGGTATTACAAATTTCTTCGTACTGGCAGCCGGGCCAAACTGTCACCATCAACCTGATCCCAGAGACCGATGTTTTAGAGCTATTAACTCAATCGCGTGAAAAACATCCTAATCAAAGCTTGAAAAATACCTTAGCCAAAGTACTGCCGAAGCGTCTCGTTGAAGTGCTAATTGAGCGTAAAATGCTACAAGACAAACCTCTTAAGCAGTTCAACCCAAATCAACTGCAAGTTATCGATCAGCAACTGCAAAACTGGCAAGTTCTTCCTAACGGCACTGAAGGCTATCGCACCGCAGAAGTAACACTAGGCGGTGTGGACACTAAACATCTCTCATCAAAAACCATGCAATGTAATAGCGTACAAGGTTTGTACTTTATCGGTGAAGTAATGGACGTAAGTGGTTGGTTAGGTGGCTATAATTTCCAATGGGCATGGGCCTCTGGTTTTGTTGCTGGGCAGTGGGTGTAAACTATACTTTTTAAATACCACAATGCATATTAAACAACATAAGAAACCTTAAATCGGCCACTTATGTTGTTTCAGTGTAGTAAAAATACTTACTTGGTTGTTATCTGATAATACTCACAAGCAAGCTCATGGTGGAGTGGGGAGGATTCGAGTTCGCACTCTCTTGGCTTATGCCGTGTTCGGCGGCTCACCATGTTTACTGACCATTTAGCCCATGATGTTTGTAGTTCATTGATATAATGATTTAGCACTTTCATATCTCCTCCCTCGCTCTATCTACACTAATGCTGGTAATGTTTTGAGCATTTTCAACGCATTACTCATGTGGTTTTGTGTGGTGACAAAGCCCACGAGTTTATCATTGTCATCAAATGCACGGGCGGTGATGCCTTGCTGATCTAATTCAATCGTCCACTTTGGTACGGATTGTCCCGTTTGCCCGGCTAATTGAATGGGCAAATTAGGCGTTTTTACTTTTACCAACATGGCCGGCAATTTTAACGTTGCTGCTGGGCCTGCTGTTTTTGATAAGACTTTAGCTAATACGTTGGCGCTTAATAAGGTTGGCTGTAGGTAGGAGCGAACTTTGTTCTCAATTTGAGCACAATCACCAAGTGCGTAGATATTAGAATCGGATGTTTGTAATTGACGATTGACTACGATGCCTTTATCTACCGTTAAACCAGTCTGTTGTGCTAGTTGGATATTGGGTTTGAGTCCTGAAGCTGAAATAACGCTATCGACAAGAAATTGTTCACCAGAATTGAGAATCACCTCTACGCCAAAGTCCGTTTGTTCGAGCGCTTGCACGGTATTATTTAAATGTAACTTCACGCCACTTTCGGTTAACTTTTTCTGTAAAGGCGCAGAAATAGCATCTGGTAACATGGTTTGCATGACGCTGTCGCAAGGATCAACAACCGACACGGTTTTACCTGATGTTGAAAGATCCATGGCCAGTTCAGTGCCAATTAAGCCCGCGCCAATAATGAGTACATGTTCTGCTTGGTAAAGTTTATGCTGTGCGGCTTGATACTCGATACGGCTATTGAGTGTCATCACCTCTTTAACCGCTGAGCCATTCATCGCTGGAATAAAGGTTGAAGCGCCGGTCGCCAAGACCAGTTTGGAATAGCTAAGCACATCCCCTTTGGTTGTTGTCACGTTTTGTGCATGGCGATCAATCGTTTCCACTTTGGTTTGGGTGTAGATAGTAATCTCATTATCTTGAGCGAAGCTATTTGCAGCTTGGCGGATAAGCGCATCGGCATTGTGTTTGTTGGTAAACACATGACTAAGATCGGGCTTATTGTAGTCATGCCCATCATCAGCGGTAATCACTGTGATTGGGGTTTGTTTATCTGAACGGCGCAATGCCTTCACTAATTGATAGGCAGCGAAACCACTGCCTATGATCATAATTGGATTACTCATTACGCCACCTGAGATTGGTTATCTTTGTCGATATTGTTACCTAATGTGCTTGCGCAAGGTTCAAACACTTCTTTACCAATACCACATTCAGGGCATAAGAAATCTTCAGGTACTTGCCCCCAAGCGGTTCCCGGTTCAACGCCTTGGTTGGGCTCACCAAGTTTAGGCTCATAGACCCATTGGCAAACGGTGCATAACATTGCTTGCTGATCTTCGGCTGACGAATTTGTGCTATTCACTGGCTCGACAGTCGTCGGTTCGATTGCAGGCTCATTTGTCGCTTCAATCGCACTGGCAGCTTGAGTAGGTTGAGCAACCGCTTTATTTGTCATGATATTGGTGACGTTCTTAGGCGCAGAATGACTCACATTGGATAGATCATGCAGCGCCCATTCTTTTGCTATTTGACGGCCATAATCACGACATTCTTGCATTGCTTTGCCATCAGGACGCCATTTGGTTTTCTTACTAATTGCAGTTTCAAAGCCGCAATCCATCAAGCGAGTGTGGATACGGTCAACTGCACCGCCATTCCAGCCATAGCTACCAAATGCCGCCGCTTTTTTATTTTTAAAGCGTAATCCTGTGATTTCTTCTAGCATGCCAGCGACTTTAGGCATCATGACGTTGTTCATGGTAGAAGAGCCAACCAAGAGGCCTTTTGAACGGAATACATTCGATAAGATTTCATTTTTATCGTGCAAAGAGACGTTAAACACTTTCACCGCCACATTCGGATCAACATCATTAATCCCTTGAGCAATCGCATCAGCCATCATGCGTGTGTTGTTCGACATTGAGTCATAAAATAAAGTGATGCGATCTTCTTGGTAGTTATCCGCCCATTCTAGGTATTGGTGAATAATTTGAGTTGGGTTATCGCGCCATACAATACCGTGAGCGGTTGCGATCATATCAACGGGTAGCTCTAGGCTAAGCACCTCTTTGATTTTAGAGGTCACTAATGGGCTAAATGGTGTCAGAATGTTGGCGTAATAACGTAAACATTGTTCATAAAGCTCAACCTGATCAACTTCATCATTAAATAGGTGTTCGTCACAGTAGTGCTGACCAAATGCATCGTTACTAAATAGTACGGCATCTCCAGTCATATAAGTCATCATGCTATCTGGCCAATGCAGCATTGGGGACTCGACAAATACAAGTGCTTTACCATTACCTAAGTCAATGCTGTCGCCGGTTTTCACCACATTAAAGTTCCAATCAGGCTGGTGGTGGTGACCGGTGATCGAATCAACGGCATTCTCAGTACAATAAATTGGCGTGTTAGGGATTTTGGCTAATAGCGCGCCTAAAGCCCCAGCGTGATCTTCTTCAGCATGGTTGATAACGATGTAGTCAATCTGGTTAAGATCAATTTCCATTTCTAAGTTTTGGACAAACTGCTGGCTAAAACGATGATCGACGGTATCGATTAAAACGGTTTTTTCTTCTTTAATTAGGTAGCTGTTATAGCTGGTGCCACGTGTGATTTTATATTCTGTACCATGGAAATTTTGCACTTCCCAATCACGTTGGCCAACCCAGTGGATATTATTTTTAACATGAATAGACATAAAACGACTCCTAAGTATGAATTCTAAATTTGGATAAAAAGTAAATGAATAAATTTCTTATCCATACTATTGCAGCATGCGTGCCAACTTTTAAATTCATTGTTTTTCAGTGTCTTATGTTTTTAGTGTTGTTTTTGTTGTCATAATGACAGTGTTTGTTTGGTGTCAAAAAGACATTTGATGTGTCATATTGACATGGCGCTTAAAGAAAGTAATAAAATTAAAGAGAGCGGGAAAATGCAGAAATTTCATTCACAAATAACGCAACTCGCGCTTGATTTGACGTTAGGAATATCCAATCAAGACCGTTTTGAGCGTCTTCTCGAAGTATTAAGGAATACTTTAAATTGTGATGCAGCGGCATTGCTTGCTTATCGAAACCAACAGTTCGTGCCATTAGCGATTGATGGCTTGTATGATGAGGTGATGGGACGACGATTTAATCTTGATGAACATCCCCGTTTAGAAGCGATTGCACGAGCGGGGGATGTGGTTCGCTTTCCAGCTGATAGTGATATTGCTGACCCCTATGATGGGCTGATCCCAAATAAAGGGGATAAGTTACACGTCCATGCTTGTGTCGGATTACCGTTAATTGCACATGGCCATTTGATTGGGGCGCTGACGATAGATGGCTTTGATGCTCATCAGTTTGACACTTTCACTGATGGTGACTTACGGACCATTAGTGCATTGGCAGCCGCGAGCTTACATACCTCCTTATTAGTGAAGCAATTGGAATCACAGGTGGTGAATACTAGTGATGCGGACTCTCATATCACCAAAGAAATGAATTTAACTGAGGAGATGGTTGGCCAGTCAGGCGCGATGATGGATTTAAGAATGCAGATCCAAGCAGTGGCGAATACCGATCTTTCAGTTTTGATTATGGGTGAAACGGGGGTTGGTAAAGAACTTGTCGCGACCGCCATTCATAATCAATCGAATCGTGCCAAGCAAAATTTGGTGTATTTAAACTGTGCGGCTTTACCTGAGTCGGTGGCGGAAAGTGAATTATTTGGCCATGTAAAAGGCGCTTTTACTGGCGCGATCAGTCACCGTAAAGGTAAGTTTGAATTAGCTGATAATGGCACGCTATTTTTAGATGAAGTGGGTGAATTGCCTTTAGGACTGCAATCTAAATTATTGCGAGTATTGCAATATGGCGATTTGCAGCGAGTTGGCGATGACAGTGTGCTTAAAGTGAATACCCGGATTGTGGCCGCAACCAATCGAGACTTGCATCAAGATGTCGTGAACGGAAAGTTTCGGGCGGATTTATATCACCGCTTGAGTGTCTTTCCTATTCATGTTCCAGCGCTCAGAGAGCGAACTGGGGATATTACCTTATTGAGTGGTTTTTTTATTGAAAAGTGCAAACACAAATTGAATTTGAATCATTTGAGTATCTCCCCTGCGGCTTTGCAGTTATTGGGGCAATATAGTTGGCCGGGTAATATTCGTCAGCTTGAGCATGCTATCCACCGTGCGGCGGTGTTATCAAAAACGGAAAAGGTAGCAAAAACAGAAAATAATCAGTCTAGCCCGATTAGTTTACAGCCCCATCATTTTGAATTGATACAAGCAGAATCCACCTCACTGCAAGGTAGTGAGAATCAAAATCAGCTAGCGGATACCGTTAATTCTGATTTAGCTAAGGACTACTCTTTGGGTCTAAAAGCCGCTACTGACACATTTCAAGCGCAAGTGATTATGGATGCACTAAATAAGAACCAGCAGAACTGGTCAGCTACCGCTCGTGAGTTGAAAATTGACAGTGGTAACTTGCATCGACTAGCAAGACGCCTAGGATTAAAGTGATATACCAAAATGACTTCACTAAACTGCGATCTAATGAGCACCTAAGGGGAATATATGAGCCATTTAGTCATTCCAAAACATTGGAAAATCCGCCGTTCTACTCACTTTTTTACTAAAGATAATGTGCCTAAAGCGTTGCTGACTCATCACAATACCGCAGAAGGTGTGTTTGGGCAGATCTGTGTCATGCAAGGAACGGTTACTTTTTATGGATTTGCAAATGAAGAAGCCACGGAACCAGAGCAAGTCGTGGTGATTAATGCCGGTTCGTTTGCCACGAGTCCACCTCAATATTGGCATCGTGTTGAACTCAGCGATGATGCTCAATTTAATATTAATTTTTGGGCGGAAGAAGAAACCGGTAATAAAGCCATGTTTAAGAGCTCAAGAATTCATAGCAAACCCATCGATGGGTTATTAGATAGTGAATAGGTAGCTTAATCATTTCTAAATGGTTAATAGCTTATACCTATCAAATCGATATATTCAATCCATTAGCCCTTATTAACTAGAAGGGATATTCTGTATCCATAGCAAAGTTAATGTTAATCACTACTCAAGATAAGAGAGGCGATAATGGAAAAGAATATGATTGGTTTGAATAAACAACAAACAGCAACATTAGTAGATGACCTCAACCAACTATTGGCAGATTACCAAATTCTCTATACCAATGTACGTGGTTATCATTGGAACATTAAAGGTCGCGATTTCTTTGAATTACATGCAAAATTTGAAGAGATTTATAACGACCTGGTTCTGAAAGTAGATGAAATTGCTGAGCGTATTTTGACTCTAGGTGGTACACCAGTTCATGCTTTCTCTCGTTATTTAGAGATGTCGGATCTGGAAGAAACCTTGAATGTGTCGAATGGTACTGAAGCGGTGGGTAATATTTTATCGGCTTACCGAGTGCTACTGACTAAGCAACGTCAAATTGTGAAAGTTGCAGCCGATGTTGATGATGAAGGTACGGTTTCACTGATGAGTGACTATATCAGTCAGCAAGAAAAAGAAAGTTGGATGCTGAACGCTTATCTTCAATAAAAATAGATAAGTGACAATAAATGAATCTGAGCCCAAGTTTGAATGCTTGGGCTCTTTTTTGTATTTAAATTAACCATAACAAAAGAAAGGTTAAAGTGATCACATTTATTAAACAATAAGTTACACCTTGATCACGATCTGATTTCTTTTTAGTTCTGCTCAATTAAAATATGATTTAAAACTAACACTTATTCACTACACGATATGTATTATAAGGTGACGAAGTTATGTCAGTATTAACACAAGAAGAATCAATCTCTGGCGGCTCGCGTTATGTAGGTTTAATTCTTGGTCCTTTAGTTCTTATTTTAACGCTTATCTTTCCTGCACCTTTTGAAGGTTTAACAGAGCCTGCTTGGCGCATGATTGGTTTAGCGACCTTTATGGCTATTTGGTGGGTAACCGAAGCTGCTCCTATTCCTGTTACGTCATTTTTGCCAATCATTCTTTCTCCATTACTCGGTACAGCGGATATTAAAACCGCAACTGCAGCCTATGCTAACCCATTAATTTTCCTATTTCTTGGTGGCTTTATGTTGTCGCTTGCGATGGAGAAGTGGAATCTGCATCGGCGCGTTGCACTGATTGCGATGTTAGCGGTAGGGAACAAACCCGCACATCAAGTCGGTGGATTAATGTTAGTCACAGCGTTTCTTTCTATGTGGATGAGTAATACGGCAACTGCGGTGATGATGCTGCCAATTGGTATGTCAATTATTACGATGGTATGCGGTGAGAAAGGCGATAAAAATCCACAGTTTGCCAGTGCCTTATTATTGGGTATTGCCTATTCCGCCAGTATTGGTGGGCTTGCAACGTTAATTGGTACACCACCAAATGCTCTGCTTGCTGCTTATTTATCTAGCTCTTACCAAATTGAGTTAGGTTTTGGTCGTTGGATGATGGTGGGATTACCTCTTACAATTGTCATGCTGACATTGGCTTGGTTGTGGCTGACTAAGGTGTCTTATAAGTTGCCAAATGAAGATGCAGGTGATGCTCGCAGTTTATTGAAAAACCAATTGCAGTTATTGGGTAAATTAAGCAAGGGTGAAAAATGGGTTGCAGTGATTTTTGTGGGTGCAGCCGTTAGTTGGATTACCCGTCCTCTATTAGCAAAATGGACTGGGCTTCCGATCAACGATACCAGTATTGCGATTTTTGCTGCTTTATTATTGTTTGTTATTCCAGTAAATACGAAAAAACAAGAGTTTGTTCTTGATTGGGAAAGTACCAAGAAATTACCTTGGGGCGTATTATTATTATTTGGTGGGGGCCTAAGTTTAGCCGCGCAAATTAAATCTTCTGGTTTAGCTGATTTTATTGGTGATAGTTTAGGTGCAACGAATGGCATGCCGATTATTGTTGTGATGTTAATCGTTACCGCTGCAATTATCTTTTTAACCGAAGTGACCAGTAATACTGCAACCGCAGCAGGCTTCTTGCCGTTACTAGGACCAATTGCGGTTGCGATGGGGGAAGGCCCAATGATGTTAGCGATTCCAGCAGCACTGGCGGCAAGTTGCGCCTTTATGATGCCAGTGGCCACACCACCAAACAGCATCGTATTTGCTTCCGGTCAACTTAAAATCAAAGAAATGATCCGCGCAGGCTTTGCATTGAATATAATGGGTATTTTTATTATTACCGCATTAAGCTACACGCTGGCCGCTTGGGTGTTTGGGATGTAGGGGAACGTTGCTCGAGCGCTTTGCTTCTAGGGCGCTACGCTGCTCGTAACTCGATGATGCTGTAGTGATTTAACTAAGCCGATAACTGTCATTGTTATCGGCTTTTTTTCTTTTTCGAGACACGAGCTACGAGAAACGGAGTGCTCGAGTTACGCCTTATGTTTTTTCAAATACCCCAAACTTTCCTCTTTTCCCATATATTTTGCCAAAGTACGTTGCGGCACTTTACGTAGATCCACCACAATTAATCCATCAAGTGCATCATTAAAGTCTTTATCAACATTAAAGCATATCAACTTACCATTTAGGTTGAGGTATTGTTTTAGCAATACAGGAATACTTTTTTGTCCTAAACGGGTGAGCACTTTAGAGAGCAGTTGAATATCGGCCAATGACGATAACATATCAGCCCGCCAGAAGTTGTTTTTACTTTTTTTCAGTGGGTTACTGGCTTTGACTAACGTAGCGTTATCTTTATCGAAATGATGCATTTCAAGGGTAGATACCATTAATTCACGTGCTGTGGGGCTGTATTCACTACTAATGCTGACCGGGCCGAATAAGTGGGTATATTGTGGGTTTCGGTAGGTGTAAGTGGCAATGCCTTTCCACAATAACAGTAATGCAGTCAGACTACGTTGGTAAGGTAAGTCGATCACTGAGCGGCCCATTTCAATCGCATGACCAAATTGATTGATCAAGGTTTCATCAAATTGGAATAGGGTGCGAGAGTATAAACCTTTGACGCCTTTATTTTTCAGTATGCGATCGGTTAAACCGAGTCGATAGGCACCGACTAATCTTTGGGCTTTGTTATCCCAAATGAAGAGGTGTTGATAGTCGTGATCAAATTCATCAAGGTCACATTTTTTTCCTGTACCTTCGTTAACGAGGCGAAAATTGACCTCGCGAATTCGACCTATTTCCTGTAACACATTCGGTATGTCAGAGCTGTCGCAGCAATAAACATCAAAGTTTTTAAAGTTTAATAAGTGGGCTGATGTTGGTAGTTTGTGAATATCCGAAACCAATCGATCTTGTAAGATCGGTGCGATCACAGCAGTTTGGTGGGGCAAACTAGGCGCTTGATGTTCAGCTCTAGGCGCGAGTAAGTAAGTATTTAATCTTAAATAATCAACGATATGTTGTTCACTTGATAAGCTTTCAATCTCATTTCGATCAATCAGATCTCCAATTGAAATATCGATCATTTGATTGGTTTTATTGAGCATTTCTCGGCCTAACAGGGCAGTTCGCAAGTAGGGATGAAGCATACCCGCCCAATAAAAAGGCTTACTATTATGACCGTTGATATGTATAGCAAGCGCGTTGGCATTGCTACGTTTGATTAATTTGGCGATTGAACGACTCCAAGGTTTGTCATTGAGCTGCCCTTGCTCGTCAATACTTGAGACTTCTCCGGCAGGAAAAACCAATAATACGCCATCATTATGCAGGTGTTTCAGTCCTTCGCGTAGTGCTTTGATATTGGCACTAACGGCATTTTTTCCTTCAAATACATCGACACTAATAAAGAGTGGCGCAAGCTCCGGTAATCTCTTTAAAAATTGATTGGCCAGTATTTTGACATCAGGGCGAACTTGCAACAACATTTCTGCCAGTATCACGCCTTCCACCGCGCCGAGTGGATGATTGGCGACGATCACTAAAGGCCCCGTTGCCGGAATATTACTAAGGTGACCAGAGGCGACTTGATATTGTAGTCCTAGCTTTTCTAAGGTGTGACGTAAAAAGCTTTTAGTGTCGAGATCTCTTGGCAATTCTCGATAGTAAGTATCTAAGGTGTGCAGGCCGGTGACTCTTTCCGCGGCACGTTCTAGTAGGCGAAAAGGCGTCACGTTGGGTAAGCGAAAAGGACTAGTTTGCATATCAAGCTCCTAGGTAACTATCGATTCATTTCATTATTTATCTAACTTACTCGTTGAATCTTTCAATTTTTTTACAGACTCGTTTTATGATTCATCTAAAATGGCCGGCCAGTTTTGATTCGCGGCTTTGATAAAGTTGTCTTTTTTAGGAAGCCAAGTCTCTTGAACGCTTTGGTCGTAGTTAATGTATAGCTTTCCTTGATGGATAGTCCATTGGTGTGGATCGCCCGGTGCCAATTGATTTTTTTCACCGACCGCCCAAGCGCAGTAACCGCCGTATTGAGGCGCGTATTTCTCAGGGTCATCGGTAAACATATCGAGATGTTGTTTGCTGGCAAACCACCATTCGGCGCCTTGGTATTTGGCTTTAAAGTTACTAGTACCTTCCACCGCTTTGCCTTCAGTAAAGTAGGCCACGGTGTCATAACCTTCGAGCGCTTTATTGCTGAAAAAGCCAGTATAAATAGGGTCACTTGCGGCGATTGCTTGGGTGCTAAATAAAGCCTGGCAAGTGAGTAATAGAGCAAATGTTAGCGTTTTCCAATAAGCTTTCATGCTGGTATCTCCGTCTTTATGATTCTTGGTTCTGTCAGACTATGTATGGCTTGAGACTGACATGGTGAACCGGGTTGGTAATCCATTGTGATGCGGTTAGCGTCGACATTAATCATGGTTAAGCTGACGGTTTGGGCGTCATCACGATGCATGCATACTGAGTGCGCGCCGGCTTGTGGCGAATGGCTCTTATGGTAGTCCTGCAATTGGCTGAAGCTAGGCTGCGTCTGATGTTTGGTTTGATGCTTGATTCGATGTTTAGCTTGATGGTTGAAGTGTGCCAATCGTGCGGCTTGCACTTGCTCAAATTCAAGTGAAGATGAGGTGATCGGGCTAGATTGCTCGCGCTGTAACACTTCAAGGCCACCCCAGATAATCGCGGGTATTTGGCAGTTTGGTGTCAGTTTTTCAGGATCAAAAATTAATAAGCTAAATGGTGGGTAGTCGCTCCAATTGATGGTCGTTAATTGCTCAACAACTTGTGAGTAATTTTGACAATAAGCCAATTGGCGTACCAGTTGTCCACGGCTTTGTTTGGCTGAGCTTGGGGTTTGTCCTTGATAAAAATTCAGTAAGCACAAACTTAAACCGTGATTATTAGTGGCCACCCAAGTGCCTTGTCCATCTGGGTCGATGGGCATCAACGCTACGCTATCTTGTTTGCTGAAAGCTTGAGGCGGTAGTGCAATCGAACGAGTTTTCTGTTCATCACGATTAAACAGTATTTGATAGCCACTTGGTGTGACTCGCCACGTTAAGGTACACATTAGCTTAGTCTCCTCATTAACATAGCCCCCTCAAATAACTCGCGGTCGCCGGTGCATAAGAAAAAATGTCGTCGGTTTTAATCTGGCAAGCTTCGGCGTTGACTCTCATCACCGAAAAG
The DNA here is from genome assembly GCF_048266485.1 of Vibrio sp. Classification (GTDB taxonomy): domain Bacteria; phylum Pseudomonadota; class Gammaproteobacteria; order Enterobacterales; family Vibrionaceae; genus Vibrio. The sequence continues at coordinate 128,153 of NZ_JBLWZK010000006.1, read as the reverse complement.
TGGTGTGTCGTATGGCTCGACACAAACAGCAACTCTCGCTCTAGGCTAGAAGCCATCTGACATATTTGTTGTTGGTAAATCGACGTTTCACTTTTGATGGTGACCGGCGTTGTTAAGTCTTGTTCGTCTAGCGCGAGTAACCAACGCTTAATTGCTTGTAACTCATCCATACCGACTTCACGCTGAGTTTCAACTAAGGCCCCACGACGACGTTGATCGTAATCGATAACCCCTTGCGGGTCGTTCATCAGGGCAAAGTACATATCATTAATATGGCGCAAGTGAGCCCCTATGCTACTTTGTACATAAGGTGTGGCAATATAGATGTATTGAGCGTTATCAAGTTGCCCAAGTAGCTGCAAAGCTTGCTCAATCCCTTCAAGATTGGCACTCACTAATGGATGGTGAGTATTGTGATTGACTGATGATGCTGCCATAGATGTCGACATTCCTTACCTTCTTACCTTCTTACCTTCTTACGTTCTATAAAGTGTTTAAGCTGCGTGTGCTTAAAGCCCTTAATTCGTTTTTTAATCAGTAGCTGGGTAGTGTTTAATTAATTGTTTTTCTTGCTTTAACGCGCGGAACAATTCGCCAAACGTGGGGACTTTATGGCCGGCTTTTTTTTGCAATGCGCCAATTTCATATAAGCAGCGATATTGATAAAGCAAGGTAGAAAAAATCTCTTTGAGTGGGGTGTTACTATCCCAAATGTGTCCCGCCTCGCTGCTCGCCCCATTCATTTCTAAAATATCGAAATCCTTGCCTTGCATCAGCGAGTCAATGTCTTTGAATTTCACATCCAAGCGCCCAAAGTGATAGCCGGGGTAGTCATCAAAAATCTGGTCTAATTTTTCGGCGAGGGCATCGGTAATATAAGCGTTACCATTTTTGAAAATGCAGCCACGACTATGGCTACCGGCAAAGGCGAGTTGGAAAGGTTTGCCATGATCCAAAACCTGTTCGAGCTGATCTTGATGGCGAGGTAGGTATAAATGCGCAAGCTGACTGGCGCGTGGGTCTTGTTCAATCAATTGACGCAGAGTGTGCTTTCCTGTGCCGATTACTACCGGTGAATATTTAAGGGTGATCGAGAATACTTTGCCTTTTGCTTGGTTAGGATAACGGATATAAAAGAGCCCAGCTTCGGCTTGATAAGGCGATTTTTTTTGCAGCATGTAGCGAGCATGATCTGGGAAAGAGGTGATGTATTGTTGTAGCTCTTGATCGGATTCCACCAACTGTACGCCGACCCCACGGCAACCTTGATCTGGCTTGGCAACCACTGGGTAGTTTAATCCGGCATTAATCATGGCTTGTTTGGCTTCTAGCCATTGCGCTGATAAGGAAGATCGCTCTGATTCAGTTTGTTTGGTTAAGGTAACAAACGGCGGGATCCATTGTTTGGCGTAATCGCCCGCCAGTTCTAATATTTCTTGTTTCGATTCACCGACCATACCGCTGAGTTTGATGTGTGGGTTGGCGACCATAGGCAGGCGAAAATCACGATATTTCACGCCATACCATAAGCTTTGTAAAACCACTGGGGTATAGAAGAACCAAGTTGGCCAAAACTCAAAACGAGAAACAGCCTTACCCGAATCATCCATTGTCGGCATACCTTGATTGGGTAACGCAGATGATGGTTGCCTAGTTAATGTCTCAGTGCGATCTTCAGGCGTTGCGTACATATTAAAGTTTCCCTTTTGAAATGCGATGGGATTGAGAGAGTTCGGCTAGGTTGCGGTTGCGATTTGAGCTTTTGATATTGTGATGAAATGAGCGGCCCGCAATACGGTTTACTCCCCACAATAAAATTAATGCGATTGGGCCAAGCAACCATTTCAGTGGATGTTGTTGTAAATATTCGGTGCTACCGATCTGGTAAATGATGCCGAAGACTAAGGCTGTCCATGCGGCTGTCGCCAATAACACCGCAATCAAGAATTGATGAAATGGAATGCGAAAGTAGCCGCATAAAGTAAAGCTGACGCTACGTAGACCGGGAATAAAACGGATGATAACAATGTTGATAATGGCGTGATGTTTTAAGCGGCGTCTAGCTTGACGCAATAATGGCATGCTCAATAAGCGATAACGCAGCGCGCGCCAACGTCTTGCCCATACTCCAAAGGCGTACAACAACGCATCTCCACTGGCGATACCGACTAAGATGGCTAATAACGCCACTTCAAAAGACATCGAACTTTGGCTTGCCATTACCGCGGCGGTGATAATTGCCAAGTCTTCCAACAAATACGACAGCAGCACGATGCCAATAAAGGCTAACCATGCATTTTGTTGTATCATTTTGGGTTGGAGTAAGGTTATGTAGTCTTCCATTCGAATTTAGTCTATTTGATTAATAAAACATCACTGATAAAGAACCCATAATGCACATTTAAATTTCAATGTTATTCTATGAATTTCTTAACACGCTGAATTTTCTAAAATATTTTATAATTGTCCCTACCTTTATTATTGAAGGTTTAAGCTGCAAAACGATGACAGGGTTATGTTCCATTTACATAGGGTTTCCTTTTATACAAAGGCCATTTTTAGTGTAGTTGTCGGTACAAAAAATGAAACCTCACCTTGTGGTCTAAAATCCTAGTAAAAGTTCGTGTATACTCGCTTTTATGTATAAATAACCAGTAGATAACGATGGATCCTTCTTTATTACTCGACGGTCTTAATGACAGACAACGTGAAGCGGTAGCCGCTCCATTGGAAAACTTACTCGTATTGGCGGGCGCAGGTAGTGGTAAAACTCGCGTGTTGGTTCATCGAATTGCTTGGTTATTATCGGTAGAACAAGCGTCGCCGTTTTCGATCATGTCGGTGACCTTTACCAATAAAGCCGCTAAAGAAATGCGTGGCCGAATTGAAGAGCTGATGATGGGGACATCATCGGGCATGTGGAATGGTACTTTCCACGGTATTTGTCACCGTATTCTTCGTGCCCATTATATGGATGCGAAACTACCGGAAGATTTTCAAATCTTAGATTCGGAAGACCAAGTTCGTCTACTGCGCCGTTTGATCAAAGCGCAAAATCTCGATGAAAAGCAATTTCCTGCCAAGCAAGCCAGCTGGTGGATCAATGGTAAGAAAGATGAGGGTTTACGCCCTAGTCATATCGATACTTATCATGATCCGGTCGCTAAAACCTATCTGCAAATTTATCAAGCGTATCAAGAGGCTTGTGACCGTGCAGGCTTAATCGATTTTGCTGAAATCCTACTACGTTGCCATGAATTACTGCGCGATAAAGTGCATGTGCGTGAACATTATCAAGCGCGCTTTAAGCATATTTTGGTCGACGAATTTCAAGATACCAATAATATTCAATACGCTTGGCTACGCATGATGGCTGGAGCGGATTCGCATGTGATGATTGTCGGTGATGATGATCAGTCGATCTATGGCTGGCGTGGCGCACAAATCGACAATATTCAAAAGTTCCTGCGTGAATTCCCCGGCGCGCATACCATTCGTTTGGAGCAAAATTACCGCTCGACCAAAAATATCCTGAATGCTGCCAATGAGCTGATCAGCAATAATACTGAGCGTATGGGTAAAGACTTATGGACCGATGGTCATGACGGTGAGCCAATCTCTCTGTATTCGGCTTATAACGATTTGGATGAAGCGCGCTTTGCGGTCAATAAAATTAAAGAATGGCATGAAAAGGGTACCCCTCTAGTCGATTGTGCCATGTTGTACCGTAACAATGCTCAGTCTCGTGTCTTGGAAGAAGCGTTAATTCAAGCGCGTTTGCCGTATCGTATTTATGGCGGTATGCGATTCTTCGAACGTCAAGAAATCAAAGATGCTTTGAGTTATTTGCGCTTGATGAACAATCGTAATGATGATGCTGCATTTGAACGTATTGTGAATACTCCAACTCGTGGGCTCGGGGATAAAACATTAGAGACCATTCGTATGACGGCGCGTGATCGTGGTACTACCTTATGGCATGCTGGCGTTCAATTAATTGATGAGAAAGTATTATCTGGCCGTGCGGCGAGTGCATTTAGCCGTTTTGTTGAGTTAATCAATGCGATGGAAGATGACACCTTTGATTTAGCACTACATGAACAATTTGACCATGCAATTAAATCCTCCGGTCTATTTGCCATGTATGAAATGGAAAAGGGCGAAAAATCCAAGGCACGTATTGAGAACTTAGAAGAACTGGTTACCGCAGCACGCCAGTTTGAAAAGCCCGAAGAAGCTGATGATATGAGTATGTTGTCGGCCTTCTTATCACATGCTGCATTAGAAGCGGGTGAAGGGCAAGCGGATGAATTTACCGATGCAGTACAGTTAATGACACTGCATAGTGCTAAAGGTTTGGAATTCCCATTAGTGTTTATGGTGGGCGTTGAAGAGGGGATGTTCCCTAATCAAATGTCGGCCGAAGATGCCGCGCGTTTAGAAGAAGAACGCCGCTTGTGTTATGTTGGTATGACTCGCGCAATGCAAAAGCTTTATATTACTTATGCTGAAATGCGACGTGTGTATGGTCAAGATAAGTACCATAAGCCATCACGTTTTATTCGTGAAATTCCAGAAAGCTGTGTGGAAGAAGTTCGCATGAAAGCGCAGGTGAGTCGTCCGGCTACGTCGGGTCGATTTGGGGCAACGGCAGTCAAAGAAAATTTTAATAGCACCGGTTATTCATTAGGTCAGCGAGTTAAGCACGCCAAATTTGGCGAAGGTACCATTATCAACTTCGAAGGCAGTGGTGCACAAAGTCGAGTACAAGTGGCCTTTAACGGTGAAGGTATTAAGTGGCTAGTGACCGAATATGCTCGTTTAGAGACGCTTTAGTAGATGCTTCAAAAATAGGTTGGTTAAATAAACATGGATAAAACGTATTCTAAGTTAGTCAACTCTGCCGCGTGGGCCGCCATGGTGATCGCGACTATTTTACTATTAGTGAAATTAGTGGCGTGGTGGCAAACTAATTCAGTAAGTTTATTAGCTTCATTGGTTGATTCCTTGTTGGATATGGCAGCTTCACTGACTAATTTATTGGTGGTGCGCTATGCAACTCAACCAGCCGATGACGAACATCAATTTGGTCATGGTAAGGCAGAATCTTTAGCCGCATTGGCACAAGCGATGTTTATCTCAGGTTCAGCGTGTTTCTTATTACTGAATGGGGTAGACCGTTTTTTCCGCCCGCAAGAATTGGTCTCGCCAGAGCTTGGTGTGTGGGTCAGTGGTTTTGCTATTTTGTTAACTTCAGGGCTAGTGCTGTTTCAAAAGCATGTCGTGCGAAAAACTGGTAGCCAAGCTATTGCTGCTGACTCTCTGCATTATCAAACCGACTTATTTATGAATATTGCGATCATGATTGCGCTGGTATTAAGTTGGTATGGCTTAAAACAAGCCGATGCAGTATTTGCCGTGGGGATTGGTTTATACATTCTGTATAGCGCTTACCAAATGGCGCAAGAGGCGGTGCAATCATTACTAGATCGCCAGTTACCAGAAGAGGAAGTCCAAGCGATTCATCTGGCTTGTGTGTCAGTAGAAGGGGTACTCGGCGCGCATGATCTACGTACTCGCATGTCAGGTCCGGTACGCTTTATTCAAGTGCATATTGAGCTTGATGATAATTTACCTTTGGTTGAAGCGCATCGCATCTCCGATGAAGTAGAGGGTAAATTAGAGACATTGTTTCCTCATTCAGATGTGCTTATTCATCAAGATCCAATATCGGTGGTACCTGACGTAAAATATCAGCCGTTAAATTAGCCGAAATGCGGTGAATAACATAAAATTATGTGACTTGGCTCATTATTATTGAGACAATTTAGTGGTTAATGTCTATCTTATAGGCAGATAAAACGCAGTTGATAGTGATATGAATCAACATCACTAAGCGTCAAACTTGTATATTATGCTTAATGTTATTTATGTAATTTTCACGCTGGGATAAAGGCTCGTAGTTAAAGAAGCCAGTAAACGGACTAGCGAAGAATTGGGTTGAGTTGCCAATTAAGTATTAGGCTAAAAATAGATAGCCAGTTTCGGTAGCTGAACAAATGAGTTTCTTTTTTTAATATTTTTAGAGGGTGATCATGGTTAAGAAGATCGGTGTTTTAACAAGTGGTGGCGATGCACCAGGCATGAACGCAGCAATTCGTGGTGTCGTGCGTACCGCATTAGGTGAAGGGTTAGAAGTCTTTGGTATTTACGATGGTTATCTTGGTTTGGTTGAAGACCGTATTGAGAAACTAGATCGCTCAAGCGTTTCTGATGTAATTAACCGTGGCGGCACTTTTCTTGGTTCTGCTCGCTTCCCTGAGTTTAAAGAATTGGCAGTTCGTGAAAAAGCGATTGAAAACTTAAAAGCACACGGCATTGATGCGCTAGTGGTTATCGGTGGTGATGGTTCTTACATGGGTGCGAAAAAACTGACTGAAATGGGTTACCCATGTATCGGTTTACCAGGCACAATCGATAACGATATCGCAGGTACTGACTACACGATTGGTTACTTAACGGCATTAAATACCGTTATTGATGCGATTGACCGTCTACGTGATACTTCTACATCACACCAACGTATTTCGATTGTTGAAATCATGGGTCGTCACTGTGGTGATTTGACTTTGATGTCTGCAATTGCCGGTGGTTGTGAGTACATCATCACCCCTGAGAATAATTTAGATAAACCAGCATTAATCCAAAATATCAAAGATGGAATTGCGAAAGGTAAGAAGCATGCCATTATTGCTTTGACTGAATTACAAATGGACCCAGATGAATTAGCAAAAGATATTCAAGCAGCAACTGGTCGTGAAACCCGTGCAACTGTTCTTGGTCATATTCAGCGTGGTGGTCGTCCGACAGCATTTGACCGTGTGTTAGCTTCTCGTATGGGTAACTACGCGGTACACTTATTGATTGAAGGTCACGGTGGTCGTTGTGTTGGTATCCAAAAAGAAGAGCTGGTTCACCACGATATTATTGATGCGATTGAAAATATGAAGCGTCCAGTACGTACTGACCTTTATAAAGTCGCTGAAGAGTTATTCTAATTCGTTGGTAATGATTTGATTGGTAAAACCGTTGGCGAAAGTCAGCGGTTTTTTTATGCTTTTAAGACCCTAGACCCTAGACCCTAGACCCTAGACCCTAGACCCTAGACCCTAGACCCGAAAAAAAGACTGACACATGGCCAGTCTAATGTTTATTCTTTCGAGCTTTCGAGCTTTCGAGCTTTCGAGCTTTCGAGCTTTCGAGCTACGAATAAATTACGCTTTTGCTTCAGCCGCTGCTTTAGCGATAGCGGCAAAGCTTTTCGCGTCAAGTGCAGCACCACCAACTAGAGCACCATCGATGTCTGGTTGGGCAAAGTAAGCTGCTGCGTTTTCTGGTTTAACAGAACCGCCGTATTGGATTACCACGTTTTTCGCAACTTCTTCTGATTTTTCAGCAATGTGAGCACGGATTTGAGCGTGGATGCGTTGTGCATCATCAGCTGTTGCAGCTTTACCAGTACCGATTGCCCAGATTGGTTCGTAAGCGATGATTGCGCCTTCAAGAGCATCAACACCTAGAAGGTTGATTACTGCGTCGATTTGACGAGCACATACTGCAACGGTTTCGCCAGCTTCGTTTTGTGCTTCAGATTCACCAATGCAGAGAACAGGCGTTAGATCGTTCTCTTTTAGGAAAGCGAATTTCTTCGCAACGAACTCGTCTGATTCGTTATGGTATTCACGACGCTCAGAGTGACCGATGATGATGTGAGAGGCACCGAATTCTTTCAACATAGCAGGAGACATATCACCTGTGAATGCACCGCTGTTGTTTAGGTCAGTGTTTTGAGCACCAAGAATGATCGCGCTACCCGCGTCAGTTAGTGTACGTTCAGCAAGATCGATGAATAGTGCTGGTGGCGCGACTGCAACGTCGACGCCTGTTACGCCTTCAAGTTCAGCATTTAGACCAGTTAGCAAATCAACAACCATTTCTTTGCTGCCGTTTAGTTTCCAGTTACCCATAACTACAGGATGACGCATAGGATATTCTCCAATTCGATTAAATTAAAATTAAGACCGAACGATCTTAAATGAGCTATCAAAGAATATAACAGAATAATGTGATGAGATCATGATTCTCATCATGTCAAAACGATCAATAATGCTAGTTTAGTTTATCGATACTTGCCATTAAGCTAGAGCATTTATAAAGCGGCGTCTTCTACGTCTATTTTTAACGTTTTTAATTAAGGAATTTACATGCCAAATGTTGTGATGGAATACTCTCATTCAATTGAAGAGCGTGCTAATGTTCAAGCGCTATTGGAAGATCTACATCAAGTGACCATTCAAAGCGGTTTATTTGAGGTTAAGGATGTAAAATCGAGAACCTTAAGAACGCATCACTGGCTTATCGGAGATTTAGAGGATAGTGTCGGCTTTATTCATGTTACCGTTGAATTGTTGGATGGACGCAGTGATGAACAAAAACGAGCGTTATCGGAAGCTTTGATGCAAGCATTGCAAGCTAAGGCGGCTTTTGTGGCTAGTTTAACGGTGAATATTCGCGATATGAATCGTTGTTGCTTTCAAAAAGTGACTAATTTTTAATTAATGTCGAAGGTTATTCTAGTTATGGCAATTAAACATTGGCTTTTTTCTTTCCAAGGTCGTATTGGACGCCAGCGTTTTTGGATGTGGAATTTATTTTACTACCTTGTGATGCTCGCAATTATTGGCAGTGCAGCACAAAACCTATTTGGTAGCTTTACTGGCGTAGCGATTTTTATTATGAGCGCTACCTTACTGGTGCCAGATCTAGCGGTAACGGCAAAGCGTTGGCATGACCGCAATAAATCTAACTGGTGGTTGTTGATGCATGCACCTTTGGTTGCTGGTCGTTTAATGGCACCGATTGGTGGTGCTGAAACGGTTGAGCCATCGATGATACAAACGTTGGTATCGATAATAGCGATTGTTTGTGGTGTTTGGATGTTGGTCGAATGTGGCCTGCTAAAAGGTACCCAAGGTGATAATCGTTATGGGCCAGAGCCGACAAAGCACTAGTCTATACCCGTCTTACTTGACGTTGCAGCTTTGTTGGTCGCGTTCACTCACCCCAATCATTTGCCGCCTCACTGCAACTCCAATTACTTTGGGTCTAATGTTTAAGATTTCAAATACTTTGCCACTCAGTTATTACCCACAGATCTGGCTTATTCGCTTGAGTTGTGGGTAATTTGTTTAAAGCTTTTACGGAAAATCAACCAAGCATTCAATCCAGCCAACAAGTTCCCCAACAAAGCACCGATAAATAAGCCTTCAATGCCTGCGAGCTGGGCACCTAACCATAAGCAAGGAAGGAAGAAGACAAATAAGCGCAGCGCTGAAATTAATAATGCGGAATAAGAACGACCAATCGCGTTAGATAACGACACCAGCAACATACAAACACCTAATGACCCAAGGCTTAACGGCACGATAGTAAGATGCCAATACAAAATATGGGTTACTTGTTGATCGCTGGTCATTAAATTCGCTAAACCATTGGCTACCAAAAAGGTAATGACGGCGATGGCGAATTGGAATATTAAGATAAAGCGAATCGCAATTGTGGTGAGTTTTTTAATATCATCATATTGTTTAGCACCTAGTAGCCTACCAACCATTGGTGGCATCGACATAGTAAGTGCTAACACGCCAACGATGGCGAAAAACTCATAACGTGAACCGATTGCCCATGCTGCGACCGCAGTAGTGCCAAAGCTAGCTAATAGCTTAGTGGCAAGCATTGAGGAAACCGGTGGTAATAGTTGGCTCACCATTGCCGGCCCCATAATGTTAGTGAGTGAGAAAATACTGCGACGAATATTTAAGTCGTTCCAGTCAAATTTAATCCAATCTTTGGCCCATATTTTGGGCATTACCACGATCAAACCAATTGAAAAGGAGAGTAATGTTGCAATCGCAGCACCATTGATTCCAAGACCGAAAGTAAAGATGAATAGAGGGTCAAGCACTATATTAAGTAGACTGGTCACCATCATCATACTTCCCGGCAAAATTGTATTGCCGTTAGCGCGACATAAGCTATAAAAGAAATACAGCAAAGCGCCACACCACGTGCTGAGAAGCCAATAAATCCAGTAACTATTCACGATAGGTTGAATGGTTTCAGGCGCACTTAATAAGTCAAGGATTGGATTGCGTAGCCCATAAATAATTAATGAAAATAAGGCAATACCAATGCTACCGATAGTGACGACTAGTCCACCTAATTGTTTAGCATAACGAAAATTATTTTGTCCGAGTGCTTTTGAAATCACAGCAGTAGTGGCGATTCCTAAACCTACTTGTAAGCCAATAATGACCATTTGGATTGGTTGGGTGAAGCCTTGTACTGCCAGCGGTAAAACTCCCAACTGGCCAATAAAAGCACTATCCACCAATTGAAAGCTCATAAGCGAGAGTACGCCAAATAGCATCGGCCAGGTTTGCTGAAATAATTGGCGAGCAAGCGAAGGAGTCTGTGATGAAGTCACGAAAATAATGTTCCTAATTAAGGCGTTTAAGGGTGATGCTACTAATTACCCTTGAGCGGGGTAATTAGATAACAGCAACGGTGCGATCCAGCAATAATATGCTCTTGACGAACAACTTTATACTCATTCTCTAATAAGGTCTGGAAGATGTTAAGCTCGGATTGACACAGTGCTGGGCATTGCTTGGCGGTATGACAAATTGGGCAATGGTTTTCAATTAGTTGATATCCAGCCTCTGTGGTTTTAAGCTCAGCCATGTAGCCTTCTTGTTCTCGCAATTGAACTAAAGTTTGCAGTTTTTGTTCGGTGTTAGAGCATTGGGATAAAGTTTTCTGATAGCGCTGGAGAATTTTTGCTTCTCGTTGGGCGGTGACCTTTTCTACCCCTTGTTGACCATAAACTTGGTCTATGGCGTTGATGATATCGATACTCAGATCTTGGTGGCGATCGATAAATTGATCATGGCCTTTTTGAGTTAAAGACCAGTGACGGGCAGGACGTCCTACTTTGACTTTAATATCAGAGTAGTTCAATAAGCCTTCATTTTCTAACGCTTGTAAGTGTTGGCGCGCACCCATACTGGTGATCGACAGGTCGTCGGCCAATTGGCGTGCGGTAATTCTTCCTTCCCGCTTTATTTTGTGGAGAATTTTATCGCTGCTTTTCATTGATTGCCTTTGGGGACTGTATATTACGCCGTATTCTTGAAGTTGCAGCTTTGTTGACGGCATTCATTCACCCCTATATCTTGATTAAAGAAAGTCATAGACGAGCTGTGCTCATGGGGTCTCATTCACTTGTCGTCTCACTGCAACTTCAATTACTTTGGGTATATGATGGCGCAAAAATTAAATAAAGCAAATGCTTAACATATCCTAAAAGTCATTGATGAAGGCAATAAAAAAACGCAACTCGAAAGCTGCGTTTGTAAGCTATATGAACAGTTAGATTTGGATTATAAGATGTGCTGCCTTACTTCGTCATCTTTACGCTCAAGGTAGTGAATCGACTTGATGCGACGAATGGTACGGCTCTTACCACGAATGACTAAGGTTTCTGTCGTCGCGATGTTCCCATTACGAGTAATGCCTTCAAGTAGGTCACCTTTGGTAATTCCGGTTGCCGCAAAGACGACGTTATCACTGCGCGCCATATCATCCATTTTTAAGATAACGTTGGCTTGTACACCCATTTCTGCGCAGCGTTGTAATTCCAATTCACCGTGAGTGCGGTTTTCTGGTGTATCGCCTTTTACTTCATGGCGAGGTAATAGACGACCTTGCATGTCACCATCGAGTGCACGAATAACTGCAGCAGAGACTACACCTTCAGGTGCACCACCGATGCAGTACATCATGTCGACTTCGCTATCTGGCATACAAGTTAAAATAGACGCAGCAACATCACCATCTGGCACGGCAAATACGCGTGCACCCATTTGTTGAATTTTAGCAATAATCTCATCATGACGAGGTTTGGCTAAAGTGATAACGGTCAATTCATTGAGTGGCTTGTTGAGTGCTTTTGCCACATTGAGAATGTTATCTTCTACTGATTTAGAAAGGTCAAGACACCCTTTCGCACCAGGGCCAACGACAAGCTTTTCCATGTACATATCGGGTGCTTTTAAGAAGCTACCTTTTTCGCCAGCGGCTAGGACCGCTAACGCATTTGACTGGCCCATTGCGGTCATGCGGGTGCCTTCAATAGGGTCAACCGCGATATCTACCGCATCGCCACCTAAGCCAACTTTTTCACCGATATAAAGCATAGGCGCTTCATCAATTTCGCCTTCACCGATAACAATTTCACCGCTAATTTCTGTGTCATTCAGTAGAGTACGCATTACGGCGACTGCAGAGCCATCGGCTGCGTTTTTATCACCTCGACCTAACCATTTATATCCGGCAAGCGCAGCACCTTCTGTAACTCGAGAAAATGCCAATGCTAAATCGCGTTTCATACTGACTCCAAATAAAACAAAGGGAAAAAAATTATGCGGCGCATTTTAGCACAGCCAGAACGGTAACGTTTGCTTTTTTGGTTGAATCCTTACCAAGCCATCGTTATAGAGCCGATCAAAGGGAGTGAAGATATGGGCTAATGTCATAATTAAGTTAGCTTTGCTGTTTTTTTGTGCAACCGAACAGAAATAGTTAAATAAGACGGTGGCGCTTGCAACGAAGCTGAGTAGAATGAGGGTAACAAACGTGATAGGGCGTGACCTTGGGTTAGCTTTATTGCTCACCATGATCATTTAATAGGTATCAGAGATGTCTTTCGAAGTATTAGAACAGCTAGAAGCAAAAATTCAAACCGCGGTAGATACTATTGCATTATTACAAATGGAAGTTGAAGAGCTTAAAGAAAAGAATGAGCAATTGGCTTCAGAAGCAGGTCAACTACGCGAAGGTCGTGAAGAGTTAGAACAACAAACTCAAGCGATGCGCCAAGAGCAACAAGCATGGCAAGAGAGAATCCGTAATCTTCTTGGTAAAATGGATGACGTTGAATAATTGATACTGTTATACCAACTCCAACAAATAATGGATCATCTTAGCTTGTTAAAAAACTTTCTAACTGCGTTATAAAATTTGTATGTAGAACCACTACGAACAGAAATTTTATGCCTTGTTATCAAGCTTTTTCTCTACGCTAATTTAGCTCACTTATTTATTGAAATTGGTATTATCGTTTTAGATAGCAGTATAGAAACAAAAAAACAGAGCCGATTGAGCTCTGTTTTTTTGTTTGTGAGTATCTGAAATGAGATTAATCGTTTAAAGGCTCAATATCGTCCAGTTCTTCATCTAATTCTAAATCAATATCTAGCGGTTCTTGAGAAATGATCACGCCAGTATTGTCTGCATAAAGGTGATCTTCTGGTAAGAAGGTAACGCCACCAAAGTTTACCGGTACATCAACTTCACCGATGTTGTTTTGAGTCGCTCCTACTGGAATTGCTGCAATAGCTTGAATGCCAATTTCCATTTCTTCTAAATCATCAATTTCACGAACGCAGCCGTAAATCACTAGGCCTTCCCAGTCATTTTCTTCTGCTAACGCGGCAATCTCTGCATCAATCAGTGCGCGACGCAGTGAGCCGCCACCATCAATTAATAGCACTCGACCAGTTCCATCCTCTTGTAAAATAGAGCGAATAATGCCGTTATCTTCAAAGCATTTCACTGTGGTCAATTGGCCTGCGAATGAGGTTAAGCCACCAAAATTACTGAACATAGGTTCAACAACATCAACTTGGTCTTGGTAAATGTCACACAGTGCAGAGGTATTATATTCCATAGTGGTTTCTCTTTGCTTGCGGAGGATGGTTAAGAGTTCATGATTAACGAGTATATAGGCTCATTATTGCTTTGCAATGACAAAGAACAATTTCCTGAAAAGACTTTGATTTTATCAGGATAATCGTATAAATGATGTCATCATTGTCCTACAACCATAACGATTGAAAATACGATATTGGTGATAAAAGCGCATTTCACCATATCCGGTAGCATAGGCACAAATTGCTTAGCTTGTTGGATATTCCAGATGGTTTTCCCATGTTTGACTATTAGCAATAGTGGTAACAGCATAAAAACATTGAGCCAGATCGGTTGAGTGTGCATGACGAGGTAAATCGCCATGGTTAGCCAACCGAAAGCTAATAAGCCTAGATGATAACACTTGGCTTTTTCAGTGCCGATACGAACCACTAGAGTGCGTTTGTTGCTTATCGTGTCATTTTCCACATCACGCATATTGTTGATATTCAATACGCCCATCGAAAACAAACCTGAGCCAATCGCAGGCAATAGCAAGGCAGGTTTAACCGTACCAGTATGCAAGAAGTAGGTACCTAAAATGGCTAATAAACCAAAGAAGATAAATACCGAAATATCACCAAGACCGATGTAGCCATAAGGCTTGCTGCCCATGGTGTAGGCGATGGAGCTAATAATCGACAGTAAGCCTAAAAAGATGAAAGCCATAATACTGGTTGGACTTTGTAGGGCATAAAACACCAAGGCCAAGCCGCTAACAATAATAAAAACAATATTAAGCGCGATGGCTTTTTTCATTCCTGCTTGGGTGATCATTCCTTGTTGCATACCGCGAATTGGACCAATACGGTTTTCATTATCAGTGCCTTGGGCGGTATCACCGTAGTCATTAGCAAGGTTAGATAAAATTTGCAGTAGGGTTGCCGTGAGTAATGCTAAAAGAGAAATCGCAAGAGAAAAATGGTGGTCAGCATAAGCAAGGCTACTTCCTGTTGCAATCGCAGCGATAGCAAGCAGTAAAGTTTTGGGTCTAGCGGCATCAAGCCAAATAGCAAAGGATGATTTCATAGTCTTTTACAGTTAAGGTGAGTGATAAGTATCAAGTGTTCGCTAAGAAATAACAAAAGCCCGCAATGGTGCGAGCTTTTGGGTATACTTTTAAGACTAGTTTACAGGATAAAGCGACTTAAATCTTCATCTGCAACAAATTCACCTAGGCGTTGCTTAACGTAATCACCATCAATCGAGATCTTTATGCCTGGATTGTCGGTAGCATCAAATGAAATATCATCCATTAAACGCTCCATCACTGTATGCAAACGACGGGCACCAATGTTTTCAGTCGTTTCGTTGACTTGCCATGCTGCTTCAGCAATTTGAGTAATGCCGTCTTCGGTAAATTCAATTTCAACATTTTCTGTTGCCATTAATGCGCAGTATTGCTCAGTTAATGATGCGTTCGGTTCGGTCAAAATACGTTTAAAGTCGTGGCTGCTTAGTGCTTCTAACTCAACGCGAATTGGTAGGCGACCTTGTAATTCAGGGATTAAATCTGAAGGGCGAGCCACTTGGAAAGCACCTGATGCTACAAACAAAATATGATCAGTACGAACCATACCGTGTTTAGTTGAAACCGTGCTGCCTTCGACTAATGGTAGTAGGTCACGCTGTACCCCTTCACGAGATACATCACCACCGCCACTTTGATCGGCGCGTTTACAAATCTTATCGATCTCATCAATGAATACGATACCGTTGTTTTCAACGTTGAAAATCGCTTGTTCTTTGAGATCTTCTTGATTGACGAGTTTAGCCGCTTCTTCTTCCGTTAATGCTTTGAAGGCATCTTTAATCTTCATTTTGCGGCTTTTCTTGGTATCGCCGGCAAGATTTTGAAACATGCCTTGAAGTTGATTGGTCATCTCTTCCATGCCAGGAGGCGCCATGATTTCTACACCCATTTGAGGTGCCGCCACATCCACATCAATTTCTTTATCGTCTAACTTGCCTTCACGGAGTTTTTTACGGAATACTTGTCGAGTATTAGAGGTGCTTTCTTGTGACTTCTCATCTTGTCCCCAACCTTCTCGAGGTGGTGGTAGTAAAGCATCAAGAATGCGTTCTTCCGCTTGTTCTTCAGCGCGGAATTGTACTTTTTCCATTTCACGTTGGTGAGTTAATTTGATCGATACATCCGTGAGATCGCGAATGATGGATTCTACTTCTTTACCGACATAGCCCACTTCGGTAAATTTGGTTGCTTCTACTTTAATGAATGGCGCATGAGCTAATTTTGCTAAGCGGCGAGCAATTTCTGTTTTACCGACACCGGTA
Source organism: Vibrio sp. (assembly GCF_048266485.1). GTDB lineage: Bacteria > Pseudomonadota > Gammaproteobacteria > Enterobacterales > Vibrionaceae > Vibrio. Next base: position 111,989 of record NZ_JBLWZK010000006.1, on the reverse strand, counting down.
GGGCCGATCATTAAAATGTTTTTTGGTGTCACTTCAGCGCGTAGGTTTTCATCCAGTTGCATACGACGCCAGCGGTTACGTAGTGCAATCGCTACCGCACGCTTCGCTTTATCTTGACCAATAATGTGTTGATTGAGTTCATGAACAATTTCACGAGGTGTCATCTCAGACATAACGTTATCCTTTTACCCTATAAATGAGCCATGAGTGTCAGTCATGGGTGGTAAATCTTTTATGGCCTTGAGCTCGAGCGCGAAATACAAAGGCCAGGTGAGATTTATAATTCTTCGATGGTGTGGTGATGGTTGGTAAACACACAAATATCGCCAGCAATGGTTAATGCTTTTTCAGCGATGTCACGTGCTTCAAGGTCGGTATTTTCAAGTAGAGCAGTTGCCGCTGCTTGAGCAAAATTACCGCCAGAACCAATCGCGATTAAATCATTTTCAGGCTGAACGACATCGCCATTACCAGTGATGATCAGAGATGCCGTTTCATCAGCAACCGCCAATAATGCTTCTAGCTTACGTAGCGCACGATCACTACGCCAATCTTTAGCAAGCTCTACTGCCGCTTTGGTTAGGTGACCTTGGTGCATTTCTAGCTTACGTTCAAAACGTTCAAAAAGCGTGAATGCGTCAGCGGTACCGCCAGCAAATCCTGCTAACACTTTATTATTGTATAAACGGCGAACTTTTTTAGCGTTGCCTTTCATGACAGTGTTGCCTAATGAAACTTGGCCATCACCAGCGATGACGACTTTATTGTTGCGGCGTACAGATACAATAGTAGTCACGAGAAACCTCTTAGTTATTCTGCGGATTTATACCCAAGTAACTTCAAGATGCGAGTTTCAGCAAGAATAAAACAAGCTTTAGGCAAAACAAATTGAATATGATCATAGTTGACCCTATCTCTATTCAATTTAACGCAGCATAAAGCTTGTTTTAACTTGCCCTTCGGGAGCTTCATCCAAACCTTTATACCGCGTCAGATTGGTTTGAAAGGTACTTACATTCCTTCGCCAATCTTCCTTGCCTAAAGATTTGGATGATAGCTCTGAATTCTGCATCTTGAAGTCACTTGGGTATAACAGATATGAGGTTAGGACAAAAAGAATTCAAGAGAAAGGGGAATAAAATGTCGAGGAGAGGGGGCTAGAAAAATTGTCATCTCGGAAACGAGGGACGAGTTATCCGGGATCTATCTATAGCGCGCTTTAAGTCGATCCCTGATGTCGCCTTGCGGCTCCTCAGGGATGACGGTTTATATAAAATCTAGATTGATGTTGCTGGTTATTTCTTTTGTCGAGATACGAGCAGCGTAGCGATCGACCTACGAGACTCGATTTTGCTTTTTCTAGCAACTAGGAACTCAAAACTAGGGACTGTCTTTCCAAGAAACGATAAGCGAAGCGCCCGAGTGACGAGATACGTTTTTACTGCAACGTATCCTTCATGATAATACAAGGCTCAATTTTAGCGCGTTGCAGTACGTGCTGCTCTTTTACTGCATCACGTTTAAAGGTATATGGGCCAAGAATAATGCGGTACCAACTACTGCCTTTTAGTTTTACTACTTTACTGCTTAAACCTTGGAACGCGATATTGGCTTTGCGTTGCTCAGCCTGAGATGACGTTTTGTAAGCACCACATTGCATGATGTATGGAATCTTAGGTACTTCCACTTCCTTAGCTTGAACTTCAATTTCACGCTTAGGTAATGTTTCCATGTATTCCCATTTTTCTTGTGGTGGCGGTGGGAGCACTTCGGTATTTTTCGGCTTGGACGAAACATTGACAGGTACGTTATTGGTTGCCGGAGCGGCTGGCTCTGGATCATTGCTCAGTATTGATAATAAATAGATTAATCCAGTGAGCAAAAGCACGGCAATAATCGCAGCTTTCCACGGAATAGCACGAGGTGCCGGCTTCTTTTTTTGAGTCGATCTTCTTTGGTTTCTATTGTTTTTCTTACTTGGGGTTGGATTCTTTCTTACGTAATCTCGGTTAGCCACGGTATTTTCAATAACTCAATAGAATAAAAAAGGAGCTATATGTTAATGCAGTTTTTTAACCAATACTATTGCTAATAATAGAAAGGGAATAACAAGTCTCTATTTTATTGCACTAGAAACATGTTAGTCCCTTTTAAAGTGTAAATTTTGATTAATTTCTCGGTGGTGCGGCACTATTTCGGATGACAAGGTTAGCTTCAAGTAATCTCGATCCTGCACGAACTTCTCTGCCTTTTAATATCTCTAACAACATTAACATCGATTGTTTGCCGATCTCATAACGAGGTTGAGCAATAGTGGTGAGCGGCGGATCGCAGTATTGAGAGAATTGGATATCGTCAAAGCCAACAATCGAAAGGTCTTGTGGTACTCGGAAACCTTGTTTTTTCGCTTGTTGAATAGCGCCGATAGCCATGCTGTCATTGTGACAAAAAATTGCAGTCGGTGGCTCAGGTAAAGAAAGTAATTTATTGGCTGCAATGACACCTGATTCTAACGTAAAGTCGCCATTAACTTGGTAGTTAGGGTTCATCTCGATTCCAGCACGACGTAAAGCCTGTTGAAAACCTTGATGGCGGAATTGACAAAGTGAAGCTTCATCAGGGCCAGACATTTCAGCGATTTTTTTATGACCCATTTGGGTTAGATAATTCACTACATCGAACGCGGCCGTTAAGTTGTCGATATGTACGGTTGGTAATTCTAATTCTGGGGCATATTCGCAAGCCATCACTAAAGGAGGGAGATTTTTTTGCTCAGGTTTACTGACATCAAAAGGAACATCCGTGCCGAGCAATAACATGCCATCTGCTTGCTTGGTGAATACTAGATTTACAAAACTGCTTTCACGTTTGAGTTGCTGGCCACTGTCACCGAGTAGGACTAAGTAATTATGCTCTGCTGCGGTATCTTCTATGCCACGAATGATTTCAGTGAAGTAGGGATCACAAATATCCGGCACAATTACAATAATGGTTTTAGATTCATTACGTCGTAGGTTTCGTGCTAAAGAATTTGGCGAATAACCTGATTCTAATACCGCATCTTCGACACGCTTTCGTGTTGCATTGGAGACTTTCTCAGGGTTCATTAGCGCACGGGAGACCGTTGCTGTTGATACTCCGGCTAGTTGGGCAACCTCCTTCATTGTCGCCATAAGTTTTCCTCTCTTTCACTTTTTATACCCAAATGGGTAAGCCAAAAACGCTTATATCAAAAATAATGAGCATATAAGCAAAATGTGAGGAATTATCCTAATTAGGGTTTATTCCTCAACAATAACGACTTCTTAATGTTATTTATACCCAAGTTACTGGATATGAATATTTTATGTTCTAAATTAGTTGGTTAATAGATCGTGTATGAAAAATCTTACATTATGTTGGTGATATGCATCACAGAGAATGGTTTTACTTTTCTGTGTTTGCACGCTTAACTTAAATCTTGTGGCTCAATATCCATATTCCAGCGCACTTTTTTGGCGAGTGGCAATAATTGGATCGCAGGTTTAGATGAACCAATAAGACGTTGCATCTGACTGCGAGTCGTCACCTGTAGCATCAGTTGCCAGCGATACTTACCAGCACGTTTGGCGAGTGGGGCAGGCATTGGGCCTAGTACCATACATTGTTCATCATAAAGCGGGTTGGCTTCAATAGTATGGCGCACTTGACGTAAAAAGGCTTCAACATCATCGTTGTTGTTGCTTTCTGCGCGAAATAGAGTCAAAAAACTATAAGGTGGCAGTTGCGCCATTTTGCGTTCTTCCAGCGCAGTTTGAGCAAAGTGTTGGTAGTCTTTATGTAGCAGTGATTGTAATAAAGCGTGTTCAGGGTGGTGAGTTTGCAATAAGACTTCACCGGGTTTACTGGCACGACCTGAGCGTCCTGCAACTTGAATAAATAACTGAGCAAGGCGCTCTGATGCTCGGAAATCACTACTATAAAGCGAACCATCGACATCCAACAACCCTACTAGGGTCACATCGGGGAAATGATGACCTTTAGCTAGCATTTGCGTGCCAATGAGGATTTGATATTCCCCCTTACGAATGGATTCTAATGCATGTTCTAGACTACCTTTACGGCGAGTACTATCACGGTCAATTCGGATGGTTTTAAATTCAGGGAACAATAATTCCAATTGCTTTTCGAGTTGCTCAGTCCCTACGCCAACCGAAACCAGTTGAGTGGAGCCACAACCTTGGCATTGATGAATCACTGGGCGTTGTGATCCACAATGATGACAGCGAATTTCTTGGCTACCTTGATGGAAGGTATAGTAAGCATCGCAACGTTTACATTCGGCTAGCCAACCACATTCATGGCACATTAATGCTGGGGAAAAACCGCGGCGGTTTAAAAACAACATCACCTGATTGCCAGCATTAAGATGGCGTCGCATTTGAGCGATTAATGGTGCCGATAGGCCGCCTTCTAAATACAAACCTTTAATATCTAACACATGATGTTTGGCTGGTTGTGCATTACCGGCGCGCTTGCTTAACGACAAGTAATGATATTTACCCGTTTTGGCATTATGTAAGGTTTCTAATGCTGGTGTGGCTGAGCCGAGCACGACTGGGAAGTTTTCTTTGTGGCCTCGCATGACTGCTACATCACGAGCGTGGTAGCGTAGGGTATCTTGTTGCTTATAAGAGGCATCATGCTCTTCATCGACAATAATAATCCCTAGATTGGCAAATGGGGTAAATAATGCCGAGCGTGTGCCGATAATAATGCCCGCTTGTTTGTCGCGCGCTGAAAGCCATGCATTTAAGCGTTCAGTATCATTTAAGCCCGAGTGCATCACTTCAACCGGCACATTAAAGCGGCGTTTGAAACGGTTAATGGTTTGTGGCGTTAAGCCTATCTCCGGCACTAACACTAAAGCTTGTTTTCCTTGTTCAAGCACAGGTTTGATAATGCTTAAATAGACTTCGGTTTTGCCTGAGCCGGTTACCCCATCAATCAAAAAACAGCCAAATCCCGGATGATTATTAATACTGGCAACCGCAATGGCTTGTTCTTCATTTAAGTGCGGTTTGTGTTGCTCGTTTTCTAATTGTGTCGGCCATTTTGGTTGAGCAGGCTGAGTATGTTTTGCTTCAATCCAGCCTTTATCTTGCAGCGTTTTTAGCGTGGTGCTGCTAATCTCCTCATCGATCATTGCTTGATGGGGCAGTGGCCCGTGATCTAGCAGGCGCACGACTTTGGCTTGTAGGTGTGCGCGACCAAACCCAGTGGCTAATTGGTTTTTGCCTGCTTCGGTAATATGCCACTCTTTGAGGCTAGTAAAATCCGCTGGCTTACCTTTTTTAAGTAATGACGGCAAAGCCATCGCTAGGGTGTCGCCAAGTGGATATTGATAAAACTGACTACACCAATGCAGTAATTGATAGAGTGATTTCGGCCAGACAGGTTTGGCATCTAGGCAAGCTTTAATCGGTTTTAATTGCTCAACCGGAAAATCAGAATGATCAACAATCCCCACTACAATACCAATTAAGGTTTGGCGGCCGAAAGGCACAGAAACGCGGCCACCAATCACGGGAAATAAATAATTAGGAATAAGGTAGTCAAAGCACTTATCTAAAGGAACAGGTAGGGCAACTTGAGCAATATTTGGCTGCATAAGTAAGAAAATTGTCCTTGAGACAGTAGGGGGAAGACAAACGAAAGACTATGATAAAACAGTCGTTATCGATATAAAACTGAAATATTGTAGAAAAAGGGAGCAAATGTGTTGATCGATGGGGCTGGATTCACTATTATACTGCGCCTCTAACGATGTATATTTTTACATCATTTTTTAGTAACAACGTATGGTGTCTGACTGCTTCGATACTCGCAAGAGAAATTTGAAGTAAGAATCGGATAGCGATACGGACCAATAAAAGGTTTGTCCTATGAAAACTGGTATCCACCCAGAATACAAAGCTGTAAACGCAACTTGTTCTTGCGGTAACTCTTTTGAGTTCAACTCTACGCTAGCAAAAGAATCTATCCACCTAGACGTATGTGACAAATGTCACCCGTTCTACACTGGTAAGCAACGTATCGTTGATACAGGTGGCCGTGTTGATCGCTTCAACAAGCGTTTTGGTGCACTTAGCAGCAAAAAATAATCTGCCACTAAACTATTTTAGTGAAAGACAGAATTTTAAAGGGATGCTTCGGCGTCCCTTTTTTGTTACCTGAAAAACGTTATTACTTTAAATTAACGATATTGACTACCAAGTTAACTTTTGATCCTTTAAAATTACCTTCCCCCCTACTAAATCTAATAATTAGGAAACATTCGCTATGTCTGATGATCAGCAACAAAATGATTTTCGTCAAAAAGCACTGGATTACCACGCTAAACCTACCGCTGGTAAAATTGCTATTGCTTTAACTAAACCTGCCGATACGGCGGAAGATCTAGCTTTGGCTTATAGCCCTGGTGTTGCTGAACCGGTACGTGAAATCGCCTTAAATCCTGATAATGCTTATAAATATACTGCCAAAGGTAATACGGTTGCGGTTATTTCAAATGGTACGGCTATTCTAGGTTTAGGTAATTTAGGCCCATTGGCATCAAAACCTGTGATGGAAGGTAAAGCGCTTTTATTTAAGCGTTTTGCTGACTTAGACTCGATTGATATTCAAGTGAAACACCGCACTATCGATGAGTTTGTCGATACCGTTGCAAACATCGCGGATACTTTTGGTGGCATTAACTTAGAGGATATTAAAGCCCCAGACTGTTTTGAGATTGAGCGTCAGTTAATTGAGCGCTGTGATGTGCCGGTTTTCCACGATGACCAACACGGTACAGCCATTGTTACGGCTGCTGGTATGCTGAATGCCATTGAGCTACAAGGAAAAAAATTATCTGAGTGTAAAATTGTTTGTTTAGGCGCAGGGGCAGCAGCGGTTGCCTGTATGGAACTATTGATCAAATGTGGCGCATTACGTGAAAAAATCTACATGCTAGATCGTAAAGGCGTGATTCATACTCGTCGTGATGATTTGAATGAATATAAGCAATTGTTTGCCAACAATACAGACATGCGTACTTTGGAAGATGTGATTGCAGGGGCGGATTTATTCTTAGGCGTTTCTGGTCCAAACCTTCTACCACCTGAAGCTCTAGCATTAATGGCTGATAAACCTGTGGTATTTGCTTGCTCAAACCCAGATCCAGAAATCAAACCTGAACTGGCAGAAAAAGTGCGTAATGATTTAATTATGGGTACTGGTCGTAGTGACTATCCGAATCAAGTAAACAACGTTATTTGTTTCCCATTCATTTTCCGCGGTGCATTAGATGTGCGTGCTAGTGAAATTAATACCGAAATGAAATTAGCAGCAGTGGAAGCGATTCGTCAATTAGCAAAACAAGAAGTGCCAGCAGAAGTCCTGAAAGCTGCTGGTGTTGATTCACTATCATTTGGCCCAGACTACATCATTCCAAAACCAATGGACCCGCGTTTGCTTTCTAAAGTTGCGGGTGCAGTCGCTCGCGCAGCAGTGGAGTCGGGCGTTGCTCGTATTGAGTTGCCAGAGCAGTATAAGTAAAAAGATAAACTCGAATGCTAGGGCGCTTCGCTTCTCGTAGCTCGAATACAACAAAGCCCGCTCAAATCATTTGAGCGGGCTTTGTTTTTCTTTTTCGATAAACGAGTTACGACAATCCGAGTAACGTATTAATCATCAAACGCTTCGAATTCAATGCCCATTTCGGTCATTAAACGTTTTACTTCTGTTGGGATGTCATCTGGGCGATCTTTACGTAAATCTTCATCAGTTGGTAAAGGTTGCCCTGTATAAGCATGCAAGAATGCCTCACACAATAGTTCACTGTTGGTCGCATGGCGCAAGTTGTTGACTTGGCGGCGAGTGCGTTCATCGGTTAATACTTTAAGAACTTTTAATGGGATAGAAACCGTGATCTTTTTAACTTGTTCGCTTTTCTTTCCATGCTCTGCATATGGGCTAATGTACTCACCGTTCCAATCTGCCATCACGCACCTTCGTTGTTTAATATCTGTAATTTTAGTGGCTAAGTGCTAATTTTAGGAGCATTTACCGCCGAAAGTAAAGACATTTAGATGGCTAGAGGTCTTGACGTCCTAATTGCCTAGGGATAAAGTACTAGTATACCTAAGTGACTTGGGTATATATCTTATTTTTAGCCATGCCATTGTAGGTGGATTTTTATACTTGGGTATATGATCCTTATTACTTCAAAGCAGTACATAGTTTTAATTTTTTAATTGCGTTTGTGCAAATAGCGCTTTGGAAAGATTTTAGTATAGTGGTTTATATTGATTGCGATTGCAAAAGGAAAGGAATACGCCAATGAGTTCAAGAAAGCCAGCAACTGTCGCCGTTCGTACCGGTATTGAATCGGATAGCCAATATCATGCGGTGGTTCCACCGATTTATCTATCGACCAACTATGGCTTTCCAGCTTTTGGTGAAGTGCCTAAGTATGACTACACTCGCTCTGGTAACCCTAACCGTGGTTTGCTTGAACAAACATTATCTGAACTTGAAGAAGGTGCTGGTGCAGTCATCACTAACTGTGGTACGTCTGCACTAAATTTATGGGTTTCAGCCTTTATTGGCCCTGATGATCTGATTATTGCACCACATGACTGCTACGGCGGCACCTACCGCTTATTTAATACTCGAGCACAAAAAGGCGATTTTAAAGTTCAGTTTGTTGACCAATCAAATCAGACAGAATTTGATGCCGCTATCGAGAAAAAGCCAAAACTCATTTTATTAGAAACACCATCAAACCCATTAGTGCGTGTGGTCGATATTGCTAAAGCCTGTGCAAAAGCTAAGCAAGTAGGTGCGTTAGTGGCGGTTGATAACACCTTTCTGACACCGGTATATCAAAAACCATTAACCTTGGGCGCAGATTTTGTTATTCACTCTACGACGAAGTACATCAATGGACATTCTGATGTCATTGGTGGCGTGATTATTTCGAAAGCCCCTGAGCATGTAGAAACGCTTTCATGGTGGGGTAACTGCATTGGTGCAACTGGCACACCGTTTGATAGTTACATGACATTACGCGGCTTAAGAACATTGGCAGCACGTATGCGAGTACATGAAGAAAGCGCGCAAGACTTATTGGCGTACTTACAAGAACAGCCATTAGTTGGCACTATTTATCATCCGAGCCTACCAGAGCATCCGGGGCATGATATTGCCAAAGCACAACAGAGTGGTTTTGGCTCTATGCTGAGTTTTGAAATCAATGGCAGCATGGAACAATTAAAGACCTTTGTCGGTCAATTAGAGCTATTCTCTCTGGCGGAATCGTTAGGCGGAGTAGAGAGCTTGATGTGTCACCCATCATCGATGACTCATCGAGCGATGTCAGATGAAGCACAAGCAGAAGCGGGGATCTCACCGTTGTTGTTGCGTGTTTCTGTTGGATTAGAAGATAGTCAGGATTTAATCGCTGATTTAGAGCAAGCTTTTAAAAAAGCACAAGAGGTAGCGTAAATGACATCTGCTCGTCAGTTACACAAATTTGGTGGTAGTAGTCTGGCCAACCCAGAGTGCTACAAACGAGTCGCCAACATCTTACAAGAATATTCATCTCCAGCCGATTTAGTTGTGGTGTCGGCTGCTGGGAGTACTACCAATCGATTAATTGAGTGGATTACTGCGTTAGAAAAAGATGGTCGAATCGCCCATGAAGTGCTACAGGAATTACGTCAATTTCAACTCGGTTTAATCGAAGAATTATTACCAGAAGAAAAAGCAAAACCGCTACTTGACTTAGTTAATCAAGAGTTTATGACGTTGGGTGAGATTAATGGCCCAGTGACGGAAGTGATGCGAGCTAGCATTCTAGGCCATGGTGAAGTCTGGTCATCTCGCTTATTAGCCGCGTTGTTGTCTTATCTTGATATGGAAGCGGTGCAGCTTGATTCGCGTGATTTTTTACGAGCTGAACGTGGCGCACAACCCGAAGTGGATCGTGGCCGCTCGTTACCTCTCCTAAAAGAAAAATTAGCTCAACACGGAAAATTACGTGTAGTGATCACAGGTTTCATGGCGCGTAATGATGCAGGTGAAACCGTACTGCTTGGCCGTAATGGTTCCGACTACTCTGCTACCGTGATTGGCGCATTAGCTGAAGCATCTCGAGTCACCATTTGGAGTGATGTGGCGGGTGTATATAGCGCCGATCCTCGTAAGGTCACGGATGCTTGTTTGCTACCTTTACTGCGTTTAGATGAAGCCAGCGAGTTAGCCCGTTTAGCCGCGCCAGTATTACACAGTCGTACCTTGCAGCCAGTTGCTCAAAGCGCCATGGATTTAAGCCTACGTTGCAGCTACCAGCCAGAATCAGGTTCTACCCGTATTGAGCGAGTATTGGCATCAGGTCGTGGGGCGAAAATCATTACTTCGCTTGATGAAGTGCTACTGATTCAAATTCACTTTGGTGCAGGACATGACTTTACTCGTTTAGAATCAGACTTAATACGTTCGTTAACACGATCACAATTGCAGCCATTAGCGATGCAATCTCAACCGGATCAAGGCTTAGTGTCTTTAGCGTATACTGCTGAAATTGCTGCTGGTGCGATGACGTATTTGCAAGACACCGCAATCGGTGCAGAAATTAAATTGCTCGAAGGTTATTCGATGGTCGCAGCCGTTGGCGCTGGGGTAACGATCAACCCAAATCATTGTTATGGTTTTTACCAACAACTAAAAAATGCGCCAGTAGAATTTATTTCAGAAGCCGATTCTGGTTTAAGCCTAGTAGCTATTTTACGTAAAACCAATGTTGCTGAATTGGTCGTTGCGGTTCACTCTCAACTATTCCAAGCACAGAAACGAGTTGCAATTGCTTTATGTGGTAAAGGTAATATTGGCTCAAGTTGGTTGGAATTATTTGCTGAGCAAAAAGCCGATCTCGAAAAGCGTCGCGGCATGAGTTTTGATTTAGTTGCGGTAGTTGATAGTCAAACCTATTGGCTCGATTTAAATGGTATCGACCCTGCTCAAGCATTAACTCGCTTTGAGGATGAGTCGGTGGCTAATGACGGTCAAGCTTGGTTACATACTTTAGCGCATCAAACCGATTACCACGAAGTTGTAGTGATGGATGTGACTGCTAGTGCTGAACTAGCAAGTCAATACGAAGCCATTGCCGAACATGGTATGCATCTGATTTGTGCTAATAAAGTCGCTGGTTCGGCTTCAACGCAAGACTACCAGCGTGTAGTTAATGCCTTTGATAAAACTGGTCGCCATTGGTTGTATAACGCGACGGTAGGTGCAGGGTTGCCAGTTAACTATGCAATTCGAGATTTACGTAATAGTGGTGATCAAATTACCGCGGTATCGGGCATCTTCTCAGGTACTTTATCTTGGTTATTCCAACAGTTTGATGGTTCAGTACCTTTCACTGATTTAGTTGATTTAGCGTGGCAACAAGGCTTAACAGAACCCGATCCTCGTTCAGACCTCGATGGGTCGGATGTGATGCGTAAGCTAGTGATAGTGGCGCGTGAATCAGGGGTAGAGATTGAACCTGAAAGTGTAAAAGTAGAATCACTGGTTCCTGATGAGTTAAAAGATCTTTCAACTGATGACTTTTTCGATAAAGGGGAAGTGTTGAATGAGCTGTTATCAGAGCGTTTAGCAAAAGCTCAGAAGCAAGGTAAAGTGTTGCGTTATATTGCTCGCTTATCTCGAGAGGGTAAAGCAACGGTTGGCGTCGAAGCATTATCTCCCGATCATGCGTTAGCCAATTTATTACCTTGCGATAACGTTTTTGCGATTGAGAGTAAGTGGTACAAAGATAACCCGCTAGTGATTAAAGGTCCTGGTGCTGGAAGAGAAGTGACCGCAGGTGCATTGCAATCGGATCTCAATCGTTTATCTAATTTGATTTAGTTAATTGTGATTATGTGAACTTTGCTTTATGACACAGTCACCCACTTCTTGAAGTTATTTAAGTATATCACTATTAAATCAATAATTTATTAATGCTACTTCAGTGATGAGGTGGCATTTTTTATATTTGAGAGTTATTCAGTCTTATCATGAATAAAATTCATGATAAGAGGATTGACTTTAGATCCTATTCACTTCATTCTGTAGACATATAGACGTCTAAATGACTTCAAAGATTGTTGGGATTGGTATTCAGTGCGATAGAGATAAGGATGCTTTTCAGATTCGTACTTTTTAGGTGAGTTAAGTGGGTTGTCCACAGGGAGTAAAACATGAGTTATTCACACGCAGGCCATATTGATGCGCTAAACCATAATATTGCTGATTTAGAAGGCAAGATTAATGTTTCTTTTGAATTTTTCCCACCAAGCAGTGAGAAAATGGAAGAAACGCTGTGGAATTCAATTCACCGCTTAAAAACCCTACAACCTAAATTTGTCTCAGTGACTTACGGGGCAAATTCTGGTGAGCGCGACCGTACTCACTCGATCATTAAAGAAATTAAAGACCAAACAGGTTTGATTGCCGCGCCGCATTTAACTTGTATTGATGCTTCTCGTGATGAGCTGAAAGAGATAGCGCAAGATTACTGGAATAACGGTATTCGCGATATTGTTGCTCTGCGTGGCGACTTACCGCCAAATGGTGGTAAACCTGATATGTACGCGTCTGATTTAGTGGAATTACTGAAAGGCGTGGCCGATTTTGATATTTCAGTGGCGGCTTACCCAGAAATTCACCCAGAAGCGAAAAATGCTCAAGCGGATTTAATCAACTTAAAACGTAAAGTTGATGCTGGGGCAAACCGAGCGATCACTCAGTTTTTCTTTGATGTAGAAAGCTACCTACGTTTTCGTGACCGTTGCGTAACGGCAGGCATTGATGTGGAAATTATTCCAGGCATTCTGCCGGTTTCGAATTACAAGCAAGCGAAGCGTTTTGCGGATATGACCAATGTGCGTATTCCAAGCTGGATGGCGAAGCAATATGAAGGGTTAGATGATGATCCTGTGACTCGACAAATGGTTGGTGCCAGTCAGGCGATTGATATGGTAAGAACGCTGAGCCGTGAAGGAGTGAAAGATTTCCACTTCTATACCCTAAACCGTTCTGAAATGACCTATGCACTTTGCCACACACTCGGTGTACGTCCGCGCTAATTGCCCAGATCTGCTTTACTGCATAGAAGCTATTTAAGATAGAAACGACAAAGGCTTGCTGTCATTCAGTGAGCCTTTTTGCTATCTGCTGGTTCGATAGCATTAGAAGCCGGAAAGGTCTCGAGCTGCTGCTTTACTTCGTTTGCCCATTCAATCCAAGTTTGCCGCTCTAAAATATTACGCCTTAAAATTAAGTGTTCCAACTTGGCATGCGGCTCAAGAGATTTAGGGTTGTGGTAGAACTGGTTTTCGAGTTGCTGATAATGCTGCAACAAGCTTTGTGCTTCAGGGAGTAATACGTCTAATTGTTGTATAAAACGGTCTATTGATTCAACACTGCAAGCCATTAATTTAGCTGAGAATTCATCACGAGTAGCAGTATACGGGGTAGGTTGATTAAACCAAGCGGTTAATTTTGACCGCCCTAATGGCAAGATGGTATAGATTTTCTTATCAGGCTTGCCGGCTTGAGGGTGAAGTTCTGATGTTACCCATTCTAGCTGAGTCATTTTGGCTAGTTCACGATACACTTGCTGGTGGCTAGCTTTCCAAAAGTGTCCAACGTTATGAGAAAACGCTTTGCTGATGTCGTAACCGGTCGCCGGCTCTCGACTTAAGATAGTTAAAATAACGTAGGGCAGTGACATGTCAGCTTCTAAGTTTACTAAGTAGGTAACCAAGATAGCGTAATTTTATTCATTTATGTACTGGTGAAAAAATTAATCTTCTGTAAGCCAGTTCAAAACAAAAAAGAAGCTGCACTTAACAAAGTAAGTACAGCTTCTTATATTTAAATCATATTCGGTAACTAATTAAGCGTATTAACCTGTGTTACGCATACCTGCTGCGATACCAGCAATCGTCAACATTAACGCTTCTTCAAGTTCTGAAGATGGGTTTTCAGTTTTACGAGTACGGTATAACAACTCGGCTTGTAGCATGTTCAATGGCTCAATGTAGATGTTACGTAGACGGATTGACTCTAAGCCCCAAGGGTCGCTTTGCATCAAGTTCTCGTTATTTTCAACGTTTAGAACTGTCACAATATCTTTTTGCAACTGTTCACGCAAACGCTCACCAAGAGGCCATAGAGACTCATCGGTTAGGCGATGATCGTAGTAACGTGAAATATCAATATTACACTTCGAGTACACCATTTCTAGCATACCAAGTCGTGTTGAGAAGAATGGCCATTCACGACACATGTCTTCAAGCATTGGTTGGTGGCCTTGCTCAATCGCATGTTGAATCGCTTCACCAGCACCTAGCCATGCTGGTAATACTAAGCGGTTTTGGCTCCATGAGAAAATCCATGGAATAGCACGTAAGCTTTCAACACCGCCATGTGGGTTACGTTTAGATGGACGTGAACCTAAAGGCAATTTACCTAGCTCTAGTTCAGGTGTTGCGGCACGGAAATAAGGAACAAAATCTGGTTCGCCACGAACGACTGAGCGATAAGCTTCACAAGACACATTAGAAAGCGTATGCATCATTTCACGCCATTCTGGTTTTGGTTCTGGTGGCGGTAATAGATTGGCTTCTAGGATTGCGCTCGCGTAAAGGCTGAAGCTATTTACCGCAACATCAGGCAAACCTAGTTTAAAGCGGATCATCTCACCTTGTTCGGTTACGCGTAAGCCACCTTTTAAGCTTCGAGGGGGTTGGGAAAGGAGTGCGGCATGCGCTGGTGCACCACCACGACCTACCGTACCGCCACGGCCGTGGAATAGTGTTAAGTCGATGCCTTCTGCATCTGAAACTTTAACCAGTTTATCCATCGCATCGTACTGTGCCCAACCTGCTGCCATTACACCGGCATCTTTGGCTGAGTCAGAGTAACCAATCATCACCATTTGGTGGTTGTTGATAAAGTTACGGTACCAGTCTAGTGAGAACAATTGCTTCATTACCGTTTCAGAATTGTTCAAGTCATCTAAGGTTTCGAATAATGGACAAACATCCATGCGGAATTTACAGCCCGCTTCTTGCAAGATGAGGTGTACCGCAAGTACGTCTGAAGCAGTACGTGCCATGGAAATAACATAAGCGCCAAATGCTTCACGAGGGTGCTCTGCCATGACACGGCAAGTATCGAGCACTTCTTGTACTTCAGGTGACGGTTCCCAATTACGCGGCAATAGTGGGCGTTTTGAGCTAAGTTCTTTAATTAAAAACTGAACTTTTTCATCTTCGTTCCATTGGTCGTATTCACCAATTTCTAGGAAGCGGGTCATTTCAGTGATCACATCTGAGTGACGAGTACTTTCTTGACGAATATCTAAACGGACTAGGTGAATACCAAATGCTTTCACACGACGTAAAGAATCGAGTAGTGAGCCTTCTGCTATGATGCTCATGCCACATTCGTATAGAGACTGGTAACACGCGAGTAGTGGGTCCCAAAGTTGCTCAACACGTTCTAGAATTGGCAGGTTAGGGACTTCAGTACCATTGATGCGTGCATCTAGTACGGTGCAAGTATTATTTAATAGAGTACGTAAGCGTTTCAGAATGGCACGGTATGGTTCATGCTCTTCGCCAGATAATTCACGCACCGTATCATTACAAGCTGTCATTGACAGCTCGGTAATCAACTCTTGAATATCGGTTAGATATAAATCAGCTGCTTTCCAGCGAGACAATAGCAATACTTCAGCGGTAATTGGGTGAGTAACATTTGGGTTACCATCACGATCCCCGCCCATCCAAGATGAAAAATGTACAGGTCTAGCATCAATAGGAAGTGATTCTCCGGTGAAGTTCTTCACCCGGTCATTGAATTCACGTAAGAACTCAGGTACAGCTTGCCATAATGAGTTTTCAACAACGGCAAAGCCCCATTTGGCTTCATCGAGAGGTGTTGGACGTTGTTGACGAATAACATCAGAATGCCAAGATTGCGCAATCAAACCTTCTAAGCGACGCTCGGCTTTCAGACGTTCACGAGTAGAAAGATCACCATGTTCTAATTGCGATAAGCACTTATTAATTTTGACCAATTTATTGATCATTGTGCGACGAGCAATTTCTGTCGGGTGGGCGGTTAGCACCAATTCGATATTCAGTTCTTTGATTGCTTGCGCGGCGTCTTTTTTGCTGATGTCATTAGACGCTAACTTACTAAATAAAGTGTTGATTGCATCAGGTTCACATACTTGTTCTTCACAGTGTCGAGAAATAGTATGAAATTGCTCTGCAATATTAGTTAAGTTAAGAAATTGGCTGAAAGCATGTGCAACAGGTGTGAGCTGTTCGTTAGGTAGGTTTTTTATTTCTTCGATTAAGCTTTCGCGGTCTTCCTGACTACCAGCACGTGCTGATTTGGAAAGCTTACGAATGGTTTCAACTTTATCAAGAATGGCATCACCATGAGCTTCTTGAATGGTTGCGCCGAGTAAGTCTCCGAGCATGCGAACATTGCCCGTTAAAGCGGCATATTTTTCATTCATCGTCGTTTCACCTTGTAATTTAATTACATCCATTTAATTTTTTATATTCATCACAATATGAGCTTGTCGTCTAAGTTTGTATAGGAAAAACTTGGTAACAAAGCATGAAGTTGTTGTTAGTCTTTGTTATAGAAACAAAATTCACCATACTGTTAGTGAGGTTTTCAACAAACTATGGAGATTAGTGGCTCGTTGCGATTAGTATAATCACTACAATCTATCGAAAATATTTGCACTGAGTCAAATATTTGCCGCCTTCATGAAACAATAATACAAATATCATTGGCCTAAATCAGTTATCAATGAATGGGTAAAGCTGTTTTAGTTGCAGTGTGAAGCCTTTGTTACTTATACCATATTCGATTGTTTCGGCCGCATCCTAATGATTTGAATGCGGCATGATTCATTATTTCAACTTGTCAGATTGTATCCAATTTACTCTAGGTGCTTTTTTCTTTTCCCAAAGTAATTGCTTATGCAAAACATCTGTTTATTTAAAACACTTCTCTATTTAAAACAATAATGACGTATCGACTTAGATAAAATATTGATTGTAGGATCGATAAACTCAAAGGCTAAAAATTCATCCGGTTGGTGGGCTTGGTCAATTGACCCCGGCCCCATAACCAATGTTGGGCAAACTTCTTGTAAGAAAGGTGCTTCAGTACAGTAGTTAACCGTTTCTGATGGAATTTGAGCCAACGCTTCCATCGTTTTGATGAAAGGGTGATCATGTTGGCATTCATAGCCTGCAATGGGCTCGTGTAGCGGTTTTATCTCAATACGTTCTGGCCATTTGGCTTGTACTTCTTTAAGCGCCGCTTGCAACATGTTATTTAAGCCGTCTAAGCTGATCCCCGGTAGTGGGCGAACATCATAATGTAATTCACAACAACCACAAATTCGGTTTGCACTGTCGCCACCATGTATATGGCCGAGGTTTAACGTTGGAGTTGGAATTTCAAAGCCTGGGTGATGATATTCTTGAATTAGCTGGTTACGTAGCTGCATTAATGCGAACAGTACCTCATGCATAATTTCAATCGCATTCACGCCGAGTGCCGGGTTGGATGAGTGACCAGAGTGTCCGGTAACTCGAATTGCATTGGCGACATGGCCTTTATGTGCACGAATAGGCTTGAGACTTGTTGGCTCACCAATGATGCAATAGTCCGGCTTATACGGCGCGTCGCCATTTAAGCATGATTCTGTAAAGTGGCGGGCCCCCAGCATGCTCGTTTCTTCATCGCAGGTTGCCAGAATATAAAGGGGTTTTGTTTGGTTTGACCAATCGATTTTTTTGACCGCCTCAATAATAAAGGCGAAAAAACCTTTCATGTCCGCAGTGCCTAATCCGTAGAATCGATTGTTATGTTCGGTTAAGACGTGTGGGTCAAAGTTCCAACGACCTTCATCAAAAGGCACGGTATCAGAGTGACCAGACAGCAATAGCCCACCTTCACCTTGGCCTTTTTTAGCGATCATGTTGTGTTTGCCCGGCGCAACTTCAATTACCTCAACAGCAAAGTCGAGATCTTTTAACCATTGCGCGAGCTTGGCGATCACTTCGGAATTCCCTTCATCCCAAGTAGGGTCGGTAGCACTAATTGAAGAGGTCGAGATCAATCCGCGATAAACATCTAAAAATTGAGGTGTGCCCATAAAAACTCCATTTCGTGTGATGGCTTTGCCTGTATGCTAATGATAAAAGCCATTGTGGTTGATAACCGGGCTATTGACAAGAAGCTTATAAAACGATAAAACACATATTAAATCATTATTTGTGAATAAAAAATCAAATAATAAGGTTTTTTTAGAGTGGATAGTCATATTTTTACGCTTGGTAAAGATTTATTTTCAGCATGAAATAGTTCAGTGACTTAACGAATTCTACTTAAACAAATATAAATATCGCGCAAAGCAAGCAACACAAAACAAACGGATAGGTGAGTATGCTAAAAACAGTCATTATTGGAGCAAGTGGTTACACTGGTGCAGAGTTGGCCTTGATGGTCGACAAGCACCCTGAACTGACTTTATCTGGTTTATATGTATCAGAAAATAGTGTCGATGCTGGCAAACCTATTTCTCAATTACATGGAAAATTACATGGGCAGGTTGATCTTGCTGTGCAACCGCTAACCTCACCTCAAGAAGTCGCGCAACAGTGTGATGTGGTCTTTCTTGCCACCGCTCACGAAGTTAGCCACGATCTCGCGCCGACTTTTCTTGCTAATGATTGTGTTGTTTTCGATTTATCCGGTGCTTACCGAGTTAAAGCGGAGGGTTTCTATCCTCAATATTATGGCTTTGAGCATACAGAATCTCAGTGGTTAGATCAGGCGGCTTACGGCTTAGTAGAATGGAATGCATCTCAAGTTGAACAAGCACAATTAATCGCTGTTCCTGGTTGCTATCCAACTGCATCTCAACTGGCGATGAAACCACTTATCGAATCACAACTTCTCGATTTAAACCAATGGCCAGTAATCAATGCTACGAGTGGCGTGACAGGAGCAGGTCGAAAAGCTTCAATGACCAACAGTTTTTGTGAAGTGAGCTTGCAACCTTATGGGGTATTCACACATCGTCACCAACCTGAAATTGCCTCGCATTTAGGTTGTGATGTTATCTTTACCCCGCATCTTGGCAACTTTAAGCGAGGTATTTTAGCTACTATTACTATGAAGTTAGCCTCTGATGATGTGACTGACGAGCAAATTGAACAAGCCTTTAATGGCGCTTATCAAGGTAAGCCTGCGGTTCGTTTACTTTCTGATATACCTCGTTTGCAAAATGTCGAAAACACGCCGTTTTGCGATATTGGATGGAAGCGTCAAGGTCAGCATCTTATTGTGGTTTCTGCGATTGATAACCTATTGAAAGGCGCATCAAGCCAAGCGATGCAATGTTTGAATATTCGTTTCGGCTTCCCTGAAATGACGGCTTTAGTGTAAGGATAATGACCATGGCTCCTTTAGTGATCAAATTAGGTGGTGCAGTATTATCCGATTTGGATACTTTGGCTAAATTATTTGGTGCAATTCAGCAATATCAAAAAGATGTACAACGTCAAATCGTCATCGTACATGGTGGTGGCTATTTGGTGGATGAGTTGATGGCAAAACTGCAATTTGAAACGGTGAAAAAAGGTGGCTTACGCGTCACGCCTTTTGACCAAATTGATTATATCGCAGGGGCGCTAGCGGGAACGGCGAATAAACTATTGCAAGGGCAAGCGATGAAGCTTGGTTTGAAATCCGTTGGCCTGAGTCTTGCGGATGGTGGCTTATGTCAAGTAACTCAGTTATCCGATGAACTCGGGGCGGTCGGTGAAGCGTCCGCTGGTGATGGCACAGTGTTGAAATCAATATTAGCAACCAATGTGTTACCTATTATCAGCTCAATTGGCATTACGGCTGAAGGACAGTTGATGAATGTCAATGCTGATCAGGCTGCAGTTGCGGTTGCTACTTCACTTGGCGCCGAGTTAGCACTACTTTCCGATGTTGCAGGCGTACTCGATGCGGATAAGCAACTTATTTCACAATTAGACCAATCACAAGTTGATCAACTGATTGAGCAACAAGTGATCACTGATGGCATGATAGTAAAAGTACAAGCGGCTTTAGAAGCGGCCAATCAACTTGGTCGAGCGATTGAAGTGGCCGGTTGGAAAAAGCCTGAAAAGTTAACTCAACTTTTTGCTGGTCAAAGTATAGGAACACGTTTCTTGCCTCAATGAGGGGGGAGAAGTAACAATAAATTATCCACGGAATTCACCCAAACATGATTCCAAGGAAGGCTATAAAATAAATTTTGGAGAAGTAATATGGCTAAATTAAGCGTCGATAAAGCAAGTATTAACAAAGTAGTTGTCGCATATTCGGGTGGATTAGATACTTCAGTGATCATTCCATGGTTAAAAGAAAATTACGATTGTGAAGTTGTTGCCTTTGTGGCCGATGTCGGTCAAGGTGATGAAGAATTAGTGGGTATTGAAGAAAAAGCCATCGCATCAGGGGCATCTGAATGTTATATCGCAGACCTTAAAGAAGAGATGGTTGCCGATTACATCTACCCAACGCTAAAAACCGGTGCTTACTATGAAGGTAAATACTTACTCGGTACTTCAATGGCGCGTCCAATCATTGCGAAAGCGCAAGTAGAAGTGGCACGTAAAGTTGGCGCAGATGCGCTATGTCACGGTTGTACTGGTAAAGGTAATGACCAGGTTCGTTTTGAAGGTGCGTTTGCGGCTCTTGCTCCTGACCTACATGTGATTGCGCCTTGGCGTGAGTGGGATCTCGTCAGCCGTGAAGAATGTTTAGACTATCTCGCTGAACGTAATATTCCTTGTACTGCTTCTCTAACTAAGATCTACTCACGTGATGCCAACGCATGGCACATCTCAACTGAAGGTGGCGTGTTAGAAGATACTTGGAATGCACCAAATGATGATTGCTGGGCATGGACAGTGGATCCTGAACAAGCACCAGACCAAGCTGAATACGTAACGCTAAAAGTTGAAAAAGGCGCAGTCGTTGAAGTCGACGGCCAAGCTCTGTCTCCTTATCAAGCTTTGGTTGCGCTAAATGAAAAAGGCGTGAAGCACGGCGTTGGTCGTATTGATATCGTTGAGAACCGTTTAGTAGGCATGAAGTCTCGTGGTTGTTATGAAACACCAGGAGGTACTATTATGATGGAAGCGCTTCGTGCCGTTGAGCAACTAGTACTTGATAAAGCGTCTTTTGAATTTCGTGAAGAGCTTGCAGTAAAAGCGTCACACCTTGTGTACGATGGTCGTTGGTTTACTCCGTTGTGTAAATCATTATTGGCTGCAACTGAAGAGTTAGCGCAAGATGTTAATGGTGAAGTCGTGATCAAGCTTTATAAAGGCCAAGCAACGGTGACTCAGAAGCGTTCTGATAACAGCTTATATTCAGAAGAATTTGCTACCTTTGGTGATGATGAGGTTTACGACCAAAGTCACGCTGGTGGATTCATTCGTTTATACTCTTTATCAAGCCGCATTCGTGCGCTGAATGAAGCGAAGAAGAAATAAATACGAATATCGTAACTCGAATGCTCGTGACTCGGAAAAGAAACGCCTAGTGACGAGCATTTAGAGATTAAGAGTAAAATTAAATATAATAATAAATCATGGATAATCGAGAAGCGAAGCGCTCTAGTAACGAGTAACCTAGTGTTCGAAAATCGATAAATACAATGGATTAGCAGGAGATTCACAATGGCATTATGGGGCGGAAGATTTACCCAAGCAGCAGACACTCGGTTTAAGCAGTTCAATGATTCATTGCGCTTTGACTACCGATTGGCTGAGCAAGACATTGTGGGGTCGATTGCTTGGTCTAAATCTTTGTTATCGGTTGGTGTATTAACTGAGCAAGAACAGCAGAAACTAGAACTGGCTTTGAATGAGCTCAAACTTGCGGTAATGGAAGATCCTGAGCAGATTTTAAAGTCTGATGCCGAAGATATTCATAGCTGGGTAGAAACGCAACTGATCAGCCGTGTCGGTGATTTAGGTAAAAAGCTTCATACTGGCCGTTCGCGTAACGACCAAGTGGCCACCGATTTAAAACTGTGGTGTCGCCAGCAAGGTCATCAACTATTAATGGCGCTCGACCGCCTGCAATCACAAATGGTCTCGGTGGCTCGTGAACATCAAGCCACGGTACTTCCTGGTTATACGCACTTGCAACGCGCTCAACCTGTGACTTTTGCGCACTGGTGTTTGGCTTATGTCGAAATGTTTGAGCGTGATTATTCTCGTTTAGATGATGCGATTAAACGTCTTGATACTTGTCCACTAGGTTCTGGTGCTTTAGCGGGTACGGCTTATCCTATGGATCGTGAGCAATTGGCTCATAATTTAGGTTTCCAACGTGCCACGCGTAATAGTTTGGATTCGGTATCTGACCGTGATCATGTAATGGAGTTGATGTCGATTGCTTCAATTTCCATGCTACATCTTTCGCGTCTTGCAGAAGATATGATTTTCTATAACTCAGGTGAATCTGGTTTTATTGAGTTGGCTGATACAGTGACTTCTGGTTCATCCTTAATGCCGCAAAAGAAAAACCCCGATGCACTTGAGTTGATTCGTGGTAAAACCGGTCGTGTCTATGGTTCTCTTGCGGCGATGATGATGACAGTCAAAGCATTGCCATTGGCGTATAACAAAGACATGCAAGAAGACAAGGAAGGGCTGTTTGATGCGCTCGATACTTGGAACGATTGTATGGAAATGGCCGCGTTATGTTTTGACGGTATTAAAGTGAATGGTGAGCGTACGCTAGAAGCTGCCAAACAAGGTTATGCGAACTCAACCGAGCTAGCTGACTATTTAGTTGCAAAAGGCATTCCATTCCGTGAAGCACACCATATTGTCGGCGTGGCGGTAGTCAGTGCGATTGAACAATCTTGTGCACTCGAAGAGTTATCACTCGAGCAACTTAAAGCCTTCTCACCTGTGATTGAATCGGATGTGTATGACATTCTCACCATTGAATCTTGTCTAGAAAAACGTTCAGCATTAGGCGGCGTATCACCGAAACAAGTGAATTATGCCGTGACTCAAGCGCAGAAACGTTTGGATGAACGTGATAACTCAGGTGTGATGGTTCGCGCTGCACGTTTAACCGATATCGATGCGCTTGAAGGTATGGTGGCGTATTGGGCTGGCTTAGGTGAGAACTTACCACGTAGCCGTAATGAATTGATTCGTGATATTGGTTCGTTTGCAGTTTCTGAGCATCATGGAGAAGTCACCGGTTGTGCTTCATTGTATGTCTACGATTCTGGTCTAGCGGAAATTCGTTCATTAGGTATTGAAGCAGGCTGGCAAGGACAAGGCCAAGGTGCGGCGATTATCAAACACTTGGTGGATAAGGCACGTCAAATGGCGATCAAAAAGGTATTCGTGTTAACTCGCGTACCTGAGTTCTTTATGAAGCAAGATTTCATTCCAACTTCAAAAACATTGTTACCAGAAAAAGTATTAAAAGACTGTGACCAATGTCCTCGTCAACATGCTTGTGATGAAGTGGCACTAGAGATTAATTTGAATGAACAAGTGATCATGAAGGTAAATGTTGCTTAGAAATAAACAATAAACGGTAATTTTAATACATTTTTTTGCGTGTTTTTAATACATAAATTTATGAGGATTATGTGAAAAACAACGAACTCCTGTATGGTCTTTGACGTATAATCGACCCCAAGCTAGTTTAGTGGCTTGGGGTTAATTTATACCTTATGTAAACACTTTTTGAGTGCTTCTGGTGGCGTGACATTAATTAACACTTTGCAGCAGTGCAGTCTCAGTTATTAGAGCACTTTGTATTATTGGATATTCAACAAGAGTTAAAAGCAGGCCAATTGAACCAACACTGCTTAGCGAGTGAAGGACAAGTAGAGTTACCTGGTGTTGTTTGGCGTTTGTATTGTAGTTTGCTGCAATGACAACACGTGAATGTGAAAGGAAAAAGTTTGGAACTTAAGTCCCCATCGTGAGTCTTAATAAATACCACTGCTTTTTCTTAATTTGAATCCTGTGATTAAAATTTAAGATGGCCCCGTATTCAAATTTGAAGTACGGGGTTTTTTGTTTTTATTCATTTATATTTTTACCAATCAGCGTTTTTCGACCAGTCTTGTTTGAGATCGTCATTTGAAAAATAGCAAGCGGCATACCATCCATCTTGGATTCTAGAGATTTGTTTGATTAAATTTTTCATTACTTACCTTGAAAAAAAGAGGCCAAAGGGGCAGCCTCAAAGCAGTGAAGTATGTTTGTTAGGATTATTATTATGAAAAATCTTTGATAGCCCCAATCGTTTGGTGCTATTGTTTTGATAGTTTTTTACTATGGAGTTGTTGTGTGAATATCCGAGATTTTGAATATTTAGTTGCATTAGCGGAACATAAACATTTTCGTAAAGCGGCGGAAGCGTGCTTTGTTAGTCAGCCGACACTAAGTGGTCAAATTAGAAAAATGGAAGATGAGCTAGGAACTTCATTACTTGAGCGTAGTAGCCGTCGAGTCCTATTTACTGATTCCGGTTTGGTATTGGTCTCTCAAGCAAAGCGCGTATTGGCAGAAGTGAAAACTTTTACTGATATGGCCAGTTTACAAGGTAAAGAAATGAGTGGGCCGTTACATATTGGTTTTATTCCAACAATTGGGCCTTATTTATTGCCACTGATTATTCAACCGTTAAAAAAGGCTTTTCCCGATCTCGAGTTATTTTTGCATGAAGCACAAACCAATCAATTAGTGAGACAGCTAGAAGAAGGGCGTTTAGATTGTATCGTGCTTGCCTCTGTGGCGGAGACTCAGCCTTTTATTGAGCTAGATATATATGATGAGCCGCTAATGATGGCTGTACCTGAAGCGCACCCATGGGCTGAAAAAACAGAGTTAGAAATGGAGCAACTAAAAGGCCATACAGTGCTCTCTCTTGGCGATGGTCATTGCTTGCGCGATCAAGCTTTAGGCTTTTGTTTTGCTGCTGGCGCTAATGATGATGATCGTTTTAAAGCGACCAGTTTAGAAACCTTGCGAAACATGGTAGCAGCGGGTGGTGGTGTGACTTTATTACCACAATTGTCTGTTCCTAAAGAAAAGATTAAAGATGGCGTGTGTTATTTAAAAGCGATCAACCCTACGCCTAGTCGTAAAGTTGTGCTGGCTTATCGACCGGGTTCACCATTAAGAAAACGTTTTGAGCAGCTTGCTGACTTTATCTCGCAGACTGTGAATCTTTAAACGGTATAAAATAAATATGAATAAAAAGAGGCCATCGATATTCGATGGCCTCTTTGCTATTTAGAGTTTTTGCTATTTATATCCATCAGACTTGACGCTGCAGCTTTGTTGATCGAGTGCATTCACTTGTCGCCTCACTGCAATTTCAATTACTTCGGGTATAGGATCGTTTACACCAAGAATTAGAATAAGCTATCGCCATCTTCATCTTCAGAATAGAGATCGGTACCTTGATCTTCCACTATAGATTCGGTTGGTTGAGTACCCGTTTTAAAGTATTCCCACATTGAAGAACTATCATTTTTGTCGGTGAGTAGACCACTATCACGGTCAATACGCACACGAATGATTCCTGGTGGTAATTGTTTTTCTTGTGCAGGTACATCTTTCAGGGCAATTTTCATAAACTCAATCCAAGCTGGTTGAGCTGTTGTTGCACCTGATTCACCACCGTTATATTGCTCTTTGCGATCGAAGTTTGCGTTAGCGGAGGTATAACCAAGTGGACGGTTAGCACCATCAAAACCTACCCAAGTACTGGCAACAATGCCTGGAGCATAGCCGTTATACCAAGTATCGACAGAGTCGTTGGTCGTACCAGTTTTACCACCGATATCGCGGCGTTTTAATACTTGTCCACGCCAACCTGTACCGTTCCAGCCAGTACCGTTACTCCAAACACCACCACCCCAAATGTTGCTGTACATCATTTCACGTACTAGGAATGCGGTTTGTGGTGAGATGACTTTTTCAGCGTATTTAGGTGGTTCTTCAGTACCTTGATCATCGATGACAATAGGTTCATGCGAACAGTTTTTTTCGCATACTTTAGTTGGATTTGAACGGAAAATTAAATCACCGTATGGGCTATTAACGTGATCAATATAGTAAGGTTCTACGTAGTAGCCACCATTGGCAAATACTGCAATACCTTGTGCCATTTTGATTGGCGTTAAGCTACCCGCACCCAGTGCGATAGTTTCTGAATGCGGAAGTTTGTCCGGATCGAAACCAAAACGAGGTAGGTAGTCTAGTACATTATCTAGGCCAACACGGCGTAGTGTACGTACAGCCATTACGTTTTTCGATTGTGCTAAACCGCGGCGTAACATAGTTGGACCTAAATACACTGGTGGTGAATTTTTAGGTCGCCATGCCGTACCTTGGCCTTTATCCCATTGGTTAACCGGAGCGTCGTTAATTAAGGTGGCTAAGGTTAAGCCTTTATCTATTGCTGATGAGTAGATGAAAGGTTTAATACTTGAACCCACTTGACGCTCCGCCATAGTGGCACGGTCAAATTTACTGTGCACAAAGTTAAAACCACCAACCAGTGATAGAACTGCGCCATCTTCAGGGTTTAATGCGACAAATGCAGTATTTACAATTGGCACTTGGCTTAACTGCCAGGTTGAGTTAGCAATTGGGTCAACGGTTCCTTCTTTGGAATTTACTTGTTTATCTAAAACATTTTCCGTTTCTTCTTCCGCTGGCTTATCTTCTAAAATACCCATTGGACGAACCCAGATTTGCTGACCAATTTCTAATATGTCAGCCGTTTTAGTTGGCGCTGGACCTTGACGTCTATCATTATAGTATTTACGTGCCCATTTCAAACCATCCCATTCAATGGTTTGTTCACCACGGTTTTTGATGTATACGGTAGCAGAGCGTTGAGAAATACCCGTTACTAGAGCAGGGTGGATCAAACCAAACGTCGGCTTGCCCTTTAGGTACTTATCCATTTGCTTTTGAGTGAAGGCGGCCTCTTGTGGTTTCCAAGCCACGGCCTCGGCACCACGGTAGCCATGACGTTCATCATAGTTAAGTAAGTTACCAATCGCGGCTTGGTTAGCGGCTTCTTGCAAGTTAGATTTCACTGTAGTGTAAATCTTCATACCTGAGCTATAGGCTTCTTCACCGTAATGTTTTACAGCCCAACCACGTGCTAATTCAGCAACATAAGGGGCATTCACTTCAATATGAGCACCATGATATTTACCATCAATCGGTTCTGCGTCAGCAGCATCAAACTCTTCTTGAGTAATATATTTCTCTTCAAGCATGCGTAGTAACACCACATGACGACGAGTTTTAGCGCGATCAATGGAATAAATAGGGTTCATGGTTGAAGGTGCTTTTGGTAGGCCAGCAATAATTGCCATTTCACCAAGAGTGAGATCTTTAGGTTCTTTTCCAAAATAGGTCAAAGAGGCAGCACCTACACCATAAGAGCGATATCCCAAATAAATCTTGTTGAGGTACAACTCTAAGATTTCTTGTTTATTCAGAACTTGCTCAATATGGATCGCGATAAAAATTTCTTTGATTTTACGCATGATCTTTTTGTCATTCGACAAGAAAAAGTTACGCGCAAGCTGTTGAGTGATCGTACTCGCACCTTGTTTTGCTGAGCCTGAAATTGCCACTACGACAGCAGCACGCATAATACCAATCGGGTCAATGCCATAGTGTTGGTAATAGCGGCTATCTTCCGTTGCGATGAAGGCTTCTTGCATTTGCAGAGGAATATCGTCGAGCTTAAGAGGGATGCGTCGTTTTTCACCAAACTGAGCAATTAGTTTTCCATCTTGGCTATAGACTTGCATTGGAGTTTGCAGTTGTACGTTCTTCAAAGTTGCAACGTCTGGGAGCTGAGGTTTTAGGTAGTAATAGAACCCAAAAATTGTGGTCACTCCAAGAATCATGCAAACAAATGAAAAAATGAGCAATGGCTTTATGAACTTCACCGGATATTCCCTGATTGAGTAAGGATGTGTCGATATAAACACCTGTACAGTAGGTGCATATATTAGCATATCGCTAAAAAAATGCGTTCTTAACTTTTTATTTCAATAAGGGATTTCACTTCAAAAAGTGATCTGAATGTTAGTGAAACAACTTATCGGTTTACTAGATAGTTAAGCGTACTTATTAATCATCCAACCTTTGTTGAGGAACTATTCCTCTAGCTGGAGCTTAGCAATATGGGTAAATCTTTCGTCACGGGCATCGATATTGGTCACCATAGTATTAAAGCTGTGGTTATGAAACCCGCTGGAGAACTGTTTGAACTGGTGAGTTACAAAGAAGTGCCAGCAACGGAGGCCATTTTTTCAGATAACCATACCTTTGATCATCAAGAGATTGTCAAAAAATTAAAAGAGTTAAAAAAACAACTGCCAATGATGGCCAGAAATGTTGTGTTATCCGTGCCAGACAATGCAGTAATCAGTAAAGTTCTGCATATTGATAGTGAATTAGAAGAACGAGAAAAAGAATTTGCTATCTACCAAGTATTTGGCCAGCAATCGCCTTTTCCGGTAGAAGATTTAAGCTTGGATTATGTCAAAGTGGAATCGGATACTTTAAAGCGAGCACCGACTTCGACCTATCAAGTTTATGCTACTCGCAAAGAAGTGATAGAAAGTCGTATGGATGCGATAAAAAAATCCGGCTTTAAGCCAATGGTAATGGATATCCAAGCCCATGGTCTACTTCGAGTATGGCAATTAGCAACTCAGGTTGACCCGACAAAGCAAAGTTGGTTGTTAGTTGATATTGGCCATAGCCAAACTTCACTCTGTATTGCGCCGAATAATCGTCCGGCTTATTACAAAGATATTCCTTTTGGTACGCAAAACATCAAGCCTTCTCCGGCATTAAACCTCGATAATGATTCACCAAGCGTTGAGCTGAATCAGCAAGATAAATTTATTGACGAGTTAGCGGAGCGTTTAACTCGCCAGCTTAGTATGTACGGCTCGGTTAATCAGCAACAAAAAATTGAAGGGATTTGGCTCACTGGTGGCGGTGCGACCTTAGCGGCGATTGATGAGTATTTATCAGACAAACTCGACCTTGCTGTTGAAGTACTCGATCCATTAAAGCTGCTGCAAGGCAAAGTGAAAAATAATATTCAATCAGAAGCATGCACGTTTAGCGTGGCGGCTGGATTAGCCATTCGCGGTATTCAATGGCAAGGAGGAAAGCATGTTGCATGATATTAACCTGCTGCCATGGCGTGAAGAAAAGCGTCAGCAATATAAGCAACGTTTCTATGGAATGGTGGTTTTAGGGATCTTGGCCGCATTGATGTTGCAATGGTTTGCCAGCTTATATATCGATCATTTAAAAGATCAGCAAAAGAGTCGTAATCAACAACTACAAGCTTATATCAATAAACTTGATAAAGAGTTGGTGAATCTAAAAGAAATTGAAGCCAAACATAAATCGATATTAACGCGTTTAAGGTTGGTTGAGTCGCTACAAAATGAGCGTAATAAAACTACGGATTTTATGAATCTTATGCCCGAGTTAGTTCCAGAAGGCGTCTATGTCGACAAAATTAAAATGAGTGGCAGAGAAGTGGAAATGGCTGGGGTGAGTGATAGTACTGCTCGTTTAGCAACCATGTTAGATAATTTCGAAAACTCCACTTGGCTAGTTGATGTGGAAATGCATTCTATTATTTCTGGCAGGGTATTGTTTGGTAAGAAGTTTCAAAGTTTTAAGTTGTCATTTCGCTTTGAAGATGAGCAACCGGAACAATCGAATAATGGACAGACTATTGCTAAACAAGGAGGTCAGTAATGGTCGATTTTCGAGAACTTGATTTTGAAGACATGCCGGAATGGCCATTAATTCCTCAGTTATTGGCGATTGGTGTATTGGTGATTGTATTGCAAGTTGTTGGAGCTTGGTTTTATCTATCACCACAGCAAGATGAGCTTGAACAGATTCGACAACAAGAAGTTACGCTAAAAAGCTCAATTCGAATTAAAGCGGCTAAAGTGGCAGCACTACCGCAACTACAGGCACAACTCGATGAATTGAATACTCGCTATCAATATTTATTAAAACAGTTACCTGTTCAAAAAGAGTTGGCGAGTATGCTGTCTTCTGTAAACGATATTGGTATTAAGAATGATTTGAGCTTTACCCGCGTTGATTGGGGGGAAAAGCAAGTACAAGAGTTTCTATATCGTTTACCACTCAACATTGAGCTTACCGGTGCTTATGACGATATTGGAGAGTTCTCGGAAGCGATTGCCAAATTGCCACGTATTATCAGCTTACACAACGTGGAGTGGCAACGAGTGAGTCAAGAAAGTAGCACGTTGCACTTCCGTGTTCGTGCTTATACCTACCAGTTTAAGCCAGAGGATAATCAATGATGAAACCAAGTTTTATGATGCTCTCTGCATTGGTATTGGTTGGTTGTCAGCAATCAAATGATTCGATTCCTAACTTTATTTCTCAAGTGGAAAATCAATCACGTAAAGAAATTGCTCAACTGGAACCAGAAAAAAGCTTTAAAGCAACGCAATATAGCGGCATGAGTTTACGATCACCATTTAGTTTACCTGCTATTGCGGTGGCGAATCAGCCTCAGACGAAACAAGATTGCTGGCAACCGGGGTTACGCAGTAAAACGGGCCAACTTGAACAGTATCCTCTAGAGCAACTACATCTCAGAGGAGTGATGGGAAGCAAAGGGGATATTTCTGGCTTAGTACAAACGCCGAAAGGTACTTTAGTAAAGGTTCAACCTGGAGAGTATATTGGGTTGAATAACGGCAAAGTGGCGCAAGTGACCCCGAAATTTATTTTAATCAAAGAGACACTCCCAGATGGATTGGGGTGTTGGCAGCAGCGAAACGTTAAGTTAGCGCTGAAGTAATCATAACGACATGAAGATAATAATTGAGTATTAAATTATGCATAAAGGATTAACGCTGACAGCTTGGACTCGCCAATTCATTTTGATGTCGACCATTGCTTGTACACTTCTTTCTGGACTAACCGCCGTTGCTGCGACAACCTCTTCCAAGACTTCTAGCTCGGCGACACAATTAGAGCAAGAGTTGAGTAATAAATTTGTTGGCCTCGATTTTCGGTTAAATAAAGAGAAAGAAGGGGTGATTGTTGTCAAATTAGGCTCTTCCGCCTCAGCGGTAGATATTAAGAAAAACCCTCAAGGGTTAACGATTGATTTAATACATACTCAAGTCAGTGATGACGATTTGTATGTGATCGATGTGAAAGATTTCTCTACCGCAGTCAAAACGGTTGAGGTATTTCGAGAGAAAGTCAACACTCGTCTACAAGCGTTAATTTCTGGTGATTTTACCTATGATTATCGTTTGAAAGGTAAGAATTTAGAAATTACCGTGACAGAAGTAAAGACCAAACCTAAGTCGGTAGTAGCCAAACAAAAAACCGTCTTAGATAAAGAAAACAAAGTCATTTCGATTAACTTTCAAGACATTCCCGTGCGGAACGTATTACAGCTAATCGCTGATTATAATAGCTTTAACCTCGTGGTATCAGATTCAGTGACTGGCAACTTAACGCTTCGTCTAGATGGTGTACCTTGGCAGCAAGTGCTGGATATCATTCTACAAGTGAAAGGGTTAGATAAAAGGGTAGAAGGTAATGTTGTTTTAGTGGCTCCAAAGGCCGAATTGGATGCACAGCAACAACAACGTTTAGAGCAGGCCCGTATGGAAGAAGAACTTGGGGATTTAAGTTCTGAGTTGATTCAAGTTAATTTTGCTAAAGCCTCTGATATCGCTGAGTTAATTGGTGGTGAAGGTGAGCTTAGCATGTTATCGAGCCGAGGTAATATCACGGTCGATGAGCGAACAAACTCATTACTAATCCGCGATCTGCCAAATAATATCGACATCATTAAAGGTATTGTTGAATCATTAGATATTCCTGTTAAGCAAGTGCAAATTGAAGCGCGCATCGTGACGGTTAATGAAGGTAATATGCAAGATCTAGGGGTTCGTTGGGGGGTTGCGGAAACCAATGGCTCTTTTTCAACCGGTGGTTCGATAGAAAGTAATGTTGGTCAAGCTGGCATTGCTAATGGCGAGGATGGAATTGATTTTACTGGTAATGGTGATAGCACTGTTGGTATTGAAGATTTCCTTAATGTTAACTTAGCCGCGACGAGTTCTAATGCTTCGAGCATTGCTTTTCAGGTGGCAAAGTTAGGCTCTGATACTTTGTTGGATTTAGAGTTATCGGCACTACAAGCGGAATCAAAAGCAGAAATCATTTCGAGCCCTCGTTTGATTACTACCAATAAACAACCCGCTTATATTGAGCAAGGTACCGAAATTCCTTATTTAGAGGCGGCATCAAGTGGCGCGACTTCAGTTAGCTTTAAAAAAGCGGTATTAAGCTTAAAAGTCACACCGCAAATTACACCGGATAATCGCTTAGTACTTGACTTAAGCGTGACTCAGGATAGACCTGGGTCGGTGGTGAAAACTGGTGAGGGTGAAGCGGTGGCAATTGATACCCAGCGTATCGGTACTCAAGTATTAGTTGATAATGGTGAGACGGTCGTGCTTGGCGGTATTTACCAACATTCAGTACAAACCAGCGTCGATAAAGTGCCACTATTAGGAGATATCCCATACTTAGGAGCACTATTCCGCCGTAGTTATGAGAATTATGGCAAAAGTGAGTTATTGATTTTCGTGACACCAAAAGTAGTCTTACAGTAGTGAGGTCGGTGCTTTGCAAGCGATCTGGTTCAATAAAGAATCAAGATAAATGCATTGTAAGCAAAATTAAAGTTGCATTAGTGGCACCATACTTAGATAATTTCGGGTCTGATCACGAATTATCTGTGAGGAATTAGGTGCCACAATGATATCTAATGAGGCTTTTGCACGCATAAAGCAAACTTCATAATAGAATATCGGATGGCAATTTCATTAAATTAACGTTGAATTACTGCTAAACATGGCCGAAAAACGCAATATTTTTCTTGTTGGCCCAATGGGTGCCGGCAAAAGTACAATTGGTAGACATCTAGCTCAACAGCTGCATATGGAGTTCTTAGATTCTGATACGGTTATTGAACAAAGAACTGGTGCAGATATCAGTTGGGTATTTGATGTTGAAGGTGAAGAAGGTTTCCGCGTTCGCGAAGAAACTGTCATCGATGACTTAACTCAAGAGCAAGGTATCGTACTGGCAACAGGCGGTGGCTCAATTAAGAGCAAAGATAATCGTAATTACTTATCTGCACGAGGTATTGTGGTTTATCTTGAAACGACAATTGAAAAGCAACTTGCTCGTACTAATCGCGATAAAAAACGTCCTTTATTACAAACAGGTGAGCCGCGTGAAGTATTAGAAGCTCTAGCGGCTGAACGCAATCCTCTGTATGAAGAAATCGCCGATTATACTGTACGCACTGATGATCAAAGCGCTAAAGTAGTGGCTAATCTTATTGTAAAAATGCTAGAAGAAAACTAGCCGATAGCTTAGGAGACCCAAACCATGGAACGGATTAATGTGGATCTTGCTGAGCGAAGCTATCCTATCTCTATTGGCGCTGGATTATTAACCAATCCAGCGCTTTTCTCACATTTAAAAGCCAAACAAAAAGTGGTCGTGGTCAGTAATGACACGGTTGCGCCGATGTATGCTGATCGTTTAATTCAAACCTTGACGACTCTGCAATGCCAAGTTGATTTACTCGCTCTGCCGGATGGCGAACAATATAAATCGTTGGAAACCTTCAATACCATTATGAGTTTTCTGCTTGAAGGTAATTACAGTCGTGATGTTGTATTAGTGGCGCTTGGTGGTGGTGTGATTGGTGATTTAGTTGGCTTTGCTGCTGCTTGTTATCAGCGTGGTGTTGACTTTATCCAAGTTCCAACCACCTTGTTGTCACAGGTTGACTCATCAGTTGGTGGAAAAACGGCAGTTAATCATCCACTCGGTAAGAATATGATTGGGGCTTTTTATCAGCCTAAATCAGTGATTATTGATACCGATTGTTTAGATACTCTACCTGAACGAGAATTTGCTGCTGGAATGGCCGAGGTCATTAAATACGGCATTATTATTGATAGTGACTTCTTCACGTGGCTTGAACAGAATATGGAGAAGTTAGTCGCGTTGGATAATCAAGCTTTGTGCTATGCGATTGCTCGTTGTTGCCAAATTAAAGCTGATGTGGTCGCGGCTGATGAAAAAGAATCTGGTGTTCGTGCTTTGCTTAACCTTGGTCATACTTATGGCCACGCGATTGAAGCTGAAATGGGCTATGGCAACTGGCTGCACGGTGAAGCAGTTGCTGCAGGCACCATGATGGCAGCTCACACTGCTTTGCTTCGAGGGTTAATAACTTTAGAGCAAGTTGAACGAATTCAACGTATTTTGGTCAAAGCTAAACTTCCTATACACACACCAGAGACTATGACTTATGAGCATTTTATTAAACATATGATGCGAGATAAGAAGGTTTTATCTGGTCAACTACGCTTAATTTTACCGACTGGAATAGGATCATCGGAAGTGTTAGGAAATACCGATGAAGTAATAATTAGACAGGCGATTGAAGCTTGCCGTTAAAATGAAAGAAAAGTCTTAAACCACGCCAGTAAGATTTTTCATAAACACTTCTTTTATGTGTTTTTTTGACATTTTTCATTTGATAGCGTGCTATTTATAGAATATTCCTATTTTGACGTATTTAAGAGGCTAGTAATGAGCATGACTCATGATGATGCACATATGGTGCAATTAGAATCGCAAACGGACATTCTTGATGGTTTGCAAATGTTTACTCGCCTGGATTCTAACGTAATCTGCGTTGAAGGAGAGGAAGGTTCTGGTAAATCGTGGCTTGCACAACGCTTCCTTAATACTGATAAAAAAATTCAGACGTTATCTTTTCTAATTTGTTCACCGACTCAAACAGCGGAACAGCAACGTAGCGTATTACTCGGCCAGTTGTTGTCAGATAGTTTTTGCACTGGCGAAGAAACGTTACTTGAGAGCTTATCAATATTTCGTAAAGACCAAGATTGCAAGGCGACAATTATCGTTGATGACGCAAACTGGTTAACGGTACACTTACTTGATGAACTGGCTCAGTTGGTACTGGCTGCACAACAAAATCCTTTATGGCAAATCAGTGTTATCTTGTTTGCAAAACCTAACGAGATTGATGAGTCATCATTAACTACCTATCCAAAACCAGAATTTAAGCGTATAGCGATCTCTCCGTTAACGGATAACGAAGCGACGAATTTTATCGATCAACTTGTCATCCCTGCCGCCCACATTGACTCTGATAAGAAAAAACAAGCGATTCATCGTGCTGCTCAATCTGTCATTAATTACCCTGCTAACTTATTAGCATTATCTGAATCGCATAAAAAGCCAGTGGTATGCTGGGTTAAGCGTTCGTTGATTATCTTAATTATTATTCTATTGGCATTAGGTGGTTGGTCTTGGTGGACCAGTTATCAGGCTCGAGTTCAAGATCAGCAAACGGAAACGGATGTTATTGAACAAAATGAAGCCAAGCAAGACTCGGCAGATACACTTCCAAATCCAGTTAGTTCAGTAACTGATATTACATCAGGCGCGCAAGCTGAACAATTTCAAGAAGGCGACACTCTACCACTGGCAGTGACGGATAAAACGTTAACTGTAGGTGATGAGTCTGATTCTGAGCAAAAACGTGTGGTGGTTCCTTCAAAGGTTGTTGATGCATTGTTGGATGGTGATTCACCGAAAGATGCTAAAGTGTCTAATGACGAAGTGACATCCGCTCAAGCTTCATCGGTTCAAAATTCGGTGAGTTCATTGAAAGATGATCAGCTTACGTTAGCCGATGATGCATTATTAGCATTACCTGCTGAACGTTATACATTGCAATTATTGGCCGTAACCAATCAAGAAGAAGCAGTTAACTTTATTAAGATGTATGACTTGAATGGTCAAGTTCGAGTTTACCGTACGCTACGTAATCAGCAATCTTGGTATATCGTGACTTACCAAGACTTTGCTAGTATTAAAGAAACCCGAGATGCGGCTCAAGAACTATCATTAGCGCTACAAAAAGAACAGCCGTGGCCTAAATCGATAGCGCAAGTTCATCAAGAAATTGAACGAGTGAAATAGCGCAGACCCTAGCGCGGAAATATGTTACATTCCCCAGCCCATCAATAATTTTGATGGATTGGTGAAAACACTTGTGGTCGATGAGTAGTAAAATAAATGAAGAAGCAACGAGCTTTCCTCAAATGGGCAGGCGGTAAATACGGTTTAGTTGAAGACATTCAGCATCACCTACCAGAAGGTAGAAAGCTAGTTGAGCCTTTCGTCGGAGCGGGGTCGGTATTTTTGAATACCGATTATGACCACTACCTATTGGCTGATATCAATCCAGACTTAATTAATCTGTATAACTTATTAAAACAACAACCTGACTTGTTTATTCAAGAGGCACAGCGTTTTTTCACACCTGAATATAACCGCAAAGAAGTCTATCTAGGCGTACGCGCTGACTTTAACCAAAGCCAAGATACCTTATTCCGCTCTCTTGCTTTCTTATATATGAATCGATTCGGTTTTAATGGTTTATGCCGTTATAACAAAAAAGGTGGCTTTAATGTGCCTTTTGGTTCTTATAAAAAACCTTACTTCCCAGAAAATGAAATGTTGAACTTTGCTGAAAAAGCTAAGAAAGCGACGTTTGTTTGTGAAGGCTACCCACAGACGTTTGCTCGAGCGCGCAAAGGTTGTGTCGTATATTGTGACCCTCCTTATGCCCCATTAGCCCAAGCGAGTAACTTTACTTCTTACGCGGGCAATGGTTTTTCATTAGATGATCAAGCAGAATTGGCCAGTATTGCAGAACATACTGCAGTGCATCGTGATATCCCCGTACTTATTTCTAATCATGATACTGCATTGACTCGCCGTCTATATAAAGGTGCACAGTTGAATGTAGTAAAAGTAAAGCGCACCATCAGCCGCAATGGTGCAGGCAGGAACAAGGTTGATGAGTTGTTGGCGTTGTTTGAAGCGAAGGGGTAGTTTCGGTACTCGGATTCTCGGTCGTTTCACTTCTCGTTGCTCGAAATTTGTTGTGAGTGACGTGTAGCGTGTAACGAG
Source organism: Vibrio sp. (assembly GCF_048266485.1). Taxonomy (GTDB): domain Bacteria; phylum Pseudomonadota; class Gammaproteobacteria; order Enterobacterales; family Vibrionaceae; genus Vibrio. Next base: position 74,637 of record NZ_JBLWZK010000006.1, on the reverse strand, counting down.
GAAAAGCGTGGTAAACTGCTGTTAACTCGCGACACAGAGAGAAACATTCACGCCTCTCGCTACAGCCTTTTCGTTTCTTTTTTCTCTTACTGCTCTTTCTCTCAACTCGAAGTACAGTGTTCACATATCTCGTCACTTCTTTCTGTGTCTTTGCCTAAGTTACGAGCAGCGAAGCGCCCGAGCCACGAAACTCGCTCAATAATACCGTGACCATCAACTCGTAAACTACCTCTCACCTTGTATATAAACGTTTGCTTGGGTAAACTTGCGCCAATTTTATCCCATAGATTTAGGCCATACTCGGAGTTAGCCATGAAAGATTTTTTGATAGCACCATCCATCCTCTCTGCTGATTTTGCTCGTTTAGGCGAAGATGTCGAAAGAGTATTAGCCGCGGGTGCTGATGTTGTTCACTTTGATGTGATGGATAATCACTATGTGCCTAATCTGACTTTTGGCGCCCCAATCTGTAAAGCGCTACGTGATTACGGGATTACTGCACCGATTGATGTTCACTTAATGGTGAAACCCGTTGATAGCATCGTGCCTGAATTTGCTAAAGCGGGTGCATCGATGATCACTTTCCACATTGAAGCCTCTGAGCACGTTGACCGTACTTTGCAATTAATCAAAGAACATGGTTGTCAGGCAGGGGTAGTGTTTAACCCAGCGACGCCGCTTCATCACTTAGATTATATCATGGATAAAGTTGATATGATTTTGTTGATGTCAGTGAATCCAGGTTTTGGCGGTCAATCTTTCATTCCGTCTACTTTAGATAAACTACGTGAAGTGCGTAAGCGTATCGAGGCAAGTGGTCGTAATATCCGTCTTGAAATTGATGGTGGTGTGAAGGTGGATAATATCCGTGAAATCGCTGAAGCGGGTGCAGATATGTTCGTAGCAGGCTCGGCAATTTTCAATCAACCAGACTACAAACAAGTGATTGACCAAATGCGCGAAGAACTTGCGAAAGCAAAGTAACTTTGTAACTAGTGGTCGATATCAAAAGAAGCTTGAGATACACTCAAGCTTCTTTTTTGTTTTAATAGAAGTGTGTTGTAAATGGAAGCTGTGAAAACCTTGCAAGATATTCAATTAATCGCATTTGATTTAGATGGGACGTTACTTGATAGCGTACCTGATCTGGCGGTTGCTGCCGATAAAGCCGTACAAAGCTTAGGTTTTCCATCGGTAACCGAAGAACAAGTTCGAGATTGGGTCGGTAATGGCGCTGACATACTGATTGGTCGTGCGCTAAGTCAAAATATTAAGGTTGATCCATCATTAGATGCGGATTTGCTGAAACAAGCGCGTGTGCGTTTTGATGAGTATTATCACCAAGGCGGCCACCAACTCAGTCATTTATATTCTAATGTAACATCGACATTGAAGGCCTTGCATCAAGGTGGCTATAAAATGGCGATTGTCACTAATAAGCCTTCCGCTTTTGTGCCAGATATTTTGCAGCAGCATGGCATTGCCGATCTGTTTGTCGATGTGATTGGTGGCGATGACTTCCCTAATAAAAAGCCTGATCCAATGGCGCTCAATTGGTTGCTCGATAAGCATCAAGTAAGTGCACAACAAATGTTGATGGTCGGTGATTCTAAAAATGATGTATTAGCTGCAAAAAATGCCGGTTGTCATAGTTTTGCTCTGACTTATGGTTACAACCACGGTGAGCCCATTTCTGACTCATCACCAGACTACGTTGCAGATAACATTGCTGAGATGTTAGATGTACTGAGTGTTTCTCAATAATTGAGATTATTCGAAATAAAACGCTAGTCAAACCGAGCTAGATCAGTAAACTGAAATGCCTGTTTATCTTTCATTTAATTTGAATGAAAGATAAACAGGCATTATTTTTAATTTCAGCCCAGTATTCGATGATGAGTATAAATAGGGGCGACAGTAAGGGAAAAGTAACATGAGCAAACCCATAGTATTAAGTGGTGTTCAACCATCTGGTGAACTGAGTATTGGTAACTACTTGGGTGCTCTACGTCAATGGCAACAAATGCAAGATGATTATGATTGCCAGTATTGCGTTGTTGACCTTCATGCAGTTACGGTTCGTCAAGATCCTAAAGCTCTGTATGAAGCGACATTAGATGCATTAGCAGTTTGTCTTGCGGTTGGTGTTGATCCTAAGAAGAGCACGTTATTCGTTCAGTCACATGTACCGGAACATGCTCAACTAGGTTGGCTTCTTAACTGTTATACCCAAATGGGCGAATTGAATCGTATGACTCAGTTCAAGGATAAATCACAGCGTTACGCCAATGATGTCAACGCTGGGCTTTTTGCTTACCCTGTATTAATGGCAGCGGATATTTTGCTGTACGGTGCTCACCAAGTACCGGTCGGTAACGATCAGAAGCAGCATTTAGAGTTAGCCCGTGATATTGCGACTCGCTTTAATAATGTGTATAGCCCTGAAAATCCAATTTTCCAAATTCCAGAGCCATACATTCCACAAGTGAACGCTCGTGTAATGAGCTTGCAAGATGCGACTAAGAAAATGTCTAAATCGGATGATAATCGTAAAAACGTTATTACCATTTTAGAAGATCCAAAGTCGATTTTGAAAAAGATCAATAAAGCGCAAACCGATGCTGAAACGCCACCACGCATTGCACATGATGTGGAAAATAAAGCAGGCATTTCAAACTTGATGGGGCTGTATTCGGCAGCAACGGGTAAAACTTATCAAGAAATTGAAGCGCAATATGCGGGGGTTGAAATGTACGGTCCATTTAAGAAAGATGTGGGTGAAGCGATCGTTGCGATGCTTGAGCCGATTCAATCTGAATACAAGCGCATTCGTGAAGACCGCACTTATATGGATCAAGTGATGAAAATTGGTGCTGAAAAAGCCTCAACAAAAGCTGCAGTGACGTTAGCGAAAGCTTACCAAGCAGTAGGGTTTGTGCCTCGAGGCTAAATTCTATTTGGATATACCAATAAAACCGCTGAAGTTGATATTTTCAGCGGTTTTTTGTTTTTATGACTTTGGATACTATTCCCTACGTATTATTAATATATGTGTCACTAACTATTGGGTTATAGATAAAAATTATGTGGAGTTAAACACGTGTTTGAAGAAAAGTGATGGTGTTTTTATGAACGAAATCATCTTGTAGTAGGGAAAATGATTAACTTTTTAGTGTGAGAAGCTTGCCTTTATTTGTCGCTATTGCAGAATAGCCACTTCTAATTTAGTATTAAGAACTCAAGATGCTGCTGATTATTGATAATTACGATTCCTTTACCTACAACCTCTATCAATACTTTTGTGAGTTAGGGGCCAAGGTACAAGTAATACGTAACGACGAAATTGATATCGCCGGTATTGAAGCCCTTAATCCTAGCCACTTAGTGATCTCTCCGGGACCATGTACCCCCAATGAAGCGGGTATCTCGCTAGAAGCCATTCAACATTTTGCAGGTAAGTTGCCAATATTAGGCGTTTGCCTAGGCCATCAAGCGATCGCACAGGCGTTTGGTGGAAAGGTGGTAAGAGCAAGACAAGTCATGCATGGCAAAACCTCTCTCATTGTTCATACTGGACAAAGTGTGTTTCGTGATTTACCCAATCCTTTAACGGTAACTCGTTATCATTCTTTAGTGGTTGAAACGGCCAGCTTGCCTAAGTGTTTTGAATTGACCGCATGGACCACATTGGCCAATGGCGAGCTCAATGAAATCATGGGTTACCAGCATAAAAGCTTGCCGATAGAGGCGGTGCAGTTTCACCCTGAGTCGATCAAGACCGAAGGCGGTCATCAAATTTTGGCTAATTTCCTTCAGCGATAAATCCTGCCTAAAAGTTACAAAAACGTTAATTGTTCCACAACCTTGCGATTTAGATTTTATCCTATTCTAGAATTCCACTATCCTCTAAAGTATATACCTGATCAGTTGTTCAGGAATGTTCTTATTTGAATAAATATTTATAATAATTAAATAAAAAGTCATTGATGCGTTTCATCTACTTAGCTAGATTAATAGTAGGTGAATAAACGAAGAGGATTAGGGATGTCAGTCGATACGCAAGTGCAAAGAAGTTGGTTTGAAGATGTAATGGTACCTTGTTACAACCCGATGGAAATGATTCCAGTACGTGGGCAAGGTTCTGTGGTTTGGGATCAACAAGGAAAAGAATACATCGATTTCGCAGGTGGTATTGCGGTGAGTTGCCTTGGTCATTGCCATCCGGTGATGGTTGAAGCATTAACGGAACAAGCCAATAAAATTTGGCATTTGAGTAATGTCATGACCAATGAACCGGCATTACGTTTAGCTAAGAAACTGACGGAAATTAGTTTTGCTGAAAAAGTGTTTTTTGCCAACTCTGGCGCAGAAGCCAATGAAGCCGCATTAAAACTGGCTCGTCGTTGGGCAAAAGAAACTCATGGTGAAGAAAAAAGTGAAATCATCGCCTTTACTCAAGGCTTCCATGGTCGTACCTTCTTCACGGTAACCGTTGGTGGTCAGCCTGCCTATTCCGATGGCTTTGGTCCTAAACCGGGCGGGATTACTCATATTCCTTATAACGATCTTGAAGCATTAAAAGCGCACTTATCTGATAAAACCTGTGCCGTGATGATGGAGCCTTTACAAGGTGAGGGTGGGGTGGTTTCTCCGGATCCTGAGTTTGTACAATCAGTAAGAGATCTTTGCGATCAACACCATGCGTTATTGATCTTTGATGAAGTGCAAACGGGGAATGGTAGAACTGGTCACTTCTATGCTTATCAAGAACTTGGCGTGACGCCAGATATTCTATCCACCGCAAAATCGCTTGGCGGTGGTTTCCCTATTGGCGCAATGCTTACGACGACTGAATTAGCCCAACATATGAAAGCGGGTGTACATGGTTCAACTTATGGTGGTAACCCATTAGCGTGTGCGGTTGCTGAAGCGGTAGTGAATCATATTAGTCAACCATCAGTGCTACAAGGTGTTGCTGAGCGCGAGCAATGGTTAAAACAAGGTCTATCGGCATTAAACGATAAGTACGGTTTATTTGTAGATATTCGTGGTAAAGGTTTACTGATCGGTGCCGAACTTAATGATGAGTGGAAAGGCCGATCACGCGATATTTTAGTGGCGGCAGGGCAGCATGGCTTATTGCTGTTAGTCGCTGGTGCTAATGTGGTGCGCTTTACGCCATCTTTAGTGATAACTCAAAAAGAAATTGAACAAGGTTTGGAGAAACTTGATCAAGCGATAGCCTCACTAGTTTAATCGTTTTTCGACTATTTAACTTTTACCATTTATATACTAGGGCAGCTCAGGTTGCCCTATGACTCTTATATTCAGATGACTTGATAATCTAAAAGAGTTGTTCTGAATTCAAAGAAGGAGGCAATATGATCATCGTTCGACCGATTCAATTGTCTGATTATGATGTTCTATATCGCTGCGCCGAAGAGTCTGGCCATGGTTTTACTTCACTACCGCTTAACCAAGAAATTTTGACTCGCCGTATCGAAAACTCACAGAAAAGCTTTGTGAAACCCTCACAAGACGGTCAATTTACTCGCCAAGATGAAAGTTATCTTATGGTGGCGGTTGATACTGAAAGCAACGAAATTATTGGTACCACCGGTATTGAAGCATCGATTGGCTGGGATGTACCTGCCTACAGTTATCACATCAGTAAAGTCGTCCACAGTTCAAATCGGCTGAAAGTGCGCAATGAAGTACAGGTACTGACTTTAGGTAATAACTATACCGGCAGCAGCGAGTTGTGTACTTTATTTTTACGCCCAGAATACCGTCAAGGTCTCAATGGCCGATTATTATCTAAGTGCCGTTTTCTTATGTTGGCACAGTTCCCCGAACGCTTTTCTGACACTATTATTGCTGAAATGCGTGGTGTGAGTGATGAGCAAGGTAATTCTCCTTTTTGGCAATGGCTCAAACAGCATTTCTTTTCGATTGATTTCACGCTTGCCGATTACTTAACTGGCATTGGTAGTAAGGGCTTTATTGCTGATTTAATGCCTAAGCTGCCGATTTATGTCAACTTACTCAGTCCTGAAGCGCAAGCGGTGATAGGTAAGGTTCACCAACAAACAGCTCCTGCATTAAAGTTACTGGAACGCGAAGGATTTTCTTGCCGCGGCTATGTCGATATTTTTGATGCAGGGCCTACGATTGAATGCGACCGTGAGCGTATTCATTCGGTACAACAATCGTTTCTTACCAAAGTGGAAGTGCGTGCTCACTCTTCTTCTCAGCAGTACCTTATTGCTAATACGAAACTGCAAGATTTTAGAGCAACTTTAGCAAAAGCCGCTTATGATTCTGAACGCAATGCGATTTATCTTGCACCAGAGATCGCAGAACTATTATTAGTGAAAACCGGTGATAGTTTAAGAGTATTAGCTCAATAAAAACGCTGGGTTTGGTGAGTTTTTTGAAAGCTATTAATACGTTAAATAATAGATGATAGAACTTGAACTATAGTTAATTGAATTATGTTTATTGGAGAGGAAGCCATGGTAACGGTCGAGCAATTATTTGAGCAACTTTGGCAGGATTATGCCAAACGCTTATGTCCTTCGGCATCAAAAGTTCAAATGCTATTGAGCCAAAAAAGCGATGAATTAATCAATGACCATATTGCACTGCGAACTTTTTCAGGCAGTAAACTAGGGTTACCCCAACTGGCCAAGCACTTTGTACAACTTGGCTATCAACCTGCCGGAGAGTACCACTTCGAAAAGAAAAAGTTGTACGCTCAGCATTATCAACATCCAGATCCTTTGTATCCTTGTATGAAGACTATTTAAATGAACAATATAAGGAATAGATGGGAATTGGTCGGAATAAATGGGATGGATTTGGTTTGAAGCTAGGAAAAACAAAGGGTTTGAGGCGATTTGCTTCAAACCCTTTTTTGTATTTTAGGTGTTGATGGTGGAAATTTCAAAATGAACAATTTTTTTAAATCTTGAAAGATAGCCCTAGTAAAGTGAACAATTGAAGAAAGGCTTTATTTTGTTTTTAAAGTGCCTTTAAATTTTTAAATCAGTTGCCCAGGTCTTTAGCGATGTGAACCACTTGGCCTATCACTTGGAACTGGTGCTGCTCTTCTTTTTTGATGTCCATCATGCTGTAAGCTTTGTTGTCGCTAATTAAGCGCCACGTGCCAATCATGCTTTGGTAACGCTTCACAAACAGCTCCTCACCGTTTCTAAAAACATATATGTGCCCATCTTGTGGAACAGTACGGCCTAAATGCACAACAAGCGTATCGTTGTTGTTGATCGTTGGTTCCATGCTGTCGCCTTTGGCCCATACAATCGCTAAATCCTTTTCGCTAAAGCCTCGCCACTTCAACCATTTTCGCCTAAACGCTAGGTGTCTGCATGGTTCTTCTTCACCGCCTAAAGGGTTTGTACCGTGTCCGGCTGAGACTTGAATTCTATAGCCAGGAATAAGAACAAACTCATTATAAAATTCGAGCATTTCATTAGAGGTAGCATAGCTTTCTGCTACATCACTGATTCCGAATATAGGTTTCATGGGCTCGTCTATTGCTAGCATTTCGCCTCTGCCTGTCGCTAACCACTCTAGGTTAACACCCTCTCTGCACGCAATTTGGTGCGCTATATTTAGATTTGGAATGGATCCATTTTTGACATAAGCATTTACGGTAGATGCTCCAATCCCCCAATCCTCAGCTACTTGCCTCGCACTTCTGCCTTTCATCAAAAGCAAAATTCTTTCTGATAACGATCCATTTCCTTTGTTTTCAATCGGATCGTTAGAAGAATTTGAGTCTTTTTCGACCATATTCTTTAAACCCATTGTCGTATCTAGCCTGAGCCACATTTAGCTCAAAAGAAACGTAATTTAGAAAAAGATCTAAATTTAGCTGTTGACAAGAACTATATTTAGATCAAGAATTGATTTCACGAACTAAGTTTAGTTACTTAGTGCATGTAGTAATAAAGAGATACTAGCAGATTGGGGGCTAAGAATGGAAACAAAAACCGATATGCCACGAGCATTGATTGTTGCTCACTTAAAAATGAAAGGCTGGAGTGTTGCCAAATTATCTATGCACCACGGGTATCACAGAGGAACATTAAACAATGCTTTATGTGCTCCTTGGCCGAAGGGTGAACGTCTAATTGCAGATGCACTAAATATGGCACCAGAAGATATTTGGCCGAGCCGTTACCCTGACGTTGAGACGAAAGGAGTAGCTTAATGTACTTCACAGCCAAAGAGATAGCAGGCGTGACGGGCATGCCAAAGCTAGAGCGAAATTGTTTAGCCAAACTAAATAACCTATTTAGTCAGCGAGATCTAAATCCTGAATTCAAACGCAAGCGCCAAGGCACTAAAGCGTTCGAATACCACATCTCTATTTTACCGCTTGCCACACAAGCTGCGCTTTACAAGCGTGAAGGCAAAATCAAAGTGGGTGATCAGGTTTTCGATTTACCAAAACCCAAAACCACTTCTTACTGTCGCGAAGCATTATGGGCGCGTTGGAACAAAGCTGGCACACGTGCGCAAGAAAAAGCGCAAGGTGTACTAAAAGCCGTGCAGACCGTTAGCGAACTTGTGCGCTCTGGCATTGGCAAAATGGCCGCTTATGAAACCGTTTCAAATGAATTCGGGATCAGCAAAATGAGCCTACGCCGCGCCTGTTCCAAAGTGAAAGATTTTGCACCGGAAGACTGGGCACCTGCATTGCTTGATCGCAATAAAGAAGTCGCGTCTGAAATTAAATCGAAACACTTTGCCTACATCACACCTGCTGCGTGGGATTTCTTCAAGGCTGATTATTTACGTCTTGAGCAACCAACGATGGCCGCTTGTTACGAGCGCTTGATCGAAGCTGCCCCACAACACGGTTGGAAAGTGCCTAGCCTAAAAAGCCTAGACCGCCGTATTCGCCATGAAGTACCACATCAACAACGAGTGATGCTACGCAAAGGTGAGCACGCATTAATGAGCTTATTCCCAAGCCAAGAACGCAGTGTTGACGGCTTGCATGCCCTTGAATGGATTAATGGCGATGGCTACCAGCACAACGTGTTCGTGAGATGGTTCAACGGTGAAATTCTTCGTCCTAAAACATGGTTTTGGCAAGACATCTACTCGCGCAAAATTGTGGGTTGGCGTTGTGACATCAGCGAAAACACCGACAGCATTCGCTTATCACTTATGGATGTGTGCGAGCGCTACGGCGTACCAAAAGAAATCACCATAGATAACACCCGCGCAGCGGCAAACAAATGGATGACGGGCGGCGTTCCTAACCGTTACCGCTTCAAAGTCAAAGAAGATGACCCACTTGGCATCATCCCGATGCTTGGTATGAAGCTGCATTGGTCAAGCGTGATCTTGGGTAAAGGTCACGGTCAGGCAAAACCTATCGAACGTGCGTTTGGTGTCGGTGGCCTAGATGAAATGATCGACAAACACCCACTGTGTGCAGGTGCCTACACAGGCCCTAACCCGATGGCAAAGCCAGACAACTACGCAAGCAAAGCGATTGATGCTGAAGAGTTCCTAAAAGCGCTCGCGGCTGGTGTTGAGATGTACAACAACAAGCAAAACCGTCGCACTGAAATTTGCCAAGGCATGATGAGCTTTAACGATGCGTTTAATGCCAGCTATGCAGAAGCACCGATTCGTAAAGCGACTCAAGAGCAGCTGCAATTGATGATGCTACAAGCGGAAGCCATCACGGTGAACAAACAACACGCCACCATCACGCTTGATGCAGGCGGCAGCTTGAAAGGCCGTAAGAATCGTTACCACCATGAAGCCCTGTTTGATTACGTTGGGCAAAAACTGGTGGCACGTTTTGACCCACTCAAACTGCATGACAGCGTAGAAGTTTACACCCTACAAGGCGTGCGAATTTGTACAGCGGAATGCTTAGAGAAAGTCGGCTTCGGCGACACTCAAGCCGCTCGCGAACACAAGCGCAAACGCACTCAATTTACCAAAGCCAACAAGATTGCAGCACAAGCGCAAACCGATATGGATGCGCTGGAAGTGGCCGCCATGATGAAGCCGCTTGAAGAAGAGTTCATCCCAGAAACCAAAGTGGTTGAGCCATTCCGCCCTGTGTCCATTGGCAACACCGCTGCACAAGTCCATGTGGATGAAGATCTGGATGAAGACTACGAAGCCAATTATGCGCAAAACCTTTCGTATCTTGTGGAACAGAAGAACAAAAACCGCCTTTAAATCAGCTTTAAACCGCCAATAAACGGAGCAATTTATGACTAAACAAATGGAAAACGTGATCACTTTAGGTCAACCGAAAGCCACCGAAACCGATGTGCTTATGCGAGTTCGCGCTCTAGTGGAATCGAGAAGCGTGATTTCATCTCAAATTGCAAAAGAGATCAGCGTGTCGCCAGCCACGCTAAGCCAAATCATCAACAACAAATACCAAGCCGACCCTAGCAAGATTGTTGAGAAGCTTGAGAAATGGTTGCGCCTACGTGATTCACGTAAAACCACCCCAAGCCAAAACCCCGGCTTTGTGATGACAACCACAGCACAGCAAATCACTAACGATTTGACCTATGCCCAAGTGACCGAATCGATTGTCGTGATCTATGGCGCGTCCGGTGTCGGCAAATCAGAAACCCTACGCCATTACCAAAAGCAAAACAACAACGTGTGGATGATGACTGCTTCGCCAAGCCGTTCAAGCCTGACCGAATGCTTATATGAAATTGCGATGGAGCTAGGCATGGATCAAGCGCCACGTCGTAAAGGCCCATTAGCGCGAGTGATTCGCCAGCGCCTAAAAGGTACAGAGGGTTTGATCATCATTGATGAAGCCGACCACCTCGATTACCCAACCCTAGAAGAGCTGCGCATTCTGCAAGAAGAAACAGGCGTTGGCATGGTGCTAGTGGGTAACAACAAAGTGTACACCCAGCTTACGGGTGGCCGACGCAATGAAGACTTCGCTCGTTTGTTCTCACGCATTGCCAAGAAACGCGGCATCCACAAGACCAAACAAGCCGACGTTCGCGCCATTGCCCACGCGTGGAATGTTCTTGGCGAAACCGAAAACAGCCTGATGTTCCAAATCAGCGAACGCCCAGGTGGTTTACGTCTATTAAGCAAAACCCTAAAGCTTGCGGCCATGTATGCCAAAGGCGGACAGATTACTGAGAAAGGCTTACGCACTGCGTTTGCAGAATTAGAAACCAATGAGTGAGGGAAAGACCATGACGACTAAACAAATTCAAATCGAGTTACCTGTAGAGCTAACTGAAAATGCTACGGAAGAGCAAATGAACATAGTAGCTGCAACGTTAGGTGCTTATATCAAATCAGCCAACGGTTTACTTGATGAGAAGCAGTTACAAGAAAGTTTGTTGCTGCTGTCAGGTTGCGCTCAAGCAATTGCTGAGGGCTTTGCGCAGGCTTTCGAGCGTAAACATTAAGGGGATTTGAAATGACTTTTAAAGCAATTTTGAAATGTGATGCTGATGGTTGTTGTAACGAATTTGAATTGGATTGTGCTCATCCAGCAGACGCAGAAATTCGATATGACGAAATCAATGATGATACCAATTGGCTCGTCGATTTTGAAACCGATGAACACTATTGCCCCAATTGTGCCCCTAAAGCAATGAAAGAAAGGATGTAGCTATGATGCACTTTAACGAAAAACGCCGCGCGGTTCGCAATGCCATTGAACGCTTAGAACGTGAAGGCGCTGCGATTATTGGTTGCAACATCAAACTAGGCATTCCAACCATCACGATTGAAATGCCGCCAGTGTCGCTGATGACCAAGTCACACACTGTCACAGAGCGCAAAGCTGGTGCTCGCGTGACTAGCCATGTTGCCAAGCTTAGCGGTTGCTTAGTTCGCTGGTACGACAGCGAACTACCAGAAGCCTTTTTTATCACTCAACACCTAAACCCATACGCGCCAGAGCTGATCGCTTCATGGCCTACCAACTTATAAGAGAAATGATCATGACTACCCAAAACCCAAACCAAGCGCCTGAAGGCTACCGCTTTAACGCACAAAGCCACCTAGTACCTGAGAGCCAAATCAAAGCGATTGATCTCATTCGTGATGATGTGGTGATGACCATAGTGCAAGAAGCTCGCATCCAGCAGCAACGCCTTGCCACTTTTAAAGCAGGAGCCATGAACAAGGTTGCCGACTTTGTAGACCTATCCGCTGAAGAGTATGGCGTGAACTACGGCGGCACTAAAGGCAACGTCACACTGGTTTCATTTGATGGCCGCTACAAATTGCAACGCGCTATGGGTGAGCACCGCATTTTTGATGAACGTATTCAAGCCGCCAAAACCAAAATTGACGCCTGCATTCAACGTTGGTCGGAAGGCTCAAGCGACCAAATTAAAGCGCTTGTGGATCATGCTTTCCGTGTGAATAAACAAGGCCACATTGATGTAAACCAGGTGCTGAGTTTGCGCCAATTAGATATTGATGATGCGGAATGGTTAGACGCCATGGAAGCGATTGCCGATTCAATTCAAATCACTGGCACCAGTTCTTATTTGCGCTTGTACGAGCGTCAAGAGAACGGCGCTTATACACAAATCCCACTCGACATTTCAAAACTGTGAGGTCGTTATGGCTCAGTCAAACCAACTACTTGATTGCCCGATGCGCCGTGAGTTCTTGCTAAAGAAAATGCAAGAACGCACACCAGACGAGTTAATTGAGCAAATTCAACAGGCGGCCAAAGGCGACCCGCGCAAGGAGTTCAACAAAGGCGTTGCCGCTACCTGCCAATGGTTACTTGGTCTTGGTGATAAACCCTTTGGAGGAAATGACGATGCCACGCAGTAATGAGCTTATTCCTTGCATCATGCTGCACAACCGCATGAGTAAAGAACAAGCCGAAGCGTGGGCAGACAAACATTGTGGGGATTGGCGCAATACCCCACTACCCAAAGCGAAGCGGATCAAGTCAATCGCTTCAAATGAAAAGGAATGGGAAGAATGAATCACCCTTACACCAGTATTCACAGCAAACGAGCCATTGAAAACCAATTAGAACTTGCGGAGGAAAAGCACCACAACGATGAATACATGCAAGGCGTGGTGGATGCTCTGATGTGGATTCTAGGGCAAACCCCACCGCCAGCCGAAGACTAAAACGAAACAGATAACCGAGCCGTTAGCGGTTATCTGTCTATCTAGCGTCGTGGCTAGGTACTGATGAGTAGCGAAATTAAAGGTGCAATTATGGATAACAAGATTTTAGAAAAGATAAAAAAGCTGCTTAGGCTTTCTCAGTCAAGCAATCCAAATGAAGCGGCTCTAGCTTTATCGAGAGCGCAAAAGTTAATGAAAGAGCATGGTATTGAAAGCAATGCACCTGAACTAGCTGGTGTAAATGACTTCACTATCAATGCTAAATCAAAAGCCCAAAAACCATCTAAGTATTTTGGTGTGTTAGCTCATTCAATAGCAAAAGCATTTGGGTGCGAGTTTTATTTCCAGCCAACGTTCACAAATATGCAGATCGTATTTATCGGCCACGAAGAAAGGCCAGAGATTGCCAGTTATGTCTTTACAGTTTTAGAGCGTCAGCTCAACAAAGCAAGAATGGAATTCTTAAAAACCTTGAGTTCAAGAATGAAAAAGATAAACAAAACAAATCGTGCCGATCAGTTTTGTGAAGGTTGGTGTATGGGGGTTTATCAAAAAATTGAAGCCTTCGCTCTAAGTGAAAAAGAGAGTGAAGAAATTGCCAACTTCAAAAATAAAACGTTGGATCTTTCTTCATGCCAACCAAGAGAAGCAAAAGGTAATGGCATGTCTGCAAACAAATCAAGAATGCAAGGCTACCTAGCGGCTAAAGACGTGACATTAAACCAAGGTGTTGCTGGTACTGAATCCTTGAAAATTGGAGCAGCCCAATGAAACTCACCCGTTGCCCAGTGTGCCACAGCAACATTCACTTGGATGCGTTAATCCAAGACCAAGCAGGTCGTGACTTGCTTGGTGATGTGGCGGCACTGCCTGATTTTATTGCCCGTCCATTGCTTAATTACATTGGCTTGTTTCGTCCGCTCAAATCGGATTTATCCAATGGTCGCGCGCTGCGCCTCATGCGTGAAGTGACCGACGAATACAAAGCGGATCATCTATTGGCCTCGGCACTGATTGAAACGGTCAACAAGCTGCGTGAAAAGCGCATTCAGTTTCAAGACGTGAAGCCGCTCGCCAACCACAACTATTTAAAGCAGGTTTACAAAAGCCTAGCGGTAAAAAATAACGTGGCAATGCCTACAGAAAACCACACCCACCAAGGCAAAGCGGAAGCGGTACAAACCACCAAGCCTGATGATAGCCAGTGGTACATCGAGCAAGCTACTCGCATGGTGAAGATGGGCATCGACCCACTCGGTGAGAAAAGCACGATTGCGAATAAGTTGAAAGAAATGAACTGGAGACCTGAAATATGAAATTTTCAATAAGTGATCTAAGCAAAACCCATCCTGTTGTTCTTGCTGCAAAGCTTATGCATGACTTGCACTCAAAGGCAGATGGTATGTACGAGCCATGCCGAGAAGTGCTAGGAAAATTCCCAGAGTTAACACCTGAGCAGGTTATGTGCCTATGGATAGGGATAAATATGTCTGAGTGCGATCTTGAAACTTACAACAGTATTGAACTATTGAAATAAAGCGAAACAAGCAAGGCGTATGTCTTGCTTGTCTGTCTAGCGTGGTGGCTAGGTACTGATGAGCAGCCCAAGGAGATTGATATGTCAGCAATGCTAAAAATGGTGCAGATTGGTAAGCGCCAGTTGAACCTAGATGATGACGTTTACCGTAACATGTTAGAGCAAATCACAGGCCAGCGAAGCTGCAAAGGCTTGAGTGACGCTAAGTTAAAACAAGTGATCGATTGGATGAAAACCAAAGGCTTCAAAGTGAAGCGCAAACCACGCGCCAGAGCGGAAGAAGTCACGGTTATTCGAGCTATTTGGATCACCATGCACCAACAAGGTTTTGTGCGTAACCCCAAAGACTTGGCAATAGATGCTTACTGCAAGCGCATGACCCAACAGATTAACGGCAAAGGCGTAGAACGCGCGAACTGGATGAATCAAGAACAAGCCGCTTATGTGTTGGAAGCGTTAAAAAAATGGCATTACCGACTAATGGAAGATATGATTTTATCAAAAGGTGGCCGCATTCCATCCAATGATTCATGTACTGGGCCAGCCAGTTACTCAAAACTCGCAGCCTATTATTTAACTTTTAACAAGGAAATATAAAGATGGAATTTATTGTTCTAATTTTTGCAATTTTAATTGCTCTATTTTTGTTTAGATTGCTTGGCTTTTTAGCACCATTCGTATTCATTGCTTTGGGTGTTGGGGTATTAATCAATCGTGGATGGAATATTTATGCCATTGGCGGCATGGCTGTAGGTCTATTAGCTATAGGGATTTATGGATATTACCTTTACCAGAAAAAAACACAGCAGCAACAGACCTTAACTGATGAAGAATTGCAGGAGTATGCTAGGAAGGAAACTGAAAGGTTAAATAAAATATGGAAGCAATAAATTAGCCCAAACATCAAAAAGCACCTTGTAACCCCAAGGTGCTTTTTTTATGTCTAAATTTCCCATTCTGGAACATCTATACGATATCGGTTGACGTGTTTTTAATCACCGCTAACAATTCCCATATTAAGTGGGAATAAGCGAGATTAATAATGACAGAGCAAAACCTTGATATGTTGGGCTTTGATGACGTGTCGATTGAAGCGATTAAAGATTTAGACACCGAAGATTGCCGATGGCCGGAAGCCATGCGCCAAATGTACGATATTTTAAAGCATGAGCTTATCGAGGCTGGCGTGAGTGAAGAGTTAGCCATTCGTCAGTTAAGCAGTATTTGCAAAGCCTTTGGTGGCATGCAGTTCTACTTGCCACGCGGTAACCAATTGGCAAACGAGATTAAACACTTGCACATTTGGAACGAGTTTACAGGCAACAATGTCACTGAATTATCTCGTAAATATGATGTGAGTATGCAACACATTTACCGAGTTATTGCTAAGATGCGTAACCGCGAAGTGAAAAAACGACAACATGATTTGTTTTAAGGGATTGAGAATGAAAAAGTTATTATTTTTATTGTTATGTTTGGTACCAGCGTTGTCTGTAGCGAGTGGTGATGTGGCTGCATCGATTGATGAGATCAAAGTGAAACTTGAGAACTCTACGGTAAAACCAGTCGATTGGTACACCAAAGGTGATACAGAATTTGCAGAGACAAATAATCGTTACATTATGTCTAAAATTGCAATCAACAAAAATAAGGCAATAGCAAACGTAAAAGTCGCTAGAAATGATTTTCTTTGGAATGGTGTTGCTATCTGTAGAACTCTAACTGACATTATTCCTCATGAACCCTCTGAGTTAAGTTGGGATGAAACAAAATGGAGCGAAGATGATAAATTAATCAGCTCTGTTGTAGCTGAAAACTTAGAATGGGGAAAAGCAAAAACATTCACCCTGAATGATTGGAAAGTAGACTTCACTCAGCAATCAGAGCTTGAAGTAGATTGCGTAATTAAAAAGCTCTAAACAACAACCAACGTTAATCCGCTTACCCCCTTAATAAAAAGCACAATCGAGTAAACAACTTACTCGTCGGTGCTTTTTTTATGTCTCAAGATTTTCCATTTAACACTCGTGATTACTCGCTCTCATTCTGCCATGCGTTAATGTTCGTGTTAGAAAAAGAAGGTGGACTAACGGCTGATGGCGGCTATGTTGATGACCCGAACGACAACGGCGGCGAGACTAAATTCGGCATTAGTCAGCGTGCCTTTCCTCACCTTACGATCAGTGACCTTACCATTGATGATGCGGCCAATCTTTATTACCAGCATTACTACCTTGAAGCTCAGTGTGAAAATTTACCAGTTCCGGTTGCGTTAGCCGTCTTCGATGCTGCTGTGCAACATGGCGTTCGTGCTGCGATTAAGATGTTGCAAGAAGTGGTTGGTGTGGTGGCCGATGGCATTTATGGCCCTAAAACCCATGAAGCAGTTTACGCCAAAGACGATGAATACTTACTTGCCGCTTACCACCTGCGTCGCTCTCGCTTTTATGCTCGCATTGTTAAGAAGAACCCAAGCCAAAGCCGTTTTATTGAGGGCTGGCATAACCGCCTAAGTGATTGCTTAGAAGCTGCTTGGGAGTTGGCGTAATGTCTTTTTACAAACTCAACCCCGATCTTAAAAATGCCCGAGCGTTCGAGCGGTTTAAAGCTGGCCGTAAAGCACGTTTTAAATGCGAGTTAAACGACCTTCAAAACGGGATTGAACCGCGTTTACACAAAGCACCTTTGTACAGCCATAACTCAACTTGGCAATCACAATTTCGCCGTGGTTTTGAAAGCGTCACCGATAATGACTTAGCCCAGTTTCGTTATCGCTATGCACAAAAACACCAACCTAAAGCCATTAAACCAAGCGTCAATATAGGCACTGTGTCATCTACTTCGCATCCACATATTGAGCGGGTATTAAAACAACATTCAACAAGGAACGCTCATGCCAACACTTAAACCCAGCGCGTTAAAAGAGCTGTTTACCAATGAAGACAACCGAACAAGTACCACTGGCACCTTGCATGTGTTGGGGTTCTTCGTTTTGTCTGCTGTGTTGCTGTATTCGGTGTATTTAGACCGCAGCTACGTGCCGGAACTGTTCACCACCTTAGCCATTTTTAGTGGTGGCGCAGTCGTGACCAAGGGCGCTGTCTCTGCTTACAAATCCAAAGTGACCAAGGTGGGTTCATGAGTTTTTCAATCATGACGTATTTGATTGCGGGTGCTGCCGCTGCCTTTGTTTTCCTGTTCTGGCTAATGAACTACTACAAAGCCAAATCGAAACGCATTGCGGGGCAGCTAGAGCAAGCGAACGTGATGAACGCACAACTGCAAACGGAGATAAAGCATGTGCAAATTAAGCAAAAAATTGAAGCTGATAATGCTCAGCTTAGCCCTAGTGAGCTTGATGAGCGGATGCGCCAAAAGGGTTATTTCCGTGACGAATAGCGGGTGCACCAGTTTCAAGATGATCTACCCAAGCGTGAAAGATACCGAAGGTACAAAGCGCCAAGTGAATGATTACAACGATATTTACAAAGCCGTTTGTGGTGATAGCACCAATCAAAAAGAGAGTGATGAATGACGGACATAATCGACCAAGCCGCCAAGTTAGAACAAAAGCACCGTGATGCTGCTATCGCCAGAGCGCGCCAAGTCGCTGAACGAACGCCGCAAACCTTTGATGGTGACACTATTGTGTGTGCCTGTTGTGGTATGCCGATTCCATTAAAACGATTGGCCCTTAACCCTCATGCGACTTTGTGTGTGGAATGTAAAAGTCAGCTAGAAGCACAGGAGAACCGATGAACGAGTTTCAAGCAGTGTTAGATATGTTGAATACCATTTGGCGTGTGATGGCTCCATTTGTGAGCGTGTTTATTGCGCTTGCTTTGCTCAGTTTACGCAAAGTGTTTGTGTCTCAAGTGCAGTTCGATGAACTGAAACTTAATCATCAAGAATTAAAAAACCACGTTAACAACTTACCGACCCAAAACGAAGTCAATCGCTTACGCCTTGAAATGGAAGTCACTCGTGGAGAAATCAAAGAACTACGGGCGGCATTAAAGCCGGTTGATCACCTAACCAAGCTGCTGCTTGAAAAAGAAATGAAGGAATAGTCATGAGCATGCATGAAGTTTTACAACAAGACCGCCGTCTTGTGATGTTGCGGGTGCTGAATGAGTCACCAGCGTACACAGCTAATGAATCGATTCTTGATTCCTCGCTCGATGCGTACGGTCATCGTATCAGTCGTGATCTTGTGTTGTCTGAAATGTACTGGCTGCAAGAACAAGGCTTAATCACTTGCAAGGATATGTCTGGCACATTAGTCGCCACAATTACCCAGCGTGGTGTTGATGTTGCCGAAGGCCAAGCACAGCACCCAGGTGTGAAGCGTCCGCGCCCATAGGAGTTTATATGTTTGAAATTCTTCTGATGATCTACTTCTTAGTCGCCTTGCGATGGACGGTTTATCGCTACTTTGAAGTACAAGAGCCGATTATTCGCCCTTGGTTAAAGTCGGTGTGGATGTACTTATGTCGCGGTTGGTATCGGTTGTTAGATCGCCTTGATCGTTTATTTCAGTAATGAGGCCCACTTATGACCCAAGCTAACAAAGCACATAAAAAGAACCGTCTCAGCAAAATAGACAAACTGCCGGAAGACATCAAGTCGCAACTCAACATGTTGCTGCGCGAAGGCCAAATGACGCAGGAAGAAATTCGCAGCCAGATTAATGAGCTGATTGAAAAGGAAGGCTTGCTGGCAGAAGAACGTGGCGATGACGAATACATCAAACGCAACGCCTTGAGTCGCTACAGCCAACAGTTTCACAAAGGCATGGAAAATTACAAACGCGCCCAAGAGATGACTAAGCAATGGGTGCAGCAGTTTGGTGAAATGCCCCAGACGGATATTTCTCGATCGTTAATTGAGATAGGCAAATCGCAAATCTTCGACTTTCAAATGGCCGCACTCGAAGCTGATAAAACTATCGACCCGAAAACCATGGGCCAAATGGCGTTGGCAATTAAGCGATTGCAAGAGGCCCAAACAGGCAGCGTGAAACTGGAAGCGGAAATTCGTAAGCAAGCCTTGGAAGATGCCGCCGAGAAAACAGAAGCCGTTGCCAAGAAAGCGGGCCTCACCTCTGACACGGTGAAAATGCTCAAATCTGAAATCTTGGGAATTTAATTATGGCTGAAACCGTTACCAAGCCAACCGTGAACAAACTGACTGAAGACATCCTTATCGAGTTTGATAAGGATGAGCTTTTACTTGGTTATCAGAAACGTTGGATCGCCGATGACTCCGTGCTCAAGATTGCCGAGAAGTCACGCCGAACAGGTCTGACTTTTGCCGAAGCGGCAGACTCTGCTATTAGCGCGGGTACGGCCAAAGGCGAAGGTGGCAACAATGTGTTTTATGTTGGCTCCAACAAAGAGATGGCGCGAGAGTTCATTGATGCCGTTGCGCTATGGGCCAAGATATTTGATAAAGCCGCTGGTGAAGTGCAAGAAGATGTCTTGAACGATGAAGACAAAGACATCTTAACCTTTGTGATCTACTTTGAATCCGGCTTTAAAGTTCAGGCGTTATCGAGTAACCCCTCTAACCTGCGTGGTATGCAAGGTACTGTTATCATTGATGAAGCAGCCTTCCATGAACGTTTAGCGGAAGTATTAAAAGCGGCGCTTGCTTTGACTATGTGGGGTTCGAAGGTTCGACTTATCTCTACCCACAACGGTGTCGAAAACCTATTCAACCAACTCATTCAAGACAGCCGCGCTGGCAAAAAGCGTTATTCCATCCATACCATCACGCTTGATGATGCGTGTCTTGAAGGTTTATATCAGCGTATTTGTCAGGTCACTAAACAAGAATGGTCGCCTGAAAAAGAAGAACAATGGAAAGCCAACTTACTCAAAGACACTGCCACTGAAGAAGACGCACTGGAAGAATATTACTGTGTGCCGAAATCTGGCGGCGGTGCTTATATCGCGCGTTCGCTGAGAGAGCGAGCGGCAAGGCTTGATGCACCAGTGTTGCGCTTTACTGGCTCCGATGCGTTTAACCAAGCTGGCGAAGGCGCACGCATGCGTGAAATGCAAGAATGGTTAGTCGAACATGTTGGCCCAGTATTAAAAACCTTGCCTAAGAACTTACGGCACGCACTTGGTGAAGACTTTGCCCGTAGTGGTGACTTAACCGTGTTTGCTCCTGTCATTATCAATGATGACACCAAGCGTAAAGTGCCGTTCCTGGTCGAGCTGAAAAACGTGCCATTCAAACAGCAAGAGCAAGCGCTGTATTACATTTGTGATCGCCTGCCTCGTCGTGATGGCATCTTCCTCGATGCGCGTGGTAACGGCCAGTACCTAGCCGAGCAAGCGCACTACAAATATGGTGAAGAAGTGGTTGAAGTCATGCTGTCTACCGCTTATTACCGTGAAAACATGCCGAAGTTTAAAGCTGCTTTTGAAGACGATGAACTGGAGCTGCCAAAGCATGAAGATGTGATCACCGACCTTGGGCAAATTCAAATGATTCGCGGTGTGCCTGGCATTGATGATTCACGCACTAAAGGCAGCGATGGCAACAAGCGTCACGGCGATAGCGCGATTGCTATTTTCTTGGGCTTCCTAGCGTCTAAAGCCGATTTAACTCGCTATGAATTGCACACCATTTCCCCTAAAGGCGATGAGACTCACCGCCGATTCTTTGGCAGTGCTGAAGAAAACAACCGACACGATGACGCATTCGGTGAACGCACCGACCTGCGTGGTAAAGGAATTCGATTATGATTTTAGATGCAAATGGCAAACCGTTTAAAGTTGAGCAAGAAGTGCTGTCTGAAGACATTGCTCGTGCTTATACCACCAGTGTGCGAAACCCTCGCCCGAGCAGTGTCGCCAGTACCTTAACCCCGCAACGTCTAGGAACGTTAATGCGCGCAGTGGTCGATGGCACTGACCTTGAAGCCTTCATGACGCTAGCCGAAGAAATGGAAGAGCGCGACTTGCATTATGCCGCCCAGCTGCGCACCCGTAAGCTGGCAGTGGCGGCATTGCCTCCGACCGTGGAAGCGGCCAGTGAAGACAAAAGCGATGTAGAGTTAGCAGAAAAAGTCCGTGACTTGCTCAATGACGATCAAGTCCCTGAATTATTCTTTGACCTTCTTGATGGCTTAGGAAAAGGCTTATCGGTCGTGCAAATCTTATGGAACACCAATGCGACACCATGGAAACCTAAAGACTACAAATGGGTTGATCCTCGTTATTTGCGTGCCGACCAAGACACACTTGAAAGCATTTTGCTCATTAGTAATGACTACCCAAGTGGCGCACCGTTAGAGCCGTATAAGTTTATTGTGCACACGCCTCGATCTAAATCCGGCAGTGTATGGCGCAATGGATTGGCACGCTTGGTGGCCGTGATGTACATGCTGAAATCGTTCACGGTTCGCGATTGGTGGGCTTTTGCGGAAGTGTTTGGCATTCCGGTGCGTGTGGGTAAGTACGGCCCGAACGCCAGTACAGATGACATCACCACGCTAGTGAATGCGGTTAGCCGAATTGCCAGTGATGCGGGCGCAGTTATTCCTGAGTCGATGAAACTAGAGCTGATTGAAACGGCTAAAGGCAACGGTGGCAACACTCTATTTGAAAACATGGCACGCTGGTGTGATGAGCAAACCAGTAAGGCGGTACTCGGCCAAACCATGACCGCCGATGATGGCAGCTCGCAATCGCAAGCGAACGTACACAATGAAGTGCGGATGGATATTGCCAAATGGGATGCGCGCCAATTGGAAGCCTGCATCAATGAGTACCTAGTTAAGCCTTACATCATTTTGAATTGGGGCGTACAAACTCGTTACCCGAAAGTACGCATTAAAGTACCAGAGCCAGAAGACTTGAAGATGCTGGTTGATAGCATCACGCCATTGATTGATCGTGGCATGAAAGTCTCAGCCTCTAGCATGCGTGAAAAGTTTGGTTTAACGGAACCGGATGAAGAAGACGAACTGCTGCAAGCTGAAACACTCATTGCCATGAGCGCAACGCCAGCGTTAAACCGTAGCCAGTCCGAAGGTGCAGTTGAGTTAGGCCGTAATAAGCAACGTGTTTCGATTAACCGTGTGACACAAACTTCTGACCAAATCATTGATGAACTCACCGATGAGGCGATGGACGATTGGGAAGAAGTCGCGGAAGACTTCATGAACCCGATCATGCAACTGGCCGATAGCGTAGACAGCTATGATGAGTTCTTGGCTAAGCTGCCAGAACTGCAAGACCAATTAGGTGCAGAGAACTTTGTCGAGCAAATGGCGAAGTACATGTTTGAAACACGCGCACTAGGAGACGTTCGTGATGCCTAGTGATTCAGCCAAGTATGATTTCGTGCCGACGGATGTGCTCAACTGGTTTAAGAAGAAAGGCATTGAGCCAAGCTTTGACTACAAGGATGTGTGGAAGCAAGAGCACACCAATGCCTTCACTGTAGCTAAGATGCTCAATGCGGATTTGTTGGTGGATGTGAAAACCTTGGTGGAAGATGCGATTGAACAAGGCCAAACCTTCGCCCAGTTCCGCGACATCTTAAAGCCTCTGTTGGTGAAATCCGGTTGGTGGGGAATTCAAGAAATGGATGACCCGCTCACCAAAGAAACCAAAACCGTCCAGCTTGGTAGCGAAGGTCGAATCAAAACCATCTACCGGACGAACATGCGTACTGCACGCGCAGCTGGTCAGTGGGAACGCATCGAGCGCACTAAGCGAGCCATGCCGTACTTGTTGTATCAGCTTGGTCCTTCTATTGAACACCGTGTTGATCATGTGAAGTGGAAAGATTTGCTGTTACCTGTGGACGATGAATGGTGGCAACAACACATGCCGCCCAATGGTTGGGGCTGCAAGTGTTGGATTCGCCAGGTGTCGAAATATGAATATGGCAAGCTGACTGAAAGCGACAAAGTTTCAACCACTGCGCCACAAGGCAAAACCAAGCAATGGGTAAACAAGCGCACGGGTGAAGTGGAAACCCTGCCGGAAGGTATTGAACCAGGATGGAACTACAACCCTGGTGCACGTGAACAAGCCATGAAAGCCGACTTAAATAAAAAAGAGGCTCGAATGCGTGAGACGTATTCTAAGCCGCTTTAGGTTGATATGGGCTACAAAGTTACTAATGAAATTGTTTAAACAAATCTGAGGCGATTTAAACGGGGTTTAAACATGGTTATAAGTGTTTGTTAGCGGTAGAATTTCGTTTTCACAGAATTAACGAATGAAGGCGAAGTTATGTTATCGAGCGTTTATGTAAAGGAAGTACCGGAAATTACACTTGTCACGTCTACGGATTGGATTGCTATTGGTAGTATGCTCGTCACTGTGATCATTGTTGTATTGGCTGCCTGGTTTCAAGTTCATCAAGCTAAGAAGTTAGCTGAACAGATGGAAAAGCAGCTAAAGGCGGAGCAAGATTTAAGGCGCAGGCAGTTTATCGCACAAAGTCGTAGAGAATGGATAGAAAATTTAAGACAGGAATCATCGAGTTTTCTATCGCAAGTAGATAAAACTCGTGGGGTTATATCTTTTGTATATATACCGGAAATTAATAATGCAATTAAAAGTAAACCTACCGATAGGAATATTGATCTGAATAATGTCGCCCACAAACTAGCAGAAGAATTACAAGGGTTGATTCGCTTTAAAATTAATGTGCAATTATTGGTGAATTGTGATGAAGCTGATGCAAGTAGTTTACTTAAAAGCATGAATGCAATCATAATGGGATATCAAAAATGTTTAATTGAGTTTAAAAAATCAATTGATAATAACCAAAAACTAGATACTAACTCGTTGAACAATGTCGATGACCACAAGAAAGTGATTGTGGATATGATAAAAATCATATTAAAAAAAGAGTGGAATCGCGTAAAAAGTCTGGATGGTTAATTTTTCTTAAGCATCCATTTTTACCATTAAATTAAAGCAACCGACGTTAATCCGCGTCGGTTGCTTTTTTTTTGCATGCTTACTTCACACAAGATGTTTCATACCAACCCAGCACAAGGAGGTTGTTATGTGATCTTCAATTTTGGAGTGAGTAATGAACCCAGCCTTAACTGCATTATGTTTTTCCTTACAGCCTACCTCAGTTGCAGAAAACGCAACGGAACAAGGTGTTTGGCTACCGATGATCCCTGCTGGAACATTTGCAGGTGTCGATAGCCGTTCCTGGACAAACAACAACCCAGAGCAAGTCATTGCCCGCTTTACGCAAAAGCGCCCATTCGATATTGAACACTCAACCCATATCAAAGCCCCGAAAGGTGAACCTGCTCCTGCGTACGGTTGGATTACCAAAGCCGAAAACCGTAACGGTGAAATCTGGGGCTTTATCGAGTGGAACGATGATGGCGCACAGCTGATTGATGAGAAGAAATACGCTTTCTACTCGCCTTCTTTTACGTACGACAAGAGCGGCCAAGTGCTGGCGCTTGTGAGTGCGGCTTTAACCAATGACCCCAACCTTGATGTTCCTGCATTAAACCAACGAATGGAGAACGCCAATATGCCGTTGCCAAAAATCGTTTTGGATGCGCTTGGCCTTGCCGAAGATGCAACACCAGAACAAGCCGAAGTGGCTATCAACTCTCTTAAACAAGAGAAAGATGTCGCCCTAAACCGTGCTCAGACCGTGGACTTAAACAAGTTCGTACCAAAAGAAACCTACGACGTTGCGCTTAACCGTGCATCAAGCGCAGAAGATAAGCTGGCTCAAATCCATAACCAAGAGATCGAATCCTTGGTGGATGATGCGATTGAAGCAGGCAAAGTCGCGCCAGCCAATAAAGACATGTATGTGTCGCTGTGTCGTTCTGAAGGTGGCATGGAGCAATTTAAGAGCTTTGTTGCTACAGCCCCAGCAGTAGTGGAAAGCCAAGAAAAACAAAAGCCAGCAGTGGCGACAAACAGCAAGCTGAATGATGTTGAACTGGCGATGTGTCGCAAGATGGGTGTCTCTGAAGAAGAGTACCTAGCGGCTAAAGCTGAAACGAATAAAGGAGCGAAATAATGGCGACTGAAGCACAAGTACTTGAAGCCCTTCAAGTCAATATGTCTGCGGCGTTTACCCGTGGTTTACAAGCGGCAAAACCGCAATGGCCGATGGTAGCGACGAAAGTACCTAGCTCGGGTGCGGCAAACTTTTACGGTTGGCTAAAAGACTTACCAGGCATTAAAGAATGGGTTGGTGATCGCCAGCTGGCTGACATGGGTCGTCATGGCTATTCAATTGAAAACAAAACATGGGAAAGCTCGATCTCTGTTTCTCGTGAAGATGTCGATGATGACCAAATCGGTCACTACTCGGTTATCGCACAGAACTATGGTGATCAAGTTGCCATCTTCCCTGATGAGTTGTCTTACGGCTTATTAGTCGCTGGTTTCACAACACTTTGTTATGACGGCCAGAACTACTTTGATACCGACCACCCAATTGAATCAGATCCAGCAACGACGTTCTCGAATGTGATTGGTGACCCAACCACAGACACTGGCGAACCGTGGTTCTTGATTGATGATACCAAGGTGCTGAAGCCTATCGTGTACCAAGATCGTCGTCCGTTCGTGTTTAAGAACATGCAGCCAAATGAAGAATATACCTGGTTCAATAACAAATACGCCGCTGGTGTAGATGGCCGTTGTAACGTGGGCTTCTCATTCCCTCAGTTGGCGATTGGTTCTAAAGGCGTGTTGGATGAAGACACTTATGCCGCAGCCAAAGAGCTATTAGGCACCATGAAGAAAGCCGATGGCACACCAATTGGTACTCGCGCAACCAAGATTGTGGTTGGTCCGAAAAACGAATCGGCAGCGAAAAAACTATTGGCTCGCATGTTGGTAGAAGGTGGTGACTCCAACATCTACTACAACGATGTAGAGATTGTTGTGAGCCCTTACATCACGGCTTAGTTCTTAAAACGTAAACGCCTATCAGGTGCAAACTGATAACGGGCTGGCGGTATTCAGTTACCGCCACGTTTAAAGCCACTTTAACCTCGATTTAAAAGGAGTTCACCGTGAGTGGAACCGCTAAAACAGGTACATCAACTGCGAAACAGACGGCAGCAGCGAAGGCTAAAGAAGCAGCTGCAAAAGCTGATGAGCAGACAGCGAATGCCAACAGCCCCGAGCAATCTACCACTGGAACTACTGAGCAACCAGTGGAACAAGCTCAGTCCGCTGACCAAGCGCAAGCCGAACAGGAAGCGTTAACCCAAACAGAATCAAATTCAGAGAAACCTGAACAGGTGGAGAAGGATAAGCCGGAGCAAGAAGCGTTGAAGGCAGATTCTGATATTCAACAAAAGGAACAAGACGATGTTTCGAAACAAGCAAAAGATGATGAGCCACTTCTCAGCACTGATGGTGTTCCTGTTGGTGTGCTTGGTGCCCTTAAAGTTCGCTCTGTCTCAGATGCTGGCTTTTGGCGCAGCGGCGTTAAATTTCACCGCCTACAAGAAACACTGGTGCTTGTGGTGGATGGAGAGCCGCTGGAATTCCGCCAGCCTGCGGAAATGGACTCGAAAAACTTTTCACCTGAGTTTGTGGTGTTCATGTCTACTGAAAAGGCAAAGCGCGTCCACGATGAGCCTCGCTTAGTGGTGGAGACTGTCGAACTTAAAGATGTAATCGACATTCAAGACTAGCCATTAACAGACAAGAGCTAAGGAAAACCGATGGCAATCTACGCAACAAAACAAGACTTAATGGATCGCGATGAGCAAATGCTTTGGAATTTTGCCATTGATCGCAATACCGACGAGTTAAATGACACATGGATTAACCAAGCCCTAGAGCAAGCCGATGAAGAGATCGATTCTTTTCTGGCGCGTCGCTTTGAGCTTCCGTTACCGACTGTGCCAGGCATGTTGAATAAGATTGCCATCACCATTGCTTTCTACTGGCTGGCTGACCGTGACCAGCAAGCCACCAACTTGTTGGAAGAACGCTACAAGATGCAGCTGCAAACCCTGCGTGACATTGCTGACGGTAAGCGCGAGCTCGGTTTGCCAACCTTGGATGACAACAACCCAACCGAAGGCAGCGTGGGCAAAGTAGAACTGGTGCAAGAAGGCGAGCGCCTGTTTACCCGCAACAAACTTAGAGGCGTCTTGTAATGGGTATCTCGGTTCAAGTCACCGGAACGGAGGAACTGAGACGCTATGAAGAGCTGCTTCAGCGCTTGGCGGATCCATCTCATAAGTCTGAGTTACTTGAATCTCTCGGCAGTGTTGTTGAGAGCCAGACCCGCAGACGAATTGCTGATGAAAAAGAATCCCCTAGTGGTGTGTCTTGGCCTGACTGGTCAGCCGATTACGCCAAAACACGCCATGGAAATCAGTCCTTGTTACAAGCTGATGGCGGATTGCTCGATTCCATTCAGTACATCGTACAAAAAAACCAAGTACGAATCGGCTCGCCGCTTGCCTATGCCGCCGTACACCAAGATGGATTTTCGGGTGCAGTGCAAGTATCGGCCCACAATCGGCTAATTACTCAAGCCTTTGGCAAAGCACTGAAACACCCTGTGTGGCAATCGGTAAGTAGCTTTAGCCGCCAAATGGAAATTCCACAGCGCGAGTTTTTAGGGCTAAGCAGTGAAAACCAAAAAGAAATTTATCAAGTCCTTGGTGACTTCTGGCAGGAGCTAATGTCGTGATGGAGACAGTGAAATGAGTAGACCCGATTTTAGTATTCAAGGCTCCACCGTTTGGGCAGTGCAAGAAATTGTGAAGTACCTGAAACCCAAACTTGAGGGTTCAGAACGTCAGATTGACAAGATACAAACCGTAGAACGCCACATTGGCCGCTTTGATAAACCGGAAGATGTAAAGCGTTGGCTAAGTAACCGTGATGGTAGCGTGCGTATTACAGCATTACGTGTCACCGAATATGAAAACACCGCAGGCAGTTTGTCTGGCAAGGTCAATTTTGTGGCCTATATATTCACCACTGACCAATACGGCTATGAAAAAGACCAACGTTGCGAAGTGATCGCAGGTCAATTAGTGCAAGCCATTATGCAATTTGGTGCTTTGCCTACAGCCAATGGTGGCGTGGAATCGGTTCGCAGTGACAACTTATACAGCGGCAGCATAGACGAACTGGGCATTGCCATTTGGTCTGTCACCTGGTCGCAGTGGTGGCAACTTGATGTACCGCTAGACCCTGAAACCTTAGACGATTTCATCACCTTTGGCCTTAAAGGCGATATGGGTGACGGTAGCCCACCGATTGAAGGTGAAGTCACGCTTCCACAAGATGACTCTTAACCCCGAACACGTATTACAACCGAAAGGAAACCACCATGAAGATCCATGTGAAACCAAATAAAGCGAGCGTCAAGGTGCGTAAACCTGACGGTAAGTACCTAGCCGAGCAAGGCGAAGAAGTCACAAAGTCTGCTTTTTGGGTGCGTCGCATTAACGATGGCGACGTTGTTGCTAGTGAGCCAACCCCAACCACAAAACCAAAGAAAGCCGCTGCTGTAGAAGCTGCTGCTAAGAAAGGAGAATAACCATGGCATTGGGTAATATTCCAAACGATATTTATACGCCTTTAGTGTTTATCGATATTGATAACTCAGAAGCACTTTCTGGCACGCCAGCCTTGGTGCAAAAGATTTTGGTGATTGGTCAGCAGTTACCAACAGCGCTATCTACTCCGTTAAAGATCACTCGCATCGGTACGAGTGAAAGTGAAGCTGATGCGCTG
The DNA here is from genome assembly GCF_048266485.1 of Vibrio sp. Lineage (GTDB taxonomy): Bacteria > Pseudomonadota > Gammaproteobacteria > Enterobacterales > Vibrionaceae > Vibrio. Next base: position 45,201 of record NZ_JBLWZK010000006.1, on the reverse strand, counting down.
TATGGCAAAGGTTCGATGCTTTCTATCATGTTGCAGCGTCTACGCAAGGCCAACAGCTACACTGATGTTTATGCGCTGAACGTAGCAGACTTTGGTGGTACTGCTGCTAAGGGTGAAATTACCGTTACTGCTAGCACAGCTAAGGCTGGGGTGATTGGGTTGCTGATTGCTGGTACGTCGGTTCAAGTGACCGTTAAAGAAGGTGACGCTGCGAGCGCGATCACCACCGCCATTATCAATGCGGTCAATGAAAATACCTCATTACCTGTGACAGCGGCATTGAAAGATGCTGAAACCACTGTAGTTGAATTAACCTGTAAATGGACGGGCCAAACCAGTAACGACATTGATTTACGCCACAGCTATTACGATGGCGAAACGTTACCAACTGGTGTGACGATTGTGTTCACGGAGTTTTCTGGTGGTGCTGGCACTCCTGATATGAGTGAAGTGATCGCCGCTATTCCTGACGAATGGTACAACCATATTGCGATGCCATTTAATGACACCCAAAGCATGAACGCGCTGCGTGATGAACTGGTGTCTCGCTATGGCCCACTCAAGATGATTGAAGGGATTGCTTATACCGCGTTCCGTGGCACGTTTGCGGAAACGGGCTCTTATGGCGATGGCCGCAATGATTACTTGTTCACCTGTATGGGCACCAATAGCTCACCACATGCACCATGGGAATGGGCCGCATCTTACTGTGGTATTGCCGCATATCAATTGGGTATTGACCCAGCTCGCCCACTGCAAACCTTAGTGTTGCCGGGCATTCTACCGCCTGCGAAAGAAAGTGTCTGGGACCAAACCGAGCGCAACTTACTGCTGCATGATGGTATTGCCACTTATACCCGTACAGCAGGTGGTGAATGTGCTATTGAGCGTGAAGTCACTATGTACAACGTCAACACCTATGGCGACCCAGACCCAAGTTACTTGGACATTACCACGCCAGCCACGTTGGGCTACTTGCGTTACTCGCTACGAGTGATGGTGACCAACCGTTACCCTCGCCACAAATTAGCCGGTGATGACGTACTACCAAAACTTAACCCTGGTCAGCCAGTGGTGACGCCTAAGCTGATGCGCAATGCCATTTTGGAACTGGCCGATACCGATTGGGTACCAAATGGTTTAGTGGAAGACTTCGATGGCTTCAAAGAAACGTTAAGCGTTTACCGTGATGACAGCGATGTGAACCGCTTGAACTGTGTGTTTAAACCAGACCTTGTGAATCAGTTGCGTGTGTTTGCCGCATTGATGCAATACAAGCTGTAACCTCGATTAATCAAAAGGAGAACGCAAATGCGAATTCTTGGTGAAGTCACCGTACGTAATAACGGTGAACAATTAAAAACAAAAAAAGGTTCAACACTGAATCCGGGTGGATATACCAATACTTCCCATATTGGCCCTGGTCGCGTTTGGGGTAAGTCTCGTGAGTATACCGCCCCTACTATGCAAGTAACGATTGCCGCGGCAGAAGATGTGGATGTAATGGACATTAACGCAATGGAAGCGGCTACCCTTACATGGGAAGGTGATAACGGCATCGATTACATGATGACAGGCTGTGCACCGCAAGCCCCATTCCAGCTATCAGACTCTGGTGAAATCACCGGCACATTTGAAGGCGAAAAAGTGGAGCGTGTGTAATGGCGATCATGACGTTTGAATTAACGCATGGCTACAAAGCGGGTGAAACCACCCACCTTGAAGTTGGATTGCGTGAGCTAACACCTAAAGATGTATTCGATGCCCAAATGGCTGCTGAAAAAGTGGGAATCGTTAACGATAGACCATACGCCTATACGTCTGATGCCCATATGGGAATGGAGCTTTTAGCAAGGCAAGTCGAATATATTGGAGAAATTAAAGGGCCTCTTTCAGTAAAAGAGTTGTTAAAACTTGAAACTGAAGATTTTGCTTTAATCCAATCTAAAGCTAGCGAACTTGATCAGCTTCTTCTTCCTCAAGAGATTATGGAGGGTGTCGAAGAACGGGGGCGATCTTAAATCACTGGCTAAAGAATTAGAGCCGATGTTGATCCACGTTGGCTCTACTTACCCTGTCAGTGATTGTTATTACCTTCCTATCCGCCGCCTTACAGCTTTATTTACTCGATTAAGAGAACTACAGGAACCACTCCATGGCTAATCGTCTTGTTACTGACATCATTCTTAACTTATCTGGCAACCTTGCTCAAAAAGGCAAGCAGTATGGGCAGAGTATGACGAAGCTCGGATCACAAAGTAAGGCTGCATTTAGCATGATAAATAATTCAGCTAAAGTCGCTAGCCAAGGAATAGACCGATACGGTAACAGAATGATTATTGGTGCAGGTGCTATTGGTTTTGCGTTTGAACGTACGTTTGTAAAAACTGCTGCGGAGTTTGAGCGTTACCAAACCATGCTTAATAAATTGCAAGGTAGTGAGCAAGGTGGTGCTCAAGCAATGCAATGGATTCAAGACTTCACCATGAACACCCCATACGCAGTGAATCAAGTTACTCAGTCTTTTGTAAAGCTTAAAGCCTTTGGTTTAGACCCTATGGATGGAACGATGCAAGCCATTGCTGATCAAGCTGCCATGCTAGGTGGTACAGCAGAAAGCGTGGATGGAATTGCTTTAGCCCTCGGACAAGCATGGACGAAAGGAAAACTACAAGGTGAAGAAGCATTGCAGCTTCTAGAGCGCGGTGTTCCTGTTTGGGATTACTTGGTTGAAGCCAGTAAAAAAGCTGGTCAAAACAATGGATTTGGCTATACCGCTGTACAACTTCAAGATATGGCAAGTAAAGGCCAGTTAACCCGCGAAGCGATTAAAGCCCTAATAGATATGATGGGGCAAAAGTCTCAAGGTGCAGCAAGAAAGCAAATGGATACTTGGAACGGTATGGTTTCAAATATGGGCGACACATGGACAGTGTTTCAAAAAGATGTCATGGATAGTGGTGCATTTGAGGCACTAAAAGACCAGTTAAAAGACTTCATGGATGAACTTGATGAAATGAAACAAAACGGAGACTACGACAAACTGGTTGAGGATGTCGGCGAAGGTCTTGTAACGGCTTTTGAAGCTGGTACGGAAACTTTAAAGGCCATGAAAGAAGTTGGTCAAGAAATGCTACCAATTTTAAAGGCAGTTGGTGAAGGAGCCAAAGCCATTAGTGATGCCGTTGGCGGCTATGGCAATGTGGCTAAAATTCTTGCGTCCGTTTATGCAGTGAATAAAGCCATTAGAATCGGCTCTCCAATTCTAAAAGGTGGTGCGACCATTGCAGGTTCTGTTTTAAAAAAAGGCGGTAAAGGTGCAAATATTGCCAATAATATCGCAAACCTAGGTGCAACCCCTGTTTATGTTGTCAATATGCCAATGAACGGACTTGGTGGAGGGCCTGATATAGGTGGCGGTGGCGGAAATAAGCCTACAACAACGCCTAAAAAAGCTGGTTGGAAAGCTCGTGCACTCTCCGGTGTTAATTCCGCGAAGTATTTAGCTAGTGATGCAGTTAGGTTTGCGACCACAGCCTTACCTATTGCTTATATGGCCATTGAGACGCCTAAACAAGCTCCCTTGTTTGATGTTCGTAGAAAATCAGAAGTTGATACTAGCCAGTTACCAGAGAACTTTCCTGTGTCAGCAGGGCTTCTTGATGTTTTTGATGATCTAAAACGTTGGTTATCTAATGAAGAAGAGCCAACGAAAAAGCCTCAAAGCGCAAGCGTTGCTGATGCAATTAAAAACTTTAATAGTGCTTATACAAAAGATACTGCTTCCCCTTGGATGTTAGCAGGCCAACAGTACAGTGGTGGCGGCAATCTCAGAGTCGATATTGGTGTGACTGATGAGCGTATCACGACTAAGACGAGTGGCAGCTTCCCTGGCTTAACCGTTAACCCAGATTCAGGCATCAATTAACCCACCATAAAGGAGCTTTAAATGGCATTTGAAGAACGTTTAACCGCCTCTTTTCGTGGTGTTGAATTCTTACTTGAAGGCGCAGATGGTGAAAGTGGCCGCCGCGCCATTCCTCATGCTTACCCTAAAAAGGAAAGTGGCTGGGCGGAAGACAACGGTAAGGTGCTGCAATCAGAAAAAATCACTGGTCGCGTTCTTGGCGATGATTACGTCACCCAATTGCAAAATATACTCGATGCACTGAATCAGCCAGGACCAGGCGAACTCATTCACCCTTGGTTTGGCGTGCGACAAGTTCAAGTTGGTAAAGTGAGCCATAAGCTACTTATCAATAAAGACCGAACCGCGAGCATTAGCTTTGAAGTGCTTGAGGTGGGCGAAAACCTTTTTCCTTCGGCTCAATCAGACACAGCTAGCGACTTACAAGATAAAGCCGAACAATCTCAAGATGCTGCTAACTCTACCTTTGCCTCTGCTTTTGATGTCGATAATGTGGAAGGTATTGGCGGCATGGTGGATCAGTTTTTAGATGATTTAGACGAGTTCACTCGAAACTTACCTTCACTACCAAGCGAGCTGCGTGAATGGACGAACCGACTTATTCGCGCCAAAGACTCGATTGGTAACTTGCTGGCTTATCCTGGCGACTTGGCGGTTGAAACAATGGGCTTATTAGAAGATGTGAAGTCTGTAGTCACTGACCCTATTCGCGCCCTCGATGTTTATACCCAAGTGCAAAACCGTTGGGATGGTATGCGTGCAGAGTTGGCCGTAACTGGCGGTTTAAGTAGTGGTATTTCGAGTTCGAACGGTATCGCTAGTTCTGTGCCATTTATGGCTAACTCAGAAAAGAAAGCGGCGATTACCCAAAACAGTGAAGTGTATAAACAGCTGATTTTAAACTCTGCGGCCATTTCTAAAGCGGCAGCGTTGGGTGCTTCAGATTTTAACCAGGATACTGAAGCGGATGACAATGTAATTGCCTCGTTAACGGGCGCTGAACGTACGGCCATTTTGACTGGTCCGCAATTGAAAGCCATGGGAAATGGTGTGGCAAGTGAACTGGCGGTGTTTTCAGAGCAAGCGGTAGAGCGTGGTGATTCCGACTTGTGGCGTTCTTTGCGCGCATTGCGCCAGTCTGTGTTGTCTGACACTCGTGCTCGCGCAGAGCAGCTACCACAACTTTCTGTTTATACCCCGAATCAAACCATGCCTGTGTCTTATGTTGCTTGGGCTCAAACAGGTGATACGGAAAACCGCCAGTCGATTATTCGCCGCAATGGGCTTTCACATCCTGCCTTTGTTACTCCGTCTCAATCGGTTGAGATTATTGGGGATAATAGCAATGGATAAAGTCACCTTAAAAGTCGATGGCAAGGTTTATGAAGGTTGGACAAAGGTGCAAGTCACTCGTGCGCTAGATGCGATGGCAGGCAGTTTTGAGCTCTCGCTTACAAGTAAATGGATGAACAATAAATACCAAGCCGTAAGCGCACCGATTCAACAAGGTGAAGCTTGTGTTGTTGAGATTGGTGGTGAGCGTGTGATCACCGGTTACATTGATGACTGGATCCCAAGTTACGATGATGAACAAATCACTATTTCAGTCAGTGGCCGCGCTAAAACCGCTGACCTTGTTGATTGCTCTGTGGTGCATTCTAGCGGCCAATTCAACAACCAGACGTTAACGCAAATTGCTAGAACGGTGTGTAAGCCGTTTGGCATTGATGTGGTTGTGAATACGGATGTAGGCGCAGCATTCCAACGTGTGCAACTTGAGCAAGGTGAAACCGCCCATGAACTGCTTGCTCGTTTAGCAAAACAGCGTGGTGTTCTACTGACTTCTGACACGTTTGGTAACTTGGTGATCACTCGTACTAGCAAAGAAAAAGCAGGCACCGCTTTAATTCTCGGCCAGAACGTTCTTGCCGCACGTGGGCGTTTTTCTTGGCGTGATCGCTTTAGTCAGTTCACAGTGAAATCCACTGGCCCAAGTTTCGGTGAAAAATGGGACGGTGCTGGCTTGTCCTCCGTTGGTGGAATAAAAGCGGAAATCACGGATGAGGAAATCACTCGTTATCGACCAATGATCATCATCAATGAAGAAATCGCTACTGCTGATGGTGCGAGTAAGCGCGGTCAGTGGGAACGCCAGCGCAGCATTGCACGTTCGAACAGTGCGGAATACACAGTAACAGGTTGGCGCATTCCTGATACGGGCAAGTTGTGGAACTTTAACCAATTGATTCAAGTAACAGACCAAATATTTGGTATTGATAAAGAGCTACTGATCAAGGCGGTGATGTTTAGCGAAGATGAGTCTGGTCGGCTATCTGTGATCAGTGTCGTTCCTAAAGAAGCAATGGACATTCCAGCTCAAGCGGAAAAGAAAACAAAGGTGGCTGCAAAATGGTAACAGAGCGCTATATTCAAAAACTGCTTGCCCCGATTCGTCGCAAGATCATGGGCAGTATTGGCCGTGCGTTGGTGACAGGTGTTATCGAGGATTTACAACGTCAAAACATCCAGGTGCAAATACATGCGGATGAGTCTGCCGATAACATTGAGCGCTTTCAAAACTATGGCATGAGTTCAAACCCGCCAAAGAATTCAGAAGCGGTATTGGTAGCGCTTGGCGGTGATTTAGCTAACTTGGTTGCCGTGGCCGTGGAAGATAAAAATTGTCGCCCAAAAGGTGAAAGTGGCGATGTTTTTTTATACCATCAAGAAGGTCACAACATCCGCCTCACCAAAGACGGCAAGCTAATCATCACAGCAACTGAGGTGATTTATAACGCCGCTCATTCTTTCACTATCATCTCACCAGAAACATTAATTCAAGGCCCTTTGCATGTGACGGATGGTATCTCGACAGATTTAGGCATTTTTGCTTCTGGCGGTATTACGTCAGCCAGTGTGGTTAGCGGTAGCGACTTAACGGCTGGCGGTTTTTCATATCTTGGTCACTATCACAAAGCAGGAAGCTCGAACACGACACCGCCTATTGGCTAAAGGTTTTTATGATGAACATCGCACAAGGTATGGTTCAGTTATCCAACGTTATCATTGAAGGTGATGTGGACAGCACGATATCAAACCTTGTGCTGATTTCTTTGTTTACCGATGCTCGTGCTAATTCCTCTGACAATATTCCTGATGGTACAACCGATTTACGTGGTTGGCCGGGAGATACTTTTTCAGATAAACCTTGGGGTTCTAAGCTCTGGCTACTCTACCGTGCCAAACTGACCACTGATGTGCGTAACCGTGCGGTGAAATATGCCGAAGATGCACTGGCGTGGATGCTGGTCGATGATGGCAATGGCCGCATGGCTCGCAAAGTCTCTGTGACGGGTTCTATTCCTCGCTTTCAAACCCTTGCGTTAACCATTGTGATTTCAAAGCCAGATGGGAAGGAAATTACCTTAACTGTGTCTCGTGCTTGGTCTGCCACTCAGGAGTTTATCTATGCCGTTTAACGTTCCTACTCTTCGCCAACTGATTGAGACTGGCAAGCTTGATATTGAGACATCACTTGACCAGGTATTGCCTAAGTTTGGTATTGAGCTTGCACTAAATAGTGCGGTCAGTGGTTCGTTGCGTGATGTATACGATTACCAGTCTTGGATTGTTCGCCAAATTATTCCGACCTCTGAATCTGAAGACCAAACCATTATTGATACTGCACGAACTGAAGGCGTGATCCAGAAGCTTGCCACGGCAGCAACTGGCCCTGTCACGTTAATTGGTGATGTGCCTGTGCCACTGGATACGCAATTAATCCACAGCGATGGCCGCTTATATACCGTGGTGCTTTCTAACGCGCCTGTTGATGGTGAAGTGTTGGTAACAGTTGAGGCCAACGAGCCAGGCGCAGACGGCAATATTGATGATGGTGAAACATTAACGCTCGTTTCTACTGTGCCAGGCATTCAACCAAACGGCACAACGGGCGAAATTTCTGGCGGTGCAGATTTAGAACCTGTAAACGAGGTGCTTGAGCGTTTGTTATTCCGTAAGCGCAACCCTCCAATGGGCGGCGCTGTGCATGATTATGTGGCGTGGTGCCGTGAAGTGGCTGGCGTGACTCGTGCTTGGGCGTATGATCGTTACCAAGGTGGTTCAACGGTTGGTTATGCGTTTGTGTTTGATAGCCGTGAAGACATCATTCCGAATAGTACAGATATTGCCACTATGGATGCGTATATCTACCGTCACACTGACCCTGCAACTGGCGCAGATGTTGGGCGTCCTGCGGGCATAGAACCTATCAATATCAATCTTCAATTGTTAACAACTGACTTAGGCATTGGCTTAACACCTGACTCTGCCGAGCTTCGACAATCGGTTCAAACCAGTTTGGATTCTTACTTCAAAACGCTATCACCTGGTCAAACCTTGCTACTTAGCGCCGTTCGTACGGCTATCGGCGGCACTGAAGGTGTGACGGATTATACGCTTGATCTCAATGCTGATGTGCCAGCTGCCGCAAACCAGTTACATGATTTAGGGGTGATCACATGGGCCATAGCGTAGCCGAGTGGACAAACTCGCTTGTTCTGCAAATGCCTCGTGGTTTGATTTGGAACTACGAGCCAAACAGCACGCTATATAAGTATGTTGCAGGCTATGCACCACGCCTTGAAGCAGCAGAAACGAATGCTGACTTACTGCTTGATGAAATGCGCCCAGAAACGTGCTTTCAAACACTACCCGAATGGGAAACCTATTTAGGCTTGCCCGAGTGTAATGTGAGTAACCAAGGCTTTGAATCACGCCGTGCAGCTGTTGTTGAAAAGTACCACCGTAAAGGCGGTTTACAGGCGTGGAACATTGAAAAGCTAGCCGCAGATTTGGGCTTTGACATTGAAGTGCAAGAAATTTTCCCACACCACTGCTTACGTGGTTGTACATATCCACTTTATGAAGAGCGTTATCGTCACGTTCTTCGCATTAATGTTTATGGCATCACCCAAGCGTATGCCACCTGTTTAGATAACTGTTTAACCCCATTGGTATTACAAACCGCTGCCATTCTTGAATGTACGTTAAACACCATCAAGCTAGGCGGTAAATACTACGAATTTGTTTACTACTATGATGAGGAGAGCGTTTAATGCATCCGTTAAATAACAGCTCACAAGTCACGGAAGCGCCAGCCACCAAACCCCGAATTGGTACGCCTGGTTACTTCTCTGAATCCAACGACAGCGGCGCACCAAGCTACCCAGGTGCAGACTGGTTTAACGCCAATATTAAAGAGTTCATGAATGCGCTCAGTGCGTCTGGTGTGGATTTTGACCCGGATAGGTTTGATCATTTGGCGCTTGCAATTGGCGCAGGTGGTAAAGCTGCAATGCTAGATGTGCTAACAGGCCTCCGCTTCCACGAATCCATCCACGGATTCGAACGCACACAAATAGCCTTAAAAGGTGATGGCGCAGAAGTGTTACGCGCAGATTTTCCAAAGCTCTGGGCAATCGCAGAATCAACAGCCGTAGACCAAGCTTTAATTGATGCCAACCCAACTCAATACGCAGCTAACTACGGTACGGGGGACGGTGCAACCACATTCACACTACCTAACTACGGCTTGATGCCTTGGGAAGCAGCAGCGGGTATGTATGGGGCGGCTGGTACGACAATAGAAGATCAAATACAGGAATTAAAAGGAGAATTTTGGGATGTTGCAGCTCAAGATAGTACATTTCCAATCCAAGGATCTGGGGTTTTTAAACGTCGAAATGATGGTTTTAACAACGCAATGAGAGCGCCGTCATCGTCTGTTAATGTTGATAGTAGTAATGATGGTTTGACTTTTGACGCATCACTTATCGCAAGAACAGGCACATATACCCGCCCAAAAACAAATTTTTATGAAGTTTGGATTATTCATGGAGAGTACGCAGCATGAAACTAGCACAATATCATTTCGAAACAGGTGAATATCTACGTACAGTTGATGCTGTAAAAAACATCAAGTCAAAAGAGTTCATGATCCCACCGTATCACACACCAGATTTGCCTGTTGTCGAGCTTGAAGAAAATGAATACCACGTATTTCTAGGCAGCAATGGCACTACACCGCGTGATTACAGTGATGGTACTTGGCAAGTAAAAGAACGCTTCGTGAAAGTCACCGCTTACAACAAGCAAACAAAGCAGCCGAAAGAGTTTGAAGATAAAACCTTAGTCGATGACGAATACACCTTGATTGAACCAAAGCCACTTCAAAAATGGGAAGGTGAACAATGGGTACAAGATGATGAAGCCGTTGCAGAGTATAACGGCAGCAACGGCAAAGTGATTCGTGACACTGCAATCAGCTCAAACTTGAACGCGTTAAGTGCTCAGTGGGATGTTGTATCTGATGCAGCAGACATTCGCCGTGTGATCAACGATGCAGAAACCATTAACGCCCAAGAAACCGACACCACTCAATTCCGACTTGCGGATAATAGTTGGCGCGATACTTCACTAGCAGAATTGCGTGAAGTCTTGCGTGTATTCATTGCTCGCAAGCGTGATATTTGGGATCAGTTCGCGCAATGGGATGCAACCGACAAACTCGAACCGTTTAGTCCTGAGTATTAGAAGTGATAACTTTAAAGGAAATGTGACATATCACTCAAAACACTGTGACGTGACAATTTCAAAATCGATTTAATCTATCTTCAAAGCAACTTTAAATACAGCTATAAAAATAAACAAACCCTAGTATTATGAACAATACTTACCGTGTTCACTTTACTAGGGTTTGTGTGTTCACATTTCGCGACGCGCTACAATCCTAAAGTGTTTATTAGCGAATTATGTTTAGAACAATGTTCTGACACGCTTAAGCAAATCGTCAATAAACTGCTTCATGACTTACCAAGTCAATATAGTGACGATGCGCGATTCTTATCTCAAGGGCGCCCTTGGCGCATCAACAAAGAGGATTATCAAACTCTAGCGCAAGAAAGTGAGTACGCCGCTTGGGTTGCTGCCCATGGCTTTGGGGCGAACCACTTTACGGTGAGCGTTAATCATCTAGCGGGTTTTCTCGACCTTGAACAAGTGAATGATTTCTTAGTGTGGCATAACTTTGAAATGAATCATGCTGGTGGCGATATTAAAGGCAGTAAAGAGGTAGGCTTACAGCAGTCTTCTACTTTAGCGGATAAAGTCAAAGTAGAGTTTACCGATGGAGAGTTGGAGATCCCTGGTGGATTTTATGAATTTGCTAAGCGCTTTGAAAAAGAAGATGGAGAGTTGTATCAAGGCTTTGTTACTGCTTCGGCAGATAAGATTTTTGAAAGCACCAATATGTAGCATATAAGTATGTAGAATATAAGGTTATATACTCGTTTCCCGTTACTCGAAAAATTAAACTTTTTCGAGTAACGGAAAAAGTTATCTTTAGTTACGCGCTCTACGAACTCTTAATGCATGAGGCATCACACGGATTCGTCGCATAATTTCTGCAAGGTGTACACGGTCTTTAGCGGTCAATAATAGCGTGATAGTATATAAGCGGCCATCACGTTCTTCAGTGGTAATACCATGAATATTTGAACCAGTAGAAGACACTACATTAGTCAAATCAGCCAGTGCGCCTTGGCGGTTTTGCATGTCGACTTTTAACTCTGTAATGAACTCTTGTTCGAAATCTTTTGACCACTCAACCGCCATGTAACGTTCTGGTTCTTTTTGATAGCCGCGAACATTCGGACAAGTTTCACGGTGAATTACTAAGCCACGACCCGGTGAAACATGCGCAATAATGTGATCATCTGGAATCGGGTGACAGCATTTTGCATAAGTCAGTAAAATACCTTCTGCGCCACGAATTGGGAGTTTCTTTTTCTTCGAGTGACTTGTTGAATTTGCTTCATCTTCAGAAATAGGTAGTTCAGTTAACTCATCAGCATCACCGAGTAAACGGCGTGCAATCACGATACTCATCAGCTCACCCAAACCAATTGCTGCCAGTAACTCATCGAGAGTTTTCAGTTTGAGATCGGAAAGTACGTGAGTAATGTTCCCTTCGCTAATATCACTGAGAGACAGATCGCCTAGTGCGTGATTTAATAAGCGACGACCTAGTGCCAGCGATTCATCACGACGCATTGTCTTTAATACTTGACGTATCTTAGTGCGAGCACGAGAAGTCACCACATAGTTGAGCCATGCTGCATTCGGGCGAGCACCCGGAGCACTAATGATTTCAATGGTTTGGCCATTTTTCAAGGCTTTACTAAGCGGGTACGGATTACGATCAACACGAGCACCCACGCAGGTATTACCTACATCAGTATGTACTGCATAAGCAAAATCTACCGCGGTTGCGCCTGCTGGTAATTCAATGATACGGCCTTTTGGCGTAAACACGAAAATTTCATCAGGGAAGAGATCTGACTTGACGTTTTCTATAAATTCAAATGAGTTGCCAGCACTTTGTTGTAATTCAAGCAGGCTTTGCATCCAACGCTGCGCTTTAATTTGTGCGGTAGTGCCGGAGCTATCTCCATTGGCTTTGTATGACCAGTGTGCCGCGACACCTTTGTCAGCCATTTGATCCATATCTTCGGTACGGATCTGTACTTCAACTGGTACACCGTGTGGGCCGACCATTGAAGTATGTAAAGATTGATAGCCATTCGCTTTTGGTACCGCAATGTAGTCTTTCATGCGGCCTGGACGCGGCTTATACAGGTTGTGAACTTGACCTAATACTCGGTAGCAAGTGTCTGCGGTATCAACAATCACGCGGAAAGCATAGATATCCATAATGGTATGGAAACGTTGCTCTTTAGTGCGCATTTTATTGTAGATTGAGTAGAGGTTTTTTTCTCGTCCAAGTACGCGAACTTGCAAACCTGCTTCTTGTAAGCGGCCTTCTATTTCACTGTGAATACGTTGGATCATCTCTTTACGATTGCCGCGGGCAGCCTTAACCACTTCACGCAATACACGGTAGCGATTAGGGTATAGGGCTTCAAAACCGAGCTCTTCAAGTTCAGTCTTTATATTGTGAATACCTAAGCGATGGGCAAGGGGAGAGAAGATTTCAACTGTCTCGCGTGCAATACGACGACGTTTATCTGGGCGTAATGCACCAAGGGTACGCATATTGTGGGTGCGGTCAGCCAGCTTAATTAAGATTACGCGAATGTCTTGCACCATGGCTAAGATCATTTTACGGAAGTTTTCAGCTTGAGCTTCTTTGCGATCGCGGAATTTGAGTTTATCGAGCTTAGAAACACCATCGACCAATTCAGCCACGGTTTCACCAAATTGAGCAGCAAGCTCTTCCTTAGTGACCTCGGTATCTTCTATTACATCATGTAATAACGCTGCCATTAAGGTTTCGTTATCAAGGTGCATTTCTGCCAGAATACGGGCAACCGCAACGGGATGAATGATGTAAGGTTCGCCGCTTGAACGACTTTGACCTTCATGAGCTTCTTTTGCGACCAAAAAGGCTTCACGCAGAGTCTCAATTTGAGACTCTGGTAAATATTCTTGGGCAACGGCCTTTAAACTTTCAAATAAGTACAATTGTTATACGCCCAGAATAGAGAGATTAACGGTGATGAACGATACTGCTTACTGCTGCTAATTCTGCCGCGTCTTGCTCTTGTTGTTCTTGACGCTCACGTGCGTCTAGTACTTCTTTAGTGATCAAGCCTTCTTCGATTTCGCGTAGTGCGATAACGGTAGTCTTATCATTTTCTTCAGGAACCAATGCATCTTTGTTGCCAGTTTGCATTTGACGAGCGCGGCGAGCCGCAATTAGGACTAGGTCGAAACGGTTACCGACTTTTTCAACAGCGTCTTGGACAGTTACGCGTGCCATGGTGACTCCAATTAGTAAATTTTATTTAGAATGACGGGAAATTATACAGCCTTACTGCTAGAGATTCTAGCAATAAGATAGCTGGGTAATTATTTGTGTGTTTTAATAAAAAAACTCTCGATTATTCAGCTAGTAAGGCTTGTAACATGCCGTTATATTTAACGGCTTGCTTGTCTTGTTTTAGACGCTCTGCACGAATGATGGCTTTAAAGTCCATTAATGCAGCGTCAAAGTCATCATTGATGATCAGATAATCATATTCATCATAATGAGAAATTTCAGATTTTGCTTTGCTCATGCGACCAGCGATCACTTCTTCGCTGTCTTGACCACGAGTATTTAAACGGCGCTCTAATTCACCATTTGATGGCGGCAAAATAAAGATACCTTTGGCATGTGGCATTTGAGTGCGAATTTGACGCGCGCCTTGCCAATCGATATCTAAGAAAATATCGATGCCTTTGTTTAGGTTTTCTTCAATCCACACACGAGAAGTGCCGTAATAATTACCAAACACTTCAGCATGCTCGAGGAATACGCCTTGTTCCATTAACTCAACAAAGTGTTGCTTTTCAACAAAGTGATAATGAACGCCATCTTCTTCACCAGGACGTTTTTCACGTGTGGTATGTGAAATAGAGACTTTCATTGCGTAGTTAGGATTTCTTTCTAACATTGCAGAGATGAGGCTAGATTTACCCGCACCACTCGGTGCAGAAACAATATAAAGGGTACCTTTACCGATCATTATTCATTCACTTTTGTTGAGGTTTATCGTTATCATTTTAGTCAACTCAGCACTTTAGCCAAAGCATTAAAAACAATAAGGATAAAAAAGGGGAGCGAAGAGTAGCATAAGGGATAGGGAATTTGAATCAGTAAGCGCCTGCTTTGCAGATAAAATTAAAGCCACGAGGGGATGGCTTTAACTAGTATGCTAGAGACGTTTTAAGCGTGGCGATTATTCACAAATACCGCAAGAATCGCGCAAGCGGCCAAAATAAAACAGTAGAAAGAGTTTGAAATAATTTCTAGCGGTGATAATTGAAATACCGAGCCGAGTAATAATACCTGTGCGCCATAAGGTAAAATACCTTGCGTGATACAAGAGAAAATATCCAACAAGCTTGCAGAACGTTTGGCGCTTACGCCATTTTGTTCTGATAATTCACGCGCGACACTGCCAGAAACGATGATGGCTACTGTATTATTCGCAGTACAGAAGTTGGTGAGAGACACTAAAATGGCAACGCCGAGTTCGCTAGCTCTGGAATTGGCTTTAGCAGAATGTTTTGCGCCGAACTGATGAATAATTCGATTTACTAGTTGCGTTACAAAGGCTAAACCACCTTGCTGACGCATTAGCTCACTTAGGCCACCAATTAGCATCGATAATAAGAAGATTTCTTGCATGTTACCAAAGCCAGCATAGATATCTTTACCGAGCTGACCGAAAGCGTAACCTGGTACGGAATATAAGCTCACACCACCAGCTAAAATAATCCCTAAACTTAACACAACAAAGACGTTCAGACCTGAAATCGCTAAAACCAAAATAGTGATATAAGGTAGGATTTTCAGCCATTCAATATCACCGGTTGTTGGTGTTTGAGTGGCGGTGCTGCTGAAAGCAAAAATGATAATGGTGATTAACGCAGCTGGAATGGCGGTTTTGATATTTTCACGAAATTTATCTTTCATCTCACAACCTTGTGAGCGAGTTGCTGCAATGGTGGTATCAGAGATGATTGATAAGTTATCACCAAACATCGCGCCACTTAATACCACACCAGCAGTTAGTGGAATGCTCATGCCTGCAGATTGCGCGATGCCAACTGCCACTGGCGCAACGGCAGCAATAGTGCCCATCGATGTACCCATTGCAGTGGCAATAAAGGCAGATATTAAAAAGATACCAGGTAAGATCATGCTGGTTGGAAGTAAAGATAAACCAAAGTTAACGGTTGCATCCACCCCACCAGAGGCTTTAGCAACAGCCGCAAAAGCGCCAGCAAGCAAGTAGATCATGCACATGGCAATGATGTCTTGATGGCCGACACCATTAAAAAATTGTTCGATCGCTTTATTGATTTTTTCTTTGCTTAATAGAATCGCCACGACAATAGCAGGCAAAGTCGCAATTGGAGCTGGTAGTTGATAAAACGCAAAATCAACGCCTTGGATGGTTAAGTAGGTACCGACGCCAATAAATAATGTCAAGAATACACCGAGTGGTAATAAAGCCAATGCGGACGATGTAGGACGATGAGATGGAGCTGGTTTTGATGATTCAGGAGCAGACATAACACACCAGTATTAATAAAGAGCGATTAATGAAGATCGAAAACAAAATAGGCCGCGCAGAGTAAAGCTTGTACATTGAGGTGTCAACGTCTAGATGTCTAAATGTCCATGGTAAGTGCTTTGAATCGAGATTGAAGTAGGAAGCCAAAACCAAAAAGGCGACAAGGTAGCCGCCTTGATTTTACGAAGAGTGGGCTTTACGAAGAATGAACTCTACGAGTAATGGACTCTTCTCGTTATCCGCAACTGAGGTTATTTAGCCAATTGCGCTTGGATGATCGGCTCTAGTTTTTCAATCGGTAAATATCCCGGAATCACTTCATCGCCAATTAACATTGCAGGCGTGCCTTGTAAGCCAAGTTGAGCAAACAGTTGATAGTTCTTGGTTACTTGTTGTTGAGTTTTCTCAATCTCTTCTAATTGCTCACGAGTATCAGTTTTCTTCGCTACTTTAAGTAGTGATGCAGGGTTGTGACTACCTGGTTTTTTGACTAATAACTCGCTGACTTCGGCAAACTTATTTGGTTTATTTTGCCAAATGTTTAATGCATAAGTCGCTGAGCTTTGATCACTATTGATTTCTTTTAATGGTACTAAAATATCTACAATTTTGAGCTCTGGATACTTCTCGGATAATTGTTGTAATACCGGCGTGAGTTTTTTACACCAAGGGCAGCTGTAGTCGGTAAAAAACGCAATCGTCAGTTTTGGATTTTTCGCACCATAAGACGGTTGGTCCGGGTTGTTGTAGATATAGTTATTGTGCTGTTTTAATACCGCATCAAATTGGTTTTGTTGATGGACATATTGTTGCAAGCTTTTGTGCAACCCATCAATGATCTTAGGATTGTCACGCAGCATTTGATTGATCTCATTAATTTTCTGCTCGGTTTCTTGTGGCAGTGTTGCCGCTTGTAGTGTAGTCGTTGATAAGCTTATCATGAGTAGGCTAACCCAAATTAAAGCGCGTTGTTTGATTGTTGTTTTCATCATATATCCTAAAAAGAGTTTTTAAATAACTGGCTAGAAAGCGATTGGCTTAACTCATCCAAAGACGAGCAAGTAAACCGATTGGCGAGGTAAAGCCGGTGGTGATGTGTTTGATTTCACCATTGCGCACGATAAAAATTGTCGGCGTAACATTGACTCCCCATTGCTGGCCGATTTGGCTACGTGGATCATTAATGTTGGCAAAGCCCAATTTCTTATATTCAAAGTAGCGTTGCAGCTTGTGAGATTCACCGGATGACAAGGAGATGCCGACAGTAGGGTAGTAATCACTTACCCAGTTAACACTTGGCGTGACAAACTGACACACCGAACACCAGCTAGCCCAGAAATACACCACCACTGGCTGTTCCTGACTTAATGCCTCAATATCGATCCATTGTTGATTAATATCTTGCGCCTTGAGGTTGAAACTGGCTTGCGTTGGTACCGATTGACTACGCCACAGATCGACCGCAACGGATACCAGAACCAGCAATATTAGGTACTTGAATACACCAATGAGTTTTGATTTTATCGATTTCATTGAATCCCTCCCGATGCCTTTTCGATGGCTTGCATAACATCATTACTGGAGTAGATCACCGGCAGTGCAATTCCTTGTGACGCTTGTGGGCCATAGACAATATTGAACGGTACACCAAAGCGATTATACGATTGTAAGTATTCACTTACTTGTGGGTTAGGTACTGTCCAATCACCTTGCATACGTACAATCTTGTCTTGTTGCAATACGTCATAAACCGGTTGTTGCAATAGCACACCGATCTTGTTGGCTTTACAGGTTATGCACCAATCCGCCGTCACATCGACAAATACGATATTACCTGCTGCAACTTGTTGCTGGATCACCTGAGTATCTAGTGGCTGCCAGCTTAACTCGGCCGGTAATGGGGAGCGCCAATAATCCGCGGTCAGACTAGCGATGAAAAAAATCACAGATGAGGCAATCAAGGCGATACAACTGGTGATCGCCACCGCGCGTCCGCCAAATGCCTGAACGCTACGCCAAATCAGAACCACTAACCCGAAAGCACTGATTGCCCATAACAGCCCAGTCGATAAATGGGAAGAGAGTAAGCTAATCAGCCACACACAAGTCGCCAGCATCATCAGACCAAAAATGATTTTAAGGCGATTCATCCATTTACCCGGTTTTGGTAGTTTCAAGGCAAGCGAAGGACGCAGCGCCACCAGTAACCAAGGCATTGCCATGCCGATACCTAAACCAGTAAATATCAGAAATAAAGTCGCCCAAGAAGCGCCAAGTGCAAATGCCACTGCGGTACCAAGAAACGGCGCAGAGCAAGGCGTGGCGAGTAAAGTGGCAAACATGCCTTGAATAAAGTGACCCGAGTGTTTATTACTCCCCTTAGTGGCCATCCAAGTACTCACCGATGAAGGTAAACGCAATTCAAATAAGCCCAGCATATTGGCGCCAAAAATTGCTGTCACTAATACCATCAAGCCTAGAAAGCCTGCGCTTTGAAATTGAATCCCCCAACCAATCGATTGACCGGACCATTTGAGGACCGCCAAGCTGACGGCAATTAACCAAAATGAGCTGATAATGCCTGCTGCTGAGGCTAAAAATTGCATCCGTACTTGTGATTTTTGTTGGCGTTCAGTGCTTAAAACTGAGGTAAGTTTCATGCCTAGCACTGGCAGTACACACGGCATCACATTAAGAATTAAGCCACCCAGTAAAGCAAATGCAAACATGGTTAATAGTGACGAGCTGCTACTTGCCTCGCTGACACTACCGTCGGTTAAAGCAATAGTTTGTTCGGTAATAAATTGTTTATCGACAACCGTAACTTGTATCGATTCACCACTTAAATCCGGCTCGCCTAGCCAGTTAGACACATCAAACCAAGCGGTTAACTGGTTGCCATCAATTGAAAGCCTAGGATGAGAAAAGCTGCTGTCGGCGACATTTTCTGCCTTTCCATCAATAAACAAATCCGGTTGCTGCCAACCTTGTTGACTGGTGAGGGTGACTTGTAGCTTATTACTTGTCGTATCCCACTTGGCTTGCGCATTGGCCAACATTGAGGAAGCTTGCGGCACTAAACTCATCGCCTGAGCATAACGACGCATCGCATCCGCATCCGCTTTTAAGTCAGAAGGAGTAAAATCAAGTTCTAACGGATAGTCGGTGATCACACACACGGTTGAGCAAGATGATAAACTTAAATTGGCCTTAAAGTTGACTGGCTGGTGTTGATCTTCGATTTTGATTGAAAGTGGAAACACGACATCATGCTTATAGCCTAAGGTTTCAATGCCTAAAACATCGAAGCGCTGCGGATAAGGCCACTGCCAATCTACATTATTAATGTTACTAGAATCTTGCCAGTCAAGTTCCGGTGATACGCCACCTTCGCCCGGAGAGCGCCAATAAGTTTTCCACTCATCGTCGAGTTTGACTTCAATAAAACCGGCCGCGTTATTGTTGGCATCAACCTGCCCGGTTAACACAAATTGCACCTCAACCGGAGGATGTTGTTCGGCCTTTATCCAGCCCGTTGTTAGCGGCGCGGCGGTGACATAACTGCTGAATAATACGAATAGCGATAACCCCCCCAAACTTAATTTGGCAAGCTTAGGTTGAAGGCGTGTGAATACAGTAAAAAGTTGCATTGGTATTCCTAAAATGAAAATAACAAAACCGGCTCTCTTAATAAAAGAGAGTGATGACGAGAGTTAGTCGTTATTACTTATTCTTGGAAAGTACAAAGCTCTAAGTGACGTCGCCGTTTGGGAACGGGAGGTTTATGAAATATTCGATAGGCAGTGAGGCTAAACCACAGGAATGCCACAATCATTAAGCTCGGCAGTAGGCTAGTAATCACCACATTATCGAGTTGATGAAAATGAAATTGCAGCAACTTTTCTGATAAATGGCATTCACTCGAGCTATCCGGTTTAGCCTTATTCTCAATGCTATTATCAGAAAATGAAATTAAATTTGGAGCAATACTACTCGATTGATCCGCCGACACTGAGCAAGCCGCCGACAACACATTCATGTTTTTCATCAGGCATACTAAAACCACCCACAGCACAAGAATCAGCACCCAGTGAGTTGAATTAGCAGTACGAAGATGATGCAGTGTTTTCAAACCATACCTTTGTGAATGATGTTAGTTAGCCACTAAGAAGACAGATGATGATGCTTTGAGTTTCAATCGGCATCTGTTTGATTGTAACTAGGTGTGAATATTTGGAATGTGGGTAACAAAAAACTCAACAAAGAGGGGGAGGGGGGAGATTGATTTAGTCTTATACCACTATTCAAGATTCTGAATGAACTGAAAATCTATAACTTATTTATTGTAATGAATTTTTGTTTTCATATTTTAGCTTGTGTCATCAATTTAGTTTGGCTAACTATTTTTAATGTTAGCTCACAAACTGCGAACCTTTTAGTCCTGGTCTTTTGCCAGAATTACTTTAAAATAATACTATCTATATGCAATTAAAATTTAAGAGTATTTTTGTCAATGTCGGACAAGTTGAATCAATGTAAACAAGGTACTTATATAGACCTTTTTTCAGGGTGCGGCGGATTTTCGCTAGGTCTTGGTAATGCAGGTTGGGAGGGGCTATTTGCTGTAGAAAAAGATTCAATGGCATTTTCTACTTTTAAGCATAATTTGATTGATGGGGCTCATGCTCATTTTAACTGGCCAACTTGGTTACCAAAACAAGAAACTACAATTCAAGATCTTCTTGAAAATCACCTAGAACAACTATCGGCTCTGAAAGGTCAAGTTGATCTAATTGCAGGGGGACCTCCCTGTCAGGGCTTTTCCTTGGCTGGTAGAAGAAATGCAAAAGATCCTCGTAACAAGTTGTCCGACGAATATATTAAGATGGTAGAGATAGTCTCACCTAAGTATTTGTTGCTAGAAAACGTTCGAGGGTTTAACGCGTCCTTCAAGCCAGCAGAAGGTAAGAAGGCTAGAAAACCGCATTCTATGATTGTAAAAGCCAAATTAGAAAAGCTTGGCTACAAAGTTTTTACAGACTTTTTATGTAGTGCGGATTTTGGTGTTCCTCAGAAAAGAACTCGATTCATCATGATTGGCATAAAAAAAGAGTTGGTGGCGGAAAACTTTAAAAACCCATTCGAAATTTTAGCCAGCACAAAAAGAGATTTTTTGATTGATAAAAAGCTCCCATTAAGTCATGTAAAGGTTAGTGATGCTATCGGTGATCTTCTAGTAAGTGAAAATGGACTTGCTTATCATTCTGGGAATGAAGTTAGTGGCTTTAAAGAAATTAACTACACTCAGCCTAAGAAGCAATCAAAGTACCTTCGAGTTATAAGAAAGAATGGAGGTAAAAATAAACCCAATAGTCTTCGTCTAGCTCGCCATAAAGATACAACTATAGAGAAATTCACTAGAATCCAGCAGATCTGCAAACCGGGTGTGAGTTTGAGTGACGCTATGCGTCTAGAGATAGGTACGAAGAAACAAGCTATAACAGTACTCAATGCTAATGAGCCTTCTAAGACACTAACTACGTTACCTGATGACTTACTGCACTACTCTGAACCAAGAATACTTACTGTAAGAGAGATGGCTAGAATCCAATCGTTTCCTGATGATTTCGATATTTTAGGTAAGTACACGACTGGTGGGGAAAGAAGGACTCAAGAATGCCCTCGCTACACGCAAGTAGGAAACGCAGTACCTCCCTTATTAGCTGAAGCCCTTGGGGTTATGCTCAAAAGCTTATTCATGAAGGAAAATTAATTGAAATTTCAAGTTAGCACTGGTCTAAAAAGCATTATTGGTAAAGATCTTATAACGGATGATTTTGTTGCTATTTTTGAGCTTGTAAAAAACTCATTTGATGCTTACGCCGACAATGTTGAAATTACTTTTTTAGAAGATGAAATCATCATTTCTGATAATGGTAAGGGAATGTCTTATGATGATCTAGTAAATAAATGGCTCTTTGTAGCCTATTCAGCTAAGGCTGACGATTCAGAAGATGTGTCTCTTTCAAAAGATTATCGAGCTAACTTGAGAGCAAAACGTGCCCACTATGCAGGAAATAAAGGGGTGGGTAGGTTTTCGTGTGATAGGTTAGGTCGTGATTTAGTTATTCAAACCAAGTCTGATAAATGTGAAAAGGTACATCAAATTGCTCTTAGTTGGGATGATTTTGAATTAAATCAAAAAGATAAATTTGATTCAGTAAATGTTGCTTACTGCGAAGCTAACGATTTCGACTGTCCAGATGACTCAAGACTTAAAGTGAAAAATTCGGGCACCGTTTTAGTACTCAAACACTTGAGGGATAAAGATAGTTGGTCAAGATATAAACTAATAAGGTTGAAGTCTGCACTAGCTAAGTTAATTGATCCATTTGGAATGAAGAATGATTTTGACGTCATAATATCAGCACCAAGTGAGTTAGATAAAGATAAAGAGAACCTTTCTAAGGAATCAAAAAATAGTGTTGATTCTGATTCTCCTTACATTGATGTGGTTAATGGTAAAGTTAGGAACCTTGTATTTGATAAAATATCAGAAAAAACTACTAGAATTAAAGTTAACATATCTAAAGATGATAATGGTATAGAAACAACTTTAATTGACCGTGGTGAGTTAGTTTACAAGATAAGAGAAAAAAATAACTATAATTTACTTTATAAAGCTGACGTTAATATTGAAATATATTATATGAATACAGCTGCTAAAAATAACTTCACTAGAACAATGGGTATACCAAGTGTTCAATTTGGTTCAATATTCTTATTTAATAATGGATTTAGAGTGTTTCCAATTGGTGAACCTAACGATGACACATTAGGGCTAAACTCAAGAAAAACACAAGGTTATGGTCGATATCTTGGTACTCGTGAGATTCTTGGTATTATAGACGTTATAGGTGATTCAACTAAATTTAAAGAAGCAAGTAGTCGAGACAAAGGGTTTGTAGTAACGGCATCATCACAACAGCTATTTAAGTTCTTTTATGATCATGCTTTAAAAAGACTAGAAGCATATGTTTCTAAAGTTTCATGGCCAGATAAACTGGATGCAGAGTCTGATAATTTATCAAGAATATTAACTGATCAAGGTAAATCTAGAGTTGTTAAAGTTATATCTAAGTTGGCTACATCCAAAGATGTTGAAGTCATAGATTATAGTGAACGATTAGTTGATATAGTTAGTATACGAAACAATAACTTTTCTGAAGTGATAAATGATTTACAGCAGTTTGTTTCTAAATCTGGAAGCGAATCTCTTCAAGAAAGAATAGAAATAGCCTTAAACCAGTATCGCGAACTTAAAGAAGCTGAGAGACAATCGAGAGAAGAAGCTGAACTCGAAAGAAAGCTAAGATTAGAAGCAGAAGAAGAAGCTAGCAAAGAAAGAGAAGCCAAGTTAGTTGAGCTAGAAAAGAATAAGGAACTACAAAAAAGTCTAGACGACAGTACTGAGAAACTAGAAATTGTTGAAGAAGCGTTACAGGAAGAGAAAAAACGCTCATTATTTTTGAAAAAGGCATCCTCACTAGATATAGAGACTGTACGCAACTTCCATCATCAAATTGGAATATATTCGTCGAGTATAAATCATTTAATTCAATTGAAGTTAGACAGCTTAAGATCTGGTAAGGATATGTCGACGCAAGAGATTAGCCAAATACTTGAATCGATAAGTTTCAAGAATCAGCAGATTCTCACGGTTTCAAGAATTGCTACCGTCGCAGATTATAGACTTAGTGCGGAAGAAATTGATGAAGACTTAGT
This sequence comes from Vibrio sp., assembly GCF_048266485.1. Classification (GTDB taxonomy): domain Bacteria; phylum Pseudomonadota; class Gammaproteobacteria; order Enterobacterales; family Vibrionaceae; genus Vibrio. The sequence continues at coordinate 21,342 of NZ_JBLWZK010000006.1, read as the reverse complement.
GTTTTTTGCAAGAGAATACCTTGAGGAAGTAGTAAGTAAATATTCACCTGATATAGATGTTGAATGGATTAGTGATGGTCACGAATGGGATATGACATTTATGCCTTTGGAAGTGATGTTAGTTGTTGATAACTTAGTTCACAATGCATCAAAGCCAAATACAGGGTGTACTAAAATAACATTTTCATCTTCCGTAACTGATAAAAAAAGAATGAAAGTCGAAGTTTATGATGATGGTTTTGGATTTGCGCCACACTTAAAACTTGATATCGAGAGTATATTTGATATGGGCGTAACAACAACTGATGGTTCAGGTCTCGGCCTCTATCATGTAAAGCAAGTGATTAATGAAATGGGTGGCAGCATTGAAGCCGATCCTACATATGAAAATGGTGCTAAGTTTATAATTAGGTTTGCAAAATGAAGTTAGAATATAATGTTCTGTGGTTTGATGATAGACCAAAAAATGTTTCATCTGCACAAGAACACATCAAACTAAAGCTAGCAAGAATGGGCTTCGATTTAAAATTAGATTGTAGGCAAGATGTTGGTAACGAAGATACTATAAAAAATATCTTTAAAAAGAAAGATTATGATTTGCTAGTTGTAGATTATAAACTCAAAGAAGAAGATAGAGATGGCAGTGATCTTATTAAAATAATTAGACGTTATTGTACTGCGACTGACATAGTTTTTTATAGTAGTGAAACGCCTGCTACGCTTCGAAGTAAAATTAGTGTTGATGGGGTGTATTGTTATAATAGGAATGATTTGCCAGCCAATCTTACATATATAATTGATTCTAGGTTACGTAAGGTTCTTGATTTAAATCAAATGAGAGGTCTGTATCTTGCCGCTGTTGCTGATTTTGACCACCTCATTGACGATTTATTTCATAGGTTGGTCGGTAAAGTCGACCAAGGAAAGTATATTGACGAAATATTAAGTACAACTTGCTCTTTTCATGAGAAGTCACTAGAGAAAATTAAAAGTCTAGGAGACGATAAAGAGATTAATCAATATACAAGCTTACTTAGTAGTCAACCTAAGATTCAAGTTCTCGTTAAAATTTTGAATGAAATAGATGATGAAAGGCTTTACCCTTACATTAATTCACTGTCTGATTACCCGAATGCAATCTTAGTTCCTAGAAATCAATTAGCTCATGCTATGGAAAAAAGCTGCACTCAGGGTAAGTATGTTTTAAAAAACAGTAAGAAAGAAACTGAGTTCAATTTTGATGACTTCTTGAATCTCAGGCACAAAATATTGGATTATCGAGATACTCTTTCTAGAATTGACATGTATACTCGTTAATTATAGTAGTCGGTAATCCTCCCATTTTTAACAGTAGTTAAAAATGGGAGGATTACCCTAACTATCTGTTCTTTAAGTTACCTAGTTCTTTGTGGGTGAGTTTGATTCCCTACTCAATATTCTGGATCTGCTCTCTCATCTGCTCAATCAAGACTTTCAGCTCAACACCCGAAGCCGTCACATCAGTGCTAATCGATTTAGAAGCTAACGTATTCGCTTCACGGTTGAATTCTTGCATCATGAAATCCAGTTTACGGCCACAAGCGCCGCCTTTTTCCATAATGTTGTTGGCTTCTTTGACGTGAGAGTCTAGGCGATCGAGCTCTTCGGCGACATCTGATTTTTGCGCCAGTAAGATAAGCTCTTGTTCTACGCGTGAACTGTCTAGTTCGATCTTGGCTTCTTCAAATTTATTCAATAGGCGATCACGTTGCCATTGTAGGATCTCTGGCATGCGCGCACGTACTTTGGCGGCTTCTGCGGTGATCGCTTCAAGGCGTTGGTCGATCAGTGCTTTCATGTTGGCACCTTCACGGCCACGCGCTTCGATGAAATCAGACGTCGCGTCTTCGAATGCTTCAAGTAATTCTTTTTGAATCGCATCCATATCTTGCTCTGGTGCTTCCATTACGCCCGGCCAGTTCATTACTTGGAATGGGTTAATGCGAGAGTCTTCACCAGTTAGAGACATGACTTGGTTTGCCGCTTGAATCACTTGCTTAGCAAGATCTTCATTGATGTTGAGAGCACTTTGCGCTTTGGTATTGGCTTCAAAACGTAGGTGGCATTCTACTTTACCGCGGGCTAAACGCTTACGGAAACGCTCGCGTAGGATTGGCTCTAAACCACGAAATTGTTCTGGTAGGCGGAAGTAAGTTTCTAAGTAACGTTGGTTGACACTGCGGATTTCCCACACTGCGTTGCCCCAATCAGATTTGATTTCTTTACGGGCATAGGCGGTCATGCTGTAGATCATTGGAGATTACCTAATCTAAATTGTGTGATAATTTTTCTGTGGTGAATATTATCACAGTCTAGGACAAGGTGGTTTGTTTAATCCAAGCGGTTCTATTAATCGTCGTTAAGATCGCTTTTTGACAGCAAGATCGTTATAATCTCGCCCCAATTCTATCGCTAATCAGGTATTTCTTTATGTCTTCAACTTTACGCCCAAATGATCGCGCAGCTGATCAAGTTCGTCCGATTAAAATGACTCGTAACTATACGGCTTATGCTGAAGGTTCAGTATTGGTTGAGTTTGGTAACACCAAAGTATTATGTAATGCCAGTGTTGAAGAAAAAGTACCAGGTTGGTTAAAAGGTCGTGGCAAAGGTTGGGTAACCGCGGAATATGGTATGTTGCCACGTGCAACCCATACTCGTAACCGTCGTGAAGCCGCAAGCGGTAAACAAGGTGGCCGTACTATGGAGATCCAACGTTTAATCGCGCGTAGCTTACGTGCGGTTGTGGATTTGGATGTATTAGGCGAAATGATGATCACGGTTGATTGTGACGTGATTCAAGCCGATGGTGGTACACGTACTGCTTCTATCTCGGGTGCAAGTGTTGCTCTGGCTGATGCAATCCAATCACTCGTTGCTTCAGGTAAATTGAAGAAGAACCCGATGAAGTGTCATGTTGCCGCGGTTTCAGTGGGTATTTTAGGTGAACACGCCTTATGTGATTTAGAGTATGTGGAAGATTCTGCTGCCGATACCGATATGAACGTGGTAATGACCGAAGAAGGTAAGATGATTGAAGTTCAGGGCACGGCAGAGGGCGAAGCGTTCTCCCGCCAAGAATTGAATCAATTATTAGATTTAGCCGAGAAAGGCATTAACGATATTATCGCAGTCCAGAAAGCCACTCTGGCGGAATAAATAATAATACGTGACTCGGAAAAAAACGTAACTCGTTTCTTGGAAAAGCTCATCGTTTAATGGATATCTTCTTTTTCGAGTAACGAGAAGCAAAGCGCTCTAGCTACGATGTTCCGAAATCAAAAAACTATATCACCAACACGATAGTCGAGATATTTTATGAAAGTATATCAACGTGAATTTATTGAGTTTGCCCTTGAGAAACAAGTTCTTAAATTTGGCGAATTCACATTAAAGTCTGGCCGTACGAGTCCGTATTTCTTTAATGCAGGTTTGTTTAATACTGGACGTGATCTTGCGCGCCTAGGTCGTTTTTATTCCGCAGCTTTAGCGGATTCTGGTATTGAGTTTGATGTGCTATTTGGCCCTGCTTACAAAGGCATTCCAATTGCGACAACAACAGCGGTTGCACTTGCTGATCATCACGATATTGATACGCCATATTGCTTTAACCGTAAAGAAGCCAAAGATCATGGTGAAGGCGGCAACTTAGTGGGCAATCCATTAGAAGGTCGTATTATGCTGGTGGACGATGTGATCACAGCCGGTACCGCAATTCGTGAGTCAATGGAAATCATTAAAGCGAATGGCGCCGATCTTGCAGGTGTATTGGTTGCGATTGATCGTCAAGAAAAAGGCAAAGGTGAGTTATCGGCGATTCAAGAAGTCGAGCGTGATTTTGGCTGCGCGGTGATTTCGATCATCAGCCTAGGTGATCTAGTGACCTATCTTGAAGAGCAAGGGAATAACGAAGCGCAACTTGAATCGGTAAAAGCTTATCGCGCGCAATACGGTATCTAATTTTTCTTGATACTTTATATTGAAGTGAACCCAGAGTGAGTGATTGCTCTGGGTTTATTTTTATTTACACTGTGTAATTATATTTTTACACCATAATAAAAGCCCGTTTTGAGTCAATATTGTCGAATGTTTAATCGATATTTTGAACTCTCACCTCGATTTACTTCTGATAAGTGGTAATGTGTCAGCTTATTCTTCCAATAAATAAAAGAAAAAGCAGATGAGCAGTTCAAAGATTCTAGGCAGTACTTTGATTATTGCTGGCACTACGATTGGTGCTGGTATGTTGGCATTACCTATTGCTTCCGCAGGGTTAGGCTTCAGCACTTCTTTAACCATCATGATTAGTATGTGGGCGTTAATGGCCTATACCGCTTTGTTAATGTTGGAGCTACATCAACACGCAGATTATGACGCTACATTACATACCTTAGCTAAGCAGTTTCTTGGTGAAAAAGGGAAATGGATCGCGACGTTTGCTATGCTTTTCTTATTTTATGCACTATGTGCAGCCTACATCGCCGGTGGTGGTGGTCAGTTTAATGCAAAACTGCATAACTGGTTTTCTATTGATGTGTCGAATGGTATCGGCACGCTTATTTTCACTATTATCATTGCCGCAATTGTGACGTTTGGTACTCAGTCGGTAGATCGAGTCAACCGCGTGCTATTCACCTGTAAATTGATTGCAATGGCGGTCATGCTGTTTTTCTTAACGCCCAATATTCAAGCGGTACATCTTCTTAATATGCCATTGGAAAAAGGTTTGATTGTGGCGGCATTGCCCGTGATTTTTACCTCTTTTGGTTTCCACGGCAGTATTCCAGCAGTAGTGCGTTATTTAAACCTTGATATGAAAGCTTTGAAGAAGGTCATGATTTTCGGCTCTTTACTGCCGCTAGTGGTCTACATCTTATGGCAACTGGCCACGCTCGGTGTGGTTGATCAAGCGACATTATCTCAAGCGGGAGATGTGACAGCCTTAGTCGGTACGTTATCGAAAGTAATTCATAGCTCGGCTATTTCACAAGTGGTTTCAGTATTTGCTGATTTAGCATTAATCACCTCTTTTTTAGGTGTGAGCTTAGGATTATTTGAATTCTTAGGTGACAGCTTAAATAAAAATAAAAGCAAAGGCGGACGTGTTGGTATCGCGCTAGTGACCTTTATTCCACCACTATGCTTTGCGTTATTTTACCCGCAAGGTTTTATCATGGCTCTTGGTTATGCCGCAATTGCATTGGCGATATTGGCTATCTTACTCCCTGTCGCAATGGTGATGCGTTCTCGTACACTCAATCAAGATAAACAAGCCTTCACCGTCTCTGGCGGTACGCCAGCTCTCATGCTAACGCTAGCAGCAGGTGTGGTGATTATTGTGGTACAAATGATGATTAGTCTTGGAGTATTGCCGGCGATAGGGTAAGCGCTCTTTCGATACTCGTGTTTAGGGCGCTGCGCTTCTCGAAGCTAGGAAAAACAAAAGCTTGGCTTCGGTTGCTTACCACGACACGTTACTAATCTTTTCGCTGTTATCTTTTTCGAGCTACAAGCAGCGAAGCGCCCGAGCAACGTTCTTAAATTACAAATACTAAAAAAGCCACTGAACTTACCATTCAGTGGCTTTTAATTTTTCTTACTCTACTAAACGCGGATATTAAATCTTAACGCGTTCCGTAGACTACGATAGTTTTACCGTGAGCAGAAATCAGGTTTTGCTCTTCTAGCATCTTCAAGATGCGACCAACGGTTTCACGTGAACAGCCAACAATCTGACCGATCTCTTGACGAGTGATCTTGATTTGCATACCGTCTGGGTGCGTCATTGCATCTGGTTGTTTTGCTAGATTAAGTAGCGTTTGAGCGATACGACCAGTTACGTCTAGGAATGCTAAGTCACCCACTTTTTGGCTAGTGATTTGTAGACGTTTTGCCATTTGGGCAGAAAGGCGCATCAGAATGTCTGGGTTAACTTGGATTAATTGACGGAATTTTTTAAATGAGATTTCCGCAACTTCACAAGGAGATTTTGCACGAACCCAAGCGGTACGTTCTTGGTCTTCTTCAAAAAGACCTAATTCACCAATGAAGTCACCTTGGTTCAAGTAAGACAAGATCATCTCTTTGCCTTCTTCATCCTTGATTAATACTGCCACAGACCCTTTAACAATGTAATACAGTGTTTCTGCTTTCTCACCAGCGTGAATCAAAGTACTTTTTGATGGGTACTTATGGATATGACAGTGAGATAGAAACCACTCTAATGTTGGATCTGTTTGAGGTTTACCTAGAACCATAATTTGTTACTTCCTCTACAAGGCTTGCTCAGTTTTGAGTCATTCATCCTGAGACCGGCTAAACTGGTCAAATAGAATAGGTGTTAAATGTTATTGCTGCAAGTTGTGTTGCATTAGTGTTTTTATAGTACCTCTTTCTAGATCGGATTTCTTGACTTTGAGCGGCTAACTATGGGGTTTTTCATCATTAAATTGTGTTCAAGGTCACAGACTAGTCACTAAGTGTGTTCTGAGTAACACTTTAGGCGATTTTACCTGTTTCGATTAGTTGATGAAGCAGTGGTTGAATGATTAATTCCATTGCAAAACTCATCTTGCCACCAGGTACTACGAGGGTGTTGTGACGCGACATGAAAGAGCCTTCAATCATTGATAGTAGATATGGAAAGTCGACGTTTTTAATTCCACGCAAGCGGATCACTACAAAACTCTCATCCAAACTCGGTATGCCTTTGGCATTAAGTGGATTAGAAGTATCGACGGTAGGGACGCGCTGAAAGTTGATGTGAGTACGGGAGAATTGCGGCGTGATATAATTTAAGTAGTCATCCATTGAGCGAACAATAGAGTCCATCACGGCTTCTCGTGAATGGCCGCGGTCACGAGTATCTCGGACGAATTTTTGGATCCATTCAAGGTTTACAATCGGTACCATGCCAATCAAAAAGTCCACATGCTTAGAGACATTGATATCGCCATCGACTACACCACCATGTAATCCTTCATAAAACAATACATCAGTATTTTCTGGTAGGTCTTGCCATGGAGTAAAGGTGCCGGGCATTTGGTTATAAGGGACGGCTTCATCAAAACTATGCAAGTAACGACGAATTTTGCCGCTGCCATTTTTTCCATATTGATTAAAGAATTCAGACAAAGCGGGGAAGTCATTGGCTTCCGGGCCAAAGTAACTGATGTGTTTACCTTGTTCTTTGGCTTTGCGGATTGCAACGTCCATTTCGGGGCGAGTGTAGCGATGGAAGCTATCGCCTTCTACCCAAGACGCTTTAATGTTCATCATATTAAACATTTTTCGGAAGGTTTCTGAAGTGGTGGTGGTACCCGCACCTGAAGAACCCGTTACCGCAATAATGGGATGTTTTGCCGACATGATAATCCTTTCTTTCGACTTATATTTTGAATGACAGTGTAGAGGAATGACTGGCAAGAATAAATAGGGGGATGTACTGAGCTTAATTCAATTCATTGATCGGTTTTATATCAACGCTTTCATGCAGCTCTGAAAAAACAATCACTACACTGCTAGATTTTAGTTGTCCTTTGACTTGTTTTATCTTGGTTTTAAGCGAGGTTTCTTGCATACCGTAATCGGTGCCTTCACGTAAGATAAATTCTTTTATGAGATTATCTAAAGTGTCGGGATCGATGTCTTGCCATGGAATAATCATTGATGTGGCCTTTATTTTTCAGTGTTATAAAAAACTTGAGATAACCGTTGAGCCCCAATTTTTTCACAATAGATATGGGTCATTGGTTGACCTGTTCTTGGGGTTAAATCAAGCAGGTTAATACAATGCACCAAATCCGCTTGTTGCTGACGCTCTAATTGTAATTCAAATTGTAGTGATTCACGGTAAAGCGTATCCGGTAAATGAGGTTTCACTTTTCGTCGGTAATCACGAAATTGTTGTAATAAGTTTTCGGTTCGCTCAATAGCGCCATCTAATTGTAGCCATTGTTCTTCCGTTAAGCTTAATTGGTGCTCATCCAGCCATTTTAATAACAAGATTAGGTTGACCTTCCCTTTATACCTATTTTGTAAGATTAGACAGGCTTCTTTAATTGCCCGCACACCATAATGCTGCAAACTAAATTGCCATAAGCGTTCGAAGGTTAAAGGTAGAGGTCTATATTGGCTCATTGTTGATAATATCCAAGTAACTTCAAGGTGCGAATTTCAGCAAGCATAAAACAAGCTTTAGGCAAGGCAGATTGAATATGATCATAATCTATCTCTATTTAATTTAACGCCGCGTAAGGCTTGTTTTAACTTGCCCTTTGGGAGCTTTATTCAAACCTCTTCTTTTTATAAGAGATAGGCCGCGTCAGATTGGTTTGAAAGGTGTTTACATTCTTTCGCCAACCTTCCTTGTCTAAAGGTTTGGATGATAGCTCTGAATTCTGCACCTTGAAGTCACTTGGGTATAAGGCATTCCAGTTCTTCTTGTAGTGCCATCCATTCCATTTCAACCTCTTCTAATTGAGATTTACTATTGGCTTGTAGCGTTAATACTTGGGTAAGTTTAGCTTTGTTTTCATCTTGGTAGAGTGACACATCGCCAAGTTGTTGTTCAGCATCGGCTAATTGCTCGCCTAGTTTGTCCATTTTCGCTTCGAGTTGTGTCAGTTTTTTGCGAATTGGTGCAGTTTGTTTACGTAATTCAGCGTCTAGACGTTTTTGTTCTTTACGTGCTGCGGCGCTATTTTGACTAGGCTCTGAGTTTGTTTCTGGCAGTGCATCTTTTTTATCTTGTTTTTGTTGTTCAGTTAACCATTTGTAGTAATCCGCTAAGTCGCCGTCAAAAGGCGCCACTTGTTTGGCATCGACAAGGTATAAATCGTCGGTGGTAGCGCGCAGTAAGTAACGGTCGTGGCTGACAATCACCATTGCCCCTTCAAAGGTTTGCAGTGCCATGGTTAAGGCTTGACGCATATCTAGGTCAAGGTGGTTAGTTGGTTCATCGAGCAATAGTAAGTTCGGCTTTTGCCATACAACTAAGGCTAGAACGAGGCGAGCTTTTTCGCCACCAGAGAATGGCGCGACTTTATCGAGAGCTTTATCTCCGACAAAACCAAAGCTACCTAGGTAGTCGCGTAATTGTTGCTCGGTATGATTTGGCGCAATTTGCATCATGTGTTGCAACGGTGTCTCTTCAGGATGCAGAGTTTCTAATTGATGCTGAGCGAAGTAGCCGATTTTCACCCCTTGCGAATAGGTTAAATCTCCGCTTTGTGGCTTGAGTTCGCCAGACAGCAATTTAATTAAGGTTGATTTACCCGCACCATTACGACCGAGTAAACCAATGCGACTGCCGGGAACTAGGTTTAAGCGAATGTGTTCTAATATTAAGTTATCGCCATAGCCAGCAGAGACTTGGTCCATCATCATAATAGGGTTGGGGAGTGCAGCTGGCTCTCTAAACTCAAAGCTAAATGGGTTATCAAACTGCGCCGGTAAGACTTTTTCCATTTTCTCTAAGGCTTTAATTCGGCTTTGTGCCTGACGAGCTTTAGAGGCTTTATAGCGGAAGCGGTCAATATAGCTTTGCATGTGCGACATTTGCTTTTGCTGTTTGGCATACATGGCTTGTTGCTGCATTAACTTTTGTGCACGTTGGGTTTCAAATGATGAGTAGTTGCCGGTGTATTCGTTGAGCAATTGGTTTTCGACATGAATGATGCGCCCCACGATAGGGTCGAGGAAATCACGGTCGTGCGAAATTAAAATTAATGTACCAGGGTAGTTCTGTAGCCATTTTTCAAGCCAAAGTACTGCATCGAGATCTAAGTGGTTGGTTGGCTCATCGAGTAGTAATAAATCAGAGCGACACAATAGAGCTTGGGCGAGGTTTAAACGCATACGCCAACCACCAGAGAACTGGGTGAGGTTCCATTGCATTTGCTCTTGGCTAAAGCCTAAACCGTTTAATAGTTCTGCGGCGCGAGATTTAATAGTGTAGCCACCAACAGTTTCTAACTTGCCGTGTAATTCCGCGACTAGGGTGCCATTATCGGCTTGTTCTGCCGCGGTAAGATCTTGCTCTAATTGACGATATTCACGGTCGCCATCAATCACATACTCTAAAGCGGCGCGTTCTAATGCTGGTGTTTCTTGAGCAACCCAAGCGAGTTCCCAGTGGGCTGGCATTTGGAAATTACCGGCATCAATTGATAATTCATTTTTCAGTAAGGCGAATAGCGTGGATTTACCACAACCATTTTTTCCGACTAGGCCAACTTTATCACCCGGGTGAATCGTCGCTGAAGCTTGTTCTAAAAGTGGTTTACCACCACGCAGCAATTGAATATCTGAAAATGTAATCATAGGAGTCTTATTTGAGGCATGAAAAATGAGAAAGAATGAAAAATGCAGCGGCTTGAATATTAGGCGCTTCAAGGATATACCCAAGTAACTTCAAGGTGCAAGTTTCAGCAAGAATAAAACAAGCTTTAGGCAAGGCAAATTGAACATGATCATAGTGATTCTATCTCTGTTCATTAACGCCGTTTAAAACTTGTCCTTCGGGAGCTTCATCCAAATCTTTATTCTGCGTCAGATTGGTTTGAAAGGTGCTTACATTCCTTCGTCAATTTTCTTTGCCTAAAGGTTTGGATGATAGCTCTGAATTCTGCACCTTGAAGTTACTTGGGTATAAATATCGATTATTATACGATTTGCGATATGATGATTAACAATCTTTGTTACAAAGATCTTAGGTTGTGGAAAGTGACAAAAGCGTGCACTTTTTAGTGTTCATATTCAGGAATGTCAGGGAGTAAGGATGTCAGACATAAGCCAACATACTACTACATCTATTAAAAATGACGATCAGATTCTACAACCTCGCGTATTGGTCATTTATGCGCATCCCGATCCCGATAACTCGGTTGCCAATCAAATGTTATTAAAAGCAGCGCAAAATTTACCTCATGTGACGGTGCACGATTTGTATGCCCATTATCCTGATTTTTTTATTGATGTTGCTGCTGAGCACAAATTATTGCTCGAACATGATGTGATTGTCTTTCAGTTCCCCTTGTTTATGTATTCCTGTCCAGCTTTGATGAAAGAGTGGATGGATACGGTACTCGGAAAAGGTTTTGCATTCGGCAAAGGTCGCGCACTTAAAGATAAATACTGGCGGAGTGTGGTGACGACGGGGGGGTCTAAAGACGCTTTCTCAGCTCATGGTTATAATCAATATCCTTTGGAACAAATTTTGCAGCCTTTTGAGTTGACTGCCAAATTATGTCAGATGCATTGGATTGAGCCCTTAGTGTTATATTGGGCAAGGAATGTAGAACAAGCGGTACGTATTGAACATGCACAGGCTTATCGCTCTTGGTTGTTGCATCCACTTGAAAGTAGTCAGTAGTACAAGGAAGGATTATGGCATCAACAATTGATTTTTTAGAAAGTGGCGTCGTGTTTCTGGCCGCTGCTGTGGTCGCTGTCCCTTTAGCGCAACGTTTAGGTTTAGGGTCGGTATTGGGGTATTTGTTGGCGGGTATTGTTATTGGTCCGTGGGGACTAGGCTTGATTAGTGACGTGGATAGCGTGATGCACTTTTCCGAACTTGGAGTGGTGTTATTGCTGTTTCTGATTGGTTTAGAGTTAAACCCCAAAAAACTTTGGCAAATGCGCATGCCTATCTTAGGTTTAGGTGGAGCACAAGTAGTCGTGACAACTCTAGTGATTTCCATGATCGCTAATGCTTTTGGTGTTAGTTGGCAAAATAGTGTAGTGATAGGCATGGGGTTAGCGCTTTCTTCAACCGCAATCGCATTAAGGGTTATTGAAGAACAAGGACTAGCGGGTACTGAAACTGGACAATCTGGTTTTTCCGTTTTGCTTTTTCAAGATATCGCGGTCATTCCAATGCTGGCGGTATTACCATTATTAGCTGGTAATGCTGGTGGTGACTGGTTAGATGCGGTTTGGATGATTGGTGGGGGCGTTGGCTTATTAGTTGGTGGCCATTATTTGCTACGACCGATCTTCCGTTATGTGGTGATGAGCCGAGTTCGTGAGTTATTTACCGTAGCAGCCTTGTTATTGGTGATTGGTATTTCCGTGATCATGCAACAGCTTGGTTTATCTATGGCATTAGGCACATTTTTAGCTGGCGTGTTATTGGCAGAAAGTGAATATCGTCATGAATTAGAGATTGCTATTGAACCCTTTAAAGGACTGCTGCTTGGCTTGTTCTTTATGTCGGTGGGTATGGCAGTCAACCTTGAGTTGCTAACGCTTTATCCAATTAAAATTTTGGCTGCAGTCGTGGTGCTGGTGAGTATTAAAGGTTTTATTCTTTACTTACTTGCTCGCCTTATGGGCACACGGGCAAAAGCACGCAGTCGCATGGCGGCAATATTAAGCCAGGGTGGAGAGTTTGCTTTCGTCTTGTTTACTGCCGCAAAAGGTCATGGCTTACTCGGTGCTGAAGTGAGCTCTTTCCTGTTAGTGGTGGTGAGCTTGTCTATGATGACCACGCCCTTGATATTACTTGCTCAGCAAAAATGGTTTGACCGCACAATTAACGTTAGCGATAACATGCAATCGGATGTGGTCGATGAAGGGTCGAAAGTCATCATTGCGGGCTTCGGGCGTTTTGGCCAAGTTGTAGGGCGTTTGTTGTATGCCAATAAGATCCGAGTCACGGTATTAGAAAGTGATGCCAGCCAAATTCAACTTTTACGTAAATTTGGCTACAAAGTGTATTACGGTGACGCCACGCAGCTTGATTTGTTACGGGCCGCTGGTGCTGAAAAAGCGAAAGCCATCGCCATTTGTACCGATTCGCCGGATGAAGTGCTAAAGATCGCTGAACTGTGTAAACAGCATTTTCCGCATTTAAAAATTCTCGCCCGTGCACGTAGTCGGGTAGAAGCTTATCAATTGATGAATATTGGTGTGACATTATTTTCGCGTGAGACTTTCTTAGGGGCTCTTGATTTAGGACGACAAGTGTTAAATCAATTGGGCATGCACCCTTATCAAGCCAAGCGTGCAGAAGCACATTTTAGAAAACTCGACACCACTATGTTAAAAGAACTGATGTCTTTGCATATAGAAGATAAAGATATGGGAATTAGAGCTAAAGAAGCGCGCAAAGAGTTGGAAGAGGTTTTTGACCGAGAGATGGAAAGAGATCGTCAGACTCAACAGCATTGGGACTAGCTCAACTCAGTTATGAAATAGGATATATATGAAAACCAAGAAGAGATTTATTGCTGGTGCTAACTGTCCAAACTGTAAACAAAGCGATAGTTTACGAGTATGGGAAGAAAATCAAATTGAAGTGGTTGAGTGTGTTGAATGTGATTATGTTGAACAAAAAACACCACAAGTGATAGAAACCAGTTCAGCTAACACTAGTTCCAATTCACCTAGCTTCAGTTTGTCTAGTTCAGAACAATTAATCGGTATTTTTAAGCCAGAATGATGATTGCTAACCGCAAGATATTCGTCAGGTTTGTAAAATAATCCTTGATTAGCGATTGAAATCTGTCTGGCTTATCCCCATTATCTTGCACATAGAGATTAAGTGCTCACACATTCTCACGCTTAATCTGAATTTGGAGCGAATATGAAAATTGAAAAGAACGTTGTTGTTAGCTTGGCATACCAAGTAAAAGTAGAAGATGGTGTGGTAGTAGACCAATCAACGGTTGAAGCGCCACTAGACTATCTACACGGTCACAACAACCTAATTACAGGTCTAGAAAAAGAGCTAGAAGGTAAAGTTGCCGGTGATAAATTCTCTGCAACTATTGCTCCAGAAGATGCTTACGGTGAGCACAACGAAGGTCTGGTTCAACGTGTTCCAGCTAACGTATTTCACGGTGTAGATGAAATTGAGGTTGGCATGCGTTTCTTAGCGGATACCGACCAAGGTCAGATCCCAGTAGAAATCACAGAAGTTGATGGTGATGAAGTTGTAGTTGATGGTAACCACATGCTTGCAGGGCAAACATTAACGTTTGATGTTGAAGTTGTTGCGGTACGTGAAGCAACGGAAGAAGAAGTGGCTCATGGTCATGTACATCAAGTGGGTGGTCATCACCACGATCATGATGGCGACTGCTGTGGCCATGATCATGAAGAGAAAAAAGAAGGTTGTGATGGAAATGGCGGCTGTGGCTGCTCTCACTAATCTTTAAAAAAACGCCAACGTCTAATGTTGGCGTTTTTGATTATAGAAAGCCATTTTTTATAGAAACAAAGAAAAACAACAATGTGAATTAGTAATGAGGCGGCGGTGTTTCTTCCGATACATCAGCTAAATTTGAAGCATCCAAGTTTTTGACTTTTCCGACGACAAATTTCATTTGATCTTGCATGCGAGTAATCAACAATTGCTGTTGGCTCAAAGCATCGTTAAGTTCATGGATGGTTTGTTCTTGAAAAGCGACCTGACACTCTAGATCATCAATTCGTTGTTTTAATTCGTTTTCAAGATTATCTGAATGCATTTTATTCACTGTTAAGTTATTAAATCGATGGTACTCAAATTATATCTGAAAGATGCCACATTGTAGATCATTGATTGAGTCGTAGTGTTGCATAAATAATGTCACTTAAGTCGTGTTTTATTGAAACACAAAGTAATAAGCGGATTATTTTTATGGATTAAGGCGGAACTTTGCTAAAAAAATACAGTCAGTTAACAATAGCTTAAATTAAGTACGTGATAGTGTTAACGTAGATTAATGGCATCTAGAGTGACTAGATATAGAGCTTGAACTTGAACGTTCTAACACATTGATAGAGTAAATTTTTATACATCATAACGATGGTTTTCCATCATGCTGGAGAAGTTAATGAAACCGATTTTAAAAGTATCCTTGCTTGCAGCCACTGTTCTACTTGCAGTTGGCTGTCAGAAAGAAGAATCAAAAGAGGCACAAACAACCGCAAAAGCTGAGCAGGCACAATCAGCAGCTGCATCAACATTATACAAAACTGATGATGAGAAGGCGGCATACGCAATTGGTGTTTCTTTTGCTAACTATCTAAATACTAGCATTGAGAAACCAGCAGAAATCGGTATTAACTTAGATAAAGATATCGTATTAAAAGGTATCGAAGACGTATTTGCTAAAAAAGCAGGTATGACAGAAGAAGAAACACACCAAGCACTACAAGATCTAGATAAGCGTGTTTCTGAAAAGATGCAAGCTCAAGCCGCTGAGAAATCTGCTGCAGCGAAAAAAGCAGGTGATGAATTCCGTGCAGAGTTCGCAAAAGAAGATGGGGTGAAGAAGACTGAATCAGGCATTCTTTACAAAGTTGAAAAAGAAGGCGAAGGCATTTCACCAAAAGCAACTGATACTGTAGTAGTGAACTACGAAGGTACTTTAGTTGATGGCACTAAGTTTGACAGCTCATACGATCGTAAAGAGCCTGCAACTTTCCCACTTAATCGCGTTATTCCAGGTTGGACTGAATCCGTGCAACTAATGAAAGTGGGTTCTAAATATAAAGTTGTGATCCCGCCAGAGCTTGCTTATGGCGAACAAGACACACCAACCATTCCTGCTAACTCAACATTAGTATTTGAAATTGAGTTAATGTCAGTGAAATCAGAGGAATCACCAAAGGCTCCTGCTGCAAATTAATTGAACTAGATAGTTTAATTGAGGCTCATCAATATGATGGGCCTTTTGTGTTTTGAGCGCTTGAAAATACACCCCATAATTTGTTCTAAATCATCATATTTAAGTTAGAGCCGTGCCTCTTTCAAATTTTCTGATAAACTTACGTTAATTTGTTTAATTGTTCGACCGTTTTAATAACGATTTTCTATCGGAGTAGAGGTGAGTGTGAGTCAGTCTGAAGTTGTACATTCGGAAGCATTGTTAGAAATGGAATCTGTTCATGTTATGCCCTTCACAGAGCACGATAAGATAATTTTGCATTCTTATGAAGCGGTAGTCGATGGTCTTGCTAGTTTGATCGGTAATTATTGTGAAATCGTGTTGCACTCCTTAGAGGACTTGAATACCTCGGCAGTAAAAATTGCCAATGGTGAAAATACCGGTCGTCAAGTTGGGTCTCCGATTACGGATTTAGCGTTAAAGATGTTAAAAGATATTGAAGGTTCGCAGCGTAACTTTTCTCGTTCTTACTTTACCCGCGCCAAAGGCGGTGTATTGATGAAGTCGATTACCATTGCGATCCGTAATGGTGAGCAACGTGTGATTGGGTTACTGTGTATCAATATCAATTTAGATGCACCTTTCTCGCAAGTCTTACACGCTTTTATGCCTACCGCGGAAGCAGAAGAAGCAGCTTCGTCGGTTAACTTTGCTAGTGATGTTGAAGAGCTAGTGGATCAAACGGTTGAGCGCACTATAGAAGAAATTAATGCTGATAAGTCAGTATCAAACAATACCAAAAACCGCCAAATCGTTATGGATCTTTATGATAAAGGGATCTTCGATATCAAAGATGCGATCAATCGGGTAGCTGACCGTTTAAATATTTCGAAACACACCGTTTATCTCTATATTCGCCAGCGCAAAATTGAGGACGGCGAAAAGTGAGTCAAAGCTTACCCTCGCCAGAAAAAGTGCTGACTTATAGTTTGTTGGTAAATGGCTCGGTTTATGGTAGTCAATCTGCACTCAATGCTTATCAGTTTGCTTGCGCTTTGATTGAAAGAGGTCATCAGTTAGTCAGCGTGTTTTTCTATCAAGATGGGGTTCATAATGCTTCTAGCTTGGCTGTACCTGCGAATGATGAATTTGATCTAGCTAAAGCTTGGCAGCAATTGAGTGAACAACATAAAGTCCGTTTAGAGTCTTGTGTTGCAGCCTCATTACGTCGTGGCATTCTAGATAGTAATGAAGCCAAAACGCATGGGCGAGGTAGTAGCAATGTAGCCCAAGGATTTGAATTGACTGGACTAGGTGGACTTGCTGGAGCCATGTTAGTACAAGATAGAGTGGTACAGTTTTAATGCGATTAGGTTTTGTATTTCGTTCTCACCCTCATACGAGCGCAAAAGGTAGAGAAGGGCTGGATGCATTGTTAGCAACTTCAGCTTACTGTGAAGATATTGATGTGTTTTTTATTGGTGCAGGGGTGACTCAGTTGTTTCCAGCGCAACAGCCGGCAAACATTTTGTCTAGAGATTATATTTCAGCCTTTAAATTGTTGGATTTATACGAGATTGATAACATTTATATATGCCAATCATCATTAAATGATTATCAAATAAATTCAAACGATTTGATGATTGAAAATAGTGCATTAAGCCAAGCTGAAATGGTAGAAAAACTCCAACAATGCCAAAAAATCCTGACATTTTAATAGGGCAGATAGACATGCTACATATTATTAAGAGCCAATCAGGACTAGCTGATGCGATCAACGTGATCCAACCTGATGATGCAATATTACTCATTGAAGATGCTGTTTATGCTCTTTTTCGTCAATCAAGCCTATTAACTGGATTGAAAGATCAAAAAGATCGTTGCTGGGTGTTACAAGAGGATCTTGGGGCACGTGGTTTGGTTGGTTTAGCAAGTGTTAGTGCTCAGTTAACTGATTTTAAAGGCTTTGTTTATCTTACTGAACAACACTCTCAATCAATAACTTGGGATTAATCTCAGCATAATTGATACTTTTCTTATTGCTAGAGAAAAAAACTCGACAGCACGATTGTATATTTCTTGACACATCCCCCCTTGATGAATAAAATTTCGCGTCCTTATTTCTCGCTGCATGCAAATGTTGCTTGGAAGTAGGATTAGATTTTTCACAAGCTTATTTTCGTAAATCAGGAGCTATTTAATGGCAACTATTAACCAGTTGGTACGCAAGCCACGTGCAAAGCAAGTTGTTAAAAGCAACGTGCCTGCGCTAGAAGCGTGTCCACAAAAACGTGGTGTATGTACTCGCGTATATACTACTACTCCTAAGAAACCGAACTCAGCATTACGTAAAGTATGTCGTGTTCGTTTAACTAACGGCTTTGAAGTTACTTCATACATCGGCGGTGAAGGTCATAACCTTCAAGAGCACTCAGTTGTTCTTATCCGTGGTGGTCGTGTTAAAGATTTACCAGGTGTGCGTTACCACACCGTTCGCGGCGCTCTTGACTGTGCTGGCGTAAACGACCGTAAACAAGGTCGTTCTAAGTATGGTGTTAAACGTCCTAAGTCTTAATAGCTTTCTGTTTTGACAGAAAAGCGTTAAGTAAGGCCAAACACTAAAATTATATAATTTTGATGAAACTGAAAAGTTTTGGATAACCTGAAGAAGACAACGGAGAAACATCCATGCCACGTCGTCGCGTAATAGGCCAGCGTAAGATCCTTCCAGATCCTAAATTCAAATCTGAATTGCTGGCGAAATTTGTAAACATCCTTATGGTTGATGGTAAGAAATCAACTGCTGAAAAAATTGTTTACACTGCACTAGATACTATGGCTGAGAAATCTGGTAAAGATCACTTAGCTGTATTTGAAGAAGCTCTTGAAAATGTTCGTCCAGCGGTAGAAGTTAAATCTCGCCGTGTGGGTGGTTCAACTTACCAAGTACCTGTAGAAGTTCGTCCGGTTCGCCGTAACGCTCTTGCTATGCGTTGGTTAGTTGAAGCTGCGCGTAAGCGTGGTGAAAAATCTATGGCACAACGTCTTGCAGCAGAAATGCTAGACGCGTCAGAAAACAAAGGTACTGCTGTTAAGAAACGTGAAGACGTTCACCGTATGGCAGACGCGAACAAAGCGTTCGCACATTACCGCTGGTAATGTCTTTTTAGTACTGCAAGGTTCCTTGCAGTACTTCTTTAGTTCCTATGCTTATGCTAGGAACTATTGCTATATCTAGAGCAAGTAAATATTAATAAAGCAGTGCTTTTAACCAATAAAGTAGATATAGCAATAGTCCCTAAGTCTCTAATAAGAGGATTCAATCGTGGCTCGTAAAACTCCTATAGAGCACTACCGTAATATCGGTATTGTTGCTCACGTAGATGCAGGAAAGACAACCACAAGCGAACGTATTTTGTTCTATACCGGACTTTCTCACAAAATCGGTGAAGTTCACGATGGTGCTGCAACCATGGACTGGATGGAACAAGAACAAGAGCGCGGCATTACAATCACTTCAGCAGCTACTACGACGTTTTGGCGTGGTATGGAAGCTCAGTTTTCAGATCACCGTATTAATATTATCGACACTCCTGGACACGTTGACTTTACCATCGAAGTAGAGCGTTCTCTACGTGTACTTGATGGTGCGGTTGTTGTGTTCTGTGGCTCATCAGGTGTCGAACCCCAATCTGAGACTGTATGGCGTCAAGCGGACAAATATCACGTACCTCGCTTAGTATTTGTTAATAAAATGGACCGCACAGGCGCAGATTTCCTACGCGTAGTTGAACAGATCAAAGATCGTCTAGGTGCAACGCCAGTTCCTATTCAATTGAATATTGGTACGG
Organism: Vibrio sp.; assembly: GCF_048266485.1. Taxonomy (GTDB): domain Bacteria; phylum Pseudomonadota; class Gammaproteobacteria; order Enterobacterales; family Vibrionaceae; genus Vibrio. The sequence goes on along the minus strand of NZ_JBLWZK010000006.1, from coordinate 1,853 downwards.
AAGAAAACTTCCAAGGTGTTGTTGATCTTATTAAGATGAAAGCAATCAACTGGAATGATGCTGACCAAGGCATGACTTTCACGTACGAAGATATTCCGGCAGAGATGCAAGAAATGGCCGAAGAATATCGTACAGAGCTTGTTGAAGCAGCAGCAGAAGCAAATGAAGAGCTAATGGATAAGTATCTTGAAGAAGGTGAATTGACAGAAGCTGAAATCAAACAAGGTCTTCGTACTCGTACCCTTAATAATGAAATTGTATTAGCGACTTGCGGTAGTGCATTTAAAAATAAAGGTGTACAAGCTGTTTTAGATGCAGTTATTGACTTCCTTCCTTCTCCAATTGATGTTCCTGCAATTAAAGGTATCGATGAAAACGAGAATGAAGCAGAGCGCCACGCAGACGACAATGAACCGTTTTCAGCACTAGCATTTAAGGTTGCAACAGACCCATTTGTCGGTACTTTAACTTTCATCCGTGTTTATTCTGGGATTGTTGAAAGCGGTAAAACGGCTTACAACTCTGTGAAGAAACAACGTGAACGCTTAGGTCGCATTGTCCAAATGCACTCAAATAAGCGTGAAGAAGTGAAAGAAGTACGAGCTGGTGATATTGCGGCCATCATTGGTCTTAAAGATGTGACGACAGGTGAAACACTGTGCGACCAGAACCATAAAATTGTTCTTGAACGTATGGAGTTTCCAGATCCCGTTATTCAGATCGTTGTAGAGCCAAGCTCTCAAGCAGATCAAGATAAGATGACTATTGCTCTTGGTAAACTAGCAGCGGAAGACCCATCATTTCGCGTTGATATGGATGTGGAAACTGGTCAGACTCTGATTTCAGGTATGGGCGAACTGCACTTAGATATCATTGTTGACCGTATGAAGCGTGAATTTAACGTGAATTGCAACGTTGGTAATCCACAAGTCGCTTATCGTGAAACAATTCGTGGTACGGCGAAAGCGGAAGGTAAATTTATCCGTGAGTACGGTGGTAAGGGGCAATACGGTCACGTATGGCTGAAGCTTGAACCATCAGAAGCTGGCGAAGGCTTTGTTTTCGTAGATGAAATTGCCAATGGTGTTGTGCCGAAAGAGTTCATCACTTCAATCGCGAAAGGGGTTGAAGAGCAGATGAATAATGGTGTACTTGCTGGCTATCCTGTTTTGGATGTCAAAGCGACACTATTTGATGGTTCGTACCATGAAACAGATTCAAGTGAGATGGCGTTTACAATCGCTGCCTCGATGGCTTTCAAAACGGGTGCACTTGAAGCGCAACCTGTTCTGCTTGAGCCTATGATGAAAGTTGAAGTAACTACTCCAGAAGACTGGATGGGTGACGTTGTTGGCGATATTAACCGTCGTCGAGGCATCATCGAAGGTATGGACGAGGGGACAGCTGGCCTGAAGATAATTCGTGCACAAGTTCCGTTGTCCGTCATGTTCGGTTACGCAACTGATTTACGTTCTGCGACACAAGGTCGTGCTTCTTACTCCATGGAGTTTAGTGAGTACGCTGAAGTGCCTAACAATGTTGCAAAAGCAATCATTGCAGAACGCGGTTAAGGTTGATTTGGGGATGAGTTTAATCACTGATCGCCTTATTAAACAATGAATCTATTGCGTTGATGAAAATTGACGCATAAAATAGCAAATTCTGGCGCGTTTTGACGCAAACTTTGTCAAAGCGAATCATAACTAGGAAGGAACACGATTGTGTCTAAAGAAAAATTTGAACGTACGAAACCGCACGTAAACGTTGGTACTATCGGCCACGTTGACCACGGTAAAACAACTCTTACTGCTGCTATCTGTACTACACTTGCAAAAGTGTACGGCGGTGTAGCT
>NZ_JBLWZK010000005.1:0-184829 GCF_048266485.1 Vibrio sp. | reverse complement strand
TCCGCCACTTATATCTCTTAGATAAAGAGTAGAAACCTGATTCGAAAGAATCAGGTTTTTTTTCGTCTGTTGAAAATAAAATCTATAAGAGCCAATATTGAGAAGTGGTTATTCAGTTGGTAGTTGTTGGTTAAAGCAAGCTGGCTGTCAGTTTGCTTTAACCTAGTAAGGTATTAGGGAATGTTTAAAATTCTTCTATTCCGCCATGACTATTCTCTAATTCTAAAAAATACACAGACCAGATTCGAAAGAGTTAGTTGTCACAAAGAATGATTATTCTCTGGTTTAACTGCAACTCCAGAATTCATTGCCTAGATAGTACTACTAGGTGCTGATTTATTGCAGATCGTTTTTTGCTACTCAACTCTAACCTTTGACTATGAGAATTAAGCTATTAAGTGTTGATACAGAGGGCCTTATTTTATCTGATCTACTCCTTGTGAATAGAGAGAATATCAAATAGCAGGATGACTTATTCATTAATAAATTCAGATACAGCGTTTAATATAGAACCACTTTTAAACAAGGGGTGAGATTATTAAAGGAGTGACAGAGGGCTGGATAAATGAATATTTAACTCTAAAAAAGCAGAGTAATCAGTACTCTGCTTTCGTTATATGCGAATTAAACTTGTTTGAAGGGCTAATTTACGGCGTAGTTAACACATCCATTTCATTAATAGGCGTATCTACGTCTTCGATTATTGGTGTAGCTGCGCCATTACTATCGTTTATCGGATCTAATTCTGTTGTAGTACTCTTATCTGTTTCTAGCGTACTACTCGTCGCATCGGGCTCATTGCTATTTGAAGTTGGAGCTGGTTTAGATTCTATGAGTGGTGAGCTTACGTAATTGAATGCTTTGATTACTTTGGAAACATCTTCTATTTTACTGGCAACATCCGCCGCAATTTGAGCGTCTTCTTTCGATATGTTACCAATTAAAAATACTTCTTTATTTTCAGTGGTTACTTTTATGTTGTATTTATCTAGTCGGTCATCTGATAGAAGCGCACTTTTTACTTTAGTGGTTAACTAAATATCATGACTGATTTGCTGGAATGATAGAGGTTTTGCGATGCGAATTTGGTTATAAACTTTGTCTACGTTTGGTAAGTTTTTTACGTAGCCTTCGATGGACTGTTTATTCTCTTCATCAATGGATTGCCCTAAAAGTAAGATGTGTCCTGTACTCGTGATTTCGGAAGTTACGCGAACCTTTCCTCTATACTGGGGGGCTCGATTTAATGCATTAATGTTTGATTGTATGTTTTTTTCTTGCCATTGCTGTTGCTGAGAAGGCTCAGAAGAACTACCTGTTGAGGCACAACTAGTAACTAAAAATAAGCTAATGAAGCATAAAATAACAATGTGTTTTTTCATATTACTTATCCGTCGTGAGAGGGAAATATTACTTGATCGATTAAGTCACATAAACAATGAAGCGTTAACATATGAACTTCGTGAATTCTTGCTGTTCTATGTGATGGAATACGTATTTCCACATCAGACTCACCAAGTAATCCTGCAAGTTCACCGCCATCTTTACCAGTAAATGCAATGATGGTCATATCCCGAGTGACAGCCGCTTCAACGGCTTTGATAATATTGCTGCTGTTTCCACTGGTAGAAATAGCAATCAACACATCACCGGCTTGGCCGAAAGCTCTTACCTGTTTAGAAAAGATCTCTTGATAGTGATAATCATTGGCTATAGCTGTTAGCGTCGAAGTATCTGTTGTTAAAGCCATTGCTGGAAGGCTTGGTCGTTCTGTTTCGAAACGATTCAGTAAACAAGAGACAAATTGTTGTGCGTTAGCTGCAGAGCCGCCATTACCACAACAAAGGATTTTATTACCGTTCAATAAGCTACTCACCATTGCTTGTGCTGCATGAGTGATGGCATCGGGGAGAGATTCTGCAGCAGCAATTTGAATCTGAATGCTTTCTTTAAAGCTATCATTAATGCTATCTAGCATGCTTTATCCTTGAGTAATTGCATTTTTTATCCAATTGATATCCTCACCATTTTTATGAATAGCAATGACATCAAAACGAAAGGAGGTTTTTTCGATTGGCAGTGATTGTTTCTTAAGCCACACCATAGCGGTTTTTATCAGCTTTTGAGACTTTTGGTAGGTTACCATTTCCGCTGCATGACCAAATGATGATGAGGCTCGATATTTAACTTCGACAAACACAATAGTTTGTCCATCTTTCATAATTAAGTCGATTTCGCCAAATCGGCAATTCATATTTCTTTCTAACACATGAAGCCCTTGGCCGATCAGATATTGATTGGCCAAGCTTTCATATTGAGAACCGATTTCTCGCTTATTTTTGATCTTCTGACTGAAAAGCTTCATGCTCAGCCCAACTTAGATCTCTTTGTACCACACATTGATCATCAATACTTAAAGTACCTGTTTGACCTTGGTACTGATAGCTTTGAATAACCTTCATTGTTTGAAGTTGAGTAAGCAAGCTATATGAGTCCATACCTAATGCATGTAGACGCTTTTCAGTGTTACTGCTTTTGGGCCATAAGTTATCGTACTCGGTCAATTCAGCATTATCTTTATTCAACAGCATTGGAATGTCGCTAAATATAATACCACTGACATCTTGATAGGCACGAGCTTTACCATTATTGCTACTAGAGTTGGAGAACAGTTTAGGTGGCTTAGCATCTGGGTTAATAGCAACTTCAATAAATGGCTTTAGCAGCGTTAACTCTGAGCGGTTTGCTATAATGTAAACAGAATCAATATCTCTACGACTGCGAGCTTCGGTTTCCATTTCCATATTACTGATTTGTCTAATCTGGTTGATGCGAGCTTGGCTATCAGTTAGGCCAAACGCATCTTTAACATTTTTTTGCAATTCAGCACGATTACCAAATGGCGTTGATGCTACTGGCGTATTGCTTAATTCATTCCATTTTTCTGTAAATGCTTCAGTAATACGTTCACCAAGTTTCCCTTTAGGTGCCAGTACTAGTGGGTATTTAAAACCAGTTTCAAAAATGTGCTTAGCCGCTTGTGCCCCTTCTTGTTCTGGCGATAGCGTTAAGTAACAAACTTGAGAACCTTGCTCTAATTTATCTGGGAAGTTTAGCGCCAACATAGGAATATTGTTGTTATTGATATCTTGTAATTGCTCAATGTTATCTTTGATCAATGGGCCTACGATGAAATCAGTATTATTAGTTTTTAGCTGAGCATAAATATCTTGCAGGCTCTGTGTTGACGTATCGTAAACCGTCATCTTTAGAGAAGGGGCTTTATCTGCATCATCTGTCATTGCATGAATAAAGCCATCGCGGATTAACTTTGCAGGCATTTCATATTTACCAGAAAGAGGTAGGAGTACTGCGACATTTTCCGGCGTTGAAATATCGAGTTCTAAAATGCGTTGCACATCTTCAGGAGTGTGAGTCACGATTGGGTGGTTAATATTGATACTAAACCATTGCTGAAGTTCTGTTTTCAAACCACTTGGGTTGTTTAGCTGTGTCTTCATTTGAGTGGCGACATATAACCAACCTTGTAATTCAGTTTCACTTGGGTGAACTTCGAGTTGAACAATGGTCTCCTTAGAATATTTCTTTAAGTTTTCCCAAATTCTCTTATCGGTTGATTCTTGCTTATTGACAGGTTGAAACTCTTTGTAAGCAATCCATTCACGATCGGCATTGAAAAAATCTCGAATATCTTCAAACAGTTTAGCACGTTGCTGATGATAATTACGCCATTGAATGTCTGCTAATTGCCACTGCTGTTGGAAGTTTAATTCTTTTAATGCAGCCTCTGAGTCAACAGTCGCAGCTGTAATTTGCGATTTTGCTAATTGCCATTCTGCTTGCTGCATATCATTTAGAGGAAATTGAACGATGCGTTTTAGCAGGCTTTGGCCTTGGTTGTAATTTTTTTCAACTACAGAGGCTTTTAGCGCCATAATGTACAAATCAGTCTGCTCAGTAGATGGTTGAGTATCATTCGCCTCGTCAGTATAGCTGAGTGAGGTTTGTGCCGGTGGGGCGGTAATATCAACTTTATCTGACTCAGATGTAAGTGATGAACACGCTGATACTAATAACATCAAGGCGATAGAAGTAAATAAGCGTGGTACACTGAAGATCTTATGATTCATAATTTGCATGCGTTATATTCTTTATGTGAAAGATTGACTCTATATTAATCGCTCAAGTGACGGTAAACAAATGATAGATAACAAAACTGCTCTTTTAGATTCCCCAGCGCTATATATTGTTCCTACCCCAATTGGTAATTTAGGGGATATCACTCAACGATCATTAGATATTTTAAATCAAGTTGACCTGATTGCTGCTGAAGATACAAGGCATAGTGGTCGTTTATTCTCTCATTTTGGCATATCAACCAAAACTTATGCATTACATGATCATAATGAGCAACAAAAAGCACAAGTATTAGTTGAAAAAGTGTTAGCGGGAGAGTCGATCGCATTAGTTTCTGATGCGGGGACTCCTCTAATTAGTGATCCAGGGTATCACCTAGTGACTAAATGTCGTCAAGCGGGGGTTAAAGTTGTGCCATTACCAGGTGCTTGCGCCGTGATCACGGCTTTAAGTGCTTCAGGATTACCGTCGGATCGCTTTAGTTTTGAAGGCTTCTTACCGGCTAAAAGTAAAGGTCGTAAAGATAAGTTATTAGAAATTAGCAAAGCCGAGCGTACTTGTATCTTTTACGAATCGCCTCATCGAATTACAGATAGTTTGGACGATATGCTGGCAGTGTTAGGGCCTGAGCGTGAAGTCGTGCTTGCACGTGAATTAACCAAAGCATTTGAAACGATTCATGGTGCGCCGCTAAGTGAGTTGATCGAGTGGATCAATGAAGATGACAACCGTAAGCGCGGAGAAATGGTCATTCTTATTCATGGTTATCGAGAAGATAAATCTACCGATGCGCTTCCGGATGACGCTTTAAGAACCTTAAAAATTTTGACTCAAGAATTGCCACTGAAAAAAGCAGCAGCTTTAGTCGCGGAAATTCACAATTTGAAAAAGAATGCTCTATATAAGTGGGGACTGGATAACCTAGATTAATATATTTCTATATGTGCCGATTCGCTTGTCTTCTAAGGTGATGTGCGTATAATCCGCGTCGGAGTTGACTGGATAGTCGCTGCTTCGTTGATGTCCTTACTGGTTTTTGCCTAGGTAGAAACCAGTGGGAGACTGTCGGAGGGGAGGAAAGTCCGGGCTTCAAAGAGCAGGGTGCCAGGTAACGCCTGGGGAGCGTGAGCTCACGACAAGTGCAGCAGAGAGAAGACCGCCGATGACGCTATTCTTCATTTCTTCGGAAGTAAGAAGCGAACAGGTAAGGGTGAAAGGGTGCGGTAAGAGCGCACCGTGCGTCTGGCAACAGTTCGTAGCAGGGTAAACTCCACCCGAAGCAAGACCAAATAGGCCCTCACATTGCGTTGCTCGCGTAAGGGGGCGGGTAGGTTGCTCGAGCCAGTGAGCGATTGCTGGCCTAGACGAATGGCTATCACCGCGCAAGCGGAGACAGAACCCGGCTTATGATGTCAACTCCACCTATTTAAATAAACCCATCGCAGTTTACTGTGGTGGGTTTTTTTATGAATTTCTTCATTCGTTGTCTTCCTTTTGACGTGCTATTAACGATTCTAGTTAGAATTAGCTTAAACTAAGCCAAATAAGCGCAAATTTCCGCTGATTTCTTGCGTTGCGCGCCTGACATGAATATCCTAAGCCATTCATCTTAAATTGAGTTATTGAACCCTATGACCGACACCTTCCAACACGTTTCTGTACTCCTTAATGAATCTATTGAAGGATTGAATATAAAGCCAAATGGTATTTATATTGACGGCACATTTGGTCGAGGAGGTCATAGCCGTACGATTTTATCTCAACTCGGTCCTGAAGGGCGCTTATATAGTATCGATCGAGATCCTCAAGCGATTGAAGAAGCAAAAAAAATAGATGATCCCCGCTTTACCATTATTCATGGTCCTTTTTCTGGTATCCAATTTTATGCTGAGCAATATCAATTGGTTGGCAAGGTTGATGGCGTATTATTTGATCTTGGTGTCTCATCACCACAATTGGATGATGCTGATCGCGGCTTTAGTTTTATGAAAGACGGGCCATTAGATATGCGAATGGATCCGACAACTGGTCAATCAGCTGCAGAATGGCTAGCAGAAGCGGAGCTTGATGATATTACCTGGGTACTACGAGAGTTTGGTGAAGAAAAGCACGCCCGTCGTATTGCTCGTGGTTTAGTTGAATATCGCGAAAATCCGGAACATGAACCACTGATGAGAACTAGCCAATTGGCTAAGCTTATCTCAGATGTTGCACCAAAGAATTTTAAAGAAAAAAAGCACCCTGCAACGCGAAGTTTTCAAGCAATTCGGATTTATATTAATAGTGAATTGGAAGAAATCGACTTCGCTTTAAAAGGGGCGATGAATATCTTAGCGCCAGAAGGTCGTCTTTCTGTGATTAGTTTTCACTCTTTAGAAGACCGCATGGTGAAGCGATTTATGCGCCGTGAGAGCCAAGGTCCTCAAGTACCTCATGGTATTCCTATGACGGAAGATCAAATTAAAGCTTTAGGTTCTGCCAATATGAAAACGGTAGGTAAAGCAATTAAACCGTCTAAATCAGAAGTTGAAGTTAATACACGTTCACGCAGCTCAGTATTACGTATTGCTGAAAAACTATGATCATTAAAATACTATGAAAGATAAACAACCACCCACTCTAATTCGTAGTATCTGGACTGATCTTATTTCGGTAGGTCGAGTTCCATTGGTATTACTGCTGCTTATTTTTGTAAGCTCTATAGCGGTAGTGTTAACCACTTATAATACTCGTAATCAAATTACTCTGCGTGATGAATTATTAGAAAGTCGCGAGCAGCTTGATAGTGAGTGGCGTAACTTGATATTAGAAGAGAACGCTCTTGCTGAGCATACTCGAGTTCAGAAGGTCGCAATCAAAGATCTTGATATGAAACGTCCTGATTCGGATAAAGAAGTGGTTGTGAACCTTAAATGAAAAAGCCGACAAATAAAAAAACGGTAAAGAACAAGAAAACCGTTAATAAAAAGAAGTCATCTCAATCCTCCGATATTTTGATCCCTTGGCGATATAACCTAGTCATAGTCTTTATCGTATTAGCTTTATTTGTGCTGGTAGCGCGAACGGCGTATATCCAAGTGATCGAACCTGATCAACTTATTCAACAAGCTGATATGCGTTCAGTGCGCGTAAAAGCAATCGCAACCGCTCGTGGTATTATTTCTGACCGAAATGGTGAGCCGTTGGCGGTGAGTGTTCCTGTGCAAGCAGTTTGGGCGGATCCTGCCACTATAATTAAAGAAAATGGTCTTGATGAACTTGATCGTTGGTATGCACTTGCTAACGTACTTGGGCTCGAACAACAAGGCTTAGTGGATAAAATTCGCCAGAATAAACGTAAGCGCTTTATTTACTTACAGCGCCAAGTTAGTCCTGCAATGTCTAAATATGTTCGAGAATTGAAACTGCCAGGTATTGGCTTGAAAGATGAATCTCGTCGTTTTTACCCAGCCGGGGAAGTCAGCGCGCATGTCGTTGGCGTGACTGGTATTGACGGACATGGCCTTGAGGGTATGGAGCGGAGTTTTGATGATTGGTTAACGGGAGAAGCGGGTAAGCGAACCATTCGAAAAGACCGTTTTGGACGTGTTGTTGAAAATATTTCATTAAAAACACAAGAGCCTGGTAAACCTTTACAACTCACTATTGATCAACGTTTGCAGGCAATTGCCTATCGTGCGATTAAGCAAGCAGTAGCCGATTTTCGAGCCACTTCAGGAACCGCCGTTCTAGTCGATGTTAAAACCGGTAATGTACTCGCGATGGTCAATGCGCCTTCCTATAACCCGAATAACCGCGAACAATTGCAAAGTTTCCGCATGCGTAACCGTGCGCTTACCGATTCTATTGAACCGGGTTCAACTATGAAGCCATTTGTGATTTTGGCGGGCTTAGATAAAGGTATTATTGATGATAAAACGGTTATCGATACTGGCAATGGCATCATGCGAATTGGTGGCAGCCGAGTTCGAGATTCTGAGCGCGCGGGTAAAGCTGATTTAACCACTATCTTAAAGAAATCAAGTAACGTAGGTGTGGCAACCATTGCGTTAAAAATGGATGTGCGTGAAATTCTTGGTATGTATAGCGGAGTAGGCTTTGGTAATGTTTCTGGCCTACGCTTACCGGGCGAAGTAACCGGTATATTCCCAGATCGCCGTCGTTGGTCTCCATTTGAGCAAGCGACCTTAGCCTTTGGTTATGGTATTTCAGTCACACCATTACAGCTCGCGCATGCTTACGCGACGCTAGGTAATATGGGGGTGAATAAGCCGCTGCATATCTTAAAAGGAAGTACATCCGGTCGTACCTTTAGAGCGGCGGATGCAGATGCGGCTCGCAAAGTAGTCGATATGCTTGAGCAGGTTACTCATAAAGGTGGTACGGCGCGCTCGGCTAAAGTACCGGGGTATCGTGTTGGTGCGAAAACAGGTACATCACGTAAAGCAAAGGCGGGGGGATACAGTGATCAATACGTTGCCTTAACGGCTGGTCTTGCGCCAATTAGTGATCCTCGCCTTGCATTAGTTGTAGTCGTCAATGAGCCACAAGGTGATAAGTTCTATGGTGGTTCGGTTGCTGGGCCTGTTTTTGCAGAAATTATGAAAGGGGCGCTGCAAATTATGAATGTCACGCCAGATGCGACACCTGAATCTGAGGCTGGGGAATAAAATATATGGTTCGATTACTTTCTGATTTGTTGAAACCTTGGATTGCATTAGATTCTGAATTTGCCATTAATGTCGCGGAGTTGCAGCTTGACAGTCGTAAAGTGTCCGCTGGCGATATATTTGTTGCCATTCAAGGTCATGAGGTTGATGGCCGGGCCTTTATTGATAAAGCGATTTCTTCTGGTGCGGTTGCGGTTATTGCAGATGCTAGTCAGGAAAACCCTCATCAACATATTGAATGGCGTGCTAGTGTACCAGTTATTTACTTATCAGAAATTGGATCGCAGCTTTCACATCTTGCGACCTGTTTATATCAGTTTGAACCAATGCAATTAATCGGTATTACAGGCACCAATGGAAAAACCACTATTTCGCAGTTGATTGCCCAGTGGGTAGGCTTGCTTGGTAAAAAGGCTGCAGTGATGGGAACAACAGGCAATGGATTTTTGAATGATTTAAAACCTGCGGTCAACACTACGGGCAATGCAATTGAAATTCAGCAGACATTAAGCCAATTGCAACAACAAGGTGCTGAATATACGGCATTAGAAGTTTCCTCTCATGGTCTTGTGCAAGGACGTGTTAAAGCGCTGCCTTTCGCTGCTGCTGCATTTACTAACTTAAGCCGTGATCACCTTGATTATCACGGCAGCATGGAAGAATACGCAGAAGCCAAATTCAGTTTGTTTTCTCAACATGACTGCCAGCATCAAATTATTAATGCAGATGATGAGGTTGGCCAACAATGGCTTCAACGTTTACCGGATGCAATCGCCGTTTCTTTAATTAAGCCGCAGCTTTCTTCGAGAAGTCCAGATTCGACACATCCGGCTTCAACACATGATTGTTTGTGGGCCAATGAGGTTCACTACTCAGATGCTGGCATCAGCTTATCGATTGATGGTCATTGGGGAGCAGCCGATTTGCAAGTCCCGTTAATTGGTGCTTTCAATGCCAGTAATTTGCTGGTGGCGTTAGCAACCTTGCTGAGTCTAGGGTTTGAGTTAAATCAGTTAGTTCAAGTCGCACCTCAATTGAGGCCTGTAATCGGTCGTATGGAACTTTTTCAAGCGTCTAAACCGCAAGCTAAAGTTGTCGTAGACTACGCACACACACCAGATGCGTTAGAAAAAGCCTTGATGGCACTACGCGTACATTGCCAAGGAAAACTTTGGTCAATCTTTGGTTGTGGTGGGGAGCGTGATTCCGGTAAACGCCCAATGATGACGGAAATATCTGAGCGCCTTGCTGATGAGTCGATCATTACTGATGATAATCCACGCTCAGAAGATCCGGCTAAAATTGTCGCCGATATGTTGCAAGGGGCGATAAACCCAGAACAGATTCATGTGATCCACTCTCGTTATCTAGCGTGTCAATATGCTCTTCAACAAGCTGGTGAGGGCGATATTATTTTATTAGCAGGCAAAGGACATGAAGACTATCAAATCATTAATGGCCAAAACGTACATTATTCTGACCGCGAAACCGCACAAGTTTTATTAGGGTTACCTTTATGATCCCATTTTCTTTACAGCAACTTGCACTGATAACCTCGGGTTCTCTTCTCGGTAACAATACCGATATTACTTCGGTGACGACAGATACTCGCAACATTGAATCCGGTGCTTTATTTGTTGCCTTAGTTGGCGAGCGATTCGATGCTCATGATTTTTGTCAGCAAGCGGTAGATTCTGGTGCCAATGCTTTATTAGTTTCTAAGAAGCTCGATCTCGATATTCCACAAGTTGTTGTCGCGGAGACTCAAAAAGCACTCGGTCAACTTGGACAATGGATGCACCAACAATCAAAGGCGAAAACCTTAGCGCTGACAGGAAGCTGCGGAAAAACCACCGTCAAAGAAATGTTGGCCGCTATTTTAAAGCAAAAAGGCCAAGTACTTGCTACAGCGGGTAATTTTAATAATGAAATAGGTGTTCCGTTAACGCTGCTACGTACCCAAGAAAATGACGATTATGCGGTGATTGAATTAGGCGCGAACCATTTAGGTGAAATCGCTTATACCACTAGCTTGGTTCAACCTGATATTGCGTTAGTCAATAATGTTGCCGCCGCACACTTAGAAGGTTTTGGCTCAATTGATGGCGTGGCAAAAGCGAAAGGTGAGATATACCAAGGTCTATCAGCTGGTGGCGATGCTGTCGTTAATCTAGATAGCAATGGTTTATCTCATTGGCAATCTATCTTGGCTGATAAAAGCGTTATCACTTTTTCGGTCGATAATTCGGATGCAGATTTTTATTCACAACAAATTGAAGTTAACCAGCGTGGTGAAGCTTCATTTGTGTTGATGAGTCCTCTCGGTGAAAAGTTTGTGAGCTTACCTATGATCGGCAAACACAATATTAGCAATGCTTTGGCTGCTGCCGCGATGGCGATTCAAGCGGGAGCGACGTTAGATGAAGTGGTCAGTGGTTTACAAGTACCAAGCCATGTTAAAGGACGAGTGGAAGCGATGGATTTAACCGAGGAAGTACGTGTGATTGATGATAGCTATAATGCGAGCGTACCCGCGATGAAAGCCGCCGCCGATTTATTAGCAAACTATCAAGGCACCCGTTGGTTGATTCTTGGTTATATGGCAGAGCTTGGTGATGAAAGCCAAGCATTACACCGAGAAGTAGGCGAGCATGCGGCACAATATAATTTTGACTATGTCCTCACTTTTGGAGAGGATACCGCGATTATTAGCCAGCTTTGCCAACAAACCGATGATTTATCGACTTGTGGTAAACATTTTACTACCCATAGCGCTATGATTGATTTTATTAAGCAGCACTTACCTAACCCAAAACTAGAAATGCAAGCAGACCAAAAACATACTTTACTGATCAAAGGAGCACATAGCTCTAAAATGTGTCAGGTTGTTGCTGCTTTGAAGGAGAACTACGCATGATCATTTGGCTCGCAGAACTGTTACAGCCATATTTATCCTTTTTTCGATTGTTTGAATATCTCTCTTTTCGGGCTATTTTGAGCATTTTGACTGCTTTGGGGTTATCTCTTTGGATAGGACCTAAACTTATCCAGCGTTTACAGCTTTTACAAATTGGTCAAGTCGTGCGTAATGACGGTCCTGAATCTCACTTTAGTAAACGTGGCACCCCAACGATGGGCGGTGTGATGATACTAGCAGCGATCACTGTGACCGTTTTCCTATGGGCAGATTTATCTAACCCTTATGTTTGGGCGGTGATAGCAGTATTGCTTGGTTATGGTGTCGTTGGTTTTGTTGATGACTATCGTAAAGTTGTGCGCAAAAATACAGATGGCTTGATTGCTCGCTGGAAGTATTTTTGGCAATCAGTCATTGCACTAGGTATAGCGTTTGCTTTATATGCAATGGGCAAAGATACTTCAGCGACTCAACTAGTGGTTCCTTTCTTTAAAGATGTGATGCCACAACTTGGTTTGATGTATATCGTGCTGACTTACTTTGTAATTGTAGGTACCAGTAATGCGGTGAACTTAACCGATGGTCTAGATGGCTTAGCGATCATGCCTACGGTATTAGTTGCAGCAGGCTTTGGTGTTATCGCTTGGGCGACGGGTAACGTCAATTTCTCTGAATATTTGCACATTCCTTATATTCCTTATACCAGTGAGCTTGTGATTGTTTGTACTGCAATAGTTGGGGCTGGTTTAGGCTTTTTATGGTTTAACACCTATCCAGCACAAGTATTTATGGGCGATGTTGGTTCATTAGCGTTAGGTGGAGCTTTAGGGACGATTGCGGTTTTGGTTCGTCAAGAGTTTGTATTGGTGATCATGGGTGGGGTATTCGTGATGGAAACCCTATCGGTTATCTTGCAAGTCGGTTCTTATAAATTACGTGGCCAGCGTATTTTCCGTATGGCACCGATTCACCACCATTACGAATTAAAAGGCTGGCCGGAACCTCGCGTTATTGTGCGTTTTTGGATCATCTCTATCGTATTGGTATTAATTGGCTTAGCGACACTGAAAATACGTTAATTTTTTATAGGATATTACTTTATGTCACACTCATTATTAGCAAAATGGCAAGGGATACAACGTGTCGTTGTGGTTGGCTTGGGTGTGACGGGGTTATCCGTTATTCGATATTTACAAAAACTGCCACAGGATTTATCGATAAAGGTTATTGATACTCGTTCCGAACCACCTGGTGTGGAATTGTTGGATGCTAGCGTTGAAGTACATACTGGTAGTTGGCAGCTTGATTGGTTATTGGAAGCAGACTTAATTGTGACTAATCCGGGAATTGCATTAGCTACTCCAGAGATTCAACAAGCGCTGGCAAACAATATTCCGGTAGTTGGTGATATCGAGTTATTCGCATGGGCAGCCAATGCGCCAGTGGTGGCTATCACTGGTTCAAACGGCAAAAGTACGGTCACCGATTTAACAGGCGTTTTGGCAAAATCTGCCGGGTTAACGGTGGGTGTCGGTGGCAATATCGGCGTGCCAGCTTTGGATCTACTTGCAGATAATGTGGATTTGTATGTGTTGGAACTCTCTAGTTTTCAACTGGAAACTACATCGTCATTGAAATTGGCCGCGGCTGCTTATTTGAATCTTTCTGAAGATCATATGGATCGCTACCAAGGCATGGAAGACTATGCTGAGGCGAAGCAACGTATTTTCTTACATGCCGATAAAGCGATTGTTAATCGTGCTGAACCAGAAACCTATCCCAAAAATGATATCCCAGTTGTCAGTTTTGGCTTTGATGAGCAAGACTTTGGCTTGGTGTGGTTAGAAGCGCAAGAATATATTTCTAAGCAAGGTCAACCAATTGTCGCGGTTGAGGATTTAAAACTTGTCGGTAGACACAATGTCGCCAATAGCTTGGTCGCTTTAGCCTTGCTAGATAGTGTTGATGTTGAATTATCGAAGGTTGTGCCTGCGTTGAAAACTTACTCAGGGCTAACACATCGCTGTCAGTTAGTTGTGGATAATAATGGTATTAAATGGATCAATGATTCTAAAGCAACCAACGTAGCCAGTACGTTAGCGGCATTATCGGGGTTGCAATTAACAGGCAGTCTGCATCTGTTGGTTGGTGGCGTTGGAAAAGGCGCGGATTTTTCTGAATTAGCGCCAGTGTTGAAAAACTTAAATGTTCAATTGCATTGCTTTGGTCAAGATGGTGACTCGTTTGTTTCGTTGCACCCTTCGGCACAACGTTGGGAAACAATGGAGCAAGCAATAAACTCGTTTCATCATGAATTAAAAGCGGGTGATTTAGTGATGCTATCGCCTGCTTGTGCCAGTTTTGATCAATTTAAAAACTTTATGGCCAGAGGAGATGAATTCACTCGTTTGGCGCAACATTATATGAAATTATCGTCTTAATAATTTTCTCATTGCTCATTTATCGGATTGAAGGCTGACCGTGGTTAAAGCAAAAGTGCAAAATATGGGTAAAGGATTTCAAGGGTGGATGAGTCAACCTTCTCCTGATGTACTTTACGATCGTCAATTGGTTTGGTTAGCATTTAGTTTAATGTTAATTGGTCTGGTGATGGTCACGTCAGCATCTTTTCCTATTAGTACTCGTCTAACTGGTGAACCATTTCACTTTATGGTGCGACATGGCATATTTTTATTTCTCGCTTTAGGTGCCGCGACGATAGTGGTACAAATTCCGTTAGAACGTTGGATGAAGCATAGCATGCACTTACTTTTGCTCTCTATGTTCTTATTGTTGGTGGTATTGCTGGTTGGACATTCCGTTAATGGTGCGTCTCGTTGGATCCCATTAGGCTTATTTAATTTACAGCCTGCGGAAGTGGCGAAGCTATCATTATTTATTTTTATGTCTAGTTACTTAGTTCGTAAGCATGATGAAGTGAAAAGCTCATTTTTTGGTGGCTTTATCAAACCCATTATTGTATTTGGTTGTTTGGCGGTATTACTGCTCGCTCAGCCCGATTTAGGTACAGTGGTGGTCATGTTGGTGACGTTATTCGGTATGTTATTTATTGCGGGAGCAAAGCTAAAACAGTTTATCGCTCTGCTATTGGTCGGTATCGGCTCAGTAGCCTTATTGATTTTGGCTGAACCTTATCGTATGCGACGCGTAACCTCATTCATGAATCCATTTGAAGATCCTTTTGGTAGTGGTTATCAATTAACCCAATCCTTAATGGCATTTGGTCGTGGTGGTTTATTTGGTCAAGGGCTAGGTAACTCGATTCAGAAGCTAGAATATTTGCCTGAGGCACATACTGACTTTGTCTTTGCGGTGGTGGGAGAAGAGTTAGGCTTTATTGGCGTGACATTGGTCTTATTGATGATTTTTGCTTTGGTATATAAAGCATTATCGATTGGTAAGAGGTCGCTTGAATCGGGCCATTTATTTGGTGGTTTTTTAGCGACTAGTATTAGTATTTGGTTCGCGTTTCAAACCTTAGTTAACGTCGGTGCGGCGGCCGCGATTGTACCAACTAAAGGTTTAACATTACCTTTGATCAGTTATGGTGGTTCTAGTCTTATTATTATGATGACGGCGGTAGCACTGTTGTTACGTATTGATTATGAGCGTCGCTTGGCAGAGTTGTCAGCTAGAACTAAACCGGTGAGTGAAAAGAAACCCCAACCAGATCAAACCCAACAAGAATTAAGTGATAATGAAAAAGAATAAACGTTTATTAGTAATGGCTGGTGGTACTGGTGGACATGTCTTCCCTGGTTTGGCTGTAGCGAAAAAGTTGCAACAGCAAGGTTGGGAGATTCGCTGGTTAGGCACACCTGATCGTATGGAAGCAGATTTAGTACCAAAGCATGGTATTGAAATTGATTTTATTCATGTAAAAGGTCTGCGTGGTCAAGGGCTTGCTAAGCTAATTAAGGCACCTTTTCAAATTGTTAACGCCATTATGCAAGCGAAAAAACATATTAAAGCTTGGCAACCTGATGTGGTTTTAGGCATGGGCGGCTATGTAAGTGGCCCGGGTGGTGTTGCCGCTTGGATGTCTGGTATTCCAGTGGTTCTGCACGAGCAAAATGCCGTTGCCGGTTTAACCAATCAATGGTTATCTAAAATAGCCAAACGAGTGATGCAAGCATTCCCAGGTGCATTTCCCAATGCTGAAGTGGTGGGAAATCCTGTGCGCCAAGATGTCGTCGAGATTGCTGAGCCAAAACAACGCTTAGAACAACGTGATGGACCTATCCGTATTTTGGTTATGGGGGGGAGCCAAGGTGCTCGAATACTGAATACAACGTTACCTCCAGTGATGAGAGCTTTGGGTAATGATTACGAGATACGTCATCAAGCGGGTAAAGGGCAACAACCAATGGTTGAATCACTGTATCAAGAGAACCAAGTGATTAACGCTCAGGTTACCGAGTTTATTGATAATGTGGCACAAGCGTATGAGTGGGCGGATTTATTAGTATGTCGCTCAGGTGCTTTGACGGTTTCTGAAGTTTCTGCTGCTGGTGTTGGGGCTATTTTTATTCCTTTTATGCATAAAGATCGCCAACAAGCACTGAATGCTGATCATCTTGTTCAATGTGGAGCCGCTTTAATGATTGAACAGCCAGATTTGACTGAACAAGTTTTAATGGAACAAATACAACAACTGGATCGGGCTCAGTTACTTGCGATGGCAGAAAAAGCACGATCAGCTGCCATTACCGATGCTGACACACGAGTTGCTGAAGCGATTATCGCTGTAAGCCAAGATTGAGAAATAATTGATGTTAACAAAACAAAATCCCAACCTATCTGAACTGCGTTCTATCGTACCTGAAATGCGCCGAGTAAAGTGTATTCATTTCGTGGGTATTGGTGGTGCTGGCATGAGCGGTATTGCTGAAGTTTTACTTAATGAAGGTTATGACATTAGCGGTTCAGATTTGAATGAAAATACTGTAACTGAGCGTTTGAAGGCAAAAGGGGCGACAATATACATTGGTCATCAAGCAGCGAATATTGAAAAAGCTAGTGTAGTGGTGGTCTCGACTGCGATTTCAACTGATAATCCTGAATTGATTGCGGCTAAAGAGTTACGTATTCCGGTGGTACGTCGTGCCGAAATGCTTGCTGAATTGATGCGTTTTCGCCATGGTATTGCCGTTTCCGGTACTCATGGTAAAACTACAACTACAGCGCTTGTCACACAAATTTATTTTGAAGCGGGTCTCGATCCTACCTTTGTTAATGGCGGATTAGTGAAAAGTGCTGGAACTAACGCACGCTTAGGCTCTAGCCGTTACTTAATTGCTGAAGCTGATGAAAGTGATGCATCCTTCCTGCATTTACAACCAATGGTGAGTATTGTAACCAACATAGAAGCCGACCATATGGACACTTATGGTGGTGATTTTGAAACGTTGAAGCAAACGTTCATCGATTTCCTGCATAATTTACCTTTTTATGGTCAAGCGATCATGTGTATTGATGATCCTGTTGTCAGAGAGTTGATACCACGAGTCAGCCGCCAAGTGATTACTTATGGTTTCTCTGAAGATGCGGATGTTCGAATTGTTAACTATCATCAAAAAGGCCAGCAAGGTAAATTTACCGTAGTCCGTCAAGAGCGTGCTGATTTAGACATTACGTTAAATATTCCAGGTAAACATAATGCGTTAAATGCTGCTGCTGCTATTGCGGTAGCTACTGAAGATAATATTTCAGATGATGCGATTGTACGTGCTTTAGTGAGCACTCAAGGCACTGGTCGTCGATTTGATCATCTAGGTGAGTTTGATACGGGTAATGGTCAAGCTATGTTGGTGGATGACTATGGTCATCATCCCAGTGAGGTTGACGTTACTATTCAAGCGGCTCGCTCAGGTTGGCCAGATAAACGCTTAGTCATGATTTTTCAACCACATCGCTATAGCCGCACACGCGACTTATATGATGATTTCGCGAATGTTCTAGAAAAGGTTGATGTGTTGATTATGCTTGATGTTTATTCTGCAGGTGAAAAACCGATTGCAGGAGCAGATAGCCGTTCTTTATGTCGTACAATTCGCAGTCGTGGCAAAGTCGATCCAATTTTTGTGGATTCATCGAATAAACTCCCCTCAACCTTGGCTAGTTTATTAGAAGACAATGATTTGGTTTTAACTCAAGGGGCGGGTGATGTTGGCCGTGTCGCAAAAATCTTAGAGGATTTTCAACTGGATATTGACAAAATGAAAGTCATTAGTGAGTAAAATAGCTACAAGTTGTCTTGGCACTCAGGCCTTCGGTCAGTATAATCCCTGTTAATTGTCGTTATTTTCAGGGATGTACCATTAGTTAACCTCAGATTATGGGCATTTAATGAATATTTTAGAGTCTAACTGCTCATTATGAATATCACCGCGGAAGATTTGGTTGAAGGCAATACTCAATCATCATCGAAACAGCATTGGGTCGGTGGTGCTTTTTTATTATTAGTCGTGATTGGTATCGGTACTTTAATTTATTCAACTTTTAGCTGGATGACCGATGACCAGCGTTTACCTCTTTCGCGTTTAATGGTCGAAGGGGATTTGCATCACGTAAGTCCTAAACAGGTACAAGGTGCTTTAGCCAGGCTACCACATATGGGAACATTTATGACCCAAGATGTGGACCAGTTACAGCAAGCATTACAAACCTTACCTTGGGTTGCTCAAATTTCGATCAGAAAACAATGGCCTGACTTAGTTAAAGTCTATATTGTTGAATACCAAGCGATTGCGATTTGGAATGGTAATTCGCTATTAAGCCCGGAAGGTCATATTTTTAATGGTCACCCAGAAGACGCTCCTGAAAATACGGTGAATCTTTACGGACCAGAAGGTTCTAGTGAGCAAGTCTTGTCAGTTTGGCAAAAAAGCACGCAAAAATTAAAGCCGCTAGGTCGTACTATTACATCAGTTGTATTAAATGATAGACGTGCATGGCAATTAATATTAGATAACGGTATTCGTTTAGAGCTCGGAAAAGATGCTCGTGAAGATCGTTTGAATCGTTTTATTAAACTTTATGGTCGGTTGGGCGATAAAGTAGAGCAAATTAGCTACATTGATCTTCGATATGATACTGGGGCCGCCGTTGGTTGGATTCCAGATGATGATTCAGCACAAGAGAGAAATAAATGACGAAGACCGCAGAAGGTAACATAGTCGTTGGTCTTGATATTGGCACAGCTACTGTATCCGCGTTAGTAGGTGAAGTGCTTCCTGATGGACAAATTAACATCATAGGAGCCGGAACTAGCCCATCTCATGGTATGGACAAAGGTGGTGTTAACGATCTTGAATCGGTTGTAAAATCCGTTCAGCGCGCTATCGACCAAGCCGAATTAATGGCAGAATGCCAGATTACGAGTGTCTATCTTTCTCTTTCAGGTAAGCATATTGCTAGCCGTATAGAAAAAGGTATGGGGGCGATTTCAGAAGAAGAAGTTTCTCAAGAGGATATGGATCGTGTTATTCATACTGCTAAATCGATTAAAATCGGTGAAGAGCAGCGTATTTTGCACGTCATTCCTCAAGAGTTCACTATCGATTATCAAGAAGGAATTAAAAACCCTTTAGGTTTGTCTGGTGTTCGTATGGAAGCGAGTGTTCACTTGATTTCTTGTCATAATGACATGGCAAGAAATATCATCAAAGCGGTAGAACGCTGTAATTTAAAAGTGGAACAGCTGATATATTCAGGCTTAGCATCAAGTAATGCGGTTATCACTGACGATGAGCGTGAGCTTGGTGTCTGTGTGATCGATATCGGGGCGGGTACAATGGAGCTATCCATCTGGACTGGTGGTGCGCTACGTCACACAAAAGTATTTTCTTATGCTGGTAATGCCGTAACAAGTGATATTGCCTTTGCATTTGGTACACCTGTCAGCGATGCTGAAGAGATAAAAGTTAAGTTTGGTTGTGCGCTTAGCGAGCTAGTAAGCAAAGACGATACTGTTAACGTACCAAGTGTTGGTGGTCGTCCTTCTCGAAGTTTACAACGTCAAACTTTGGCAGAAGTGATAGAACCCCGATATACTGAGCTTATGGGCATGGTTAATCAAAGCATTGATTCTGTTCAAGCAAAGTTACGTGAAGATGGAATTAAACACCATTTAGCGGCAGGTATTGTGCTAACCGGTGGAGCATCACAGATTGAAGGATTAGTGGAGTGTGCAGAACGCGTATTCCGCAACCAAGTAAGAATTGGTAAACCCCTAGAAGTCAGAGGGTTAACTGACTACGTTAAAGAGCCATATCATGCAACAGCGGTTGGATTATTACATTACGCCAAAGACAGCCAGTTTTATGATGAGGGTGAATATCAACACACAGCACCAAAGCAGCGCTCTGGTAGCTCGTTTACGGATATCATTCAAAAGCTACGTAATTGGATACAAAAAGAGTTTTAACCTGAGGCGAACAGGAAGAAACGGAGAAAACACATGTTTGAACCGATGATGGAAATGTCTGACGATGCTGTAATTAAAGTCGTTGGAGTTGGAGGCGGCGGTGGCAATGCCGTAGAACACATGGTGCGAGAGTCCATCGAAGGGGTGGAGTTCATCAGTGTTAATACGGATGCCCAAGCGCTACGTAAAGTAAGTGTCAGCAATGTTATTCAAATTGGTGGCGATATCACTAAAGGTCTAGGTGCCGGAGCAAACCCTCAAGTAGGTCGTGACTCAGCATTAGAAGACCGTGAAGCAATTAAAGCGGTTTTAGCTGGCGCCGATATGGTGTTCATTGCAGCTGGTATGGGTGGTGGTACCGGTACCGGTGCAGCGCCTGTGATTGCAGAAGTAGCTAAAGAACTTGGTATCTTAACCGTAGCGGTCGTAACTAAACCGTTTAGCTTTGAAGGCAAAAAGCGTATGGCTTTTGCTGAGCAAGGTATTGAAGAGCTTTCAAAGCATGTTGATTCATTGATCACCATTCCAAATGAAAAGCTACTGAAAGTACTTGGCCGTGGTATTACATTGCTTGAAGCCTTTGCTAAAGCGAATGATGTATTACGTAATGCCGTTCAAGGTATTGCTGAGCTGATTACTCGTCCTGGTATGATGAATGTTGACTTCGCCGACGTACGTACGGTGATGTCTGAAATGGGGCATGCCATGATGGGGAGCGGTGTCGCTACTGGTGAAGACCGTGCAGAAGAAGCCGCTGAAATTGCTATCTCAAGCCCATTACTAGAAGACATCGATCTTGCTGGTGCGCGTGGTGTGTTAGTTAACATCACTGCTGGCCTAGACATGCGTTTAGAGGAATTCGAAACCGTAGGTAACACCGTTAAGGCATTTGCTTCAGATAATGCAACGGTTGTTATTGGTACTTCTCTTGATCCTGACATGAGCGATGAAATCCGCGTAACAGTTGTTGCAACGGGAATTGGTAACTCTCATCAACCTGATATCACTTTAGTTAAAGGTAGTTCAGCGAAACCAGTTTCAGCACCTCAACCTGCAGTTCAAGCGTCCGCTCAATCATCAGCTAAGACTGAGGAAGAAGTGCCACAGCCCATGCTTCGTACTAACAAAGCACCGGCGACAAGTTCCTCATCAAGCTCTTCGAATGAAAATTCAAATACGGTGAAGAAGCCAGATGAAAATGACAGTGGTTACCTTGATATCCCTGCATTTTTAAGACACCAAGCTGATTGAGTTTTGCACAATTAGTTGAAGTATATCTAAAATGTGATAAGATATCTGACCAGTCAAATATTGGCTGTGATATGTAGCGTAAAAGCGTAAATTAGAGGCAAATTAGATGATCAGACAACGTACATTGAAAGAAATGGTGAAAACGACTGGTGTGGGTCTCCACTCTGGACGTAAAGTCACGCTTACGCTACGTCCTGCACCAGCTAATACCGGTATAATTTATCGTCGTACAGATATGAATCCCCCTGTGGATTTTCCTTCTGATCCAAACTCAGTACGTGACACTATGTTGTGTACTGCGTTAGTAAACGATGAAGGCATTCGTATTTCTACCGTTGAGCACTTAAATGCAGCTCTAGCCGGTATGGGAATCGACAACATTATCATCGAGGTTGATGCGCCTGAAATTCCAATTATGGATGGCAGTGCTAGCCCGTTTGTATATCTGCTGCAATCAGCAGGTGTCGAAACTCTAAATGCACCAAAACGTTTTATTCGTATTAAAAAGCCAATTCGTATTGAAGATGGTGATAAGTGGGCAGAGCTTGTTCCTTATGACGGTTTCCGTATGGATTTTGAAATTGAGTTTGATCACCCTGCTATTGATTCTGAACAACAACATATGTTGTTTGATTTCTCTTCACAGGCGTTTATCAAAGATATTTCTCGTGCTCGTACCTTTGGTTTTATGCGCGATATCGAATATTTACAGTCACAGAATCTATGTTTAGGTGGTAGCTTTGACTGTGCAATCGTTCTTGATGAATACCGTATCTTGAATGAAGAAGGCTTACGTTTTAGTAATGAATTTGTTACGCACAAAGTATTAGATGCCATTGGTGACTTATACATGTGTGGCCATAGCATTGTTGGTGAGCTTCGTGCTTATAAAACAGGCCATGCTTTGAACAACCAGTTATTGCGTGCAGTTCTAGCTGACCAAGAAGCTTGGGAATGGGCTACGTTTGAAGAAGCTGCCGGTTCGCCAGTTGCATTTGGTGAAGTTATGCCGAATACAGTATTAGCTTAAGATCGAATTAAGTATTAAAAAAGCCAGACTGAAAGTCTGGCTTTTTTATTACCTAAAATTTATCAAAACAAAAAAGAGTTATTTGCTTTTTGGTTGAGCAAGTTTCGCTAGGCTTTCCATTCGATGCTTCAGCTTCGGTGGTGCTAAAGAGGCGGCCATTAGGATAGATTGAGCTGCTTCCTCACTTAAAGCATGTTGCTGATAAGTCACTTCTTTTTCTTTGAGAGATTCACTACGATATAACTCAGGGTTTACTTTAAACTCTATTCCAGCCAAACGAGAAAATCCTGCTGCTCTTAGCTCAGATAAAATTCTGATTCGCTCATAGTTGAGTTTCATTTGGAAAGAAGCATTCGCCACTTCGATCAGTAATTGATTTTGACGAACATTGGCCGCTCGACAATGAGCTAATAGGTTCTTCGGCAAGATACTTTTTAGTGTTTGGTTGATCGATAAAATTTCAGAAACATGCTGAGAAAAGGCCTTTAACTGGCTATCACCAATCAGATCTTGTGTTAGTTTTGGGCGGTGGTCTCGCATAAAATATCTCATCATATTAAAGCTTAATCATTATACTCAAGTCGCTTGAGTATATATTATGCGTTATGAAAAATTATTAATGTCAAAAAATATTATTTTTGATTAAAAATAATGAGGATGAACGCAAACAACAGTGTTTGTAGATAGAAGATAGGTGCATAATCCCATACTATATAACCAAGTGAATTCTGTATCTTGAAGTCACTTGGCTATATAACCACTTGTCTTTTAGTCTTGAAAATGGGCTTGATTGGCACCATATGACAAGTAGACCAAATTTATCTCAGTATTCTTAGAATTAAACTGTGAGAAGCTGAAAGCAGAGATCCGAAAGATCAGGAAGAGAGATTCGTAAATAATGTTAACTAAGTTACTGACTAGTGTCATCGGCAGCCGTAATGATAGAACGTTACGCCAGCTGAGAAAGATCGTAAATCAAATTAATAGCTTTGAACCAGAATATGAAGCATTAACTGATGAACAACTTCAGCATAAGACCATTGAGTTTCGTGAACGTTACACCAATGGTGAATCATTAGATAAACTGTTACCTGAAGCTTTTGCAACGGTACGTGAAGCGTCAAAGCGTATTTATGGCATGCGTCATTTCGACGTTCAGCTTATCGGTGGTATGGTTCTTAACGCAGGTAAAATTGCAGAGATGCGTACCGGTGAAGGTAAAACGTTAACCGCGACTTTATCAGCTTATCTTAATGGGATTTCAGGCAAAGGCGTTCATGTTATTACTGTGAATGACTACTTAGCCAAACGTGATGCTGAGACTAACCGCGAGTTATTTGAATTCTTAGGTATGACGGTTGGTATTAATGTACCAAACATGATCCCATCTGAGAAAAAAGCCGCTTATCAATGTGATATTTTGTACGGAACGAACAACGAGTTCGGTTTCGATTACTTACGCGATAACATGGCGTTTCGTCCAGAAGACCGCGTACAACGCGAACGTTTTTTTGCGGTAATCGATGAAGTCGACTCCATCCTAATCGATGAAGCGCGTACTCCGCTGATTATTTCTGGTCCTGCAGAAGACAGCTCTGAATTATACACCCGCATTAATACTTTAATTCCATATCTAGAGCGTCAAGACGAAGAAGATACGGAAGAGTATCGCGGTGATAAGCACTACACCATTGATGAAAAAGCCAAGCAAGTACACATGACTGAAACTGGTCAAGAGTACGTTGAAGAGCTACTGATCAAAAATGGCTTAATGGAAGAAGGGGAGACGCTTTACTCTCCAGCTAATATCAGCTTGTTACATCACGTCAATGCGGCACTTCGTGCTCATGTGTTGTTTGAAAGAGACGTTGATTACATTGTAAAAGATGATGAAATTATCATTGTAGATGAACATACCGGCCGTACTATGCCGGGGCGTCGTTGGTCTGAAGGTCTTCATCAAGCGGTAGAAGCAAAAGAAGGCGTTAAGATTCAAAATGAAAACCAAACCTTAGCGTCGATTACCTTCCAGAACTACTTCCGTTTATATGAGAAGCTTTCTGGTATGACAGGTACTGCGGATACTGAAGCGTTCGAATTCCAATCCATTTACGGTCTTGATACGGTGGTTATTCCAACTAATCGTCCAATGATTCGTAATGATATGCCAGATGTTGTGTATCGCACCGAAAAAGAAAAATTTGATGCAATCATTGAAGACATCAAAGAGCGTGTTGCCAATGGTCAGCCGATCTTAGTTGGTACGGTTTCGATTGAGAAATCTGAACTACTTTCTAATGCGTTAAAAGCGGCAAAAATTAAGCATAACGTGTTGAATGCTAAGTTCCACGAACAAGAAGCTGAAATCGTTGCTCAAGCCGGTACACCTGGCGCGGTGACTATTGCAACCAATATGGCGGGTCGTGGTACCGATATCAAGTTAGGCGGTAGCTGGGAAAACCAAGTTGAGAAACTAGAAGAATCTCAAGGTACTCCAGCAACGGAAGAACAAATCGAGCAAGTGAAAACCGAGTGGCGAAAAGTACATGATGCGGTTCTAGAGTCTGGTGGTTTACACATCATAGGTACAGAGCGTCATGAATCACGCCGTATTGATAACCAATTACGTGGTCGTTCTGGTCGCCAAGGTGACGCTGGTTCTTCACGTTTCTATCTATCAATGGAAGATTCACTACTACGTATCTTTACTTCTGAGCGTATGGCTGGCTTGATTCAGAGCGGAATGGAAGAAGGTGAAGCGATTGAAAGTCGTATGCTATCTCGCTCAATTGAAAAAGCGCAGCGTAAAGTAGAAGGTCGTAACTTTGATGTACGTAAGCAATTGCTTGATTACGATGATGTGGCCAATGATCAACGTAAAGTGGTGTATGAGCTTCGTGATGAGCTAATGGCATCAGAAGATATCAGTGAAATGCTTGAGCAGAACCGTACGGACGTTTTAAGTTCGGTATTTGAGCAGTACATTCCGCCGCAATCACTTGATGAAATGTGGGATGTAAAAGGCTTAGAAGAGCGTTTACACGCTGACTTCGATTTACCACTACCGATTCAAACTTGGTTAGATGAAGACGATAAGTTATATGAAGAAGTCTTGCTTGAGCGTGTGATCAGCGAAGCGAATACTATCTATAAGCAAAAAGAAGAAGCGGTTGGTGCGGAAGTACTACGTAATTTTGAACGTCAAGTAATGCTACAAACACTTGATAACTTATGGAAAGAACACTTAGCGGCGATGGATCATCTGCGTCAAGGTATCCATTTACGTGGTTATGCACAAAAAGATCCAAAGCAAGAGTTTAAGCGTGAATCGTTTGAGTTATTTGGTGAGTTATTAGATAGCTTGAAGTTTGATGTGATTTCTACCTTAAGTCGTGTTCGCGTACAACAACGTGAAGAAGTTGACCGTATGGAAGAGCAACGTCGCATTCAAGCAGAAGAGGCAGCACGTAATCAGCAGTTCCAACATGAATCAACTGAAGGCATAGAAGAAGAGACCACCGACGCTGATTCTCCAAACCAACCAAGTGTTCGAGAAGAACGTAAAGTTGGTCGTAATGAGCCTTGTCCATGTGGTTCGGGTAAAAAGTACAAACAATGTTGTGGTAAGATCTAACCATTATATTGAGTAATGCAACAAGGCCGCAGCGATTGCGGCCTTTTTATTGCTCACTTTTTAAACTTATTTGGAGAATAGCAATGAAACGAGTTCACATTGTGGCCGCGATTATTTTAAATGCACAGCAAGACCAAATATTTATTACTAAGCGCCCTGAGAACCTGCATAAAGGTGGATATTGGGAATTTCCCGGGGGTAAGGTCGAGCTTGGGGAGTCAGCTGAGCAAGGCTTGATTCGCGAGCTACAAGAAGAAATTGATATTACCGCCACCGAGATGTCATTGTTTGAACATTTCGATTTTGATTACCCTGAAAAAAGCCTAACCTTTGATTTCTTTAGCGTGACGGATTTTGCAGGCCAGCCGTATGGTAAAGAAGGGCAGGAAGGCAAATGGGTCGCGATCAGTGATTTGAATGGCTACAGCTTTCCAGAAGCTAATGAGCCAGTGTTGGAGAAGGTTATTAAACGTTTTGGTTAATGATTCGAGCTTGTTCGAGCGCTACGCTACTCGTTTCTAGGGAAAGACTGTTCCTAGTTTCGAGAGAGTACATTAACAAAAACGTCATCCTGAAAAGCGACGTAGGAGCGCAGTTCAGGATCTCCTACCATAGTTTGAGTCTCAACATACTGTAGGAGATTCCGTATCTTCTTCGCTTAGGCTCATGTACGCAATGACGTTATTTATACATCGAGCAACGAAAAAGAGATCGAAATTCACACCACGATCTCTTCAAACCTAGAAACTAGGGACTAGAAACTTAATTCCTTTTAACCTTCCGACCACCCATCAGAATCCGACATATCAGGCGCGCCCGGAATGGCTTTTTCTTCATCGGCCCATTCACCAAAGTCAATCATTTGGCATTGCTTGCTACAAAAAGGGCGGTAAGCACTCACTTCTCCCCAAATAACTTCAGTTTGGCAGGTTGGACATTTTACTACGGTAACTTTCTTGGATTGTACTTGTGTCATATTGAGAGATAACCTGTCATAGGAATTTATGTTAGTGGGGATATATTCTAACAGACTGCCAGTTTAAACTCGACGTCCTGACTATACGCCTTTGCTGTTTCAAAGCTCATAAATTTAACTACAAAACGGTTCTTATGGCCAGATATCATAGGGTAGATTCCCAACTCTGATGGTATTTCCAGGCGTAGAATATTGGCGTCATTGGCATCACTTTGAAAAAAACCATTATGCGCAGTCTGAGATTTAAAATGACCGTTGCCACGTAGTAGCTTTAATAGTAATTCTAGTGCGTGATGCAGCGGCGTTAAGGTAGAAAGCCATTTATCGATATCTAGTAAACGTTTATCTAACGGCAGGTTTTGCCAATAGTGTAGTGAAGGTAAATCAAAGCAGCAGTGGCCACCGGGTAAATTAAAACGCTGTCGAATGGCACTTAAAAAGCGGTCTTCTTTTAGCGATTGCCCAAAACGTTCTGCGGCCATCACTTCACGGAAGCAAGAATCGAGTTGCGTTAGAATATTGTCTAATAGTCTTTGATCGACACCGGGTACATTCGCCCAAGTCTTAACGGTGATTTTTTGTTTTTCGAGCTCTTTGGTGAGCTCAGATTTAACATGGATTTGTTCAAAAAGATCCATCAAATTAAACAGTGAGCGAAATAAAATCTGATCATCTAGTGGGGATTCAAACTTAGCAGATTTATGCAATTGAGCCATCAGAGATTCAACTCTAAGGTAAATTCGTACTTTTTCGGTTAACGGATGTTCGAATTTAAGCATAATGCCTTCAGGTAATGGAGATATTTGTACTATTTTTACAGAAAGTGGCTGGATAATGCTAGGTACTTTTTGTGTAAAACTGTGATTTGAGATAAAAGTTTTTGCTTTGCTTGCTCAGTGAGCGGATCATCATTGTTAATTACATCATCGGCTACTAAGAGGCGCTGTTCACGAGATGCTTGAGAAGCTAAGATCGAATGAACTTGCGCTTCTGGCACACCATCACGTTGACAAGTACGATCAATTTGCGTTTCAGGGGTTACATCCACGACTAGCAAACGGTCGATCATGGTTTGCCAGTTATTTTCCACCAATAGCGGCACCACCAATAAAGCATAGTCCGAAGTCATTTCAGTTATCTGCTGTTTAATGCGCTGACGGATCAACGGATGGAGTAAGTTATTAAGCCACTTTTTTTCATCGGGATGATTGAAAATACGCTCTCTTAATGCCGCGCGATTAAGCTCTCCATCAAGGGTTAATATCTCTTGACCAAAATGTTCAGCAATCGCTTGTAATCCTGGACTTTGCGGCTCAACGACTTCTCTTGCCACAATATCGGCATCGACAATATTAATTTCAAATTGATCGTGGAATAGGTTCGCGACAGTGGTTTTACCGCTGCCAATACCTCCCGTTAAGCCAACTATCATAGTCATTGTTTACATTCCTAGAATGTTAGTTAGGTACCAAGACGTTAAGTCACTACCCCAGATTAAACAAAACCAACCAGCAATTGCGAGGTAAGGGCCAAATGGAAAAGGTTTTTCTATGCCTTTCTTTTGTAAACGTAGTTGGATAATACCAAAAATTAATCCGACGACCGAGGATAGTAATATGAGTAAAGGGAGTTGCTGCCAACCTAACCAAGCACCAAGTGCAGCTAATAATTTAAAATCACCGTAGCCCATGCCTTCTTTACCGGTGAGTAACTTGAACGCCCAGAAGATTGACCATAAGCATAGATAACCAGCCATGGCGCCAATCACGGCATCTTGAAGTGATACTGGGCTAATCTCAAATAAAGACAGCGCTAAACCTACCCACATTAAAGGTAGTGTCAGTTGATCGGGCAGTAACATAGTATCAAGATCGATAAAGGTGGCTGACACGAGAGTAAACGTGAAGAACAGTAATGCGAGGCCATACCAATCGGCAGTAAAATTAACGCCGATCACCACACATAAAATAGCGGTTAGGAGCTCGATGGCTGGATAGCGAAAACTGATAGGGTTAGCGCATTTGTGGCATTTACCTTTGAGAATTAACCAGCTAATAACTGGGATATTATCAACGGTACGAATTTGCGTATCGCATTTTGGGCAATGTGAACGCGGTACATTGAGATTAAATGGTTTATTGAGTTCGGTAAGCGCTTGTTTGATCTTTGGATCTTTTTTCAGTTGCGGGAAATACTCGATGCACTCTTGCTTCCACTCTCGTTCCATCATGATAGGTAGGCGATGGATCACCACATTTAAAAAACTGCCAATTAATAAACCAAAGATGCCAGCCGCAATTGGAAAGAGAGTAGGGTAATAATCAAAGATCGCCATGAGATACGATAATGTCCAATAATCAAATGAATAATATGGGCTCTAGAATACACTAGCCATTTTAAAAATGGGAAGATAAAGTGATACTACTAATCCACCGACGACCACGCCAAGGAAAACAATAATCACGGGCTCAATAATTTTACCTAGGTTATCGACGGTATTATCAACTTCAAATTCATAAATCGCCGCAACTTTGTTAAGCATATCATCGAGGTTACCGGATTCTTCGCCTATCATCACCATTTGCAAAACCATTTCAGGGAAAGCATCGGCATTACGCATTGCAATGTACATCGGCATGCCTGCGGCAGTATCTTTATGCACTTGCTCAATCGCCACTTGATAGTGCAAATTTCCAGACGTTTTTGCGGTAGTTAATAGGCTCGTTAAAATCGGAATACCAGCGCTAAAGCTTGTGGCTAATGTGCGGCTAAATTTGGCAATCGCTGCCTTGGAAAACACTCCACCGAGAACTGGCATACGCAGAGCTAATCGACTGGTTTTAAGCTGAAAACTAAAAGATCGTTTACGCGCTTCTTTTATCGCAAAGATTAAACCTATCAGGGCAAGAATAATGATAAATAAATAGTTTTGGAGAAAGTGAGATAAGTTGACTACTTGTTGGGTAAACCATGGTAGATCCGCTCCCATGCTTTTAAACATAACTTCAAACTCAGGGATTACCATTGTCAGCATTAATATTGAAACAATGGTTGCTACAGATATCACCATTATTGGGTAAATCATTGCTTTTATTACTTTCGATCTTAATTCTTCACTTTTCTCACGATAGGTCGCGAGGCGATTAAATACATTGGCCAAGTTACCGGTTTGCTCACCGGTGGCCACAAGATCACAATAAAATTCATTGAAGAAAGGGCTGCTGGACAGCATGGCTTTGGAGATCGGGGTACCGGCTTCTACTTGAGTGCAAATCTGCAAGAGCACTGATTTCATTTCGGCTTTACGTTGGCTATCTGAGATCAATTTGATCGCTTGAACGATCGGGACGCCGGTGCCTAGCATGGTAGCTAACTGTCTGGTGAGTACCGTAATATCTTTGCGCTTTACCTTGTGGCTCATTTTAGCAAAGATCGACACACTACGTTTTTTGAGTTTCTTAATTTGTACTCGCTGTTCTTTAAGTTTGGCGCGCACCTCAACTTCGTTGAGCGCCAACATTTGCCCTGATACTTTTTTGCCAGAGCTATTTACCCCACGCCATTGAAAGTTTTTTAGTGCTGGCGCTTTGAGACTTGATGCTTTTGCCATGAGATTCTGTCCTTGTTTGGCATTCCTAATTTGTCGAAAATTTTCTTGGTCTAAAGGCTTAGAAGTACAGTACGCGCTGCAATTCGGCAAAACTAGTAACGCCTTGTTTTAAATTCTCAATGCCCGATTGACGTAGTGTCGCCATACCTTGTTTTACCGCGATCATTTCAATGTCATTAGCAGAAGATTTTTTTATCACCGCACTTGCTAATTCAGTGGTAAACGGCATTACTTCATAAATCCCCACTCGGCCTGAATAGCCGCCAGTGCATTCCGGACAACCTTGTTTAGAGGCTTTATAAATCACCACATCGTGCGAGATATGAAATTTTTCACGTAGCGCATCAGAAAAATCATCGGGCTTTTTACAATGGTTGCATAAACGACGCGCCAGACGTTGCGCGATGATTAAACTTAGTGAGGAAGCTAAGTTAAACGCTTCAATTCCCATATTAGATAAACGCACAACAGTTTCAGCGGAAGAGTTGGTGTGTAGCGTTGAGAGAACTAAGTGACCGGTCTGTGCCGCTTTTACCGCAATTTCAGCGGTTTCTAGATCGCGGATCTCACCGACCATTACGACATCGGGATCTTGACGTAAGAAAGCGCGTAAAGCTGCGGCAAAAGTAAAGCCAATCTTAGGTTTCACTTGCACTTGGTTGATGCCGGTTAAGTTGATTTCCACCGGATCTTCGGCGGTAGAAATATTTTTATCCGGGGTATTTAAAATCCGTAGGCCGGTATACAAAGAAACGGTTTTACCGCTCCCGGTTGGGCCGGTCATTAAGATCATGCCTTGCGGTTGTTGCAGGGCATCGAGATACAATTGCTTTTGCGCTTCACTATAACCGAGCTTATCAATATTAAGGTTGGCGGCGCTGCTATCGAGCAAACGCAATACGATCTTCTCACCCCACAACGTTGGTAGAGTGGAGACACGCATATCGATTGCGGTATCAGCATTAAGGCGGATCTTGATTCGTCCATCTTGCGGTAGGCGACGTTCAGCAATATCCAGTTTCGATAAGATCTTGATCCTAGCAGCAAGGCGTCGACCTAAATGCGGCGCAGGGCGGTTGGTTTCCACCAAGATACCATCACAGCGCAAGCGTACTCGGTAGAGTTCTTCATAAGGTTCAAAGTGAATATCCGATGCGCCTTTACGTACCGCATCGAGTAAAATCTGGTTGATAAAACGGCTAACCGGCGCTTCATCTTGGCTAAGATCTTCAGTTTCTTGAATTTCATCACTGCCAACTTCAACCAGATTCGCCAGCTCATCTTGGGTGATATCTTTGCCTTGCGTGGCATCCGAGTTAACCGCTCGACCATACAAACGGCGAATTGCCCCTTCGAGCTCTTTACAATCGGCAAGAATAAACTCGATTTGCTTACCGGTGGCAAAGCGAAAATCGTCTTCAACATTGGTGTTGGTTGGATCGGCGACGGCCAGTAATAAGCTATGAGAATCTACTTG
Source organism: Vibrio sp. (assembly GCF_048266485.1). Classification (GTDB taxonomy): domain Bacteria; phylum Pseudomonadota; class Gammaproteobacteria; order Enterobacterales; family Vibrionaceae; genus Vibrio. The sequence goes on along the minus strand of NZ_JBLWZK010000005.1, from coordinate 152,657 downwards.
TAGCGGCAGCACTTGGTGGTTAATGATTAAATCACGCATCCCCAGTTGCTCACATACTTGGGCGAAGCTGTAATGTTCGAGATTGGCTTGCGGTAGGGCAAATAACTGGCAAAGCTCGACTAGAAGTTGATCGCTAGAAATAAAACCAGCGTCCACGCAAGCCACGGGGACGCTTTTATTATCATTAAGAACGCTGCTCACCACCATAAGCTCTTGATCGTCAGTCAAAAGCTCCGCTTGGCGTAATATGGAGGTGAGGTTGGTGTTCATCTTTATTATAAAGGCGTATTACATGATTTAGGTAGATCTTCATCAGTAAGCTTACCAGTTGAATCTGCAGTAAATGCACATTCCCAACCAGATGAAGAATTTTTAGTTAAAGTAACAACAGCCCCAGTAATTGATGATGAGTTTCCGTATGTAAATGTAATTGTACCTGAAGCACCACTAGCGGTTTGGGCTACTGCTAATGTACCTAAAGAGTTCATATTTGCAGTAGCACCTAACTCACCCAATTTCGCAGCATCTGGGAATTCACCGTTCTCTTGTTGATACATATCTACATTTGTAACCAATGAGCGTACTGTAGATAAACCAGTAGCTGCTTCAGATTTTTTTACATAATTTTTATACGCAGGAATCGCAATCGCCGACAGCACGCCAATGATCGCAACTACGATCATCAATTCAATGAGCGTAAAGCCTTTCTGTAACTTCTTCTTACCTTGTTGTAATTGTTTCATTTTCATCTCCGTGAATGATTGATGGTATTACCACACCAAGGTTAAAGCGATTGATAAAAAAGAAAATTACCCTGAGGAGCCTATTCGAGCCAGTTTGAAAACTGAGTCATTGATTACATTAGAAAAACAAATTATTGCGAGCAATATTGAACTATTGAGTGAGGTGAGATGATTTTTTGACCATACCCTGACGTAAGGGAAATATGAATTTAGTATGAAATTGGGAAGGAAATGGGAGGGAGGTCACGGGGGATAGGTTGCTAGTTCCTGGTTCCTAGTTTCTAGGTAAGAGCGGTCCGCGATCGTTTTTGACATGACCATTATTGATATCGTCATCCTGAAAAGCGACGTAGGAGCGCAGTTCAGGATCTCCTACAGTACTTTGAGACTCAATGTGTTGTAGGAGATTCCGTATCTTCTTCGCTTAGGCTCATGTACGGAATGACAATTAAAGCTTAGAAAATAAAAGATTATCCAATTACTCTCATCGACAAATCCATCGCCTTAACATGCTTAGTTAATGCTCCGACTGAGATATAATCTACACCAGTTTTAGCGTATTCATGTATGGTTTTTAAGGTAATATCGCCGGAGTTTTCTAATGCGGCTTGGCCGGTGGTTAAGCCGTTTTCTTTACCGATTTGTTGGTTGATTTCCACTGCAGTAAACATCATTTCTTTAGTGAAGTTATCTAGCATGACAATGTCTGCACCGGCGCGGATGGCACGTTCTAATTCTTCTAAGGATTCGGTTTCCACTTCAACCGGTTTACCTGGGTTAAGTTCTTTCGCGGTGGCAATGGCTTTTTCAATGCCACCACAGGCCATGATGTGATTTTCTTTAATTAGGTAGGCATCAAACACGCCGATACGATGATTAAAGCCGCCACCACAAGTTACCGCATATTTTAACGCGCTGCGCAGACCGGGAATGGTTTTTCGGGTATCCAGTAGGCGACATTCTGTTCCGGCCAACTCTTTAACATATTCTGCCGTTAAACTAGCGCAACCAGACAGGGTTTGAATGAAGTTCATTGCATTACGTTCGCCCGTTAATAGCGCGCGAGATGGACCGGTTAGCGTGCAAAGCGTTTGGTTGGGTTCTACCGTATCACCATCCGCTACATGCCAGTCGATTTGTACTTGATCGCCAAGTTGTTTGAATACTTCATCCGCCCACGCTTTGCCACAAAATACCCCGTGTTCACGAGTGATAATGGTGGCGGTGTTGGTCGCTTTAGCTGGGATCAAGCTGGCGGTAATATCGGCATTAGGATCGAGCGTGCCTCCGAGATCTTCTTTCAATGCATCTGCCACCATACGAGTGATTTCAGTTGGTAATTGTTGCTTTAAATATTCAAGACGAGATTGAGAATCGTGAGCAGTTTTCATGAAGCAAGATCCGTTGAGGTTGTTAGAGGGGGTATGATACTGCAAGGGGAAACGATTTTCGAGCGCTTCGCTCTAGGACGTTCCACTTCTCGTTTCTCGAATTGTTTAATGAGATCTTACTTATAGGTAGAACCCGCTTTTATCTTTACCTAGCCACGAGACGCGTAGCGCCCGAGTTACGAGCTCCCTCGCTTGACTTAAACCTTGATTACTACAGAATAACGCCATCGAATAAATAAGGTTGCCGACTATGCACATCACTCCCGACTCTTGGCTGTCTGATACCAAACATGTGCCATCACCATTTTGTGACGCTCGCCCTGATCACACACCGATTTCTTTACTGGTGGTGCATAATATTAGCTTGCCGCCGGGGCAGTATGGCGGGCCTTATGTGGAGCAATTCTTTACTGGGAAGTTAGATCCTAATGAGCATCCGTTTTTTAACGTGATCCATAAAATGGGGGTGTCGGCGCATTGCTTTATTCGTCGTGATGGTGAAATCATTCAGTTTGTACCATTTAATGCTAGGGCTTGGCATGCGGGGAAATCGAGCTTTTCTGGAGTAGAGCGTTGTAATGATTATTCGATTGGCATTGAACTAGAAGGAACTGATTTAGATAGCTACAGCCAAGCGCAGTATCAATCTTTAGCAGCAATTACCAAGTTAATTATGCAGCAATATCCTGAGATTACCTTACCGAGAATAACGGGCCACCAATATATTGCTCCGTTAAGAAAGTCCGACCCGGGGCTAGGATTTGATTGGCGTTACTTTCGTCGCCTATTAAGGTATTGATTTCACTATTATTTATTAATAACTCATTACGCTTAGCGATTTTCCTACTTTTGATTATTTTCATATTTCTAATAAAATTATCAGCACGACAAAGTCTCTTTGATTTTGGGGGCTTGAGTGCTGGTGTTGTCATTTTCTAGTAATAAAATTTCGCTACAAACACATTCAACAATATTGATTTTCTTTTACCTCTAATGAGGTATTTTAATGGCGATCAACGTCACGCTTTTAACAAATTATTCCCATCTTACTTAATGAAATGACAATTTGAATGTCGACTATTTAAATGGTCTTACCAATCTTATTAGTGTTTTAGTGTGATTATGTTATGTGGTGGTTAACGCAGCTTGTATATTTGATGTGGGTCAATTTTGTCTGGACACTTGTGTTTGCATTCGGTAAAATTTTTGTTGTACATGGTAATTGGTCTTACCAATTTACAATAACGAGTGAGAAATGAATTAATCATGGCTTATCAAAGGATCCGTCAGCCAAAGCTTTCCGATGTCATTGAACAGGAAATCGAACGGCTGATTTTAGAAGGCACACTTTCTCCCGGGCAACAACTGCCTCCAGAGAGAGAACTAGCAAAACAATTTGATGTGTCTCGCCCCTCGATTCGTGAAGCGATTCAGCGTTTAGAAGCAAAACGTTTATTAACTCGTAAACAAGGTGGCGGTACGTTCGTCACTGATACTTTATGGACTTCTTTTTCCGATCCTTTGCTAGAGTTATTGTCGACGCATTCAGAAACACAACTCGATTTACTTGAATCTCGTCATGCAATGGAAGGTATTTCGGCTTATTTCGCTGCCTTACGTGGTACTGAAGAAGATTTTGAGCGCATATCTCAATGCCAAAAAGAAGTTGAAAAAGCGATTGAAAATAAAGATGTGGTGCAGGAATCAAGCGCAGTAATGGCAGTGTTAATTGCGATTTCTGAAGCGGCTCACAATGTTGTTTTATTGCATATTGTGCGTAGCCTAGCCCCTTTATTGCAGCAAAACGTATTACAGAATTTAGAATTACTTCATCGTCGTGATGAGGTGGTAGAAAAGGTGAGTCATCACCGTGCCAATATTGTGCAAGCGATTTTAGAACGTGAACCAGAAAAAGCACGTAAAGCCTCGCATGCCCATTTGGCTTATATCGAAGAGACCTTGTTGGATTTGACTCGAGAAGAGAGTCGCCGTGAGCGTTCACTGCGCCGAATTCAACAAGCTAACGAATCATAAGATTGGCTAAAAGCTAGTTAATCTGTCAAACCAACAAAAGGATAGATCGCCATGTCTGAAGTCATTAATAATGACGTTGATGCACTGGAAACTCAAGATTGGTTACAAGCCCTTGAATCAGTGGTACGTGAAGAAGGTGTCGAGCGCGCTCAATATCTATTAGAGCAAGTGTTAGATAAAGCCCGTTTAGACGGTGTAGATATGCCAACAGGCATCAACACTAACTATGTAAACACCATTCCGGCAGCACAAGAGCCGGCATATCCTGGTGATACTACGTTAGAGCGTCGCATCCGTGCGATCATCCGTTGGAATGCGGTAATGATCGTATTGCGCGCATCAAAGAAAGACTTAGAGTTAGGTGGCCACATGGCTTCTTACCAGTCTTCTGCTGCGTTCTACGAAGTATGTTTTAACCACTTCTTCCGTGCGCCAAATGAAAAAGATGGCGGCGATTTAGTTTACTATCAAGGTCACATTTCTCCAGGGATCTACGCACGTGCTTTCCTAGAAGGTCGTTTAACTGAAGAGCAACTTGATAACTTCCGTCAAGAAGTGGATGGTAAAGGTATCCCTTCATATCCTCACCCTAAACTAATGCCTGAATTCTGGCAGTTCCCAACGGTATCTATGGGGTTAGGCCCAATCGCCTCTATCTACCAAGCGCGCTTCTTGAAGTACCTTGAAGGTCGTGGTCTGAAAGATACTTCAGAGCAACGTGTTTATGCATTCTTAGGTGATGGTGAGATGGATGAGCCAGAATCACGCGGTGCGATTTCTTTCGCTGCTCGTGAAAAGCTGGACAATCTATGCTTCTTAATCAACTGTAATTTACAACGCCTAGATGGCCCGGTTATGGGTAATGGCAGCATCATTCAAGAACTTGAAGGTCTATTTAAAGGCGCAGGTTGGAATGTAGTTAAAGTGATCTGGGGTAACAATTGGGATTCACTACTGGCTAAAGATACTTCAGGTAAATTGCTGCAACTGATGAACGAAACCATCGATGGTGATTACCAAACATTCAAATCGAAAGATGGTGCTTACGTACGTGAACACTTCTTCGGTAAATACCCTGAAACTGCAGCACTTGTTGCCGATATGACGGATGACGAAATCTTCGCGCTTAAGCGTGGTGGTCACGAGTCTTCTAAGCTATATGCTGCTTACAAAAACGCACAAGACACTAAAGGTCGTCCAACGGTTATCCTAGCTAAAACGGTTAAAGGTTACGGCATGGGTGATGCGGCTGAAGGTAAAAACATTGCACACCAAGTGAAGAAAATGGACATGACACATGTTCTTCACCTACGTGATCGTTTAGGTCTACAAGAACTTCTATCTGATGAGAAAGTGAAAGAGCTTCCTTACCTAACGCTAGAAGAAGGTTCGAAAGAGTACGAATACCTACACGCTCGTCGTAAAGCATTACACGGTTATACGCCTGTTCGTTTACCTAACTCGACTCAAGAATTCAAAGTGCCTGAGCTGAATGACTTTGAAGCACTATTGACTGAGCAAAAGCGTGACATTTCAACCACAATGGCTTTTGTTAGAACGTTGAATATCTTAATTAAAGATAAAAGTATTGGTAAGCAGATTGTGCCAATCGTAGCCGATGAAGCACGTACTTTTGGTATGGAAGGTTTATTCCGTCAAATTGGTATTTATAATCCTCACGGACAAGAATATACACCAGAAGACCGTGGCGTAGTGTCTTACTACAAAGAAGCGACATCTGGACAAGTTCTACAAGAAGGTATCAATGAGTTAGGTGCGATGTCTTCATGGGTTGCTGCGGCAACATCATACAGCACTAACGACTTGCCAATGATTCCATTCTATATTTACTACTCAATGTTCGGCTTCCAACGTGTTGGCGATATGGCGTGGATGGCGGGTGATCAACAAGCTCGTGGTTTCCTACTAGGTGCGACAGCCGGTCGTACAACGCTTAACGGTGAAGGTCTGCAGCACGAAGATGGCCACTCACACATCATGGCGAACACGGTTCCTAACTGTATTTCTTACGATCCTACTTTCGCTTATGAAGTGGCAGTTATCATGCAAGACGGCATTCGTCGCATGTACGGTGAACAAGAAAGCGTTTACTACTACCTAACCGTAATGAACGAGAACTACCACATGCCAGCAATGCCAGAAGGCGCTGAAGAAGGCATCCGTCGTGGTATCTACAAGCTAGAAACTTACGCTGGTAGCAAGTCGAAAGTTCAGTTAATGAGCTCAGGTACTATCATGAATGAAGTTCGTAAAGCAGCGCAGATCCTAAGCGATGACTACGGCGTAGCGTCTGATGTTTACTCAGTAACGTCTTTCAACGAACTGACTCGTGATGGTCAAGAAGTTGAGCGTTACAACATGCTTCACCCAGAAGCGGAGCAAAAAGTACCTTATATCTCAACAGTACTAGGTTCAGAACCTGCTATTGCTGCGACGGATTACATGAAGAACTACGCAGACCAAGTACGTGCATTCGTACCTGCTGAGTCTTACAAAGTATTGGGTACGGATGGCTTCGGTCGTTCTGATAGCCGTGAAAACCTACGTCGTCACTTCGAAGTGAACGCGCATTATGTTGTGGTTGCTGCTCTAACTGAGCTAGTTAAGCGTGGTGATATTGAAAAATCAGTGGTTGCTGAAGCCATTGCTAAATTCAACATCGATGCAGACAAAATCAACCCACTGCACGCTTAATTCACGAAACGCATAAGAATGAAGGTGCGTAGCATGACAAAATACATGCTGCGCACTTCAATCAAATAAAGGAAAGAATAATGACAATCGAAATTAATGTACCTGACATTGGTGCCGATGAGGTTGAAGTTACTGAGATTCTAGTAAACGTTGGTGACAAGGTTGAAGAAGAGCAGTCTCTTATTACTGTTGAAGGTGATAAAGCTTCAATGGAAGTCCCAGCACCACAAGCTGGTGTAGTCAAAGAAATTAAAATCAATGTAGGTGATTCAGTTTCAACTGGTTCATTTATTATGGTCTTTGAAGCCGAAGGTGCAGCAGCGGCTCCAGCAGCAGAAGCACCAAAAGCAGAAGCGGCTCCAGCGGCAGCACCTGCAACTTCTGAATTAAAAGAAGTACACGTTCCTGATATCGGCGGTGATGAAGTTGAAGTAACTGAGATCATGGTTGCTATCGGTGACAGCATTGAAGAAGAGCAATCGCTACTGACGGTTGAAGGCGACAAAGCTTCAATGGAAGTACCTGCTCCTTTTGCGGGTGTTCTTAAAGAACTTAAAGTGAATACTGGCGATAAAGTGACGACTGGCTCACTTATCATGGTATTTGAAGTGGCAGGTTCTGGTGCTCCAGCGGCAACAGCTGCAGTTGAGGCGCCAGTGGCAGCTTCTGCTCCAGTAGCCTCTGCTGCAAAAGAAGTGAACGTTCCTGATATCGGCGGCGATGAAGTTGAAGTCACTGAAGTAATGGTTGCGGTTGGTGATACTGTTGAAGAAGAGCAATCTTTGATCACAGTTGAAGGCGACAAAGCTTCTATGGAAGTTCCAGCACCATTTTCAGGCGTAGTAAAAGAAATCAAAATCAATACTGGTGATAAAGTATCAACGGGTTCATTGATTATGGTCTTTGAAGTCGCTGGCGCAACACCGGCACCACAAACGGCTGCTCCAGCTCAAGCTGCGGCACCTGCATCGGCTTCCACTCCAGCTCCAGCAGCGGCTCAAGCGCCAGCATCAACGGGAGATTTCCAAGAGAACAATGAGTACGCTCATGCTTCTCCTGTCGTTCGTCGTTTAGCGCGTGAGTTTGGTGTAAACCTAGCAAAAGTGAAAGGGTCTGGTCGTAAGAGCCGTATCTTGAAAGAAGACGTACAAAACTTCGTAAAAGATGCGTTAAAACGTTTAGAGTCTGGTGCAGCAGCATCTGGCAATGGCGACGGCAGTGCACTAGGTCTTCTTCCTTGGCCAAAAGTGGACTTCAGCAAGTTCGGCGAAACTGAAGTACAGAAACTGTCTAAGATTAAGAAAATTTCTGGCGCTAACCTGCACCGTAACTGGGTAATGATTCCGCACGTTACACAGTGGGACAATGCAGATATCACAGCACTAGAAGCGTTCCGTAAAGAGCAAAACGCAATCGAAGCGAAGAAAGACACTGGCATGAAGATCACACCACTTGTGTTCATCATGAAAGCCGTCGCTAAAGCGCTAGAAGCATTCCCAGCGTTTAACTCTTCTCTTTCTGAAGATGGCGAAAGCATCATTCTTAAGAAATACGTAAACGTTGGTATCGCAGTTGATACGCCAAACGGTCTTGTTGTTCCTGTATTTAAAGACGTGAACAAGAAAGGCATTTATGAGCTATCTGAAGAGCTGGCTGTGATTTCTAAGAAAGCACGTTCAGGTAAACTGACTGCTTCTGATATGCAAGGCGGTTGTTTCACAATTTCAAGCCTTGGCGGTATCGGTGGTACAGCGTTTACTCCAATCGTTAACGCACCAGAAGTAGGTATCCTTGGGGTATCTAAATCTGAAATGAAGCCAGTATGGAATGGTAAAGAATTTGAACCACGCCTACAGCTTCCACTTTCTCTATCTTACGATCACCGCGTGATCGATGGTGCAGAAGGTGCACGTTTCATTACTTATCTAAATGCTTGTCTATCAGACATCCGCCGTTTGGTACTGTAATGAAATAAAATAGGGTGGCTCAGCGGCCACCTTATTTTTTGAACAAGATTTTACTGTTACGTGAATAAACGGTGTTTATTTTTCACGTAATATGACTCAAGTAAAAAAGAATGTTGTCTAGCTCACAGGCTAACGTGAATCACTTTTCAGACTGTTAACAAGTCGATAAACTGGCTGTAATTCTGAAATAGATAATTCACTCCCGTTTATTCATCGTTGTACAAATGGGAACCGTCAGCTTGTCAGGGATTAAATGACTATAACGAGGTCAAAATGAGCAAAGAAATTAAAGCACAAGTCGTGGTACTTGGTGCAGGTCCTGCTGGTTACTCAGCAGCATTCCGTTGTGCAGATTTAGGTTTAGAAACGGTTCTTGTTGAACGTTACAGCACATTAGGTGGCGTATGTCTAAACGTGGGTTGTATCCCATCAAAAGCATTACTTCACGTTTCTAAAGTAATTGAAGAAGCTAAAGCTATGGCGGAACACGGTGTAGTATTCGGTGAGCCTCAAACTGACATCGATAAAATCCGTGTATGGAAAGATAAAGTAATTACTCAGCTAACTGGTGGCCTTGCTGGTATGGCTAAACAACGTAAAGTAACCGTTGTGAATGGCTTTGGTAAATTCACAGGTCCTAACACGCTAGAAGTGGAAGGCGAAGAAAAAACAACGCTTACTTTTGATAACGCAATCATTGCAGCAGGCTCTCGTCCAATTAAACTGCCGTTTATCCCACATGATGACCCACGTATTTGGGATTCGACTGACGCGCTAGAATTAAAAGAAGTACCTAAGAAGCTTCTTGTCATGGGCGGTGGTATCATCGGTCTAGAAATGGGTACGGTGTACCATTCTCTAGGTTCTCAAATCGATGTAGTTGAAATGTTTGATCAGGTGATTCCAGCAGCGGATAAAGACGTTGTTAAAGTGTTCACTAAGCAAATCAAAGACAAATTCAACCTAATGCTTGAAACTAAAGTAACCGCAGTTGAAGCGAAAGAAGACGGTATCTACGTTTCAATGGAAGGCAAAAAAGCACCAGCAGAAGCTGAGCGTTACGATGCCGTGCTTGTTGCGATTGGCCGTGTTCCAAATGGTAAGTTAATGGACGCAGAAAAAGCTGGTATCGAAGTTGATGAGCGTGGCTTCATCAATGTGGATAAGCAAATGCGTACTAACGTTCCTCATATTCACGCGATCGGTGACATTGTAGGTCAACCAATGCTGGCTCACAAAGGTGTGCATGAAGGTCACGTAGCGGCTGAAGTCATTTCTGGTAAGAAGCATTACTTCGATCCGAAAGTGATTCCATCCATTGCTTACACTGAGCCAGAAGTAGCATGGGTTGGTAAGACTGAAAAAGAAGCAAAAGAAGAAGGTATTAAATACGAAACTGCTACCTTCCCTTGGGCTGCATCAGGCCGCGCCATCGCCTCTGATTGTGCTGAAGGTATGACTAAGCTTATCTTTGATAAAGAAACTCACCGCGTAATCGGTGGTGCAATTGTCGGTACTAACGGTGGTGAATTGCTAGGTGAAATCGGTCTTGCGATCGAGATGGGTTGTGATGCAGAAGATATCGCATTAACGATCCACGCTCACCCAACGCTACACGAATCTGTTGGCCTAGCGGCGGAAGTATTTGAAGGTACGATCACCGACCTTCCAAATGCAAAAGCAGTAAAGCGTAAGAAGTAATATATCCTGGCTCGATATTAAGTCGAGTTGAGATAAAGGAGAGCCGCACAGGTTAAACTGTGCGGCTCTTTTGTTTTTGTTAGCTTTTTATTACTTAGCCTTGAGCCTAGATAAACAAATAACCTAAACCAAATAATAGTCAGGTAGTCTTATTAACCAATACTTCTAGCGCTTATAAATACACAACATATCTAAGAAGCTAGTGATCAGCTTAGTTAAGTACTGTTTGTCTGGCGTGCGGTTGGCTTGAATAAAGAGGGAATAACATAAGCCATGGAAAAGCTTAGCAATATTACCTGGGCTATGTTTTTCTTCTAATTCGCCATTTTTAATTGCGCTAGAGAAGAGGTCACGGAAATACTGTTGATGTTTTCCATGAGTTGCCACAAATAATGGCCAGACATCATCTCGAGTGGAAGTGCTCCATTCAAACCAAATCTTAATCCATTGAGTATCATCTAATACGGTATCAATTAATTGATGGCAAAGGTTGTCTAGATTTTGTCTTACTGGAAGTGAATGATCGATATTTTGATTTAAAAAATCGGCAAAGTGTTGTTCGACGTCGCTTAATACCGCTTCAACCAGATCTTCGCGAGTGGGGAAGTAATTAAAAACGGTGGCGACAGATACTTGAGCTATTTCGGCAATATCCGCATGTCCACCGCGGCCAATACCACGTCGCGCGAATACTTCTATACCAATTTCTAATAATTGTAATTTTCTTTTTTCTGGGTTTAATCGAGTCCTTGGGTGTTTTGTAATCATATCCATATTAAGTCCTAAAATGAGCCTATTCAAATGTTCCCCCACTTACTTGAGTCCGGTATCAAATGTGCGAGATAGCTCTATAAATAATTATCGTAATGGTTCTTATATTTATTATATGAATGAGTCTACCGTGGTTAAATAATGTGTCAATCTGATTAAAACATCATCAATAAAAAGATTGTCACGGGTAAAAGTTAACGTTAAGGACTGGTAGTGCTAGAATAGATAGCTTGACGTCAAAGTTTTGCTGATTGAGTAAAACTTATTTTGCTGCAAAATCTAAATATTGAGAAAAGTATGAAACACACTGTAGAAGTAATGATCTCTGAACAGGAAGTGCAAGATCGAGTGAAAGCGCTAGGCAAGTCTATTGCTGAGCATTATCAAGGATCCGAAAATTTGGTGATTATTGGCCTACTACGTGGTTCGTATGTATTTATGGCAGATTTGTCTCGTTCAATCGAAGTTAATCACCAAATCGATTTTATGACCGCTTCTAGCTATGGAAACGGTATGACTAGTACTCGTGATGTTCGAATTTTAAAAGATCTTGATGATGATATTAAAGGTAAAGATGTCCTTTTAGTTGAAGATATCATCGACACTGGCAATACGTTAAGTAAAGTGTGTGAAATTTTAGAAATTCGCGAACCAAACTCAATTGAGATATGTACTCTTCTAGATAAGCCATCGCGCCGTGAAGTGCACGTTGATGCAAAATGGATCGGCTTTGAAATCCCAGATGAGTTTGTAGTTGGTGTTGGTATCGATTATGCACAAAATTATCGTCACTTACCTTATATCGGTAAGGTAATACCACAAGAGTAATAGGAAGAATAAGTTGACTATTCTTGCCAGTGATTTTCACTATGAATCAAGATCATTGGTAGACTGAAACAAAAGTCGGTATTCTTGTTGTAACAAAAAAGAGCGGCCAAATCGGTCGCTCTTTTATTGAGTATTTACTCGTTTGATTGAGTTATATATTTAGTTTTTCTGGATTATCTTCATTTAATATTTTAGCCAGAGAAGCTTGGTGAGAGATCTCAAGTGATTCCCGACTGTGGCAGCGAACGCCTAAGTCATTAAGTACACCATCAGCAATACCGTATACCCAACCGTGAATTTGAATGTTTTGACCGCGTTCCCAAGCTTGTTGAAGCACGGTAGAGTTACCTAGGTTGTAAACTTGTTCAGCAACGTTGATTTCACACAGTTTATTGGCCCAGTCTTCTTTCGGGAATTGAGCAAGCCAGTTACGGTGTTTTAGGTATAAATCACGAATATGTAGCAACCAGTTGTTGATAAGGCCAAGTTTTGGATTATCGATAGAGGCTTGCACACCACCACAACCGTAGTGGCCACAAATGATGATATGTTTAACTTTTAGTACATCGACTGCATATTGAACGACTGATAAGCAGTTGAGGTCGGTATGTATAACTTGGTTTGCCACATTGCGGTGAACAAACAATTCACCCGAGTAGAGTCCAGTAAGACGTTCTGCGGGTACTCGACTATCTGAACAACCAATCCATAGGTATTCAGGGTGTTGTGATTCTTCTAATTTAGCAAAAAATTCAGGGCGTTCTGATTTTATCGACTGAGCCCAAGTCGAGTTATTATCAAATAACTGTTTAATGTCTGGCATGTTATCTTCCTCATTGATCTGCCTAACTATACACAAGACTGATAAAAATCAAATCCGATTTGTGATCAAATTATCAATTCAGGGTAAAAATATTATGTATGCATTAGAAATTCAATCGTTACGTAAAGTCTATGCGGGGGGTGTCGAAGCGCTAAAAGGGGTTTCACTCAACGTTGAGCAAGGCGATTTTTACGCACTACTAGGCCCAAATGGCGCAGGTAAATCGACTACCATCGGCGTGATCAGCTCGTTAGTTAATAAGACTTCAGGACAAGTAAAAGTGTTTGGTTACGACATTGACACCGATCTAGTCAAAGCTAAGCAACAACTCGGTTTAGTGCCACAAGAATTTAATTTCAACCCATTTGAAACGGTTGAGCAAATAGTGATGCAACAAGCGGGTTATTATGGCGTGTCACTCTCTTTAGCCAAAGAACGCGCTAAAAAGTACCTCTCGCAGCTTGATCTATGGGAAAAGCGTAATGAGCGTGCGCGTAACTTATCTGGCGGTATGAAGCGTCGCTTGATGATTGCTCGCGCATTGATGCATGAGCCTAAATTGCTGATTCTCGATGAACCAACTGCTGGGGTAGATATTGAGTTGCGCCGTTCAATGTGGGAGTTCTTGAAAACAATCAACCAAGAGGGGGTGACGATTATTCTGACGACTCACTATCTAGAAGAAGCGGAAATGCTGTGTCGCAATATCGGCATTATTAACCGAGGTGAAGTGATAGAAAATACCTCGATGAAAGCTTTGTTAAATAAACTGCATGTCGAAACCTTTATTCTTGATCTGCAAGATTGCGAGCAAGTGCCTGTACTTAAAGATGTTAATATTACGCATTTTTCTCCCAATACCCTAGAAGTGGAAATTGATAAGGCTCAGGGCTTAAACCGAGTATTTGATCAACTGACGGCTCAAGGCGTACAGGTATTGTCGATGCGTAATAAAGCTAACCGATTAGAAGAATTATTTGTCACTATCGTACGTAATGGTGAAAAGACAAACGCTGAGAAAAAACAAGCACAAGGAGCAACCCTGTAATGGCAGAGTTATATTGGACGGCATTTAAAAGCTTAGTCACCAAAGAGGTTCGTCGTTTTATGCGTATCTGGGTACAAACTATTGTACCACCAGCGATTACGATGACCTTGTACTTTATTATTTTTGGTAACTTGATTGGCTCACGTATTGGTGAAATGAACGGCTTTAGTTATATGGAATATATTGTGCCAGGTCTGATCATGATGTCGGTAATTACCAACTCTTATTCTAATGTGGCTTCATCCTTCTTTAGTGCAAAATTTCAAAAGAACATTGAAGAGTTGCTGGTGGCACCTGTACCTCATCATATTATTATTTGTGGTTATGTAATGGGCGGGGTCACTCGTGGCTTAATGGTTGGTGTTATGGTGACCGCAGTATCGATGTTCTTTGTCGATTTACACATTCATCATTGGTTTATCATTATCTCGACGGTCTTTTTTACTTCAGTAGTGTTTGCATTAGGTGGACTGATTAATGCGGTATTTGCTGATAGTTTTGATGATATCTCGATTATTCCGACCTTTGTGTTAACACCACTGACGTATCTTGGTGGGGTGTTTTATTCGATTAGCTTACTACCTGAATTTTGGCAAGGCGTGTCGAAAATCAACCCAATCGTCTATATGGTCAATGCCTTCCGTTATGGTTTCCTAGGGGTTTCCGATGTTGGTATCTACACCTCATTTGGTGTATTAATGGTGTTTATCGTAGTCCTATATAGTGTTGCGTATTATCTAGTATCTCGCGGCATTGGGTTACGCAGTTAACTTGGCTAATGCCTCAAAAAGAAAAGCCAGATTCGAAGTTAAATCCGAATCTGGCTTTTTCATTTTACCGAGCCACGATCAGCAACGCACCGAGACTCGAAAAATGTACACTTACTCTTCTTCGTTGTCGCTTTCTTGGTTACTCTTTAGCTCAACAACTAGGTTATCAATTAAACGTGCTTTACCTAGAAATGCCGACATCAAAATAACAATTTGAGTGGTTTCTTCGCTTGGTAATTGCAAGCTTTCTGCATCACGAATAAAAATTTCATCCGGTTCTAAATCTGCAGCACGTAGTTGATCGTTCGCATCTTCTAGTAGTGAGGTATAATCATCACGCCCACCACGTATTTGACTACCAATCCAGCGCATGGTTCTTGCTAGTACTGGCGCTCTTTGACGCTCACTCAAACTTAATAGTCCGTTACGTGAACTCATCGCTAAGCCATCTAGTTCACGAACGGTTGGTACGCCAATAACCTCAATATCTAAAGCAAGATCTGTCACCATTTTTTTGATAACGGCTAGTTGTTGGAAATCTTTCTCGCCAAAGCAAACGACATCTGGCTGAACGATATTAAAAAGCTTCGTTACGATCGTACTTACGCCGCGGAAGTGTCCAGGGCGAGATGCGCCTTCTAACATGTGTGATAAACCAGGAACCTCAATAAAGGTTTGTTTATCTAAGCCTTCAGGGTAGATGATTTCTGGCGTTGGTGTGAACACAAAATCGACCCCTTCAGCATTGAGTTTACTTAGGTCATCATCAAGTGTTCTTGGGTAGTTATTTAAGTCATCAGAACGCTCAAACTGCATTGGATTGACAAAAATACTGACCACAACAAGATCGGCATTTTCATGGGCTTTTCGAACCAGTGTTAGATGGCCTTCGTGTAAGTTGCCCATTGTTGGGACAAAAGCGATACGACGACCATCGCGGCGTGCGCTTTTAAGCGGCTCTCTTAGAGAGTGAATATCGGCAAAAGTTTGCATACTTGTTCCTTACTTATATCAGCACAAAATTATTCAAAGCTATGTTCTGGGCCAGGAAATATCCCAGTTTCAACATCTTGAATATATTGCTGAACAGCGGCTTGCATGCTGCCGGTTTCGGTTAAAAAGTTTTTTGAAAATTTAGGCATGTAATTGGCTGAAATACCAAACATGTCATGCATCACTAGAATCTGGCCATCGGTGTCTTTACCTGCACCAATGCCGATCACTGGGATGTGTAGTTGTTGGGTAATTTGCTTGGCCAATTGACTAGGCACGCACTCTAATACCAGAATTTGCGCGCCGGCATTTTGTAGTGCGATCGCATCATCAATAATTTGTTGAGCTTTTTCTTGCTCACGACCTTGGATACGGAAACCGCCAAAAATATTGACTGATTGTGGGGTTAACCCAAGGTGCGCACAGACTGGAACTGAACGCTCTGTTAGTTGTTTTACCGTTTCAACTAGCCAGCTTCCACCTTCTAGTTTCACCATATTCGCACCTGCACGCATAAGAACCGCAGCATTTTCACAAGCTTGCTCTGGAGTGGCGTAGCTCATAAATGGCATGTCAGCTAATAATAAGCAATTAGGACTACCAGCGCGTACGCAGCGAGTGTGGTAAGCAATATCTTCAATGGTGACTGGTAAAGTGCTTTCTTCACCTTGCAGTACCATACCAAGTGAATCACCAACTAATAATAATGGCATTTCTTGTTGTTCAAACAACTGAGCAAAGCTAGCGTCATAAGCGGTTGATGTCGCAAACTTACGACCATCCTGTTTCCACTTGATTAAAGTGTTAATGGATACTTTTTTCATTATTTGGTCCTTATAACAACAAGCTCGATTGAGTATTAAGCTTGCCAAATAGAGAGCCCATTACGGTCGATGCTGTCGAGCAGTGACTTGAGCTCTGTCCCATCCGGGAGAGATAAATTCGGGGCAATTTCAAACAGCGGGTAGATAACAAACTCACGTATTTTCATGCCGTAATGAGGCACGGTTAAACGTTCGTTATTAATCACTTGATCGCCATAAAGCAGAATATCGAGATCTAAACTTCTTGGTCCCCAACGTTCTTCTTTGCGAACACGCCCTTGTTGTTGTTCGATAGCTTGGGTGTTATCGAGCAATTCAAGAGGTGATAATTCTGTTTGTATTTCAGCGACGGCATTGATGTAGTCAGGCTGATCTTGTGGGCCCATCGGAGTACTGGAATACAAGGACGAGCAAGCAATAAGCTCTATATGGGGATGATCACGCAACGCTTCAATAGCTCGTTTCGCTTGTTCTACTGGTTCGGCTAAATTACTACCGATGGCAATGTAGGCGGTGATCATTTTTGAGCCTTTGATTTAGTGCTTTTTTTCTTAGCGTGTGGACGTTTACGACGGCGACCAGTTGGTTTTGGTGCGCCTAAGGCTTGTACCATATTTTGACGATGAACCAGTGGCGCATCTTGGAACTCTTGCCACCATAAGGCTAATTCTTCGGTTTGGCCTTGTTCGACTTTGCCACGCATTTCGAGCATATCAAAGCCTGCACGGAACTTATTAAGCTCTAATATCTGGAAGGCGCGTTTACCGGTACGACGGGTGAGACGCAATTGTAGTTGCCAGATATCACGAATGGTCGCGCTATGACGACGTGGGATCGCTAAGTGACGAACTTGCTCATCGAGAATATGATTGCTGGCCATCATGATTGCATCGTAATGGCTCATTTTGCGAACTTCAGCTAGTTCTTTGGCGTGTTTTTGTAGCGGATACCATAAGAATGCAGCAAACATAAAGGCAGGGTTAATACGCTTGCCTTCATTGATGCGCTTATCCGTTGACTTTAGCGCGATTTCGACCATTTGTTCGACATCAGAATCTTGCTCTGGCGTGAAGTATTGCGCCACTGTCGGGAATAGGCTCGAAAATAAATCAAATTCACGCAGTAGTTGGTAAGTTGCCCAACCTTGGCCAGATTGCAGGAGTTTCAGTGACTCTTCAAATAAACGCGCAGCTGGCACACTTGTCATTAAATGAGAAAGTTCTTTGATAGGAGCTGCTGTGTTTGGGTCTATTGTCATATCCAGTTTAGCGGCAAAGCGAATGGCACGGATCATGCGAACCGGATCTTCACGGTAACGGGTTTCTGGATCGCCAATCATGCGGACCACGCCAGCTTTTAGATCTTTCACGCCATTGGCGTAATCATGAATACTATAATCGGCAATGTTGTAATACATAGCGTTGATAGTGAAATCACGACGCTCGGCATCTTCTTCTACCGTGCCATAGACATTGTCACGTAACAGCATGCCTTCTTTTGATTGGGCTGATTGATTCTTTTCAGGTTCTTGATGGTGACCACGGAAAGTGGCGACTTCAATAATTTCGCGGCCAAACATGATGTGTGCCAAACGGAAGCGACGACCGATTAAGCGACAATTACGAAACAATTGCTTGATCTGCTCAGGGGTCGCATTAGTGGCAATATCAAAATCTTTTGGCTCTTTGTCTAGCAGTAGGTCGCGTACACCGCCACCAACAAGAAAAGCATCGTAGCCATGATTGTGTAATCGATAGAGCACTTTCAGTGCGTTGTCACTAATGTGATCGCGCGAAATCGTATGCTCTTGGCGAGTGATAATGTTCAGGTTAACGTCTCCATTTGAGCGGTTCTGCGCTGAGCTTGATTGGTCAGATTTTGTGTTGGTAAATAGTTTACGACACAAATTAGCAGCTTGAGTGAAAATAACCCACCTCAGTCATGTTGGTAATGCTGCGTTCTACAGCGAGAACTAATATTCAAAGCAAAGATAAAAATTTCGCCAATGATAGCCTAGCTGGCCTCATTTTAGAATGGCGAATCGACCTTTAATGAATTTGGCAGTTGAGCAAGCGTCCAATTTTGGCATCCCCATTGCAGTATTTTCTCTATGCTAGCGGACTCAAAATCACTTGGGATACTAAAACCAAGAAAGTGCATCACTTTAATTAAGGTGTGCTTAGGACTTTTGATATCCACTGCTGGCGCATGGTTTTGTTTGGATAATTTATTCCCTTGCGCATCCACCGCTAAAGGTAGATGGATATAGCTAACTTCTGTCTGTTGTAAAGTGCGATACAGGTTAATTTGCCGACCTGTTGGTTCAATTAAATCCGCACCTCTGACGACTTGTGTGACCCCTTGATCAATATCATCGAGCACCACTGCTAGATTATAGGCAAATAATCCATCTCGACGTTTGATAATAAAATCTTCTTGCGCTAATTGCTTAGGGATTTGAATGGTGCCATGTTTGTCATCGTAAAATTGCTGGATGGCCTCATCGACTTTAAGGCGAATAGAGCAGTTTTCTTGGCTTTGAATAGCTTGGTCTCGACAATTCCCTAGGTAAAAACCACCGGATTGCTTAATTTGCTTACGAGTGCATTGGCAGTAATAGGCATGGCCTGATTGTAGCCAAGTTTCGATTTGTTCTTGATAGCGTTGGTGGCGTTGGCTCTGATAAACCACGGATTGATCCCAGTGTAAACCATAACTTTCTAGAGTGGATAAAATTAAGCTTGCTGCGCCTGGCATTTCTCTTGGAGGATCGAGGTCTTCAATTCGAACTAGCCATTGGCCATTTTGAGATTTCGCTTGAAAATAGCTGCCAAGTGCGGCAACTAGTGAGCCAAAATGTAAGGGCCCTGAAGGGGATGGGGCAAAGCGACCGATATAGGTAGACATGTATATACCTAAGTAATATTAATAACGAGGACAAACAAAAATCGCCCCTAAACCCTAGATCAGAGACCGTGGTGTAAGGGCGACTTTGATGGTGTTATTAACCTTGCATTTGCTTTTCTTTAAGCTCAGCTAGGGTTTTACAGTCGATACAAAGATCAGCAGTTGGTCTTGCTTCTAAACGACGAATGCCGATTTCAATGCCGCAAGATTCACAGAAACCAAAGTCATCGTCTTCGATTTTGATCAGTGTTTTTTCAATTTTCTTGATAAGACGACGCTCGCGGTCACGGTTACGTAACTCTAAGCTGAACTCTTCTTCTTGTGATGCACGGTCTACCGGATCAGGGAAGTTGGCTGCTTCGTCTTTCATATGGCTCATAGTGCGGTTAACTTCTTCATGAAGCTGGTCACGCCATGCTTTTAAAATTTTTGTAAAGTGAGCCATTTGATCTGGTGACATGTACTCTTCACCGACTTTCTCTTGATATGGCCCAACACCCGCAATGGCTAGAATGCCTAGCGTTTTTTTCTTGTTTAGTTCTGGCATACAGCGCTCCTACTTGCTCTTTTTAACCAATCGCTGGTTAACAAGGGCGGTACATATAGCAGAAAGAATCTTGCTTGGCAAACAAATAGATTGTTGAATGTGAATTTGAATAACAAGATTGTGTTTTTTATAAAGTCTAGTCAATAAATTCAATGGGTGACGCCAATTCTATTCGCTCAGGTGAAAGATGTGCTTTATAGCAAATTACCTCAACACCAACTTCTTTTGCTTGCTTTAAAAGTTGTGAATAATTTGAGTCTATATGGTAGGCGCTGGAGACTTTTTCAATTCCCGAATGCAAAACAGCGAAAAATAGTATCGCTCTGTGTCCTGATTGCACCATTTCCATTAATTCTCGTAAATGTTTCTGTCCACGGGTGGTCACCGCATCGGGAAAGAAGCCACGCCCTACACCAAATTCATCTTGCAGTAATGTCACGCTTTTGACTTCGATATAGCAATCTTTGTTGGCATGTTGAGCTTGAAGGTCGGTATTGGAATGAGGTTCCAGCAAAATATCAATACGACTGTTTTCACGACCGTATTTCACTTCAGTACGAAGGGTTTGATAGCCTACTAATTCAGGAATTTTTTGCTGTTCTATCGCTTCAACCACTAAGGCATTGGCTTTGGCAGTATTAATGCAAATAATGTCGCCTTGTGGGGTGACCGATAATTCCCAACTATTGGGATATTTGCGCTTGGGATTGTCAGAAGTTGAGTACCACACTTGATTGCCAGGCTCGGCACAACCGGTCATGGCTCCAGTATTAGCACAATGCATGGTTTTGGTTTCACCATTTGGCAAAGTGACATCGGCAAGAAAGCGCTTATAACGTTTGATTAAAGTGGCAGATTGCAAAGGAGGAGAAAAAATCATGATGGTTTTCGATGGCCTTTATTTTGATGGTATTAAGCTTATTGGGTAGAATCAGCGTCAATTCATCATGACATAAGGATTTCCCCTTGTCACAACTTCCCATCGTTTCAGTTATCGCCGATTTGCTGTCGACGTTGCGTAGCTATTCGCAAGTGATTCTGAAAGCTGCCCCCGGAGCCGGTAAATCGACTTATCTTCCTAAAGTACTGCTGCAGTCTGGGGCGGATGATATTGGGCTACAAGGCAAGATCATCATGATGGAACCGCGTCGTTTAGCGGCTAGAAATATTGCTCATTACTTGGCAAAGCAACTAGGTGAAAGCGTCGGTCAAACAGTAGGTTTTCGTGTTAAAGGTGAATCGAAAGTCAGTGCCAATACACGTTTAGAGATCGTCACGGAAGGGGTGATGACTCGGATGATCCAGAACGATCCTGAACTTAGCGGGGTTGGCTTGGTGATTTTTGATGAGTTTCACGAGCGTAGTATTCATGCCGATACTGCACTGGCTTTTTGTTTGGAAGCTCAGCAAGCCTTACGTGATGATTTAAAGATTTTACTGATGTCGGCAACCTTAGATCAGCAAGCGTTAAAAACCCTAATGCCTCAAGCGGGTTATATCGAATCTGAGGGGCGAGGTTTTCCGATTGAATATCACTATGCTCCTTTAGCCGCCAATCAATACTTAGTGCCGCGACTCACTCAACTTGTTCCATTATGGCTCGCAAAAGAGCCGGGCTCGATGTTGGTGTTTTTACCCGGTGCGCGAGAAATTCGTCAATTGGCCTCCAACCTTGAAGATCTAGGTTTATCTGAGCAGGGTATTGATATTTCTCCTTTGTACGGCCAACTGGATGCTAAGGCGCAGCAATCGGCTATCGCAGCCAGTGAATCAGGACGACGAAAAGTAGTGTTGGCAACCAATATTGCCGAGACCAGCTTAACCATTGAAGGCATTCGCATGGTAATGGACTCAGGCTTCGAGCGAGTGGCAAAGTTTGATCCGAAAACCGGTATCACTAGGCTTGAACAAGCCATGATCGCACAATCTTCGGCCGAGCAAAGGGCTGGACGAGCCGGGCGACTCGAAGCAGGCGTTTGTATTCGTTTATACAGCCAAGAAAACCTTAAGCAGCAACCGGTTGTGCCACAAGCGGAAATTCTGCATAGCGATTTAACTAGCCTACAAATGGAGTTGCTGTTTTGGGGAGCCAATGCTGCCGATGAGCTGTCTTGGCTTGATCTTCCTCCACAATCAAATCTACAACAAGCCAAAGGGTTATTGAAATCATTAGGGTTATTGAAAAAACAAGAGGTATTGAGTTCTCAGGGACAATTGACCGCTTATGGTCAACACAGTCAAAAGTTAGGAGTAGAGCCACGCTTCGCTGCGATGTTGCTCAGAGCGAAAGATTTAGGTGATGACTACTACCATACTGCATTAGCGACACTGGCAATGTTAGAAGAGCCGGAAAAGAACAGCCAAGATATTACTCAAGATTGGCATCGTTGGAACCAAGGTGCACATAAGAAGGCTGCTGTTTTAACGCGCCGTAGTCAGCAAGTCGGTAGAGCTTGTGACGTGCCATTTGATATTAAACAGGTGGATAGTCAGTTAATTGGCAGTTGTGTTGCATTGGCTTTTCCTGATCGCATCGCTCAGAGTCGAGGGAATAGGCAAGGTCAGTTTTTATTGGCTAATGGTCATGGTGCGACTATGGATGAGCGACATGGGTTGGCGAATTACTTTTTATCGAATAAGTCTCATCTTGAGAGTGACTTCATCGTGGCAATCGATTTGATACGTTCTTCTCATTCGATGACCAGTCAGATCTTTCGCGCAGTAATAGTTACAAAGCAAGATATCGAACGGATCTTTACGGGGCAAATTGAAATTGTCGATCATGTTCAATGGCTAGAAACAAGAGGCTGTGTCAGCGCGGAAAAGCAACGCCGATTAGGAGCCTTAGTCTTAGAGAAACAAGTCATTCGCGATATCGATCCATTACTTAAGCAAGCGGCCATTCTTGATTATATTCGTCGCAAAGGTTTATCGGTATTGCCTTGGGATAAATCCAGTACTAACTTATTGAATCGAATTAGAAATGGTATTGAATGGCTGCCAGAGCAAGATTGGCCCGCGATGAGTGATGACATTCTTTTAGCAAAACTCGAACAATGGCTTGAGCCTTACATGGTAGGAATAGATAGCGTTGCCAAAATAAAGCAATTACCGTTATCGCAAGCGTTATTGTCGTACCTAGGTTGGCCGCTTAATCAAGAAATTGATAACTGGTTACCCACGCATTACCGTTTGCCTACTGGTACTAACAAAGCCATTCGTTATCAAGCGGGCGCGGAGCCAGTACTCTCGGTTCGCATGCAAGAGGTGTTTGGTGAGTCGGATTCACCATTAATTGCTCAAGGACGTAAAAAGCTCGTGCTAGAATTGCTTTCTCCGGCGCAGCGCCCTTTGCAGATCACTCAAGACTTAGCGGGATTTTGGCAAGGGGCATACAAAGAAGTACAAAAAGAAATGAAAGGGCGTTATCCCAAACATGTTTGGCCGGATGATCCTGCTAATCATGTCGCCACGACGAAAACAAAACGACATTTTTCGTAAATTGAGATGGCTCGGCCGTCATATCATGAATGTTGCACGTACTATACCTTGAAGTTAATTGGGGATATATGCGTCGCAAATAAAAAGGCAATACATTGAACACACCAAAGAAAACCACCACAACGCGCCGTAAACCTGCGGCAAAATCAACGGCTAAATCGACTCGTAAAGCAGGGCCTGCCCGAGGACGAAAAACGCCGCCGAAGAAAAAAACATGGTTGCAAAAGCTATGGAGCATCGGTTGGAAATTAGGCTTAGTGTTTATCGCCGTTATGGTGGCAGCAGGGTTTTATTTAAATGGTGTGGTGACGCAACGTTTTGCTGGGCAATTATTTGAACTGCCCACCGTGGTGTACGCTAGAGTGATGACGCTTGAGCCGGGGAGTAACCAGACGATCACCAAGGTACGTCAGGAGCTTGATGTACTGAATTATCGTAAAGTCGCGAATCCAATGCGTGAAGGGGAATATTCGGCCTCATCGACCAAAATTGAGTTATTCCGTCGTCCGTTTACTTTTGAAAATGGCCCGGAGCCTGCACGCCATGTGATGATTTATTTTGATAATAACGGCTTGAAGCGCATCCAATCATTAGAATCAAAAGCAGATTTAGGATTTTTACGCATTGAGCCGAAAATGCTCGGTATGCTAGAAGCGAAAAAGCAAGAAACCCGCTTATTCTTAAAACGTGAGCAATTTCCTGAAGCTATGGTAGCGGCGTTACTTTCAACCGAAGACCGTGATTTCTACCAGCATGGTGGGGTCGCGCCATTAGCGATTGCTCGTGCTTTTGTGGCCAACTTAAAAGCTGGTCGTGCGGTGCAAGGTGGTAGTACTTTAACTCAGCAATTGGCGAAAAACTTATTCTTAAGTAGCGAGAAGACCTTATGGCGTAAGTTTAAAGAAGCTTATATTGCGGTGATTTTAGATTATCGTTTTAGTAAAGATAAAATTTTAGAAGCGTACTTAAATGAAGTGTACTTAGGTCAAAATGGCGGAGAAGCGATCCATGGTTTTGCCTTGGCTTCGCGTTATTATTTTGGTCAGCCGCTACAAGAGTTACGTATCGATCAATTGGCTATGCTAGTTGGTATGGTGAAAGGGCCATCTTATTACAACCCAATTCGCCATCCTGAGCGTATTCAAGAACGTCGAAATTTAGTACTTGAGTTGATGATGACGCAAAATATTTTAACTGCGTCACAGTACAGCCAAGCGGTCAGTCGCGATCTTGATTTACAAAACAACCCACACTTAGGTAAACGTCAACCTGCTTATTTTGAGCAATTACAACGCGAGCTAAAAGATAAGGTTGGCGATAAATTTAAAACAGACATTGGGTTGCGTTTGTTTACGACGCTAGATCCGGTTTCACAAACTTACCTTGAGCAAGCAGTGACTAAGACGCTGCCACAATTGGAGCAACGATCTGGTAAAGGTTTACAAACTGCGGTGGTGGCCGTTGATCGCCAAACTGGTGAAATTCGCGCCATGATAGGCGGTCGTAATAGTGGCTTTGATGGCTTTAATCGTGCTTTAAGTGCTAGCCGTCAGATAGGTTCACTTGCTAAACCCTCAGTGTATTTAACCGCGTTAGAGCAACCAGAAAAATACAACCTAGGCACTACGATTGATGACAAACCAATCACCTTAACCAATAAGCAAGGCAAAACTTGGTCGCCGAAAAACTATGATCGTAAATTCCGTGGTGAAGTGCCTTTGTATCAAGCGATGGCACGTTCTCTTAACGTTCCTACCGTAAATTTAGGTATGCAATTAGGTATTCCAGCGGTGATAGAGACGCTGACTAAACTTGGTATTGATAAGCAAGAAATTCGTCCCGTTCCTTCGATGTTTTTAGGTTCATTTACCTTGACGCCATATCAAGTGTCACAAATGTTCCAGACAATCACCAATTCAGGTAAGCGAGCGCCATTAACGGCATTAAGAACGGTAATGGATGTTGATGGCAATGTGTTATACGAAAGCATACCGAGAGCATCGCAGCAGGTGCCTCAACAAGCGGCATGGTTGACGACTTATATTATGAAAAAGGTTGTTAGCGAAGGTACCAGCCGTTCTTTACAAGGACAGTATGGTTGGGCAACTCTCGCTGCGAAAACGGGTACCAGTAATGATAGCCGTGACAGTTGGTTTGTCGGAGTCGATGGCCGTGAAGTAGTCACGATTTGGACCGGCCGCGATGATAATAAACCGACCAAATTAACCGGCGCCAGTGGCTCATTAAAAACTTATGCCAATTATTTAGCTCAGCGCGCACCAGAGCGTTTAACCTTGCCGTGGCCTAGTAAAATAGTCACCACTCATTTTGAGCAAACTCAGGCTGGTGGCTATCAAGCAGAGTGCGGTGGTGATATTGAATTACCTCAATGGGATGTGAACGGTGATCTCAAAGATCAATGTAAAAACAACCCAAGCCGTTGGTTGAAGTCGTTATTTGATTTTTAATAGCGGAATTTATATTAGGTTGTGATTTAATAGACGCCTGTTGAAACTTGCTTTTGTGAATAAGGATGTTTTGTTGAAAATTGCGCGTTTGTTATTTGGAATTCTCACGCTTCCACTCGTGTGTTGGTCGGTTAATGCCCAGCAAGTGATGCCTGATGGCTCGACTCGACCGACTATTGCGGTGGTACTAGCTGGCGGTGGAGCCAAAGGCGCAGCACATATTGGTGTGCTACAAGCGTTAGAAGAAATGCATATTCCGGTTGATATTGTGACTGGTACTAGTATGGGGTCTTATGTTGGTGGCCTTTATGCGCTAGGGATGAGCGCCGAAGAAATCGAAGAAACCGTACAAGATATTGATTGGAATTCTGGTTATCATGATCGAGTTGGGCGTAGTGAACGCCGAGTTCGTGATAAAGAATACGATGACCGATATCAATTACATACGGATCTAGGTTTACGTTGGCTTGAAGTTAAAATGCCTAAAGGCGTGGTTCAAGGCCAAAATATGCTACAAATTTTACGTCAAAGTACTGGTAACCTCCCACCTTTTGATTCCTTTGATGAGTTACCCGTTCATTATCGTGCTGTTGCCACCGATATTGTTAATTTAAAACCTGTTGTGATGGGCGATGGTGAAATTGTTGATGCCATGATGGCGAGTATGTCAGTACCCGGTGCACTTCCTCCATATCAATATAAAGGAATGTTGTTAGTAGATGGAGGGGTGACCGATAATATGCCGGTAGAACTGGCTCGCTCAATGGGGGCGGATGTCGTTATTGCTGTCGATATCAGTACTGATTACCAAACCGAAGACCAACTAAAAACGTTTTTAAATGTTGGTAATCAACTGTCTAATTATTTGGTTCGACGTAGTACTCAAGCTCAAAGTGATCTATTAACACCAAATGATGTATTGCTACAACCTGCTGTCGGGAAAATGAGTACCACAGACTTTTCACACATGTCTGAAGCCTACGATAGAGGTTATCAATCTGCAACCGAACAAAAAGCACAATTACAGAGATACTCTATTTCAGTTGATAATTATGAATCTTATCAGCTAGCTAAGCTTACAAAAAGAAAGGATTTTAAACGTGGGCCTGAGTTAAAAATCCAGCAAGTACATGTCGAAAATAATAGTCATTATCACGAAAATGTATTGTTAAACCGTTTAGGGATTAAGCCTGGAGAACAATACACAAGTGAAGAAATAGAGCTGAAAATTCGTGATTTATATGCCCTCGATCGTTTTGAACGTGTTTCTTATAGTTACAAAGATAATAAAGATGGAACGATAGACCTTAATATTCACGTTAATGAAAAAGAATGGGGGCCAAATTACGTTGATTTTCGTTTCTTTATGGAAGATAACTTTAAAAGTTCTAGTAAGTATTCGATTGGTTTAACCAGTAACTTTACCGAGATAGGAAGTCTTGGCGCGGAATTACGAAGTAATGTTGAAATCGGAACCGATAAGCTTTTTGGACTTGAGCTGTATGTTCCTTTTACTTATAACCAAAATTACTTTATTTCAGCAGCATCTACTTATAGTGACGAAAAATCTAACTTCTTTATCCCAGATGCGAATAACCCTAACCAAGATTCAGAAGGCAGCACTCAGTTAACGGATACTGAAAATTCATTACCGATTGATTATAAGAAGTGGGTTGGTGATCTTTCTATTGGTTATCAACCAACGTTATGGCAAGAAATTCGTTTAGGACTTCGTTATACCAATGGCAATACTAGTCTCACAGGTTTACCGTCATTTGGTGATAGTGACTACACTCGCCAGGGAGCTTATGTTCGATATCGTTTAGATACGCTTGATGACTTTAGTTTTCCGAGTAAAGGTTATTATGCCGATATAGAGTACTTATATTCTAGCGATAA
This sequence comes from Vibrio sp., assembly GCF_048266485.1. Classification (GTDB taxonomy): domain Bacteria; phylum Pseudomonadota; class Gammaproteobacteria; order Enterobacterales; family Vibrionaceae; genus Vibrio. Next base: position 124,727 of record NZ_JBLWZK010000005.1, on the reverse strand, counting down.
ATATGATGGCCAATCGAGTGAGATCGCATCTGAAATTAGCACCAACTTTATGATTGCTAAAAGTTATCAAAAACATTCATTAGTTGGCCGATTTGAATACAGTGTGGTGGATACAGAAAGTGAAGGTGTACCAATAGATCCTCTGGAGCTTGGTGGCTTTTTGCATTTATCGGGTATTCCAAGAGACAGTTTATTAGGGCGAAATAAAGTTTATACCAGTTTAGTGTATCGTTATAAGTGGTTTGAGAATGATTTTGGTTTATTCCGATCTCCCGTATATCTGGGAGCGTCATTAGAGTATGGTGGGGTATGGACTAATTCTGATTCTAACTGGAACAGTGACTCTATGTATGTCGCAGGTTCGGCTTTTACAGGGGTTGATTCACCGATTGGTCCAATCATTTTAGCTTATGGTCAAACTGAGCAAGGTTTTAACTCAGCTTACTTGATAATAGGCTCTACTTTCTAACCTATAGTAAAAGGTGGGGGGGATTAAGTTTTTAGCAACTTTAGTTCCAGTTTGCTAGCTTGGTCAAACTCGCAAGATTTTAATTTTTCGTTAAATTTGTTATTCTCCAATCAACACTTTGGCTCCGACCGTATTCGATTATTAAGAATCAGCCATAATACTAATTCATAATAAAACATGGGCAGGAAGCCAAATTTCCAAGGATGTTTACCCTTATCACAAATAGAAGGGTCGACCGCAATGAGAGGAATGAGTCGTGCTTGAAGCCTACCGTAAACACGTCGAAGAGCGTGCCGCTGAAGGAATTGTCCCAAAACCTTTAGACGCAGAGCAGGTCGCTGCTTTGGTAGAACTACTGAAAAATCCACCTCAAGATGAAGAAGAGTTTATTCTTGATCTGTTTGTTAACCGTATCCCACCTGGCGTTGATGAAGCCGCTTATGTTAAAGCTGGTTTTTTAACTGCCGTTGCGAAAGGCGAAGCTAAATCTCCATTAATTTCTCGTGAAAAAGCCGCTGAATTACTAGGTACTATGCAAGGTGGTTATAACATCGAGCCATTAGTGAGCTTTTTAGATGATGAGCTACTTGCACCGATCGCGGTAACCGCACTTAAGCAAACATTACTGATGTTTGATGCTTTCCATGATGTGGAAGAAAAAGCCAAAACAGGTAACGCATTTGCGAAAGAAGTGATGCAATCATGGGCTGATGCGGAATGGTTCCTAAACAAACCTAAACTTGAAGATAAAGTAACCTTAACTGTCTTTAAAGTAACAGGTGAAACCAACACTGATGATCTCTCTCCTGCACCGGATGCATGGTCTCGTCCAGATATCCCACTTCATGCTTTAGCAATGCTAAAAAATGAACGTGAAGGTATTAATCCTGACGATGCGGGTAATGTTGGTCCAATTAAACAAATTCAAGAACTAGAAGAAAAAGGTCATCCACTCGTTTATGTGGGTGACGTTGTTGGTACGGGTTCTTCTCGTAAATCGGCGACTAACTCAGTGCTTTGGTTTATGGGGCATGATATCCCATACGTGCCAAATAAACGTGCGGGTGGTTTCTGTCTAGGTGGTAAAATTGCCCCAATCTTCTTCAATACTATGGAAGATGCCGGTGCGCTACCTATCGAGCTTGATGTTTCTAAAATGAACATGGGTGACGTGATTGATATTTACCCTCATGAAGGAAAAGTATGCAAGCACGGTACTGATGAAGTGATTTCTACTTTTAAGTTAAAAACAGACGTACTTTACGATGAAGTTCGTGCGGGTGGTCGTATTCCACTGATCATTGGTCGTGGTTTAACCGATCGTGCTCGTACTTCTTTAGGTCTTGAGCCTTCAGAAGTGTTCCGCCGTCCTGTACCGGTTGCTGAATCTGACAAAGGCTTTACGCTTGCTCAGAAAATGGTAGGTAAAGCATGTGGTGTGACAGGCGTTCGTCCTGGCACATACTGTGAGCCGAAAATGACAACAGTAGGATCGCAAGATACGACTGGCCCAATGACGCGTGATGAGCTTAAAGATCTGGCTTGTTTAGGTTTCTCAGCAGACTTGGTGATGCAGTCTTTCTGTCATACTTCTGCTTATCCAAAACCTGTTGATGTGAATACACACCATACGCTACCAGATTTTATTATGAACCGTGGTGGTGTATCGCTTCGCCCTGGTGACGGTATTATTCACTCATGGCTAAACCGTATGCTTCTGCCTGATACTGTTGGTACTGGTGGTGACTCACATACTCGTTTCCCACTTGGTATTTCATTCCCTGCAGGTTCTGGTCTGGTTGCTTTTGCTGCAGCTACGGGTGTGATGCCACTAGATATGCCTGAATCTGTTTTAGTGCGCTTTAAAGGCGAAATGAAACCGGGGATTACACTGCGTGATTTAGTCCATGCGATTCCTTACTATGGCATCCAGCAAGGTCTACTAACGGTTGAGAAAGCAGGTAAGATCAATGAATTCTCTGGTCGCGTACTCGAAATTGAAGGTCTTGAGCACCTAACGGTTGAACAAGCATTTGAGCTTTCTGATGCTTCAGCAGAACGTTCTGCAGCAGGTTGTACGGTGAAACTTTCAGAAGAATCGATTGCTGAATACCTTAATTCAAACATTGTGATGCTGAAGTGGATGATCTCTGAAGGTTATGGTGATGTTCGTACGATTGAGCGTCGTATCACAGCAATGGAAGAGTGGCTAGCTAAACCAGAGCTAATGAGCGCCGATAAAGACGCTGAATATGCTCATGTAGTTGAAATTGATCTTGCTGAGATTGATCAACCGATTCTTTGTGCGCCAAATGATCCAGATGATGCACGTCTACTTTCTGATGTTCAAGGTACTGAAATTGATGAAGTATTCATCGGTTCTTGCATGACAAATATTGGTCACTTCCGTGCCGCTGGTAAGTTACTGGAAAAACACAAAGGTGAACTTGATACTCGCCTATGGGTAGCGCCACCAACTAAGATGGATAAAGATCAGCTAATCGAAGAAGGTTACTACGGTATCTTCGGTCGTGCAGGAGTTCGTATTGAAACTCCGGGCTGTTCATTATGTATGGGTAACCAAGCACGTGTTGCTGAGAAATCAACAGTAATGTCGACTTCAACACGTAACTTCCCGAACCGTTTGGGTAATGGTGCGAATGTATTCTTAGCGTCTGCTGAACTATCAGCTGTGGGGGCAATTCTTGGTCGTATCCCGACCAAAGAAGAGTACTTAAGCTATGCTGAGCAAATTAATGCAACAGCAGCCGATACATACCGCTATCTGAACTTCCATAAGATGAAGCATTACACAGATAAAGCGGACACAGTGATTTTCCAAGAGCCAGCATAACGGCCTTGAGTTAATTTACTTACGTTATAAAACCGCTGAGTAATCAGCGGTTTTTTTCGTTTAAAGAGAAAAGGTCTTTTGACTCATTTACCAGCATTGACAAAACTTACTCACTACTCACTACTCACTACTCACTACTCACCAAGTCGCATTTCCAATCATTAGCAAGTAAACTCTCAGTATCCCCTAAAAAGAAAAAAGTGCTCCGTTATGGACTTTGAGTTTAAGAAAAATACTTTAGATGGTTGTTATCGTGTGGTGTTCTCTTCAGGACATGAAGCCATTGGTCATTGGTTAATTGAAGAAATCGGTACTAATATCACAAAGCTGGATAGTGTTTTGCAACAAATTAGTGCGCAAAGAAATATTAACCAAGAATGGTGCTTATTAGGCCAAGAGTGGAGTCTGTTTCTTGAGCAGAATGAAGTGCATATTTCTTCTAACCAGTTGTTAAGTCATGAGACCTCTATTTATGAAGAAAATAGAGAGGATGAGCTTTCGGCTTATAATGAAGAAAGTGAATCATGGTGTGGTATCGAAGACTTTGAACAAGTTTTGCATTCTTGGCGTGCATTTATCGCATAACCTTTCTTTTTCTCTTTCCTTGCTATTTTATTGTGAATTATACGCACTATTGTGGTGCGCATAATTTCCCGTCCAAATGCCATTGATTATCTATTTCTTTTAAATCAAGGTCTTACAAAGTTGGCATGCAACTTGAAAGAATTGTAAATGTTAAAGGAATGCATCATGACGAGGGAATGCAATGAAATTAATTAGTGCAATAATCAAACCGTTTAAATTAGATGATGTCCGTGAAGCGTTAGCTGATGTAGGCATTGAGGGGATGACTGTTTCTGAAGTGAAAGGCTTTGGACGTCAAAAAGGCCATACAGAGTTGTATCGTGGCGCGGAATATCAAGTGGATTTCTTACCGAAAGTGAAGGTAGAAATTGCCACTCAAAGTGACAATGTGGATCGTGTGATTGAAGCGATTATGAAAGCCGCACAAACCGGTAAAATCGGCGATGGTAAAATTTTCGTCTTTGATCTGCAGCAAGCAGTTCGTATTCGTACTGGCGAAATGGACGACGAAGCACTTTAAAGGATTAAGGGACGGAGAATTAAGATATGGAAATTGTAGAAATTAAATACGCGTTAGATACGTTTTTCTTACTGATATCTGGTGCGCTAGTCATGTGGATGGCAGCGGGTTTTGCCATGTTAGAAGCCGGTTTAGTTCGCTCGAAAAATACCACAGAAATTTTAACTAAAAACTTTGTATTGTTTGGTATTGCTTGCACCATGTTCTTATTGGTCGGTTATAACATTATGTACGTTGGTAATGCAGAAGGTGGCGTTTTCCCATCGTTTGGTGGCCTGATTGGCTCTCAAGGTGAAGGTGCTTCACACTCTTTAGAATCAGATTTTTTCTTCCAGGTAGTGTTTGTTGCGACTGCAATGTCAGTGGTATCTGGTGCGGTAGCAGAGCGTATGAAGCTGACTACTTTCTTGATCTTTAGTGTGGTGTTAACTGGCTTTATCTACCCAATTGAAGGTTACTGGACTTGGGGCGGTGGTTTCTTATCTGCTGCTGGTTTCAGTGATTTTGCTGGCTCAGGTATTGTTCACATGGCGGGTGCAGCAGCTGCATTAGCGGGTGTGTTGCTACTTGGTGCTCGTAAAGGTAAATACGGTAAGAATGGTGAAGTTCACCCAATTCAAGGTTCAAACATGCCATTAGCCACTTTAGGTACATTTATCCTTTGGTTTGGTTGGTTTGGCTTTAATGGTGGCTCTCAACTAGCGTTATCTTCAGCGGCAGATGCAACAGCAATTGGTCAAGTTTACTTAAATACCAATGCGGCTGCGGCGGCTGGTGCAGTTGCTGCTTTGATTACAGTGAAGCTGATTTGGGGTAAAGCTGATCTTACTATGATCCTTAATGGTGCCTTGGCAGGTTTAGTTGCCATTACCGCCGATCCAGCATCACCATCACCAGTAATGTCACTTGTGATTGGTGCCATTGCAGGTGTATTGGTTATCTTTAGTATCTTATTCTTAGATAAAGTGAAGATTGATGATCCAGTCGGTGCCATCTCAGTGCATGGTGTATGTGGTGTATTTGGTCTATTAATGGTTCCATTTAGTAACTCTGATGCAACGTTTGGTGCGCAAATTTACGGTGCGATAGTTATCTTTGCATGGGTATTTGGTGCTAGCTTAGTGGTTTGGAGTATCTTGAAAGCCACTATGGGTATCCGTGTTAGTGAAGAAGAAGAAATGGATGGCGTTGATATGCACGATTGTGGTGTAGCAGCTTATCCAGAGTTCACTTCAAATAAGTAATTTATCGCTAGATTAAATTATATTGTTATACTCTGTTACAAAGCCCTGCTCAATTTGAGTGGGGTTTTTTATTTTTGTGAGCTAACAATGATTGAGTTAAATTTCATTCTCCATATAATAAACCGCATTGATAATTGTTATCACTTCCATTTGATTTAAGGATGAGTTTAATGAAAAAGCTGTTATTAGCCTCTGCGGTTACCGCAACGACTTTTGCCCCTCTCGCTATGGCTGCAGAAGAAGTGAATGTTTATTCTTACCGTCAGCCGTTTCTTGTTGAGCCAATGCTCAAAGAGTTTGCTGAAGAAACGGGCATTAAAGTAAATGTGAAATTTGCTAAAGATGGCTTGGCAGAAAAACTGGTTCAAGAAGGTGAATATAGCCCTGCTGACGTAGTACTTACTGTCGATATTAGCCGTTTAGCTGAGTTGAGTGATAAAGACGTTGTTCAAGCCGTTAATAGCGATGTGATTAATGGGAATATCCCATCTCAATATCGTGATAAAGAAGGTGAGTGGTTCGGTGTAACAACGCGTTCTCGAGCCGTTTATTCATCAAAAGATCGTGTAGGCAAGCTACCGGCTTCATTTGATTATATGGATTTAGCGAAACCTGAATATAAAGGCAAGATTTGTACTCGCCCAGGTAAGCACCCTTACAATGTATCTTTAGTTTCTGCTGTGATTGCTCACCATGGCGAAGCTGAAGCTAAGCAATGGTTAGAAGGGCTTAAGTCTAATTTGGCTCGCAAACCACAAGGCAGCGATCGCGGCCAAGTTCAAGCAATCAAAGAAGGCTTATGTGATTACTCTCTAGGTAATAGTTATTATTTTGGTAAAATGCTGAATGATGAAAAGCAAAAAGCATGGGCTGAAGCAGTATACATTAACTTCCCTGGTCAAGAAGCCTTTGGTACTCATGTGAATATCAGTGGTATGGCGATGGCAAAATATGCACCTAATAAAGAGAATGCGCTCAAACTTATGGAGTTCTTATCTGGTGATGTTGCACAGAAAATGTATGCTAAAGATAACTTTGAATCTCCAGTTAAACCAGGTGTTGAGGCTTCTAAATTAGTCGCATCATGGGGTGATTATAAAGCGGATGATTTATCGCTAGATGAAATTGCTGCTCATCATGAAGCTGCGGTGAAGTTATTAGATGAAGTGAAATTTGACCTGTAATTCTAGTCAAAGTTAAGTCGAAAATGAAAGGGGGAGCTTAGGCTTCCCTTTTGTGGTTTTTATAAGCGTGAAGTGGTCGCGATGAAGGAAAAGTATTTTAATTGGAAGTTAGGAAGCTGGGCGGTGATGGGGTTACTCATCTTGCCTATTCTCGCGATTTTTTATACAGCTATCGGTGAAAGTGACGAGCTTTTTTCACATCTATTTTCTACCGTTTTACCTACCTATACTTTAAATACCTTTTTCTTAGTTGCGGGTACTATGTTGCTTGCTTTGCTGTTTGGCATTCCTAGTGCTTGGCTGATGGCAATGTGTAAGCTTCCTGGGGAAAAAATATTGCAATGGGCGCTAGTTCTTCCCTTAGCAATGCCGGGTTATATTGTGGGGTATGTTTATACCGATTGGTTTGACTTTGCTGGCCCGATTCAAATTTGGCTAAGAAATACCTTCGAATTGACTCCGCAACAATATTGGTTCCCAGATCTTCGTACTTTACCCGGGGCGATAACGATTTTAGCGTTAGTGCTTTACCCTTATGTTTATTTATTATCACGTTCAGCTTTTATGGAGCAAAGCGGTTCATTACTACAATCTGCTCGGCTCTTAAAATGTACACCTACACAAAGTTTCTTTCGTGTTTCATTGCCTTTGGCTAGGCCTGCGATTGCCGTGGGGCTTTCTCTTGTGGCAATGGAAACCTTAGGGGATTTTGGAACTGTCAATTATTTTGCTGTGAGTACGCTAACCACTGCAGTTTATGATACTTGGTTGGGGTATTCTAACCTTACGGCAGCCGCAAAAATCTCTTCCATTATGTTGTTGGTTGTCGTGTTACTGCTTAGCGCTGAACGTTATAGCAGACGCAAGCAAAAGCATTTCCAAGCTCAGTTTACTAACCATGAAGATCATCGCTATCCATTGTTTGGTTGGAAAAAATGGTTAGCACTTATATGGTGTTGGGGATTAGTGCTGGGTGGTTTTTTATTACCGATCCTTCAACTTGCTTATTATAGTCTGCATTACTTTTCAGATAGCTGGACAACCGAGTTTAAAGTTTATTCCTTGAATAGTTTAAAAGTCTCATTCAGCGTCGCGTTGGTTTGCGTAGTGATTGCACTTATTGTGAATTTTTATCATCGATTATCAGGGCAAGGCGGATATGTCTCGAAATCGGCGTTAATACCAATGCGATTATCTTCATTAGGGTATGCAGTACCGGGCACAGTGCTCGCCATTGGCATTATGGTAGCGGTATTAACGCTAGATCATAGTGTTAATGATGTGGCTAAATTTATGGATTGGGGAAGACCTGGGCTGATTTTCTCCGGTACTATGTTTGCGTTAGTGTTTGCATTGAGCGTTCGTTTTTCTGCTGTTGCTATCGGAAGTGTTGAGAGCGGTTTAGCGAAAGTGACACCAAGTTTAGATATGGCCGCTCGCACTATGGGGTGTAATTCTAGTCAGATGTTGCGTAGAGTTCATATCCCTTTAGTGATGAGAGGAACATTGATCGCGGGTTTATTAGTGTTTATCGAGTCAATGAAGGAGCTTAATGCCTCCATATTATTACGCCCTTTTAATTTTGAGACCTTGGCGACTTATGTTTATAACTATGTTTCAGACCAGCAATTAGAATTGGCAGCACTACCTGCAATCTTGTTAATTTTGGTAGGTTTACTGCCTTTAATTATTGTTAATCGTTCTTTAGAAAAGGTGCATTAAATGACCTCTCAACATCAAGCTGTAAAAGCAGAGTCTTTCGCATTAAAAATTGAAGGTTTGACGTGTCATTATCCCTCGCATACTCAACCTAAAATATCGACACCCGTTTTAGAGAACCTGAATTTATCGGTACAACAAGGCGAAATTGTTTGTTTGCTTGGCGCTAGTGGTTGTGGCAAAACCACCTTACTTAAAGCGATCGCCGGGCTGTTACCATTATCATCTGGGCAAATGAAATTAAATGATAATTTGATTGATGATGGCGAACATTGGGTCGCGCCAGAGCAACGCAATATCGGTTTGATTTTCCAAGATTACGCACTATTTCCCCATTTGACGGTTTCTGAAAATGTGGCTTTTGGGCTGCAAGACCATTCAAAATCACAACGAAGAACAATAGTCGAAAGTATGTTGGAGTTGGTTCATTTATCTGGGTTAGGTGAGCGTTATCCTCATCAGCTTTCTGGTGGACAACAGCAGCGCGTTGCGATTGCACGTTCATTGGCTTATCAGCCAGACCTTTTGTTATTGGATGAACCGTTTTCTAATATTGATACTCAAGTACGTCATGAATTGATTCGCGATATTCGCCGTATCTTTAAGCAGCAAGGAGTGACGGCAATTTTTGTGACTCACTCCCGTGAAGAAGCTTTTGCCTTTTCAGATAAAATGGCAGTGATGAATCATGGTGTTATTGAGCAATTTGGCAGTGCTGCGCAACTGTATTACCAGCCTTCGAGCAAGTTTGTGGCGAACTTTTTAGGAGGAGGTTGTTATCTACCAGCACAAAAACTGACACCGAGCCGATTTGATACGGTACTTGGTGAATTACAGGTAGTCGGTGATGATTCGATAGCGGTAGGACAAGGTTGTGAAATTTTATTAAGGCCGCAGCAAGTATTATTGCAATTGGATGAGAGTAGCGAGAATCGAGTGATTGAACAGCAGTTTATGGGCGATCATTGCCGTTATGTGGTAGATGTACAAGGCGTGCAATTACTTGGTCAATCACATCATTTACTCGAAGTAGGGGAAAAGGTGTCAGTGAGTATAGATTGTGATGGTGCTTTGGTATTCTAGTTTAAATAATTTGGTTTTAAGGAGAAAATGACAATGGAATTAACGGAATTTTTGCATCAAGTGACCACTGAGCCGCTATCGGTAGAGTTTGAGCTGACCATCGCTACGATTGATGCGAACTATAGCTTTACTCCAACCGCCTTTACCAATGGTGAGGTAGAAAATAAAGCAGGGCAAAATAATGGCTCTTGTAAGATCTTTGCCTTCGCTCAAATGCATAATTTAACGCAAGCGCAAACTCTAGCTTGTTTTGGTAAGTTCTACCGTGAAGATGTATTACAGCACCCAGAAAACGATGATCATCAAAATATTCGTAATTTTATTGAGCATGGTTGGGATGGCATAACATTCTCATCGCCAGCGCTGAATTAATTATACCAATCAAATTAATTAGGTGGGCAAAAATTGCGAAGAAAAAAGCCTTGAGAACAAGGCATAAATTTCGATAAGTAGTTGCTCTACAATCAAAATTTATAACGCAGTTATCGAGGCTTTTAACAAGCAAGAATGATCATATCATTAGTGCGATTGGTATTAGCGCGGTTAATAAAAAGCCAGATAAACTAAAGCCGCGTAGAATGATTTCTTGCGCGGCTTTTTATTGTGTTCAGGATTTAGTGATTAGAGCGTGCTACCTAATACATCTGGCGGCATCGGTGTTTTATTGACTCTATGTAGGCCGATGACTGCTAGTAATGACATCGCAAGCATTAACGTTCCTAGTGGAAGCTGGTTTTGTGCTGGTATCATTGCTGCCAATAATGTTGCCATTCCCGCGCCGAAGTTCTGTATCCCGCCTAATAGTGCTCCTGCCGTCCCTGCATGTTGAGGAAAGGGGGAGATAGCACCAGTTGTCGCTGCTGGGAATAACACACCAGCGCCTAAGAAGTAGATAGTTGCGCCACCCACTAAACTTACCGCATTGGTGAAGCCAAATACTCCCGGAATAAATATTACCAATGAGCCAATCGCAATCGCGACTAAGCCGAAGTTAAGCGCTCGTTTTTCTGAGTGTCGAGAAGCAATCCAGCTCGACATTGCCGCTCCTAACAAGTAGCCGGGAATCGGTACAATGAATAGTAAACTAACCGTGGTCGCGGCCAGCTTGAGTTTACCACCAAGTAGTACCCCTGCCGCCGCTTCAAATAATGCCACGCCAGCAAAAGTCGCGACTAGACATAGTAAGTAACCTTGGAATTGACGGTTGCCCATTACATAACGGTAGCTGGTTGCCACTGAATCATAGCGGCGTGATTCTTTTGGTAATGTTTCCGTCATGTGAGTGAACATAATAATGGTCACGCCAATGCTAAATAGAGCTAGAAACAAGTAGCTGCTGCGCCAATTAAATGCTTCCGTTAAGTAACCACCTAATAGCGGAGCCATTAATGGTGAAAACATTAGGCACATGCTGATCAGGCTATTGACCTTATGTAAGTCTTGCCCAGAAAAACAATCACGACTTAATGTTCTTGCCATCGCGCCGCCACAACCAATCCCCATACCTTGGATAAAACTTGCTACCAAGAATAAATGAAAGTTATGAGAAAATAGCGCCAAAATAGAGCCGGCAACGTAGATGACTAAGCCGACTAAAATAATAGGTCGACGACCTAAGCGATCCGATAATGGCCCATAAATAAATTGCGATAATCCATAAGGGATTAAATAGCAGGCCATCACCGCTTGCATTGAGGCTGCAGATACATGAAATTCATGTGCCATGTAACCCATTGATGGTACATACATGGTTTGCGTCATTTGGCCAACAGCCGCCAAAATGGCGATTAAGAAGGTTAGTTTGATTAAACTAAAAGGTGCAGACATGCATCTTCTCCACGATAAATTTAAGTAAGGGAAACGGCCAAATAATTGCCCCTGAATTTGACGTGGATATTAGAACTTAATGATTTCTTCAGCAATAAAAATATGAGTATCTTCACAAGAAGAAAATCAATGTTATGGATTAGTTTTTATAATGGTAATCGAGGCTAGGTCGCTTCGCTGCTAGGTCGCTTCGCTTATTCGAAATAATGAATGCTTTTGCTTTTGCTTTTATCTTTTTCGAGCAACGAGCAACGAGCAACGAGCAACGAGCAGCATAGCGCCCGAGAGTCGAGAAACGAAAAAAGAGATCGCAGCTTTCACCGCGATCTCTTCCAAACCTAGGGACTAGGAACTCGCACCTAGTAACCCTATACCTATAACGCTAAAAACGCTTTCATTTGGGCAACAACACTTTCCGCGGTTTGTTTATCTTCCATTTCCGAAAAAATACGCAGTAGTGGTTCAGTACCAGAGAAGCGGGCGATCACCCAACCGCCATTTTTAAAGTACACTTTCGCGCCATCGTCATAGCTGACTTTTTCGACTTCATATTTAAACTCTGGAAGTAATTTATCAACGTAGATCTTGTTGTACAGCACTTCTTTTTGCGCAGGTTTAAAGGTGCAGTCACCTTCAGCGGTGTAGGCATAACCGTAGCGAGCATAGATTTCATCTAGCATTTCCGACAACTTCTTACCGGTGACACTGATAAGCTCAACTAATAGGCTTGAGGCAAATACACCATCTTTACCTTTGATATGGCCACGAATGGTTAAACCACCAGAGCTTTCACCACCAATCAGTGAGTCATCCGCTTCCATTTGGCTACTAATGTGTTTAAAGCCTACAGGTACTTCAAAGCTTTTTTCACCGTGATCAGCGGCGATTTTATCGAGTAGATGAGTAGTAGCAATGTTACGTACTACCGAGCCTTTCCAGCCTTTGTATTCCAGTAAGTAGTAGTACAACAGCATTAACACTTCATTTGGGTGGATGAAGTTACCTTTTTCATCAATAATACCTAGGCGATCCGCATCACCATCCGTACCAATGCCGATGTCGTAACCTTCTGCTGCCACTAAGTGCTTAAGGCGGTATAGCGTTGCCGCACTAGGGGAAGGCATTAGACCACCAAAGGATGGGTTTTCACCATCGTTGATCACGTCCACATCACAGCGGCCATTGATCAAGACGGTTTGCAGAGCATTCTTTGCCACCCCAAACATAGGATCGATCAGTACGCGTAAATTAGCTTTTTTGATCGCTTCGATATCAATAAAGTTGATCACAGAATCCACAAAGTCGTTCATTGGGTTGATGATTGCAATTCGGCCTGATTCAAGCGCGTCTTCAAAATCGATTCGTTTAACATCGCGATCATTGAGTACCGCAATTTGCGCTTCGATCTTTTGGGTGATCACTTCATCGGCGTCACGACCACCTTCAATAAACACCTTGATGCCGTTGTAGTCGGCAGGGTTATGCGAGGCGGTAATACAAGCTGAATAAGTACAGCCCATTTTATTGCTTTGAAACATCACGATTGGCGTGGGTACAAAGCGATTGATAAAGCTAACCGTAATACCATTAGCAGCTAAAACTTCGGCAAACCAAAGGGCAGCTTTATCAGATAAAAAGCGGCGGTCATAACCAATCACGAAGCCATTATCTACAACACTTTCTTTTTGCATGATATTAGCGACAGCTTGAGCAACCATTCGCACGTTGGCTTGGGTGAATTCCTCACCGATAAAGGCGCGCCAACCGCCGGTTCCAAATTTGATCATTTTGATGTCCTTATAAAAGAGCCGAAAAGAACGGATACTCGTTTCTCGTGGCTCGACTAATTTTGCTTTGAAAATTCCATTCTTTTAAGTTTTCTTCGAGACCCGAGACCCGAGACCCGAGACCCGAGACCCGAGACCCGAGACCCGAGACCCGAGACCCGAGACCCGAGACCCGACTATCCCATCACCACCACAACTTCATTAACACTACCTGTTGCTTGAGCAGGAATTACACCGTCAATCGTTTCGCCATTTAGCGTGATAGATTTGACGCCTTTGCTAACGCTGTTAGGGTTTTCTACTTTGATGTTGAAAGTCGCATCACGCCATTGGCGAGTGACTTCAAAGCCTGGCCAGTTAGTTGGAATACAAGGATCAATATTCAAACCATCAAAGCCTAGACGTACGCCAAGGATAAAGTTGGTGACCGCGAAGTAAGCCCAACCTGAAGTACCCGTTAACCATGGGTGGTTGGCACGGCCGTGATCTTGGTGATCGCGGCCCATCACAAATTGTACGTAGGAGTAAGGTTCAGCAATGCGCTTTTCAATCATGTCGTTTTGATTGTATGGGTTTAGCGCATCATAGAATTTCATCGCTTTATCACCACGGCCAAGTTTAGCTTCTGCTACCCATGCCCAAGGGTTTGGATGCGAGAAGATCGCGCCGTTTTCTTTTACTCCTTGATAAACTCGAGTAACAAAACCGATGTCATCGTTTGGCGTTGCGAATGAAGGTGAATTGAGGTGCAGGCCATACGGAGAGTACAAATGCTCATCTACTGAGTTCATGGCAATTTCGCCACGTTCTTGTGAAACCGCGCCAGATAATACCGCTAATGTATTGGATTCAAGATGGATCTTACCTTCGGTTTGTTGTGCCGTGCCGATCTTGTCGCCATCTTTGGTTAGGCCACGGATATACCAGCCGCCTTCTTCATCCCACAGGTGAGTTTCACATGCCTGACGAACGCCTTCTGCCATAGTGGTGTACTTGTCGACATCTTCCATTTTGCCAAGGTATTTGGCCAGATCGATAAATTCTTGTAGTGCCCAGTAGTGTAAGAAAGACACCATTGATGACTCACCGCCACCTAGGTTTAAGCAGTCGTTCCAGTCAGCGCGTAGACCTTTACAAATACCAGTATTACCTACGTATTCTGCGGAGAAATCGAGGGCCGCTTTCATGTGATCATACACAGAAGCATTGCCGCCATCGGCATAAGGGATTTGCTCATCAAAGAAGGATTCTTCACCAGTCTCCATGACATATTTACAAATGGTTGGAACGAGCCATAAGTGATCGTCTGAACAGGTATCTTCAATACCGTGGATCTTATCTTCATCACTTGGCGTTGGAACAACGGTTGGTGATTTCGATGGTTTGACGTCGGCTTTTTCAGGATCAAACCAGTCAGGATCAAACAAGTGCAGACCATAACCCGCTTTGACTTGGCCACGGAGTAGATCGACTAAGCGCTTGCGAGTCATTGCTGGGTTAGAATGAGGTACTGAAATCGCATCTTGCGCGGTATCACGGTAACCAAGGCCAGTACGACCACCGACCTCAATAAAGGAAGCAAAGCGCGACCACACCACACAGGTTTCAGCTTGGTAAAGTGTCCATGCGTTAATCATGGTATCTAAGCCTTCATTGGGTGATTTTACTTGGAACTTGGCACAACGTTCATCCCAATGCGCTTTAATGCCCGAAAATGCAGCATCAACGTTAGCGAGATCTTGGTATTTAGCGCGTAGTTTTTCGCCATTATTTTTACCGATACCTAGGATGAAAGCAAAACGTACTTCTTCACCAGGCTGGATAACAAATTGCTTATGTAGAGAGCCGCAATGGTTATAACAAGTTTGCGCTGAGTTAGAGCATTTACCTTGCTCAACCGCGATCGGGTTAGCTTCATCACGGTATAATCCTAAGAAGCTATCGCGTTGGCCGTCGTAAGAGTCTGGATCAAAGGTAGAGGCTAGGTAATAGAAACCTTCATAGTCATTGGTGTTGTAGTAAAGATCATATTCGATCACACCTTCACGGTAAGCGGTGCCTGCTGAATACAAAGACATTTGGTGGTTCTGATTATCCGATTGAATATGGCTAAATGAGAACTCAACAAATGAGAAAGCACTGATGGTACGTGGTTTATCTGAAGTGTTTTTAATTACGACATCCCACACTTCCGCATCTTCTCCTTTCGGAATAAACAGAGTTTTAGTCGCGGTGATGCCGTTGTATTCACACTTGAATTTTGAGTAAGACAAGCCGTGGCGAACTTCATAGTTGGCTTCATCTAGGCTCTTTGCCACTGGCTGCCATGAAATTGACCAGTAATCACCGGTTTCATCATCACGTAAATAAACGTAGTGTCCTGGGCGATCAAAGCTGGCATTAGGACGGAATTTGGTTACACGGTTATATTCTGGTGAGTTATAAAAAGAGTAGCCACCAGCATTGTGAGAGATCACCGTACAGAACTTTTCAGTTCCTAGGTAGTTGGTCCATGGCGCAGGTACATCAGGGCGAGTGATGACATATTCACGATTGTCGTTATCGAAAAAACCGTATTTCATAATGTAGTCCTTACTAAAAAATAAACCTTGGAAATGATCTTTTATGCGTTTTATTGCCAAGGGCGAAAATGGATACCTTGGTGTGTCAAAGTGGGTAAATGCCCATTGAGACGCGCTAAAAAATCTTCCCAGTTGCGGTGTTTCTTGTTTGTCCAACACGCCTCTGATAAAGCAAGAAGGCGAGGGAAAAGCATGTGATCAATGCGATCTTGGCTGTCGACGATTTCGCACCAAAGGCCACATTGAATTCCAAAGATATGTTGACGACGAGGATCGTCCTCAGCTAATTCTGATAAAGGTTCGTAACGATAGGATTTTTCTAAAGGGGTAACACCAGCCCAGTTAACTCCAAGTTCTTCGCAGTTATAGTCTTGAACGATATCTAGGTAGGTAAACTGCGCCGGTTGTAAGATCACATCAAAGCCAGTACCTGCACATTCAACCGCCGCTTTTTCACTTTGCCATGAGCAAACAATGGTGTTTTTGCTGACTTTATCGCCGTGCTGCACTTCTTCCCAGCCAATCATTCGTTTGCCTAACGATTGCAGTTTATTTTCTGCATGGCGTAACAAATGTCCCTGTAGCTCTTTAGCATTAGAGTAGCCGTGCTGTTGCATTAACGCTTGGCATTTAGAGCTTTCAGTCCAAACGCCTTCTGGAACTTCGTCAGCACCAATATGAACTAAAGGCGCAGGGAATAGTTGCGCAACTTCTTCGAGCACGGTGTCGATAAAGGTGTAAGTACCTTCAAGCGCCGGAGAGAGAATATTGTCGGTATAGTATTGAATGCTGCGATATTGCGATTGATCATCGGGATCAACCAGCAGTTCAGGTAATGATTTAATCGCTGCGCGACAGTGGCCCGGAATATCAATTTCAGGGAGCACGATAATGTTACGCTCGGCTGCGTATTGAACTATTTCACGGATCTCTTGTTGCGAATAAAACCCGCCATGCTTACCTGATAGATTGGAATATTGCGGATCGATTGGGGTATCAATACCGCGCCATGCGCCAATGTCGGTTAATTGTGGAAAGGCTTTAATTTCAATACGCCAACCTTCATCATCGGTTAAATGCCAGTGAAAAACGTTGAATTTTAATTGTGCTAATTGGTTTATTAAGCGCTTAACCGTATCGACACCATGGAAGTGGCGAGCACAGTCTAGCATCATGCCGCGGTGAGAAAATCGCGGTTTATCTTCAATTAATACACAAGGTAATGATGACTGATTATTATGAACCTGATGGCTTACCCATTGCCAAAGTGAGACGCATCCATGCATAAATCCACTGGATGAATTGGCTTCTAAAATAATTTGTTTTGGCTGAATTTCTAACTTGTATTCACCATCTGTTAAATTAGGTGACACCACAAAACATAAGTTACCTTGATTACTCATCTTGATGGTGGAATCTAAAACTTGGCTCAGCTCTCCTGCAAGCCATGTTAAGGCACTTTTTGCTTGATTGGTGTGTGATTGAAAGACCAAGCTTTGGCTTAAATCAAACTGACCGTCCATAGGCTTTAAGCTTTGTGGTTGAGGAATGATGCCTTGATAGTTGGCGGCAATGGTTGGTAGTGACGTTCGTTGTTTGCTGGCCGACTTTAAGGCGACAGGAGTGAGCGCTACCGCCAAAGATTGCGGTTTATTTGAAATGTTAGTTTGGAGAAACGCATCATCAAAACCATCATCAAGCAATTGAAAAGGCGAGGTATGGCAACCAAACTCCACATAATAATGCGCATTGGCGGCTAAGGTATGATGTTGGTTTGGCACAAAGCGGCAAAAGCTACCGGTTTGAGTGATGCTACCTTGCGTTAAGCTAGTCGGTTGAATATAACGGCGGAAGCTGACATTTAATGCCCAGTCATGTAGATCGTTATCACTTAGGTTATGAAGTGTTAAACCAAAACGTGAGTAATTTTCTTGTTCTTCAAGAACAGCAAGGTCAATTCGATAGTCCATTTTTGCACCTTTTGAGGCGTAATCTATTGTCATTTTATTTATCAACTAAGAACGCTGTTTAACGTATTAAATAAGTTGTGTTTAGGTTGGCGAGCCATCATTAGAGCGCCTTCCATTGCATCGCTTTTGGCTGGAACTAAATAGGTTTTGATTGCTGCAGAAAGCCAAGGTTGAATACGTTCGGCAATACCGCCCATTAAGGCAATCTGTTTTGCGCCTTTGTCTACTAGTGCGTTGAGGTACATTTCAATATCTTGCGCAGTTTGAGTGAGCAAGCTTGCGGCAAATTCATCACCTTGATTAGCACAGGCAAAAATTTGCGGTGAGAACTGGCCGTAATCACATGGACGAGCGGTTTTAGACCAAGTGACGATGGCATCAATATCATGATCAAAATGACTCATAACAACCTCTGTGATTGGGCTAGCAGGGTAGATGCCATCTTGAACCAGTAGGCTGTGTTGAATTAGCCTAAGCCCCATAATCGCACCCCCTCCTAAATCAGAGATTGGAAATTCACGGCCACCGACCACATGTTGCTTACCTTGAGCTAATAAAATGCCGCAAGATCCGGTGCCGGCAATCATGATTGCGCCATCTTCTCCTTGATGTGCTCCTAGGCAAGCGCCATAAGCATCGGTATTGAGTACCACGCTAGCAAAAGGATGTGGCAGCGACATAAATTGCTGCCAGGCGCTTTCTTGTTCAGCTGCCGCTAGAGCAAGCCCTAGATGCATACGAGAGAAGTCTTGTTGGGATAAACCAGCTTGTTGAGCGGCCTGATTGATTGCTTCAATGATGGAATCCATGGCAACCTCAACACCTAACAAGATATTGGCGCTACCGCTTTTGCCTTCACCGAGTAATACTCCATGGCTATCACGAATTCGTGCGCGACATGAGGTGCCGCCACCATCGATACCGACCAATAAATCACTCATGCTTGGTCTCCACTGCTGGTTCTGTCACCGCATATTGTTGCGAGATGATCGCCAATAAATACCATGCGCCATGTGGGATCCATTGCTCACCCCAACGCCAGTTTTGCAGCATGTCATCTTTTTGTGGTTCAGGATTGAATGCGATATCAGCTTCATCATCAAAACCTGCGGTGATGCCATTGCACACGCCACCTTTGGCATTAAAAAAGCCAAGCTCTGGTAGGTAGTCAGGGTTATTGTGACCATGTCCATCAAGCATACACATATCGTATGGGTTCAAGCCTAAAATCCAATCGAGTGCGGATTGAGCGTAGCTTTGTAATTGGCTTTTCAATTGTGGATCTTGCAGATAAGGCTGCACCAAATTAGCCATGGCCGAAAGTGAACCAAGTCGTGCATTTTCACCTTGCCACCAATAGCCAGATTCATTGTTATGCGCAATAAAAAAGGCATCACGTTTGTCACTATCAACGGCTTTCACATATTGGCGAGGGTAGCCAAATGGATTCGCTACTTGCTGGCTAATGGTGAGCTCAAAGCGCACCGCATTTTCAATTACCGATAAAGTGGTTTGACGTAGTTCTTGATCGCTTTCAATCGCTAAGTATTCAGTGAGAGCAATCGTCGGCAGTCCGGCTTCTGCAGAATGAAAGTAAGGTCTTGAGCCATCTTGGTTAGCAGACCAAAAATGCTCGAAGTTCTCATCAGAGGTTTGACGCAACATTAATGCTTGCGACCAGAGACGCGCTTCCGATAAATAAAATGTATCTTGAGTACTACGATATAGCTCAACACTGGCGAGTAGGGCACAATATTCATCAATAATGTTTTCAACGCCATCGTTGAGGTATTGGGTATTGTGCTCAATCAAATGCTGGTAGCCTTTGATTGCACAATCTAGGTAGGTTTGCTGACTGTATTCACCGCTTTCTTCTAATTGAGATGCTGCTGCTAATGCTGCAATCGCGATGCCGCCACCTTGACGAAATCCCGCTTGGTAATCACTGCCTTTATGGCCATCTTGCGTTTCATAGGCGCAAATTTCACGTTGGGCAGTATCTTTACTCCACTTATCAAAAACAGTCATATAGAAGAAGCCTTGTGGGCTTTGCATGCGAACTAAAAAGTCTGCGCCAAATAATGCTTCTTCGATTAAACGAACTTGGGAAAATTTTGCAAAGTTATCGTGATCTTTTGCAAGATTTAACCCTTTCAGCATATTCCACACTACCATTGGGATTTGCTGAGGGTTTAAATAATTAGCATAAGAAAGGTGGCTTAAATATTTGCTGACATCGCCAGAGGCGTCATACCAACCGCCATGTACATCGACGGTTTGCGGTTCTGATTGATCTGAGCTCAATATTGGCGCGTTGCGATCTTGCTTATCATACTTTCCACCGCAGCGCTGAGATTTAAAGTAGTGAAGGAGATCCGAAAAAGTACGCTGCATTAAAAGATCATTTTTGATCTCAAAGTTGTGAGATTGAATAGCGTCAATAGAAAGGCAATAGCGGCCGACTTTTGAAAACGTTGTAAAGTCAATTTGAGCAAAATCGCCATGATGCCAATGATCAACTTTCCCCACGAAAGTGACTGGAAATTCGTCCTCTACTTGCTGACTATCTATATTGATTAATTGAGCAATGAGAGGGCGATCTTGTGTATTGATTGTTGTATTAAAATCTGAGGCAAGTACTACCGCATTTTTGCTGCTAAAGCATGAATAACCAATATGGTTAGTGAGAATTTGCATATCTGCTTCAAGCCTCCTGCCTATAGCCCTGGGTTGTAAAGGCATAGACAACGTTCAAATAGTTTGTTGGCATACCAACCTGAGTAAAGAGGTCAGATTGGTATACGGGTAAATCGAGGATTAATCCTCAAATAGGTAACAGCGAACAAAGTGGTTTTCTGCCAACTGAGTGACGCTTGGCATTTTCTCGCGACACTTGTCGGTCGCGTGTAAACAACGTCCGGCAAATGGGCAGCCAAGGGAATCTGGCGTCCAAAGAGGAATTTCCCCTTTATTACCTTTCAGCTTTTCATGGATCGATTTTTTAGGATCCGGAACCGCAGAAACTAACAGTTGAGTATAAGGGTGCTGAGGATCATGAATGATTTCATCGGTATCCCCCCATTCCACCATGTGGCCGACATACATCACCGACAGATCTTCAGCAATATAACGAGCAGTGGCGATATCGTGAGTGATATAGAGAAGTGACATTTGCTTATCAAACTTCATTTCTTCCATCAGGTTAAGCACCCCTGCGCGGATAGAAACATCGAGCATAGACGTTGGCTCATCGGCCAACACAACCTCGGCACCCACTGCGATATTGCGTGCTAAGTTAACTCGTTGACGTTGACCACCCGAAAGTTGGTGGGGAAATTTTTCTGCCGTTTCTTTTGGCGGGTTAAGACCGACTTGCTCTAGCAGTTCATAGACCCTTTCTTGCAACTCTTTCTTATTGCTGCTTTTCACTTTTTTATGAATAATCAGTGGGCGCGCAATGTGGTGAAAGATATTGTGAGTCGGGTTTAATGAGCCAAATGGGTCTTGCCATACCATCTGTACGCCTTCACGATAATGCATGAGATCTTGGCGTTTAGTAATATCGAGAATATCGCGCCCTTTATATTCAATTGTACCGGCAGTTGGAGCGTACATTTTGGCAATCATTTTGGCTGTGGTGGATTTACCTGAACCGGATTCGCCCACTACCGCTAAACCACGGCTTTTGTACATTTTAAATGACACGTCATTAATGGCACGCATCATAGGTTGTTTTAATGAATTACTGGTGATCGGGAAGTCTTTAACTAAGTTCTTCCCTTCAATGAGTAATTTTCCGTATTTATCTGATGAGCTCATAATTGTCTCCAGCTTCTCGCTAATTCTTGTTTTACTGGCCGTTAGTGACGACTAAACGAAATGTTGATTTCTATCTCGTTTAATTAAACTTTCGCCTGAACAATCGGCTCACCATATAAATGGCAGTTTGATAATCGACCTGGTTCTATTTGACGTAATTGAGTTGGAACATGACGACAAGTGTCATGAACACGCTCACAACGCGCTTGGAAACGACAACCTTCAGGGATTTCTAACAGATTAAGAGGGTTACCAGGAATGCCGGTTAACTTAGTCTTAGGCCCAGTTAATGGTGGGAAAGATGATCCCAACCCTTTGGTGTAAGGGTGATACGGTGATTCTAAAATCTCTTTAGAAGGCGCAACCTCAATTAATTCACCTGAGTACATAATCCCAATGCGATCTGAGAACTCAACCATCAGCGATAAGTCATGGGTAATAAATAAGATTGAGAAACCAAATTCTTCTTTTAACGCATAGATTTTCTGTAAGATTTCACGTTGAACTACAACATCCAGTGCAGTTGTTGGTTCATCCATGATGATCATTTTAGGGTTAAGTGCTAATGCAATCGCAATCACTAATCGTTGACGCATACCACCAGAGAATTGGTGAGGGTAGTCACCTAGACGATCTGGGTGAATATCAACAATTTCGAGTAGACCAGCAGCACGCTTACGAGCTTGATCACGAGTCATATTGGTATGACGCATAATCACATCGCAAAACTGCTCTTCCATTGGTAGTACAGGGTTTAATGCATTCATGGCACTTTGGAATACCATTGACATCTCACTCCAACGGAAGCTCTGAATGCGTTGCTCGCTGTACTTCAGGATGTTTTCACCGTTAAAGATCACTTCACCACCGGTAATAAATGCTGGCGGCTTATGTAGGCGCATTAGTGAGAAAGCCACGGTGGATTTACCACAGCCTGATTCTCCTGCTAGACCAAAGACTTCACCCGGTGCGATATCAAAGCTTACGTTATTTACCGCACGGACATCGCCAGCATCAGTGATGTAGTCAACACATAAATTGCGAATCGAAATCAGCGGTTCTTGTTTATTAGTCGTCGTCATATTATTTATCTCCGCTCCAAACTGCATTTTGTGGTGGCAACTCAGGCTCACGTGCTTTTTGGTCTTGTTCTGCAATCTTCTTCCAACGCTTCATTCCTTTGTGTGAACGAAGTTGCGGGTTCGCTACTTCATCAACCGCGAAGTTAAGCATTGCCAAACCAACCGCTAAGGTAGTCAATGCTAAACATGGGGTAATTAATTCCCACCAAGCACCGACTAGGATGGCTGAAGAGGTTTGTACGTTATAGAGCATGATGCCCCAGCTGATGGTGCTTGGATCGCCAAGACCTAAGAATGAAATGGTGGCTTCCATCATGATGGCGTACATCACAGAACCGATGAAGCTAGCCCCTACAATAGAAATTAGGTTAGGTAGAATTTCCACGAAAATGATTCGGAATGAAGATTCGCCTAATACTTCTGCCGCTTTTACAAACTCTTTTTCACGTAGTGCTAAGGTTTGAGAACGAATAACCCTTGCGCCCCAAGCCCAGGAAGTACAACCGATAATCAATGCAATTGTCAGTGGACCGGCCTCACCGATAAAGGCAGCCAGAACGAATAGGAGTGGGTATTGTGGAATAACTAACATGATATTCATGGAGGCGGTTAAAATATCATCAATCTTACCACCAAAGTAACCAGCCGAAACCCCGATAATGGTTGCCAGGAAACATACCACTAAGCCCGCGCCAAAACCCACACCCAGAGATACACGAGCTCCGTATGCAAGCTGAGACCAAACATCACGTCCCATACGAGTTGTCCCTAAAACATGGTCTTCTTTCTTTGACATGATCATAGTGCGGCGATCATTTGCTAAGTTTTGTGCAACCCATCCATCAGGACTTTGTTTTGCCATGTGAGTAACTAAACTTGGGTATTCGTGTGGATTACCAGTACGACGGTCTGGTTCATGCTTGGTAATTAATGGGGCAAATAGAGCCATTAAGATGAAAACCATTAGGATAACCACGCCAAACATAGCTTTTGAGTTACCTGAAAGTAATTTAATGAGAGCTTTCATGATTATTTGCCTCCCTTACGTAGGCGAGGGTCTAGTACGACATACAACATGTCTGCGAGTAAGTTAAAGAACAGCATGAATAACGTCATGATAAGAAGCTGCCCTTGAAGAACTTGGTAGTCTCGAGCGTTGATTGCGTTGAATAAGACTGAGCCAAGGCCCGGGTAGTTAAAGATGATTTCAACAATAAGCTGACCACCAATTGCCATGCCGAGTGACATAGAAAGTGCTGTCACACTTGGTAGCATGGCATTACGTGCAGCGTAGTTAAAGACCACGCGGTTTTCGTTAAGGCCCTTGCCTTTCGCCATGGTGATGTAGTCTTCATTAAGAAGGTTAATCATGTTGTTACGCATGTTAATCAGAAAGCCGCCAATCTGTACAATGGATGCACAAAATAGAGGTAAAACAGCATGCCAAAGTACATCTTTAATAAATATCCAGCTTGTCCAATCAGGAATATTACCTGCGGTATAGGCATAACCCGTTGGGAACCAACGTAAACCAACCGCAAAGACGAACATCGCGAGCATGGCGATAACCACTTGTGGAACCGCTTGGATGACTAACATTCCTGGTGAAATAAAGGCATCATATTTACTACCACGTTTCCACGCTGCAAAAATACCCAGAATTGAACCGATAGAGAATGAGAAGATAACCGCAGTACCTGCTAGAAATAGTGACCAACCAAATGCACCACCAAGTAGTTTTTCTACTGACAGAGGATAAAACTGGATAGAAATACCTAAATTCCAGCTTAAAATGTTTTTTATGTAGACAAAATATTGCGCGATAATACCGCCATCAACAAAGCCTAAAAGCTCTTTCATTGCAGCGATACGTTCTGGCGTGACTTGAACAGTGGCATTCGCAAACATCATGGTCACTGGGTCGCCTGGCATGGCACGTGGAATCGCAAAATTAATCGTGGCAGCCACGACCAGCGCGATAAAATAAAATCCTAAACGTTTTAAGAAAAATCCCATAACTTACACCTTAACTTTCCCAGATTTTTTGGCCTGACTCTGGTTTCAGGCAGTCTATTTCAGACAAAGAAATCCCCTGACGCCGAGCGCCATACATTTTTGTATCAAGAGAGGAAGTTTAAAGACGGTGCGCTGCTAGCAAATGAGCGCACCGCGGGGTTGCATGTTACTTAACAGGTTTTAGGTCTAGCACTTGTAGTAGACGCTCTGGAATACCAGCCCAAATGTTTGGACGACCTTTCGGGTTTTTCTCATTCCACCAACCTGTGAATCGTTTAGTGTTGTACTGGAACATGTATGCGCCAGACATCACCGGTACGGTCACTTGGTTTTCAGCAATGATTTTCTGGATTTTATGAGCGATATTTAACTGCTCATTTTTATCCGCTGTTTTGTAGAAGCTATTTAACAAGCTATCTAAATCAGCGTTTTTAAAGAAGTGCATTGCGAAACGTGGCATACCGTCACCACTTTGTAGTGCTGAGTTATATGCTGAGTTCCAGTAAGTGTATGGATCTGCACCGTGGAAATAGTTGGTGTAAGCCACATCGTAGTTACCTTCTAGCATTGCTTGGTTATAAACCGCAAATTCAGGCGTACGAGCTTTGGCTTTAATGCCAACATCTTGTAGTTGTTCAACCGCAAGTTGTACTGTGTTGTTAAAGTCGGTCCAACCGTTTGGTGATTGAATCAGTAGCTCGAAAGACTTACCAGATGGGGTATCGACAAACCCATCACCGTCTTTATCGACAAAACCAGCTTTCTTCAATAATGCTTTAGCGCCTTCAACGTTATAAGTGTTGTACTTCTTATATTCGTTGTGAACTTTCTCATCAGACCAAGCTTCAAATGCATAACCTAGACCTGAAGCGAAATCGTTTGGAGTACCGCCACCGTAGAAAGCGATATCGATGATAGTTTGACGATCAAGCGCCATAGAGAATGCACGACGGAAGTCAACGTTAGTCAATGCTTCTTTCTTCGCAGGATCTTTTTCTGCAAAGTTAACCATGAATGCTTGTGTGCCTGATGGCGGGTACCAGTAGTGGTGATTAGGGCTTACTGATGCGTAAGTTTTATCGATATCTGGTACGAATGACGATGTCCAATCAAGCTCAGAGTTAACGATTTTGCCAAGTAATTGGTCATTGTTAGCAATTTGTGGAACACGTAAACAGTCAACTTCTAGGTTGTCTGCATCCCAGTAATTAGGGTTACGACATTGGATGTAAAGCTGTGGTGTAAAGGTATCAATATCTGTAAACGGACCAGTACCTACTGGGTTTTCGTTGGTAAAGCTTGTTGGATCTTTTACGTCTTTCCATACGTGCTCAGCAACAACAGGCACTTTAGAAATTTCGTAAGGTACGTTTGAGTTTGCTTCTGTTAAGTGGAAGACAACTTGGTAGTCACCTTTTTTCTCAACACTCTTCACCCATTTGTTGATACCTGATTGGTCTAGTGCTGGGTATTCTTTTACTAGGTTGAAAGAATAAACCACATCGTTAGCGCTGAATGTTTCACCATCAGACCATTTTACGCCTTCGCGAATATCGAAAGTGACAGTCATTAGGTCATCAGACATTTTGAAGTCTTTAGCAAGACGCATAACAGGCGTATTACCGTGCATTTCATTAAATACAACTAAAGGCTCGTAAATGAAATCTGTGGTTGTATGTAGGTTTGTTGCACCCAAGTATGGGTTAAAGTTACGAACAAATGTAGGGTAGAAGTTTGGTACTACCGTTAGCTCGCTGCGCTCTGCAGCGGTGGCTACCGAAGTAAAACCTGTTGCTGCGACAGAAAGTACTGCTGCTGCGATTGCTGTTTTCTTGATATTGGTAAGCATAGCTGTTCCTTACTTTTGCTTTTGTATTAGCTTAATTAAAAGGAATGTCATCAATTGATAAACACTCGCTTAAGACCTACCTCATTCATGTCACTTTCTGTATTTGAGTGTGATGTTCTGTTACACCCTATGTGACATTTCAGAGTGGCCTGTAGGCCTTTGGCAATACAAGAAAACACCTTAGCGTTGAAACCGTCAATTTCTATTCCCGTTAAAAACGTTAAAATATAGGGGGTTCTCGTTGAAAACGTTAAAATCCGGGTTTTATGGTTAATATTTAATCTTTTTTGTTGCGTGACTCTTGTCACCTTTTATTGGTTTTAGTTGGTATTAAGTGAGTGCTTACTATCTTTATTTTTTATTATTATTATGGTGTTTTATATTTTTTGTTTATTTGTTGATAATGATCACTATTCGATTTGTCTCTTTGTTTTTGTTGGAAAAATAATATTGCCGATTTGTTGTGAGTGGCTTCTCATTACCTATAAAAAATAAAAATAATGATTTTTAAATCGATATTTTGTTGAAATAAACAACAGTACTGGTGGTTTTTAATGTTGTTTATTTTAATTGAAAAATAAGTGTTTGAGCCAGTATTATCAAGAATAAATGATGCTTTAGTGACTCTATATCAATGATAAGTAGGTGACTCTTTATAGGGGGATAGGCTTTCTTTGGCCGGATGAGTTATAACAACTAATGGCTTATTTAGAATAACTGGAATGCAATAGCGATGGGCTTTAAAGAGGAAGAACAGAAGGTCATCATATATGGTGTTCTATAAGTATGGGATCGAGAAGGTGTTTTACCCATCGTAAAATTAAAGCCAGCATACTGATGCTGGCTTTTGTTGTGACAACGGTAGAGGCTATTTTGTTAGGTGGTAATAAGCGTTTGTAGCTTCTCTCTGCAACTTAATAATTGCTGTCGTTGAGGCGTTTCTGATGACGTATGCTGTAAAATATAGTCAATGGTATTCAGCACGGTACGCCAGCGAGGTGTTTTCGGTAAGGTTTCGATTCTTAAGTACTTATCTAACGTTCGGGTTTGTAAAGTACTACGATCAAGGTATACGCGCCATAGGCCACTTTGTTCCGCTAAATTAAATTTAGTTTGGCCGCTATCTGATTCCCAATAATCCAGTGCACAGTTCATCGTCTCGACTAATATTTCACGCATTAACTGCTGTTTATCTTCGCTTTTATTTGACACTTTATCGGCTAGACGTGTGAATTCCCCGCCTAATTCTTTTAATTGTTGGAGTTTGTTTTTATCCCCTTCAAAGGCGTAGCTTGAGAGCGCTTCAATTGCCGTTTCTAGATTATCAATACGTTGAGCATTCACGCCACCGCCTACGTTGAATATATAGATGTATTTTAAGCCAGACCCTTCAGGTAAGGTTAAAATATCGGTCTTGATATGCTCTCGTTTATCTTCAATGAAAATGTCGACTTCACCGCAGAAATGTTCTTGAGCAGTTTTAAGAAATTTCGGTGCAATAATTTCATCGGCTTGGGAGCGTTTAAGCTGTTCTGGCGTACGCCTGAATAACTTGGCTGCTGAATCATTAGCAAAACGAACTCGACCATCCTCTCGAACACAAATGATGGCTTCCGGTGCAGATTCTAGCTGTTCTAGTAAGCGACCTTGAGTTTCCAGCAAGCTAGCCTCTACTTGTTCACGAATTCGTAACTCTTGTTGTAATTGAGCATTTTCAAGGCGGCGAATTTCCGCTTTACTCGCCGTTAAATGCGCACGAATACGAGCCGCTAACTCTTGCTTGTTAAAAGGTTTGGTGAGGTAGTCGTTTGCCCCGCAATCAAAGCCTTTGATCCTGTCACTGGTTTGGCTTAATGCGGTTAATAAAATCACGGGGAGTTGACCATGATCATATTGTTGGCGAATTTCTTGGCAGGCTTCATAACCACTCATGCCCGGCATCATAATATCGAGCAACACCAATTCAGGCTTTTCTTCTTCAATTAATTGGATGGCACTCAGTCCATCACTCGCAGTACGAACTCGGTAGCCTTCTAAGCGCAAGAAGCTATCTAAAATTTGTAGGTTGACCGGTTCATCATCAGCAACGACTAATAGTGGGCCATCTGGATTTTGCGGTAAGGAAGAATCATCAATATTGACAAAGTTATGCGCATCCGGCACCTGAAAGTGACTCTGTAATTCATTTTGTTGATAATGGTCAATTTGCTGCTGGTTTGCGATAGGCAAAGAGAAGCTAAAGGTTGTTCCTACCATTGGCTGGCTACTGACATATAGAGTGCCGCCCATAAGCTCAATTAATTGACGACTAATCGATAATCCAAGCCCTGCACCTTGGCGATAACGGCTTGCATCTTGTCCTGCTTGAATCAGTGGCTCAAAAATATGTTCGAGCTGATCAGCCGGGATCCCTTGCCCCGTATCGACGACTTGAATTCGAACTTTTTGTTCTAGTACGGTTGCCGAGATGATGATCTTACCTTCGGAGGTATATTTAATGGCATTACCGACCAAATTATACAGTACTTGCTCTAAGCGTTGGGCGTCGGCTAATACTAGAGGTAGCTCTTGTGGCGTTTGATTAATAATGCGAATCGGTTTACTACCCAGTAGGTGTTTAGATAACTCTAGTACCAATTGAGTGGTTGCTGTTAAATCAACCGTAGTAGTTTGAATATCAAGATTGCCATAACGCATTTTATGGTAATCCAATAAATCATCAACTAGAGTGGCTAAGCGTTGGCCGCTATTGATGATTATCGAAAGTTGATGCTTTTGATTCGCAGGAATAGGGCCGTTAGATCCTGAGTTTAATGCTTCTGCAATCCCGACCATCCCATGTAGAGGGGTTCTTAATTCATGTGAAGTGGTGGCTAAAAACTCATCTTTTAATTTATTCGCTAGATGTAATTCATCATTTTGTTGACGGATGATTTTGATATTGTCTTCGAGCTTGGTGTTTTGGTCGCCGATTAATTCTATCTTGTCTTTGATTGAACGTTGCATACGAGCAAAGCTAGTAGCGAGTCGGCCTATCTCATCTTTACGATCAATATTAATAATATCTTGTGATAAATCACCAGCGGAGACTCTTTCTGTCACCCAAGTTAATTTAAGCAAAGGTCGGGTAATAAAGTTCGATAGGTAGTGAGAACAGATAAATACCACAATAATGCCAATTAGCATCACAATATAAAAAATATGCTTTAACTGTTGAACGCGCGCGTAGGCATCTTTTTCTGGCAATTCAATGATTAAAGCCCAAGTCTTACCTTGTATTTTAATTGGGGTGTAAGCGGCGATAATTTCTTCATCGAGGCTGTTGGTAAAAGAGCCTACTGCTGTTTGCCCGGCTAACGCTTTTGTGACGACTTCATTACTGGCATTAATTTGCTCGGAAGTGATCCCTTGAATTTTGGCTTGCTGATCGGTGCCAACCAGTAACTTGGTCACATCCTTATTATTGTCTGCTACTGTGTTGGTTAAGGCAGTACTTGGCAATTTAAACATCGCATAACTGTGTAAGTAGCCTTGCTGAATGATCGGCGCGCCAATCCATAGAATCTGTTCGCCATTTTGATTGGAAAAGTCAGACAATATAATAGGGGTGTAGTCTTCGTTATTTTTACGTGACTCTTTAACAGCTGCGATCAGTTGTTGAAAGGTTGTACCTAAAGGCGAATCTTTATACTTACCCGAAATCAAGTTAGTGCCAAATTCATCGTTCTTGTTAACTGAATAAGCAACGTCACCTTCTAAATCAACCAATAAGATATCGGTGAAATCGGAGCGTTTTAAAATATCAACATAAGCCCAGTGGTAACGTTTATGCAGTAATCGATAACGCTCGGTGCTGGCATAGTTAGGTGATCCTGGCAATACTGAGGTTTTTATTTGATCGCCAGAGCCAGGAATATAACGTTGTTGCGCATTTGTGCGAACTTGCTCTGGTGTGTCGCCTAGTTTGTTAAATGCACTTATTAATCCATAAAAGCGTCCGCCGCTTGCATAGGCGAGCTCTGAGCGCACCATGCCCATCACTTCGGACTCTTTAGATTTTAAATAATCGTTAATTTGTTGTTTTTTTGTGTCGCGAACTGAGGTCAAATATGAGGTGCTTTGTTCTTGTAGGTCTTGGGTGTGAGAATGAAGGAAAAACAGACCAATAATCGTGAGAGGGGTAAGACTTAAAACCAGAAAGGCCACCATTAAAGTGTGTTGAAGTCTTTGAAATTTATGAGTCTTATTGGACTTAAACATGATGATACTGCTTGCCTGTTCTAGGTGAATAACTTAAAAAAGCTGACTAAAGTTACTTGAGCTTAGTTTAGCTTAGGTCTAATAAAGAAGACACACTGTAGATAATATGCCTTTTTACTATTTTATGCGCGAATAGTTAAGCAAACTTGATTTTCGACAGTAAAAAAGGTGATCGACCGCTATGAATACCAATAAATTGTCAAAATTGTGGGCTAGGTTCAGATAATAAAAAACGTGATATTTGAGAGTTTAAATATCACGCTATTAGAGTCAATTGAGGTGTGAGGTTATTTCTGAGCGGAGTATATTGAGAATTTGGTATTTTTATCGAGTGTGATGCATTCGCCAAAAGCCTTTTGAATAATCGGAGGGTATTTCAGGAAATTATTGGCCACTATGATCATTTGACCTGCATGGGATAAGTAGTTCGGCGCTTGGGAAAGCAAGTTTTCTGCTGCAGAATAATTGGTATCTAGTCCTGAATGGAAAGGTGGGTTGCTAATTAAGTAGTTATATTTTCCTGTGATATCGGAATAGATATCTGAGGCAAATACGGTTCCTTTTAAGCCGTTTGCTTGTAAGGTTGCTTTACTTGATTCAATCGCAAGCGCACTGATGTCGCACATTTCCAGTGAGATGTTTGGGTTACGAGTTGCCATAACACTGCCGATCACACCCGCACCACAACCAAAATCGAGTACTCGCCCTTTTAATTTAGGTAAGGTTGCTAGTAGTAGTTCACTCCCTTTATCAAATTCACCATGGCTAAATACACCCGGTAAACTTTTAATGGTTAAGGTATCTTGACCTATGGTAATCGGGTAGCTCTTGTACCATTCCGATAGAGTGAAAGGCTTCGCCGGAGTTTGACATTGTCCCCAATAAAATGAACAACGTCTGGCAGAGTCATACTTTTTGATGATGCCATATTGGCTAAACATCTTTTCGATACTTTTTACACCAGATCGGTTTTCACCAATGACACAGATTTCGGTATTGACACCCAGTTTGTCCATCAACATCGCCAGTAAATATTCGGCTTCGGCTTTCGCTTTTGGCCAATATAACAGCAGCATATCTGCCTGAGTGTCGGCTTCTAGCTGCGAACCAAAGTATGATTGTATATTTGGCTGTTGTTCAAATTTTTTATGGTAACCGTAATGGGTAGTGAAAATGGATACCGACTCACAATGATTGGCCAATTCAAGACAAAATAAATCTTCCGCTTCGCCGGCAATTAATACATGTTTGCCGTGAAAGAATTCGAGTTGACGTTGTGCAATTTGGCTTGGCGCTGTGTAAGTGGACATGAACTTTCTACCTAGTAATAAAACAGGCCTGATTTTCTCATAATCAGGCCTGGATACCAATCGAAACAATCGTGTGTGGTTTCTCTACCCAAGTGAATTCAGAATCTTGAAGTGACTTGAGTATATAGCGTTAGCTATTATCTTGCATATTGAGGAAGTGCTTAAATTCTTCTTCGTACATTTTAAATAACACCATGGTTATCGCAAAAATGAGTGGGCCATAGATCAAACCGATCAAACCAAATAGCTGAATACCACCGAGTAGAGCAAAAAAGATCATCAAGGTATCCATGCCTGCACTGCCTTGCATTAACAATGGGCGTAATAGATTATCGATGGAACCAATCACTGCAACTCCCCACACCACAATGAAAATCGCCCAAGTGATCTCTCCGGTGAGAAACAGATAGGCAGCCGCCGGGATCCAAACTAATGCGGTTCCGACGACCGGAATAAAAGAGGCCGCCCCGATCATGGTGCCTAAAAATAGACCGGGTAGTCCAACAATCCAGAATGCCAGTCCACCCACCACCCCTTGGGCAATAGCGGTTAGGAAAGAGCCAAGTACGGCAGATTTGGAGACTTGCTCAATCTCGCTTAATAGACGATCTTCTTGGCTGCGTGATAAAGGCAGAATATGTCGCATACCATCAACCAATCTTTCCTGATCGCGTAGTAAAAAGAACAATACAAACAACATCAAAAAGAAGTTCATAATAAAGTTGGTAGCATCACCCAAAATCCCAGCACTGATAGAGACTAAAGTGCTTCCAAATTGAGAGATGAACTTTGCGGCGCGTTGAGCTAATTGCTGGGGGTCGATATTATCAAAAGGTAGATAATGATTAATGATGCTTAAACCTTTCACTACATAAGGTTGCGCCAATACTTCTTGAATACCGCCATGGGTCGCCCAAGCATAGACGGTTTGCGATAAGTTGGCTCCTTGCTGAACGATTGATGCGAAAATGGCGAGCAAAGGAAGTACGATCACAAAGGTCAGTAATAAGCAGGAAAGAAAAGCGGTACTATTACGGTGATTTGGCCAGCGTAAATTTAATTTATTGTGTAATGGGAACACTAACAAAGAAATAATAAATGCCATGATGATCGAGTTTAGATAAGGCGTGATCAATAAGTAGCAGGCATAAGCAGCGCAAAGTAGGGCAATGATCAGCACCCAATGTGTGGCTGTCATTCTAAATTTTGTGGGCATGGATCTTCCTTGCGTAATAGTAGTCATCAGGAGTATGTTGTTACCAAAAGATAAGCGGTAACATTATCGCTATTATAATGGCGACAATTGGTAATGTGATCAATCGAAGATTTTGAGTTATCAGCTTTGATCAAATAGAGAGGAGTCAAACGATGGGCTGTTGTGATAATAAAAATGGCTGTAAGAGTAAATCGAAAAAGCCGATTCCATGGTTTACGTTGCTCATTTTACTATTGGTTATTCTAGTGGTGTTTAATTGGCATTAATGACTAGTAAATAAAAAAGCGCTAGAGCAACTCTAACGCTTTTCCTTTATTGACTTCTGGAAAGTGAATTACTTATCTTCCGCCATCACAGCAAAGCAACGTTCAGCCGCTTCAATAGTCGCTTCAATTTCACGTGATGAGTGAGCCAGTGACATAAAGCTTGCTTCAAATGCTGAAGGTGCTAGGTAAATACCGTGCTCTAACATCAGGTGGAAGAAACGTTTAAAGCGCTCAGTATCACACTTGGTCACATCTTCGTAGCAGGTAATGGTTTTTTGCTCGGTAAAGAAGAAACCAAACATGCCGCCAACACGGTTAACGGTAAATGGAATACCATACTTTTCAGCCGCTTTCTTTAAGCCTTTCGTTAACTGTTTGGTTCGCTTAGCAAGGCGAGCTTCATTTTCTTCACCTTGTAACTCTTTTAGGCACGCTAGACCCGCCGCCATTGCGATTGGGTTACCTGATAACGTACCTGCTTGATAAACAGGGCCGGTTGGTGCGATATATTGCATAACCTCTTTACGACCACCGAAAGCCCCGACAGGCATACCGCCACCAATGATTTTTCCAAGAGTAGTTAAGTCAGGCTTAATATCGTAGTAATCTTGTGCGCCACCTTGAGCAACACGGAAACCTGTCATTACTTCATCAAAAATTAGTAGTGCTTTGTGCTCATCACAAATTTCACGTAGACCTTCTAGGAAACCATCAACTGGTGGAATGCAGTTCATGTTGCCGGCAACAGGCTCAACAATGATACAAGCGATTTGTTCTGGGTTGGCTTCAAATAAAGCGCGTACCGAGTCTAAATCATTAAAGGTTGCGGTTAAGGTGTGCTTAGCAAAATCAGCCGGAACACCTGGAGAGCTAGGTTGACCTAGCGTTAATGCGCCAGACCCCGCTTTTACTAGTAAGCTATCCGCATGACCGTGATAACAACCTTCAAACTTTAGGATTTTATCGCGACCAGTAAAGCCACGGGCTAAGCGAATTGCGCTCATGGTTGCTTCAGTACCAGAGCTTACCATGCGAAGTTGTTCCATTGATGGCACCATCTCTGAAACTAATTCGGCCATTTTGATTTCAGTTTTAGTTGGAGCACCAAAGCTTAAACCACGTTCTGCTGCTTTGATAACGGCATTGCGAATCGCTGAATTATTATGGCCAAGGATCATCGGGCCCCAAGAACCCACGTAATCAATATAAGCTTTGCCATCGGCATCAAAAATTAATGCACCATCAGCACGTTCAATAAATAGGGGATCACCACCCACACCGTTAAAGGCTCTTACTGGAGAGTTAACGCCACCTGGAATGGTTTGTTGGGCTTTTTGGTATAGTTCAGCAGACTTGCTCATGCTCTATCCTTAAATAATGCTATTTCTTTGCTGCTCTATCGGCTGAAAAGTCAGAGCTCGAGCAGATGAGATAATTTCAGTCGCATTGTATCTAAGCTGACGAGTTTTGCACTTTTTTCACCGAGGTTTTTGGCTATGGTTGGGATTTTCGGAGAAAAGGTCTAGTTTTTAGTAGAAAAAAGCCAATCCTGTTTCTGTTAAGTTACTAGGCTATAGTTTAATTTCGATTAACTCACGATGAATACTTGAACGATAAGGTCAGGTATTAGATAATCAAGTCATCTGAAATTCATTTCAATGATGAAGTGTGTTCTACCCAAATCGTCGTGCCAAGTAGATAACTTGGTAACAACGCTAATGAGAGAGGTCGTCATGAGCGATGAGCAATTACCATTATCTTTTTCTGACACTGCAGCGTCTCGCGTTAAAATGCTGATTTCTGAAGAAGAAAATCCAGATCTAAAATTACGCGTGTATATTACTGGCGGTGGTTGTAGTGGTTTCCAATATGGTTTTACTTTTGATGAGAAGGTAAATGACGGCGATATGACGATTGTTAAGCAAGGTGTAACATTGGTGGTGGATCCTATGAGCTTACAGTATCTAATTGGTGGAGTGGTTGATTATACTGAAGGCCTTGAAGGTTCTCGCTTCTTCGTGAACAACCCAAATGCAACGACAACTTGCGGTTGTGGTGCATCATTTAGCGTTTAACTGCAAAACCTAAACTTAAGACGTTTATAAATAATTCCAAGTAAAATGCCCCGTTGATAATTAAATTAACTGGGTATTTTTTATTTAATGATATACCCAGTCACTTGGGTATATCAGTTTTGATTATTTATCTTGAGCAATTAAACGATGATCGTATTGGTTTAACTTATCAAGCTGCTGCTTGGCAAGTTTAACAAAACGGGTTTTCTTGTCACCGGTTAGCGATCTTGATTGAGGTAAATCCACGGTTCTTGGGTTCTTATGTATGCCATGGACCAAAAATTCATAGTGTAAGTGAGGACCGGTTACGCGTCCGGTACCTCCCAATGTTCCTATGGTATCGCCTTGTTTAACTCGTTGCCCCGTTTTCACTAATCGCTTTTTCATGTGCAAGTACTTGGTTATATAGGTACTGCTATGGCGAATGAATACATAGTTACCGTTAAATTG
This sequence comes from Vibrio sp., assembly GCF_048266485.1. Taxonomy (GTDB): domain Bacteria; phylum Pseudomonadota; class Gammaproteobacteria; order Enterobacterales; family Vibrionaceae; genus Vibrio. Next base: position 88,560 of record NZ_JBLWZK010000005.1, on the reverse strand, counting down.
GTTATAGCCTGCCTTTTGAACAATACCATCACCAGCTGCCCAAATTGGAGTGCCTACTGGTGCAGCATAGTCGGTGCCCCTATGTGGGACCACTTTACCTGTTACTGGATGACGTCGAGTTGGATTAAAGTTTGAAGTGACACGACGAAAATCAATTGGTGAACGTAAAAAAGCTTTTTTCATTGCTCGACCGTCGGGAGTGTAATAGTTACCATCTTCTGGGTTGAGTACCGCTTTAAATGTTGCTCCTTGGTTAGTAAATACTGCTGCTAGAATCTTTCCGCCACCAATATTTTTACCTTCGACAAATTGCTCTTCAAATAACACTTTAAAATTATCACCAGCACGAATATCTAGTGCGAAATCGATATCCCAACCAAAAATACCAGCCAATGACATTATTTGGTTTGCCGTTAAGCCAGATGTCACCGCAGCATTCCAGAAATTAGAAGTAATGGTCGCTTCCGCATGGTTGAAATGTTTATTGATTTCTTTTTTCTCAATATGCGATTGAAAGCCATCTTTGGTTTTTGAAATGCGAAAAGACTCGTAAGCCGAGATTGGTCGGATTAACTGAGTAAACTCATGGTTTTCATTAAAACCAAAAATGAGTTTATCGCCAGGACGTAGGCGTGAGAGTTGATTCTCAATATCTTTATTAGAAGATACTAATTGATAGAGTAATTGAGCTGATAAACCAATGCGATTAAAGAGTAGAGCTGTGCTTTCGCCTGATTTAACCGTGTAAGTTTCCCAGTCTGTAAACACTTTTGGTGGGCCTTGCTGAATAAAGATGTCTTCAGGAATAACCAGTGGATAATGTTTACCTACTTTTAAGCGAGGTTCATGTTGGGTTAACTCTTCCATATCAGGTAAGGAAAACGTCACGATAACGGTTAAAGCACTGATAAATCCGATCAGTACTTTATGAAAAATAGGTAGTTGGCTAATGAATGCGCGCATTATTAAAAAAAATTCTGTTATTAAGGCAATTAATTGCTCGGAAAAATAAGATGAGTCAGTCTAACTGGTTTCCAAAAACAGCGCTATTGCGTATTATGTTCTGATACGTATTTTTACAGAATTGTTGGAGTAAACCTAAATGTCGAGCATTGAAGCGGCACTGGCTGAAATTAAGCGTGGTGTAGAAGAACTAATTCCAGAAGAAGAACTGATTGCCAAATTAAAAGAAGGCCGCCCACTAAGAATTAAATTGGGTGCTGATCCTACTGCGCCAGATATCCATTTAGGCCATACTGTTATTTTAAATAAGTTACGTGCCTTCCAAGAGCTAGGCCACGAAGTAACGTTTTTGATCGGCGACTTCACCGGTATGGTTGGTGATCCAACGGGTAAAAATACTACTCGTCCACCATTGACTCGTGAAGATGTTCTCGCCAATGCTGAAACTTATAAACAACAAGTGTTTAAGATCCTAGATCCTGCGAAAACCAAAATTCAGTTTAACTCTGAGTGGTTATCGGAACTTGGTGCTGAAGGTATGATCCGTTTAGCGGCGAATCAAACCGTTGCTCGCATGCTTGAGCGTGATGATTTTAAAAAGCGTTACTCAAGTAATCAGCCAATTGCTATTCATGAATTTATGTACCCTTTACTACAAGGTTACGATTCTGTTGCGATGGAAACCGATGTTGAATTGGGAGGTACTGACCAGAAGTTTAACTTGTTGATGGGACGTGAATTGCAAAAATCTAATGGTCAGAAGCCACAGGTAGTACTGATGATGCCTTTGTTGGTCGGTTTAGACGGCGAGAAGAAAATGTCTAAATCTGCCCACAACTACATTGGTGTGAGTGAATCTCCGACTGAAATGTTCGGTAAGATCATGTCTATTTCTGATGTGTTAATGTGGAGCTACTACGAGCTTCTTTCTTTCCGTCCATTAGAAGAAATTGCACAATTTAAAGCTGATGTGGAAGCCGGTAAAAACCCACGTGACGTGAAGATTTTGTTAGCCAAAGAAATCATTGCACGTTTCCATAGTGAAGCCGATGCAGACGCGGCGGAGCAAGAGTTTATAAACCGTTTCCAAAAAGGTGCGATGCCAGATGAAATGCCAGAGTTTGAATTTGAATCCGGTATGGCCATTGGTAACGTATTAAAAGAAGCAGGCTTAGTCGGTTCAACATCAGATGCCATGCGCATGATTCGTCAAGGTGCAGCAAAAATTGATGGTGCGAAAATTGAAGATACTAAGTTAGTACCAGAAGTAGGTACTGCGGTGTATCAGGTTGGTAAACGCAAGTTTGCACGTATTACTATCAAGTAATACCGCTTAGTTATATCAATCAAAAGGGAGCCAATGCGCTCCCTTTTTTTGCCTATTGTCTCGCCTTTATTTATATTTTTTATATCAAGCGAATTAGCTTTTCATTGATAAGGTGGGCAGAGATAGGTGCCAACGTATAGCCGCTAAACGAATGCTGAGTGTTGTGGCTACCCCTAGTAAAAAAGCTGGTTGAGATGGGAGGCCAAAATATAAAGCAGCAGTATGGGTGATCCCGCCAGCGATACACGCAGTCGCATAGATCTCACTTCTCAGTACCATTGGGATTTCACGGGCGAGAATATCGCGAATAATACCACCGCCACAGCCTGTTAATACTCCCATAATCACAGCAATCATCATAGAGTCTTGCAGTAATAAGGTTTTTTCCACACCAATACCGACAAACACAGCTAAGCCAATGGCATCGCAAACTGGCAGAAAATACCAAGGCAGTTGTTTGGGTTGTCTGACGAGTAATAGTGTTGCTAGGCAGGTAATAAAAATTACCCATAAATAATTGTTATCGATGATCCAAAATACTGGCGTTGCACCTAACATCATATCGCGAATAGAGCCGCCGCCAATGGCCGTTACACTGGCGAGTACTACCATGCCAAAAGGATCCATTTTCAATCGAGCGGCAAGTAGTACTCCAGAAATAGCAAAGATAGCAGTGCCGAATAAATCAAACAAATACAGTAAAGTGATATCCATGAGGTATGGTCTTCGTTTGGGTCTGAGAAGGTTAAAGTTGGCGCAGATTCTACTGGTAAAAATCGTTCACGCCAAATGGTTATTTTGAACGAACTTTATCCAAATAAGCACACACTTGTTTTATTGCTTTTAGGCTACGCATGGTTGGACGTGATAACCAGTCTGGGTTAACCGACCAAATAAAACTATGTTTAACTGCTGGTATCTGCGTCCAATTTTGCCATGTAGTGTCATCGTTAGTGGCGAGATGGGAATGAAAAATCACCTCAGGTTGCAAAGCGATAACTTGTTCGACGCCAATTTGCGGATAAGCAACACGGGTCGTGGTTAATACATTTTCTCCGCCACAGATCTGAAAAATATCAGTTGGCCAATTAGGGTTAGTGACTGACATCATTGGCTTTTGGCTGAGTTGATAAAAATAGCGAACCTTGGCTTGATCGTGATACTGAGAGCGTAGTTGAGTTAACACAGCTTCAAATTTAGCGGCATTATTTTTCCCCAATGATGAGTCTTCTGCCCACTGGCTGAGTTGTCTCAGATTTTTGGGAATATCATCCAAGCTTTCAATCGATGAGTAGTAGATAGGAATGCCAAATTTTTCTAATTGATCGAGTTCACGAGAGTTTGCATTTTTTTTCCATGCGATCACGAGATCAGGTTGTAGCGCTAAAATACGTTCTAATTTGATGCCTTGATAATTAGCCACTTGCTCAATATCTTTGGTTTTTGGTGGGTAGTCACTAGCCTGGCTTACACCAATCAGTTTATCGCCAAGCCCTGCAGAAAAAGCGAGTTCGGTAGCATGTGGGGACAGGGTTATCACACGTTGTGCTACATGGGGGGAAAGTGGGGCGGCCAATATTTTTGAGGATAAAAAGAGCGTCAGTAACATTAGCGGTGTAACTGTACGAGCGTACATATTTTATGGTTTCCTCATCCTTGAGCTAATATAGCCATGAGAGATTTCATGGCTATATTGATACTCAAGCTATTTGCAGATAAATCACTTGGGTAGCAGCCTGTTACTTATTTCATTTGAGCAAGCATATTGAGCACCATCTCTGATGAACGTTTGGCGGCAAGCGGTAGAAACTCTTCGAAGCTCATTGGCGATTCTTTATCTGCCACATCAGAAATGGCACGCACGACTACGAACGGTGTACGGAACTGATGACAAGTTTGTGCAATGGCTGAGGCTTCCATTTCTACAGCAATCACATTTGGGAAATGCTGACGGATAAACGCTTGTTTTTCTGGCGTACAAACAAAGGCATCACCGGTACAAATTAAACCACGTACCGCATGAGTATCTTTCATACCTTGTAGTGCTTTTTCTACGATCTCAATTAAGGTTGGATCGGCAGTGAAAGCCGCTGGTTGACCAGCCATTTGACCGATTTCATAACCAAATGCCGTGACATCGGCATCGTGGTGACGAACTTCTGTTGAGATCACCACATCACCTAGATTTAAACTTGGATCAAATCCGCCAGCAGAACCGGTGTTAATAATGACGTCAGGTTGAAAGCATTCAATTAATAGAGTGCTACCGATACTGGCCGAGACTTTACCAATACCCGATTGTAGGAGGATTATTGTCACATTATTAATGCTGCCAGTATAAAAAGTGCAACCACCTTTGGTCGTTGTTTCACAGTCAACTAGTGATTCTTTTAGTATCGCAACTTCTTGTTCCATTGCGCCAATAATGCCAACTTTCATAATCTGTTTACTCTATATGGATCAAAGATGGCGGGATTGTAACATAACAGGTTTAATTTTAGGGGCTTGGTTTTAGTAAATTCGCGGCAATTAATTTTTCACGTAATGCTTCTACGCGGCTTTTGTTGACGCCAAAATCAGAGTAACCAACACGAGATTTTGATCGGACTTGAAGCAGTGAACCTTGTTTAACAATATGAAGATCATCAACAAAGCGGAAAATCAGGCTGGTGGACTCTAAATGCAAGCTTTCATCGGTTTTGTTGACCGTTTTGCTTCTCTTTAAGGTCAGTGCCACTTGCTCTATTTCATTGATAGTGGTCGCTTCTGAAATGAGTTCAAATGGGGCAACTTGATAATCACTTCTTAGCTCTTGAGTGGAAACACAGTTAGGTTTCGAGCTGCATAGTAAATCGGGATTATTATCTTTCATAGCATAACTCTGAGTACAACCAGTAAGTAATATAACCATAGCTAAGGTGCTGAGTTTTCGCATCTTTAATTACCTTTTTAATTCTAATACCTTGATCTAATCATTGTCAGGATACGAAAAAGCCCCGAATCAACGGGGCTTTGGGTATCATATTATTGAGTTGCTTACGCAGATTTCATCAAAGAATCGGCTCTTGCTTCTAGGTGTGAGTTACCCATTAGGTAAGCATCCACAGCACGAGCACATTCACGACCTTCATTGATACAGCGAACAACCAGTGATTGACCGGTACGCATGTCACCTGCTGCAAACACACCTTTTTGATTGGTAGCGTAACCTTCGGCTGCGACATTGCCTCGATCATCAAGTTTGATGTCCAATTGGGCAAGTACGCCGCTTGGCTCTGGATGTAAGAAGCCCATAGCTAAGAAAGCTTTGGTACATGGAATGACTCGCTCAGAGCCTTCCACTTCTTTAAATCCTGGGCGTTCACCTGGTTTCGCGTCATCCCATACAATATCTGCAATGCGTAATTCTTTCACATTACCGTTTTCATCGCCGATAAACTCTTTAGTCAAAATATTCCAATGACGTTCACAACCTTCTTCGTGAGAAGTGGTGGTTTTCATGATCATTGGATATTGAGGCCAAGGTTGGTTAGCTGGGCGTTGCTCAGGTGGAATCGGCATGATTTCTACTTGAGTAATGCTTGCTGCACCATGACGGTTAGAAGTACCTACACAGTCAGAGCCAGTATCACCACCACCGATAACCACAACATGATCATCTTTAGCGTGAATTTCTTCACCTTTTAGATCCATGTTGTTAGCGCGACGGTTGTTTTGACCTAGGAATTCCATCGCAAAATGGACGCCTTTTAGCTCGCGGCCCGGAATTGGTAAATCACGAGGAACTGTAGAACCACCAGTAAGCAGTATTACATCAAATTCTTGACGCAATTGCTGAGCATTGATGTTAACGCCAATATGAGCATTAACTTCAAATTTAACGCCAGCTTCTGCCATCAAGTCAATTTTACGGTCAATGACCTCCATGCTGAGTTTAAAGTCAGGGATGCCAAAGCGTAGTAAACCACCGACTTTTTCATCACGCTCAAATACGGTCACTGAGTGGCCCGCGGCATTGAGCTGTTCTGCTGCTGATAAACCAGCAGGGCCAGAACCGACAATCGCAATGGTTTTTCCTGTGCGTTTACGAGGTTTACGTGCTTTAGCAAAGCCTTCTTTATAGGCGCGCTCAGCAATGTTTTTCTCGATATTACAAATCGTAATAGGGTCTTGGTTAATACCCAGTACACAAGCGGTTTCACATGGTGCAGGACACACGCGACCAGTAAATTCTGGGAAGTTATTGGTGCTGTTTAGAATATTCCAAGCCTCTTCCCAGCTATCACGGTATACCGCATCGTTAAATTCAGGAATGATGTTCCCAATTGGGCAGCCGCTATGACAAAACGGCACACCACAATCCATACAGCGAGAAGCTTGAGTATTGATTTTTTCACCAAACTCCTCATCGAGTACGAACTCTTTATTGTCTTGTATACGAACACTTGGATCGACTTTTTTCGGTAGTTCACGTCCGTGCTCTAAAAATCCAGTAGGCTTACCCATTGACGGCCTCCAACTCTTCCTTGTTTGCGGCTTGTTTGCGCTTTTGCAATACAGCTTTGTAATCACGAGGCATAACTTTTGCCAAGCTTGCTAGGTTGTTTTCAAAATCAGCTAAGAAGTTTTGCGCCACTGTACTTCCAGTGTACTCAACATGCTTGGTCAGCATATCTTTAATGAACGCTTTATCTTCAGCTTCAATTGGATCGACATCCACTAACTCTGGGTTGAGCTTCTTATCGAAATCACCATCTTTATCCCACACATAAGCCACACCGCCACTCATACCAGCAGCAAAGTTACGGCCTGTTGAGCCAAGGATAATGGCTGAACCACCAGTCATGTACTCACAACCATGGTCACCAACGCCTTCAACAACTACGTGTGCGCCAGAGTTACGAACGCAGAAACGTTCACCAGCCATACCACGGATAAAGGATTGACCTGACGTTGCACCGTAGAAACATACGTTACCAACTACGATGTTGTCTTCAGCCACCACTGTCGAACGGCGATCAGGGTAGAGTACTAATGTACCGCCTGATAGACCTTTACCCCAGTAGTCATTGGCATCGCCTTCCACTTCAAACTTAACGCCTTTCGCAAGGAAAGCACCGAATGACTGACCAGCAGAACCGGTGAACTTAACGTTCATTGGTTTCGGTAGACCTTGGTCTTTATATACTTTCGAAATTTCATTCGACAGCATAGTACCCGTACTACGGTCGGTATTGATGATAGGGAAGAGTGCTTCTACTGCTTCACCTTTAGTTAAAGCCGGTTGAGCCGCTTCAATTAACTTACGATCCAGTACTGCTTCTAAGCCGTGATTTTGTGGTTTCTGGTTGTAGATACCATCTTCAGCACGAGGCGGTTGAATATGTAGTACAGGGCTAAGATCGAGGTTCTTATATTTCCAGTGTTGGATATCATCACGTACTTTAAGTTTGTGAGATTGACCAACCATTTCATCGATAGTACGGAAACCAAGTTCTGCCATTACTTCACGTAAACCTTCTGCCATGTATTGGAAGAAAGTCACGACATCTTCTACGCGGCCATCAAAGCGCTCACGCAAGGTTTTGTTTTGTGTTGCGATACCAACTGGGCAAGTGTTTTTGTGACACTTACGCATCATGATACAGCCTTCAACCACTAGTGCGGCCGTTGCCACGCCCCATTCTTCTGCGCCAAGTAGTGTAGCGACAGCAAGGTCACGAGGTGTTTTCATCTGACCATCAGACTGAACAACGATACGGTTACGTAGGCCGTTTTTCAGTAGGGTTTGGTGGGTTTCGGCTAGGCCAAGTTCCCACGGTAAACCAGTGTGACGGATTGAAGACATAGGTGATGCACCTGTACCACCATCAAAGCCAGCAATGAGAACGACATCCGCTTTTGCTTTTGCAACGCCTGATGCAATGGTACCTACCCCTGCTTCCGATACGAGTTTGACGTTGACACGACCGCCGCGGTTCGCATTTTTCAGATCGTAGATCAACTGAGCTAAATCTTCGATAGAGTATATATCGTGATGAGGTGGTGGGGAAATTAAGCCAACGCCTGGAGTCGAGTGACGAGTCGCCCCGATCCAATCATCTACTTTATCACCTGGTAGTTGACCACCTTCACCTGGTTTCGCGCCTTGAGCCATCTTGATTTGTAGCTCATCAGCGTTGGTTAGGTAGTAAGACGTTACACCGAAACGACCAGAGGCTACCTGTTTGATTGCTGAACGTTCCCAGTCACCATTAGCCTTTTTCTCAAAGCGAATTGGGTCTTCACCACCTTCACCAGAGTTGGACTTAGCGCCAATACGGTTCATTGCAACCGCGAGGGTTGAGTGAGCTTCGTAAGAAATCGAACCAAAACTCATTGCACCTGTGGCAAAGCGTTTCAGAATATTTTCAATGGGCTCAACTTCCTCAAGTGGGACTGAACCTGCTGGGTTTTTGATGAAATCTAACTGGCTACGTAGTGTTGCTGCGTTATCACCTTGATCATCAACCGTTTTCGCGTATTGCTTAAACTGCGCATAGTCTTTGTTGCGCGTTGATTGTTGCAACAATGAGATGGTTTCAGGGTTGAACAAGTGTTTTTCACCACGTTGTTTCCATTGATAAACTCCACCCACATCCAACATTTGAATTGGAATCTCGCGGGTTGGGTAACCGACACGGTGACGGATCAACACTTCGCGTGCGATATCGTCAATGGTTAAACCTTGAATACGAGAAACGGTACCAGTGAAGTATTTATCAACGACAGATTTACTAATACCAAGCGCTTCAAAGATTTGTGCGCCATGGTACGACTGTAGCGTAGAAATACCCATTTTAGAGAAAATCTTCAACAAGCCAGCATTGATGCCTTTACGATAGTTGTTGAAATAGTCTTCAGTTGGGATTTCCGGATCAAGTTTTTTCTTCTTCTGAAGATCAACAATCGTTTCTGTGACCAAGTATGGGTTAACCGCATTGGCACCGTAACCGACGAGAGTTGCAAAGTGGTGCGTTTCACGAGCGTCACCTGTTTCGATCACGATGTCACACTTCGCCCGTAAGCCTTTACGGATTAAGTGGTGATGTACTGCGCCAACCGCCAACATGGCTGGAATTGCCGCATGGTTCGAGTTGGTTGCACGGTCAGTTAACAGAATAATCGAGTAACCATCTACCACTGCATCTTCTGCATATTGGCAAATACGTTTTAGTGCACGCTCTAATTTACCCGGCTCTTCGGTGGCACGGAAAACGATGTCTAATGTTTTTGCTTGCAAGTGCTCATTATCGATCGCACGTAGTTTTTCAAGTTCTTCATTAGATAAAACAGGGGACTCTAGCTCGACTTTTCGACAGTGTTCAGGCGTTTCAGTTAACAGGTTATGGTCACGACCTAGGTAGGTATTAAGTGACATGACCATACGCTCACGAATCGGATCGATTGGTGGGTTAGTTACCTGAGCAAATAGCTGCTTGAAGTAGTGCGATAAGTGCTGAGATTGGTGTGACAATATTGCTAATGGCCAGTCTGCACCCATTGACATAAGAGGTTCATAACCCGTTTCTGCGAGTACATGAATAATGTCGTTTACTTCTTCGCTAGTAATACCAAACGCCTGTTGATGTTGTAGCAAGCGAGCAGGAGAAGGTTGATGATGCATATTATCGGCATCAGGCAGAGTTTTTAGAGTGAGTAGGTTGTCTTGAACCCATTGCTCATAAGGTTTAGCAGTAGCAATACTATCTTTTACTTCTTCATCAGAAATAATACGACCTTGTTCTAGATCGGCAACAAAGATACGACCAGGTTGCAGGCGACCACGGTACTCAATGTTCTCTGGTGCGATTTCAACCGCCCCAGACTCTGATGCCATTACCAAGAAATCATCTTTGGTTACGGTATAGCGAGAAGGACGTAAACCGTTACGGTCTAAGGTTGCACCTACTTGGACACCATCGGTGAAACAAACAGAAGCCGGGCCATCCCAAGGTTCCATGATGTTGGCATGGTATTGGTAGAACGCACGACGAGCTGGATCCATGTTTTTATTTTCTTGCCAAGCTTCAGGGATCAGCATCATTAACGCGTGTGGCAAGCTACGGCCTGAAAGAACAAGAAGTTCTAGCGCCATATCAAAGTTAGAGGAATCCGAGCTACCTTCTTGGCAGATCGGCAACAACATGTCGATCTCTGCTTTTGAGAATAATTCAGATTCTAAAATGGCTTCACGTGCCTTCATCCAGTTTAAGTTGCCGCGTACGGTGTTAATCTCACCATTGTGTGCAATGTAACGGAATGGTTGTGCAAGACGCCATCTTGGGAAGGTGTTGGTTGAAAAGCGAGAATGCACAAGTGCTAACGCTGTCACCATAGTTGGGTTTTGTAGATCTAAAAAGTATTGAGGAACTTGATCTGTGGTGAGCTGCCCTTTATAAACCAAAGTCTTGTAAGACAATGAGTTGATATAGAAATCATCACCAATGTTAGACACGGACTCAAGACAGACGCGAACTGTGTAGTTGCGTAGCACATAAAGCTTACGTTCAAGCTCTGCTGGATCCACGCTTGGGCCACCAGAAATGAAAACGTGTTCAAATTGAGGTTCGGTGCTGAGTGGATCTTCGCCGATCATCGAATTATCGACTGGTAAAATACGGTATCCTAAAATTTCAAGATCAAGGCGCTTAGCATTGCGTTCTAAAATATCGCGACACTGTTGGCGTTTATGCTCATCTTTAGGGAATAGAACAACACCAACCCCATATTTTTCAAATGATGGGAGTTTGATACCGAGTTTGACGGCTTCTTCTAAAAGAAATTCATGAGGTTTTTGCAGTAAGATACCTGCACCATCACCACTACAAGGGTCACAACCTTGACCACCGCGGTGTTCCATGCGGGCTAGCATATCCAGCGCCTGTGTTACCACAGCGTGAGATTTACGGTTTTTTAAGTGAGCAACAAAACCGATCCCACAGGCATCATGCTCCAGCTCAGGAGTGTACAATCCTTGTGTACTTTGCTCTCTACTTACCATAGATACATCCTTCCAAGTTAAATGGCAGCTTAGCGAATCAGCGTCTATGCTTATCGACACGGCTACTTTGTCCTTTTATGTACTTATAATCTTCCTTACTGACATTGCTCGGTCTAGTAAGTGCGATTCCTTTCAATTATTCGCAGAAAAGTATTTGCGAAAAAAGTTGTTTCTTAGTTCCTTTTGGAAGTGATACAAAACACGAGTGGTTTTTTATTCTTCCATTAAAGGAAATGCTAGCGATTTATTCTTAAATGTTGACGTGACATCTATCACGAAAAACACAGCATCGTGCCTTCATCCTACATTTTTGTACTATGTAATTCCAACGAAAGTTACATAAAAATGACTAATTTTTTTTTCAGGATTTGCATATTAAAAGACTAAAGGACTGACTCGTGTGAGTAATATGCTGTTTTTGTGAATATATATTTACTTTCTCTTTGATCTTACTGAGATGGGAATTGGAGTTATATCCTTTATTGTTATCCGAGCTTCTCAGTTATACTCAATTTTTGCTTAAAAAGGTGTTTTGTATAGACTGAGCTTGTTCTTGCTTAGTTATATCTTGCTCTGCATTCTTTTCAGGAGTTTGAGTTCATCATGAATGTGTTAAAAAACCTTGCCCAGTATTATGTGGATTTATTAGTTAAACTGGGAATGGTTAAATTCTCTATGCTGCTGGCGTTGGCCTTAGTGTGCTTTTCAGTTTTATTACAAGCAGTCGTTAGCTTAGTGTTGACTGGGCGTATAGAAAATATTGTGATTATTCGCTCGGTATTTTTTGGTTTATTAATTACGCCTTGGGCGGTGTATTTCTTAACAGTTGTGGTTGATCAACTTGAAGAGTCTCGACAACGTTTAACTAAAATGGTCGATAAGTTGAAAGATATGCGTCAACGTGATCATCAGTTAAATATAGAGCTGCAAAATAATATACATAAGTTGAATCAAGAAATTAATGAAAGAAAGAAAGCGGAAGAAGCTCGTTTAGAGGTTATGCAAGATCTTGAAAATGAGGTTTACCAACGTGAAAAAGCACAAGTGGAGTTGGCAGAGCGTACCGCTTTATTACGCTCATTTTTAGATGCTTCCCCTGATCTCATTTATTACCGTAACACTGAAGGCCTGTTTTCCGGTTGTAACCGAGCTTTTGAGGAGCTAGTTGGATTAACAGAATCTGAACTGGTTGGGTTATCAATATACGATGTCTATAAAGATAATTCGACCCATCAACAAGTAGAAGATACGGATAAAACGGTTTTTCTAGAGAATCGAGAATTGGCCTACGATCTATGGCTTGAATACCCTGATGGTAAAAAAGCGTACTTTGAATTTCGTAAATTGCCTTTTTATAATAAATCCAACCAATTGCTTGGTTTGGTTGGGTTCGGACGAGACATTACTGAGCGGAAGGCAGACCAAGATGCATTACTTAAAGCCAGCCAAGATAAAACCAAGTTTATATCAACGATTAGCCATGAACTAAGAACGCCGCTAAATGGCATTGTCGGTTTAAGTCGTATATTACTTGATTCAAAGCTCGATCAAGAACAAAGACAATATATGCAGACAATCAATATCAGCGCTATTACCTTAGGGCATATATTTAATGATGTGATTGATCTTGATAAGTTTGATCGTAAAGAATTAGAGCTTCTTCCTACCGCAACAGACTTCCATAGTTTTATTACTGATATTGAAACTATTTCCAGTTTAATGGCTGAACAAAAAGGCCTGATGTTTGAGCTCGATCGTCTAACTGAGCTTCCGCCTGCGATCATGGTAGATGCGACTCGATTGCGCCAAGTGTTGTGGAATTTAGTTAACAATGCGATGAAATTTACCAAGCAGGGTGGCGTGACTATTAATGTCAGTGCCGATGTAGACGGGGATGTTGCCAACATTGAGTTTGAAATCGAAGATACCGGTATCGGTATTCCAGATCATGAAGTCGATAATATCTTTGATATGTACTATCAAGTGAAGTCAGGTAAAGATAATTTACATGCAGTCGGTACCGGAATTGGTTTAGCTGTTTCTCAAGAGTTTGCTCATCGTATGGGAGGTGAAATTAGTGTCTCAAGTGAACTAGGGTTTGGTAGTACTTTTGTGGTGTCGATTTGTGTGCCTATCACGCAATTAGAAGAAGCTATTGGTCATATGGAATCTCAACCTAACCTACGTATTTTTATGGTGGAAGATATTGAGTTAAATATTACGGTGGCTCGCTCTGTATTGGAAAACTTAGGGCATAATCTTGATGTGGCAATGTCAGGAGAAGAGGCGCTTAGATGCTTTAAACCAGAAGATTATGATTTGGTCTTTTTAGATATTCAATTGCCCGATATGACAGGCTTTGATATTGCTCAGCAGCTTCGACAAACGTATTCCCAGCTACCACCATTAGTCGCTTTGACTGCCAATGTTATGACAAACAAACAAGAATACATTGAAAATGGCATGGATGGTGCGATCAGTAAGCCATTATCGATTAAGGATATTAATCAGGTAGTGGGGGATTTTTTTGGAAGTAAATCTTCTGGGGCTAAATCTGTCCCTAAAATAGAAGTAAACTCACCAAATATGGAAAGAGGAAGTCAGCAAGAGAAAACTCAACGATCGGTGATTGACACTGAAATGTTGCTCTCTTATCTTGATATCGTTGGTAAGCAGCCGGTTTTAGATAGCCTATTGATGTTTGAACAAACCATTCCTGATTATATGCAGCAGCTTAATCAGTATTTAAGTGTTGGTGATGATGAGAATTTAGTATCTGAAGCGCACAAAATAAAAGGTGCGGCGGGCTCGGTTGGTTTGCAACGCATTCAGCAACTCGCTCAGCTCGCTCAAACACCTGAAGCAGAAGGATGGCGAGAAAATGTCGCAAGCTGGATAGAGAAAATGAATCAATATTACCAGCAAGATATTAATACCTTGAAGCAATGGATAGGGCAATATACTAAGTAACTTAGATATAGTTATAAAACAAAAGGCCCCGCACTTTCTTTAATAAAGAAGTGCGGGGCCTTTTAGTTGGTGAGTGTTTTAAGCTTGATTATTCGCTTAGTTCACCACAGAAACGATAACCTTCACCGTGAATTGTTGCGATGATTTCAGGAGTATCAGCGATTGATTCAAAGTGTTTACGAATACGACGAATCGTTACGTCAACAGTGCGGTCGTGTGGTTTCAATTCGCGGCCGGTCATCTTCTTCAATAGATCGGCACGAGTTTGAATTTTGCCTGGGTTCTCACAGAAGTGTAATAATGCGCGGAACTCAGAGCGCGGTAGCTTATAGTTTTCGCCCATAGGGTTAATTAATGAGCGGCTATTGATATCTAGCACCCAACCGTTGAATTCATATTTTTCAACCGTACGTTTGTCTTCTTGTGCATCACCACTGTGCATAGAACGTTGCAATAAGTTACGAGCACGAATAGTTAATTCTCGAGGATTAAATGGTTTTGTTATGTAGTCATCAGCTCCGATTTCTAAGCCTAATATTTTATCAACTTCGTTATCGCGACCGGTTAAGAACATAAGCGCAACATTCGCTTGCTCTCTTAGCTCACGAGCCAGAAGTAGGCCATTTTTACCTGGTAAGTTGATATCCATAATCACCAAGTTAATTGAGTTTTCGGATAAAATCTGGTGCATGTTGTCACCATCAATGGCCTCAAAAACAGTATATCCTTCGGCTTCAAAAATAGTCTTCAGAGTATTACGTGTGACCTGTTCATCTTCAACGATAAGAATTTGTGGGGTATGCATAGGAGTACCTAAATCATGACTTTAAATGGTTTATACCCTTCGTACTTGAAGTCGCATCTTTATTGACGGCGTTTATTCACCCCAACCACATGGGCGAGCTATGCTCATGGGGATTCATTAACTTGTCACCTCTATGCAATTCCAATTACCTTGAGTACATTAATTCTAGATAAAAATAACATTTTGCTAGCAACTATATTTACATCATGGGAGTCATTAGCATTAAAACAGTTTACAAACACAGCTTTAATATAGATAAAACAGAAATAGTAGCTGAATTGTTGATTATGGGTTTGAGTCTACAGTCTTAACAGCTTGCTAACAATAAGTGAATATAGCCTAATTCTCGGTTTGTTGATTTGCATCAATCAGTTTGAAAGAAGAATGTTAAATCTCAGTGACCGTTATTCTATTTATGATTATTTTATTTAGAGATAGATAGGGAGCTGGAATTGATGAGAGATGACTATTTTGTGTCTTTAGTCTGTATTTTTGAGCAAAATGAGAATAAAGGTAACTTTTCATTGACTCTTGGTCTTTAAATCGGTAAATGTAGAGATAGTTGATAACAAATAAGACATAGACTATGACGTTTTTAACCAGCACCACCATTATTATGACCTCAATTATGACCGACACCATTAATGTTGGGGCAGGCTGGTAAGCGAAAGTTTTCAAAAAAAGGCCTGTATCCCACCAGATACAGGCCTTTTTTTATGCAAATTTAGAAGTGAAATTTTGGAGGAAGGGATGCGAGTACTAAAATTTGGAGGGTCTTCACTGGCCGATGCTGACCGATTTTTAAGGGCAGCAGATATTATTATTAACAATGCTCAACAAGAAGATTTGGCCGTAGTGCTATCTGCTCCGGGTAAAACGACCAATAAACTGGTTGCTGTGATTGAAAATACGCTAAAGAATGGTGAAGCAGAGTTATTAATTAATGACTTAGAACAATCATTTTATATTCTTTTCGAGCAAATCAAACAACAAGTCGAAGGATTGGAATACTTAGCGTTTGATACTCAAGTTAAGACCTCAATGAAGCAACTTCGTCAATATGTGCATGGTATGACGCTATTGGGAATGTGCCCCGATCATGTCAATGCGCGCATCATCAGTAAAGGTGAGCGTATTTCGATTCAATTAATGAAAGCGGTTATCGAGGCGAAAGGTAAACTAGCGAGCTTAATTGATCCGGTTGAATATCTATTTGCTAAAGGCGATCATTTAGAAGCTATGGTTGATGTCGATATCTCGACAGGAAATTTCCAGCGTAAACCTCTACCAGCAGGTCATATAAATATCATGCCTGGCTTTACTGCCGGTAATGCTAAGGGAGAGTTGGTTACTTTGGGCCGTAATGGCTCTGACTACTCTGCAGCGGTCTTGGCAGCGTGTTTACGTGCCGATTGTTGTGAAATCTGGACGGATGTAGACGGTGTTTATAACTGTGACCCTAGATTAGTTGAAGATGCACGATTACTGAAATCGCTAAGCTATCAAGAGGCGATGGAGCTATCTTATTTTGGTGCTTCAGTACTTCACCCTAAAACCATCGCTCCTATTGCTCAATTTCAAATCCCTTGCTTAATCAAAAATAGCTTTAATCCTCAAGGCGCTGGTACCTTAATTGGTCAAGATACTGGTGAAGATAATCTTGCGATCAAAGGAATTACCACCTTAAGCCAATTGACAATGGTCAATGTTTCAGGTCCAGGTATGAAAGGCATGGTTGGCATGGCGAGTCGCGTATTTGGTGCAATGTCGACATCGGGTGTTTCTATTGTCCTGATTACTCAATCATCATCGGAATACAGCATTAGTTTTTGTATTGAAGGGCAAGATAAAGAGAAAGCCGAGCAAGCCTTGCAAGAGGGTTTCGAGCTTGAGTTAAAAGATGGCCTACTTGACCCGATTGAATTTACCGATAATGTTGCGATTGTAACCTTAGTCGGTGACAAGATGCGTACTGCCCGTGGTGTGGCTTCTCAATTTTTTGCTTCACTTGCTGAGGTGAATGTGAATGTCGTCGCCATTGCTCAAGGCTCTTCAGAGCGTGCGATTTCTGCTGTTATTCCAGAAGATAAAATTTCAGTCGCCATTAAAGCTTGTCATGAGAATCTATTTAATTCTAAGCACTTCTTAGATGTATTCGTGGTTGGTATTGGTGGTGTTGGTGGGGAGCTGGTGGATCAATTCCAGCGTCAACAAGCCAAATTGGCAGAAAAAGGCATTGTAATTCGAGTGTGTGGTTTGGCTAACTCGAAAGGACTACTACTTGATAGTGATGGTTTGCCGCTAGAAAATTGGCGTGACCGTATGGCGCATGCCAGTGAGGAGTTCAGCCTAGCGCGTATGATCGCTTTGGTACAACGTAATCACATCATTAACCCAGTACTCGTTGATTGTACTTCGAGTGAATCTATCGCCAATCAATATACCGACTTCTTAGCCGCAGGCTTCCATGTGGTGACACCAAATAAGAAAGCCAATACTGCGAGTATGAGTTACTACCACCAACTACGAGAAACCGCGAGAAGCACTCGTCGTAAATTGATGTATGAAACAACTGTAGGAGCGGGTTTACCGGTTATTGAAAACCTACAAAACTTGATCTCAGCGGGTGATGAATTAGAAAAATTTAATGGTATTTTATCCGGTTCGCTATCTTACATTTTTGGCAAGCTAGATGAAGGTATGACGTTAAGTCAAGCAACCAATATCGCCAATGAAAATGGCTTTACTGAGCCGGATCCTCGTGATGATCTCTCTGGTATGGATGTGGCGCGTAAATTGCTAATCCTTGCTCGTGAAGCGGGTATAGAACTTGAACTCGATGATGTGATTGTTGAACAAGCCTTACCACCGGGCTTTGATGATTCAGGTAGTGTTGCTGAGTTTATGGAGCGTTTACCACAAGCAGATGCTTATTTTGCAGACCTTTCAGCAAAAGCCGCTCAAGAGGGCAAAGTATTGCGTTATGTTGGCACGATTGAAGACGGTCAATGTAAAGTGAAAATAATTGCGGTGGATGAAAATGACCCTATGTACAAAATTAAAGATGGCGAGAATGCACTAGCCTTTTATAGTCGTTATTATCAACCAATTCCATTGGTGTTACGTGGTTATGGCGCAGGTACTCAAGTGACCGCAGCAGGCGTATTCTCTGATGTGATGCGTACTTTAGGTTGGAAATTAGGAGTTTAATTATGTCAATGTCTCAACCTCAAAGTGTCGCAGTGTATGCTCCGGCCTCAATTGGTAATGTCAGTGTTGGATTTGATGTTCTTGGCGCTGCTGTATCACCGATTGACGGTACTTTGCTTGGTGACCGAGTTTTAGTTAAACCATCGGATGCATCATTTGATTTGAAAACTGCAGGAAGCTTTGTCGCGAAGCTTCCAATCGATCCGAAAGAGAATATTGTCTACCATTGCTGGCAAGTCTTTTCCCGTGAATTGGAAAAGAAAAATATTCCTTTATTGCCACTGGAAATGACACTAGAAAAAAATATGCCGATTGGCTCAGGTTTAGGCTCTAGTGCTTGCTCCATTGTTGCGGCCTTAGATGCGTTAAACCGTTTTCATCAGCAACCATTAAATGAAATGGAATTACTGGCGTTAATGGGTGAAATGGAAGGGCAAATTTCTGGTGGAATTCACTACGATAATGTTGCGCCTTGTTACTTAGGTGGCTTGCAACTGATGCTGGAAGAGCTTGGTATTATCAGCCAAGAAGTCCCTTGTTTTGATGATTGGTATTGGGTAATGGCTTATCCGGGCATTAAAGTGTCGACAGCAGAGGCACGCTCGATTTTACCTTCTCAATATCGTCGCCAAGATATTATTGCCCATGGTCGTCATCTTGGTGGCTTTATTCATGCGTGTCATTCAGGGCAACCAGAGCTCGCAGCTAAAGTGATTAAAGATGTGATAGCAGAACCCTATCGAGCTAAGTTGTTGCCAGGTTTTGAGGATGCTCGTCAATACGCGATGTCGGCAGGCGCATTAGCCTGCGGTATTTCTGGTTCTGGTCCAACACTATTTACTATTTGTAGTAAGAAAGATGTGGCAGAACGAGTTGCACATTGGTTAAATGAAAATTACATACAAAATGATGAAGGTTTCGTGCATATTTGTCGTTTAGACAAGGAAGGTTCGAGAGTAACAGGAAGTGAACTATGAAGTTGTACAATATAAAAGAAAATGATGAGCAGGTCTCTTTTGGCCAAGCTGTACGTCAAGGCCTAGGTCGTAATCAAGGGTTATTTTTTCCATCAGAATTACCTAAGTTTGATGATATTGAATCATTATTAGCGGAAGATTTTGTTAGTCGTAGTAGTAAAATTTTATCGGCATTAATTGGTGATGAGTTAACTGCTGAACAAGTAAATCAACTGGTCTCGGCGGCTTTTCAATTTCCAGCACCGATTAAATCAGTCAAAGATGGCGTTTACGCCCTAGAGCTTTTCCACGGTCCAACATTGGCTTTTAAAGATTTCGGTGGCCGTTTTATGGCGCAATCTTTGGCGGCTGTCACTGCTGATAAAGGCCAGAAGATTACCATATTAACAGCGACTTCTGGTGATACTGGTGCGGCGGTTGCCCATGCTTTCTATGGAATGGAAAACATTAATGTGGTGATCTTGTATCCAAAAGGAAAGATCAGCCCATTACAAGAAAAACTATTTTGTACTCTAGGTGGTAACATTCACACAGTGGCGATTGATGGTGATTTTGATGCATGCCAATCATTAGTAAAGCAAGCTTTTGATGATCAAGCGTTACGTGAAGAGATTGGCCTTAACTCTGCCAACTCAATCAACATTAGCCGTTTAATGGCGCAAATATGCTACTACTTTGAAGCTGCCGCTCAAATGACAAAAGCTGAGCGTGATAATTTAGTTATCTCAGTGCCTAGTGGTAACTTTGGTAACTTAACTGCTGGCTTACTGGCTAAAGCGTTGGGACTACCGATTAAGCGCTTTATTGCCGCAACCAATGCCAATGATACAGTGCCTCGTTACCTTGAAACCGGTAAGTGGGATCCAAAACCAACTGTTGCGACAACTTCTAACGCGATGGATGTTAGCCAACCAAATAACTGGCCGCGCATTGAAGAACTATGTCGCATTAAAGGTTGGGGCTTAGATACTCTAGGTAAAGGTATGGTAACTGACACACAAAGTGCTGAATCCGTGGTTGAGTTGAATAACCTTGGTTACTTATGTGAGCCGCATGGTGCGATTGCATACCGAGTGCTAACTCAACAGATTCAAGAAGGTGAAACCGGTTTATTCTTATGTACCGCGCACCCAGCTAAATTTAAAGAAGTGGTGGATGAAATACTGGATACAGATATCGATGTTCCAGGGCCATTAGCAAAACACGGTGCGATGGCATTGCTTTCTGAAGATCTTGCGGCAGATTTTGATTTGCTGAAAGAAGTGTTGAGAAGAGGGCAAGGTTAACCGTAGCTCGAAAGCTCGTTACTAGTCACTCGAAAAAGAAAAGCTCAAAAGAGGTTAAATTCTTTTGAGCTTTTTTATTTATATGAATTCCGAGCTACGAGAAACGTAAACCCGAAAATCGTTATTACATAGACTCTGTAAACGTACGAGCGATAACGTCGCGTTGTTGCTCAGCCGTTAGAGAATTAAAACGTACTGCATAACCAGAAACACGAATAGTTAGTTGTGGGTAATTTTCTGGGTGTGCAACTGCATCTTCTAGTGTTTCTCGAGAAAGAACGTTTACGTTTAGGTGTTGACCACCTTCGATGCGTGGTGCAGTTTCAATTTTTACTTCACGGTATTCGATGTTGCCTAGAGAATCAGCAGCAACGACTTGATCTGCTTCAAAGCCAGCTTCAGCGGCAACACAACGTGCTTCATTTTTGTCGCTATCTAGTAACCAGATAGAGTTTAATAAATCGTCGTTTGCTGCTTTAGTAATTTGGATACCTTGGATCATGCCCATCTCCTTTGTCACCTAAGTGGAATTAAATATGATGTTATTTTCGAACTAAATGATGATGTCATTATATACCCAATAACCACAAAATTAATATTGATTTAAATCAATAAACCACCAAAGTCAGATTTCATTATTGGTGTGTTTTTTTGCTGTAAATCAAGAAAACCAAAAGAAATAAGGGTTTGTAAGATTATTTTAAACTGTAAAAAATAATTGAAGTGCAAGTGTGTGGTTAATTTACTACGAAAATAACCGCATCCTTGTGGTTCGTCTTGCGCTCTCCTCGCGATACAATGACAAAATTAACTGAAAGTAAGGATAGGGATTAAATGATGTCAACGTGGGATGATGTGATCGAAAATGAAAAACAACAAAGCTATTTTAAACTGCTTGAAAGCTTTGTTGCGAGTGAGCGAGCTCAAGGTAAAAATATATACCCTGAAGAGAGTTTAGTTTTTTCAGCATTTAACCATACTCCATTTGATCAAGTAAAAGTGGTGATACTAGGACAAGATCCTTATCACGGGCCTAATCAAGCGCACGGTTTGGCTTTCTCGGTACAAGTTGGGGTTAAAACGCCGCCTTCTTTAGTTAATATGTATAAAGAACTGGCACAAGATATAGAAGGCTTTACTATTCCAGGGCACGGCAATCTAGTGTCTTGGGCCAAACAAGGTGTGTTGCTATTGAATACGGTATTGACGGTGGAACAAGGTAAGGCGCATTCGCATTCTAAGTCTGGTTGGGAACAGTTCACAGACCAAGTGATTGTAGAATTAAATCAAAATCATAGTGGATTGGTTTTTTTATTATGGGGAGCTCACGCGCAGAAAAAAGGCGCATCCATTGATACTTCTAAGCATCACATTTTGACCGCTCCTCACCCGTCTCCTCTTTCAGCTTATCGTGGTTTTTTTGGTTGTCAGCATTTTTCTCAAGCCAATACGCTTTTATTACAGCAAGGTAAGTCGCCAATAAACTGGGCTTCGGTAAGTTTACAACAAAATGAACAATTTGAATTGATTTGAGCTTATTCTGGGTTTGGCTCACAGAAAATGAACATGAGCTATACTGATTGAACAATATTTGACCATGGACAATAGCGAAGGAAAAGTATCACCTATAGTGGTGGTAGTTGACGGAGTAGGAGGGAGCCATGCTAAGAAATATTATAAGTCGTGAGCACAACTATATGGTGCGATTGCTGGTTATTTTGGACCAGAAACTTAATTTATTAAAACAAGAGAAACCAATTAATTACCTGATTATTAATGATATTATTTCTTATCTTCAACAGCATTCGGAAATGAGACACCATCCAAAGGAAGATCTTATCTATCATTATTTCTTAGAGCATTATGGTGATAATCATAATATTGCCAATTTGCTGGAAGATCATAAAAACTTATCGGAAACGACCAAGGGGTTTTCTGATTTACTGGAAATGGTGTTGCAAGATGCGGTGGTCCCTAATGATGTATTTAGTGAGCATTTAGAGAATTTTATCTATCAACAAAAAAAGCATTTAGATTTTGAAGAGCGTGAAATTTTACCTACCTTAAAGAAGCAGTTTACTGAGCAGGATTGGTTAGCGGTTGAAAAATTGTGGGGTAGTGAAGATAGAGATCCACTCTTTGGACAAAGTATTGATAAAGAATACCAACGCCTGTCTGAATACATGAAGTCTGATATCTAAGTCTAGATTGATGAAAAATAAAGCAGACACATTTCAAGCGTGTCTGCTTTATATTATGTAATTCTGAAAATGATGACATTTTAGTTTAAAAGTTAAAAATCCAAAGTTTAAATATCAAGGTCTTCTAAATTGTACTCGCCAAAGTAATCCAGCTCTTTCAATTCCTTCTGTAGTTGGCGTCTATCTTGAATCGCTTCAATTTCGCGCCACTTTCTCTTTGTCGGCTTAGTCTTGTGAGCACGATAAGGGTTTGGTTCCATTGCCATGATGTCTTCTAATTGGAAGCTGTCCATCTGTAATCCCTCTTTGTTGATACTGAATCCTATTCAGAACTTTATTGATATCACACTTTTTAAGAGGTTAACCTTGATGTATTTCTCATTTGTTTCTAAAAGATGAAATTTTTGTGTCATTCTGCTGCTTGATTCATGATTTAATTTTGAGCAAAAAAACGCCTTTTAATAAATAATTTTTGTAGGAAAACATGGAGAGTTGAGTAGCGATAGGTTGCAAGTGTGTTAATGATGTTAATGGTATATTTACTTGACTTGCGAGTTAGATATTTAAATTGAATTACCAAATAATAATCGATCAGGTGTTCGAGTAGAGACCTTGATAACTCTTGGGTTCACACTATTTACCTATTTTTAACAAATGTACGAAATTGGATTTTTATTTCTTAAATTACATAGTCAAAAGTTTGTCTTTCATGTGAAAAAACAGCTTAATTATACCAAAAAATTACTATCTACTAGTGTAATAATGCATAACTATGAATAAAATTTGATATTGATTTTTGACGCGTAGCCCTGCATTATCCTGCCGGTCATTATCAGTTTTGTCCTTACTTTAGGTGTTAAAATTGCATTTTGATGTGCCTTTTTCTTTAAACATAATAAAAGTAATGAATATATAAAGAGATAAGGTAAACACTCAAATGACTTGAGTGTTGAGGGAGCTCACTCTCATGGTGAGGGTAAATTAATTATTAATTTAGGTGAGGTTTGCGTGACGGATCTAATAGCTTTATTAAATGATCTTCTTTGGGGATCTATTCTGGTTTACTTATTGGTTGGGGTTGGTGTGTATTTCACAGTACGTCTTGGCCTTATTCAATTTCGCCACTTTACGCACATGTTTTCAGTGTTAAAAAACAGTCGTAAAGCAGATGCATCTGGTATTTCATCTTTCCAAGCGTTTTGTACCAGTTTAGCTGCGCGTGTTGGTACTGGTAACATGGCAGGTGTTGCAGTTGCTTTAACCGTTGGTGGCCCAGGAGCAATTTTCTGGATGTGGCTCATCGCTATGGTTGGTATGGCAACCGCATTTGCAGAAAGTACTTTAGCCCAGTTATACAAAACCAAAGGTTCTGACGGTACTTATATTGGCGGTCCGGCTTATTACATGGAGAAAGGTCTAGGCATGCGCTGGATGGGCATCCTTTTTTCAATCTTCCTGATCATTGCTTTTGGCTTGGTATTTAACGCGGTTCAATCAAACTCTATTGCGGATGCGATGCATACCGCTTTTGCTTGGAATAAAGCAATGGTCGGTGGTGTATTGGTTGTGCTTTCAGGTTTCGTTATCTTCGGTGGTATCCGTAAGATCGCTCGTACTGCGGAAATTCTTGTGCCAATTATGGCAATTTTCTATCTAGTGTTAGCAGTGATTGTTATCTTGATGAATCTAGATAAAGTACCCGGTGCTTTAGCGCTTATTTTTAAGAGTGCTTTCGGTTTGCAAGAAGCCGCAGCTGGTGGTGTAGGTTACGCTATTATGAATGCGATTAAGACGGGTGTTGCTCGCGGTTTGTTCTCGAACGAAGCCGGTATGGGCTCAGCACCAAATGCGGCAGCGGCAGCAACGCCATATCCACCACACCCAGCATCACAAGGTTATGTACAAATGCTAGGTGTGTTTGTTGATACGATTGTTATCTGTACAGCAACAGTATCAATTATTTTGTTATCTGGTGAATATGTGCCACACGGTGAAGTTACAGGTATCATCTTGACGCAAAATGCATTGAGCTCTCAAGTTGGTGCGTGGGGTAAAACCTTCGTTGCTATCGCGATCTTCTTCTTTGCATTCACATCAATCATTGCTAACTACTCTTACGCAGAAAGCAATATTGTGTTTATCTTTAAGAAATCTCGTCATGCTAAAAACATCTTCCGTGTCATTGTACTTGGTATGGTGATGTTTGGTTCATTAGCGACACTACCAACGGTATGGTCTCTTGCTGATGCTTCAATGGGCTTGATGGCGATTGTTAACTTAGTGGCTATCTTATTGTTGTCTGGTATCGTTATTAAACTAGCCAAAGACTACAACAAGCAATTAGATGAAGGTAAGTTACCGACATTTGATGCGAAAGATTTCCCTGAACTGCATTCTCAAATTGAAGAAGGTGTATGGGGTAAAGAGTTGAAGTAATAACTTTGACCTATACCACTAATAGTAAAAGCCATGCAGCGATGCGTGGCTTTTTTGTTATAATGATCAACATTATTTCAGAACACATGGATTGAATATGCTGATATTGGTTTCTCCTGCAAAAACACTTGATTATGAATCTTTACTTCCTACTCAAAAGCACACTCAACCTGATTTAACCGAGCACTCTGCTGAGTTAATTGAAGTCTGCCGTCAGCTTACGCCTGCAGGTGTGTCCAGCTTAATGAAAGTCAGTGATAAGATTGCTGGGCTTAATGTGGCTCGTTTTGCTCAATGGAGCCCTGAGTTTAGTTTTGAAAATGCACGTCAGGCGCTGTTTGCTTTTAAAGGCGACGTCTACACCGGACTAGATGCGAATAGTTTGTCAGAAGCGGATATCGACTATGCTCAGTCTCATTTAAGAATGCTGTCGGGCTTGTATGGTTTATTGAAGCCACTTGATTTAATGCAGCCATATCGCCTAGAAATGGGCACAAAGCTTGCGAATCCACGTGGTAGTAACCTGTATCAGTTCTGGGGCGATATCATTACCGATAAAGTCAATGATGCGTTACAAGCACAAGGTGATGAATGGTTAATTAACCTAGCGTCGAATGAGTACTTTAAAGCGGTGAAACCTAAAGGTGTAAAAGGTAAAATTATTACCCCTGTATTTAAAGACTGCAAAAATGGCACTTACAAGGTGATCAGTTTCTACGCGAAAAAAGCCCGCGGTATGATGGCGCGTTACATCATTGAAAATAAAGTAGAAGATCTGGATACGTTGAAAGCATTCGATACGGCTGGCTATTACTTTGTGGCGGCAGAGTCTACGGAAACCGAATTGGTGTTTAAGCGAGCAGAGCAGTAATCTGCATTTCTTGTTGCCTGAAAGCGTAAACTTGAAAACGTAAAAAAGGAGCGAATAGTCGCTCCTTTATTGTTTGGAAATGGTTTAGCAAGAATGTCTTACTTTTTCTTCTTTTTCACTGCTGTTTTCTTCTTCGCAGCAGGCGTTTTCTTTTTCTTCTTCTTAAAGGTTGCCTTTTTGCTTTGTGGGCGAAGGTCTTTAATGTAACGCTCTTTAATTTCATCTTGAGTGTAGCGCATTACACGATCAATCATCGGTTGGTCATGGGCTTCAATTAAAGAAATCGCATTGCCTTTTTTACCGGCGCGGGCAGTTCGCCCAATACGGTGTAGGTAAACATCAGCAGTTCGTGGCATATCGTAGTTAATGACATGGCTCACATCCGGTAAATCGATACCTCGCGCTGCTACATCGGTAGCAATTAATACATTCACTTCACCATCGCGGAAACGTTGAATAGCATTGTTACGGCGATCTTGAGGCATTTCGCCTTGGATCCATGAGCAAACGATTTGTGCGCTTTCTAGCTGTCCACGAAGCTCTGCGAGACGCTCACGGGTTTTGACAAAGATAATACTGCGCTCTGCTTGTTCAGTAAGAATATTTTTTAGCAGCGCTAATTTATGTTCAGCGTGATCGGCACGGTGATACCATTGGGTGATTTTTTTGCGTTCACGTCGAGAAGGATCTGCTTCCACTTTAATTGGGTTCTTTAGTAGATCTTCCGTAAAACCTTCAACACCGCGGCCTTCTAAGGTTGCAGAGAAAAGTAGCGTTTGTTTACGCCAGCGACATTCTGCCGATAGACGGTCAACGACTGGACCAAAGCCCATATCTAGCATGCGATCCGCTTCATCTAAGATCAGCCATTCAATCGCACGGCAATCAAAACGTTCAGCTTCGATGTATTCCATTAAACGGCCAGGCGTTGCAACCACGATATCTTGAGTGGTACCTAAAATATCCGCGTGTTCTTGATACATCACGCCACCGGTAATAGTGAAGATGTTTAAGTTGGTATTTTTTGCCAGTGCGCGAGTTTGGTCAGCCACTTGCATCGCCAGTTCACGAGTTGGCGTTAAGATTAATACGCGAGCCGGACCGGCTTTCTTGCGCGGGAAATCTTGTAAAAACTGTAGAGCAGGAAGTGCAAATGCAGCCGTTTTCCCTGTACCAGTAGGAGCTGACGCTAAGACATCCTTGCCATCAAGCGCTTGTGGAATGGCATCCGCCTGAATTTGAGTCGGGCGCTCAAAGCCCATTTCTTCAATGGCTTCAATAAGGTTTTGGTCTAAATCGAGTTCAGCAAAAGTTCTGATCACGTCATTTCTCCAACAAGCCATTTGGCTTTAGGTTCAGGGTTTATTAACGGTCGCGCATTATATACCCAAGTAACGGCAAGATGCGAGTTTCAGTGAGAGATCTCTTATTTTATTACCATCACTACATCTTGAGATAAAAATCGCGAGTCAGTTGAATAAATGGTTCGCTATAACCGTTAGCTTGGTGAATCGTTAATTGGCTATTCTGACATTCGGTTTGAACGCGAGTTAAGGTGAATAATAGTCGATAGCCGGGTTTATGCTCAGTGGTATTGACTTGGCAGAGTCGCTCTACAAACCAGCCTTGCTCTAAGGCTAGTTGAATAAACGCTTCGCCTTCTGTTTTCGGTAAAATAAAACTCGCACTGCCGGCTGGTTTTAATAATTTAGCACAAGCGTTAAGCAACTCACTGTGTGGCAAAGTCTGTGTGTGACGTGCGATTGCTCTGGCTTGCCAATCGGAAGTAGCACCCGAATTGAAGTAGGGTGGGTTACAAATAATATGATCAAATTTCAGGTTTGATTCTAATTGCTGAGCCGCGCTCTTGATAACTCGAATTCTTTTGTTCCAAGGGCTGTTATCGATATTATATTGCGCCGATTTAATTGCATCCTCATCAATATCAATCGCGGTAATCTGACTTTGTTGGTTTCGTTGGGCGCACATTAACGCTAGTAATCCAGTACCGGTTCCAATATCAAGTATTGAACTGTGGTTGGATATTTTAGCCCAGGCACCGAGTAATATCCCATCAGTACTGACTGCCATGCCGGAATGACCACCGTAAATTGAGAACTGCTTAAAATGAAAGTCTTTAGTTTTATTCATAATATCAATAGCTTTGGTGTAAGTGACTAATTATTGGTCTTAATATGGTTTTTTATGCTTATTTGTAATTCTGTTGTTTTTATTTTGTTAAGTTATTAATTCTTTGTTTGATGGTCATCAGTAGAGATAAACACTGCTTTTGTGTTTTAATTTTGTTATTTTATGGTGTTTTATTGCTGTTTGCTTGCGCGTTGGCTCTAATTTGTTCATTATCTTGCTCCTTATATTCAGGTAGAGTTTTATACCCAACTCGCCTCTTGAAGTCACTTGGGTATATGTTTTGTTCTTCTGAAATGCAATTCATTACTAATATATTAAGGGTTTATTTTGAACCAAAAGTTAAAAATAACCGATATTTGGGCCCTAGGCTTCATGTTGTTTGCGTTCTTTTTAGGCGCTGGTAATATCATCTTCCCCCCACTGGCTGGTCAATTAGCTGGCGAATCGGTGTCTTTTACTATGTTGGGGTTTCTTAGCACTGCAGTAGGTCTACCTTTATTAGGTATTATTGCCATTGCGCTAGTCGGTGGCGGTTGGGATAAACTGACCCAAGACTTACCTAAAAAAGCGGCGACAATTGTTGCTGTACTTTTCTTTATTATCATTGGTCCTGCTTTTGCTGCGCCTCGTACCGGGCTTGTAGCATATGAGATGGGCTTGAAACCCTTTATTGCTGAACCATCACAAATACATCTCACTATTTTTTCAATCGTCTTTTTTGCTATTGCGATGGGGTTTGCTTGGTCTCAAGGTAAGCTGTTAGATGTGATTGGTAAGGTGCTGACTCCGGTTCTGTTTTTAGGGTTAATCGTCCTCTCTGTAATGGTATTCATTAACCCTCAAGGTGATATTGTTGCTGCACAAGGTCGCTATGTAACCCATGCATTTAGTAGCGGTTTCCTTGATGGTTATAACACTATGGATACTTTTGCTTCGCTGATGTTTGGTACTTTGATCATTGAAGCTTTACGTAACAAGAAGATTACTGATAAGCGTGCGGTAACTCGTTATGTAACCTATGCGGCATTTATTGCAGCGGGTGGTTTGGCTTTGGTTTACATTTCATTGTTTTACCTTGGTGCGACCAGTAATAGTATTGCGGCTGGCCTTGATAACGGTGGCGCAATTTTAAGTGTTTATGTTCAAGCTCTATTTGGTACTGAAGGTCAGTTCGTTTTAACTACCATTGTATTATTGGCTTGTTTAACGACTTCAATTGGTTTGATTTCCGCTTGTGCCGATTACTTTAGCTCATTAACACCAATTAGCTATAAAGGATGGGTTATTGTCGTCGGTTCAGTATGTGCATTAGTGGCGAACGTTGGTTTAACGGAATTAATTGCCTTATCTATACCGGTATTATTTGCTTTGTACCCAGTGGCGATTGCGATTGTATTCCTAACTCTGGTTCGTTCTCGTTTACCAAACCGTGCTTTGGCGTATCGTTTTGTTGTTTGCTTATCTTTATTATTTGCTTTGATTGATGCAGGTAAAGCAATCGGTATTGATATGTCAGTATTCAACTTCTTGCCGTTGTTTGATTACGGTATGGCGTGGATGTTGCCAACATTGGTTGCGATTGCGGTGATGATGTTTGTCCCAAAGTGCGAACAGCAAGCGAATGAAGTAGCTGAGTTAAGCGAAGATATGGCTTAATCGGTTAACAATCTAACAAGAAAAAGGCTTAGTAGATTCAAATTGCTAAGCCTTTTTTGTATTCGAATGTGTTTAAACGATAAAATTATAAACTGTCGTGATACTCAACAAGGATTTGTTCGCACCATTGCTCGATACGTTCATCGCTGAGTTCATATTGAGAATCTTCATCAAGCGCTAAGCCAACAAAATGCGTTTTATCTTCAGTAAGGGCTTTTGATTGTTCAAACTCATAGCCTTGGTTGGGCCAGTAACCGAGAAACTTAACTCCCGTTGTTATTAGTTCGTCGTGCAGCATCCCCATCGCATCGAGAAACCATTCGCCATAGCCTTCTTGATCGCCTAGACCGAATAATGCCACGTACTTGTCGTTTAGAGATAGCCCATCGAGTTGCTGCCATACTGCGCTCCAATCTTCTTGTATCTCACCGAAATCCCAAGTGGAAATTCCTAAAATAAGGAAATCATAATCTTGAAGTGTTGAGACTGGGGTATCTTTAATATTGTAGATATCGACCAGATCTTCGCCAATTATTGCGCGGATTTTTTCCGAAGCCATTTCGGTGTAACAGGTGCTTGAACCGTAGAATAATCCAATCTTCATAAGTCTTTTTAAACGTTTGATGAATTTGTGGTTAATTCTAACGATAAAGCTGCCTGCTTTACATGCTTTCAGTAAAATTAGTGGCAATTATGAGTAAGCTACCGTAGTCTCAGCATGGATATTCGACATTAAGTGAGTGAATAGGTGATGCAGTCTGAATTAGCTCTGGTAGAGCGTTTTCTTGATTCAATTTGGCTAGAGAAAGGCTTGTCAGAAAATACCTTGCAGTCTTATCGACATGATCTCGATAAGTTGGTGGGATGGTTAAGTCAGCAATCGATGAATTTGTTAACTGTAACAACTGATGACTTACAAGCCTACCAAGCTTGGTTATTGGAGCAAAATTACAAGCAAACTTCTCGAGCACGTATGTTGTCTGCCATGCGTCGATTATTTCAATATTTTACTCGTGAGAAGTTGCGTAGCGACGATCCTAGCGCGTTATTAATTGCCCCTAAGTTGCCGAAACGCTTGCCGAAAGATTTATCTGAGCAACAGATTGAAGCTTTGCTCGATGCACCAATTGTTGAAGACCCTCTAGAACTACGTGATAAAGCCATGCTAGAACTGCTTTATGCTACCGGCTTACGTGTGACTGAATTGGTGAGTTTGACCATGGAAAATATGAGCCTGCGCCAAGGAGTAGTGCGCGTGATGGGCAAGGGGGGTAAAGAGCGTCTCGTACCGATGGGAGAAAATGCTATTGAATGGATTGAAACCTACATAGAGCAAGGTCGCCCGGCATTATTGGGTGAGAAAAGCTCAGATGTGGTTTTCCCGAGTAAACGTGCTCGGCAAATGACCCGTCAAACCTTTTGGCATCGCATTAAATTTTATGCTCAACATGCTGGTATTGATTCTGAAGCGCTGTCTCCACACGTATTACGCCATGCCTTTGCGACGCATTTACTCAATCATGGTGCTGACTTGAGAGTGGTGCAAATGCTGCTCGGACATAGTGACTTATCGACCACACAAATTTATACTCATGTGGCAACCGAAAGATTAAAACAAATCCACCAAGAGCATCACCCTAGAGCTTAGTTCTAGGATGTGTTATTGGACAACTTTTATCCATATTGTAGGTGTTTTATGCATTTTGCTTCTTTGTTTGATTCAATTAACGTTAAGTCAGTTTGTGCTAAAGGAGCATTGGCTTTTTCCGCATTGATATTTTCACTATTGAGTTTGCCAAGTTTTGCGAGCACAGAAGCTAATCAAGCTGAAATCAGTGCACGCTTTGTGAATCTTGGCATTAAAGTGACAGAGGTCGCGCCATCACCGA
This sequence comes from Vibrio sp., assembly GCF_048266485.1. GTDB lineage: Bacteria > Pseudomonadota > Gammaproteobacteria > Enterobacterales > Vibrionaceae > Vibrio. The sequence goes on along the minus strand of NZ_JBLWZK010000005.1, from coordinate 56,775 downwards.
TTGATGGTTTATATGAAGTGATCACGAATCAAGGCATTTTCTTTTCGAGTGCGACGGGTGACTTTTTTATTCAAGGCAAAATGTACAGCCTAGATAAACAAGGTAACTTCAGTGATTTAATGGCGAAAAAATACGCGAAGCAAGTTGAGAAGTTTGCTGATGATATGATCGTCTATAAAGCCAAAGATCAAAAATATGTGGTAACGGTATTTACCGATATTACTTGTGGTTACTGCGTAAAACTGCATAAAGAAATACAAAAATATAACGATCTAGGTATTACGGTTCGTTATATGGCATACCCTCGTCAAGGGCCGACTGGTGATGTTGCGCAAGCGATGGCTAAAGTATGGTGCGCAGATGATCGTAAAAAAGCTTTGGATGATGTGAAGATCAATCGCAGTTTTGATTTTGATAGTAACAATTTACCTAAATGTCAGAAAATGATCAGTGAGCAATATGCTTTTGGTGCTCAATTAGGCATTAGTGGTACGCCTGCCATTTTATTGTCTAATGGCCGAATAGTAGGTGGTTACTTACCAGCTAACGATTTACTTGAGGCGCTAGACGCTGAAAATTTATAATGAATAATCTATCTAACACACCGACCGAAATGACATTTTTTGCTCGCTTTGAAGACGATATTCTGACGGGCAAAAAGACCATTACTATTCGAGATGAAGCAGAAAGTCATTATGTGCCTGGCAGCGTAGTGACAGTATCGACCTTAGAGCAAGGGCGAGTCTTCTGCCAATTGAAAATATTATCCGTCACGCCGGTATTATTATCTCAACTTACCGAATTTCATGCCGAGCAAGAGAACATGACATTGCCTCAATTGAAATCCGTGATTCAAGACATTTACCCCGGTTTAGAACAGTTATTTGTGATTGATTATCAGCTTTATTCTACAAATGCTTAAACTCTCCTTAACCAATTAAGAGTATTATGACGACTATTTCTCGCCGACCTGATGTTGATCTTTCTATCTTACCTGAGTCGATTTCACCCTTATTACGTCGCATTTATATTAATCGTCAGATCCAGAATGTCAGCCAATTAGAAAAGGGCGCGAAAGGACTACACTCTTATCAGGCGTTGCATGGTATTGAGCTTGCAGTGTCGTTATTGTTTCAAGCGATTAAACAGAAACAACGTATTATCGTGGTTGGTGATTTTGATGCGGATGGCGCGACCAGTTCGGCTTTATCTGTACTCGCGATTCGTATGCTAGGTAGTAGTAATGTCGACTACCTAGTGCCTAATCGTTTTGAAGATGGTTATGGCCTAAGCCCTGAAGTGGTCGATCAAGCGATTGAGCGCGGCGCGCAAGTGATCATGACAGTGGATAATGGCGTCTCTTCTATTGAAGGGGTGCGTTATGCCAAGGAGCAAGGGTTAATTGTGATCGTCACCGACCACCATTTACCTGGTCATGAATTGCCAAATGCCGATGCGATGGTTAATCCTAACCTGCAACAATGCTCTTTTCCTTCAAAAGCATTAGCGGGTGTCGGTGTGGCGTTTTATCTCATGCTGGCTCTACGTGCTGAAATGCGAACGCAACAATGGTTTGCTCAACAAAATATCCCCGAGCCTAATTTAGCAGAACTGTTAGATATAGTCGCACTCGGCACCGTAGCCGATGTGGTACCACTGGATGAAAATAATCGAATTTTAGTTCATCAAGGCTTGCAAAGAATTCGTGCTGGTAAAGCGCGCCCGGGCATTCAAGCGTTAATTGAAGTGGCAAAACGTGATGCTAAGCGTCTTGTGGCAGCAGACTTTGGCTTTGCGCTAGGGCCAAGAATTAATGCGGCTGGACGCCTTGAAGATATGTCGTTTGGGGTCGAGTTATTACTGAGCAACAATATTCATGCCGCGCGCCGCATGGCCAGTGAACTGGATGGTTTAAACCACATGCGCCGTGAAATTGAGCAAGGCATGAAGCAAGAAGCAATGGCATTTTGTGAGCGTTTGCTGAACGCGAAAGGCGGCCTAGAAGATAAGTCGAATTTGCCGTATGGCTTAACTTTATTTCAAGCCGATTGGCACCAAGGGGTAATTGGAATTTTAGCCTCACGTATTAAAGATGAATTTCATCGTCCAGTGATCGCATTTGCCGACGGCGGTGAGTTGTCGAATGGAGAGCTTTCTTTAAAAGGATCATGTCGTTCGATTCCCGGGCTTCATATGCGTGATGTTTTGGATAAGATCGACACTCAAAACCCTGGGATCATTGTAAAATTTGGTGGTCATGCGATGGCAGCGGGTTTAACGATCTACCAAAATAAATTCGAACAATTCTCTCGCTTGTTTGATTTGGCGGTACGCGAAGAGCTTGATGAATCAGCGCTGGAAGGTGTAATTTTATCCGATGGTGAATTAAAGCCAGAAGAATTTTCGATGCATACCGCAGAAGAGTTACGTGCTGGTGGTCCTTGGGGGCAAGCTTTCCCTGAGCCGATTTTTGATGGTGAATTCAAATTATTGCATCAAAAACTGGTGGGTGAAAAACATTTAAAAATGATGTTAGAGCCGCTGTTTAAAGGTCATCCAACAGGCATTATGATTGATGCGATCGCCTTTAATGTTGATTTACGCCGTTGGCCAGATGCTTCCGTGAAAACCGTTCACTTAGCTTATAAACTTGATATAAATGAGTTTCGTGGCAATCAATCATTGCAATTGATGGTTGATCATCTAGAAGCTAAATGAAACGAGTAAAATTCCTGTATATTCATCATCAATTTAGGTAGAATTCTGCGCCTATCTATGCATTGAAAATAGCATGGAAAATGAATTTATTTCTCAAATAAGTGATAAGCCAACATGTTTGAAATCAATCCGATTAAAAACCGCCTTCAGGACGTTGCCGAGCGCACCAATGTTCTGAGGGGGTATCTTTGACTACGATGCTAAGAAAGAGCGTCTAGAAGAAGTCAATGCCGAACTTGAACAACCTGATGTCTGGAATGAACCTGAGCGCGCTCAAGCCTTAGGTAAAGAACGTTCAGCTTTAGAAGCGGTTGTTGACACTATTGATCAACTGGATCAAGGTTGTGATGATGTTGAAGGACTATTAGAACTTGCGGTTGAAGAGCAAGATCAAGAAACCTTTGACGAGATCGAACCTGAACTTGCCGATCTTGAAGCGAAATTAGAAAAGCTTGAGTTCCGCCGCATGTTCGCTGGTGATCACGATGCTTCTGATTGTTATATCGATTTACAATCAGGCTCTGGTGGTACCGAAGCACAAGATTGGACTTCGATGATGCTACGTATGTATTTACGTTGGGCAGAAGCCAAAGGGTTCAAGACGGAAGTGATTGAAGTATCAGAAGGGGATGTGGCTGGCCTTAAAGGCGCGACAGTCCGTATTTCTGGTGAATATGCTTATGGTTGGCTACGTACCGAAACCGGCGTGCATCGCTTAGTTCGTAAATCACCATTTGATTCAGGTGGTCGCCGTCATACCTCATTTGCGTCGGCATTTATTTACCCTGAGATTGATGACAACATCGAAATTGATATTAACCCATCGGATTTACGTATCGATGTATATCGTGCATCTGGTGCCGGTGGTCAGCACGTAAACACCACGGAATCGGCGGTACGTATTACGCACGTACCAACGAATATTGTGGTGCAATGTCAAAATGATCGTTCTCAGCATAAAAATAAAGATCAGGCGATGAAGCAGCTTCGTGCAAAATTGTTTGAGTTTGAATTGCAAAAGCAAAATGCTGAAAAACAAGCCAATGAAGATTCGAAATCTGATATCGGTTGGGGCAGCCAAATTCGCTCTTATGTATTAGATGATTCTCGTATTAAAGATCTTCGCACAGGCGTGGAAAACCGAAATACTCAAGCAGTATTAGATGGCGATCTTGATAAATTTATTGAAGCAAGCTTGAAGTCAGGACTCTAATTTCAGCAACAAGCTAAGCGCAAAGAATTCCTCTTCTTTTAGAAGATAACTCATTTTTTATAAGGGCACATGATGACTGAATCAAACAGCCAAAACCAAATTGATGCAGCAGAAGAAAATAAACTGATCGCTGAGCGTCGTTCTAAATTGGATCACATCCGTCAAAGCTGTAAAGCAAACGGCCACCCAAATGATTTTCGTCGTGAGCACTTAGCGGCAGATCTTCAAGCGGAATTTGGTGAAAAATCAAAAGAAGAATTAGAAACGCTGAATCATATTGTCGCGATTGCTGGTCGTGTAATGGCAAAACGTGGTCCATTCCTCGTGATTCAAGAAACCTCTGGCCGTATCCAAGCGTACGCTGCGAAAGATGTACAAAAAGAATTAAAAGAGAAATACCAAGGTCTGGATATCGGTGACATCATCGGTGTGAAAGGGGCATTGCATAAGTCAGGTAAAGGCGATCTTTACGTGAATATGGAATCATACGAGTTGCTGACTAAAGCACTACGTCCACTGCCTGAAAAATTCCATGGCTTAACTGACCAAGAAATGCGTTACCGTCAGCGTTATGTTGACCTGATTGTAAACGAAGATTCACGTACTGCTTTCATTATTCGCTCTAAGCTTGTGATGGCAATTCGTAACTTCATGGCGAAAAAAGGCTTCCTAGAAGTTGAAACGCCAATGATGCACGTTATCCCTGGAGGTGCAACAGCGCGTCCATTTATTACTCACCACAATGCGTTAGATATTGATATGTACCTACGTGTTGCTCCAGAGCTTTATTTGAAGCGTTTAGTTGTCGGTGGTTTTGATCGCGTATTTGAAGTAAACCGTAACTTCCGTAATGAAGGTCTATCGCCTCGCCATAACCCAGAATTCACTATGATGGAATTCTACATGGCGTATGCGGATTACAACGATCTTATGGATCTTACTGAAGAAATGCTAAGTACAGTTGCGATTGAAGTGCTGGGTGAAACCTCTATGCCTTACGGCGAAGAGCGTGTTGAGTTCGGTGGTAAATATGCACGTATGAGCATGATCGATGCAATCAAACAATACAATCCAGACCATGCTGATATTGCTAACTTAAATGAAGAAACGGTAAAAGATCGTGACTTTATGGTTAAGATTGCTAAATCAGTTCATGTCGAAGTAGAAAGTTTCTGGACTTGTGGTCAACTACTTGAAGAGATCTTTGGTGAAACCGCTGAACCTCAACTTATTCAGCCTACCTTCATTACAGGTTACCCAGCAGATATTTCACCACTGGCTCGTCGCAGTGATTCGAATCCCTTCTTTACTGATCGATTTGAATTCTTTATCGGTGGCCGTGAAGTGGCGAATGGTTTCTCTGAACTCAATGATGCAGAAGACCAAGATGCACGCTTTAAAGCACAGGTTGAAGCCAAAGATGCAGGTGATGATGAAGCGATGTTCTACGATGCTGACTACATTACAGCACTTGAACACGGTTTGCCGCCAACAGCGGGTCAAGGTATCGGTATCGATCGTCTAGCCATGCTATTTACAGATACTCATACTATTCGTGACGTGATCCTATTCCCAGCAATGCGTCCACAGCAATAAGTGAGAAAGTAATACCGGATTATTGCCCACCATCTCATTGGTGGGTTTTTTTTATCTGAAATTCGAAAAAAATATTCTAAGCATCTATTTTTATTAAATAAACTGTCCGTCTCAAAAATAAGAACCCCTTTCATAGCTTTAATAATGTTGTCCTGTGTATGATTCCTTATCTGATGAATAAGTAGTCAAAAGGATACGATATGGAAAAGTATTTCCGAATGAATTCGCTACCGGGTTCGCTTTTAGTGATTGGAGGGCGACTCGATACTTGGCATGAGAAAGTAGTACTCGCAGGTTGGAAAGTGGAACGCTGTGGCGATTTAAGGCTCGGTCAAACCATGATCGAGCGAATTGGTCCGTGTATTGGGCTGATTGATCTTACGAATGATGACTTCAGTTTAAGTGCGATTGCCTATTTAGTTACTAATAATAAACATGTCCGTTGGATGGCTTACATAAAAGAGCACCAACTCAATCAAGATTCTATTTGTCAGTTCATCGTTAACTTCTGTATTGATTTCTTCACTTTGCCTATGCCAGAAAAACTATTGTTAAGCAGTATTGGCCATCAGTTAGGCATGTTGAAAATAGAGAAGAAGGTATGGCCAGAAAATATGTTGGATAACCAAGCTCTCTTAGTCGGTGATTCTTTATCAACTAAGCGCTTGCGTGAGCAGGTTAAACGTATTGCCAATACTGATGCTAATATTATTATTGCGGGTGAAAGAGGGGTTGGGAAACAGCTCGTCGGAAAATTAATTCATGACGCTTCATCACGTAGCACATGTGCTTTTGTGGTTGTTAATTGCAGTGCTTTACCAGAAAAACGTTTTGAAAGAGAGGTTTTTGGTTTTGAAAGAGAAAGCCAAACACCAGGCTTTAAAACTAAACTTGAAGAGGCAGACCAAGGAACCTTACTGCTGAAAGACATTACTGCATTGCCAAAAAGCCAACAAACTCATTTATTGCACTTTATTAATAATCCAGTTATTCAGACTGATAATGGCGAAAAAACCTTAGATATTCGAATTATAGTTTCAAGCCATAATAATCTTGAGCAAAAGGTACAAGAATCGGAGTTTTCTGCTGAGTTGTATTATCTATTAAAAATTCTTAAAGTGCATGTCACCCCTCTGAAAGATCGTTGTGGTGATATTGCCAGTATAGCGCATTATTATATTCAACAATTTAGTCGAGAATATAACACTCAAGCTCGTAATCTTTCTTCTCAAGCTCTTAAGGCTTTAACCCAATATCATTGGCCCGGAAATGTCAGAGAATTACTTAATCAAATTAAACGAGCAGTCTTAGTTTCTGATGGAATAGTGGTTGAATTAGAGCATTTTGATTTACCGTCTCAAAGCCAAAAAATTCGCACCTTAAAAATGATCAGAGAAGATTCTGAAAAAGAAGCACTAGTGAAAGTATTAGAGGCACATGATGGACAAGTATCGCTCGCTGCGAAAGAGCTGAAGATATCGAGAGCAACTATGTATCGCTTGCTTGGTAAACATAAATTGGTCTCAGAGGCGTGAAACGATAACGGCTTACTGGTGGTTATGAATCACCTACGACAGAAAAGGGAAGTGCTCACTTACTTCCCTTTGTGTTTTTAAAATTATTAAGTATGAATTATGGACAAGGATTAGGGTACTGAACACCTACTTGATGAAGATCTTGCAGTAGTTCGTCAGAGAGTTGGGTATCGATACTATCAATGTTCGCTTTTAGCTGTTCCATTGTGGTGGCACCGATAATATTCGACGCAACAAATGGGCGTTGATTAACAAATGCTAATGCCATTTGTACCGGATCAATATCGTGTTTTTTAGCAATATCGATGTAGGCTTGGGTTGCGGCCTCACCTTGTGGCGTAAAGTAACGAACAAAGCGTTCAAATAAGCTACAACGAGCGCCATCTGGTCGAGCGCCATTGAGATACTTGCCACTTAATACCCCAAATGCTAGTGGCGAATAAGCCAGTAACTCGACACCTTCATGATGACTAATTTCTGATAGACCAACTTCAAAGCTGCGGTTGAGTAGGTTATACGGGTTTTGAATCGATACGATCCTTGGCAAATCATGCTTTTCCGCTAAACGTAGCAACGTCATCACGCCCCATGGAGTTTCATTTGATACACCGATATAACGAGTTTTACCCGCTTTCACTAACTCCGCTAATGCTTCTAATGTTTCGATAAGAGTGACTTCTTGCTGTTCATCTAAATAAGGGTAGTTGAGTTGTCCAAAGCGGTTGTTATTACGTTGAGGCCAATGTATTTGGTACAAGTCAACGTAATCGGTTTTGAGACGTTGTAAGCTGCTATCCATTGCGAGATGAATATTACGACGATCGAGACTCATGTTTTCACGAATGTGAGACATACGGCCTGGGCCTGCCACTTTGGTCGCCAAAATGATTTTTTCGCGTTTACTTGATTTTTCTAGCCAATGACCAATATATTCTTCGGTGGATCCTTGGGTGCTAGGCTTTGGCGGAACAGGATACATTTCTGCGGTATCGATGAAGTTAACCCCCCTTTCGAGCGCATAATCTAATTGTTCGAAAGCTTCTTTTTGAGTGTTCTGTTCACCATAGGTCATTGTACCTAAAGCTATTTTACTGACTTCTAAATTAGAGTGCGGGATTTTGTGGTATTTCATTGCACATCCTTGGGCGATCGTTGAAAAATCATATAAATGGTTTGTTCAATATATAGCAAAAAAGCTCGAGTAGTAAGTCAGTTAGCTAAGGTTAGATTTTTGTTCTAGACTGGAATATAACACCATGAATTGTCCTGAGTGGGAGGTAAGGATGAGAAAACAGCAATTGGATCACTGGTTGCAAGCGAGTAAAAATGAGGAGTGTGACCCTCCTAAAGTATTTGTGGTGAGTTGTGCTGATCTTTCCCACTATTCACTTGCTGTTGAATATAAACATCGACTTGAGCCGATCATGGAAAAAGATCAATTAGCTTATTTCAATTCTTTAGAATCGGTAAAGGATGAGTTAAAAAAATTAGGCTTATCCAGTGCTTATCTTAGATTGCATAATGCTTATGATGAATTTGGCGCTGAGGGACTCGATCTTTTTCAGGATATTGAATTACATCTCGCTTCTTAGTGGATTAAGTGGCAGGGTTTTACTAGGTAACAGACGGTGGCTATGAAGATCGTTGCAAATGATTTAGTAAAATATTCGCTGTGAATTGTTTCCGTAAATAAAAGCCTCTTGGTAAGGCCTTGATAGGCTGCCCATTGGCACTATAGGCTTCTGTTACCACTTTACTATTGGCCGCTTTAGGTCGTAGCTGCATTACTTCCCCGTGCTTGGCCGTAATCTGCTCTACCTTCCCTAGTACGATAAATTCCATCAACTCTTCCCAATCTTGTTGAAGTTGTTGTTCTTCTTGAGCACTTGGAGACCATAAGATTGGACGACCAACTCGGCGTTCAGCAAGAGGGATATCTCGTTCACCTTCAACCGGGATCCATAATACTTTTGCGAGTTTATGCTTAACATGGCTATTCTGCCAGGTTAGCCCATTGACTCCGGTTAAGGGGGCAACAGATATAAATGTAGTTTCCAATGGTTGACCATTAAATCCAATTGGAATGGTTTTTAATTCAATGCCTAAATGCTCAAAATCTGGTTGAGCTTTACTGCCAGATTCGGCACCTAAATGCCATTCAAGTAATTGTCCTACCCAACCTTTTTCCCGTTTGAGATTTTCGGGAACAGTAATACCAGCTTGGTGTGCTAAAGAAGCAAAAGAACGAGCAACAATCTTTTCGGCTCGTTGCATCAATTCTTGTTCTGTCTTAGGGGGTAACGGCATAGCAAATGATCTGATTAAAAAACAAGGGTTCTATAGTACATTATTTTTAACAAGGATCTTATTCGCTTTGATCTTATTATGTTGTTAAATTAACTTATCCACAGGTTTTTTTCTGGATGGTGAAAATAAAAGTGATGACGATCACTTTATTCACATTTGCTGTAATAAAAGAATATGTATGAGTCCTTTTTGAGCGCTTTAGTATGATCTAATGTGGATAATATAAATCATGATGGATCTTTGACCGATCTGTGCCTATAAAAGATCCTAAAGATCTTTTATTTGTCTTCAATTGGATTTTTGTTCCTATTGTTATGTTTTTAAATAACTTTATTCTATTTTCGCATGACAGTTTGACTGTTGTATTTGAGTGTTAAATAAGCCATTTAATGGTTTTATCGTTTTCTTCACACATTTATTCACAGAAATAGTGAATAAATGCCACAGCAACTCAATTTTTGTGTTGATAACTTATTATTTAAGCTAATTTGATTAAAAAGTGGATGTTAGGTAATAAAAAACGCGATATTGTGCTCTTGAAATTTGCCCCTTTTGTGGATATGTGAAAAAATCACTGGTAACAGAGATTTATATTAGAGGTTAGCCGTGATAGATGGCGATGGTTACCGCTTAAATGTGGGAATTGTAATATGTAACAACCATGGTCAGGTATTCTGGGCAAAACGATACGGGCAGCATTCTTGGCAATTTCCACAAGGTGGGATTGATGACGGTGAAACACCGGAACAAGCACTATTTCGTGAATTGTATGAAGAAGTTGGGCTAACAAAGAAAGATGTGAAAATCATTGGAGTCAGTCGTCATTGGTTAAAATATAAATTACCAAAACGTCTGGTGAGATGGGATTCCAAGCCTGTGTGTATTGGCCAAAAACAGAAATGGTTTTTACTACGGTTAGAGTGTGATGAATCAAACATCAATATGAACCGTGGACGAACCCCTGAATTCGATGGTTGGCGTTGGGTGAGTTTTTGGTATCCAGTCAGACAAGTGGTTTCTTTTAAAAGGGATGTATATCGACGAGCAATGAAAGAATTTGCTTCGATTGCGATGCCTTTTCGAGATCCTAAAATGAAAGGTAAGAGAAAAGTGCGTCGATAAGTCTTTATCTGGTTAATAACTAGGTAAGACCTCATAAAGGTGAATGTGAATGCTTATTCAACTAAGGGACATCGTTGAACAAGTATCTAAAGCAGACGATCTTCGTCAAGCATTAGATATTTTGGTAAAGGATACTTGTAAAGCGATGCACACAGAGTGTTGCACCGTTTATTTAGCCAATAACGAGCAAAGTCGTTTGGAGCTAATGGCCACCCAAGGGCTAAAGTTTTCTGGCCAAACTATTCACATTCCTTTTGAAGAAGGTTTAGTAGGGCTGGTTCGTCGCAGCGCCGAACCTCTCAATCTATCTTATGCACAAAAACATCCCAATTTTAAATATTTCCCTGAGCTTGGGGAAAATGTTTATCAATCTTTCCTCGGAACTCCGATCATTCACCGCCGCCAGATATTAGGCGTGTTAGTGATTCAGCAACGATCACCAAGATCATTTAGTGAAGTAGAAGAATCGTTCCTCGTGACACTTGCCGCTCAGTTGGCGGTCATTCTTGCTCATTCTCAAGCCCAAGGTCAATGGCAACTCAATGACCATCAAGTCCATTCCTATAAAGGCATAGCAGCTTCGTCTGGCATTGCAATTGGTCAAATTTGGTGGGATGACACTCATCCAGATCTTTCCCAAATTGCTCCAGCTTCTTGTTTAGATATTAATCAAGATCAAGAGTGGCTGGCGCTTGCGATTGAAAGTGCGATTGCGGATTTTCGCCGGATGCGTAAGCGTTTTGATAGTGAATTAAATAAAGATACTTTAGCAATCTTTGAGCTATTTGTTCACTTATTGCATGATCCTATGCTGCGTGCCGATTTGAATAAACAGATAGAGAAAGGCGATCGAGCGGATTGGGCGTTAAGACAAGTCGTCGAGCTTTATGCTGAGCGTTTTGCCAGCATGAGTGACTCTTATTTACGAGAACGATCCAACGACATTAAAGAGCTTGGACAGAGATTACTGTATTTCTTACACAATAGTGAAGTTCGAACTCCTAGTTTTAAAAATCCGGTTATTTTGGTGGTTAGGGAACTGACTGCTTCAATATTGGCTGCGATTCCTAAAGATAAGCTGCTTGCGGTTATTTCATTGGAAGGTGCCGCGAATTCACATGCGGCCATTTTATCTCGTGCACTTGGTATTCCTGCCATCATGGGCGCGCAACTTAAACCAGAATCGATATCGGGTAAATTCGGTATCGTAGATGGTTATAGTGGTGATATCTTTGTTGAACCTGCTGCCCAATTACTTACCGAATATCAATCGTTAGCTAATGAAGAAGAAGAACTTTCAGATTTAGTTGCTCAGGAATTATCGGAACCCGCCGCTACCCAAGATGGCAAGCGAGTAGAATTGATGCTCAATGCCGGCCTTAGTGCCGATACCAATATTGCGGTTAACCAAGGCGTTGATGGGGTTGGTTTGTATCGTACGGAAATTTCGTTTTTATTGCATAATCGCTTTCCTTCCGAAGAAGAACAAACCCAACAATACCGCACGATTTTAGCGACTTATCCGGATAAACGCGTGGTAATGCGAACCTTAGATATCGGTGGTGATAAAGCATTACCTTACTTCCCAATTGAAGAAGATAACCCTTTTCTAGGGTGGCGTGGCATCCGTTTTACTTTAGATCATCCAGATATCTTTTTAATTCAACTACGCTCAATGTTAAAAGCCAGTACCGGGCTAGGTAATTTAAATATTATGTTACCTATGGTGTCGGGATGCCAAGAGATTGATGAATCTCTGATCTTGATAGAGCGTGCTTATCAAGATGTGTCGCAGGTCGATCCTAATATTCAGCGGCCACAAATCGGTATTATGCTCGAAGTACCTTCAATGCTGTATTTATTACCGTTAGTGGCGCATAAAGTGGATTTTGTATCAGTTGGTACTAACGATTTAACTCAATATCTACTGGCGGTTGATCGAAATAACTCTCGGGTGTCGGATGTGTACGAACATGTTCATCCTTCAGTAGTAATGGCACTTAAACATATTTATGATATGTGTCAACAATATAAACTGCCAGTGTGTATTTGTGGTGAGTTAGCAGGGGATCCAATAGGTGCCTTGCTGCTTATTGGTATGGGATATCGCTCATTGAGTATGAACACATCCAATGTTGCCCGAATCAAATATATTCTACGTAAATCTGACTCTACAGAATTGCAGCAGCTCCTTAATACTGCGATGAAGCAAGCCTACGGTACTGATATCTATAACCTAGTATTTCAATATCTAGAACAGAAAGGTTTGGCTGGCTTTATTCGTGCTGGTAAGAAATAAGAGTTTTTATTACGTAATTTCTGAGCCGCTAATTAATTTGATTGGTATTACTGTATCTGTGTAGGCTTTACTTTATTATACTCGCCAATAAATTATCTTTTTATGTTTGATGGCACTAAAGCTGTCACTCTTGGTCAGATAGTATCTACCTTCTATTATTTTTTTACTTTAAAGCAGAGAGACTTTTATGAGTCAGGGATTTTTAGTCTTCCCACAGATTGATCCGATCATTTTCTCTATCGGGCCAATTGGTGTGCGTTGGTATGGATTGATGTATTTACTAGGGTTCGCTTTTGCAATGTACGTTGCTAACAAGCGGGCTGATAAACCAGGCAGTGGTTGGACGCGTGAGCAAGTTTCTGATCTACTCTTTGCAGGCTTCCTTGGGGTAGTACTTGGTGGCCGCATTGGCTATGTGCTGTTTTATGGCTTTGACTACTGGATGGAAGACCCATTGTATCTGTTTAAAGTCTGGACGGGGGGGATGTCATTCCACGGTGGCTTGCTCGGTGTGATCACTGCCATGCTATGGTATGCACGTAAAAACCAACGTACTTTCTTTGGTGTGGCAGACTTTATTGCGCCATTAGTTCCGTTTGGTCTAGGTGCTGGTCGTATCGGTAACTTTATTAATGGTGAGCTATGGGGACGCGTGACTGACGTGCCATGGGCGATGATTTTCCCAACTGGTGGCCCATATCCACGTCACCCATCTCAATTGTATGAATTTTTACTTGAAGGGGTCGTGCTCTTCTTTATCTTAAATTGGTTCATTCGTAAACCTAGACCTGCTGGTGCGGTGTCGGGGCTATTTTTGATTGGCTATGGAGTATTCCGCTTCTCAGTGGAATTTGTTCGTCAGCCAGATGCACAGCTTGGTTTATTTGATAACTTTATTTCGATGGGGCAAATTCTATCCACACCTATGATTATTATTGGTGCCTTGATTATGATTTGGTCATATAAAACTCAGAAACCGCTTGTATATTCAAATGAAAAAGCCAGCAAACCAACCAAAGGGAAGTAAGTTGTGAAACAATATTTAGAACTTTGCCAGCGTATTATTGATGAAGGGCAATGGGTTGAAAATGAGCGTACAGGTAAACGCTGCTTGACGATTATTAATGCCGATCTAACTTATGATGTTGGTAACAATCAATTTCCTTTAGTGACCACACGTAAGAGCTTTTGGAAATCGGCAGTTGCTGAGTTGCTGGGTTATATTCGTGGTTATGATAATGCGGAAGATTTCCGTAAGTTGGGCACCAAAACATGGGATGCTAATGCTAACTTAAACCAAGCTTGGCTCGAGAATCCTTACCGTAAAGGTGAAGATGATATGGGCCGTGTTTATGGTGTTCAAGGGAGAAGCTGGACAAAACCGGATGGTGGGCACATCGATCAATTACGTAAAATTGTCGATGATTTAATTCGTGGTGTCGATGACCGAGGTGAGATTCTAAACTTCTATAACCCTGGTGAGTTTCATATGGGATGTTTACGCCCTTGTATGTACAGCCACCACTTTTCCCTACTTGGTGATACGCTATATTTAAACAGTACTCAACGTTCGTGTGATGTACCGCTAGGCCTTAATTTCAATATGGTTCAAGTGTACGTGTTCTTAGCGATTATGGCGCAAATTACCTGTAAAAAAGCTGGCGTTGCGTATCATAAGATCGTTAATGGTCATATTTATGAAGACCAACTCGCACCAATGCGTGATATTCAATTGAAGCGTACGCCGTTTGACGCGCCTAAATTCCATATTAACCCTAAGATTAAAACGTTAGAAGATTTAGAAACTTGGGTAACGCTGGATGATTTTGAGGTGACAGATTATCAATGTCACGATGCGATTAAGTATCCATTTTCAGTGTAGAGTGTCCGATAGGTAAGCATAATCGACTATCAGCCCTTATTTGGTCACATGTGCCTAATAAGGGCTTTTTAATAGTTCGGTAAAAGCATATTATGAGTCAATTAATTATGGTTTTTCCGAGGCAATAAATGTCACATTTGAATTATAACCATCTGTATTACTTTTGGATGGTCTGCAGACAAGGCTCAGTAGCAAAAGCGGCTGAAGCTTTGTTTCTAACACCTCAAACGGTGACTGGACAAATTAAAGCATTTGAAGAGCGTATGAATGGCAAGTTGATGAAGCGTAGTGGTCGTAGTGTGGAGCCTACCGAGCTTGGTCAATTGGTCTTTAAGTATGCCGATAAAATGTTTGGTCTCAGCTACGAAATGCTGGATATCGTTAATTACTCTCAGCAAGAAAATGTATTGTTTGATGTTGGGGTAGCGGATGCATTATCGAAAAGGCTTGTCAGTAAGATTCTGTTAAATACCGTGCCGGAAGATAACAGTATTCACCTACGCTGTTTTGAGTCGACTCATGAATTACTATTAGAGCAACTCTCTCAACATAAGTTAGATATGATTTTATCGGATTGCCCTGTCGATTCGAGTCAAAGCCCTGGGTTGTATAGTAAGAAGCTAGGGGAATGCAAAATGAACTTTTATTCTTCTCAGCCGATTGAAAATAATGATTTTCAATCGGCATTGTCTCAAAGAAAATTACTGATTCCAGGAAGAAGAACTTCAATGGGACGTAATCTCATGCATTGGTTTGAAAGATTAGGGATTACCCCTAATATTTTAGGCGAATTTGATGATTCAGCATTAATGAAGGCCTTTGCTCGTTATCACACTGATGCCATTTTTCTTGCTCCTAACTTATACTTATCAGAAGTTGAAGATGAGTTTTCTCTGCATTTGATTGCAGAAGTCGAAGATTTGAAAGAAGAATATTATGTTATTTTTGCAGAAAGGATGATCCAACATCCTTCTGTAAAGAATTTATGTGATGCGGATTTTAGTCGGTTATTTCAACCACTCCGAGATCATTCCCCTTATTCAATAGTGAGATAATAAGATGGATTTTAAAGAGATGGAAAGTAATCTTTCTCAAGCAGTGGTTCTTCTTAAAGCCATGGCCAATGAAAATCGATTACAGATATTATGTATTTTGCATCAAAATGAATTATCAGTTGGGCAGTTGTGTGAAAAGTTACCTCTAAGTCAATCGGCATTGTCTCAGCATTTGGCGTGGCTACGCCGAGATGGACTGGTGATTACTCGTAAAGAGTCACAAACTGTATACTACTCATTGCAAAGTGATGAAGTAAAAGTTTTGATTAAGCAGTTGCATCATTTGTATTGCGATAAATAATCACTCCGAGAGCCGAGAGCCGAGAGCCGAGATACTAGAAATGCAGATATAAAAAAACCGACCCTAAGGTCGGTTTTTAGCAATTAAACAACTTTAAAATTAAAGTGCTTTGATCGCTGCAGCAAAACGAGACTTGTGACGAGCAGCTTTATTCTTATGAATAAGGCCTTTAGTCGCCATGCGGTCTAGTAATGGTGTAACTTCAACTAGTGCAGCAGTTGCAGCTTCTTTATCGCCAGCTTCAATAGCCGCGATAGTTTTTTTCATGTAAGTGCGCATCATAGAACGACGGCTAGCATTGTGCTGGCGACGTTTCTCAGCTTGGATAGCGCGCTTCTTAGCAGATTTACTGTTTGCCAAGGGTCTAACTCCCAAAAAACTTTAGTTCGGTGACAATTTAAGGGCGAGGACTATGCCTTTTCCCTTAAAATATGTCAACAGATTTGTGCAAAAACCAATCTTTACCAAACAAAAATTTTGGTGAAGTATGGCTATCGCGGTTAAGATGGCGTGAATTCTATCAGCATTTGAATACCAATGCTATACCCAAGTAACTTCAGGGTGCAAGTTTCAGCAAGAATAAAACAAGCTTTAGGCAAGGCAAATTGAATATGATCATAGTGATTCTATCTCTGTTCAATTTAACGCAGCATAACGCTTGTTTTAACTTGCCCTTCGAGAGCTTCATCCAAACCTTTATGCTGCGTCAGATTGATTTGAAAGGTGCCTACATTCCTTCGCCAATCTTCCTTGCCTAAAGGTCTGGATGATAGCTCTGAATTCTGCATCTTGAAGTCACTTGGGGATATAATTATCTCATTACAAAGTCACTCATTGATGGCAAATTTATGCTCAAATAGCGATAAATTGGCCACTGAGGGCTTATTGTCGTTTATGACTATTTTTTATCGAGGCACGCGTGAGTCGAAAACTATTACGATCTGGGCTAATTGTTAGCGCCATGACATTTGTTTCTAGGGTATTAGGCCTGGTACGTGATGTTGTTGTTGCTAATTTAATGGGAGCTGGTGCGGCTGCCGATGTATTCTTTTTTGCCAATCGAATTCCTAACTTTTTGCGTCGTTTATTTGCCGAGGGCGCATTTTCTCAAGCTTTCGTTCCTGTATTGACTGAATATCACGCGTCTGGCGATATGGATAAAACTCGTCAACTTATCGCTAAAGTTTCAGGGACACTTGGGGTGCTTGTAACTATTGTGACACTACTAGGTGTACTTGGTTCTGGTGTGGTCACTGCCGTTTTTGGTGCTGGTTGGTTTATGGATTGGCTGAATGATGGCCCGAAAGCTGACAAGTTTGTCCTGGCTAGCTTCTTATTGAAGATCACTTTTCCTTATTTGTGGTTTGTCACTTTTGTTGCTTTATCTGGTGCAATTTTAAATACCTTAGGTAAGTTTGCGGTTTCATCATTTACTCCGGTGTTTTTAAACATAATGATGATTTTAGCCGCGTTATATATTTCCCCCAATCTCGATCAGCCTGAAGTGGGTCTCGCTATTGGGGTATTCTTAGGCGGCTTGGCGCAGTTTTTGTTCCAAATTCCATTTTTATTAAAGCAAAAAGTGATCGTCCGTCCGCAATGGGGTTGGAATGATCCCGGTGTGAAAAAAATCCGCACTCTAATGATTCCTGCATTGTTTGGGGTATCGGTTAGTCAAATTAACTTATTGTTTGATTCTGCAGTGGCCAGTTTTCTTGCGACAGGTTCAATCAGTTATCTTTATTATTCGGATCGCCTATTGGAATTTCCGTTAGGTTTGTTTGGTATCGCAATTGCAACGGTTATCTTGCCGGCCTTATCACGTAAGCATGTCGATGCTGAAAATGATGGATTCTCCAAGACAATGGATTGGGGCGTTCGCATGGTGCTGCTGCTCGGTGTGCCTGCGATGTGTGGATTAATTGTGCTTGCTAAGCCAATGCTGATGGTGCTGTTTATGCGTGGCGAGTTTTCTGCTGCGGATGTACAAAATGCTTCTTTGTCGTTGTTTGCTTATGCCACTGGCTTACTGAACTTTATGTTAATCAAAGTATTAGCACCGGGTTACTACTCAAGACAAGACACGAAAACTCCAGTTCGTTATGGCATCATAGCGATGTTGACTAATATTGTGTTCAATGCGATTTTTGCTTACTTCTTTGGTTATGTAGGTTTAGCACTGGCAACATCGCTTTCAGCCTTAGTTAATATGGGGTTATTATATCGCGGTCTACATATTGCCAATGTGTATCGACTATCAAAAGAAACGATTGTTTTTGCTATGAAAATTGCTCTAGCTGGTGGTTTGATGGTGGCCGTAATTGATTGGCAGATGGCTGATTTTGCTACTTGGCTAACTTGGTCTATTTCTGTGCGTGCAATGTGGCTAGCGGGTTTGATTGGTTTAGGTGCCGCGGTTTATCTGGTTTCTGCAACGTTATTTGGTATTCGCCTGAAACACTTGAAGGCCGATTAATTGGCAACAACAAAGGTGCGTGATGCTCGCATATTAAGGGCATTACGTATATAATTCGTCGGTTTAACGCGAAGCAAAAATTTGGTAAATAAAAACCGTATGGAATTGATTCGAGGCATTCACAATATTCAAGCGCATCATTCAGGATGTGTGCTCAGCATTGGTAATTTTGATGGCGTTCATTTAGGGCATCAGAAAGTATTAAAGCAACTTTGTGAACACGCTGAGACTTTAGATCTACCCTCGATTGTGATGACATTTGAGCCTCAGCCCATGGAGTTTTTTGCGAAGCAAGCTGCGCCAGCAAGGCTCACTCGATTGCGAGATAAGTTTGCCCAATTATCTAAATGTAAAATTGATCGCTTATTGTGTGTTAATTTTAATCAAAAGTTTGCCAGTTTAAGCCCTGAAGATTTTATTAGTGAGTTGCTAGTTAAGAAACTTGGGGTTAAGTTTTTAGTGGTTGGTGATGATTTTTGTTTTGGAAAGAATCGCCAAGGTACTTTTTCTGACTTGCAAAAAGCAGCGGATAAATATGGCTTCCAAGTGGTCAATACACAAAGCTTTTGTATGCCAGAACGTATTGCTCAACAAGCTGACTCTTCAGTGAGAGTCAGTAGTACTGCGATTCGCCAAGCATTAGCGAGTGATGATTTGGCGTCAGCCGCGGCTATGCTAGGTCGTGACTACAGTATTAATGGTCGTGTATCACATGGCCGTAAGTTAGGCCGAACCATTGATTTTCCAACGGCGAACATCCCATTAAAGCGTAATGTGTCACCAGTGTCTGGTGTCTATGTGGTGAAAGTGATCGGAGCCGATGGCAATGCGGTGATCGGTGGTGTTGCTAATGTCGGTAACAGGCCAACCGTTAATGGTGTACGTCAACAACTTGAAGTGCACTTGTTTGACTTCAAAAGTAATCTATACGGTAAGCAACTAGAAGTAGTTCTACTACATAAAATTCGTGATGAACAAAAATTTGATTCATTTGAATTATTGAAACAACAAATAGTATTAGATGCTCAAGTGGCAAGGGTGTGGTTACTTGAGCACAACATATTTTCAGAGATGGCTGAATAAGCGCTACATCTCCAAGAAAATCCTTATTTAATATCGCCCAATGTAACGGAATTAAGAATCGATGACTGACTATAAAGATACTCTGAATCTACCTGAAACGGGGTTTCCAATGCGCGGAAATCTGGCTAATCGTGAGCCAGAAATGCTTAAGCGTTGGTACAAAGAAGATCTTTACGGCGCAATCCGTGCTGCAAAGAAAGGTAAAAAATCCTTCGTATTACACGATGGCCCTCCATACGCCAACGGTGATATTCATATTGGTCACGCGTTAAACAAGATTCTTAAAGATATTATTATTAAGTCAAAAACACTTTCTGGCTTTGATGCTCCATACGTTCCTGGTTGGGACTGTCACGGTCTTCCAATTGAACTTATGGTTGAGAAGAAAAAAGGCAAGCCGGGGCAAAAAATCTCGGCGGCTGAATTCCGTGAAGAATGCCGTAAATATGCGGCGGGCCAAGTAGAAGGTCAAAAAGAAAGCTTTAAGCGTTTGGGTATCATGGGCGAGTGGGACAAACCGTACCGCACTATGGATTTTAATACCGAAGCGAACATTATTCGTGCTTTAGGTAAAATTGCAGACCAAGGTCATTTACTGAAAGGTTTCAAACCGGTTCACTGGTGTACTGACTGTGGTTCAGCTCTAGCTGAAGCGGAAGTAGAATATAAAGATAAAGTATCGCCTTCTATCGATGTGCGTTTTAAAGCTGCTGACCAAGCTGCGACCGTTGCTAAGTTTGATTGCAAAGAAGGTCATCAAGGTGAAGGTGATGTATCGATTGTTATTTGGACGACCACTCCTTGGACATTGCCTGCAAACCGCGCGGTATGTTTGCGTGACGATCTTGAATACGTATTGATTCAAGTTGAAGCTAATGGCGAACAAGCTGCTGAGCGTGTTATCGTGGCATCAGATCTAGCGAAATCTGTGATGGATCGCGCAGGTATCGAGCATTTTCATAACTTAGGTTTTGCCAGTGGTAAAGATCTTGAATTAACGCAATTCTCTCACCCATTCTACGACTTCAGTGTTCCTGCTATCTTGGGCGATCACGTTACAACGGATTCTGGTACTGGTGTGGTTCACACTGCTCCTGGCCACGGCCAAGAAGACTTCGTAGTTGGTAAACAATATGATTTAGAAGTGGCTAACCCAGTGGGTTCTAACGGTGTTTACTTACCTGATACCGAGCTATTTGCGGGTCAACACGTCTTTAAAGCGAACGATTCAGTACTTGAAGTATTGAAAGAAAAAGGTGCACTTTTACATCACCACGCTTATGAGCACAGCTACCCACATTGTTGGCGTCATAAGACTCCAATCATCTTCCGTGCAACACCACAATGGTTTGTATCGATGGATCAAGCGGGTCTACGTGCCAAAGCATTAGGTGCAATTAAAAATGTGGAGTGGATGCCGGAGTGGGGTCAAAGCCGAATCGAAGGTATGATCGAAGGTCGCCCTGAATGGTGTATCTCTCGTCAACGTACTTGGGGCGTGCCAATCGCTTTATTCGTACATAAAGAAACCGCTGAACTGCACCCTAACTCTCCTGAGCTTATCGAGAAAGTCGCGAAGCTAGTAGAAGAAAAAGGCATTCAAGCTTGGTGGGATGTAGATGCCGCTGAACTAATGAGCGAAGAAGATGCCGCTAACTACGAGAAGGTTCTTGATACGTTAGATGTATGGTTTGATTCTGGTGTGACTCACTACGCCGTTGTAGACAACCGTGATGAATTCAATGGTTATAGTGCGGATTTATACCTTGAAGGTTCAGATCAACACCGTGGTTGGTTCCAATCATCATTGATCACTTCGATCGCAATGAAAGATGAAGCACCTTACAAGCAAGTACTAACACACGGTTTCGTCGTTGATGGTAAAGGCCGTAAGATGTCGAAATCTATCGGCAATGTGGTTGCACCAAAAGATGTCACTAACAAGCTGGGTGCTGACATTTTACGTCTATGGGTCGCTTCAACTGACTACACGGGTGAAGTAGCGGTTTCTGATGAAATCCTAAAACGTAGTGCCGATGCGTATCGTCGTATTCGTAACACTGCACGTTTCTTCCTTGCGAACCTAAACGGTTTCAACCCAGCAACGGATATGGTCGCGCCAGAAGATATGGTGGCATTGGATCGTTGGGCGGTCGCGCGTGCACAAGCCGCACAAACTGAGATCGTCAAAGCGTATGAACAATATAATACTCATAGCGTAACACAGCGGTTAATGCAGTTCTGTTCAATTGAAATGGGTTCATTCTACTTAGATGTGATTAAAGACCGTCAGTACACCGCGAAACAAGGTAGTCATGCACAACGTAGTTGCCAAACTGCACTTTACTACATCGTAGAAGCACTGGTTCGTTGGATGGCGCCTATCATGTCATTCACTGCCGATGAAATCTGGAACGAAATGCCAACTAAACTACCAAATGGTGAAGCTCGCGATCAGTTTGTGTTTACGGGTGAATGGTTCGATGGTTTATTCGGTCTAATTGAAGGCGAAGAGCTAAATAACGAATTTTGGACGCAAATCCAAACGGTTCGTGCTTCAGTGAACAAATTGCTTGAAGCGGCTCGTAACGACAAAACGATTGGTGGTTCATTACAAGCGGAAGTGACTCTGTACGCAGATGACGCCTTAGCTGCAACCATCAATAAGCTTGAAGATGAATTACGCTTTGTATTATTAACCTCTAAAGCACAAGTGAAGCCACTAAGCGAGAAAACTGACGCAGCTAAAGAAACCGAAGTAGAAGGTTTATTGGTAGAAGTGGCTGCTTCAGAAGCTGAGAAGTGTGACCGTTGTTGGCACCATGTGGCCGATGTTGGCACCATTGCTGGTCATGAAACCATTTGTGGCCGTTGTGTGACTAACGTTGATGGCGACGGCGAAGTCCGCAAGTTCGCGTAATGAGTAAGCTTATCAAACAAACAGGGCTTCGCTGGCTATGGCTGGCGGCTCTGGTGTTTTGCTTAGACATTGGCATTAAGTTAATTGTTATGGATAACATGGGATATGGTTGGTCAAACCGTATTGAAGTGTTGCCGTTTTTTAATCTACTTTATGTTCATAACCTAGGTGCAGCATTTAGCTTCTTAAGTGATCAAGAAGGTTGGCAACGTTGGTTGTTCTCAGGCATCGCATTTGTGGTGAGTGGCATGTTGATGTGGTGGATGCGTAAGCTACCTGCTACTGAGCGTTGGAACAATGTTGCTTATGCTTTAGTGATTGGCGGTGCTCTCGGCAATGTATTTGACAGAATTGTGCATGGCTTTGTTGTCGATTATCTCGATTTCTTCTGGGGTAATTATCACTGGCCAGCCTTTAACTTGGCGGATTCAGCCATTTGTATCGGTGCCGTTATGATTGTGCTTGATGGTTTTCGCTCTAAAAAAGAGCAACCAGACGCCTAATTCGTTACTCAAGCCTCAGTTTAAAAGCGCCATTGGTTTTCCAGTGGCGCTTTTTTATATAATCCGTTAACGTTTCTCGTTTCTCGGGTAAAACTGATTTTAAAGAATAAGGATTTTTCGTGTCGATAATTACAGAAGATAGTACGGTTACTTTGCATTTTACCATTAAGCTGAAGGATGGCTCGGTAGCCGATAGTACTCATAATATGGGAAAAGCGGCTAAATTTACGATGGGTGATGGCAGTTTAAGCCCTAACTTTGAAACTTGCCTTATCGGTTTAACGAGCGGTGAAAGTAAAGCAATAGAGCTTGAAGCCAAAGATGCTTTTGGTGAGCCGAACCCTGACTTTATTCAATATATGGATAAAAATCGCTTTAATGGTCAAGAGTTAGAGGTCGGCACCATTATGGCGTTTAATGGCCGAGATGGCATGGAAATACCGGGCATTATTTCCGAAGTTACAGGTGAATCGGTAAAGGTTGACTTTAATCATCCACTTGTCGGCCAAGACGTAGTTTTTGACGTAGAAATCTTAGCAGTAGAATAGCTGACATTTAGGGATAATAGTTGCCTGTAAAAACGTTATCGGTAGAATAGCGCCATTCATTGCCGCTTAAGTGATCAAAGATATGACCCAAGACATGAAAATTTTGTTAGCCAATCCACGTGGCTTCTGTGCTGGTGTAGACCGTGCGATCAGTATTGTTGAACGTGCATTAGAAATGTATCAGCCGCCAATTTATGTTCGTCATGAAGTGGTGCACAATCGTTTTGTGGTTGAAGGCTTAAAGCAACGTGGCGCAGTGTTTGTTGAAGAATTGTCTGAAGTGCCAGATGACAATATTGTTATTTTCTCAGCACATGGTGTTTCTCAAGCGGTTCGCCAAGAAGCAAAAGATCGCCAGTTAACGGTTTTTGATGCGACTTGTCCTCTGGTAACCAAAGTACATATGGAAGTGGCTCGTGCGAGTCGCCGTAATATGGAAGTCGTATTGATCGGTCATGCTGGACACCCAGAAGTCGAAGGCACTATGGGGCAATACGCCAGCGAAACGGGTGGTATGTATCTAGTAGAGCGTCCAGAAGATGTTGCTAAACTAGTGGTAAAAGATCCGACTCACTTACATTACGTTAGCCAAACCACACTTTCGGTTGATGAAACCTCTGATGTGATTGATGAGTTGCGTAAAACCTTCCCAGAAATTCAAGGGCCGCGTAAAGATGACATTTGTTACGCCACTCAAAACCGTCAAGACGCAGTCCGTATTTTGGCTGGTAGTGTTGATGTGATGGTCGTCGTAGGCTCGAAAAACTCGTCAAACTCAACACGCCTGAAAGAGCTATCGGAAAAACTGGGCACGCCTGGTTATCTCACCGATTGCCCTGAAGACATTAATCCAGCTTGGTTTGATGGTAAAACGAAAGTCGGCGTTACCGCAGGCGCATCGGCTCCTGAAGAACTCGTCCATCAAATCATCGAGCGCATTAAAGAGCTGGGCGGACGTGATGTAGAAGAAGTACTAGGCCGCGAAGAAAATATGTTCTTTGAAGTGCCAAAAGAACTGCAAATTAAGAATGTAGAGTAGCGGTAAAGAGGTTTCTCGTTGCTCGGAAGAGATAGTTCGAGACAAAATCAAATAAGGTCGCTAGATGAAAGTCTAGCGGCCTTTTTGTTTTTTAGGTTATTCTATTTTGAAAAGTTGTCATCCTGAATAGTGAAGGACGAACGTAGTTCAGGATCTCTCTTATTATCTTGAGACTCAAAATTCACCGCACATTATTAGAGCGTCATTCCAGCCGAGCCTAAGCGAGAGCAGGAATCTACTTATCACGCGCTGAATATTTACAGTGTTTTTTTACGCTAATACCATTACACAACAAGCGATCACAAATAACTCCCTCCCTTTACCAACGAAAAATACTTGGCATCAAGATTTATAGCCAAGGGAGGGCGGGGAGGGTTGATGTGAGTAGTTTATTTGTACCCCAAAGTATTTTGCCTAACCAACCCCATCCAGCTTCCCCTTATATCGACTTCTGCTGCCAAGTGGCTTCATCTATCAAGGGGAAGAGCTAGTCTTTGTTGCTTGTAGTTGCAATATCTACCCAAGATTTATCGCACATTATTAGAGCGTCATTCCAGCCGAGCCTAAGCGAGAGCAGGAATCTACTTATCACTCGCTGAATATTTACAGTGTTTTTTACGCTAATACCATTAAACAACAAGCGATTACAAATAACTCCCTCCCTTTACCAATGAAAAATACTTGGCATCAAGATGTATAGCCAAGGGAGGGCGGGGAGGGTTGATGTGAGTGACTTATTTATGCCCCGAAATGAGTTAACATATTTTCTCTAAAATAGAGCTCCCTAATGAAACCGACCTTACCATTTATCAATATTTATCAATCACCTTGTACTGGTGCTGTAAACATTCAATTTACTAACTGGATGCCATTGTATGGAGTGAGATTTTTAGAGCAGATTAATGTTGGTGAGTTAATAAAAGCAGTATAATGGAAAGAAATTTGTGATTGAGCGGTAGGTGTTTATGCATTTTGATACAAACTTTAGTTCTAGCGTTAGATCGTCTGAAATGGAGATACACTGCATATCTGTACGTATTTGGCAAAATCATGCAGATGGTTTGAGACTGAATGGTCATGGTACGATAAAGCAGAATAAGTTTGGAACTTTGTTTCTGGAAATGGTTTGTACAGAGACTGTATATAAACCTATTGGTCAATTACAGCCTCAACTAAGGTTTCCTCAAGATCACTTGAATCCAGAGCATGAGTTGTTTGCTGAACTCGTTGATATATCAGGTAGAGTATGGAAAACACAAGGCTTTAAGCTGGAGCTTTCATGCTTTCAACTAAAGACTAATAAAGTAATTTATACACTTTTACCATACATTGCTTCTGAAGAGTTTCGAGAAGAAAGTGTGGATACGCCATACTTGCACCTAGAGTTCGAACAAGAAATAGATATTCCATTCAATAAGAGTAATAGAACATTATCAACATCAACTGGATCTGAATCATTTGGTTTTAATGAGCTTTGCTTTGAGGTCGATGGTTTAGATATCAGAGTTGTTAATGAGTCAGATTATCGGTTTGTTAAAGTTAAAGGCAATTTCGTACCAGAAGATCTGGAGAGATGTATCAGGTTCTATCTTGGCTTTTCTTGTGGTGTTTTTCTTCAACCTTATATTTTGTTTACCAATGTAGGAAATATAAATAAATGCACAATTCGAAGTTTTAATAACCAGATATCGCATAAACGTTCAACTAACCCGATACCAAGTAATGTCCAGATACCTAGAGGGAGTAATAATTATAGTGTTGGTTTATTTCAACGAGTTCTGGCTTTGTATTCTGATAATATTAATCACTTTGACTGCGTAAGTAGCCAATGGGAGAGGGTATGGCGTGGATTCAATTCCTCAGATGATATTGCCGAACTAGTACTATCTGTTGCAGTAGAGGGGGTTCTGAATGACATATATATTCCAGATTTCAAGCAATCGCGACAGGACCAAAAATTAGTAGAAGCTATAAAAGAGATTAAGCTAAAGCTTAAAAAGCTGGACATTGACGTTATGTATTTTAACCGCCTTCAATCAAGCGTCTCTTATTGGAAGAACATTACAGCAGCAAGAGCACTTGATATTTTAATAGAAGAAGATGTTTTAGCTAATAATGATAAAAGGCTCTGGAATAGTATTCGAAATGCTAGTGCGCATCCTGTATCAAAAGAGCTTAGTAATGTACAAGAGCAGAAAAAGAGAGATGAGCTGTACTCCTGTATCGATATTTTTCATAAACTCGTATTAAATGTACTCGCATATTCTGGACCTGTTACATTATTTTCTTCTGAAGTTCGACAGGCAGTGTTGTTGGAACATAGACAGGTTCTTAGCAAATCAGACTAAGATTACACATTGTGAGGACCGAAGTTTTAGCAAAATAACTGACACGCTTTTGTCCAACGTTGAGTTATCCATCTCTCTAGCTCAATTTATGTTTAAAAGCCAGATCCCGCATCTTCTTCGCTTAGGCTCATGTGCGAGATGACGGGGCCGGAGCGATTCATTTTTGTCCAAAATGATACCTAATTAACTCAAAATTACTAACCGTAAGTGCCTTATCAACCGTGCTTCATATACAAAAAGACCGACAGCCTCTCAACTATCGGTCTTTATCTTTTCCGAGAAGCAACGCGCTCTAGTTTCGAGCTTCCGAGTAACGCTTACACCGTCTCAGGTTTCGCGTTTAACTTATCTTCTTCAGCTTGGTCGAATTCTGGGTCGCCTTTGCCTTTCGATATTTTAATTACATAGCCGGTGATGAATAGCATCGCCACTACACCAATGATGGTTGAGATTTGCATGTCTAAACCAAAGCCTAGCGTGCTGCTGTTTAAGATAAAGGTAATACATACCGTCGTCATAAACATGGCAGGAATAGTCGTGATCCAGTGTAACTTGTTAAAGCGTAGTAGGTAAGCTGAAGCCGTCCATAACATCATTACTGCGGTCATTTGGTTAGCAAAACCGAAGTAGCGCCAGATGATGCCGAAGTCTACTTGAGTCAAAATGCCGCCGATAACAAATAATGGAAGTGCCATTAGTAAGCGGCTTTTTAGTGTTTTTTGTTCCATGTTGAAATATTCAGCAAGGATCAAACGGCTAGAACGGAAGGCGGTATCGCCAGAGGTGATAGGAAGAATTACCACACCTAGGAAAGCAATGACGCCACCGAATACGCCAAGTAAACCAAATGATGATGAGTAAACGACATTACCTGGGCCACCGTGTTTCACCGCTTCGCCTAGTGCATCCATTGAACCAAAGAATGACAACGCAACCGCACACCAGATTAGTGCGATAATACCTTCACCAATCATGGCACCAAAGAATACGAAACGACCGTTCTTTTCATTTTCCAAGCAACGAGCCATTAAAGGTGACTGAGTGGCATGGAAACCTGAAATCGCACCACAAGCAATGGTAATGAATAGGGCCGGCCATAGTGGTAGATCGTGTGGGTTCATGTTGGTGAACATGTCGCTAAATTTATAGCCAGCAAGAATAGCTTGGTCACTTGAAAATGCGATTGCACTAATTAAGCCAACAGACATGAAAATTAACAAGAAGCCGAATAGAGGATAAAAACGACCAATGATTTTATCGATTGGAACGATAGTCGCTACAATATAATAAGCAAAGATAATCACAACCATAGTGCCCATTGAAACGGTCGCACTGGTTTGCTCGTTCACTAGGTTGCTGATCATGCCTGCTGGCGCGGAAACAAATACCACGCCGACTAATAGCAGTAAAATAATCGCAAACACATTCATGAAGTGTTTCGCACCTTTACCTAGATAGCGACCGGTAATCGATGGAACCGAAGCACCGCCGTTACGGATAGAAAGCATACCAGAGAAATAATCGTGAACCGCACCAGCAAAGATGCAGCCTAAAACAATCCAAAGCATCGCCGCTGGGCCGTAAAGGGCACCCATGATTGGGCCGAAAATTGGGCCGACACCGGCAATGTTTAATAGTTGAACCAGGTAAACTTTCTTGTTCGACATTGGGACATAATCGACGCCATCTTGCTTAGAGTAAGCCGGAGTAGTACGGTTTTGATTAATGCCGAAAACTTTTTCAACGAAAGCTCCGTAAATAAAGTAACCAGCAATCAATGCGGCTACACAAAAAAGGAACATCATCATAATTATTGTCCTGTTCAATAAGAGGGGTGAGGAGTACGGCATACATAATAATCCCAGCTTTAGTAACAAGCATTTAACCTTTTGATGAGTGGTCGCATATAAAATTGAACGGTCATTACACCTAATAAGTGGTTTTATTGTTAACTTATCGGTGCTTTTCTGATTTGTTTTAAATGTGACCTGTGTAATAGTTGTGATAAATATCAGTGTGATGAACAGAAGGAAATATCAATGAATCAAGCTCAAGTGAAGAAGTGGATGAAAAATATGAGTGTAGTAGCAGGTCTACTTTTAGTGGTTGCTTGTACTAGCACAGCAGAAGATTATGCCAAAGCGGGTGATTGGAATGCGGTTGGTTATTCTGATGGCATTAAAGGTAAGCAGCACCGTACCGCGGGAGATTTTCAAGACTTTAGCAAAGTAAATATTAATGATTATGTCGATGGTTACTTAAAAGGCATCAATGAATACTGCAACCCTAATCATGCTTACCAAATCGGGTTAAGCGGCAATTACTATGAAGGCGTGTGTGAAGGAACCCCAGATTCACAAAAGTTTCGTATGGAATGGCAACGCGGTTGGAATGATAGTCAGATGAATAACTAATGTTATCGAATATTTGTGAATAGTTAATAATAGGTAGTATGTTTGATGCTCACTGAAGATCTAGGTTTAATGCTGGCCGCTGTTGGGGTAGTAGGGCTAGGGTGCCAATGGCTTGCATGGCGAATGAAGTTGCCAGCGATTTTATTTCTATTGATTGCCGGCTTTATTATTGGCCCGATTACGCATCTCTTTCAACCGAATGAAATGTTCGGCGATCTGCTTTTTCCTCTTATCTCCTTAGCCGTTGCGGTGATCTTATTTGAAGGGAGTTTGACGCTTAATCTCAAAGAGATCCGCGAAGTAAACCGAACCGTGATCAACATTGTCACTATCGGGGCGTTAATGACTTGGGCGATGACCAGTGTATTTACCTTCTATTTACTTGACTTTAGTTGGCCGTTGGCGTTGTTATTCGGCAGTTTGACTGTGGTGACGGGCCCAACAGTAGTGGTGCCACTCCTACGCACGGTAAGGCCAAAATCTAAGCTGGCTAACATATTACGTTGGGAAGGGATTCTCATTGATCCAATTGGCGCGCTATTTATCGTGATCGTGTATGAGTTTATTGTTTCTAGTAGCAAGATGCACAGTTTGCATGTGTTCGGTTTGATCTTATTGATCGGCATCGTACTCGGCGGCTTAGCGGGAATGTTATTGGCGCAGATATTAAAACGCCGTTTATTACCGGAGTATTTGCAACCATTTGCCGTGTTAACCTTAGTACTCGGCGTATTTGCGGTTTCTAATGCTCTGGAGTCCGAGTCAGGCTTATTGTCGGTCACCGTGATGGGGATGTGGCTTGCGAATGCCAAAGGCGTCAATATTCAGAATATTCTGCATTTTAAAGAAAATCTAACCATCTTATTGATTTCTGGTTTGTTTTTAATGCTTTCCGCTCGAATGGAGTTAGCAGACTTTGCCACTTTAGGTGTCGCTTCTGCGGTACTGTTTGCTGCAATACAATTGGTGTCACGCCCTATTGCGATTTTTATTGCTACTATTGGCAGCAGTCTTAATTTTAAAGAGAAATTCTTTATCGCTTGGGTGGCGCCACGAGGCATTGTTGCCGCATCTATTTCGTCACTATTTGCCATTAAGTTAGTTGATGCGGGGGTTGAAGGGGCGAGCTTGCTGGTTCCGTTAACCTTTATGGTGATTGTGGGAACCGTGGTACTGCAAAGTATTACTGCTAGGCCATTAGCCAATACACTGAGCTTATCTGAGCCTTCGCCGAGGGGCTTCTTGATTGTCGGGGCGAATGATGTCGGTCGAACCTTCGCGATTGCTTTACAAAAATATGGCTATCGAATCGTTATTACAGATTCTAATTGGGAGTACATCCGTAAAGCGCGTATGCAAGGGTTAGAAACCTACTACGGCAACCCAATTTCCAGTCATGCAGAGGAATATTTAGATTTAATCGGCATTGGTAATTTGATCGCGGTGACGCCAGATAAGCACTTTAATGTCGTGGTAGCAAAATATTTCATGACTGAATTTAGCGAGCGCCGAGTGTTTTTCTTAAATGGCAAAAGCAAAGAAAATCAGCACGAAAAGCATCGTCTTGTAGAAGAAAAGCATGGCAGAACTTTGCTAGGCGATGATGTGAGTTATAAAAAACTGGCGAGCCTGATTAACCAAGGTGCTGAAATCAAACACACTAAATTAACCGCTGAATTTAAGTGGCAAGATTATGTGATGAAATACGTCGATGGCCACCGTCTATCGTTGTTTACCGTTGATCCTAAAGGTAATATTCATATTCTTTCTAACGATAGTACTCATACGACGGAAGAAGGGTGGACCGTGGTGAGTTTGATAAAAGAATAGGTTCGAATCTCGTAGCTAGAGCACTTCGTTTCTCGTGGCTCGGAAATACTGTCGAGTCACGAATACCGAGAAACGTTTTTCGGAAAACATGGAAAGTTTTTCTCGTAACACTAAGCGAAGCGTTCACGCTACTCGTAACTACCATGCTCTTTCTAGCAGCGAAGCAAATCTAGGAACTCGTTACTAGGTACCTGTGTTTACACTATTCCCAACTCTTCTTTCAGTGGTTTTAAATAGCGACGGCTAATGGGAACTATTTGTCCACTTTGGGTAGTTACTTCGCCTAAACCGTTATCGAGTAGTTTGATCTCTTTGATTTTTTGTGTGTTGATCAAATACTGGCGATGGCAGCGTAATAACTCTGTTTTCTCTTCCAATGTTTTTAGTGTTAATTGGCTGGTGGCGGTTTGCTGGGCGGTTTGAATATGAACACCAGAAAGATCGCTAAATGCCGATTCGATCTCTTGTAATGAAATGATCATGATCCGGTTGTGGCCCATGCAAGGTACTTGTTGTAAGCGCTTTGGTGTCAGGGCTTCAATTTGGGCTTGAGTGTGTAATGCTTCTTTATTTTGTCCCGCTTTGAGCAAACGTTGAATGCTTTTCTCGAGTCGCTTAGGGTCGACCGGTTTTAGGAGGTAGTCAAAAGCATTATCTTCAAAAGCTTGAATGGCATATTGGTCAAATGCGGTGACAAAAATAACATGCGGCATGGTGTCGGGATCAAGCATACCGAGTAATTCAATGCCGCTGACTTGCGGCATTTGAATATCAACGAAAACGGCTTCAGGTTTTAAGCTATTGATTTGCTTTAAGCCTTCAATAGCATTACTCGCTTGGGCAATCACTTCTACCTGACCGGTTTCTTGTAATAGTTCGGTGAGCTCTTCACGAGCAAATAGTTCATCATCAATGACAATTGCAGTTAACATTGGCTATCCTTTATTGACCAATTTTTTCGTAAGGGATTACAAAACTCATGCGAGTAAATTGATCTTTATGACAATGGGTTTGCAAGGCGGCAGTTGGACCAAAATGGTTGGTCAAACGCTTATCAACAATTTCCATTCCCAAGCCTTCATGAGTGGGTTGTGGTGGAATAAAACTACCTGCATTATCTTCCACTACGATTCGATAACCGAGTGAATTTTGTTGGCTTACAATGCGGATTTTACCACCTTCCAGTTTATTCGAAACACCGTGTTTAATCGCATTTTCCACTAAAGGTTGTAGGGTAAAACTCGGTAATGATTTTTCAAGCAATGCCTCATCAATATTAATTTCTACTTCCAAGCGATCGGTAAAACGGGCTTTTTC
This sequence comes from Vibrio sp., assembly GCF_048266485.1. GTDB lineage: Bacteria > Pseudomonadota > Gammaproteobacteria > Enterobacterales > Vibrionaceae > Vibrio. The sequence goes on along the minus strand of NZ_JBLWZK010000005.1, from coordinate 24,269 downwards.
AATGGTGAGATAGGCGTTCACATGTGCTAGTTCTTCTTTAAAGGTAACGGTTTCTATGTTCTGTTTTAAGTTGCTTCTAAAGAAGTGAGAAAGGTGTTGAATCAGTTCTCGTGCTTTATTGGGATCGCGACGAATAATTGCACTGATAGTATTGAGCGCATTAAATAAAAAGTGCGGGTTTACTTGAGCTTGTAATAATTTAATTTCAGCCTGACTCAATAATGCTTGTTGACGCTTAAAATCGTTATACAGAATTTGGCTCGAGAGTAGTTGCGCAATCCCTTCTCCCATTGAACGGTTAATATTAGACAGCAGTTTACGTTTCGGTTCATAAAGTTTAATTGTTCCAATCACTTCTTTACCGACTCTTAATGGGATCACTAAAACAGAACCTAGTTTACAGCTTGATGATAGTGAGCACTGGTAAGGCGCTTCTCGTCCATCGAGGTACATCACTCTGTTTTGTTCCATCGCTTGAATGGTGCAATCAGAAGAGATCGGCGTATTCGGTTTATGGTGATCATCGCCAAGGCCGATAAAAGCTAAGATCTTATCTTTATCAGTAATAGCTACCGCACCTACATTGGTTTCCTCATAAATAATTCGAACAATTTTTTTTGCATTGGTTGAATTAAAGCCTGAACTCCAAATTCCGACACTGCGCTCAGCAATAGTTAATGCACGACGAGAAAAAGTGGCCGAGTATTTCTCATAGATGGTTTTTCGATCCTGCAAGATGCTGACAAACAGTGCTGCGCCCACACAATTAGCAATGATCATTGGTGCAGCAATATTGGACACAAGGGCATAAGCTTGATCAAATGGTTTGGCGACGGAGATGATGATCAGCATTTGGGCTGCTTCGGCAACAAAAGTAATCGACAATACAATGATCGGATTAAATAGTTGTTCAGTTTTGTCTTTTTTTACTAGATAAAGGTGTAGTAGTCCGCCAATTAACCCTTCTGCGGTGGTTGAAATAGCACAAGCTATATCGGTGAATCCACCTAAACTATAACGATGAATTCCACCAGTAAAGCCTACTGCAAAGCCAACAATTGGGCCGCCAAATAGTCCACCCATCACTGCGCCAATAGCTCGAGTATTGGCTATAGCATCATTGATATGTAAACCAAAGTAGGTTCCCATTATGCAAAATAATGAGAATAAAACATAGCAACTGAACTTATGAGATAAGCGAGAGGAAATGTTCAACATTGGTAAAAAGATCGGCGTTTTACTGAGCATGTAGGCTAACACTAGGTAGACGCACATTTGTTGAAGTAGAGAAAGTATTAAGTCCATAGTACCTTTATAGCTCATAGGCTAAAGTAAATGATATTGCCTTTATGTAAAATTAAAATTACATGTGTTTATTTTGCTTTACAGTTCTAGGTGTTGTAGTTTTCAGGATAGTGATGCTTGCAAAGTTAGTTAATACTGTTAATTTGGATTTATCAAGCACTGAGAGTTGACTCAGATATACGGTGTATTAAATTTTTTACAGGTGACATTATGTACAAAAGCGAATTAAGCAATATCAATATCAGCGATGAACAAGTCATTATCACGCCGAATGAATTAAAAAACAAAATTCCATTAAGCGAGAATGCTCGTCAGTTTATCCAATCATCACGTCAAACTATTTCTAACATTATACATAAGAAAGATCACCGTTTGCTTGTTGTTTGTGGTCCGTGTTCAATTCATGACATCGATGCAGCTAAAGAATACGCAAAACGTCTTAAAGCATTATCAGCTCAACTGGATGATCAAATTTACCTAGTGATGCGTGTTTACTTTGAAAAGCCACGTACTACTGTTGGTTGGAAAGGTCTGATTAACGATCCGCATTTGGATAATTCATTCGATATTGAACAAGGCCTGCATATTGCTCGTCAGCTATTGGTTGATTTAGCCGAAATGGAAATTCCATTAGCGACAGAAGCGCTGGATCCAATCAGTCCTCAATACCTTGGCGATACATTTAGCTGGGCTGCAATAGGCGCGCGTACTACCGAGTCTCAAACTCACCGTGAAATGGCCAGTGGCTTATCGGTTCCGGTTGGTTTTAAAAATGGCACCGATGGCAGTTTAAGTACGGCCATTAATGCGATGCAAGCCGCTTCTTCTAGCCACCGTTTTATGGGCATTGATAGTGATGGTCAAGTCGCACTTCTGACAACCCAAGGTAATGGTAATGGTCATGTGATTCTACGTGGCGGCAAGCAAACCAACTACGATTCAGTGTCGGTGAATGAGTGTGAACAAGAGATGGCGAAACATGGGTTAGATGCCGCACTGATGGTTGATTGTAGTCATGCCAACTCACGTAAAGATTATCGTCGTCAGCCATTAGTGGCAGAAGATGTGATTCATCAAATTCGCGAAGGCAATAAGTCGATTATTGGTCTAATGATTGAAAGCCATATTAATGAAGGCAATCAAGGTTCTGATATTCCATTGTCTGAAATGCAATACGGGGTATCGATTACCGATGCTTGTATTAGTTGGGAGACTACCGAAACCTTGTTACGTCATGCACATAAAGAATTAGTTCCGTTTTTACAAAAGCGCTTAAAAGGGTAGAGTAGAGGGTTCAAAAGGAATTAAGTGCTATCCCCTGCGTACTTGAAGCTGCAGCATTGTTAACGGTGTCATTGGCCCCAATCTATAGGTAACCTATGGGATATGGACCTCATTCACTTGTCGTCTCACTGCAACTTCAGTTACTTTGGGTATTATGAAGTTAGGAAAAATAAATGGCCGTTGAATTAAATGAATTAAGAGACCAAATTGACGCTGTGGACAAACAAATCGTTGATCTTCTGGCTCAACGTTTGTCTTTGGTAGAAAAGGTCGGTGAAGTAAAAAGCAAACATGGTTTACCGATTTACGCACCGGATCGTGAAGCAGCGATGTTGGCTTCTCGTCGTGAAGAAGCGGAAAAACGTGGCGTTCCACCGCAACTTATTGAAGATATTCTGCGCCGCACCATGCGTGAGTCTTACGCCAGTGAAAAAGATTCTGGCTTTAAGTGCCTCAACCCAGAATTGCGATCTATTGTGATTGTGGGTGGTAATGGTCAGCTCGGCGGCTTATTTAAGCGTATGTTTGAGCTTTCTGGCTATCAGGTGAAAATCTTAGGTAGTCAAGATTGGGAGAATGCAGAAGAAATCGTTAAAGATGCAGGAATGGTCGTAGTTAGCGTGCCAATTCACCTAACTGATTCGGTAATAAAAAAACTTCCGGCATTACCAAGCGACTGCATTCTATGTGATTTAACTTCGATTAAAGCCGAACCACTCTCGGCAATGCTCGAAGCGCATGCTGGTCCAGTGGTTGGTTTACACCCGATGTTTGGCCCAGATATTCCAAGCATGGCAAAACAGGTAATTATTTGTAGTGAGGGGCGCCAACCGGAAGCTTATCAATGGTTGCTCAATCAATTTGAAATTTGGGGGGCGAGTATTTGTGAGATTGATGCTGAAGAGCATGATGACGGCATGACTTTAATTCAAGCGCTGCGTCACTTCACGTCATTTGCTTATGGCTCGCACCTATCTAAAGAGAACCCAAATCTTGATACTTTAGTGCAGCTAAGTTCTCCTATTTATCGTTTAGAGTTAGCGATGGTCGGTCGTCTGTTTGCGCAGGATCCTGATTTGTACGGCGATATTATTATGTCGTCACAACGCAATATCGATATGATCAAACGCTTCCATCAACGTTTTGGCGAAGCCATTGAGATTTTAGATCATCGTAATAAAGCTGAATTTGTGAAGCAGTTTAATTCGGTATCAGAATGGTATGGATACTACTCTCAGCAATTTATGCGTGAAAGCCAAAACTTGTTAAAACAAGCGAATGATGCCATGCATCGCGGCAAGTAATTATCCCCGTTGTACCTGAGCTGCCACTTGTTGCCGACGTTTATTTACTTGTCGCCTCACTGTTATTCAATTACTTTGGGTATGAATTTCTTGAGCCTTCTCTTATCGATAGAGAAGGCTCTTTATTCTTCTACGGTTACCCATCCACCTTCTTCAATCCCAAAATCTTGTAATCTTTCTTTTCTCTTTATTTTATCTTGTCTGGTGAGTTTACTGGGTTGGTTTGCAATGTCATTGATGGGTTGTTTAGTACTCATTGCCAAGAGTAGTTGCAAATTAATTGTGCGATTAAGCTGCTTAACTAGGCTTGCCCAAGGCACGTATGATTGTTTCTTAAATAGCTGTTCGATGTTTTCGGGTTGCCATCGCATAAAATCTTGTGGATCTAAGGTTTTACCAATAAAGCGAACTTCATAGTGCAAATGTGGACCTGTTGAGTTACCACTAGTGCCACAAAACCCGACTCGGTCACCTTTCTCTACAAATTGTCCCGGCTTGACTGCAAATTGGTTTAAATGAGCATAGAGAGTGGCAAAGCCCAAGCCATGACGAATCTTTAATAAGTTTCCATAACCTTGGTTGCTGGCGCGGGTCATTTCAACCACGCCATCGGCGGTGGCAAAAATAGGAGTACCAAGAGGGCAGGTTAAATCTATACCTAGGTGTCGTTTCCATTTACCGCTAATGGGGTGTAGTCGGTCTCCGTAAGGCGAAGAGATCCGTCGATAGTTGACCGGAATATCATTGGGGATTATGCGAAACAAGCTGGCTTCAATAGCTGGTGGGAGGGGGAAGTTGATTTGTTGTGAATTGTCTATTATTGCGAGAGCTTGTTCTAAGTTGATTCCAGTGGGGGCGATTGAAACATCGTTTAGATTATCAATTTGATCATGATCTTGTTTTTGCAAAGCTTCTTGCAGGTTTTGATTGGTGACAAGTTGTTGTTGGTACTGTTTTTTATAGAGTTGTAATTCTTGGTTGAGAATATCGAGTTCATTTCGGCTGTTTTGCCACTGGGTGATTGCTACCCATGTGATTGAAAATAAAAATAGGATAGTAATGATAGAGAATGTTTTGAATAGCTTTTGGCCTATCATGTGCTTAAAGAACATCATAGGCCAAATACTCTGTTCGTGCTTGGCGGTAATGTGAGAGTGTAGGTTGTTCGGCAATGTGGAATCTAAGTCAGACATAAAGCACACAAGGTTAAAAATCTGGAAAGCTTATGGTCTACAGTAATTTGTGGAATGGGAAAAGGTTGGGCTAAATTAGGCGATAAAATTTACAGCGCTGTTCTCATTTTGAGGTGAGAAAACCAATTCGAAAATATAATCAGCAGAAAAAATAAAGCCATCACATAGAGCAATGGCTTTAGTGGTTGGTATCAGTCAGGCTACATGCTTATTTAGCGTATGTTTACCTATCTACAACTAGCGGTATGACTACTTAGTTACACGTTTATACTTGATGCGGTGAGGTTCAGCAGCCGCTGCACCTAAGGTTTGTTTCAACCATTCGCTGTACTCAGTGTAGTTACCTTCGTAGAAGTTTACTTGGCCTTCATCGCGGTAATCAAGAATATGTGTTGCGATACGGTCTAGGAACCAACGGTCATGCGAGATAACCATGGCACAACCTGGGAATTCAAGTAACGCTTCTTCAAGAGCACGAAGCGTTTCAACGTCCAAGTCATTGGTCGGCTCATCGAGTAGTAATACGTTACCGCCCGCTTTAAGTAGCTTCGCTAAGTGAACACGGTTACGTTCACCACCAGAAAGCTCACCAATGCGTTTTTGCTGATCAACACCACGGAAGTTAAAGCGAGAGCAGTAAGCGCGCGCTGGAATTTCGAAGTTGTTGATCTTGATGATATCAGCGCCTTCCGAGATTTCTTGGAAAACCGTGTTGCTATCATTCATGCTGTCGCGGAACTGATCAACGGAAGCTAGTTTCACCGTTTCGCCTAATTCAATAGTGCCAGAATCTGGTTGCTCAGTACCACTTAGCATTTTGAATAGTGTTGATTTACCTGCACCGTTGGCACCAACGATACCGACGATGGCACCTTTGGGCATGCTGAAAGATAAATTATCAATCAAAACACGATCGCCAAATGACTTGGTTAGGTTGTTAACTTCAAGAACCTTATCACCTAAACGCTCACCCGGCGGAATAAATAACTCATTGGTTTCATTTCGTTTTTGATGGTCAGATTTGTTTAGTTCTTCAAAGCGCGCCATACGAGCTTTTGACTTCGCCTGACGACCTTTTGGATTTTGGCGAACCCACTCTAGCTCTTTCTCAATCGTTTTCTTACGAGCATTTTCAGACGAAGCTTCTTGTGCTAAACGCTCATCTTTTTGCTCTAGCCATGAGGTGTAGTTGCCTTCCCATGGAATACCTTCACCACGGTCAAGTTCTAAAATCCATCCTGCTGCATTATCTAGGAAGTAACGGTCGTGGGTAATCGCCACCACAGTACCGCTATAATCAACTAGGAAGTGCTCAAGCCAAGCTACCGATTCCGCATCCAAGTGGTTGGTTGGCTCATCAAGTAGTAACATGTCAGGTTTTTCAAGTAGTAGACGACAAATTGCTACACGGCGACGCTCACCACCAGAAAGATGTTCAATTTTGGCATCCCATTCCGGAAGACGAAGCGCATCTGCGGCACGCTCTAGAGCATTTTGTAGATTGTGACCATCTTTAGCTTGAATTAATGCTTCTAGTTCGCCTTGTTCTTTTGCCAGCGCATCAAAGTCAGCATCAGGTTCTGCGTAGGCTGCGTAAACCGCATCAATTCGTTTTAATGCATCCGCGACATCGGCTACCGCTTCTTCTACAATTTCACGTACGGTTTTTGATTCATCCAGTACTGGTTCTTGGGGAAGGTAACCAACATTTAAACCTGGTTGAGGGCGCGCTTCGCCATCAATATCGGTATCAATACCAGCCATTATGCGAAGTAGGGTCGATTTACCTGCGCCGTTTAGGCCGAGGACACCAATTTTGGCACCAGGAAAAAAGCTTAGTGAGATATCTTTCAATATTTGACGTTTCGGTGGCACAATTTTGCTCACACGAGACATGGTATAGACGTATTCAGCCATAGCCGCTCGGATCCTATTCTTTAGAATAAATTGAAAACCTTAGTTTACTCTTTCTCACGTAAGATTCACACTAGAGGAGTGTAAACAAGGGTATTATGCTTATCTAATGAGTTGGCTTTTATGGAAAGTAGCAATTAATTCAACTCATTAAAATTTATCAATATTTATCATTTCACGTTATTTGTGAATTCATCATCAGGGAAGTTTCAAATTCATGCTGGATTGTAAAAAGACTTTATTTCTCTGTGTTGTATCGGTGAGTGGTACGTTACCGGCCGCTTATGTTACTGCTCAGTCTATTAGTGCTACTCATGTGAAAGAGTCTAAAATTACTGATTCAACAGAGAAAAAATTATCACCGCTTGAGCTTCAAAGACAGATTTATGAGCAAGCTCAAGACTTACTCGATAAAGACGATGTGCAAGCCTATCAAGAGCTTCGTCCGCAAATTGCTAACTATCCGTTAACCCCTTATGTGGATTACCGAGTTTTTCTGACCGATATCGAACATCGAACTCCTGAAGAGGTGAATAGCTTTACTGAAAAGTACCAATCTTTTCCGTTTTCAGCTCGCATAAGGGCCAATTACCTTGATGCGTTAGCCAAAACCAATCAATGGAAATTATTGACGGAATATCAAACCGAAGAGCCTAAAGATCAACGGTATCGCTGCCACTACTATTTTGCTAAGTGGACGCAAGGTGAAAAAGAGCAAGCTTATAAAGGCGCGGAAGATTTATGGCTAACTGGAAGCAGTGTGTCTCCGGCTTGTGATCCTTTGTTTGATGAGTGGGCGAAAGCTGGTTTACGTAGTGATGAGATCATTTTGCAGCGCATGTTACTCGGCTTCAAATCTAGCAATTCACGCTTATTCAAATACCTAGATAATTTACTGACGAGCGATCAAGCTAAGCGTCAATCGAAAGAGCTCCAAGCTTTATATGCTGACCCAAGTAACGTATTAGATTTCAGCAAAAAATCAAAAATCACACCATTTAACCAGCAGTTAACCGAATATGCATTTAGACAATTAATTCGTAAAGATACCGCTAAAGCGGTGGAAGATTACGATCAGGTAGTCAAAGGTCAAAAGCTCTCGAAATCTGCGCAGGTTGAGTTATCTAACTACGCCAGTGCTTGGTTAATGAATACTCGTTCAAGTAAGTTAGCCAAATGGCGCGATCAAATGCTGAGTAAGCAAGGGTTAACCAATCGTCTTGAACGACGTGCTCGTATTGCAATCCAAAATGGTGACTGGAATGATTTGTCTCTCTGGATCAGAAAGTTACCGAAAAAAGATCAGGAAAGCTTGCGTTGGCAGTATTGGTTAGCGCGAGTGGAGTTTGCTCAAGGAAAAGATAAACAAGCGACTCAACGTCTAAAGAAGATATTAGGTCAGCGTAATTTTTATAGTGCTGCGGCAGCAGAGTTACTTGGTGAGCCAATTCGCTATCAAAGTAAGATCTTAAATGAAAAATTACCTGACATTTCTAAAAACCAAGTCGCGCTAGATCGCATCGGTGAAATGATCGCAGTCGATAAAATTTATGCGGCAAAAAGTGAATGGCGTTGGTTGTTATGGCACAGTACCAAAAGCGAAAAGAAAGCATTAGTGAAATATGCTGCCAATAAGCGTTGGCATAACTTTACAGTTGTGGCGACGATTGAAGCGAAGATGTGGGATTATATTAGTTTACGTTTTCCAATTGCTCATCGCTGGTGGTTTGACTTTTATGGTAAGAAAAATAATATTCCACTCATTACTTTAATGTCATTATCTCGCCAAGAAAGTGCTTTGGATATCGAAGCTCGCTCTCCCGTTGGCGCGAGAGGGATTATGCAAATTATGCCGACAACTGCTCAGCATACCGCTGATATCTATAATTTAGAATATAACGATAGTGATGAGTTGTATGATATTCAAAAGAACATTGAGATTGGCAGTTCTTATCTTGGTGGATTACTGGATGACTTTAATCACAATAGAATTTTTGCCTTTGCCGCTTATAATGCCGGACCGCACCGCGTGAAGCAGTGGCGCGCACGTACCAATCAAAGTATTGATGCTTACTCATTTATTGAGGCGATTCCTTTTGATGAAACACGTGGTTATGTACAAAATATTCTAATGTTTGAAACCTATTATCGAAACTTACTTGGTCAGGATGGAGCATTCTTAACTCCTCAAGAAGTAAAGGAAAAATATTAATCTGATGGATAAATCAAAGCAGCAAATCCATAATGATGAATCGGCACCCGAATTTGCTAACTGGCAAGATGTATTGACGCTACTGGAGCATTCTTGTCAGCAAGAGCAGTTGGATTTTCTACTGTCGATGTTATTGACCTATGATGAGCGAGAAGCCTTGTTAGCTCGAATGAATATATTACATGAGCTGATTAAAGGTGAGCGCTCTCAGCGTCAAGTTAGTCAAATGCTAGGGGTTGGTGTGGCGACGATTACTCGTGGTTCCTCTGAGCTGAAAAAGCTTCAACCAGAACAAAAGCAGCAACTGCAAGCGATGTTACAAGCTGCTGTGGATAAGGCTTAACTATCGCAATAGTTTAAAGTGGGAAGTGTTCGGTATTTAAAAATGGAATTAATGCCAATACTAACGCTTGATGATAAACCGAACTTCTGGTCAATTGGTGGTGTGTTAGCAAGCCTATCGCGCCACCTTTTTGTTTGATGTTGTTGGTCACAAAGATCTCATCCATAACATGACCAAGCTCTTTGCCTTGTTTTACCTTCTCAAGCACTACAGGCGGCAGCATTAAACAAGCCGAGCGTGATTCGCCGCGTTGTATTTTTCCTACACTAGGGTTACTTTCGATAATCATCCAAGCGTAAGTAAACGGTTCTGCAATTCCCGCTTCTAATCCAACATAAAAATCGCCATCCGGGATTGCCGTTTGAGCATTGTGTACTCGGTTTAGAGCACCTTGTTTAGTTTCCTGATCATTCATTGGTTGATCCGGCACTTCACTGGCGACCGACACCCCTTCAAATAGAAATTCAGTCTCAGGAAAACAGGCTGTAAAAGCGCTTTCCACGGCTGTTATTTTGGCTGGATTTAACGAGGCGACTACTACCTTTTTACTGCTTTTCATTTAGCCTTCCAGTTTGACTTGAGTCGGTTTGATATTTTCGATTGGGTAGCAACCTAACACTTTCAAGTGACGAGTGATTTTAGTTAGTTCGCTGATCGATTGTTGCATTTCGACTGAATCTAAATGTGCTTCTAAATCGACATAGAACATTTCTTCCCATGGATTGCCCATGATTGGGCGTGACTCTAGTTTCGTTATATTAATACCGTAGCGTTGCAGCACTAACAAAGTCTGCACTAGAGATCCTGCTTCTTGGGAGGTCGACATGATCAGCGTGGTTTTGGCTGGGATTTGAGTCGATACTTCGATTGGCTTACGCGCCACGATAATAAAGCGTGTGTGGTTTTCGGTTTGATTAGCAATGTTTTCTTTCACGACTTGTAAGCCGTAAAGTTTGCCTGTGGTTGAATTACCAATTGCCGCGACATCTGGACGGTTAAGCTCTTTAACTTTTTGCATCGCATCCGCAGTACTGACACATGATTCTAATGAAATATCATCTAAGCGACTTAAAAACTCACTGCATTGTTGGTGCGGTTGAGGGTGAGAGTAAAGTATTTTGATGTCTTCTAGGCGCATTTCTTGTGGCGCTAATAAGCAATGTTCAATGGGCAATGTCAACTCACCGACAATGTATAGCGTCGTATGCTGCAATAGGTCATACACTTCATTGATGGAACCTGAACTGGTGTTTTCAATAGGTAGCACGCCGAAATCAGCATGACCAGATTCAACAATTGAGGTCACTTCTTGAAAATGCTTGCAGTTAAGTTCAATCAGTTCTGTATTTTTACGGCTGAAATATTCAAGGCTAGCAAGGTGCGAATAAGAGCCTTTTGAACCTAAGAAGGCAACACGAGCTAACGGTTTCCGGCTTTCTTGTGGGTTGGCTAGGTTCTGTAGGTAAGCCTGTTGTAGTAGTACCGAATCTTCAATGATAGTGTGAAAAATTTTGGTGATGTAAGGTGCATCGAGTTGATATTTATCTTTACCATTATTGATTAGTTTGACCAGTAGCTCTTGCTCACGTTGTGCGTCACGAATAGGCTTGGCCGTTTCAACTTTACTTTTGGCGACATCTAAGCTTAATGCTCGGCGCTCAGATAATATCTTTAGCAGTTGATCATCGAGTTCATTTAAGCGAAGTCGAATCCTTTCTAAGGATAGGTGAGGTTGAGAATTGCTGGTATTCGGTGAAGAAGAACTGTGCTGCTTGGTCATGTGTATTTCCTATAAAAAAGCCTCCCAGAGTGGGAGGCTTTCTGTCCGTTTTTGGCTTATTTTTAAAACGACATCTAGCCCCACCGATTAGGATGGAAAAAAGAAGCCAAAAAAGAACAGAGTAGATGAATGCATAGTATTAATTCCTTTGGGTGAGACAGTACCATAAGCAAGCGCAAGGAAAGCGTCAAGCAAAAAAATGGCGCTCAATTGAGCGCCATACTATTCATGTCTGTTGAGTCTTAAATTTCTTCTGGTTCTTCTTCTAATTTTGGTTTTTCTGCCTGAGCACGTTTTGCTTCAGGTTTATGGCTTAGCTTATTAAGTTGTCGTTCGAGTTTTTGCTCTACCTCATTAATAGCTTTATATAAATCTTCATTGGATGCGGAAGCAACCAGGTGTCCTTTTGATGTGTTAATTGTGGCTTCAATCTTCTGTTGTTTACCTGGTTCGGTGCTAATAGTAGCATGACAGACAATTAGATCAGTTTGCCATTTTTCTAGTTTTTTAAATTTCGCCTCAATATGGTCACGGATGGAAGAGGTCACTTCAATATTCTTACCAGTAATGTTTAGTTGCATAGGTTATTTATCCTCTTTTTCCTTGATTCGTTAACTTCAGGTTACTGTGTTGCGCTGAAATAAATGTGAGCAATGTCAATTTTTATAAGGAACTTATGAATTGATGAAGTAAATGTGATCGTAGACAAAAGCAAGTGATATTCGAGGTTGAAAAGGCTTGTTATTTGTCTGGATTTAAGTAGATTGAATGGAATGGCTACTAGAGATTAACGTTTTTAGGGACGCTGTTTGAGCCTGAAATTAGGGCGCTTATTTTATCGACACTTCTTTGCTGTACTACTCCTACTCAAATACTCACTTTTCGCTTTTTTAAAAACAAAAAAAGCAACCGAAGCTGCTTTTTCGTTGTTTCTCTATTTGATTACGCTTTCAGTATTCGACTACTTCTTTTTGTTAAGCTCGATCAGTTGTTCGGTACGCTTAACGGCATCATCTAACCCGAGTTCTTTATAGGCTTTTAACTGGATCTTTAATGAATCTCGCGCTGCAATGGTGTCAGGGTAGGTTTTTTGGATTTCTTGGCAGCGATTGATCGCTGCAATCCAAGCTTCGCGACGTAAATAAAAATCGGCAGACGATAGGTCATATTCCGCTAAACGGTTTTTTAATGAACTCAAACGAGCGCGCGAATCTGCTGCATATAAGCTATCAGGGTAACGTTCTAATAAACGTTTAAAATCAATAAAGGCGGCTTTTACTGGCTCAGGATCTCTATCGTAACGATCCATGTTAAATAGCGAGTGCATAAAGTTTGAATCTTGCGCCATGTGGGTTAGGCCACGCATGTATAATACCCAGTCAGAGCGTTCATGAGTTGGATTTAAACGAGTAAATCGCTCAATCGTGGCTAAAGTTAATGGGTAGTCACCATTTTTGTAGTAGGCAAAAATTAAATCTAACTGTACTTGATCTGAATACGGACCAAATGGGTAGCGAGAATCTAATGCTTCTAACTTTTTAATCGATTCAGTCCAACTGCCAGCTTGAAGGTCTTGCTGAGCTTGGGTGTAAAGATCCGATGGTGGAATGTCTGGTACTGCGTCTTTATTGTCAGCACAGCCAGCAAGAAAGAGTAGGGAAACTAGTCCCAAAAGGTATAGGTGTTTCATCGTGAGGAGAAAATTCCTTGAATTAAATTTATCGCGTCCGTTACTTCTTACAACTTAACAGATACAATGGTGAATAACACTATTTTACCAATAACGGTGAATAGCCCTATTTTATCCATATTAATGGATATTAGTCTCATGGTTTTTTAAAAAGTTCGATATGGCTCAGCAGATAACACGCACCGATACAATTAAAGATTCTCAATTAGGCCAACGCTTAGATCAAGCGATTGCCGAATTATTTTCAGAATTCTCACGATCACGCTTAAAAGAATGGTTGCTTGAAGGCAAGGTTCAAGTGGACGGTGAAGTCATTACTAAACCTCGTATCCGTGTCATGGGGGGAGAAGTGATTACTTTGTTAGCTGAACTTGAAGATGAAGAACGTTGGGAAGCTCAAGATATTCCACTCGATATCGTTTATGAAGACGATCATTTATTAGTGATTAACAAGCCGAGAGATTTTGTTGTTCACCCAGGTGCAGGAACGCCGGATGGTACGGTATTGAATGCATTGTTGCATCACTACCCTGCGATTGCTGAAGTACCTCGTGCGGGTATTGTGCACCGTTTAGATAAAGATACGACCGGTTTGATGGTAGTGGCCAAAACGGTTCAAACACAAACTCGCTTAGTTCGTGCCTTGCAAAAACGTAGAATTACTCGTGAATATGAAGCGATTATTCTTGGTAATATGACCGCGGGTGGCATGGTTGAAAAACCAATTGGTCGTCACTCAAGCAAGCGTACTTTAATGGCGGTGAATGAATTAGGTAAACCTGCAGTAACTCATTACCGTGTGGCCGAGCATTTCCGTGTTCATACTCGTATTCGTTTACGTCTTGAAACGGGTCGTACCCACCAAATCCGTGTTCATATGTCATATATTCAACATCCATTATTAGGTGATATTGCTTATGGTGGCCGTGCGCGTATTCCTAAAGGAGCTTCACCTGAACTAACGAATATGATTCGAAATTTTGATCGCCAAGCACTACACGCGGTCATGTTGAAGTTTGTTCACCCTGCAACGGGCGAAGAAATGAAGTTCCATGCGCCGATTCCGCATGACATGGTGGTGATGACTGAAGCATTGCGTCAAGATGCGAAAGAAAATTTCGAAGAGGAATAAGGTGAGATGAATAATATTGTTCTACCAAATTGGCCTGCGCCTAAAAACGTCAAAGCGTTTGGCTCTACTCGTTTGGGAGGAACATCAACTGGTATTTATCAAGGGTTAAATCTTGGTATGCACGTTAATGATGACAGCAATATTGTTCAGGCCAATCGTGATGAAATCGTGCAATTGCATAATATGCCGACATCACCAGTTTGGTTAAATCAAACCCACTCGACCAAGGTGGTTGAACTATCAAAGCCAACACAACAAGTGTTAGATGCCGATGGTTCAATCACGAGTCACAACAAAATTGTGTGCGCTGTAATGACAGCTGATTGCTTACCGGTTTTGTTAACCAACACCGATGGTACTCAGGTTGCAGCTGTTCATGCCGGTTGGCGTGGACTTGCCGGTGGTATTTTAGAAAATGCCGTTCAGCAGTTTACTAAGCCGAGCCAAGTGATGGCTTGGTTAGGTCCTGCAATTGGCCCAAGTGCATTTGAAGTGGGGGAAGATGTTTATCAAACATTCACCCTGCATGATAGTCATGCCCAGGATGCTTTCATTCAGCATCGGTCTCATTCCAACAAGTGGTTGGCTGATATGTCGATTTTGGCAACTCAACGATTAAATCAAGCTGGAGTTGAGCAAGTGTTTGCTAGCCAACGTTGCACTTTTTCTGAACCAGAAAGCTTCTATTCTTATCGCCGAGATGGCATAACAGGCAGACAAGCGACCTTTATTTGGATTGAATAAATAGAGTAATTCACTTTTTCTACTTGAAAAGATCCTTCCTAGCATCCATTTATAAGCCATAACTAATGTATCTCACTTTTTGATAGTGGAGGCTTATTATGCGTTTCGATAAATTTACCAGTAAATTCCAGCTTGCCATTTCTGATGCGCAATCTCTTGCGCTAGGCCGTGATCATCAATTCATCGAACCTATTCATTTAATGCAGGCATTGCTTAATCAAGATGGCAGCACTATTCGTCCTATTTTTACCATGCTAGGAATTGATGCCACTCAACTGCGATCTAAAGTTGCTCAAGAGTTGGATAAGTTACCTAAAGTTACTGGCATTGGTGGTGATGTTCAAGCTTCTAAGAGCTTAGGTAACTTACTGAACGTCTGCGATAAAATTGCTCAACAACGTAAAGACAGTTACATCTCTTCTGAGTTATTTTTGCTGGCAGCGGTAGAAGATAATGGTCCGCTAGGCAAAATGTTTAAAGAATTTGGTTTAAATAAAGCGAATGTCACTAAAGCGATTGATGAGATTCGTGGTGGACAAAATGTTGACGACCCGAACGCGGAAGAAAAACGTCAAGCCTTAGAAAAGTATACCATTGATTTAACCGAACGTGCTGAACAGGGCAAACTTGATCCTGTGATTGGGCGTGATGACGAAATTCGTCGAACCATTCAGGTGTTGCAACGTCGTACCAAAAACAACCCAGTATTGATTGGTCAACCGGGTGTTGGTAAAACCGCAATCGTTGAAGGTTTAGCTTTGCGTATCGTTAATAATGAGGTACCGGAAGGGTTACGTAATCGTCGTGTGCTTTCGTTAGATATGGGTGCGCTAATTGCTGGTGCGAAATATCGCGGTGAATTTGAAGAACGCCTAAAAGCGGTATTGAATGAACTGGCTCAAGAAGATGGTAATGTGATTTTGTTCATCGATGAATTGCATACCATGGTGGGCGCTGGTAAAGGTGAAGGCTCGATGGATGCCGGTAATATGTTGAAACCTGCTTTGGCTCGCGGTGAGCTTCACTGTGTGGGAGCGACGACGTTAGATGAATATCGTCAATATGTCGAAAAAGATCCTGCTCTAGAGCGTCGTTTTCAAAAAGTGCTGGTGGATGAACCTACGGTTGAGGATACCATTGCGATTTTACGTGGTTTGAAAGAACGTTATGAGCTGCATCACCATGTTGAAATTACCGATCCCGCTATTGTGGCGGCAGCAAGTTTATCTAATCGTTATGTGTCGGATCGTCAGTTACCAGATAAAGCGATCGATTTAATTGATGAAGCGGCATCGAGCATTCGTATCCAAATGGATTCTAAACCAGAATCGATGGATCGTTTAGATCGTCGTATTATTCAATTAAAAATTGAACAGCAAGCATTGTTAAATGAAAGTGATGTGGCAAGTACCAAGCGCCTTGCCATTCTTAACCAAGAACTGGAAGAGAAAGAGCGTGAATACTCTGAGCTAGAAGAAGTGTGGAAAACTGAAAAAGCCTCACTTTCTGGTACTCAGCATATTAAAACTGAACTGGAACAAGCTCGATTGGATATGGATGTGGCTCGCCGTGCTGGTGACTTGCAACGAATGTCTGAGTTGCAATATGGCAAAATCCCAGAGTTAGAAAAGCAGTTGGAGAACGCCTCACAAGCCGAGAATATTGAGTTGACGTTACTTAAAAATCGCGTGACTGATGTTGAAATTGCTGAAGTGTTATCACGCCAAACCGGCATTCCAGTATCGAAAATGCTCGAAGCGGAGAAAGCTAAATTACTTTCGATGGAAACGGTGTTACATGAACGTGTGATTGGTCAGAAAGAAGCGGTAGATGTAGTATCGAACGCGATTCGTCGTAGTCGTGCTGGGCTGTCGGATCCGAATAAACCGATTGGTTCTTTCTTATTTTTAGGTCCAACCGGGGTAGGTAAAACAGAGCTATGTAAAACATTAGCAAACTTTATGTTTGATAGTGAAGAAGCCATGGTTCGGATCGATATGTCGGAGTTTATGGAGAAACATTCGGTGTCTCGTTTAGTCGGCGCACCTCCGGGGTATGTTGGCTACGAAGAAGGTGGTTACTTAACTGAAGCGGTCCGCCGTAAACCTTACTCGGTGATTTTACTTGATGAGGTAGAAAAAGCGCATCCAGATGTATTTAATATTTTATTACAAGTGTTAGATGATGGACGCTTAACTGATGGACAAGGCCGAACGGTAGACTTTAAAAATACCGTAGTGATCATGACATCCAACCTAGGCTCTGATCGTATTCAAGAAAAGGCGGCAACGTCAGATTATGAATCGATGAAAGCCGAAGTAATGGAGATCGTTAGTCAACACTTTAGACCTGAGTTCTTGAACCGCGTGGATGAAAGTGTCGTTTTCCATCCTCTAGGTCAAGAGCAAATCAAGTCAATTGCCTCGATTCAACTGGATCGCCTGCGTCAACGTCTGGCAGAAAAAGAGTATGAATTAGAGGTGAACGAAGATGTGTTGTCTTTAGTTGCGGCAGTTGGTTTTGACCCAGTTTATGGGGCTCGTCCACTGAAACGTGCGATCCAACAAATGGTTGAAAACCCGTTGGCTCGTTCGATACTGGCCGGGGAGTTAATTCCTGGACAGAAAGTATATTTAACGGTGAAAGAGGATGAGATCGTCGCTCATCAATCTTAATTAAATCGCCAAATCAAAGGGAGCAATGAGTTGCTCCCTTTTTTATTTGTTATCATTCAAACTTATTTCGAAAAATTGGCCTTAATTCTCATGTTCAAATACTCTTCGGCGGTCATTGCCTGATACTTTTTATTCGGTCCTTGAATCACCTGATCTTTATTGGCCTGACAGAAAAATGCCATGCTATAGCGTGAACCTTGATTTTCTTCAGGGTAGGGCATGCGAACGCGGTGCAATGTCGATTTCAATTTGTCATCACTCCAACGCATTAACATATCGCCAATATTACAAGTGATCACGCCAGCTTGTGGTTCTACATTACTCCAGACTTGTTGATGCTGAGAATCTTTTCCCGCGGCAACTTGCAACCCACCTTGATTCGGTTGTTGAAATACCATAGTCAAACAATCAAAATCAGTATGAGCACCCGCGCGCCAATGCTCTTCGCCTTGTGGTAGTTGCTTCATTGGTAAATAATGAAGCAGCCTTAATGTACTTTGATATTGCTCTGAACTCGGTTGGTGAACTTGAGTGAAAAAGTCGCGTTTAAATCCTAGCTTTTCAGCAAAGCATGACAATATATCCATACCAAGTTGCCAAGCTTGAGATTCAAAATTCAGCATGTCTTGCTGGAAACTGGCTAGGGGCGCTTGGTTTGGCCATATCCCTTTCATGTGAGGACGCGTGATTTGGTAGGATTCTTTTTGATCAGCTGTACCGGTGGAAGGGCGAACCTGCTGCTTGAATTCCCAGCCGGCATTTTTCCCCGGCTTTAGGCTTAATGGCTGTTTTTGTGATTGAGGAAGAGAGAACAATTGCTCACTAAGCTGAAAAGCGTGTTCAATATCCTCTAGAGCAATGGAATGGTTTTTAACTTGAAAGAAACCAATTTGGGTGGCGGCATGCCATAGTTCTTCTGTGACCTCAGCTCGGCGAGATTCAAATTGGCTCATATCAATGATGGGAATATTGCTATGTTCCGCATCAATGCCTTTTCTGCCGATGGTAGTTTCAAATTGCAGTTCATCCAGTGCGTAAGCTGTCGTTGTCATATTATTTCTCCAATAGTTAAGCCTGTGCTTAGTGATTGGAGCAATGTCCAGCAATGGTTACCCATTACAGACCGCTTCTACTCCTGTTGTGTTTATTCTGTTATGTATAAGAAGGTTTACCAAACCCCATCATGTATTCGTGCCGCTTGCTTTTCCATCAGTGGACCAATAATTTCCATTGGCCGTTGTCCTGCTGAAAAAACAGTGCGACAAGGGAGATCTAAGGTTGGGTTTTCAGGGTGATTACCGGTGATTTGTTTTAATCGATGTTCGCTTAATCCGTAAACCACTCTCCCTACGCCAGCCCAATAAATTGCTCCAGCACACATGGCGCAAGGCTCAGCAGAAATATACAGAGTGCAGTCTTTCAAATAATCAGGGCGATATTTTTGACTCGCTTCCGTCATGATTAATCGCTCAGCATGGCCAGTCATATCTTTATTTGGTAGATAGCCATTGATTTGTTCAAGCAGTACTTCGCCTTGAGCATTGACTAAAATTGCTGCAAAAGGATGAATGCCTTGTTGCTTAGCTTTTTCGGCTAAATCTAGACTTTGTTGTAAGTATTTTTTGTCTTGTTCTGGTGTCATGTGCTTGCTCCTTAATGGCTTTTATCTTGAGGTAAACTCCAAGCGAAGAAACCTTTTTGGATCCAATACGTGGATTTAAATAACAACATGCTTACTGCAGATAAAAACACTAAAGCTGCAAAAGCTTGTGGAATTTTGAAGTAAGAAGTTGAGAACTGAACGAAATAGCCTAAACCTTTTTCGGCGGCAACAAATTCTGAAATAACCGCACCAATCACCGACAACGTAATGGCGACTTTTATGCCACTAAAAATATGAGGAATGGCGTAAGGTAAACGGATCTGCCAGATGGTTTTCGCTCTTGATACATTTAGCGATTTGGATAACTCAATTAATTCGGGAGGGGTAGATAACATACCCGTAGTCGCAGAAACCACTAATGGGAAGAAGGTAATTAAGCAGGTAATGGCTAATCGAGGAGCATCACCAGTCCCTAAAATCACAATAAGTAGTGGCGCAATAGCAACCACAGGAGTTGATTGTACAATTACCAGTAGTGGGAAAACCGCTTTAGTTAAAAATTTGGAGCTGACCATCATGATCGCTAAAGGAATACTGACTAACAGCGATAAGCCAAAGCCTAATAATGCGATTCTTAATGTTGCCCAGAGATTATCGAGCCAGCGTTCAGCCGAGACTTGCATAAAAGCTTCTGCGATTGCTGACGGTGCTGGCAGTATGAAGTTAGGGATTTGAAATGCGCGGCAGATGATTTCCCAGATAGGAAGAATCGCCAACATTGCTAATAATGGAAGGCTATCTTTATAAAGTTTTTTTATAGACATACTATTTCCTTATAGTGACGTCGTATGAACAAAGAATATCGCTAGTTAGATTAGGCGACAGTCCTTATTTGAGAGATATTGCTTTCGTTTTCTTGCTGAGTTGAAGGGGGAGCATAAAAGTGCTCCCTGATTTTCCCTGTGTATTCAGCAAATAGTCGATGTTGAATGGTCTCGAGCGTTCGAGGGCGCGGCAGTTCGATATTGATTTCTTCAACCACAGTACTCGGACGCGGGCCCATCACTAATACTTTATCTGAAAGCAAAACCGCTTCAGAAATAGAGTGGGTAATAAATAACACCGTTTTAGGTCTTTCATTCCAAAGGCGTAGCAGCTCAAACCCCATTTCTTCACGTGTTAATGCATCAAGCGCAGAAAAAGGCTCATCCATAATTAAAATATCGGGGTCAAGTAATAATGCGCGGGCAATACCGACTCGTTGTTGCATACCGCCGGAAAGTTGATCCGGCATGCTGTTATGAAAATCTTTTAATCCCACTTTGTTGAGTAGCTGTTTAGCAAAATCACGTTCTTTATTAGTGATATGACCAAACTTATGTTTGAGTGGAAACAATACGTTTTCGATCACATTCTTCCACGGTAATAAGGTCGGCTTTTGAAAAACAATCCCTATATCTTCTCTAGGTTCGGTGACTTGGCGGCCAAATATTTCGACTTGGCCTTCGGTGGATTGCATTAGTCCGGAAAGCAATCTCAATAAAGTGGATTTACCACAACCAGAAGGACCAACGATCGAAATAAACTGATTCTTTTCAACATCAAAATTGACGTTGTTTAATACTTTTACCGAGCCATTGTCACTGTGGTAGGTGTGGCCAACTTGTTTGAAAGAAACAAAAGGATTCATGATTTACCTCCCGGCATAAAGTCACGAGAAATGGCGATCTCAGGATCAAACTTATTGACGTCGAGTTGTTGAGCTTCTGCTGTCCACTTCCAAGTTTCGGCAAGACGTTCAGGGGTAAAGGCACCGATGCCATCTTTATTACTGACTTCATTAATCACTAAGTCTTTAATCGATATTATGGTATCGGCAGCTTGTTGGGGGTCCACTTCGGGCACCATTTTATGAACATCTTGCGCGCTTTTATGAGGGTGTTCCCATGTATAGGCAACGGCTTTGGCATAAGCTTTGATAAAGCGTTTTGCGACCTCTGGTTTTTCAGCTAAGAAATGATCACTAGCAATAAGTGAAGATGAATAAAAATCTAACCCTGCATCATGCCAAGGTAGGATCTTCAATTTCTTTCCTACTGCTTTAGCTTGGCTTTGGTTTTTAACTGTGTCGGTGACCCAAGAGATCATTACATCTGATTTGCCAGTGATCAGCATTGGATTGAGTGCGCCTGGATCTGCTTTGGTGACTTTCACGCTGCTTTCATCAACATGGTTTTTACGCAGTAGTAGAGGTAAGAATACGTTAGCGGAAGTAAAAGGAGAGGTTGCCACACTTTTATTGGCAACATCTTTTACCGAGTTAATGCCTGAATCTTCTAATACATAAAAAGCATAAGGCGCTTTGCTGAAAACAGAATATATCGCTTTTACTGGCACATCATCATTGGCCTTGGCTACTAATAATGAAACGAGATCAGAAGACCCTATGTCTGCAGTACCAGTGGCAACTTTGGTGATAGCATCGGTTGAACCTTTACCTTGGCGAATGATGACATCAAGATCTTGCTCGGCAAAAAAACCTTGTTGAACGGCAACATAAACCGGCGCTTTATCTCCCCCCGGTAGCCAGTCGAGTTGGAAGTTGACTTTGTCCGCAGCCAAGACATTGACACTGGTGGATAGTGCAGCTGTGGTTAACGCTAAGTGGATGCATTGCTTGATTGAAAATTTCATTTGGTTCTCCTTTACTCAATATAATTCCATGTTGGCTTAATGATGATTCATATAGCACTTTGGCAATTTTTGGTAATGGTGAGCAATGTCCCGATGTTTTGCATCTAACCGCTTCTACTCACAGCTGTGGTTGTTACACATAGTTAATAGAGCAAACGTTATGCCAGATTCATATAAAAAATGGAAAATAGATTTATTGTTAGAAATAACATTTATTTAACAGCTAACTTTTTACTTTACCTTTATATCTAGGGAGAGTTTTGGTGCAGTGGATTGCGTTGAAAAAGTGCAGAATGTTAACTGTGCATTTATTTGGTGCAACAATTCTTATCTTGGACAATATAAAGCTATATATAGAGGGAATGACTTTCTGGCTTATTAATTGCTAGCTGAGTATGAATGTTATGTTGGATGAGTAGAAGCGGTTAGGTGCTTTAGCGCTGGGACATTGCTCATATCATGTCGAAAGATAGTGATGGAGTGATCATGAAATATCTAATTAAAAATGCACAAGGGATAGTAACGGAACAAGCGGCAACAGATATAAGGATAGAGGAGGGGGTAATAACGGAAATAGGCTCCGACCTTCTGCTACAAGAAGGCGAACAGCTGATTGATGCCAGCCAATGTGTGGTTTATCCCGGCTTCATCAATACCCACCATCATTTAGCTCAATCTATATTAAAAGGTATTCCTGCTGGACTAAACCAACCACTAGGTGATTGGCTTGTTAGTGTGCCTTATCAATATTGGCCTAAGATTACACCAGAAATCATGTACAGCGCAGCATGCCTTGGATTTTATGATTTAATTCGTTCTGGTGTGACAACTTGCGCGGACCACCATTATCTATATCACGCGAAGACCTCCCCTGAATTAGAAGCGGCAGTGTGGCAAGCGGCGGAAGATATGGGAATGCGCTTGGTACTTTGTCGAGGTGGTGCGACAACCAAAGGAACACACAAGGGACTCGCCAAGGCTGGGATTGAACCTGAATCTATCGATCTAATGTTACGCCGCCTGGATGATAGCTATAGTCTATATCATCAAAATAGTGATATGCCGATGCGACAGTTGGTGGTGGCACCCACGAGTCTAATCCACTCTTCTCCTACTGAAGATTTAAAACAGCTGTCGTTTTTTGCACGTCAACATAGCTTAAGAATGCACTCTCATCTATTAGAAGTGGAATTTGATCAGCAGCAGTCTCTATCTAAATATGGGAAAAGTGCTGTGGACTATGCCGCAGAATGTGAGTGGCTAGGTAATGACGTTTGGTTTGCCCATTTAGTTCAGGCTAACGAACAAGACATAAGAACACTGTCTGAAACAAAAACCGGTATATCACATTGCCCAACGTCTAATTGTCGATTGGGGAGCGGAATCGCCCCTATTATTGAAATGGAACAAGTAGGGATGAATATCAGCATAGGAGTCGATGGCTCGGCTTCTTCAGAATCGGGCTCTATGCTTCAAGAACTAAATCTAGCTTGGCTATTACATAGGGCAACTCATGGTGCTGTAAGTACGAGGATAGAAAATGTCGTTAAGTGGGGAACTCAAAATGGGGCTTCGCTATTAGGCTTGGATAAGGTTGGCAAAATAGAAGTAGGTTTCGCAGCTGATATTGTACTTTATGATTTAAACCAAGTGCGCTACCAAGGGTGTCATTCAACTTTATATGCGCCTATCTTATGTGGTGAGCCTGCCCAAATAAAACTAAGTATGATAAATGGCAATATGGTTTACCAAAATGAAAGCTGTTTAGTTGATAAAGAAAGACTGATAGCTAATGCTAAATCTGCATTTCGTGATTTACTCACTAAAGTAGGTAAGTGAGATGTATCTTATATTTTTTACTTTTTTGTGGAAAACCTGTGTGTTTGATCGGAGTAAATATGTATAAATAAAGGTTTGAGTGTAAAATGAGCATACGATGTTTATTTTTAATGTTTTTGATGAAAAGTGCTTGCCAAGATGAATCGGATCTCTATAATGCGACCTCACTGACACGGAGCACGCAGCCTAACGGCAGCAACGAGTCAGAGGTCAAAACCTTCTCGAAAAGGTTAGCAAAAAAAGTTTTAAAAAGTGTTTGACACGAACTTTTAAATCGCTAAAATGGCCGCCCTGTTCAACGAGACGCACTAAGCGATTTCAATAAGAACAACGCTCTTTAACAATTTAAACCTATCAATCTGTGTGGGCACTCGTTGATGATAATCAAAAAGATTTATCAATGAACTGAGTGACCAAATCGAGATTATCTTTCTTTTTATAAAGAACATAATCTTGGCACAGTCAATTCATTATCTTTCTGTTGGAAAGATAATAGCTTTAAATTACTTAGGTAGTTTGAAGTCAGTATTCATTGAGCCGGTCGAAAGACCAACAAA
>NZ_JBLWZK010000004.1:0-218113 GCF_048266485.1 Vibrio sp. | reverse complement strand
GTTCAGCAACCGGTGTTTTCTGCCAGATTTTTTGCCCAGCTTCCATATCAGCAACATCATGCTCAATTCTCGCTTGGCAAGAAACTGGCACCGTGGCGAGCAAACTATTATCAAATGGATTGAATACTTGCTGCCCTTTGCCATCCGTTAATACCGAGGCAAGGAGTGTTTGATTTTTTAATTGCTTCATATTCATCCCTTTTTTGTTTTTAACATATTCAGTTTAGCTGAAATTAAATCAGTAAGACGGCTTCATAATGCGCTCAATGAGAATGAAAATCTATCGACCAAGATCACCACTTAAAAAAATGAAGTAGTTCAGTATGGATTAAGGAAAGGAAGAAAAGAAACTCGCTAGATGTCAGATGCCAAAAAGGCGCTCAATTGCTTGAACGCCTTTCTTTAAATTTGGTAGGTGGGCGGACTTGAACCGCCACGCCCGAAGGCAACGGATTTTGAATCCAGAAACCTTAGTCATTAGGCGCATAATACGATCAATAAACCATTGTTGCAATTGACTTTGATAACATGTGGTCATGCTTGGTTTTGGTCGGTTTACCCATTTTTTACCCATTTTTTTCACACCGTTACCCATCGCACACCATCGCAGCCAACTGGTTATTAATAGCGTTAATTCTCTTTTCGCTGCGGTCTAAATAGCGTTGTGTCGTCGCAATGTCACCAGAACCGTTACCGTGACCAATCCAAAGACTAGCCGCCATCATATCAATGGTATTAGCCACTTTCTGGACTGCTGCTTTACGCGCACTATGCAACCCCAAACGAATCCCTTTTAATGCTTCTCTGCATCGACCTGATACAGCTTTCAACGCTTCACCAACGGATTGCACCACACGATAAACCGACTGCCTAGAAACTGGCTCATACCCCTGCCCTTTAGCGCGATTGCTGCGGAGTTCGCACGCCGGGAATAGATAGCCACCAACCGCCCCATATTTCGCAACACGGGCCTTTAAGATTCGTTTTGCTTCATGGTATCGACTGAAATCAATCACACGTCCTTTGGGTGCTGAACGCTCAACCTCTGCACGCACCTGCTCAACGTTTGTCGCGTAGTGTTGTTCTCGCGCTTGGTTATACTCTTCGAAAAGATCATACTCTTGAGCTAAGGCTTCGAGTTGGTCCACTGTTGTACACATTCGAACCAAAAGCGGCGCAAGCTCTCCACCAATGGCCGTGCGCAAGAACCTACGCCCCTCAATAAGCCATTGTTTTTGTATTTGCTTGTTAGTCGTTTTCGTAACATAAGAGCGCACCTGTTTTGAATCAGATAGAAGTATAATTCCACGTTCGAGATCAATGTGCTCGGCGCGCAATTCCCGCGCCTCGATGTTACGTAAACCGAAATCTAAACATAATTTCGCCATGTCATACCAGAACACGCCACGGTCTTTCATCAATGATAAATATTGTGAGTGAAGTTCTAAGGGAATTGCATCGACTGCTTTTGTAGACATAACTTAGCCCTCCACTTTAGTTAAACTTCGGATAATTTGTCTACGGGTGAGCAAATGAGCGATGCGTTTTAAATCTTCAAGTGTTATTCTCTGCTGCATATTGAAGCCCTCCATCGGCTTTGATATATGCCCCTTGTTACTTTGGCGAGTCAAGGGGCTCTTTTTTATTTGATACTGTGCGCCCTAGTGAGTACACTGTAGATATAGTTTTATATAGGTGTGCGCACATGTCAACAGGTAATGTAAATAAAAATAGTCAATCAGTGAAAAAGAACATCCGTTTCGAGCATGAATTAGTAGAAGCCATTGAAAAAAATAAAAATGAACTCGTACCTTTTTCGGCATGGGTTAAACAGGCGTGCCGTGAGAAGTTAGAAAGGGATTGCTCTTAGAAAAAAACGCCCCATTTACGGGGCGCTCAATTTTTTAGTAATCTCCTGGCTTCTCTGTTCATTGTTCGATAATCATCAATAAGTAACTGATACGGAAAATCTTTAGGTAAACCGGTGAGAAAAATAGACGGTATGTCGTGCTCTGATAGCCATCGTCGTGGGTGAACCAGGTAACTATCATCCGCCACAGCATTAGCCAATTCATCGATCAATTGATAATCCATTGCCGCGTGCTCCAGATAAGTTTAGTTTCCCGCCGTTCGTGAATGAGAACCTGTGCTTTAAGTCGGAGAGCCATACAGATTTAGGATCGCTTGAAAACGGGTAATGTCCAGCGTTCGGATATAAAAACCCCCAAACCTTTGAATAATAACGCAAACGGTCGTTATTCCAGTGAATCCCATCTATGCCGTAAATGAAGCGTTCTAGCTGGTTGTCGTTACGTGTCCAAAGTCTGTTGGCCGCATTGATCAGTGATTTACGATTCTTTGGCGGCTTTATTGCGGCCAGTTCATACAGTTCTGCATTTGAACGCCACACGATGCCGTCAACGGTCGCTGACTTTATTCCGAACCACCACCACGCCACGGCAAAGCGTCGCTGATAATGCGATAACTGTTGCCATTGTCTAAGCTGTTCATCTGTCATAATTGACCACCTAAGAAAAGTG
Organism: Vibrio sp.; assembly: GCF_048266485.1. GTDB lineage: Bacteria > Pseudomonadota > Gammaproteobacteria > Enterobacterales > Vibrionaceae > Vibrio. The sequence continues at coordinate 215,573 of NZ_JBLWZK010000004.1, read as the reverse complement.
GAGCGTGACACCACTAAATGACCATAAAAAAATAGCGTCACGCCCCAAAATAAAAATATAACCTTCGACTATTCCGTTGGTTGCTCGGTATCTTTTTTCTTCGGCGTTTCATTCTCAATCGCTCGCTGCTTGTTGCGCTGCATATAAAACTGGCCGTTGTTCCCTGAATTCCGACCACGCAACATTTTATTTAGCCCGGTTGAACTAGCCCCGCTCCCGCTTGAATTGGTGAACTTACCCATTGTTATCCGCCTCTTTATCATCAGTGAACAACTTCCAACCATTCGATAGGCGCTCTTTGAATGAATCGTAAGCATGCAACTTACGCTTAGACTCGGGCGCCGCATCGTTAACCTTGGCGGAGAACGAACGCATACGGCGCACGCCATCATAAACGCGCTTTGCTGATTGATCATTGGGTGCGCTTACACCTGCCACTTTCGCACCATCAGCCAGTTTATTAATGGCATCATCCACGCTCATTAAGTTGTCTGCATCATCAAACGCTGTTATCAAGCCGTTTTGCAAATCCGTGGCTAAGTCGCCTGTAAAATCAAATCGGTTAACGTGTAGTTTCATAATTCACCCCTTACATATTTACAAGATGCGGGTTAGTAGCTCGTTTAATGTCATGCTCAGTCGGTGCTGGGCCTTTACGCTCAAAATTAACCGGCATGATGAAAGATTTGCGCTCAACCTCACGACGCTTATCAAATAGCTCCGTACAGTGTCCGATTTGTTCCTCAGCAATTTCTAACGCCTGACACAGCAATTTTAAGTGGTGGTATTTCATCGAGTCCAACGCCACGAACACTGGCTGTTTTCGCTCGAACACATCGCAAGCACACAACGCGATCAGCTGCGCACCGTCGTTCTCGCGCACCAAGGTTTCAAACGTGGTGAACTGTGTGACATCGGCCAGCTTTTGGGATGCGCGTGCAACTGTCACCGGATTAAGGCCGTTGGTGTCATCAAATCCCCAGGCCTTTACAGCGTCGCGGCATTGGTCTGTAACTTCATTTATAGCGCCATCGATTTTAGCTAAGAATGGCTGCACGTCAGTTTTCGTTTTGGCGTAGTCATGTTCTAACCTCGATTGCTCGGCTTTTAGTTGAGCTAAGCGAGATAGAATAATTTTTCTGTCCTGCTCGTTTTGTTGCAAAATTTTATCAAGTTCGCTTAAGTCAATCATTTTGCGTCCCTCTTATCTTTAATCACGGAAGCAGCTTCAAAGTATTTGCGCATCACAGTTAACGCATTAATGTGAGTGTCGTTATCCTCGTGCAGTGCTTGGCGCACGCAATCATTAATGAATTGGGCGCGTTCAATGCCACCACGCGACGCCATGCGCTTTATTTGATTAGCCTTTACCCGCACGCAAGGCGCATTATGCCCGCTCATGTTGTTACGCATCTGGTGCACCAACTCGCAAAGGCTTTCCCACGCTTCATTGCGAACGGCACGTAATGGGTGCATATTTTGTTGAATGAGCGAACCAAGGTAGATCATCGCCTCTTGGTTATCACCGGCGAGTAATGCGGCCATTGTTGTGTTCACGTTTGGGTTTCGCATCAAATCGCCCCCTCAAGTGGCAATGCGATCAGGTCGCCTTTTTCAATTAAATGTTTACAGAATGCTGAGTTAACCGCCGACGGCGTGGCGTTTGTTGGTTCAGCGTGGCCGGGGATAACCTGCAAAGCGTATTGCTCGCCAGTTTCTTGATCACGAACGTTCAGCGTTATTAAACGTGCGGCCATATTTTTCAACCGGCAAATACTTTGATCAATAGGTAATTGCTCGCTTTTTGGCCCGTAGATTTTTGGTGCTTTGAATAAATTCGTATCCATGATGTTTCGCCTTTTATGTCTAATGTTGTGATATTTACAAGTAGACAATAGTCCCTATCACTTTTGACGGCAAGGTTAAATATAACTTATTTTTCAATAACTTAATTGACGATAGCGTCAACCGATAGAGGTAAATGATCCGGTATATTTATAATGTAACTTTCGAGCGCGGCGGAAAATTATAGCCACGTTTTTTGCAGTCTGTGGCGTGAAATGTAGTGCATGTGTTCTGCGTTACCGTGAAAACCAAACTTTTACATTTACGGGGCGCAATCGGGTGATCAGCTAAAAATAGACGTTTAGACAATAAGCCAGTGTTTTTTATGTGACTAGACAGGATAGACAAGTAAAGCAGGGCAAAACCCTATTCTATTTATATTTGTTTATTTTTTGTACAAATTCTTTCTCTCACTACTTTTTACGTTTATCCTGTCTATCCTGTCTACTGGGTTGATAAAATCAATAAATACAATAGCATAACCTAGACAAGTAAATTATTTTTCCTGTCCTTTACTTGTCCTCTTCCTGTCCACCGACACAAAAAAAACTGGCTAACTAGACAGGAACTAGACAGGATAGGACAAGTAAATAATTTTTCCTGTCTAATTGGATTACATAAAAATAATTATACAGGCGTAAAAAAACCCGCCGTAGCGGGTCACTTTTATTAAATGAAGTCGTTTATTGTTTTGCCAATGGGGAAACAATACAAGGTATGCTTAATACCGTTAACTGTGGGGCGAGATTCAACTCGTTTAAATCCTAAATCATCCAGTGCTTTGGAAAGAGATTTACCACCACTTAGGCGATATTGATAACCAGAATCGATATCACGACGTAAAAGCTCGGTTGTGGAAAGATGCCCGTTAATAACAAGTAACTGACCTAAAGAGCCTAATCTCTCCGTTATTGCCAGTGTGTTCTCAGGTAATGCAGATTGCATCATGCGCATCTTAGCTGGTGTCATAGGCGCCTCGCTAAATGAAAGGAATTTATCACTTATCACATGATCTTTTAAAAACCAATGAACGCCGCCATTGTCTTCGTGTTTTAGATAGTGGTAAACCTCTTCGTGGTGAATCTTCGATTGAGCTTTACACACCGGTTTATTGAGCCATTGCGACTCTATCACCCACCAACGACGATCATTTTTTTCTAACGGAATACAATCACGGTGGTTAGTACAAACAAAATAATTGGTGTAGTTATCAACAGTTACGCCATTCATATATTTTACGGTCAATCTAAAATCTTCGTTAGTGATAACCGGTTTTAATCTGTTGCCGATGGTGTAACGATCTTTGCCAGATACGTATAACTCTTCAATCACACCTACTGCCCCCTCGTTTGCCCAACCGTTGAAGCGTTCTTGTATCGCATCATTCGTGATCTGAGCAACGTTAGCCTTACCTATGGCATTTTTTATGAAATTAGCAATTGTAGTTTTACCATCACCAAAATCACCTACTACAACGGGGGCGAAACGGTTTAAAACACCTATTTTCTGAACTTGCCATGCCATCCAGTCGAGAATTAACATTTCTGTCTCTTCATCACCGAACACCCATTTAAGATGCTTTTTAATTAGTTCTCCGGCACGTTTAGTATCAACGCGCTCCGGTGAATAATGTACATAGGTGTTCAATGCTATAAGCCCTGTCTGCTTATCTCTATAAACGTCCCGACTTTCTAGCGGATTATAAAAAATACAGTCAACTGTAGGTATCTTACCTTTCACGTATTTACTGGCATTACCTTCACCATTAGGGACTACATTATGAAATCTATTATCGAATGATCGTTGTGTTAGAACGTTCTTCAATGCCTTATGTTGATATTGCCCCTCTGGTGTCATAACCCATTCTTCCACCCAATTTGCAGAAATCTCAAATAGGTTAAACTCACAATCCACATTAGGTAACGTAGGCGAGTTATGTTGTTGTGGTATCGCACCGTCACCGAACGCCACAGCGCCAACATGCGGTTTAACGGTATTTCGTGGTTGCGTTGCTGCTTTCCGATTCGCACTATTGAACGTCGCTTCAAAGCCCTCACCACCGCATTGCATGTATGCTTCTAATAGGCTATTGCGCACTGTTTCAACGTGGAGGAATCCTCCATGAGCCAACGATAAGAACTCAAGACTCAACTCGTTTAATTTTGAGTTGCGCCCGGTATCCGGCCCCATGGCCGCCAAGGCGTTACAAGCATCATCTAGGTGAAGTAATGCGTGTTGGTTTTCCTTGGTGCATGTTTTAACCTCACCTATCTGCGTTGCAACCGTCTTTGGTTTAAGAATTTCGTCAATGATGATTTGAGGAACTAGCGGTAGCTCATTGGTGAATGGAAGTATGTCATTACGCAATTCCTTGTGCGGTTTTAAATAGGCTAATTGGTTGCCTGTTTTAAAATCTATACCACGTATAAAATTACCGTTGTTGGAGTCCATAATTTGCGAACTGTCGAACCCATCAGGTAAGCGAAAAAAGAAATGCTTACTGTCCTTTTTCGGGTCGTTTTGTACCTCAGCACCGCGCAATTCACCTTCTGTAATACCAAGTTTTACAGCTAGTTCAGCAATGCTAATAACTTGGTCTTTGTATGCGTCCCAGTCGACCAAAACAACGTTATCTAACGCAATAGCTACAAAGTCAGCCGTTGCCCATTTAGGATCATCTGCTGTGTATCTTTGGCCTGCGGCATAGGGGGAAGGCTTACCGATAGACTTATAGTAAGGGATCGGCCGATAACCGCACAATTCAGCCATTGCGGCGGTTTGATACACCCAATCATTTAACGGTTTGACCATTCTGTCACTTAGGTTATAATTGTCAGCGGTAGAGGACTTGCCAAAGTTTTTACCACTTAGAGAACCCGGCGCATCGAGTTGCTGCTCGAATGCGCCGCCTCCATTTTCATCAAGCATTATGCTCACCTCGCTGCTCTGGTAACATCCCCGCCATAAACAAACCAAACAAAGGCGCATTGATATAACCTTTACGGCCTACACGTCTATAGCAACGATTAAGAGCTGGATTGTGCTCTCGCTTCCAGATTAAATTCTTTATCTGGGCATGGGTAAATTGTGGGAATTGCTTAGGCACATCAATAGCGGGGATCCAATTGTTTAAATCCATCGCCAATTCATCAAAATTGTTATTCATTTTATTCAATCCTCAGTAGTCGCTTATATATCGGATTAGGTTGTAATAATCCGTTGTGGTCGGATGAACTATATCTAAGAGCTAATTTTGACGATTTAGTCAAAAGATAAAAACGTGACACACATCACATAAAATAAACAGATATCTAATTGACCACACCGTCAAATAGTGATAACAAATCATCCAAATACCCTATCTATCAAGGTTGATTTATGACCGACACAAAGATGGGCATAACGTTTTGTCATTTCTAATGAACGATGACCTAAAACTTCGGCAATCTCTAATAACGTAGCCCCATTTCTAGCCAGTGTTGATGCTGCAGTGTGCCGTAAATCGTGAAAACGACAATTATTGATACCCGCCCTACTTTTTGCATCAGACCAATGACAATCGAAGTTTCTGAAATAATCACCAAGGTTCGAATTATGAGGGAATACGTAACCAGTAGATTTGAACCGGCGAAGCTCATCAACTACGGACATAGTTAACGGTAGCAATCTCTTATCACCGTTTTTCGTATTATGTAACGTAGCGAGTCGGTTATTTAAATCGATGTCGTGCCAAGTCAGTGTCAATAACTCAGTTCGCCGAGCTCCGGTAGTGAGCGCCATCAATACGAGTAAATATAATTTATTCCACTCAGACGAACGGCACGCTATAAGTAGGCGCTTTTGTTCATCGTCAGATAGAAATCGAGTAGAACCTTTAGATTCTTTTCGCTGTTGAATTTCACGGGCGGGATTATGGCGAATATCGAACTCATTACTAATGAATGTAAAGAGTGAGCTAATAGATGCTTTATAACGATTTACTGTTGCCGGGCTTAATCCTTGGTCAGTAAGTTTATCTAGTTCAGCTTTCAATACTGAACGTGTGATTTTACCAACTGGCTTATCTTCAAATACATTAATAAAGTATCCTAACCGTTGATTAATAGACGGATCTCTTCCGTCGTACTGTTCAAGGTATTGAGTTACAGCATTTTGAAATGTAAGTGTGTTTAATGTGTAGTTTGTTAGCGAAGAAGCTAGAGAGTCATCAAGCGTAATTTGAGCTAGGAATTTTTCAGCATCTTTTTTACGTTTGAAACATTTAGAAACGCGACGACCGTCACGCATAAATTGAACGCGATAGGTTTTACCCCGAACACCGCTTAGAGTTTGGATAGTAGCCATTGTAGTTACCTCAGTGCACAGATTTACACAGAATAAAGTAACGACTACGATTTGAGGATTTGTTGCTAAACTTCTAACCCTTTGACCACAAAAGGAAAAGAAGTGGTAGCGGTGGGCGGACTTGAACCGCCACGCCCGAAGGCAACGGATTTTGAATCCGTCGTGTATACCAATTTCACCACACCGCCAAATTGTCACTCAATTAGCTTATAACGCTAAGGAGTGATTGGAATTATACGTATGGAAGGCACCGGCGCAAGTGTTAAATTTTCAAAATGGTTTAATCGCTGATATTTTCACCATTAATACTAATTAGATACAAGTTTCAACTTTAAATGTCCCATACAAATGGCTATTCTGCTGACACCTTTTATAAATTAGATCGCTTATGAATTCTCAAGTACACACTAAGCCTGCTGGTTTTTTACGTCGTTTGGCGGCAATTTTTTATGATGCTCTGATTATTATTGCGGTGGAAATGATCGCGGTAGGTATTGTGATCGCCACCATGGAGGCCCTTTTATCTCAAGGTATCATCAACTACGGCTCTTATATTGATGCTAGTGATTTACTCAATCATCACCCTGTTTGGAGTATTTTATTTCATGGTTATGTGGTGTTTGTCTGGGTAGGCTTTTTAAGCTTCTTCTGGATGAAAGGACAGACTCTCGGCATGCGAGCTTGGAAGTTAAGAGTACAGAATGAAGATGGTAGTAACATTCGTTTCGCTCAATCTTTAATCCGAGCGGCTACATCTCTATTTGGGTTGGGTAATATCACGGTGTTATTTGATTCTGAAAAAAGAGCTTTGCAGGATATGTGGTCAAAATGCCAAGTAGTTCATCTACCAAAAGCAGTTTAAATTCAACTCTCTATTTGAACGACATTAAAAAGGGATGCACTTGGCATCCCTTGTTTATTTTAATACCAATCAAATTAATTATAACTATTTCACTGCTAGGCTTTCCGCCTCATCAGCATCACGGCGACCGCTAAAAAGATCACACTAGGAGCGAGTGCGCCAATTACCGGAGGTATGCCATATACCAAGCTCATCGGGCCAAATACTTCGCTGGAGATGTAGAAAGTAAAGCCTGCGATAACACCTGATAAAATTCTCGCCCCCATGGTCACACTACGAAGCGGGCCAAAGACAAACGATAGCGCCATCAACATCATCACAGCTATTGATAATGGCTGGAAGACTTTACGCCAAAAAGCTAATTCATAGCGAGATGGATCTTGCTCTGAATCTCTCAAATAGGTCACATAACTATATAAACCGGTTAACGATAATTCTTCTGGCTTAACCGTGACTACTGCTAGCTTGTCCGGTGTTAATGTCGTGTGCCATTCATAATTAGGCTCTTTCACTTTACTAAGCTGAACATCATTTTTCATCTTTGTAATTTGAACATCTTTCATCATCCAACGGTTATCATCTTCGTATCGAACGGTTTGCGATACCAGAATATCATTGAGTTTTTTCTTTTGATCAAACTGCCAGATAGTCACACCTTTCAACTCATCTTCGCCATTCACTCGGCCGATATAGATAAAGTTATTACCATCACGCGCCCAAACACCATCTCGAACCGAAACAATGTCACCACCGGCAATCGCCATGGCACGTGAATCTCGCGCTAGCTTTTGTGCTTGTGGCGAGCCCCATTCACCAAGAATCATCACCATTAGCATTAAAGGCACTGCGGTTTTCAATACTGAAACACCAATATTCAGCTTCGAGAAACCTGAGGCCTGCATTACCACAAGTTCAGAACTGGCGGCTAGCATACCTAAACCAATCAAGGCACCAAGTAAGGCTGCCATTGGGAAGAACATTTCGATATCACGAGGAATACTTAATACCACAAAGTACAAAGCTTCCATTAAGTCGTAAGTTCCTCGACCGACTTTACGTAACTGCTCAACGTATTTAATAATGGCAGACAAACCGACCAAGGTCGCGAGACACAAAGAAGAAGTGGCAATAATGGTTCGGCCAATATACCAATCAAGAATTTTAAACACGGCTCAACTTCCTTCTTCTCAATTTATCTCTGAGTCCACGTACAAATAAGCTATCTAAACTATTGAGAATAATCCCGGCAATCAACAAACAAGCATTTATCGACCACATTCCTAATGCTGGCGGCACAGTGCCATCTTCAATGGCCGATTTCATTGCACTGATTGCTAAGAAGTAAGCTAAATAAATCAATACAGCAGGACCTAGTTTGGCGAAACGCCCCTGTCTAGGGTTAACCGCCGATAAAGGCACCACAACTAAAGTAAGCAATGGAATACAAACAATCAAAGTTAAACGCCATTGCAGTTCGGATTTTGCTTCTAGGTCACTGATGCCGATAAGATCTTTCGTTGGAATGGCTTCCCACTTACGCTTTTTCGTTTGCACATCACGCTGACCAATTAACGCTGAGTATTCGTCATAATCGGTATTACGGTAGTCTAAAGAATTAGGAATGCCTTCATAACGAACCCCATCTTTTAGGGTCAACATTTGACGACCATCAGGAAATTCTTGCACCACACCAGAGTTAGCAAACATCACACTTGGACGAATCGAATCTCTTGGTTGTGCTTGAGCGACAAACACATTGGTCAGTTGTTTATCTTTAATATCATCAATAAAAACCACAGCACTACCATCTGGCGCAGGTTGGAACTGACCTTTTTTAAGTAAATCAATACTACTGGTTGCGGTAACTTGTTCAAGAAGTTGGGTTACTTTTTCCTGACTCCAAGGCGAAAGATATAAAGAATTAAAGCCAGCAATGACACCAGTGATCACGGCAAGATATAAAGCGGCATGCACTAAAAATTTATTACCAATCCCGGTGGCATTCATTACCGTAATTTCACTTTCAGCGTACAAGCGACCAAAAGTCAGCAAGATGCCAACATATAAACTCAATGGAAGCATTAATAATCCCATTGCTGGCATATTAAGACCAACAATAGACATAATCATACTGGCGGGAATGTCCCCATCAGATGCATCAGCTAACACACTGATAAATTTTTGGCTCAAAAACACGAGAAAAAGCACAAAGAAGACGGCGAACTGGCTTTTGAGTGTCTCGCGGATCAAATATCTAACAATAATCACGCAGCATTACCTATACAAAACTTGTTTTTTTGACGGAATCACTATAGTTTTCCGATGAGTCTATTATTTTTAATGTTTTTTAACTATATTAATCTTTAAATATCGAGTGAATTTTCAAAAACACTCGATTTACTATTTCTAACTAAATCTTGTGTCGCTTAATTCTAGAACAGTTTGCCCAATGGCAACGAAGAATAAGCATTATCCAACATTTAGTTCTATTTGTCTTTAGGATGTAGGAGTACGCATGGAGTTCAGTGTAAAAAGTGGCAGCCCAGAAAAACAACGCAGCGCTTGTATAGTCGTTGGAGTGTTTGAGCCACGTCGCCTTTCTCCTGTCGCCGAGCAACTAGATAAAATCAGCGACGGCTATATTAGTTCATTATTACGTCGAGGTGACCTCGAAGGTAAACCAGGTCAAATGCTGCTATTGCACCAAGTACCGGGCATGTTATCTGAACGTGTTCTACTTGTTGGTTGCGGTAAAGAACGTGAACTAGGCGAACGTCAATACAAAGATATTATCCAAAAAACCATTAGTACCTTGAACGACACCGGCTCAATGGAAGCAGTATGCTTCTTAACAGAGCTACATGTCAAAGGGCGTGATACTTATTGGAAAGTTCGTCAAGCAATTGAATCAACAAAAGATAGCCTTTACACATTTAATCAATTTAAGAGCAACAAGCCAGAAACTCGCCGCCCTCTACGTAAATTAGTATTTAACGTACCAACTCGTCGAGAGCTAAACCTAGGCGAAAAAGCGATTGCTCATGGTTTAGCGGTTTCATCAGGTGTGAAAGCATCGAAAGATCTTGGCAATATGCCACCAAATGTTGCAAACCCTGCTTATCTTGCTTCCCAAGCACGTCGCCTAGCCGATGATTTCGAAACCATCACAACCAAAATCATTGGTGAAGAAGAGATGGAAAAACTCGGAATGCACTCTTACCTAGCGGTAGGTCGTGGTTCGCGCAATGAATCTATGATGTCCATCATCAACTATAAAGGTAACCCAGATCCAGAAGCCAAACCAATTGTGCTTGTGGGTAAAGGTTTAACTTTTGATTCGGGCGGTATTTCATTAAAGCCAGGCGAAGGCATGGATGAAATGAAATACGACATGTGTGGCGCAGCCTCTGTCTTTGGTACCATGAAAGCACTCGCGAAATTAAACTTACCAATTAACGTGGTTGGTGTGTTAGCGGGCTGTGAAAATATGCCAGGTAGCAACGCTTACCGCCCAGGTGATATTTTAACAACAATGTCAGGCCAAACGGTTGAAGTATTAAATACCGATGCAGAAGGTCGTTTAGTACTTTGTGATGCTCTAACTTATGTCGAGCGTTTCGATCCTGATTGTGTCATTGATGTAGCAACCTTAACAGGCGCTTGTGTGATTGCACTAGGTCATCACATCAGTGGTGTGATTGCCAACCATAACCCGCTATCACATGAGATTGTCAACGCATCAGAGCAAGCAGGTGACCGCGCATGGCGTCTACCTATGTCTGATGAGTACCAAGAACAACTCAATAGTCCATTTGCTGATATGGCAAACATCGGCGGTCGCCCAGGTGGTACAATCACCGCAGGCTGTTTCTTATCTCGCTTTACTAAGAAATACAATTGGGCACACCTTGATATTGCAGGCACAGCTTGGAAATCAGGCGCACAAAAAGGCTCAACAGGCCGTCCAGTACCGTTACTAGTACAATTCTTAGTCAATCGTGCATCAGGCTCGCAAATCATAGAAGAATAATTCTTATCTCTTTGATGAGCTAATCGTATAAAATGGGGGCCTTTACGGTCCCCTTTCATTTTGGTGAACACAAAATCTGCGTATGGCTATTGCAACTTTTTACATCATTGAACCAAACAGCTTGCAAGATACCACTACTGGCCATATTGACTATGTAGTGTATTTAGCCAGCCATTTTGCTTCTCAAGGAGCAAAAGTGTACATCAATGCACAAGATCAAAGCCAAGCAGAAGCCATAGATGAAGCGTTTTGGCAAAAAGAACCTGAACAATTTCAACCGCATAACTTATCTGGGGAAGGACCACAATATGGTACCTCAATTGAAATTGGTTTTAGCCAAGTAAAGCCACATCGCAACCGCCAGTTAGTTATCAATATGGCGAATGATAATACAATTTTTGCTCAGACCTTTAGACAAGTGGTAGACTTCGTTCCTTGCGAAGAAAAACCAAAGCAACAAGCTCGAGAAAGGTATAAAATCTACCGACAAGCTGGCTTTGAAATGCAGACAATTAACATTAAAAACGTTACTCGTAGCTCGGAAAAGCAAAGCACGTAAATCGAGTAACGAATAAATCGAGCAGCGAAGCGCCCTAGCAACGAAAAAGCGCAGCGCTCTAGGCTCGAAAAACATTATTTTTCACGCTCAACGTATCGATAAAAGAAGACTATGGAAAAGACATATAACCCAACATCAATTGAACAAGCGCTATACCAGCGTTGGGAAGAGGCTGGTTACTTTAAGCCTCATGGTGATACTTCAAAGCAAGCCTACAGCATTGTCATTCCACCGCCGAACGTCACCGGTAGTCTTCACATGGGCCACGCCTTCCAAGATACCATCATGGATACTTTGATCCGTTGTGAGCGTATGAAAGGCAAAAACACCCTTTGGCAAGTCGGTACCGACCATGCTGGTATTGCGACTCAAATGGTGGTTGAGCGTAAGATCGCAGCAGAAGAAGGCAAAACAAAACACGATTACGGTCGTGAAGCCTTTATCGATAAGATCTGGGATTGGAAAGCTGAATCTGGTGGTAACATCACTCGTCAGCTTCGTCGTCTTGGCGCATCAGTTGATTGGGAACGTGAACGCTTTACTATGGATGATGGCTTATCTAATGCCACCCGTGAAGTTTTCGTCCGTCTTTATGAAGATGACCTCATTTACCGCGGCAAACGCCTAGTAAACTGGGATCCAAAACTGCACACCGCGATTTCTGATCTTGAAGTTGAAAACAAAGACAAAAAAGGTCACATGTGGCACTTCCGCTACCCATTAGCCGATGGTGCATTAACCGCGGAAGGTAAAGACTACATCGTTGTCGCAACCACTCGCCCTGAAACGGTACTAGGTGATACGGGTGTTGCGGTTAACCCAGAAGATCCTCGTTACAAAGATATCATTGGCAAAGAAATCATCTTGCCTATCGTTGATCGCCGTATTCCAATCGTTGGTGACGAACACGCCGATATGGAAAAAGGCACAGGTTGTGTGAAGATCACCCCTGCGCACGATTTCAATGACTATGAAGTGGGCAAACGTCACCAACTTCCAATGATCAACATTTTAACCCTAAATGCTGATATCCGTGATGCGGCTGAAGTCTTCACCACCACGGGTGAACCATCAGACATTTACAGCACTGACATTCCAGCTCAATACCAAGGCATGGAGCGCTTCGCAGCACGTAAAGCACTCGTTGCAGAAATGGATTCACTTGGCTTATTAGAAGAAGTTAAAGATCACGACCTAACGGTTCCTTACGGTGACCGTGGTGGCGTAGTTATCGAGCCAATGCTGACTGACCAATGGTATGTTCGCACTGCTCCTTTAGCCGCTCCAGCTGTGAAAGCGGTAGAAGATGGCGACATTCAATTCGTACCTAAGCAATATGAAAACATGTACTTTGCGTGGATGCGTGACGTACAAGACTGGTGTATCTCTCGCCAACTTTGGTGGGGTCATCGCATTCCAGCTTGGTATGACAACAACGGCAACGTTTATGTCGGTCGTACTGAAGAAGAAGTGCGTGAGAAAAACAATCTCGATCCAGTGATCGTACTACGCCAAGACGATGACGTATTAGATACCTGGTTCTCTTCAGCGCTTTGGACGTTCGGCACGATGGGCTGGCCTGAAAAAACCAAAGATCTTTCAACTTTCCACCCTACCGATGTATTGGTGTCTGGTTTTGACATCATCTTCTTCTGGGTTGCACGTATGATCATGATGACCATGCACTTTGTGAAAGATGAAGATGGCAAAGCACAAGTACCATTTAAAACCGTTTACATGACTGGCCTTATCCGTGATGAAAACGGCGATAAGATGTCTAAGTCAAAAGGTAACGTACTTGACCCAATCGATATGATTGACGGTATTGATCTTGAATCTCTGGTTGAAAAACGTTGCGGCAACATGATGCAGCCTCAGCTTGCGAAGAAGATCGAGAAAAACACCCGTAAAACTTTTGAAAACGGTATCGAACCTTATGGTACTGATGCCTTGCGTTTCACCCTAGCAGCCATGGCTTCAACTGGCCGTGACATCAACTGGGATATGAAACGTCTTGAAGGTTACCGTAACTTCTGTAACAAACTATGGAACGCAAGCCGTTACGTATTGATGAACACAGAAGAGCAAGATTGTGGTTTTGCTGAAGGTGCTGAGCTTGAATATTCTCTAGCCGACAAATGGATTGAATCTCAATTCGAAATCGCCGCTAAAGAGTTCAATGCGCATATCGAAAACTTCCGTCTAGATATGGCTGCTAACACGCTATACGAGTTTATCTGGAACCAATTCTGTGACTGGTACTTAGAGCTGACTAAGCCAGTATTATGGAAAGGGACTGAAGCAAAACAACGTGCTACTCGTCGTACTCTCATTACTGTACTAGAGAAAACATTGCGCCTTGCGCACCCTGTGATCCCATACATCACAGAGTCTATCTGGCAGAGCGTAAAACCGCTTGTTCCTGGCGTTGAAGGCGACACCATCATGACTCAGGCCATGCCTCTATTTGATGAAAGCAACTTCGATCAAAAAGCACTAGACGATATCGAGTGGGTAAAACAATTCATCACTTGTATCCGTAACTTACGTGCAGAATACGATATCGCGCCAAGCGTCCCGCTTTCAATTATGCTAAAAGCCGATTCGGTTGATGCTAAACGTCTTGAAGATAACCTAGCGGTATTAAGCTCTCTAGGTAAACTGGAAGAAGTGAAAGTATTAACGGAAGGCGAAGAAACACCAGCATGTGCAACGTCACTGGTAGGAAAATCAACTATCATGGTGCCAATGGCTGGTCTGATTGATAAAGATGCGGAACTGGCTCGTCTTGATAAAGAAGTCGCGAAAACCCAAGGTGAAATTAAACGCATCGAAGGTAAGCTAAACAATCAAGGCTTTGTCGCAAAAGCACCAGAAGCGGTTGTTACAGCCGAGCGCGCTAAACTTGAAGGCTACCAAGAAACCTTGGTTAAGCTAGAAGAGCAAAAAGCGACTATTGCTGCTTTATAAGCGGATTATTTAAGTAATACTCTCAAAGGCTAACCGAAAGGTTAGCCTTTTTTAAAGGTATTTTTTATTATTCTGTCACTAATATTAATAATCGCAGCTGGTATAAATAGCTCTTTTTTGTAAGGTTTACTCTTACCTAATTGTCTGAGCATTTTATTTTTACCCATACCGTTGCCATAAAATAATAGTGAGCGAATTATATATGGGCCATCTGATTTTCTTAATTTCTCGCCAGGAACAGAAAATGTATCGGATAACTCCTCTCGAGATATTGTTAACTTAAATTCATTCTCACCTTTGGCAACTTGAAATCGGTCACCAATATTCATATCAAAATGCCGTTCACTAAAAGATCCTTTAAGCATACCGTATAAATCGAACGTTCCTTCTCGATGAAAAGTTGCATTTACAGTGACTAAAATATCATTCACACATACATCATTAGGAATAACAACTTGGAGACTATCTACTGTCGCCACTTGCTCCGTTACTACCATATTTTTCCAGCATATGCTTGGTATTGATAACCCAAGCGGTGAGCCACTACTTTACTCTCAACAATATGCTCTCCCACTTGCTGGTAAGGAATGCTATCTGGGGCTGTATAAACACCATCTCCAGCCACTGCGTCTAAGCCAGAGCCATCATCGTACCCCACTAATTTATCCATACGACCATCAGGATAAGTGACAGTGATAGGAACCTCTGCATTTAAAACTGGTTGACCATTTGCAGTCACTAGTATCGCTGGCACCATAAAGTCTCCAACGACAGCCAGATGACCTAATATAGCAACTTTGGCATTTAAAATTGATTTTCTAAAAATTTGAAGTGCAATTGCAGAATCGTAATTCACTTCATCATACTGAATGATAAATTTCCAAGTACCTGTTTTGTTACCAACATCCAATGACGGTAGTTTATAGCTTGCCCCGGGAAGCCCCGGTTCAATTTCATCGCCATAACTAATTTTAATCGATTCATGGTGACTATCGAGCACACTATTTCCGTTTGAATCCAGCAATTCAAAATGTACGTTAGTGATAGGAATAACGACAGAAGCAAAAAAAGATTGCCCTCGATTAACCTCAAATTCTACCACGGTCTGACGATCGCCTTTTTTAAAAGGTGCATCAATGATTTCAAACAACTCTTTACCCGAAAATAAAGGGACAGTGTCTCTTGCTAAAAGCTGAGAACTAAAACCAAAGACTATACTCAACACCAAAACTTTTAAAATATTGCCATACAATTTCATGATTATTCTCCCCCGCGCATTGTCATAATTTGATTGATAAACAGATTCATCGTATTGGGGTTTTTCACCGTACTATGATTTGCTTTTTTAACTCCTAACGAAGTTGCAAATGTTGGTAATGCACTTCCAACGGTTACGACAATATCATTGTCATGCAATGTACTCTCATCTTGAGCTTCGGCTTGATAAATCACACGTACAACGACTTTTTACTACTATATTCATCTATTTCATTTCAGAGCTAACGTGTGTGAATTAAACCGGAAAGAATGTTAATAAATTAAAAAAAAGAGATAAGCATTAAAAAAGATTATATTTTATAAAAACTCACATAAGACATCGAACAACACAGAAACATAAAATCAATAGCTTCTACCTATCAAACAAATAATCATAAACTTACTTTACGTAATGAGAATTATTCGCAATAATGTACTCAACAAAACAAAGACATTATTCGGAGTCATTATGAAAAAGACATTTACTTTCGCTATCTTACATTTCACTGTTGCTTTTACCGTTGCTTATGTATTAACCGGTGACATTATCTTAGGTAGTTTAATCGCAATGATTGAACCAATGGTGAACACAGTTGCTTTCTACTTCCATGAAAAAGCATGGCAGCAACCAAAGTGGGCTCGTTTAGCAATGTTAAAACCGAGTCGTAAAACCGCAAGCTTCGCTGTGTTGCACTTTAGCGTAGCGTTCTTAGTCGTTTACTTATTAACAGGTGATGTGTTTGTCGGTGGTTTGATGGCGATGTTAGAGCCAAGTATTAATACGGTTGTATTCTACTTCCACGAGCGTGTATGGCAACATAATGAAAAAGCGAAAATCAGCTTACATTGCCACCATCATGAACTACAACAACATAGTATTGAAGTAACAGAAGTAAAAAATGATCAAGTCAGAGCCTATTAATTGCACAACCAAAAGTTAAACAACAAACGCCCACGACCCACTACTCCGAATAAGATAGTGGGCGTTTTTATTTTTCATTTTTATTTTCATAGCCGAGAAATATTGGGATACACTCTCTGCTCTTACTCATATCCTTAAGAATCCAGTCGTACTATGTCTTACACCATTCGCCCTATTGAGCCGCAAGATAACCCTCACATTGCTCAAGTCATTCGTGATGTTTCAGCAGAGTTTGGCTTAACCGCCGATAAAGGTTATAGCGTGGCCGATCCAACTTTAGATACCTTATTTGAGATCTATCAAGCGACGCGTTCTCACTACTGGGTAATGGTTGATAAAGACGGTCTGGTTGTGGGTGGTGCGGGGATTGCCTCACTCGCCAGTAAGCCCGAAGTGTGTGAATTACAGAAGATGTATATTTTAAATCGCGCTCGTGGCCAAGGTTTCGCTAAGCAGTTAATTGATGTTTGCTTTGATCAAGCGAGAGAAATCGGCTTTGAACAGTGTTATTTAGAATCAACCGCGGAGCTGAAAGCAGCGCTTACTTTATATCAAAAGCTTGGTTTTCAACATTTAGATGAGCCTTGGGGAAATACCGGTCACAGTGATTGTGAAGTAGTCATGGCTAAAACGCTATAATCACAATGAATAAAACCTAAGGTTTATAGCGGATGATGGCTAACGCTTTGCGTTTCTGATAACGCCACATTAAACCTAAAGTGATAGCCATCTAAGTGAACATAAAGTTCAGTATTACCAGATAATGCTTGATTAGTTTCTTGCTCTATGACCGCTTGCTTAGGAGCATCAACCTGAAAAATAGCCGTCACATGATCGCTTCTCACATCTAAAGGTATGGTGTACATCATCCCTTCGTATTTTATTTGAGTTGAAACTAACCCGGGCTTTAATGTCGAATAATACACATCAACCTTTAGCTCACAGCCACCACCGTGATGCCAAATTTGCTCAGCCACCACATGTTGCAATCGAACATTACGCACTAAACGTAAAAAGGGTGTGCGCTTAATTTCACTGACAATTGCAGCATCACTAACAGGATCGCCTAAGTGACAAACCGATGCTTCTTCAATCAAGAAATCATCATCAGGTTCTAAAAACAGAATCTCAATCCGATTTTTACCAAGGTTAAGATAAGGCTGAATATCTTTTTGATAACGATATTGGCTACCATCACAGTCAAATACTGCCACCCCACCCACTCGCACTTCGGCATAACGATCAATACCATCGATCACAAGATCTACCCCTGCAAGATCTAACATTGATTGATCGACCTCGATATCGTGCATTAGATGCCATTCTTGCTGATCAATCTCTTGTTCAGTTAAGTAGCTAGGTAATACCGAACTCAATTTGGCAGGAAAAGCGATATCTGCTTGCGGGATAGATAAATCAGTAAGTGGCGATATTTGCCAAAGGCCATCAAGTAAAAAATGCATAATCGTCCGTGAATAAAATTTAGATATAAAAATACCAGCCATATTCAGCTGGTATTTATTAACGAAAAGAAAAGCGTTATTCGCTGTCGTAGTCGTCATTCTCTTCATCATAAATCGCATCTTCACCTTCATAGAAGGTGCCCCAGCCATCATAGATAATGTCAAACTTTTCAGCCAAATGGACAAGCTTCTCAACTTGCTCATCAATAAGATTAGCATCTAAAGCCGATTGCATGATCGCATCACAGCACAATACTTTGCTGCCATCTTCGTCTTCCGTTTCTTCAGCTTCTAAAACCTCAAAGCCCATTTGGAATGCTTCCATCACCGCTTTTTCTAATGTTGCGAAATCTTCAGCGAATAAATGGTGCTCAATATCGTAAAGCGCATCTGGATCACTGCCATCTTCAATCAATGCTGCGATAATTTCACGTGTTTCTTCTTTTTGAAATTCAATCAGTTCTTCTACCGACATGTAATCGTCTTGCATCGATTGATCATTATTAGACATAGCTTAAGCTCCAGTGTGGGCGAATTTTCAATGTAGATTAATACGGTGTATTTTGCCATGAAAGCTCATACTAAGTAAGCGTTAATATGCCTATTAGTTATACTTTGATTTCCACCACACACAAGTTAAATAAAAATTCACTTTATTGGCATTTTTATGTATAAGTAACTTTTACCACCGACTCACAAGGACGTAGTTATGGCTTTCAACTTACGCAACCGTAATTTCTTAAAACTGTTGGATTTTACGCCGAAAGAAATCGATTTTTTACTCAGCTTATCTCGCGATCTAAAACGCGCTAAATACGCAGGCTGTGAGAAGAAATCACTGGTAGGTAAAAATATCGCGCTGATCTTTGAAAAATCTTCTACTCGTACTCGTTGCGCTTTTGAAGTTGCCGCGTTTGATCAAGGCGCGCAAGTCTCCTACCTCGGCCCTTCCGGTTCGCAAATTGGCCATAAGGAATCAATGAAAGATACCGCGCGTGTTTTGGGCCGTATGTATGATGGCATCGAATATCGCGGGTTTGGACAAGCGATTGTGGAAGAACTCGGAGAGCATGCCGGTGTACCGGTTTGGAATGGCTTAACCGATGAATTTCACCCAACGCAAATTTTAGCTGACTTCCTGACTATGCAAGAGTACAGCCAAGACAAACCATTAAATGAAGTGAGTTTTGCTTACTTAGGGGATGCTCGAAACAACATGGGTAATTCATTGATGGTTGGCGCAGCGAAAATGGGAATGGATATTCGCTTAGTTGCACCGAAAGCATTTTGGCCAGAAGAAAGCCTAGTGAAAGCTTGCCAAACTATCGCCCAAAGTACTGGCGCTAAAATCACACTCACTGAAGATGTGACCAAAGGTGTTCAAGGTTGTGATTTCTTATATACCGATGTGTGGGTTTCTATGGGTGAAGCGGCAGATGCTTGGGATGAACGTGTTGCCTTGATGACGCCTTATCAAATTAATATGGATATGATTAATGCTACCAACAATCCAAATGTGAAATTTATGCACTGCTTACCT
The DNA here is from genome assembly GCF_048266485.1 of Vibrio sp. GTDB lineage: Bacteria > Pseudomonadota > Gammaproteobacteria > Enterobacterales > Vibrionaceae > Vibrio. Next base: position 195,781 of record NZ_JBLWZK010000004.1, on the reverse strand, counting down.
GCTTTTCATAATGATGAAACTACTGTCGGTAAAGAAGTGGCTGAAAAATACGGCATGAAAGGCTTAGAAGTAACAGAGGAAGTGTTTGAATCAGACTACTCTATTGTCTTCGACCAAGCAGAAAACCGCATGCATACGATTAAAGCCATCATGGTGGCGACTTTAGGTGACTAGCATCATTAGATAAACAGAAATCAAGGCACATAATAATTAGCCTAGGGCTTTAGCAAACGCTTGCGCTTACTTTTATTGGGAGTATAATTTCCGCCAATTATCAAAGGAGTGAGCAATGCGACTGTTAAGCCTAAATATCAAATTTTGCTTCAAGCAAATGGGCTTATTTAATTCTGTTATTGCTTTTATTCTTTTATGATCAAGCCTCCTTTATTGGGGGCTTTTTTGTATCTAAAGCTAGCTAAGGACAAATCATGGCGAACTCGCTCTATCAAAAGCACATTATTTCCATTCCAGAACTGTCTCGTCAGGAGCTTGAATTAATCATTCAGACTGCCGCACAAATTAAAGAGAATCCTCAGCCAGAGTTGATCAAAGGCAAAGTGGTGGCAAGCTGCTTCTTTGAGCCCTCCACTCGTACTCGATTGTCTTTTGAAACCGCCATTCAACGTATTGGTGGTAGTGTGATTGGCTTTGATAACGCGGGGAATACTTCTCATGCGAAAAAAGGCGAAACGCTTGCCGATTCAATCCGCATCATTTCTTCTTATGTCGATGCGTTTGTAATGCGTCATCCACAAGAAGGTGCGGCACGCTTAGCATCTGAGTTCTCCAACGATACACCTATCATCAATGCGGGTGACGGTTCAAACCAACATCCAACCCAGACCTTGCTTGATTTGTACAGCATTTATGAAACGCAAAGCACTTTAGATAATATCAATATCGCGTTTGTCGGAGATTTAAAATACGGCCGCACCGTGCACTCGTTAACTCAAGCGCTCGCTAAGTTCAGCAACGTACGTTTTTATTTTGTCGCTCCTGAAGCGCTAGCGATGCCTGATTATATTTATGAAGAGCTGGATGATGCAGGCATAGAATACAGCTTGCATACCGATATGGATGAAGTGATTCCTAAGCTAGATATTTTATACATGACGCGCGTACAAAAAGAGCGTTTTGATGAGTCAGAATATGCTCATATTAAATCCGCTTTTGTATTAACCGCATCGGCATTAAAAAATGCTAAAGATAATTTGAAAGTGCTTCATCCACTGCCTCGTGTTGATGAAATCACGGTTGATGTTGATAAAACGCCATACGCTTATTATTTCGAACAAGCAGAGAATGGCGTTTACGCACGTACCGCACTGCTTGCACTTGTTCTAAACCAAACTTTATAATCACGGAGGCCTTCCATGTCTAAGCAATACCAATTACAAGTTGAAGCCATTAAAAACGGCACCGTGATCGACCACATTCCTGCACATATTGGCATAAAAGTGCTTAAACTATTTCAAATGGATAACTCAAATGAAAGAGTCACCGTCGGTTTAAATTTGCCCTCTTCGGCTCTTGGCGCTAAAGATTTACTCAAAATTGAAAATACCTTTATCACCGAAGAGCAAGCACAAAAACTCGCTTTATACGCACCTCATGCCACGGTGAATCAAATTGAAGATTATCAAGTCGTCAAGAAACTCGCCTTAACCTTGCCAAAAGTGGTGACTGACGTATTCAACTGTGCAAATAGCAATTGTATTACTCACAATGAACCAGTTTCGAGTAGCTTTTCTGTTATTGAAAAAAATGATGATATTCGCTTAAAGTGTAAGTATTGTGAGAAGAGCTTTTCTCGCGAAATCATGACTGAGAAATAATACCACGGAATAACAAGGAAAAAATAATGACTAAAGTATTGCATACTGAATCAGCACCCGCAGCGATTGGCCCATACGTTCAAGGCGTTGATCTTGGCAGTATGATAATGACATCAGGCCAAATTCCAGTGAACCCAACAACTGGTGAAGTGCCATCTGAGATTACCGCTCAGGCTCGCCAGTCTTTAGATAATGTTAAGGCAGTTGTCGAGTCTTCAGGCTTAACGGTGGGTGATATTGTTAAAATGACCGTATTTGTAAAAGACTTAAATGACTTTGTTGCAATAAATGAAGTGTACGGCACATTCTTTGATGAACACAAAGTTGCCAACTACCCTGCACGTTCTTGTGTAGAAGTCGCGCGTTTACCAAAAGATGTTGGTATTGAAATTGAAGCGATTGCAGTTCGTAAGTAATCGATACAAGAGTAATCAATAATACTAAGTGGGAGGCCTATGCCTCTCATTTTTGTTCAAAAATCCTCCACAAAATAGCACTAATTATCATGGTAATGTTAGAATGCGACTAAATATATGCGCAGGGTAACTATTACTAATGAAATCGATAATCTCATACTCTTTTCAACTGACATTAGCTTGGGTACTAATGGTGATTTCAACTGTCGCACAATCATCGCCTATGTTGAGCTTAGAGTCATCAACAGGACAACAAATTAACTTAAGCCTTAAAGATCTCGAAATCCTGCCTCAGACGATCTTCACAACCTCGACGCCTTGGACTAAAGGGGTTCATACCTATCAAGGACCGAAGTTAAGCTTAATTACTGACAAATTTTCATCTTCTATTAATGGTATTCGAATTTATGCTTTGAATGGCTATTCCTATGACATAAATACTCAAGATTTACAAAGATATCCATTTATCTTAGTCCTTCGACAAGACGAGAAAGTACTATCACTACGTAATAAAGGACCTTTTTGGTTATTGGTACCCTTTGACCTGAACCCTAAATTACTCTCTCACGATAAACTACAGAATCAATTGGTTTGGCAAATAAACAAAATTAAGGCTTTATAATGCACCTGCATCTCTCACGACACATGATGATCAATATTGCCTTTATCTTGCTGCTATCACTATTTACTAGCGGTTTTTTATGGACTGTCTACCTACAAAAAGAAAACAATCACAATATCGATCGATTCTATCGCTCGACCAATTGGTACGCCAACCGAATACTCTACCAGTCGGAAAAGTTTTTGTACAAAGCCGAATTATATCAATTAGGTGCGATTCCTTTATCAGACTTAACTCAAAGTTACGATCTCGTTTGGAACCGCCTACAACTCTTTTTAGAATCGAGTACTACAGAGCTTTTGCGCACTCGTCATCCGCAGGTCACTAAGGACGTAGAAACACTTTTTAATAGCATTAAAGCACTCAGTAATGACTTTAACGAACCAAGTAAACTTCACTCAAAAGCATTTACCGACAAAGTTGTTAACGTTAAAAATGCCCTACTAAAGTTAGATTATTCACTAAACCGAGTACTCACAAGTAGTATCAGCGAAGGTATACGTACCAATAACGATCTCATTCAGTTTTGGCAATTATCTGTTTTTATTATTACCGTATTACTTTCGACGGCTTTACTTCGAATGAGTCGACGCTCAGCAGAACTTGCACAACTCGACCCACTCACTCAATTAGGTAATAGGCGCGCCTTATCAGGCTACCTAAATAAGCAATTAAAACGCTCCTCAACAGTCTGTTTATACGCTATTGACCTAAAACTTTTTAAACAAATCAATGATCACATTGGTTATCAAGTAGGTGATCTCGTTTTAGTGAAATTTGCTCAAAGACTTGCTGCAATAAAACAATGTAAAGCTTTTAGACTTGGTGGTGATGAATTTGTACTTATTTGTACTAAATCAGGTACACCAAATAACTTAGTGGCTCGAGTTAAAGAGTTACAACAACAACTCGAATTTGATTACCAGTCCGAAGAACATCAGTTTCCAGTTCGTGTTCGCATTGGTATTACCTACTCAAATAAAAAAGGGCAACCTAAAGCAGAAGAATTACTCGACCAAGCAATCTTAGCGCTAGATGAAACTAAACGAGCAACCAATAAAGATTATGCTTTTTATCATACGCCTGCTTCATCCACTTCACCTGCCCCTTAAAAAACAAAAGGAGTGATATCATTCGCTCCTTTATTATTACGACTCAACGAACAAACTCGTTAATGCGCAGCTGCCGCCGATGAATTTGAACTTGATTTAATAAATGGTCCTTTCGCAAACCAAGTAATCACAATTAACGCAAAGAACAACCAACCTAGCATGTAGAAGTAATCAATCGTTGAGTTCATAAAAGCTTGAGTCGTGATGATGTGATCTACTGCCGCTAAATGAGCTTGCGTCTCTCCCCCCATCTTATCTAAATACTCTACCGCTGCAGGCTCATAATTACTCACATGTTCAGTCATTGTCGCATGATGAAAATCAGCTCGACGAGTCCATAACCATGTAGTTAATGACGATGCAAAGCTACCACCTAGTACACGCAAGAAAGTGGTTAAGCCCGAAGCATCAGCAATTTTCTGACCGTTCAAGTTCGATAAAAATATCGTGGTTAGGGGCATAAACATAAATGCGATACCAATTCCCATAAATAACTGCACTTGAGCAATCGAGTTAAAATCGACAAACGTATTAAAATAAGAACGTAAGAAACATGACAAGCCAATTACGACAAAGGAAATTGTCGCCAAGACTCTCATGTCCGCTTTATGCGCATATTTACCAACTAATGGCGTTAATAAAAATGGTAATATTCCCATTGGTGCAGAAGCTAAGCCCGCCCAAATCGAAGTATATCCCATGTAAATCTGTAACCACTGTGGCAAAATAATATTAATGGCAAAGAAAGCTGAATAACTTAACACTAGAGCCAGCGTGCCTACCGTATAGTTGCGATCTTTGAACAAGTATAAATTTACGATTGGATGTTCATCGGTTAATTCCCAAATGACAAATGAAATCAGAGCTATTGCTGCAATACAGCTCATTATCACAATGTGAGTTGAAGCAAACCAATCGGCATCATTCCCTAAATCAAGCACAACTTGCAGTAAACCTACCCCAAGAACTAATAAAGCAATACCAATAAAATCGATCGGCATTTTCGCTGTCACATCAACGCGATCTTTCAATTGCTGCCAAACTACCAAGCAACAAAAAATACCAATCGGTAAATTGATGAAAAAGATCCACGGCCAAGAGTAATTATCGGTTATCCACCCTCCCGTAATCGGCCCAACAATCGGCGCAACCACTGTCACCATAGAAATCAGCGCTAATGCTGCACTACGTTTGACTGATGGAAAAATTGCCAACAATAAGGTCTGACACATCGGAAACATAGGGCCAGCAAAAAAACCCTGTAGAGCACGGAATACGATAAGCTCAGGCATACTCGTCGCAATTCCACAAAGGAATGACGAAATTGTAAATAATGCCACCGATAAAATGAACAACCTAAGTTGGCCTATACGGCGAGAAAACCATCCTGTAAGTGGCAGTGCAATCGCATTACACACTGCAAATGAAGTAATTATCCAAGTACTTTGCTCTGAACTTACCCCTAAGTTACCTGCGATCGTCGGCAAGGCAACGTTAGCAATCGTACTGTCTAATACTTGCATAAACGTTGCTAAGGCGAGTGCGATTACCGCCAATGGCAGACTAGGTGGCGTGTATGTTTGATCGTTCATGAACGCCTCTATTGTGCGGTCGCTGTTGTGCCAACACTGCTTACATTAACACTTGATACACCAGCATTTTCATGCAAGATTTTAGCGACAAGCGTATCCACTTCTTCCAAAGAGTTATGATAAACATCAGTGTCATAGCGAGCGTGTTTATTCACTTCTTTAGCCAATAATTGACCATCGGTATCTTTAATATCGACTTTAGCTACCATAGACAAACCAATACGTAATGGGTATTTATCTTGGTTTTGTTCATCTAAATGAATTTTTACAGGCAAACGCTGAACAATCTTGATCCAGTTACCGCTAGCGTTTTGCGCAGGGAGTAGAGAGAACGCGCTGCCCGTACCAATACCTAGGCTTTCAATTTCACCTGTATATTGCACTTCTTCACCATAAAGATCGGAAGTTAAAGTAACTGGTTGGCCAATACGCATATCTTTCATCTGGCTTTCTTTGAAATTGGCATCAACCCACACTTGATGCAATGGAACGATTGCCATTAATTGACTACCCGGTTGTACTTGACTACCGAGTTGAACCGCACGTTTAGCCACATAACCACTAATTGGGGCAACAATTTCAGTACGCATATTATCTAAATAACTTTTACGTAACGCCGAAACCGCTGATTTCACACCTGGGTGCGTTTCTAAAACCGTGTTATCAACTAAGGCCACCGTCATTTGTAGTGATTGCTCTGCCGCTTCCAACTGGCTTTTTGCGCCTTCTAGAGTATCTTGGTAATGAATTAAATCTTCTTTTGAAATCGCGCCTTTCGAAACTAAATTTTTACGACGGTTGTAGTCATTTAAGGCTTGGCGATATTCAACTTTGCTGGCTTCAACTTTCGCTTTAAAGTTATCCGCCGACGCATACATACTACGAACTTCGCGAACTTTACTTGCTAATTTAGCTTCAGCATTTTGTAGTGCAATTTGGGTATCATTAGAATCCAACGTCACTAACACTTGACCTTTTTCCACATAATCACCAACATCTGGAATAACTTTAGTCACCGTACCTGCAATCTGTGGTGAAACCGTTACAAGGTTACCATTCACATAGGCATCATCCGTTTCTTCTACGAATTTTGCATACATTTGATAATAAGCAAACCAACCACCAGCAATCACCAACAATGCAACTAACAGGATCATAAAAGAGGTTTGGCGTTTACTTTTTTGTTTTACAGTACCTTCAATATTTTGTGTGTTTTCCATGATTCAACCATTTGATCATTAATGAATTATACCCAAGTGACTTCAAGGTGCGGAATTCAGAGCTATCATCCAAACTGTTCAGCAAGGAGGGTTGGCAAAAGAATATAGGCGCCTTTCAAACCAATATGACACGGCATAAAAGTTTGAATGAAGCTCCCGAAGGACTAATTAAAGTTACTTTTGGATATATAATTTTTTCTTGCCTAAATAACGCTTCGTTAAGGTAATAATCGCTCTAATAAACGGCTCAACTGTTTCACTTCATCAGCAGCTAAATCACCGACTAATAAGGGACTCACTTGAGTTTCAATCACCTCAATACACTCAGTTAATAATGATTGACCGGAAGACGTTAAAATTAAGATAACGCCTCTTTTATCTTCTGGGTTAGGCAACTTTTCTACTAACGACTTTTTAAGCAGTCGCTCAACCATGCGAGTCATCGATCCACAATCGATACCGAGTAATTTACTAATTTCAGCGGGTGAATTTTTTTTCTCAAATTCAATGGCCGCAAGTACTTTAAACTGAGCTGGTGTGATATCGAGTGGCATAAAATACTGTGACAGCAACCGCTCTTTATGATGGTTAACCAAACCAATTAGCTTTCCTAAAGGAATACTCGATGCATGAATATAAGGAGGAGTCGTCATAAATAACCTTCCAATTACTTGCCTAGACAATTACTTTGATAGGATTTTACTTGCCTAGGCAAAAAAGTGTCAATAAATATTTCAAAATGTAACAATAAAATCACATATGATTCAGACTGAAATTCGCATCCGATAGCCACTTAGGTATAAGATAAGAATATTCGTCCATCAGTCCAAAGGACTTCTTCACTATGCGATTTTTCAAAATAAATAACGGCTTTATTCAAGAAATAAGATATGACAAACAACAAGATCTAGAACCTCTTATCGAACAAGCTGATTGGATAGATGCCCACGATCCTAGCGACGAAGATCGTCAATTTTTATCTCAACAACTTGGTATTCGAATTCCCGGCACTAATGACGTAGAAGAAATCGAAGCGTCTTCTCGTTACTTTGTCGATCATGAAGGATTGCACGTCCACTCGCTGTTTCTCTCTCCGAGTGAAGGTCGCCATACTACCGTCAACATCGCGTCTATTCTGCAAAAAGATCGATTAATCACCATTCGTGAAGGCAGTATTGCGGATTTTCGTTTATTGCGCTTACGAGCTCGTAAAGGCCAGGTTCAATCTGATGATGTTCAATCACTGTTTATCACCATCTTGGAACAAAAAGTTGAGAATCATGCCGATACTATTGAGGATATCCATCATCAATTAGAAAAGATCAGTTATACCGTGCTGGAAGATGAGGAGTCAGATTGGGAAGAATGCATTAGCCGCCTAGCTCGACTTGAAGACAGCAATGGCAAAATTCGTTTATGTTTGATGGATACCCAGCGCGTCATTTCATTTTTATTGCGTCACTTAAAATCGACACCAGAACAACTGGAAACATTGCGTGAAATTGTGCGTGATATTGAAACATTAATGTCTCACACCACTTTCTTATTTGAAAAGATCAATTTCTTAATGGATTCGGCGCAAGGCTTTATCAGTATAGAGCAAAACCAGATCATCAAAATCTTCTCGATTGCTGCGGTTGTCTTCTTACCACCAACATTAATTGCTAGTATTTATGGGATGAACTTCCAAATTATGCCTGAGCTAGAGTGGACTTTTGGTTACCCGGCCGCTTTAGTGTTAATGGTGGCTTCAGGCTTTGCTCCTTACTTTTACTTTAAACGTAAAGGCTGGTTGTAATTTCTTCTTATACCCAAATAACAAAAAAGCCAATGAACACGAATATTCATTGGCTTTCTATTAAGTTGAATTCGAATCAAAAGAAGTTTACTTCGCGTTACGCTCTAGTACTTCAGCATCGAGCTCTTCTAACTTAGCTTTCATTTGATTGCGGCACAGTTTCAGTATCTCGCGAACATTTTCTTTATTATAGTCTTCAACACTGATCGGTGGCAGCATCTCAACAATCACATGACCGTTATTCCAGCGGTTCAACTTAAGATTATCGGTTGAGCTACATACGATTGGCACAATTGGCACCTGTGCAGCAATCGCCGCATGGAAAGCACCGGTTTTAAATGGCAGTAAACCACGGCCACGAGAACGTGTCCCTTCAGGAAACATCCACACTGATACTTTGCTTTTCTTAATTTGATCGGCAACTTGGCTAATAGTATCCATTGCCTTGCTACGATTAGCACGGTCAATCAAGATATTACCCGTTAGCCAATAAAGCTGACCAAATAATGGCAGCCAAACTAAGCTTTTCTTACCAACAGTAACCACATTCGGCGTTACCGCTGATGAAATGGTAAATAAATCCCAGTTATTTTGATGGTTACCTAAATAGATATGTTGGCCACGATCATAGGCATTGTCTGGAACTCTAAGTTCAAGCTTAATGCCAAACACTTTCGACATTTGGCCAAACATGCGGCCAAAAGTAAAAACATGGCGAGGGTTACGGGGGCTAAATAAACAGTAACCACAGCCAAAAATAAACATGAAGATAGCAAATATCGCGACAGCAATAATGCGTAGTAAAGCAATCATTCAGTTTCTCCAATTACATAAAGCATAAGGCAAATTGCCAACAGCCTATACAATAAAAAAGCCGAAACCATTAGGGCGTGTTTATCTTTCGTGGTGATTTTTACAGCGAGTTATTGAGCATTTTTACAAAGCCGATAACACAGTAGAAATGCCCAATAAACGTTGTCCGAAGGGTTCGGATAAAATTCAACCACGAAAGATGAATGCCCCCTTGGACTTCAGCTTCTATAGCCAAAAAAGTAAGCAAATTAAATGCTCACTTTCTCAAGCTATTATTGAAAACGTTCGATATTCGCACCAAGTGCATTGAGTTTATTTTCAATGCGGTCATAGCCACGGTCGATATGATAAATACGATCAACAATGGTCTCACCTTTAGCAATACAACCAGCAATAACAAGGCTCGCAGAAGCACGAAGGTCAGTTGCCATCACTTGTGCACCAGTTAAGCTTTCAGCATCCCCACAAATAACGGTATTACCTTCTATCTCAGCTTTAGCTCCCATACGCATTAATTCTGGTACATGCATAAAGCGATTTTCAAAGATAGTTTCTGTGATCACACCGCCGCCTTTCGCCATCATATTCAGCAAAGTAAACTGCGCTTGCATATCCGTTGGGAAACCTGGATGTGGAGCGGTACGAATCGTGACCGCTTTTAATTCACGGCCAGTCATATCTAGGCTAATCCAATCTTCACCAGATTCTACTTTCGCCCCCGCTTCTTCAAGCTTAGCCAAAACAGCTTCGAGTAAAGAGGCTTTAGTATTACGACATACGACTTTACCGCCAGAAACAGCCGCTGCAACTAGGAATGTACCAGTCTCAATACGGTCAGCGACTACTGAGTGCTTACCTCCCGCAAGACGCTCAACGCCTTCAATGGTAATTGTCCCCGTACCGGCACCTGTAATTTTCGCACCAATCGCATTTAAAAATGCCGCGGTATCTTCAATTTCTGGCTCACGAGCCGCATTTTCTAATACCGTAGTACCTTCTGCTAAGGTTGCTGCACTCATTACTGTAATGGTTGCACCTACTGACACTTTATCCATCACGATATGCGCACCTTTCAAGCGTCCATCAACTTCCGCTTTTACGTACCCATCTTCAAGCGTAATGTTTGCACCTAGTTGCTCTAGCCCATTAATATGTAAATCAACCGGGCGAGCACCGATAGCACAACCACCAGGTAAAGAAACTTGACCATGACCAAAACGAGCCACTAATGGACCTAGTGCCCAAATAGAAGCACGCATAGTTTTTACTAAATCATACGGAGCACAATATTCGTGAATTGGGCCAGAATTAACCGTTAACACTTCGCCATTTCGCTCAACTTCCGCACCGAGACGCTTAAGTAGCTCAATTGAAGTATCGATATCACGCAATGCAGGAACGTTCGCAACTTCAACTGGACCTTCAGATAAAATAGCGGCGAACAAAATTGGTAACGCTGCATTTTTAGCCCCAGAAATGGTGACTTCACCTTGTAGCACGCCTGAACCGTGTACTCTAAATTTTTCCATTAGTATAAGAACCTTGCTTCTTTATTTTTAATCTTTACTTCTTTTAGACAAAAAGTAAGCAATAGCGATTGAGTCTATAGAGGCCGTTGAATCTATAATGACATCAGCTTTTTATCACGTGCCCACTCTTCGGGTGTATACGCTTTAATTGACACAGCATGAATATCATTTCTTTGGATGTATTCCATCAGAGGTGCGTAAATTAATTGTTGTTTTTTAACTCGACTCATACCGTCAAAAGATGAATCAACCGCAACAACTTCGTAATGGCTACCTTCACCTTTCACGTGAATTTCTTGCAATGACAAAGCGTCATCTAATATTTGTTTTACTTGGATAATGTCCACGTAACCCTCTAATTTTTAACCGTCGGTAATTTGAATATGCTCAGCAAATAATTCATCAATATTGCTAAGTTTAAATAATGTGTATAGCTGACTTGGCATAAAGGTCAGCATTATATGACAATTTTGATTTTTTGCATGCTGTAATAAATGAATAAGCATTGCCATCCCTGCAGAATCCACTCTATCGAGATCTTTTAAGCATACTTCGTATTGCGTAATTTGTGGCTGCCAACCTTGTAGCTGAGACCACAGCTCGGGTACAGTATCACGAGTCAATTGACCAATGATAGAGGCGCGCTGTTCACTTTCCTCTCGCCAATAACGACTCTGCACTATTTTTTACCTTCAAAAACAATATCTTTCTGTGCCAATTGAGTTAACCCTTTAGTGACGGCAGGAATACCATCTTGACGGATTTTTGTGTTCCATTCCGACTGCTTGCTCGAAAGTAGACTGACTCCTTCTGCCACCATATCGTAAGCTTTCCACTCACCAGTCTTGGTATTTTTCAATAAGGTAAACTCAAGTTTAATATTAGGACGCCCCTTATCAATAATTTCAACTGGAATAGATAGGATGCGAGCGTCATCGTTAACCGATTTTTCTTGTGAAAATTGAATCGTTTGATCGGTATATTGCGTCAAGACTTGTGCATAAGAGGTAATTAAATAAGCACGGAACTCCTGAATAAACGCTCTTACTTGCTGTTTATCTGCTCCTCGTAGATTGGGGCCTAGTAATTTCAATGCCGTATATTGATAATTAACGTACGGCATCATTTCTTGTTCTACGATGGTTTTTAAATAGTTAGGATCCACTTTCACCTTCGGCTGCTCCGCTTTAAGGCGCTCAAAAGTTTGTTCTGCAACAGAATGAATCATTTTATAAGGATCGCTACTATCAACGGTTGCGGCACTCACATTAAAAGCTCCTCCTATGAACACCAACAATAATGCTGTTTTTCTTAACCAGGACATACCCAACTCCTTGTATTACTCAGACTCTTTGCTGCTATATAAAAACTGGCCAATTAAATCTTCTAACACTAACGCAGACTTCGTGTCTTCAATAAAATCACCATCCATTAAGGTACTGCTCATTCCTTCCATAACAAAACCTGGTACTAGGCTAATATATTGCTCCCCAATTAAACCTGAAGTCAGGATCCTCGCACTTGAAGTATCTGGATATTTCCCAAACTTTCGTCCAATGGACATACTAACAACTGGAATATAACTTTGAGTATCTAAACTAATGTCAGTCACTTGCCCAACGACCACACCACCCACTTTTACTGGAGAACGCACTTTCAAGTTACCAATATTATCAAAGCGCGCTTTCAAGATATAACTGTCACTTGGGCCAATACTGGTGACGTTAGCCACTTTAAACATCATTACTAAAATCGCAATAACGCCCAATAAGACAAAACTGCCTACCATAAATTCTAAACGACGATTTGTTTGCATGATTTACTTCCAATATAAATTCAAAATCAATGACCGAACATCAAGGCAGTCAGAATAAAATCTAGCCCTAATACCGCTAATGACGAATGTACAACCGTACGAGTAGTAGCGCGACTAATGCCTTCTGATGTAGGAATACAATCATAGCCATTAAATAACGCAATCCAGATAATGGTTATCGCAAACACCATACTCTTAATAACACTGTTACCAATATCGTAACCAAGGCTGACTGAAGATTGCATCGCCGACCAGTAACTCCCCGCATCGATGCCTTTCCATTCTACGCCGACGATCTGTCCCCCCCAGATGCCAACCGCCATAAAGATCATCGTCAGTATCGGCATTGCTACAACCCCTGCCCAAAAACGTGGCGCAACGACTCGACGCAAAGGATCGATCGCCATCATTTCCAAACTAGATAATTGCTCGGTGGCCTTCATCAAACCAATTTCAGCAGTTAACGCCGATCCTGCTCGTCCAGCAAATAATAATGCGGTCACCACTGGCCCTAACTCACGTAATAGCGACAGTGCCACCATTTGACCCAAGCTGCCTTCTGCGCCGTAGTCCACCAATATAATGTAACCTTGTAAACTCAACACCATGCCAATAAACAAACCTGACACAATAATAATCGCTAGAGATTGCACACCAATGGCGTAGATCTGATTGATAAATAAAGGAAAGTTCTTCCTTAATTGAGGTTTACCAATAAGTGCCCCCCACAGCATCAAAGAAGCTCTTCCCCAAGCTTCTGCTAAGCCAATAGTACGATCGCCAACTCGGGCGACCTTATTGATTATAGGGTGACTGTCTTTTACAGAATCACGGTTTTGCTCTGGTTTATTCACAACCCAATATATCCTTTTCAATTGGTGAAGCAGGGAAATGAAACGGAACTGGACCATCTTCTTTTCCAGTCAAAAACTGTTGTACACGCTCATCGGTACTCTGATTAAGATCATCGGGAGAACCTTGAGCAATGACTTTACCGTGAGACAATAAATACACATAATCGGCAATACTCATTACTTCAGGCACATCATGAGACACCACAATCGACGTCACGCCAAGGGCATGGTTTAAGTTTTTGATCAGCTCCACCAGCACGCCCATAGTGATAGGATCTTGTCCGACAAACGGTTCATCATACATAATTAAATCAGGATCTAGCGCAACCGCTCTCGCCAACGCTGCTCGCCGAGCCATACCACCAGAAAGTTCACTTGGCATTAGTTGCGCTGCCCCTCGTAACCCAACCGCTTCCAATTTGAGTTTAACTAAGGTGGAAATTAAAGATTGGTCCAGTTCAGTATGTTCTCGCAAAGGAAAAGCGACATTATCGAATACATTCATATCGGTAAACAAAGCACCAGATTGAAATAACATGCTCATTTTCTTACGAACTTGATACAAACGCTGTCGACTTAAAGTAGGAATATTGTCACCATCAAACCATATCTCACCTTGATCTGGTGAAATTTGGCCACCGATCAAACTCAGCAATGTCGTTTTACCAATTCCCGATGGCCCCATAATGGCGGTGATCTTTCCTTTTGGGATCGACAAATTCACATCATCAAAAATCACTCTTTGATTACGCTGAAACGTCAGAGATTTTATCGATATCAATTCCGCTGTCATAACTTCCCTTTATAATCACTAACCAAAGTAATATACCCAAGTGACTTCAAGATGCAGAATTCACTTGGGTATACATTATCGCATAATAAGCACATTACATCTTGAGTTCAAAAACAATACATCAAATAATCTGAAAATCAGCATGGTTTATCTGTCTTTTCATGTAAATAGAGACAATTCATTAATAAATACATCAAGAGACTTTCTTTTTGTTGCTTGAAACGTCAAAATTGCGCCCCTTATATTGAGGATAGTTAACTTCTCCCTTAATTTAACCTACTCAATATTTTGTTCACTTTTAAATTCACTTTAGTAAACAGGAATCATCATGTTACTTGCAGTTGTATTACTCCTTATTGGCCTTGCATTATTAGTATGGAGTGCTGATAAGCTGGTTTATGGCTCAGCAGCCGTTGCAAAGAACATGGGCATTTCCCCATTAGTCATTGGTATGACTATTCTGGCCATGGGCTCATCAGCACCAGAAATGATGGTCTCTGCCACAGCTGCGCTGGAAGGGAAAACCGATACTGCAATTGGTAACGTACTCGGTTCAAACATAGCCAACATTGCATTGATCTTAGGGATTACCGCCATGATTAAGCCGCTATCAATCAGCTCAACAATTTTGCATCGCGAACTACCTCTGATGATCATCGTGACTTTGATCGCTGGTGCCCTAATGTGGGATGACTACTTAGGCTTTACTGAAGGTCTGGTGTTAATCGCTTTATTTGCCGCCTTTATTTTAGGTATGCTTAAAATTAGCCAAAGTGAAAAAGGCGAAAAAGATGTCTTGTTAGAACAGCAAGAATCTGAAATCCCAGATGGGGTTGATAATAAAACCGCTATTTTTTGGGTCGTCGTGGGGTTAATTCTATTGCCAATAGCTGCCGATTTATTAGTCGATAACGCTGTGATCATCGCTAAATATTTCGGTATGAGCGATCTGGTTATCGGTTTGACTATCATCGCTATTGGTACCAGTTTACCTGAACTTGCTGCATCTCTCGCGGGCGTTCTTAAAGGTGAAGATGATATGGCGGTAGGTAACATCATCGGTTCGAATATCTTTAATATTTTAGCCGTGATGGGCATCCCTGCGATACTAACACCATCGGTATTAAGTGAATACGCCATGAACCGAGATTTTTGGGTCATGCTAGGCGTATCATTACTCTTGGTTATCATGGCTCTAGGAAAGTCTCGCAGCATAAAACGCACTGAGGGTGGGATATTATTGCTATGCTTTTTAGCTTATCAAAGTTATCTGTTTTACAATATCAGTGCCTAAAACAAGAAATTGCGAATAGGCGACCACACAATCGCCTTTTTATTAAATTATCGTTAACTGACGATGCAGTTAAACAACAATCTCCCCAGACTAGGAATAACATTGATGTCGACTTCTTTTGATTACCGCTCTGTTGCCCAAGATGTTTTATCAATTGAAATGCGAGGCCTACAACAGTTAGCGCAGTATTTTAATGACGACTTCCAACACGCTTGCGATATGGTTTTAAACAACCAAGGTAAGGTTGTAGTAATGGGTATGGGTAAATCGGGTCATATTGGTAACAAAATTGCTGCCACCTTAGCCAGTACTGGTACTCCTGCATTCTTCGTTCACCCAGGAGAAGCAAGCCATGGTGATCTGGGTATGATTGGCTCTGATGACATTGTATTAGCGATTTCAAACTCCGGCGAGTCTTCAGAAATATTAGCACTTTACCCAGTACTTAAACGTCGTCATATTCGCATTATTGGCATGACGGGTAAGCCTGAATCTAACATGGCTAAACTGGCTGACGTACACCTACAAATCACAGTTCCAGAAGAAGCCTGCCCACTGGATCTTGCGCCAACCTCAAGTACGACTGCTACCTTAGTGATGGGCGATGCCTTTGCGGTCGCATTAATGAAAGCGCGCGGATTCACCGCTGAAGATTTTGCACTATCGCATCCAGGTGGCGCACTAGGCCGTAAATTATTACTTAAACTGTCTGATATTATGCATTCAGGTGCCGCACTACCAACCGTAAACCAAGATGCTCTAATTCGTGATGCCTTGTTAGAAGTGTCACAAAAAGGACTCGGCATGACAGCGGTTGTCGATAAAGATATGACACTACTTGGTATTTTCACTGATGGTGATTTACGCCGCTTACTCGATCAACGTATCGATGTGCACACCACGCCAATTAGCCAAGTCATGACCAAGAACCCAACGATTGCAACACCAAATCTACTGGCTGTTGAAGGGTTGAATATCATGCAAGAAAAAAGTATCAATGGCTTAATGCTATGCCAAAATGGTAAATTGGTTGGTGCACTGAATATGCATGACTTATTAAAGGCTGGAGTAATGTAATGAGCCAAATGACACCTACCCCATACGGACAAGCTCCAACATCTATAATGAATATAGCGAAAAACAT
Source organism: Vibrio sp. (assembly GCF_048266485.1). GTDB lineage: Bacteria > Pseudomonadota > Gammaproteobacteria > Enterobacterales > Vibrionaceae > Vibrio. The sequence goes on along the minus strand of NZ_JBLWZK010000004.1, from coordinate 178,943 downwards.
CAAATTATTGATCTGTGATGTCGATGGGGTATTCTCAGATGGCTTGGTGTACATGGGAAATCAAGGTGAAGAGCTCAAAACCTTTCACACTCGCGATGGCTATGGCGTTAAATCATTAATGCAAGCAGGGATTGATATCGCCATTATTACTGGTCGACAATCTCAAATCGTTGAAAACCGCATGAAAGCTTTGGGTATCACGCTTATCTACCAAGGCCAAGATAACAAACTTATCGCCTATGAAGATATTTTGAGCAAACTAAAGGTTTCGCCACAACAGGTTGGTTATATTGGGGATGACCTAATCGATTGGCCAGTGATGGAAAAAGTAGGCTTACAAGTCTCCGTTGCTGATGGGCATCCATTGTTAGTGCAACGCGCCAATTATGTTACCCATATTAAAGGCGGTCACGGAGCGGTACGTGAAGTATGTGATTTAATTTTACAGGCGAGAAATGAACTCGAAGCATATCAAGGACTCAGTATATGATGAGCTTATCTAGACTCATTTATTTACTGCTCATTTTTGTGGCGTCTTGGTCAGCTTATTATCTTTATGATCAATCGTCAGATGACGTAGAACTTATTGCACCAAGTTTAGAAGCGCCATTATTTACCGGTAAACATCTCACGAATACCACTTATGATATCGATGGGCTGCGCAACTATAAAATGTATTCGGACTCTTTAGAACACTTTGCACAAGATGGCCACACGGTATTCTATAAACCTAAATTGGTAGTTTACCGCGAAGGCAGCACAGAAGAATGGGTTGTTACTTCAGATAGCGCAGTGTTATCGAAAGATCATCTATTAACACTACAACATAATGTGGTAGCACGTAATACGATTGAAGGTGCAAGTTTTGATCGCATGACCACAGAAAAAATGCTCATTGATTTGAATAGCAAAGATTTTTCAACCAACACCACTGTCACAATGGTTGGGCCACAATTTACCAATATTGGCAACGCGATGAAAGGTAACTTTGATACCAACCTCGCTACGCTTTTTAATCAAGTTCAAGGTACCTATGAAAATATTACACCGTAGCTCTTTATACCTTAGTGTATTGTTTTGCTTATTCGCTTCAGCTTCATCATGGGCACTGACCAGCGATCAAGAACAACCAATCCATATCAGCTCTGATAGCCAAGATTTGGATATGAAGACTAACAAAGTTACCTTTATGGGCAATGTAAAATTGACTCAAGGCAGCATTGTACTGACTGCCGATAAGCTGATCGCTTTCCGTGATGCCAAAACTGGCGAACTGACTGAATTACAAGGCTATGGTAAACCTTCTCACTTTTCACAAAAAACCGATGAAGGTAAATTATTAAAAGGCCAGGCGAATACTCTCGTGTATACCGTTGCCAGCGACCAACTTGTGATGACTACCAACGCAGAACTGCACCAAGACGATAGCGTTATCAGAGGTAAAGAGATCACATACCATATTTCCAGCCAAAACTTAAAAGCAAGTAGCGGCGATGGCGAGCGAGTATCAACGGTTATTCAACCTGCGCAATTGGAACAAAAATAATTATGGCGACTCTTAAAGCAGAAAAACTGGCTAAAACCTATGGCAACCGAAAAGTCGTCAGTGATGTAGGCTTAGAAGTAAAATCTGGCCAAATTGTCGGCTTGCTTGGGCCTAACGGGGCAGGTAAAACGACCTCTTTCTATATGATTGTAGGGCTAGTCTCTCGTGATGAAGGCACCATTAGCATTGATGAAACTGACATCAGTATACTGCCGATGCACCAACGTTCCCGTATGGGTATAGGCTACCTACCTCAAGAAGCCTCAATCTTTCGCAAACTTTCTGTCGAAGATAACATTATGGCGGTGCTGCAAACCCGTGATGAGCTAACCAAAGCGGATAAGCAAGATCGTTTAGAAGAACTACTCGATGAGTTTAATATTCAACATATTCGTAAAAGTACGGGGATGGCGCTTTCTGGTGGTGAACGTCGCCGTGTCGAAATTGCTCGTGCATTAGCGGCAAACCCGAAATTTATTTTATTGGATGAACCTTTTGCCGGGGTCGATCCAATCTCGGTTATTGATATCAAAAAAATTATTGAGCACCTACGTGACCGTGGTTTAGGCGTATTAATTACCGACCACAACGTACGTGAAACATTAGATGTATGTGAGCACGCCTATATTGTGAGCCAAGGTCACTTGATCGCCAACGGTACTCCAGAAGAAGTATTGAATAACGAGCAAGTGAAGAAAGTATACCTAGGTGAACAATTCCGCTTATAACAGCTCTTTAGCACCAACTTGGATGATGTGAGCGAAGGAATCGCCACTCTCGACTTAGATACTACACCCAAAGTAATTGGAATTGCAGTGAGGCGACAAGTGAATGAAACCCCATAAGCATAGATCGTCTATGACTTTCTTTAATAAAGAGATAGGGGGAGAATGAGCGTAGTCAACAAAACTGTAGCTTCAAATACAATGGTATAAGCATCATTCAAGACACTATGAATAGGGATATTTCAGAACAAAGGGCACTGAGTATTGCATGAAGTCATCATTACAACTTAAGTTTGGTCAACAGCTTTCCATGACCCCCCAGTTACAGCAAGCAATACGTTTGTTGCAACTTTCTACACTCGATTTACAGCAAGAAATTCAAGAAGCGCTCGATTCCAACCCACTATTAGAAGTTGCTGATGAATTTTCTGAGCAAGCTGACGACGCGAATAAAAATGACGACAATACCGACTCAACAGAACACACTCTGCAAGATACCACTAACGCACAAGAAAACGAACTTGAAGTACCAGATAGCACCGAGCATATTGAACAATCAACCATTAGCGATGAACTTAGCATAGATGCTAGTTGGGAAGATATTTACAGCGCGAACACTGGCAGTACCGGAATAAATAGCAACGACGAACTCCCCGTCTACCAAGGTGAAACCACACAAACGCTACAAGACTATTTAGAGTGGCAATTAGAACTCACCCCTTTTAGCGATACCGACCGCACTATAGCGCTGGCGATACTTGATAGTCTCGATGAATATGGTTATATCACTGAAAGTTTAGACGATATTCAGCAAAGTCTTGGAAATGATGAAATTGAACTCGATGAAATTGAAGCGGTACTTAAACGTATTCAGCAGTTTGATCCACTCGGCGTTGCCTCACGTAATCTCCAAGAATGCTTATTACTGCAACTGGCTATTTACCCGAAAGACACCCCTTGGCTCGATGAAGCTAAAATGGTGTTACACAATTATATTGATTACCTAGGTAACCGAGATTACAAACTCATCTGTAAAGAAGCTAAACTGAAAGAAGATGAGCTAAAACAAATTTTAACCTTGATTCAGCAACTCGACCCGAGACCCGGCAATCATGTCAGCGGCGATGATATCGAATATGTGGTGCCAGATGTATCAGTGTTTAAAGATCGAGGTAAATGGACCGTTACTATCAATCCCGATAGTGTGCCTCGCTTAAAGGTTAATCAGCAATACGCCGCTTTAGGCAAAGGCAATAGTAACGATAGCCAATATATACGTACCCATGTTCAAGAAGCAAAATGGCTGATTAAAAGTTTAGAGAGTCGAAACGAGACCTTGCTCAAAGTTGCTCGTTGTATAGTTGAACATCAACAAGATTTCTTTGAACATGGTGAAGAAGCGATGAAACCAATGGTTCTCAACGATATCGCACTCGATGTCGATATGCATGAATCAACGATTTCTCGTGTAACAACACAAAAATATATGCATACACCAAAAGGAATTTTTGAGCTTAAATACTTCTTCTCAAGCCATGTCAGCACTGAAGCTGGTGGGGAATGTTCATCAACCGCAATTCGCGCTTTAATTAAGAAGCTCGTCGCCGCTGAGGACATTAAGAAGCCGTTAAGTGATAGTAAGATTGCAGCCCTTTTAGTTGAACAAGGAATACAAGTAGCAAGACGAACGGTCGCTAAATATCGTGAATCGCTCGGCATTGCACCTTCTAGTCAACGGAAACGTCTACTCTAGGTCTATTAATTAAGGGTAGAAATACTCAAGTGATTTGAGTATCTAACTAAAGAGGAAAGTTTATGCCAATGAATATTACCGGACACCACGTCGACTTAACCGATGCGTTAACCGAATATGTGAACACTAAATTCCAAAAGCTAGAACGCTTCTTTGACCATATCAATAACACTCATGTTGTATTAAAGGTTGAAAAGTTAGATCAAATCGCCGAGGCGACACTACACGTCAATCAAGGTGAAATTCATGCTTCCTCGCAAAGTGAGAACATGTATACCTCAATTGATGATTTAGTCGATAAACTCACTCGACAACTCAATAAACACAAAGAGAAACTAAGTAGTCATTAACTATGCAATTAAATGAAGTATTGTCACTGAACTGCACAAAAACTGCAGTTCAGTGCACTAGCAAAAAACGTGCACTCGAAATCATTAGTGAAATCGCAGCGCAACACAGTGGCCTAGATTCAACTCGCTTATTTGAGTGCATGTTGTCTCGTGAAAAAGTAGGAACGACAGGTATCGGTAACGGCATCGCTATTCCTCATGGCCGCATGCTAGATAGCGAACAAGCCATTGCAGTCTTACTACAGTGCGATCAACCGGTTGATTTTGATGCGATTGATAACCGCCCTGTCGATATTCTCTTTGCACTACTCGTGCCAGATGAACAATGTAAAGTTCATTTGAAAACCTTGTCATTGATGGCTGAAAAACTCAACGATAAAGCAATATTAAAGCAGTTACGTCACGCTCAAACCGACCAAGAGCTATACAACATTATGGTTGGTACTTAATGAATACGGATCAGTCTAAACCACTACACATCACCATAGTCAGCGGCCAATCCGGTGCAGGTAAAAGTGTGGCTCTGCGCGTATTGGAAGATCTTGGTTATTATTGCGTTGATAACCTTCCTGTAAACTTACTGGATGAATTTGTCGCCTCAGTTCGTAGTAGTAAACAAAACGTTGCTGTAAGCATTGATATTCGTAACCTGCCACAAGATCCAACTGCGGTGTCGACTACGCTGCAAAACCTTAAGCAATCGTATGATGTGAATGTTCTATTTTTAGATGCAGACCAATCAACCTTGCTCAAACGTTACAGCGAAACCCGTCGCTTGCACCCACTTTCAATGCACAAAGAAAAGCTCTCTCTTGAGCAAGCAATTCAATTAGAGAAAGACCTACTGCTTAATCTAAAAGAAGAGGCGGATTTGGTACTTGATAGTAGTAATCTGTCTTTACATGAATTAAGCGAGACTGTACGAATCCGCGTACAAGGTAGAGACTCTAAAGAATTAGTCATGGTCTTTGAATCATTTGGCTTTAAGTATGGCTTACCCAATGATGCTGATTATGTCTTCGATGTTCGCTTTTTACCTAATCCTCACTGGGTCCCAGAGTTAAGACCACTAACCGGACTCGATCAGCCCATTGTCGATTTTCTTAGTGCAGAGTCGGATGTTCTCGAATTACAATCGAGCATTGAAGGCTTCATCAAACAATGGCTACCGCGACTAGAAAAAAATAACCGTAGCTATCTCACCGTGGCAATTGGTTGTACTGGTGGTAAACATCGCTCTGTCTATATCACTCAACAACTTGGCGAACATTTCAAAGCACTAGGTCATCAAGTGCAAGTTCGTCATACTAGCCTAGAGAAGCATCACTCATGAGCCAACAGACTAAACCTCAAAAGCCTGCTCACCAAAAGACTAAGTGCCAGCAAACCGTACTAATTCAGAACCGATTAGGCCTACACGCTCGAGCGGCCATTAAATTAGTTGAATTAGCACAGAGCTTTGATGCAGTCATCACCATCAGCGCCGATGATCGTGAAGTGACTGCCGACAGCGTCATGGGATTATTATTACTTGATTCGGCACAAGGCCAATATATTGATATTACCTCCGAAGGTAGCCAAGCCGAGCAAGCGCTGTCCGCAATATGTGCCTTAATTGAACAAAAATTTGATGAAGAAGAATAAATAGCTGCTCATCAAGTTTTAACCTTCCCTTTTAGTCTCTCATTCAAAGCAAAAATACCGCTCTCAAAGCACTATAAGCTATGACATTTACCGTTAAATTAGGCTAATATTCACACCTCAAATATTATAGATGTCATTCAGGTGTATTTAGGAAACGTATCATGGCTGAACAACTAGAGTTTGAACTCACTCATCAAACCCTCCAAGAAGTAAGCGAAGCCATTGAAAGTGGTCGCTTTGTCCATGTTCGTCGTCAACTACAAGACATGGAACCTGAAGATATTGCACACCTTTTAGAAGCCTCCCCACACAAAAGCCGTGACGTACTCTGGCAACTGACTGATCCTGAAGATTACGGTGAGATCCTTGATGAACTTTCTGAAGATATCAAAGATAGCATCGTCTCAAAAATGGCCCCAGAGAAACTGGCCGAAGCTACCGAAGGCATGGATACCGATGATGTCGCCTATGTCTTACGTAGTTTACCTGATGACGTTTCGCGTGAAGTCCTTGATCAAATGGACTCTGAGGATCGTGAACGTGTCGAAACCGCCTTATCCTATTCCGAGGATAGCGCTGGTGGGTTAATGAACACCGACGTTATTACTATTCGTAGTGATGTCGATGTTGATGTTGTCTTGCGTTATTTACGCATGAAAGGGGAACTACCAGAAGCTACCGATGCTTTATATGTGATTGATAGCGAAAGTAAGTTAATTGGTCATTTATCTCTGACCTCACTCATCACATCACAAATCGATACCCCTATAACCGAATTGATGGAAGATGCCGATGAAGCTATTTCGGTTTATACCAGTGCAACAGATGTCGCTAGCTTATTTGAACGTCGTGATTGGGTATCGGCTCCGGTGGTTAACGAAGATGGTCAGTTGGTCGGTCGTATCACTATCGATGACGTGGTCGATGTTATCCGTGAAGATGCCGAGCACTCAATGATGAGTATGGCTGGTCTAGATGATGACGAAGATACCTTTGCACCAGTCGTTAAATCAGTACGTCGTCGTAGTATTTGGCTAGGAGCCAATGTATTAGCGGCACTGGCTGCCGCTTCCGTATCCAACATGTTTGAAGGCACCTTGGCACAAATGGCCTCAGTTGCTGTATTAATGACCATAGTACCGTCTATGGGCGGAGTTGCCGGTAACCAAACTGTAGCACTAGTTATTCGCGGCTTAGCATTAGGCCATATTGGTAATACCAACCAACGCTCATTATTATTCAAAGAAGCAGCCATTGGCTTCCTCAATGGTGTGTTATGGGCCTGTATTATTGGCGGTATTGTGATGTTTTGGAAAGGTAGCGTAGTGCTTGGCACCATCATGGCCGTTGCAATGCTCGCCAACTTACTGGCCGCCGGTATTGCAGGGGTAAGTATTCCAATCTTACTGAAGAAAATGAATATCGACCCAGCACTCGCTGGCGGAATGGCACTAACCACCGTCACCGATATGGTGGGATTATCCGCTTTCCTAGGTCTTGCGACCTTGATGATTAAGATGAATATGATTTAAAACGAAGCTCGTTTCTCGGGTGCTTCGCTGCTAGTTTCTCGAAAAAACGGTTTCGGAACTCGTTGCTTGGACGCTGCTCGTCTATCAAGAGAATCAATTTAGCACCGTCATTCCAAAAGTGAGGAACGAACTGTTTAGAATCTCCTATAATGGTTGGAGATCCTGAACTGCGTTCCTACGTCGCTTTTCAGGATGACGGCTTTTCCCCAGAAACTAGGAACTAGGAACCGCTCTTTCATCTTTTCCTAGCCACGAGAAACGAGCACTCGAGAATCGCTTATCTATTCCCCCGCAACCTTCATCGAATCAATCAAAATCGACCCTGTCTGAATTTGCGAACGGGTTTCCACATCCGTGCCTACTGCTGAAATATTGTTGAACATATCTTTCAAGTTACCGGCAATGGTGATTTCGGAAACTGGGTACTGAATGACACCATTTTCTACCCAGAAACCTGCTGCGCCACGTGAGTAGTCACCGGTGACCATATTAACGCCTTGTCCCATCAATTCGGTCACGATAAGCCCAGTGCCCATGTCTTTAACGAGTTGACCAAAGTCTTGTCCGGTTGATTCAACAAACCAGTTATGGATACCACCAGCATGGCCGGTTGGAGTCATGCCCATCTTACGTGCGGCATAGCTAGTTAATAGGTAGGTAGATAACACGCCATCACTAATGATTTGGGCATCTTTGGTGTAGACACCTTCACTATCAAATGCACCAGATGCTAAGCCGCGAAGCACATGCGGTTTTTCAGCGACATTAAACCAGCTCGGTAAAATTTGAGTATCCAAACGGTCAAGTAAGAAAGAGGATTTACGGTAAAGATTACCACCGCTGATCGCCATCACTAGGTGACCGAGTAAACCGGTTGCTACATCGGCTTGGAATAGAATAGGAAACTGGCCGGTTTTCACTTGGCGTGCATCTAATCGGTCGATGGTTTTCTTAGCCGCTTGCAAGCCTACACTTTCTGGCGTCCATAGATCATCTTTATGACGAGCAATGGTATAGCTGTAATCACGCTCCATTTCACCAGTTTTACCTGCACCAATCACGCTACAGCTCAAGCTATGACGGCTCGATGCATTACTCACTAGCAAGCCATGACTGTTGCCGTACACTTTAATACCGTAATGGCTATCATAACTCGCGCCATCACTTTGCTTGATCTTGTCGCTGTATTCTAAGGCGGCTTGCTCAGCACGAATTGCCATTTCAGAGGCATAATCGGGGTTTGGTTCATCAGGATGGAACAGATCCAAATCAGGGATCTCTTTAACCATTAATTCTTTTGGTGCTGGTCCTGCGTAAGGATCAGGGGAAGTAAACTTAGCAATATCTAACGCAGCGGCTACGGCTTTTTGAATCGCATGATCACTCAAATCAGAGGTTGAAGCACTGCCTTTACACTGACCACGGTAAACGGTAATACCTAATGCACCGTCACTATTAAACTCAACATTTTCAACTTCACAAGCGTGAGTCGTAACACTAATACCAGTGGTTTTTGTGATCGCAACTTCGACCGCATCGGCGCTGACTTTCGCAGTCTCCAACGCTTTTGCGACGGCGGCTTCCAATTCAATTTTTTGCTGTGCGATTTGCTGTTTTGCGTCCATATCCACTCTTATCTAATTTATTTCACTATTATTACCTCTAGGATAACAAGAATTTCGCTTTCTCCCCATAATTCTTGCTAAAATAGCCCAATAAGATTCTCATATTAAGAGTAAGTAGAGATTATGGCTCGTAAAAACCAAAAAGCACCTTGGGAAGAAGAAGAGGAAATCATCTGGGTAAGTAAAACCGAGATGAAAGAAGATATGGAAGCCCTACAAAAATTGGGCGAAGAGTTGGTCGGTTTGAAACCGTCTTCCTTGGATAAATTTCCATTAGATGATGATCTACGTGAAGCTATCGCTAATGCGCAACGCTTTAAAAACGAAGCCAAGCGCCGCCAACTACAATACATTGGTAAGCTAATGCGCCAAGTGGATCCTGAACCGATCCAAGCAGAATTAGATAAGCTACGTAATAAGCACTCACAAGCGACTGCTGAACTGCACAAGCTGGAAGAAATGCGTGATCGTATTATTACTGAAATCGACCCTGCGATTGAAGAGGTCATGGAGCAACACCCAGAAGCGGATCGTCAACGCTTACGCCAACTAGCACGCCAAGCGCAAAAAGAAAAAGGCGGCAATAAGCCACCGAAAGCGTCGAGAGAGATTTTTCAGATCTTGAAGGTGTTGAAAGAGCTTTAAAAGATAAAAGAAAGTTGCGAGTAGCGAGTGCGCTTCGCTTCGAGAACCGAGTAAAGACAAAAAAGCAGTTCTGAAATCTCAGACTGCTTTTTTTGATCTTGTTTCTGTATACCGGAGACAAGTACGATCTTTACACGCTACTCACAACACGTCACCCACAACCATGCCTTTAGCTCCCGATCGCAACATCCTCGAATCTCGATAAATCCCAAAGCACCGATCGAGCAACGAGCTACGAGAAACGCAGTGTCCGAGACTCGAAAACACACCGTGATGCGAAATTCGTCCAGTAACCGCCCCTAGAAACTAGGAACGCTTTTTCTTTTCCTCTACTGCGTCCCACCCACCGTAATCGAATCTAACTTCAAGCTCGGCTGGCCAACACCTACTGGTACGCTTTGACCTGCTTTACCACACACACCTACGCCTTTATCAATCGACAGATCATTACCTACCATTGAAACTTGCTGCATCGCTTCAATACCTGAGCCAACCAATGTTGCGCCTTTAACTGGTCGAGTGATTTTACCATCTTCGATTAAGTAAGCTTCAGATGCTGAGAAGACAAACTTGCCAGAAGTGATATCGACTTGACCACCACCAAAGTTAGGAGCATAAAGCCCTTTCTTGATCGTAGAAATGATTTCTTCTGGAGTATGCTCACCTGGCAACATGTAGGTATTAGTCATTCGTGGCATAGGTAAATGAGCATAAGATTCACGACGTCCGTTACCGGTTGGTGCGACGCCCATTAAACCAGCATTGTGCTTATCTTGCATGTAGCCTTTTAATACACCATTTTCAATCAGAGTATTGTATTGACCTTCAACCCCTTCATCATCGATATTCAATGATCCACGTAGATCTTTTAAAGTGCCGTCATCAACAATTGTACATAAGTCTGAAGTAACTTTTTGACCCAACTTGCCAGAGAATACCGAGGACTCTTTACGGTTAAAGTCACCTTCTAAACCATGACCTACCGCTTCGTGCAGGAGTACGCCCGGCCAACCTGAACCTAACACTACAGGCATAGTACCGGCTGGCGCTTCATCGGCTTCTAGGTTAACCAATGCTTGGCGAATAGCTTCATCGGCAAAGTGAATCGCTTGAGTTTTGCCATCTGCCATTGTTTGCATAAAAGCTTGATAGCCGTAACGACCACCGCCACCTGCACTACCACGTTCACGACGCTCACCACGTTGGGCTAATACCGAAATAGATAAACGTACTAATGGACGAACATCACCAGCGTAAGTGCCATCGGTTGCTGCAACCAGCACTTGCTCATACACGCCACTAATACTTACCGACACTTCTTGAATTAATGGCTCTTTGCTACGGATGTAGGCATCAATTTGCTTTAACAGCTCAATTTTTTTCTGTTTATCTAGGGTTTCCAGTGGGTTAACCGCTTGATAAGTTTGTGGCGTTACGCTGCGAGTAAAGGCTTTTACTTGGGTATTTTGGCCTTGTTGAGCAATACCACGCGCCGCAACCGCACTTTGTTGTAAACCATTAATATCGATTTGATCAGAATAAGCAAATCCCGTTTTCTCGCCGGCAATCGCTCGGATACCGACACCACGGTCAATATTAAACGAGCCATCTTTAATGATGCTGTCTTCTAATACTAATGACTCATGCCAGCTAGACTGAAAGTAAATATCCGCATAATCAATATGGCGAGTGGCAATGCTCGCTAATGTTTTTTGAATATCGCTATCGGTTAATCCCGACGGCGCTAATAATTCGCTTTCTACCTTAGTAAGTGTCATAGGTACTCTATTGTTTGGGTTTTAATTGACGGACAAATCGAGCGTGTTGCATCACGGGCATGCGTTGTCGAATGTCTTGGTTGATCTTGGTATCAATGGTAACGGTTATATAGCCTGCTGTCTCGGGTAAACATTCAACTATCTGCCCCCACGGATTAATCACCATCGAGTGACCCCAAGTTTGGCGACCACAAGGATGAGTGCCAGTTTGCCCAACTGCAACAATCCAACATTGAGTTTCAATGGCGCGCGCTCGCAATAACGGCTCCCAATGAGCGTTACCGGTGACATAAGTGAAGGCGGCAGGAACCACAATCACATTCGCACCGTCTCTCCTTAGCTGCTGAAATAACTCAGGAAAGCGCAGGTCGTAGCAAATGGAAAGCCCTAAATTAGCAAAGGGAGTTTGCGTAACAACCACGCGCTCACCCGCCAGAAAGGTTTCCGACTCACGATAGCGTTGATGACCATCACTGACATCCACATCAAACATGTGCAACTTATCGTAATCCGCTTGTAGTTCACCCTCAGAGGAAAACACCAGACAAGTGGTTTTGACATCATCACCAACTCGAATAGGAAAGGAGCCGACCACCAGCCAAACGCCATAATCATTGGCTAATTTTGCTAGAGCCGATTGTAACGGCCCTTTAGCTAAAGCTTCTGCATGTTGATGATAGTCTTCTCTGTGACCAAAAATAATCGCATTTTCTGGCAAGATAACCCAATCAACTTGCTGGTCTTGCATTGCTTGTAGCTGCTGTTCAACAAATACCAAATTATCTTGAGGATCTGGCCCCGAGGTCATTTGAATTAGTGCGACTTTAGACATATCCACACTCCTTGTGAAATTTAGTTCTACCAGACTATTTAGACGATTTATCCAACTGATATTCACCACGACTACGAGAAATTTCTTTTACTTCTGGTGCATCCAATGGACCTTTCACCGAGTACTGGACCTTAGTAAATACATCAACAACGGGTGACAACACTTTGGTAATAGCAAAAATTGCCACTGCCGTTTGAGGTGCAACCGCAAAAGCTGCCACCAAAGGCACACTCGAAGTTAAGTCTGGAATAAAGGTCACTTCCGCATCCACTAAACGAGTATTCAGATCCGCTTGCCCTTTTAGCATTAAATCACCGGCTGAACCATCCATCTCAAGATCGTTAGTAACAAAGATCCCATGCTTGATGTCACCGCTACCTTTGATGGAATCAAACGTCATACCGTCATCAAACACGCCAGTAAAATCTAGCTGCATCTTACGAACGATGGAATCTAAGCTAAACAGTCCCAACAAACGAGCTGCACCATTGACATCGGTGATCACACCATCTTTAAACTCAGTTTTTAAATGTCCATTTAATGTATCGGTTTTCACCGACCAAGGCGCACCATCCCAATTTGCAGCCATTGAAAGATCAAAGGACGCTTTTTGAATACCGGAGTTAATCCCAAAACGAGCCATTACCTCAGAGTTATTCTTACCGGTTAAGCTCAAATCAAAATTAGAATGACTCTTCTCACCAGATAATTGCCACCAGCCTTTTGCCTGCAAGTGGTTTGAACCGGTTTTAAAATCCAAGTTTTTCCAAACCAGCTTATCTTTATCGCGCTGCAACTGCATATCAACCGTACCAACTTTATAACCTTGCAGCCATAAGTCGCCAATTTTCAATGATAGATTCGGCATATATTGATGGAACTGACGATCAAATTCGCTAATCAAAGGTTCATCTTCAGCTTTACCTGAAATTAGTTGCGCATCTTGATTTTCTTTCTTGTTATCCCACTCAGGAATAAAAATATGTACTGATTCTAGATCTAGGCTTAAATCTTTTTTATTGCGGTAATGACCACTACCGACAATTTCACTACTCGATAAATTAAGCTGCCAATCTTGCGGTTTATGGATCGCATCTAGCTTCACCTGATGCCAATCTAAATCGCCCAACACCAAAGTTTTCGTTTTAATATTAATCACTTCAGGTACAGGTATCGCTGGCATATCAATGCTTGTAGCTTGAGCTTGCTGGCTACTGGCTTTTTGTAGGCTAACTTTATCACCATTGGTAGTCGACGAACTTTTAGCGGAATGTTCAGTAACACGTAATCCTGCCTCAACTGGTTTAATGTTTAATGTTGGATCTTTATTCACCGCAAAATCAAACCACTCATCAGCATTGAATTTATTAGTATTGATCGACAAATAATGACCACCAATAGGACTAACCTTAAACTCTCCCCGTCCGACAATTATGTTAGTCGCACTTAACACGGGCGTTTTAGGACGAATATCAATATCAGCTTGATACTTCACATTAGGGAGCGATATTCTCGCATTCACTGTTTCTTGGTTACCGGCAGCTTGCAGACGACCTCGGCCTTTAATACCTAAAGCTTTACCGAGTGGTGCGGGGTATTGACTGGTTAAAAACTCTAAATCGGCATTGCCATCAACCTGATAAGTAAAGCCAATATCACTCAAATGCAAATCAACGCCTAAATTCCACGGCGCATTCCCAGCTAAAGGCTTCAGCCACGTCGAGTCCACTTGTTTCTTCAACTCAGGAATATCGGTATCACCTACCACATCAATTTTCACCGCATAGCCCTGACCTTGGGTATGGCTATTAAAATCCAACGCAATAGGTTGATTTAGCAAGTTAGCTTTTAAGCCTGAACCAATCACAACATCATTTTTAAACTCAATTTTTCCGTTTGCTTTTTCAAGTTGAATCGACGGAGTTTGTATCGTAATCGGATTCTCTTTTAATTGCGCAAAACCACTGACATCCGGATCACTACCATCAAATGGTATATTTAAGCTAAACTCGGCATCGACTGGCCCTGAAACTTGTACCGCCGTTAGAGCTGCGCCAACCGAATCCACTAGAGGGCTGGAAGTCATATAGTCACGAACCGCTTCGCCATCCGCTTGTGCTTTAGCATTGATTTTAATGTGTCCGTTGGAATTTAAATTTGGAATAACACCGTCAATATGGCTCGCATGTACATCCATCAATGTCGCGGAATCAGAGCTTAAATACATGCTAGCATTTTCAAACAACAAATCGAGTTGTAACTCAGTAATCGCCGGCCATGCTGTATCAAAGCTGAAACGTGCATTTTGTAGTGGCACTCTCGCTTGGAAAATTCCTTTATGATGAAGATAAGGGAAATCGTTTAGCGAGCCATACCAAAGAATTTGAGCTGTTTTAGCAGTACCGCTTTGAATTGCAGCAGAAAGGTAGTCAGTTAGATCACGCCCCAGTGCTAAAGTTGGTAGGTAACGCCATGTTTCACCAGCTTTTTTAACATCAGCTTCAACATACAAGGATAAAAATGGCGATTGCTCATCAGGGAAATCTAGTTCAAATTCACCAATCGCAGATAAATCTGAATTCGACACTTCAATTTTATCCGCCCAAAGCTTCCAACCAGTTTGATACTTTTGCCATACCAGATTGAGCTTACTTTGCTCGATGTTAAGAGGCGCTTGGAACACATCGCCATAAGGCACCACATCATCTTGCAATGTCGCCTTAATCGAAGCGTTATTGGCATCCCCCGTCACAGTTGCAGAAAGTTTATTAATACCAGGTAATAACCCCCATTGCTTCATTGCCACTTTATTTAGTGAAGCAGAATACGTCAGCTTGTTTATGTGCTTAGGAATATTGACGCGTATATCTTCAATCGAACCGGCGGGGTGTAATTTATCCAGCCATTCCATTGAGCCATTTTGGCTTTTCAATATGCCCAGCAAAGGAGTCAAGTTTTCAATATCTAAACGAGATAAATTCAACACTTGATGATCAGGTTGCCAATCCAACGCAAATTGAAATTGTGGCCACTTGCCATCATTAGTCTTTATTAAAAAATTAGAACCTAAGATCGTCCAACCGTCAGCGCTCGGTTTAAGGTTTACCACACCATGCTCAATACCGAGTTGATGTTTATTTTTTTTATTATGCCAAATTAAATGAGAGGGCTTCAACTCAACTAACGCATCGGTTGGTTCACCTTGTTTTAGCGTTAACCATGAATTGAGGCTGACTCGACCAGAATCAATAGTGGTTGACTCTTTAACGTACTGCGGCATCCATGGAGTCACACGAATATTTTCTGCTGAAACAAAAAACTGTCCATCGAGGTAACGTAAGCTCCCTTGCTCACTAAAGTTAGCGATCACAGAAACTTTGTTTAGATTGGCACCAGCAATACTGACGACACCTTCAGCTCGGTGCTGATTATCATTATTTTCCCAACGTAAACGCTCGATATCGACTAAACGAATTTCACCATTAAGCGCAAGATATTGAATACTAGAATCAACTAAAGAAAATTCACCAAGTTGGCGTAAAAATATATTCTGTATACCTTTTAGTGATTTATTTGAACCATCAGACTGTGGAGCTGCCTTTTTATTTTTTTCAGGAATTAAAGGCCAACGACTAAGATCAGCACGCAGTCCTTCAATTTTGATATCCGCTAATTTAAGTTGAAGATGAATTAAGGATTGAATCAAGTCGACTTCAGCATCAGCACGATCAATCGTCACAATCGGAATTTGCTCACCGGGCAAAAAGACTTGCACATGCTTTAGTGCTAATGCCGGCGTAATATTTCCCCAGTAACCGCGAATTGATTCAAATTGAACCTCAACACCAGTGGATTTCAATACTTGAGCTTCAATCTCATCACGATAATGATCAAGACTAGGAAGAAACAGACGCAGTAAAGTAACACTAATCGCCCATACCACCGCAATTGTTAATATTGTCCATAATAAAGTCCGCCACAGGCGATTAGGCAAGGTCACTCTCTTCTCCGCTACATCATCACAACGTCAAACTGCTCTTGAATATACAAAGGTTCAGCATGAATTTTAACTTCTTTTCCAATAAATACTTCGAGTTCACCTAGTGCATGTGATTCTTCACCTTGCAAGGCTTCCGCAACTGCAACTGCGGCATACACAACAAATTTGTCAGCATCATAAGCACGGTTTACTCGAGTCACTTCTCTCAAAATTTCATAACAGACGGTTTCAACGGTTTTCACCGAACCGCGACCTTTACAAGTAGGGCAACCAGAACATAGAACATGTTCAATACTTTCTCGGGTTCGCTTGCGAGTCATTTCAACCAAACCAAGCTGAGTAAAGCCATTAATATTGGTTTTCACTCGGTCTTTCGATAGTGCCAATTCCAATGATTGAATAACACGACGACGATGTTCATCTTCAAGCATATCGATAAAATCGATAATAATAATGCCGCCAAGGTTACGTAGACGAAGCTGACGAGCTATCGCTTGAGTCGCTTCAATATTGGTATTGAAGATGGTCTCTTCTAAATTACGCCGACCGACAAAAGCTCCGGTATTAATATCTACCGTCGTCATCGCTTCCGTCTGATCGATAATCAAATAGCCACCCGATTTCAATTCTACTTTACGATCTAATGAACGCTGGACTTCATTCTCAGTGTCGTACATATCAAAAATCGGTTTATCGCCATGATACAGCTCTAGTTTGTCGGTTAAATTAGGCACAAACTCGGCGGTAAATTCCAACAAAGTTTCATAGGCTAAACGTGAGTCGACCTGAATACGGCTGATCTCTGTGCCAACAAAATCACGTAAAATACGCTGCGCTAAACCGATCTCACCATACAGCATCGACTTGGTTTTATATTTACTACGTCGTTCATTGATCTTATTCCACAAACGTTTTAGAAAAGCGGCATCTTGCGCTAACTCTTCACTATCGGCCCCTTCTGCAGCGGTTCGGATAATAAAGCCACCGTTCTCATCACAATAAGGTAATACGGTTTCTTTTAGACGGTTACGTTCTGCTTCATCATCAATACGTTGTGATACCCCAACATGAGCTGCTCCCGGCATAAAGACCAAATACCGAGAAGGCAAAGTAATATCTGTGGTTAATCGCGCTCCTTTAGTACCGAGTGGGTCTTTAACCACCTGCACTACCAAATCTTGGCCTTGACGAACCAATTCGGCGATATCTCTTACTTGGAATTGCTTCTTTTCATTTTCTGCCACACATTCAGTGTGAGGAACAATATCTGAGGCATGTAAAAAGGCCGCTTTATCTAAACCGATATCTACGAAAGCCGCTTGCATACCTGGTAATACTCGACTGACTTTGCCTTTATAAATATTGCCAACAATACCGCGGCGTGATTCACGTTCAATGTGGACTTCTTGCAATAGCCCCCCTTCAATCATCGCGACTCGAGTTTCACTAGGGGTGACGTTGATCAGTAATTCTGCACTCATGATTGTGCCTCATAAATTTTGGGTCGCTAAAAAGGAATTAGTTAAGATAAATTCTAAAGATATTGCTTCAATAGCTCATCGGTCTCATATAAAGGTAGCCCCATTACAGCATGAAAACTGCCATCAATACGAGAAACAAAACGGCCACCAATACCCTGAATGCCATAACCACCCGCTTTATCGCACGGTTCGCCAGTTTGCCAATAGGTTTCAATGTCTTGTTCAGTTAGAGACTTAAACCATACATCAGTTATCACTACTTTAGTGTGATACTCAGTAGAAGTTGCGACAGTCACAGAAGTCATTACTTGATGTTGTCGATTGGATAACGCCTGCAACATGCGTAAACAGTCAGCATAATCGTTTGGTTTTTCGAGAACGTGATCATCGACAATCACGATTGTATCGGCCCCTAAAACAGGCAGTTCTGATGCTTCTGACATCGATGAAATCAATTTAACACCCGCTTGGGCTTTTTCACGAGAAAGGCGTTTTACATAATCGACGGGAGATTCGCTAGGCTGTTTTTGTTCTTCAATATTAGGCACCACAATATTGAATTGGTAACCAAGTTGAGTGAGAAGTTCTTTACGTCGCGGAGAGCCTGAAGCCAGGTAAAAATTAGGATGCTGTGAATCAGAAGAATTAGACATGCGGCCTCGCCAGTGAAAGTTGTTTAACCTCAGCAGAGGTTATTTATATCAAAATCATCAAAGTTGCAGTGCGAATAGATGCACAACGAACAGCACTGCAGCTTCAAATCCTAGCGCATGTGCCAATGTCGTCTCACTCTTCTTAAAAGTAAGAACATCCACGGCCATAAAATGCAGTTCACTACACCTGACCATAGAAGGTGAGGATTAAAATCGATATCTCTTATTATAAACTCACCGAAGAACTCGAGGAACTCTGCCAATACGGTTAGCCCACCAATCACGACACCTTGTTGCCACAATGCCATATTACGTAGTACTTGGAAGTTTAGTGCAACAAGGTATGCAGTAATCGACATGACGATACCGTGAACACCTAACGTCGTACCAATCACCAAATCCCAAAGTAAGCCTAAGATTAATGCCGTACCTACATTCACTCGATGTGGTAAAGCTAATATCCAGTAGCTAAAAATGAGAATAAGCCAGCTTGGACGCATCATTTCAAGTGGTCCAGGCCAAGGCACAGCCTGCAAAATAAGAGCAATAAAAAAGGATATCCAAATAATTAACTTGCTTCTAAATAAGTGATTAGTCATTACCAATCGCCTCTTCTTCAGTTAATTCGATGGTTTGAGCTTGCTTTTGACGCCCTTGATCAGGCCACACCAGTAATAAATAACGTAAGCGATCAAATTCAACCACAGGTTTAGCGGCAATTTCAGAAAAAGGAAGATGGTTATCATTTTTAACACTCGTGACATAAGCCACTGGATACCCTTCAGGATAACGACCTGCCAAGCCAGAAGTCACCAGTAAATCACCGGTTTCAATATGAGTACTGGTTGGTACATTTTCTAATTGAATCGAATCGATATCCCCATTGCCTGATGCAATCACACGAATATCATTACGTAAAACTTGAACCGGAATCGAGCTATTGCTGTCGGTTAATAACAATACGCGACTGTTATGAGCCGATACATTGATCACTTGGCCGACAATACCTTTTTCGTTAATAACAGGTTGCCCTTCATAAACGCCATCGGTACGGCCTTTATCGATCACAACCTCATGACGATAAGGTGATGAGTCAACAGCCATCACTTCTGTCACAACTTTACGTTCATCTCTTACATAAGGAGAGCCGAGTAATTCTCGCAGACGAACATTTTCTTCTTTGTATTGCTCAAGTAGCAATAAGTTACTCTTCAAGCTAAGAACTTCATTTTTTAAAGTACTGTTGGTTTGCACCAAGGTTTTCATACTATTTAAACGTTCATACATCCCATCAAACATGCTTCTTGGTAAATTCGCCGCATATTGAATTGGTGCTACCGAACTATTGAGTAAATATCGAACATTTGAAAAAGTATCTAAACGACTATCAGCCAGCATTAAGCTGGCCGATAAGATCAGTGCGAAAAATAAACGCAGTTGTAAAGAAGGGCCGCGGCCAAATATCAATTTCATGCAGTTAAATTGTTCTATCTATCCATATGGATAATTCCAAAATAATTGAAGTTTCAGCGAGACAACTCGTCAATGAACGCGATTAACAAGGCTACAACTTCAAGAATGAAGGTATTATTCCTCGCTAAATAGATCACCACCATGCATGTCTATCATTTCAAGCGCTTTACCGCCACCAAGAGCAACACAAGTTAATGGCTCATCAGCAACCACAACTGGAATACCCGTTTCTTCAGTTAATAAGCGATCTATGTCTTTCAGTAGTGCACCACCGCCCGTTAGAACCATACCATTTTCAGAGATATCTGAAGCAAGCTCTGGTGGACATTGTTCAAGTGCAACCATTACCGCCGATACGATACCTGATAGAGGCTCTTGCAATGCTTCTAAAATTTCGTTTGAGTTCAATGTAAAGCTACGCGGCACACCTTCAGCCAGGTTACGACCACGAACTTCCATTTCCATCACTTCATCGCCAGGGTAAGCTGAACCGATTTCGTGCTTGATTTTCTCAGCTGTCGATTCACCAATTAAGCTACCGTAGTTACGACGAACATAATTAATGATCGCTTCATCAAAACGGTCACCACCGATACGAACAGAAGATGAGTAAACCACACCATTCAAAGAAATCACGGCAACCTCAGTCGTACCACCACCGATATCAACAACCATAGAACCGGTTGGCTCAGAAACGCGAAGGCCAGCACCAATTGCCGCTGCCATTGGTTCATCAATTAAATACACTTCACGAGCACCAGCACCTAAGGCTGACTCACGAATAGCACGACGTTCAACTTGAGTAGAACCACAAGGCACACATACCAATACGCGTGGGCTTGGTTTTAAAACACTATTATCATGCACTTGCTTAATGAAGTGTTGCAGCATTTTTTCTGTTACGTAAAAATCAGCAATCACACCGTCTTTCATTGGACGAATTGCAGAAATATTCCCCGGTGTACGACCAAGCATTTGTTTAGCTTCATGACCAACAGCAGCGACGCTTTTTGCAGTACCAGTACGATCCTGACGAATAGCGACTACAGAAGGCTCATCAAGAACAATGCCTTGACCTTTAACATAAATAAGAGTGTTGGCTGTACCTAGATCTATTGAAAGATCGTTTGAAAACATACCACGAAGTTTCTTGAACATATTCTTCGTTATCCTAAGAGCGATAGAAGGAAATAAAATTGTGCTAAATGTACCAATGCCTTGCACTATCGGCAAGCATTAACCGTACACAGAGTAAGAATAAGCGGTATTCTTACATAAAGTTAACTCAAGGTCAGGAAAAAGATAGGTTAAAGAGCGGTTCCTAGTTTCGAGTCCCAAGTTTCTAGGAAAAGAAGATCGGTGATCGTTACTCGGTGCTCGGGCGTTCCACTGCTCGTGGCTCGGAAAAGATCAAAAGATAAAGACTAGGTTTCTAGTGGCTAGAGATGAAAACTGTCATCCTGAAAAGCGGCGTAGGTACGCAGTTCATGATCTACAACCACTTTAGAAGATTCCAAACAGTTCGTACCTCACTTTTGGAATGACGGTATTAAATTGATCACCCTCGAGAAACGAGCAGCGAAGCGCCCGAAAAACGAGCCTCGAAAACGCTCTTCCTAGAAACTAGGGACTAGAAACCCACAGCCTTCCTACTCTCCCGTTAAATTCGGCTCACCCCGGAATATAATTCGATCATTCCTTCGGTAAGCGTCAAAGTTAACTTTATCTTCAATGAAATGAATACTCATAGGTTGTTTAAATTCCTCTATTTACGCCAACGATTTCTACGACCAGGCTTAATCACACGTGTTGTTTCTATACTTGGTAGCAATTGCTTTTCAGTTGCAAAGAAGCGACCTTGGGCACCATCCAACCCTAACTGAGATAAGACAAACCATTCATTTTCTGTCTCCACACCTACCGCGATAACCTTCGTGTTACTGTCAACACAAGAACCTAATATACTACGAACAAATAATTGATTCTCGCTTCTCCTATCTATTTGTTTTACCAGGCTACGATGCAACTTTAAATAACTAATCGGCAATGTTTTTATGTAGTGAGTACTGACAATTGTTCTGCCAACTTGATTAACTATTATTTGACAACCTAAGCCTGAAAGCATCTTTAACACTGGCCGCATAACGTCCAAATCTGTCACTAAGTTTCGTTCAATAAAAGAAAAACTTAATCGATGCCTTACCTCCGTAGGTAGTTGTAGCAATTCATACCTTAACCAGCGCCGATAATCTTTTCTCTTAAATGGCACAGTAAATAAGTTGACCGCATAGCGATTTTCTAGCCATTCAGATTTCAAGTGACTAAATACAGTTTTGAGTATAGCTTGATCCAGAATTCTCTCATAACCAACCTGCTCAATTGCGGTTAAGAAACGAGAAGCTTTAATTATGTCGCCCTTCTCATCTTGAATTCGGGTGAATAATTGATAATGTTCAGTGGTTTTTAAGTTGTCATTTTCCATTAGGTAACAAGGCTGCTCATAAATAAATAGCTTATTTGAACTTAAAGATAAATCAAATAGATTCCGCCAACGAACACCACCACGATATTCTACTGGTTTATGCTTATATTTATTAAACTTAGCCCACCCATTAACCCCTTCTAATCGAGCACTTTTGATAGCCGTTTCCGCCTCATCAATAATCTTACCGCGACGCTCCCCTTGTGAAAAAATTGTTGCACCGATGTGGCACCAGTTTTCACTATCTAGATCGTTCGGAATATCGAGTTTTTTAAGCTGATTAATACATTGACTTGCTAGGATTGAGATTTCTTTTTCTGACTGATGAGGGATTAATAAAGCAAATTGACCACTGTAATAACGAGCAAATACTGCATTCGGATATTTTTGGGTTAAATTCATCAATACTTGACCGACTGTCACCAAAAACGCTTCGTATTCAGATTTTTCTGAGGTTTCAACAAACTCATCCCAACCATTAATTTCAACCGCCAAAACCCCACCACCTGCACCAGTTTCTTGCAGAGCGGAGGTCAAACGGCTATCAAATAACACTCGATTGGCAGCCCCGGTAAGTTTATCTAAGAAAGTATGAGTACGAATGAAGGTATCAAAGCGACTTCGCTCTTGTCTGGCATCATTTAATTCTTCAATCAATTGGGTTAATGCTTGACTTGCTGAGTATGGAAACTCTCTTTCATCACCTTGGGTGTACTGTTCAACTTGTCCGGCTAAAATCATCCGACCACGTTCTTCAAGTAGCTCTGAGCCATATAGTTGCTCTCTTAACCACTGCAACCCTTTCAATAAACAAAACATCACTAGCACAACCGCCAGTGTTAACGAAAAGAATGCTTCAAAAGAATAACTATTATTGGCATAAGGCGGCACAACTTGGAATTCAGCAAAATAATCTTGATTACGCTGAAGTGGGTAGTTTTTTGTATAGAGCAACAACTCATCTTGTTGTAGTAGAGATTTGTTTTGGAAAGTATAGATCACACCTGCTGGCGAGGTAATTTTCAACTCTCCAACATCACTGGCCTGTAACAATTTAGGTAGCCAATGACGCATAACATCAAAATCTTGTGGGGTTGATAACTCTTGATCAATAACCGTTGTCAAGCGCTGTAAGTTTTGATCGACATATTGCCCACCCATTTTTTTAAAGGTAAACACGCCCCCCACGAATAATATAAACATGGCACTCACAACAATCATGGTGACAAAAGCAACCAAGCGGGTACTTAGTTTTAATGTTGGAGTCGCTTTCATTAAGTCGAAGTTCCGTATCGAGTGAAATCTATTAAATCTATCTATTTGTTATTATAACAAAAAAGCCACATTTAAGATGCGGCTTTTTATCAAATCGTGCGATGACGAGCATTTTTATTCAGTTCAATGCAGTGATATTAGAATGGAATATCGTCATCAAAATCCATTGGTGGTTCATTATATTGTGGAGCCTGTTGCTGTGGTGCTTGCTGTTGCGGTGCACGCGGTGCAGATTGTTGTGCTTGAGGTTGTTGAGGCTGCCCCCAGTTACCTTGATTATTGCTGGCTGCTGGCGCCTGTCCACCTTGAGAACGGCCACCTAGCATTTGCATTACGCCATTAAAGCCTTGTACAACTACTTCGGTAGTGTAACGGTCTTGACCGCTTTGATCTTGCCATTTACGTGTTTGCAGTTGACCTTCAATGTAGACTTGAGAACCTTTACGTAAATATTCACCTGCAACTTCAGCAAGTTTGCCAAACAAAGCAACGCGATGCCATTCAGTTTTTTCACGTTGTTCGCCTGTCGCTTTATCTCTCCATGTTTCAGAAGTAGCAATGGTAATGTTTGCAACCGCACCACCGCTTGGTAGATAACGAATCTCTGGGTCGTTACCTAGATTTCCGACTAAAATTACTTTATTTATTCCGCGGCTAGCCATGTTCTGCTCCGTCTTAATACATTTCAAAAATAGCTGTCGATCATATCATGATTTATACAGCTAACGGTATAATAATATCGCCTCAACTCACTTTGAGATTAACCTTCATGTTCACTATAACCAATAACAAAAGTCACTACTTAGCATAGTAACTTCCAAAGCATTCATCATAAATTATTGAATACAATGAATCTCTTCTCAAAACCAAGAATCGTATAAAAAACCAGCATAAGTTTATACTATTCAAGCTGCAAGTTTCATACAGTCGCAATATAAAGAATCAATCGCGTTATTAAAAATCAAGAAGGCTCTGTTGACATGACTTGCCAAAATCAAGAAACCTCTGTGTATTTGTTATCGCCACTTATTGAGGCCAATGACGCTTTTATTTCAATAGTCACAACACGGGTTGATATTCAATTAACACTTATTAATTACGATGAAGTGACTAAAATCTTACATCAGCAAGAACCTTACATTTTGCTTGTTGATGCGCGCTTTACTGAAGAGGAATTATTTGAGCTACAAACTCACCCTATTTTACAAAAAGCTCAAGCAAACGCCCTTATCTTTGCTCCTGAAAAAGCCAATTTGGTCTTACTGTCTCAATGGTATAATTTGACCGGTTATTTTTATCAATCAACATCCAATGAGCAACTTTGTGACGAATTGATAAAAATGCTCACTGGACATAATTGCTTGCCTAAATCACTATTAATCAAATTATTCAAACATTGGCAAGCTCTTAACCACCAGCGGGCCAATCCAACGGTCAAAGCTAAACTATCATTGACCCGAAGAGAGCTAGAAATTTTGACTCACTTACAAATAGGTCAATCAAATCTAGATATTGCGGATTCACTATTCGTCAGTGAACATACGATCAAATCCCATTTGTATCGAATTTTTAGAAAGCTTAATGTCAGCAATCGTCGACAAGCTATTAACTGGGCTCGGCTATATTTATCTGAGGGTTAATTTCTACTAATCGCGAAGATGCTACCCTCAACCACCATGTTCTTTGCTATATTTGTGTTTCTAATGAAAAAAATGCTATTTTAGCGCACAGATACCCCCTATTTATACAAGGTCTCAAACATGATCAAAAAATGTCTATTCCCTGCTGCAGGTTATGGCACTCGTTTTTTACCGGCAACGAAATCTATGCCAAAAGAAATGATGCCGGTCGTTAATAAGCCGTTAATTGAATATGGCGTTGAAGAAGCCATTCAAGCTGGTATGAATGGCATGTGTATCGTTACCGGCCGTGGTAAACACTCATTAACCGATCACTTTGATAAAAACTACGAATTAGAACATCAAATTAGCGGCACTAATAAAGAAGAACTGTTAGTTGATATCCGTAATATCATCGACAGCGCTAACTTCACTTATGTTCGCCAACGTGAAATGAAAGGTTTAGGTCATGCAATTTTAACTGGCCGTGAATTAGTCGGTGACGAACCGTTTGCCGTGGTATTGGCGGATGACTTATGTGTAAATCCAGATCAAGGCGTTTTAGCGCAAATGGTTGCACTTTATAAACAATTTCGCTGCACCATTGTTGCGGTACAAGAAGTACCAAAAGATGAAGTCTACAAGTATGGTGTGATTGCTGGTGAGATGATCAAAGATGATCTTTACCGTGTTGATGACATGGTAGAAAAGCCAGAGCCAGGTACAGAGCCAAGTAACTTAGCGATCATTGGGCGTTACATCATGACGCCAGATATTTTTGAATTAATTGAACAAACGGAACCAGGCAAAGGTGGTGAGATCCAAATTACCGACGCCCTACTCAAGCAAGCTAAATCAGGCTGTGTTCTAGCCTATAAATTTAAAGGTAAGCGTTTTGACTGTGGTAGTGTTGAAGGGTACATCGAAGCGACTAACTACTGCTATGAGAATATGTATCTAAAAGATCAAGATACTAAAACAAGTAAGAACTAATTCGTAACCTTCTTTACATCGTAAGCTCTCCTAGGCCGTAATAAATTGCTATTACGGCCTTTATTTTTATCTCTCACCCATCACTACAACTGTATTTTTATACAGCTAACTATTTCCACTTTTCTTAACCTATGTAATACTTATCTACTACTTAACATTCAATACTCACCAATACACAGATTGGTATCACTTCTATCATTTATGAGAGCGTGAAGCATGGAAACAATTGAAGTTCGCGGAGCCCGTACCCATAACCTAAAAAACATCAACCTGACCATGCCACGTGACAAGCTTATTGTTATCACAGGATTGTCGGGATCTGGTAAATCTTCGTTGGCTTTTGATACTTTGTATGCTGAAGGTCAACGCCGCTATGTTGAATCGCTTTCTGCTTACGCTCGCCAGTTTTTATCCTTAATGGAAAAGCCCGATGTCGATCATATTGAAGGTTTGTCTCCTGCGATTTCCATCGAGCAAAAATCGACCTCGCATAATCCACGCTCAACCGTGGGTACCATTACTGAAATCTACGATTATTTACGTTTGTTGTACGCTCGTGTCGGTGAGCCACGCTGCCCAGAACACAATACTCCATTAGCGGCGCAAACTATTTCACAAATGGTAGACAAAGTATTAGAACTACCAGAAAACAGCAAACTAATGCTATTAGCGCCCATCATCAAAGAGCGAAAAGGCGAGCACGTAAAAACGCTACAAAATCTCGCGGCTCAAGGTTTTATCCGCGCACGTATTGATGGTGAAACTTGCGATCTTTCTGATCCACCTACCCTTGAGTTACATAAAAAACACACTATTGAAGTTGTGGTAGATCGGTTTAAAGTACGTGATGGCCTGCAACAGCGTTTGGCTGAATCTTTTGAAACTGCGCTCGAATTATCTGGTGGTACCGCCACCATTACTTGGATGGGTGATTCACAGCAAGAAGACATTATCTTTTCTGCCAATTTTTCATGTTCTCACTGTGGTTACAGCATGCGTGAACTAGAACCGCGTCTATTTTCATTTAATAACCCAGCGGGCGCTTGTGAAACTTGTGATGGATTGGGTGTTCAGCAATATTTTGACGCAGAGCGAGTAATTCAAGATGAGAGTTTAAGTCTTGCTAATGGCGCAATACGTGGCTGGGATAAAAAAAACTTCTATTACTTCCACATGCTAACCGCACTGTCAGAGCATTATGGTTTTGACTTACAGCAGCCATTTAATAAGCTGCCGAAAAAAGTCCGTGATGTGGTACTGCATGGTTCGAAAAAAGAAGAAATCGAATTTAAGTACGTCAATGATCGCGGTGATACTCGGGTCAAACGCCACGCTTTTGAAGGGATCTTAAATAACCTTAACCGACGTTATCATGAAACTGAATCAAATTCGGTACGTGAAGAACTGTCTAAATATATCTCCAATAAGTCATGTTCTAGCTGTGGTGGTGCACGTCTAAAAACTGAAGCTCGTCATGTATTTATTGAAAATACTGCACTACCTCAAGTGGTAGAAATGAGTATTTATGGCGCGCTGCAATTTTTTGAGTCATTAAAACTCACCGGGCAACGTGCTCAGATCGCGGAAAAGATCTTAAAAGAAATCAATGACCGCTTAAACTTCTTAATCAATGTCGGCCTAAATTACCTCAATTTATCACGCAGTGCTGAGACACTTTCTGGTGGTGAAGCGCAACGTATTCGTCTCGCTAGCCAAATTGGTGCAGGTTTAGTAGGCGTCATGTACGTGCTCGATGAGCCGTCGATTGGCTTACATCAAAGAGACAACGAACGCTTACTGAAAACCTTGATTCATCTGCGTGATTTAGGCAATACAGTTATCGTTGTTGAGCATGATGAAGACGCGATTCGCGCAGCCGACCATGTTATTGATATTGGCCCAGGGGCTGGTGTCCATGGCGGTAACGTAATTGCCGAAGGAACGATACAAGATATTCTCGACAATCCTGACTCTCTTACCGGTCAATACTTAAGTGGCGATAAGCAAATTGAAATACCCCAAAAGCGCACTCCAATCGATAAGAAGAAAACCGTTGAACTGATTGGCGCAACGGGTAATAACCTACAAAACGTTAACCTATCTATTCCTGTTGGTTTGTTAACTTGTGTTACTGGTGTTTCTGGCTCAGGTAAATCAACGCTGATTAACGATACTTTCTTTAAAATCGCTCACGCCCGTTTAAATGGTGCGACCACAGCTGAAGCCGCACCTTATAAAAAAATTAATGGCCTAGAGCACTTTGATAAAGTCATCGATATCAACCAAAGCCCAATTGGCCGAACCCCACGTTCAAACCCAGCCACTTACACGGGCATTTTTACCCCAATTCGTGAATTATTTGCCGGCACACAAGAGTCTCGTTCGCGTGGTTATAAGCCGGGACGCTTTAGTTTTAACGTACGTGGCGGCCGCTGTGAAGCCTGCCAAGGTGATGGTGTTATCAAAGTAGAAATGCACTTCTTACCAGATGTGTATGTACCTTGTGATGCCTGTAAAGGTAAGCGTTATAACCGTGAAACGTTAGATGTGCGTTACAAAGGTAAGAGCATTGATGAAGTACTAGAAATGACGGTCGAAGATGCTCACACTTTCTTTGAACCTGTACCAGTGATTGCTCGTAAACTGAAAACGCTGATTGATGTTGGCTTGTCTTACATCCGACTAGGCCAAGCAGCTACTACGTTATCGGGCGGTGAAGCACAACGCGTTAAATTGGCTAAAGAACTGTCTAAGCGTGACACCGGTAAAACCTTATATATCTTGGATGAGCCAACTACCGGGCTGCATTTCCATGATATTCAACAGCTACTAAACGTTCTACATCGCCTACGTGATCACGGTAATACCGTAGTGGTAATTGAGCACAATCTAGATGTCATTAAAACAGCCGATTGGATTGTCGACCTAGGCCCCGAAGGTGGCAGTGGCGGTGGTGAAATCATCGCAGCAGGCACACCAGAACAAGTGGTGAAGGTAAAAGGATCGCATACCGCGCACTTTCTTAAGCCGTTGTTGAAGTAGGGATTCGTATCTCGTTGCTCGATCGCTTTGCTGCTCGTTTATCGAAAAAACAAAACATGGATCGAGTAACGAAAAACGAAGTGCTCTAAAAACAAAGTGCTCGAGATTCGTAAATCACTTTTTCCACAAACAATGCTAACATAGCCGTCCTATAGACAACTCAAACATCTAGAGGCTGCACTGTACATGGCAACGTTACATATCCAAGGCACGAAACTTGAAGAAGTGCCTGAACCTAATATCTTAGCCAAACCATTTCTTTGGTCGCTAGGTGTGGTGTTCTTACTTGCCATGCATTTTTTCCAGCCCAATCCAGGTGGTGCGGGACTCGCTCTCTCTTTCAATTCCACAACTTGGTTAGCCTTAAGTGTTAGTTTTGGCATTGGCTTATATGCGATTGCCAATCAGCGAGTGTTACGCATTACGAGCCTCACCATAGTGATGTTTATTGCTTGTATTATTTTAACTCTGCCAATTTTCTATTCGACCGCCAATGTTCAAGATGCCATGTTACGCTTGATTGGGTTATGGGCAGGTTGGCTGTTGTTACTGATTTTGCATCAATATCCACTCTCTATAAAACAAAAACAGACGCTATTACTTCTCATCGTTGGCGCGGTATGTATCGAAGCTACCTACAGTTACTTTCAATACTTATTTTTAGAGCCGGGTAATTCATTTGGTTACAACACCGAACAAAATCGTCCGTTTGCAATATTCCAACAACCGAATGTCACCGCGAGCTTTCTAGCCACAGGCTTAGCCATTGGTTCTTATTTATTGGCGAGACAAAGCCAAACCAATGCTCAGCTACATAAAGTATTCTCCGGCTTGTTGCTGTTAATGCCAATTATCACTATTCCATTATTATGGGTACTTGCTTCACGTACTGGCTGGCTAGGTGCGACTGTCTCTACCGTTCTTCTGATCCCATATCTCGCTAAATGCTTACCAAAGCGAATGATGTCATTATGGCTCATTTCAATCATTGTCGGTTTGGCTGGCGGTTATACTCTCGCCACAACCAATGGTGGTAATGAGTTAATTGCTAAGAAATCCAATTTAGAAAGCCCGCGTCGTTATACCTTTCCGCAAACCTTAGATATGGTGATAGAAAAGCCGCTAACCGGATATGGTTATGGTCAGTTTGAACCGGCTTATATGATTTACACCGCAAGACAGCACCAGCTAAATTCGGACTACCACCCGGGATTGCCTTCAATGGATCACCCACATAATGAGATTTTATATTGGGCGGTAGAAGGCGGCACCGTATCGGTATTAGGTTTGCTCATTGCAGCCTTGATGGTCTTTCGTAAAGTACGAAAGTCTCCGTCAGGAACCCGTTTGGCGTTAATCGCTTTATTTTTTCCAATCGTGTTGCATACCCAACTTGAATATCCGTTTTATCACTCTGCGATCCATTGGATCACCTTTGTCATACTTATCTACTGGGTTGATCAGTTGACTTCTCAATATAAAGTGGTGAGTTTTAGCAAAATAACCAAAAGCTTATTGAGTGTATTTTCATTACTCATCCCGATCATTACCGCGTTTTTCATGATCACAGCTCTACATACCAACTATGTTCTCAGTCGATTTGAATATACCAGGCCGATCAACCCAGACTTATTAAACCAAGTGACCAACCCTAGTGTTTGGAAGGATAGATTTGATTGGGATGTGTACAGCACTCAACTCAACATTGGCTTGCACCTTGATAATCCTGAGTACATCCAGCCTTATATTGATTGGGCAACTCAAGTTATCAAGCGCAAACCAAGAGCCGCGTTTTATTCAAAACTGATCGTGGCCTACCAAGGCATTGGTGATGACAGAAAAGCGGAAGAGATCCGCAAAGAAGCCAGTTTCTTATTCCCGGCGCAAGATTTTTCAACGATTCGTTATATTCCGCCGGAGGAGAGGGTTTCAAGGGCAGAGGCGGCATCGGAGGCTAAAGCGGTACAGGAAAAATAGAAACGTAGCTCGTTACTTGAACGCTTCGTTTCTCGTGACTAGAAAAAGCAAAAGCTAAATTCACATCACGAGAAAGCATGGTTGAAACATCGGTAACTCGGTATAGCGTAACTCGTTACTCCAATTTTTTACTTCTTGTAGCAAAAAGCTCCGAAGTATATTTCGAGTAACGAGCTACGATAAGCGAAGCGTCCGAGAGTCGTTACTCCCCTATCGTCTCCTGCAGCGCTTTTAGACATAACGCCACATTTTCACTTTTGGCGCTATATCCCATCAAGCCGATACGCCATACTTTGCCAGCTAACGCACCTAAACCACCACCGACTTCAAGGTTATATTCTTCCAGTAGATGCTGGCGAGTTTCGGCATCATCGACACCTTCCGGTAAATATACTGAGTTCAATTGTGGCAAACGACACGCTTCATCCACCACATAGGTAAAGCCTAATTCTTCCAGACCTTGTTTTAGTTTCTGATGCATATCAGCATGACGTTGCCAGGCATTTTCTAGCCCTTCGTTATACAAGCCAAGCAAAGCTTCATGTAACGCATATAGACTATTCACTGGCGCAGTATGGTGATAACTACGTTTACCTTCACCACTCCAATAACCAAGTACTAGGCTTTGATCTAAAAACCAGCTTTGCACTGGTGTCGTTCTTGCTTGAATCTTAGCAATCGCTTTAGGAGAGAAAGTCACTGGCGATAAACCCGGTACGCACGATAGGCATTTTTGGCTACCGGAATACACCGCATCTAACTGCCATTCATCCACTTTAAGAGGCACACCACCAAGTGACGTAACTGCATCAACAATCGTCAGTGCATCATATTGCTTAGCCACTTTCGAGAGTGCTTGTGCATCACTTAAGGCACCGGTTGAAGTTTCGGCGTGAACAAAAGCCAGAATTTTGGCATCTGAGTTTTCTGCAAAGGCAGCGGCGACTTTATCGACACTAACCGGTTTGCCCCATTCATCATCCACCAGCACAACTTCTGCGCCACTACGAATCGCATTTTCACGCATACGTTCGCCAAACACACCATTACGGCAAATAATCACTTTATCACCGGGCTCAATCAGGTTAACAAAGCAGGCTTCCATACCAGCACTGCCGGGTGCTGAAACCGGAATAGTAAAATCATTTTCGGTTTGGAAAGCATATTTCAGAAGCGTTTTCACTTCATCCATCATACCGATAAACAGTGGATCTAAGTGACCTACCGTTGGGCGACTTAAAGCTTGTAGAACATCCGATGAAATATCAGAAGGCCCCGGGCCCATCAAAATTCGACGAGGTGGAAAAAAGCGCTGAATTGTCATAATAATCCTTAATGGTGTATTCCATATTTATCATTCGCTCAATGACGACTTTACCCTGGCTTTTGGGAAACCTCGTAAATAAACATCGGCGAAATTTGTGTGCTGTATATACCTAAAGTAATTGGAGTTGCAGTGAAGCGACAAGTGAATGAACGCCGTCAACAAAGCTGAAGCTTCAAGTACGCAGGGTATAATATAAAATTACCACGCTCTGAGAGCCACCTCATCGCGAAGCCATAAAGCTGTGAGCTTGCTCAATTAATTGTGTACATTATTGAATTTTATTGTCGACAAATAAAGTTGAAAAAATGTTATCAAATACTTATCTATTATTGACTTTTTTGGTGCAACAACGTTCAATGGAGACTCTTTCGACCATGGGATAATGGTTGAAAAGGAAGAGGAGCGTAACCCAGGCAGATGACCAGTGGATCCCGAGATCCAAAACTTGTCATTCAGGGGGAGTTACGCCGAGATGGGTAAATGCTCGGAAATTTATCGCATCGGTTGTTCAGGTTGAATCCTGGCAACTGTCACTGAGTACCTCACTTAGTGAAGAGCTTCTAAGATTTACATGGTCACGATTCTAGTGATTCACTTCTATGTATTTCCCCCGCTCTAAGAAATCTCTCTTCAACATTGGACGTTTGCTTATTGATATCAATAAGCTTTATTTGAGAATTATGGGAGACAATGCCGTGAGCGCATTTAACGTAGCAAAGTTTGGTGGCACCAGTGTGGCGAATTTCGAAGCCATGAGTCGCTGTGCCGCAATTATTGAAGAAACACCGTCAACTAAATTGGTTGTTAGTAGTGCCTGTTCTGGCGTGACTAACTTATTGGTTGAGTTAGCGCTTGGGATACAAAACTCGGATGATCGCCTTGCGACTTTAGAAAAAATTCGTGCGATTCATTACAGCATTATCGAGCAATTTTCCGATCAAGAAAAAACGCGACATGCGGTTGATACAATTTTAACTACTCTTTCTAGCATGGCTGAAGCAGCTTCATTTCAATCGAGCGATAAACTCACCGATCATATCGTTGCCTGTGGCGAGTTAATGTCGACCCACATTTTAACTCAGCTTATGGTTGAGCGCGGCATCAACGCAGTACGATTTGATATTCGAGACGTATTACGTACCAATTCTGATCATGGAAAAGCAGAACCAATTGTTGCCGATATTTCTATTCTGGCACAACAAAAGCTTAGCCCCCTTTGCCAGCAACATGTCGTGATCACCCAAGGTTTTATTGGTAGTGATGCCGATGGCAATACCACAACGCTTGGTCGTGGTGGTAGTGATTACAGCGCAGCATTAATTGCCGAGGCAGTTAAAGCCTCTGGTTTAGAGATTTGGACGGATGTTCCGGGAATCTACACTACCGATCCTCGTATTGCTCCGAAAGCCACTCCGATTCCTGAAATTAGCTTTAGTGAAGCCTCTGAAATGGCCAACTACGGTGCGAAAATTTTACATCCTTCGACTTTACTTCCTGCGCTTCGTCACCAGATCCCTGTATTCGTAGGTTCTTCTCGCGAGCCAGAAAAAGGGGGGACTTGGATCCGAAAACAAGTAGAAAGCGCGCCACTATTCCGAGCATTAGCGTTACGTAATAACCAAACTATGGTGACATTACGTAGTCCAGACATGTTCCAAACTTACGGTTTCTTGGCTCAAGTATTTAATATCTTAGCGAAATATCAGATCTCAGTAGACTTGATCACAACGTCAGAAGTCAGTGTGTCATTAACTCTAGATCAAACCAATACATCCGGCCAAGCTCCAGAACTACCAGCAGAGGTTCGCACAGAACTAGAACAACTCTGCCTAGTTGAAGTGGAATATAACCTAAGCCTAGTCGCCTTAATCGGTAACAAGATGAGCGCCAAAAAAGGCTACGCTAAACAAGTATTCAGCGCACTAGAAGATTTTAACTTACGTATGATTTGTTACGGCGCAAGCCCGCATAATCTTTGCTTCCTAATTGGCGCAGAAGAAGCAAAAAATGCGGTAGAAATGTTGCACCGGGAGTTGTTTGAGTAAAAAGTCTTTCGAGCACTTCGTTTCTCGTAGCTCGTATTTCGAAAGAGCGGTATTGTGTATATTTCAGTACCGTGTTTTCCTTTCTAATTTACTTTTTTTAGAAATATAAAAAACGCTAACAGATTACTCTGATAGCGTTTTTTCTTTTTCGAGTTACAAGCAGCGGAGCGCCCTAAAAGCAAAGCGTTCGAGAAACGCCGCCTAGCTCAAATTCGGCCCTAGCCATTTCTCCATTTCCACTTCATCCCAGCCTTTACGCTGTGCGTATTCTTCCGCTTGATCTTGTTGAATTTGCGCTATCGCAAAGTAACGTGAATCGGGATGAGAGAAATACCAGCCTGACACTGAAGCGCCCGGCCACATTGCATAACTAGAGGTCAAAGACATACCGATGGTTTCTTCAACGTTGAGAAGCTCCCACAAGCTGCCTTTTTCAGTATGTTCAGGACAAGCAGGATAACCTGGCGCAGGGCGGATACCTTGGTACTTTTCACGGATCAAATCATTATTGGTTAGATTCTCATCCGGTGCATAACCCCAAATATCTTTACGCACTTGTTCATGCATATATTCTGCAAACGCTTCGGCTAAACGGTCTGCTACCGCTTGGATCATGATGGCATTAAAGTCATCACCTTGCGCTTTATAAGCATCAGCTAATTCGCGCTCACCAATACCACCAGTAACCGCAAAGGCACCAATCCAATCCGCTTTATCACTGTCTTTTGGGGCAATGTAGTCTGATAAACAGTAGTTCGGGCCTTTTGGCTTTTCGGTTTGTTGACGAAGGTTGTGCAACACTTTAATCACGTCGGTACGAGTTTCGTCTGCATAGACTTCGATATCATCACCCACACTATTCGCAGGGAACATTCCGCACACACCGCTCGCTTTAAGAATGCCTTCTTGCTCGATTTGATCTAAGAAGACATTGGCATCTTCATACAAACGCTTCGCTTCTTCACCGACTTCTTCATGGTCAAAAATCGATGGGTACTTACCCATTAATCCCCAAGTTAAGAAGAACGGTGTCCAGTCGATGTACTGACGTAAAATCGCCGTATCAATATGTTCAAATACATGCATACCCGGTTTAACCGGAGCCGGTGGTGTGTAAGCTTGCCAGTCAATATTCACCTTATTGGCGCGAGCTTGCTCTAACGTTACTGGCTTAGTACGCGGACGCTTACGTGCGTGTTGCTCACGCACACGGTCGTAATCTAGGTTTAATTTTTCAACAAAGGCTGGACGTAAAGTGTCAGAAAGCAGAGCCGAACATACCCCAACAGCCCTAGAAGCATTGTTTACATACACCACTGGTTGAGAGTAGTTTTGCTCAATTTTCACCGCGGTGTGGGCTTTTGAGGTTGTTGCTCCACCAATCAGTAATGGCAAGTCAAAACCTTGGCGCTCCATCTCTTTAGCTACATGCACCATTTCATCAAGTGATGGCGTAATAAGACCAGATAAACCAATAATATCAACGTTTTCTTCTTTGGCGACTTTCAAGATAGTTTCGGTTGGCACCATCACACCAAGGTCGATGATTTCGTAGTTATTACATTGCAACACTACTCCAACGATGTTTTTACCAATATCGTGTACATCCCCCTTTACTGTCGCCAGTAAGATCTTACCGTTAGTTTGTCCAACTTGTTTTTCAGCATTGATAAAAGGCTCTAAATAAGCCACCGCTTGTTTCATCACACGCGCCGACTTTACTACTTGAGGAAGGAACATTTTACCTTCGCCAAATAAGTCACCGACCACGTTCATGCCATCCATCAACGGCCCTTCAATCACCTCAAGAGGTTTGGCAGCTTTAGTTCGAGCTTCTTCGGTATCTTCAACAATAAATTCAGTTATACCTTTAACCAGTGCATGCTCAAGACGCTTTTCTACTTCCCAAGTACGCCATTCTAATAGAGCAGGGTCTTCCCCTTTGCCTACGTCATTTGAACGATATTGTTCCGCTAATTCGAGTAAGTTTTCAGTCGCATCGGCATGACGGTTAAGCACCACGTCTTCCACCGCATTACGCAGCTTTTCCGGTACATTATCGTAAATTTCTAATTGACCTGCATTAACGATCCCCATATCCATACCGCGTTTAAAACAGTGGTAGAGGAATACTGCATGAATCGCTTCACGTACGTAGTTATTGCCACGAAATGAGAATGAAACGTTAGAGACCCCCCCAGAGATCATCGCATAAGGGAGATCGCGTTTAATATCACCGACAGCTTCAATAAAATCGACGGCGT
This sequence comes from Vibrio sp., assembly GCF_048266485.1. GTDB lineage: Bacteria > Pseudomonadota > Gammaproteobacteria > Enterobacterales > Vibrionaceae > Vibrio. The sequence goes on along the minus strand of NZ_JBLWZK010000004.1, from coordinate 141,882 downwards.
AGTTATTGTGTTCATCAATACCGGTCGCGATGGCAAAAATATTAGGGTCAAAAATCACATCTTCTGGTGGGAAGCCCACTTCATCAACCAGAATACGGTAAGCTTTGGTACAAATTTCGGTTTTACGTTCACGAGTATCGGCTTGACCCACTTCATCAAATGCCATCACGATCACTGCCGCGCCATAGCGACGGATCAATTTGGCTTGCTCAATAAAGTTCTCAACCCCTTCTTTCATTGAGATAGAGTTGACGATGCCTTTGCCTTGCACGCATTTCAAGCCCGCTTCAATGACGTCCCATTTAGAGGAATCAACCATAATAGGCACTTTAGAGATTTCTGGCTCAGAGGCACATAGATTCAGGAAGCGTTCCATACAAGCTTTGGCATCGAGCATTCCTTCATCCATATTGATATCGATGATTTGTGCGCCATTGGCTACTTGTTCACGAGCCACATCAAGCGCTTCATCATATTGCTCTTCAACAATCAGACGCTTGAACTTAGCAGAACCGGTTACGTTAGTGCGCTCACCAACGTTCACAAATAATGAATCTTTATCTATGGTAAGTGGTTCTAAACCCGATAGACGGCAGGCTTTTGGTAGTTCAGGCAATGCGCGAGGTTTTATCCCTTCAACAACACGCGCCATCTGGCGAATATGCTCAGGCGTAGTACCACAACAACCACCCACCATATTTAAGAAACCACTTTCTGCCCACTCTTGAATGTGCTTAGCCATTTCACGCGGCTCAAGATCATATTCACCAAAGGCATTTGGCAGGCCAGCATTCGGGTGAGCAGAAACATGACTTTCTGAAATGCGCGATAGTTCTTCAACATATTGACGTAGTTCATTCGGCCCTAATGCACAGTTGAGGCCAAATGACAGCGGCTCAACATGACGTAGTGCGTTATAAAATGCTTCGGTGGTTTGCCCTGACAGCGTACGGCCAGAGGCATCCGTAATGGTACCAGAAATCATTACTGGCAATTTGAAGCCAAGTTCATCAAACACACTTAACACCGCGAAAGCACAAGCCTTGGCATTTAAGGTATCAAAGATGGTTTCAATCATAATGATATCTGCGCCACCTTCGATTAGCGCGCGAGTAGATTCAGAGTAAGCAGTCACTAACTCATCAAAGCTGATATTACGAAAGCCAGGGTCATTTACATCAGGAGAAATTGAGCAGGTACGGTTAGTTGGCCCTAGAACGCCGGCAACAAATCTTGGTTTATCTGGCGTTTTTGCTGTCCACTCATCAGCCGCTTCACGCGCAAGTTTCGCCGCGGCAAAGTTTATCTCTGCACTTAAGCTTTCCATGTCGTAATCAGCCATCGCGATAGTGGTGGCATTGAAGGTATTGGTTTCTAGAATATCAGCGCCAGCAGCTAAGTAGTCACTGTGCAACTTTTTAATTAACTGCGGTTGAGTTAAAACCAATAAGTCGTTATTACCTTTAAGGTCACTATGCCAATCCGCAAAACGTTCTCCTCGATAATCATTTTCTTGCAATTGATGAGACTGGATCATGGTTCCCATGCCACCATCAATCAATAAAATTCGAGATTTTAATAACGTTTGAATTTGATGTTTTACTTCATTGTGATGAGAATTTGCGCTTCCAGCCACGATATAACCTCTTTCCTTAAGTCTTTGATATACCCAAGTGACTTCAAGTTGCAGAATTCAGAGATTCACCCAGCCTTTAAGCAAGGAAGATTGGAAAAGGAATGTAATCACCTTTCAAACCAATCTGACGCCATATAAAGGGCTGAATGAAACTCCCAAAGGGCTAGTTAAAACAAGCTTTATACTGCGTTAAATTGAATAGAGATAGAACAACTATGATCGTATTCAATTTGCCTTGTTTAAAGCTTGTTTTATTCTTGCTGAAACTTGCCACTTGAAGTTACTTAGGTATACATCCTAACATAGAAATCTAGACGTCTAAAATAAGTTTTAAATATCTAATATATCCTTTTTAACATGCTTTTCATCTGCTTTATTCCAATCTTGTTAAAAATATATTGATATTTATTGATAAGCGCATGAAAATTGCAACATTACAGTTTGTTACATTAGTCAAGGTTAAATTATGTCGGTCTATAATACCCTTTGCTTCCTATCGTTTGCTGCGATGGTGATTGCATTGATTAACAGTAAATTTGGTCGCCTACAAACGACAATTGCTATTACAGCGGGCTCTATGATGCTCTCTCTAATTATTATTATTGCAGGTTATAGCGGCTGGTTTAACCTTATCGATATCGCTTCAAAAACGATAACGGAAATTAATTTTGAGAGTTTCCTATTAAATGGTGTGCTTGGTTTTTTGCTATTTGCAGGTGGTCTAGGTATCAAGTTACCGCATTTTTCTGATCAAAAATGGGAGATTGCCATCCTTGCTTTTGGTGGCACTTTATTCTCTACTTTCTTTATTGGTTTCAGTTTATATGCGATTTGTGATGCGATTAACATTCACATTGATTTGATCTATTGCATCCTGTTTGGTGCACTTATCTCGCCAACCGATCCCATTGCAGTACTGGCCATTGTTAAAAAACTCCAAGCACCGCAACGTATTTCAACTCAAATTGAAGGTGAATCTCTTTTTAATGATGGTATTGGATTAGTTATTTTCGTTACTATCTTTACTGTTGCCTTCAGTGGCCAGGCTCCTACCCCTGGCGGCGTACTAACATTATTCTTACAAGAAGCAGTAGGTGGTATTGCCTACGGTCTTGTTCTAGGTCTCATATTCCACTACCTAATCAGTTCAACCAACGATCACTCAATGGAATTATTGTTGATGATCTGTATTCCAACCGCCGGTTACGCTTTTGCTGAAACCCTTGATGTATCAGGCCCATTGGCGATGGTTGTTTCTAGTATAATGATAGGTAACTGGACACGCTATGTTGGATTTTCTAAAGAAAGTACCGAGCACATGGATCACTTCTGGGAACTGATTGATGAATTCCTCAACGGTATCCTATTCTTACTTATTGGTATGTCGTTATTATTATTCGAGTTTCACTCAGAAGATTGGATCATGATGGCCATTGCAATACCACTGGTTCTACTATCACGCTTCTTAAGTGTTTGGATTCCATTTATCGGCTTTAAGCGTTTTAGAACTTACAACAAATGGTCAGTAAAAATCCTAACTTGGGGGGGGCTACGTGGTGGTTTAGCACTGGCTATGGCACTATCGATTCCACATGATAAATACTTTGTAACCGCTGGTCATATTGATATTAAAGAGATCATCATGGTGATGACCTACGCGGTAGTGGTATTCTCGATCCTAATTCAAGGCTCAACGATTACCCCAATGATCAATAAAGCCAAAGTGGTACAAAAACAAATGGAAGAAGCGGATCAACTACGCGCGCAAGTAGAAGCGGATTCGCAAGATCAGGAAAATAAGCCAAGTTAATTAATACCAATCACAACGCTTCACAAAAAAGCAGCATAACGTTAAGGCGTCATTCCAAATAGTTATGCTGCTTTTTTATTACTACTACGTTTATCGATACTAAACTGTACTAAGACTTTATTTATCAATCATCTTTAGTAAAATTCTCGATCGAAAAATGGTCAAGATCGTAAGGCGTTTGCTGGTAAACACAGTAATTTAACCAATTAGAAAATAACAAATGACCATGACTTCTCCAACTAGCAATCGGTGGATTATCTGGATTATCATTTGGATAATAGTTCACAGGAATTGCCGGATCCATCCCTTCAGCTAGATCTCGCACATATTCATTGTGTAGAGTATGGGAATCATATTCGGGGTGTCCTGTGACAAATACATGTCGTTTATCTTTGCTACTCGCGAGGTAAACGCCAGCATCCTCAGAAGTGGCTAAAATATCTAAATTTGTATGTTCAGATAAGTATTCAGCGGTAAAGTCGGCATAACGAGAGTGAGGCGCTAAGAAGTTATCATCAAATCCTCTAACTACCGGATGAAACTCGCTAACCACATCATGATAATACACACCCGATAGCTTCTCTTTACGCGTACGTTTCGGCAAGTTATACAGAAGCTTTAAGCCTGCTTGCGCTGCCCAACAAACATATAATGTAGACGTTACGTGATCTTTAGCCCATGACATTATCGTCTGTAAATGATCCCAATAAACCACATCTTCAAATTGTACTAACCCTAATGGTGCGCCCGTAATAATCAAACCATCAAAGTTTCGGTTTTTTACTGTATCAAATTGACGATAAAAATTATTCAAATGTTCTGTTGGGGTATTTTTACTTGGGCGGTCATCAATACGCAGCAGTTCAATATCAACTTGTAACGGACTATTTGAAAGTAAACGTAAGAACTGAGTTTCCGTCTCAATTTTTTTCGGCATCAAATTTAAGATCAACACTTTAAGTGGACGGATCATCTGCGTAGTTGCACGAGTCTCCGACATAATAAAGATTCTTTCCTGACGTAAAATATCAGAAGCAGGAAGTTGATCGGGAATCTTGATTGGCATTGCACTCTCTCCATAAGCAATCTAGACGTCTAAACACCTACGAGTATATCAAGACAAATTGGAATGTCGAGAAGGAATATTTAGAAGGTCTTTCGAACTTATTTATACCAATCACATTAATTAGGCGCTCAAAAATTGCGCTGAGAAAAGGCTTGAGAACAAGGCTGAAATTTTTGGTAAGTAGTTATTCTACAACCAAAATTTCTAACGCAGTTATCGAATCTTTTAGCAAGCAAGGATGAGTAAATAATTAATACGATTGGTATTAGACTCATTAGATTAAGTTTAGCGCAAAAAAAAGCAGCGCATTAAGTGCGCTGCTTTTGAAAAGGAAATGATTCAGTTATCACTACTTAACAATAGTTAAACTCGGACGACCTTTAGGTTTCGGTGCTTCAGATTCATTAGTAGCTGACGCTTCAGGAGCTTCATCGCTTAAGTCATCAACACTTGATAATGAAGATACTGGCTCTTCTTCGATACCAGCCTCCATTTCAACAGTGTAAGCACTTTCAGGTTCAAACATAGTTCCAGCGCCATTTTCACGTGCATAGATAGCTTGTACCGCATACATAGGAACAATGACTGAATGTGGACGGCCGCTAAAGCGAGCATTGAACATGATGGCATCATTACTGATTTCCAAGTTACCAACCGCCCGTGGCGCAACATTCAAAATAATTTGTCCATCTTGTACAAACTCTACTGGTACACGAACACCAGGTAATGTTGCTTCCACGACTAGGTGTGGTGTCAATTCATTATCCACTAACCATTCATAAAACGCACGTACCAAATAAGGGCGCCTTGGTGTCATTTTATCCATATCCATGATTAACGAACCAAACGCATTTCTCGTTCAGCTTCTGTTAATGAAGCTAAGAATGAATCACGCTCAAACACACGGCTCATGTAGATTTTTAATTCTTTTGAACCTGGGCCTGATAGCTCAATGCCAAATGTCGGTAAACGCCATAATAATGGTGCTAAGTAGCAGTCGATTAAACTAAATTCTTCACTCATAAAGTGCTCATATTCAGCAAAAACAGGGGCTAAAGTTAACAAGTCATTACGTAGTTTAGTACGAGCTGCATCCGCTTCTTCCGGTGTACCTGAAACAATTTTCTCTGCTTGTGAATACCAGTTACGTTCGATACGGTACATCATCAAACGACTATTACCACGAGCAACAGGATAAACCGGCATTAAAGGTGGGTGAGGGAAGCGTTCATCAAGGTATTCCATGATGATATTTGAGTTATATAATGCAAGTTCACGATCGACTAAAGTCGGAACTGACTTGTAAGGGTTTAATTCAATAAGTTCAGTTGGTAAGTTATCTTCTTCAACTAACTCAACTTCAACACTAACCCCTTTTTCGGCTAGAACAATACGAACCTGATGGCTATACATATCTGAAGCACTTGAAAATAGAGTCATCACAGAACGTTTATTGGCAGCTACAGCCATTGAGAAGCCCTCCAGCACACTTAAAAATAAAAAAGAATGGAGGCTCAATGCCCCCATTACATAAAAATTAGCAAGGAATTTTAGCACAAATATTTACATTCAGGCTAATTTTTATTCCTAAGCCTTATTGATTATAGCTTAACAAGCCTCTGCTATTAGTGAACATCACGCCAATATTCTTTCTTCAGTAAGACCACTACGATAGTAAAGATTACTAAGAAAGCCATTACCCACCAACCTAGTGCATGGCGTTCAAGCTTCACAGGATCGCCAGAATACTCAAGGAAGTTAACCAAATCACGGACAGTGTTGTCATACTCTTCCGTGGTTAACTCACCCATTGTGACGATTTTAGTTCCCATAACGACTTGATGTTCTTCACCATCAACGATCGTGGTTTCAAATACAGGCTCTGGGATCCCTTGTAAGCCTTCCAGTACATGTGGCATACCAACATTAGGGAAAGTTGTATTATTCACCCCAAATGGACGAGATGGATCTGCGTAAAAACTGCGTAAATATGTATACAACCAATCAACACCACGTACTCGAGCGACTAAAGTTAAATCTGGTGGCGGAGTACCAAACCATTTACCAGCGTCTTCCTCAGGAATAGCATTGGTCATCAAGTCACCGATTTTCGCATTAGGATCAAATACTAGATTTTCCATCATTAAATCATCAGGAATACCTAAATCCGTCGCGACACGTTGATAACGTTGATATTGCGTTGAATGACATCCTGCGCAATAACTCATAAAGGTTTGAGCACCACGTTGTAAAGATGCTTTGTCCGTTAAGTCATTATTAGCACTGTCTAAATGTACATTTCCACCTGCAGCCATTACCGAGAATGGCAACATAATAGTCAAAAGTCCTACAATCCACTTTTTCATTTGAATGTTACCCTCTCTGGCAATGGTTTCGTCGCTTCATTTTTACTATAAAAATACAGTAGAACGAAGAACATGAAATATCCTAGGCTAAAGATCTGTGATAACAAAGTATACAGAGGTGTTGCTGGTAAAGTACCTAAAATACCCAAGCCAATGAAACACACCACAAACTGGATAATATTTAATAAATGCCACTTGCTGCGGTAGCGGTATGAACGTACTTTACAACGGTCAAACCAAGGCAGTAAGAATAGGAATAAAATCGATGCCCCCATTGCCGCCACACCAATTAATTTATCAGGAACCGCACGTAAAATTGCGTAAAATGGTGTGAAATACCATACTGGTGCAATATGCTCAGGTGTTTTTAGCGGGTTAGCAGCTTCAAAGTTAGGCGGCTCAAGGAAATATCCTCCCATTTCAGGGTTAAAGAACAGCACATAGCTAAAGAAAAACAAGAAACCAGCCACACCCACTAAGTCTTTAACCGTACCATAAGGATGGAAAGGGACCGAGTCGATAATATTGTATTTTTTCGTAAACTGCTTATGGAATTTAAACTGAGTCTTATGTTCGCCGTTATCATCTGACGCTTTAGGAATCTTAGTATCAATACCATCTGGATTGTTTGAACCTACTTCGTGCAAGGCTAGTACGTGTAAAACAACCAATAGCAATAATACAATCGGTAATGCAATCACGTGCAGTGCAAAGAAACGGTTTAAGGTCGCGCCAGAGATAACATAGTCACCACGAATCCATAGCGTTAAATCATCACCAATAACCGGAATCGCACCAAATAGAGAAATAATTACCTGAGCCCCCCAGTAAGACATTTGTCCCCAAGGTAGCAAGTAACCCATAAAAGCTTCGGCCATCAATACTAAGAAGATCAACATACCGAAGATCCACAATAATTCACGTGGCTTTTGATACGAACCGTAGATAAGGCCACGGAACATGTGCAAGTACACCACAACAAAGAACGCAGAAGCACCGGTTGAGTGCATATAACGAAGCAACCAACCATATTGCACATCTCGCATGATGTATTCAACCGAGGCAAAAGCACCATCGCCAGAAGGAACATAATTCATGGTTAGCCAAATGCCAGTAAGGATCTGGTTAACCAATACCAACATTGCTAAAGAACCAAAAAGGTACCAAAAGTTGAAGTTCTTAGGCATTGGATATTCGGACAAGTGCTTTTTATAAGCATCCATCACAGGTAGACGTTTTTCTACCCAATCAAGTAAGGCTTGCATCAGGCTCCCTCCTCACGACTTTCGCCAATGATAATCCGTGTATCACTCAAATAACCATGCTCTGGAACCACTAGATTTAACGGTGCCGGTACCCCTTGGAATACACGCCCCGCCAAATCAAATTTTGACCCATGACATGGACAGAAAAAGCCTGATTTCACACCTTGAACTTGCTCACTAAAAGTGTCTGGTAAATAAGTCGGTGAACAACCAAGGTGAGTACAAATACCAACCGCAACAAAGTATTCAGGCTTTATTGAACGATATTTATTTTGAGCATAACTAGGTTGTTGCTCTTGATCTGATGAAGGATCACGAAGCTTATCATCCAATGCCTCTAGCTGCTCTAAAGTACTTTGAGAACGACGTACAACCCAAACCGGTTTACCTCGCCATTCAACACGAACCAACTGACCTTCTTCTATTTTACTTATATCGACTTCAACTGGAGCACCAGCCGCTTTTGCTCTTTCACTTGGATTCCAAGATTTAATAAAAGGCACAGCGACAGCCACAGCCCCTATTCCACCTACAACCGCAGTGGTGGCAGTCAAAAAGCGCCGACGGCCATTATTGATAGGCGCATTGCTCATCCAAACATCTCCCAATCTGTATTAAATACAAAAGAGTAACCCAATCCTTAGATCTTGCGACCTTTGTACTCTTAACGTGCATTTTCATTTTTTTAAAATCGATTTAGCTAACATCGACATTAATATGCTTATTATCATGCACATGTTTATAAAAATTCTTTTAAATGATAAAGAAACCGCTACATAGAGACAAGATAAAGCTACCTTTTAATAACATCTGTAACCCATATTTGTTTAGGACTTCACAAAAGCACCCAAAAACCCCAAATACAAGAAGATGAAGAATAACCAGAAAGCCTAAAAGGTCCGAAATCAATAGGATATTGCAAGATAATCAAGCCTAAATGACACATTATGTAACATTTAGATTTTAAGGAGAATTCAAAAAAAACAGGCGGAATTAAAAGAAAGCATTGACTAAAGAAACAAAAAAGCCCAGCCGAAGCTGAGCTTTTGTAACCACACACCAGAAAACTGGTGACGTTGATTTTGCAATACAGAGAAAACTCTGTAGAGAAAACTAACGCTTAGAGAATTGTGGTTTACGACGTGCTTTACGTAGACCAACTTTCTTACGTTCAACGCAACGAGCGTCACGCGTAACATAGCCAGCTGCGCGTAGAGCAGGACGTAGAGTTTCATCGTATTCCATAAGAGCGCGTGTGATACCGTGACGGATCGCACCAGCTTGACCAGAAATACCACCACCTTTAACAGTAATGTATAGGTCAAGTTTCTCTACCATTTCAACAAGTTCAAGAGGTTGTTTAACAACCATACGTGAAGTTGGACGACCGAAGTAGGTGTCTAGGTCACGTTTGTTGATTACGATGTTGCCGCTGCCTGGTTTGATGAAAACACGAGCAGCTGAGCTTTTGCGACGGCCAGTGCCGTAGTATTGATTCTCTGCCATTTCGATAATCCTCGATTAGATGTCTAGTACTTGTGGTTGTTGAGCAACATGGTTGTGCTCAGCGCCAGCGTAAACTTTTAGCTTACGGTACATAGCACGGCCAAGAGGACCACGTGGTAGCATACCTTTAACAGCTAGTTCAATAACCATTTCTGGCTTCTTATCAATCAGTTTTTCGAAAGAGATTGATTTTAGGCCACCAGGGAACTCAGAGTGACGGTAATAAATTTTACCTTTCGCTTTGTTACCTGTAACAGCTACTTTCTCTGCGTTTACAACGATGATGTAATCACCAGTGTCAACGTGAGGAGTGTACTCAGCTTTATGTTTGCCACGTAGGCGAGATGCAATTTCACTTGCTAGACGGCCAAGAGTTTTACCTTCAGCGTCTACAACATACCAGTCGCGTTTTACAGTTTCTGGTTTAGCAACGAAAGTTTTCATGCTAACAATACCCGTTTAATTTAAATTCATAGTTTAAGGAACAAGCAACCGCTTATTACCCTTAGGATAAGAAGCTCTAAAAGCTTATTCCCACTGTCTAAGAGTCCCATTCATCACCCCTTCGAGCCGTTGGTACTCTCGGCTTCGTTCATAGAACTTAACCTGCAGTAACGGTGGGTCGCAGGATTATAGAGAAGAGTGAGGGAAAAATCATCTATTTTTACCAAAAAACTGAGATTAATGATAAAAACCGATGAATCACTAGTTAATTCTATATTTTAGTATAGAAATCTAGCCAGCCCTTACTCACAACACAATATTAAGCCAAGTGTTCATTGGCTAAGTAATCAAGGCTCTGCATCTCAATCAAACGTGATTGGCAACGTTGGAATTCAAATTCAAGCTGCCCTTCACTATATAAAGACTCGAGTGCCACTTCCGCTGAAATAATTAACGTCACATTGCGCTCATAAAACTCATCTACTAAAGCAATAAACCGACGTGCCGCGTCATCTCTATTGCGTCCCATTTGCTTCACTTCAGAAAGTAATACTGTGTGGTACAAACGTGATATTTCAATATAATCAGACTGGCTGCGCGAGCTTTCACAAAGCTGTGAAAAGCTGGCAGACAACACGCCATCACATGCGCCTTTAACCTCAATATTACGATTATTAATCTCGACAGATTTAGTGTCTCGACATTCATCGCGGCTAAGTTGCAAATAATAGTGCTCTAAATTGGCCTGCGCTTTTTCGTCTAATGGGAAGTGATAAATTTCAGCTTGTTCAAGAGTTCGCATTCGGTAATCAATACCGCTATCAATATTCACTTCGATACATTGCTGTTCAATCAGCTTAATGGCCGGTAGAAAGCGGGCACGTTGTAAGCCATTTCGATACAGATCTTTAGGCGGAATATTTGATGTCGCCACCAGCACAATGCCACGTTCAAATAACGCTTCAAATAAAGTACCCAAAATCATTGCATCGGTAATATCGGAAACAAAAAATTCATCAAAACAAATGATATCCGCTTGTTGCTTAAACCTATCTGCAACTATCTGCAAAGGATCGCTGACATCTTTTAAACTTGAAAGCTCAGAATGTACCTTTTGCATGAAGCGATGAAAGTGCATGCGGCTCTTTTTTTCGTAAGGCAACGCATCAAAAAACAAATCCATAAGATAAGTTTTACCACGACCTACCCCACCCCAAAAATACAGACCTTTAGGCATGGTCACTTGAGCCTTCCGACCTAACAGTTTTGAAAATAAACGCAGTTTTTCTGGTGGAGTTGATACATACTCAAGAAATTGGTGATAAAGTTGATCCAGTTTCTCAACGGCATATTGTTGCGCAGGGTCATGTTGAAACCCAGAGTGTTCAATGTCGTTCTGATACTTTTGCTTAGGTGTCATCATTCAATATCATCCATGAATACGAAATAAAGTGGAATGTTGAGAAAAAATGGCCCATCTACGTTAGATGTTTTTAAGGGCAGTTTTTGCTTTATAGAGCAAGAATCTCATAGTACCATGTATCTCATAGTACCATGTATTGCAAACATGTATAACATGTCGTAATAAACATGTTAAAAATCAATAGTAAGGAGCTTGTATGGCTTTTCTTTATGCTGCAGTAGGTTTGGTTATCGGTATCATTATCGGCATTATCGTGGCCCGTTTAATGACGCCAGAGTACAAGAAACACAAACAACTACAAAAAGAACTAGAAACGGCTAAATTTGAACTAGAGCAGCATCGCCAAGATCTTTCTGATCATTTTTCAAATGCCGCTGAAATGCTTGACACTCTTGGTAAGAATTATACTAAGCTTTATCAACACATGGCTCAGACTTCTACCGATCTATTGCCAAATATTCCCAAACAAGATAATCCATTTATCACTCAAACCACTGAAGAGCCATCGGAAGCACCTAGTAAGCCTGAAGAGACACCGGAAATTCAACCTAAAGATTACGCTAATGGTTCAACTGGTTTATTAAAAGAGCAACCAAAAACTTATGTTGATTCTCCAACGTTGAATAAAGCGTCATAAATCGCTCTCATTAAACGATTCATTTTGGGAACTTTGTAAAGGTTTTTAGTTCTAATATCCTTGATATTGATTTTGTTCAATAAAGGAGTATTAGAATGAAAAAACCTTTACTTGTTTTGAGCGCTATCTCATTAAGCCTCAGCGCTATCCTTACCCCTGCTTTAGCATCAGCAAGCCTTCCTTCAGTCAATGGCCAACAAACACCTAGTCTAGCGCCTATGCTAGAACAAGTAACACCTGCAGTTGTTTCAGTGTTAGTTGAAGGTAAAAAAAATGCCATAAATCAATCTATCCCTGAGCAATTTCACTTTTTCTTTGGCCCTGACTTTCCTTCACAATCTCTACCTGAGAGACAATTTAGAGGATTAGGCTCAGGGGTTATTATTGATGCTAAAAATGGCTACATCGTCACTAACTACCATGTCATCAATGATGCCGATAAGATTCTCGTGTCCCTGTCAGATGGAAGAGAAGTGAAAGCTACGTTGATTGGTGGCGATAAGTTATCCGATATTGCGATCATCAAACTCGACAAAAAAATATCCGACCTCGTGCAAATCAAAATGTCCGACTCAGATCAATTACGTGTCGGTGATTTTGCTGTGGCGATTGGCAACCCATTTGGGCTGGGACAAACTGTGACTTCTGGCATTATTTCTGCGCTAGGACGTAGTGGACTCAACATTGAAAACTTTGAAAACTTTATTCAAACCGATGCGGCTATTAATACCGGTAACTCGGGTGGTGCTTTGGTGAACCTCAACGGGGAACTTGTCGGAATCAATACTGCAATCCTTGGACCAAGTGGCGGTAACGTGGGTATTGGTTTTGCTATTCCCTCCAACATGGTAAAAAACCTAACCGAGCAAATTATTGAATTCGGCGGCGTAAAACGAGGTATCTTAGGGATTCAAGGTGGAGAAATTACCCCTGACCTTGCCGAAGCCATGGGTTATAACAGTAGTAAAGGTGCATTTGTCAGCCAAGTGCTGCCAGAGAGCGCAGCCGAGAAAGCGGACCTACAAGCAGGTGATGTGATCACTTCCATAAATGATAAAAACATTGATACTTTCGGAGAGCTTAGAGCAAAAATTGCCACTATAGGAGCAGGCAAAACCGTCAAAATTGGATTAATTCGTGATGGTAAAGCGTTATCTAAAACGGTGACCCTTGGCGAAGCCGAACAAATTCAAGCCAGTGCTAGTGATATTCACCCAGGGTTAGAAGGGGCGAAATTCAGCAATACCGACAGTAGTGATAGTATTTCAGGAATTAAAATTACCGATATTGCCAAAGGTTCTCCAGCCGAAGCCTATCAACTACAACAAGGCGATATTATCATTGGTGTTAATCGAACTCGCGTGAAAAACCTAGCGCAAATGAAAAAAGTGCTCGATCAAAAAACCAATATTCTGGCTTTAAATATCCAACGAGGTAATCGAACCATTTATCTTGTGGTGAAATAGAACTTTCCTAAACAATACCATCCAAATATAAAGCCGAACCGAAAGAGAAGTTTATAATCACTTGGCTATAACAATAAACTTCTCTTTTCTTTGCTTTCCATCCAGTGCTATTCTTTGCCGAATCATCTCTTTTCTAATTCTGCCTATTTGAGGAAAAAATGCTTAAATTTTTGCTTCGACCTATTCTTATCGGGCTAGCAACAGCAGCGGTCATTCTTATTGCCGCTCCTTCATTACGTCAGGGTTTAGTTCCTATCGAAACCAAATCTAAAGCTGAAAACATCGAGGATATTCAGGTTTCGTTTAGCCATGCTGTACATCGTGCAGGACCTGCAGTAGCGAATATTTACAGTCGAAAATATGTTGAAGGCGATCGGTTAAAGCTTAAAACTCAAGGGCTTGGTTCTGGGGTTATCGTCTCAGATAAAGGCTACATCATTACCAACTACCACGTCGTCGCACAAGCCGATCAAATCGTAGTCGCATTGCAAGATGGCCGAGTATCGAGCGCCCAATTAGTGGGATCAGATAAACGAACCGATATCGCAGTACTCAAAGTTGAAATGACTAATCTACCGGTTATTCCACAAAATTCGCACAATAAGACCAAAGTTGGCGATATTGTTTTAGCCATCGGTAACCCTTACAACCTAGGTCAAACCACCACATTTGGTATTATTTCTGCTATTGGCCGATCCTCTGTTAGCTCCGATGGCCGCCAAGCACTCATCCAAACAGATGCGGCTATTAATAAAGGTAACTCGGGGGGCGCATTAGTAAACACTCGTGGTGAGCTTATCGGGATTAATACCGCTTCATTTCAACAAGCGACCGATCTCGAAACTTATGGAATATCCTTCGCTATTCCCTACCCTTTGGCTTATAAAATCATGACCAAAATTATTGCTGATGGTCGGGTGATCCGCGGCTACATAGGGATTGATGGTCAAGACATGAACGCGGTGGCCGCACGCCTACTCGGCATTGATCATGTTAGTGGTATTATTGTACTAAGCATTGCCGAAGGTGGGCCAGCAGACAAAGCCGGCCTAAAAGAAAAAGATGTGATTGTCGCTATTGATGACAATAAAGTACTCAACAGCCAAAGCGTCATGGAAATGATCACCGAATTGAGACCTGGTACTACGGTTGATTTTGATGTACTACGCGATGGTAAAACCATCACACTACCTGTGACTATCGAAGAAGATCCTAGGGATTAAGTCGTTCAAGTCCTTATTAACTTTATAGATTAAATGGAAGCCTAACATGACATGGATATTGTTTACTTTGATGGCTGCCTTTATGCAGTCTTGGCGCAATGCATTTCAAAGTAAACTATCCACAGAAGTCAAAACGCTAGGGGTAACCTTAGCGCGATTTTTATGGGCTAGCCCAATTGCTGCGCTGTATCTCTTTGCCCTTTATCAAGCCAATCCTATTTCTTTACCCGAGCTCAATACACGCCTTATTTCCTTTGTCATTGCCGCCGCTTTAATGCAGATCCTCGCCACCGCGCTAATGGTACAATTATTTAAACTCAATAATTACGCAATTGGTGCTGGTCTTGCCAAAAGCGAAGCGTTAACCGCCGCAATTTTAGGCATGCTGTTTTTTGGCACTCAATTATCACTACTCGGTTGGATGGGCGTTTGCTTAGGCGGTGTTGGAGTATTTCTGTTAAGTACAACCTCTGGTATTCGAGGGATTTCCCTCTCAACCGTACTACTCGGTTTATGCTGCGGCAGTGCATTTGCTTTAACTTCGTTATGGATACGCGAAGCGAGTTTATCCCTTAACTTACCCTTTCCTTATAACGCCGCTTGGGTGTTGTGGTTAGTGATCAGCATACAAACACTTATCTTATTGGCTTATATTTTTATAACCGATAAATCTACCCTACAAGCTTTATGGCAGCGTCCCAAACTTACCTTTCTTGCTAGTGCCACCAGTTGTTTGGGATCGATTGGTTGGTTTAGTGCGATGTCACTAGAAACAGTACCGTATGTTAAAACACTAGGACAAGTTGAAATCTTTTTTACCATGATGATTTCAGTACTTTGGCTTAAGCAGAAAGTCAAAGTTAAGGATGGTTTAGGTTTGGTTCTGGTGGCGATTGCCGCAGTTTTAGTGATGTGGACATAGCTGAGTTGCGAAGTTGCGAAGTTGCGAAGTTGCGAAGTTGCGAAGTTGCGAAGTTGCGAAGTTGCGAAGTTGCGAAGTTGCGAGCAATTATAAAGCCACTAAACAACTTGTCTAGCGGCTTTAATTCTTTTAATAACAAAGACAGAATTTATTCTTCTTCGTTACTTGTCGAACTATTGGCTTCCACTTCAATACGAGTCACACGTTGCAAGCCTCTTGGTAGTTTACCACCACGACGACCACGCTCGCCTCGGAAGTTATCCAAATCAATCGGTTTCAAGCCCAGCTTACGTTTTCCTGCATATAAAGTTACAGTCACACCATAAGGGATGGCAATCAGTTGCGAGATCACTTCTTCACGCGCTTTGGCTTTTGCTGAAGGAATATTGATGATCTTATTGCCTTTACCTTTGCTTAGCT
This sequence comes from Vibrio sp., assembly GCF_048266485.1. Classification (GTDB taxonomy): domain Bacteria; phylum Pseudomonadota; class Gammaproteobacteria; order Enterobacterales; family Vibrionaceae; genus Vibrio. Next base: position 125,698 of record NZ_JBLWZK010000004.1, on the reverse strand, counting down.
GAGGTAGATCTTTGATCGGGAATAACAGCATTCTGCCATCATTGGTGATCACTAAAATCTCATCTTTCTCGATATCTGAAACTCGGCTAGGCGGTAGTACTTCTGAGTTTTCTGGAAGATTTAACAACGCCTTACCGCTACGGTTTTTCGATAATAGATCCGCACCTTTACATACAAAGCCATAACCAGCATCAGAGGCAATTAGCCATAATTGATCTTCTTCGCCCATCAAGACTTGGCGAATTTGACTACCTTCGGCAATCCCTAAACGACCTGTGATCGGTTCACCTTGACTACGTGCTGAAGGAAGCGAATGCGACTCTAATGAGTAACTACGGCCATCGGAACCTAAGAACACCGCTGGCTGGTTGCTCTTACCATGCGCTGAAGCGAGATAACTATCACCTGATTTATAGTTCAGTGTCGAAGCATCAACATCATGGCCTTTGGCATGACGGATCCAACCTTTTTCAGATAGTACAACCGTAATCGGCTCACTTGGAATTAAATCACGTTCAGTTAAGGCTTTCGCTTCTGAACGTTCAACGAGTGGAGAGCGACGATCATCACCATATTTTTCCGCATCCGATTGGATTTCTTTCTTGATCAAGGTATTTAAACGACGATCAGAGCTCAGCAGTTGCTCTAGTTTTTGACGCTCTTTTTCTAACTCATCTTGCTCACCACGCAGCTTCATTTCTTCAAGCTTAGCTAAGTTACGCAAACGAGTATCTAAAATCGCATTGGCTTGAATTTCCGTGATCCCAAAGCGTGCCATTAACACTTCTTTTGGTTCATCTTCAGTACGGATAATTTCAATCACTTCATCAAGGTTTAGATAAGCAACCAATAAACCTTCTAAAATATGTAGACGATCGAGCACTTTATCTAAGCGATGTTGCAAACGGCGGCGCACTGTTGTTTTACGGAATTCAATCCACTCAAGCAGAATTTGAACTAAACCTTTCACTTCAGGCCGATTATCTAAACCAATCATGTTTAAGTTAACACGGTAGTTTTTCTCAAGATCGGTGGAAGCAAATAAATGGTTCATCAATTGATCACAATCGACACGGTTTGAACGCGGTACAATCACAATACGAGTTGGGTTTTCATGATCCGATTCATCACGTAGATCATCAACCATCGGCAGCTTTTTAGCACGCATCTGGTTGGCAATTTGCTCAAGCAGTTTTGCGCCAGACACTTGGTGTGGCAATGCGGTAATAACGACGTCAGAACCTTCTTTGTGCCATACCGCGCGCATCTTAATGCTGCCACGGCCATTGCGATAAATTTTTTCTATATCAGCCGGTGCCGAGATAATTTCCGCTTCCGTTGGGTAGTCTGGGCCTTTAACATGCTCCATCACTTCGCCCAAGTCAGCTTTCGGATTATCAATCAAATGTACCGCTGCGCCAGCAATTTCACGCACATTGTGTGGCGGAATATCGGTCGCCATACCAACTGCAATCCCGGTAATACCATTCAGTAAAATGTGTGGCAAACGCGCCGGCAGCATTTTTGGCTCTTTCATGGTGCCATCAAAGTTTGGCGTCCATTCTACTGTGCCTTGGCCTAGCTCACCGAGCAATACTTCAGCAAACTTAGAGAGTTTGGCTTCCGTATAACGCATCGCAGCGAAAGACTTAGGATCATCCGGCGCACCCCAGTTACCTTGACCATCAACCAGTGGGTAGCGGTAAGAGAACGGCTGAGCCATCAGTACCATGGCTTCATAACAGGCTGAATCACCATGTGGGTGGTATTTACCTAATACATCACCGACAGTACGAGCGGATTTTTTATATTTTGCTGCAGCGGATAAACCAAGCTCAGACATCGCATAAATAATACGACGCTGTACAGGCTTGAGACCATCCCCGACATACGGTAAGGCACGGTCCATAATTACGTACATTGAATAGTTTAGATACGCATCTTCAGTAAATTTGCGCAGGGCTAACTGTTCAACGCCATCAAATGTCATTTCAGAACTCATTGATTAACCTTAATTCTTTTCTATAAAGGGCTTATAGCTCTACGTCTGCTTGATCACCGTAGGCTTGTAGCCAATTACGACGGTCTTCCGCTCGCTTTTTACCAAGTAGCATGTCCATCATTTCCATGGTTTGTTCATTGTCATCTACGGTTAATTGCACTAAGCGACGAGTGTTTGGATCCATGGTCGTTTCGCGAAGCTGCAATGGGTTCATCTCACCCAAACCTTTAAATCGCTGCACGTTAATTTTGGCTTTCTTGTTGCTTAATCGCTCTAAAATGCCATCTTTTTCAGCTTCATCTAAGGCATAGAAGACTTCTTTACCACAGTCGATACGGAACAAAGGAGGCATGGCAACATACACATGGCCAGCACGAACCAACGATTCAAAATGACGCATAAATAGCGCACAAAGCAGGGTCGCAATATGCAAACCATCTGAGTCCGCATCGGCAAGAATACAAATTTTTCCGTAGCGTAAACCATCAAGACTATCAGTATCTGGGTCGATACCTAATGCAACCGAGATATTATGAACTTCATCAGAGGCAAGAACTTGGTCTGAAGACACTTCCCAAGTATTTAAAATTTTACCACGCAGCGGCATGATGGCTTGGAATTCACGATCGCGAGCTTGCTTGGCTGAGCCGCCCGCCGAGTCCCCTTCCACTAAGAAAAGTTCGGTACGGTTTAAATCTTGCACCGAACAATCGGTCAATTTACCCGGCAATGCTGGACCAGAAGCCACTTTCTTACGCACCACTTTTTTACTGGCACGCATACGACGATGGGCGTTGGCAATACAAGATTCTGCAAGTAGTTCAGCAATTTGTGGTTTTTCATTTAGCCATAAACTGAAAGCATCTTTGACCACGCCAGAAACAAAAGCGGCCGATTGACGAGAAGATAAACGCTCTTTGGTTTGACCGGCAAATTGAGGATCTTGCATTTTGATCGACAGTACATAAGCACAGCGGTCAAAAATATCATCACCGGTTAATTTCACACCACGTGGCAGCAGGTTGCGGAATTCACAGAACTCACGCATTGCATCCAGTAAGCCTTGGCGTAAACCGTTAACGTGTGTACCACCTTGAGCAGTTGGGATCAGGTTAACGTAACTTTCTGTAATTAAATCGCCACCTTCTGGCAACCAAATAATCGCCCAATTCGCAGCTTCGGTTTGTGCAATAAACTCACCTGTAAAAGGTTCTTCAGGCAATACAGGGAAACTTTTAACCCCTTCAACTAGGTAATCTTTTAAGCCATCTTCATAAAGCCATTTGTGAGTTTTATCATTCACTTTATCGATAAACTCAATTTCAAGACCTGGGCATAACACGGCTTTTGCACGTAAATTATTAACTAAACGACTAACGGAAAAGTTGCCAGAATCAAAATAAGAAGCATCTGGCCAAAAATGAACACTAGTCCCAGTGTTACGACGACCACAAGTACCGGTGATTTCAAGTTCAGATACTTTATTACCGTTTTCAAATGCGATTTCATACACTTGAGCATCGCGTCTAATCGTTACTTCGACACGTTTGGATAAGGCATTCACAACCGAGATACCTACCCCATGCAAACCGCCAGAGAATTGGTAGTTTTTATTTGAGAACTTACCACCCGCATGCAATTTACAGAAAATCAGCTCCACCCCTGAGATTTTCTCTTCTGGGTGGATATCGACTGGCATACCTCGCCCATCATCGGCAACTTCTATTGATTGATCAGCATGGAGTATCACCTGCACTTTAGATGCATGACCAGCTAAGGCTTCATCGACACTGTTATCTATAACTTCTTGCGCCAGATGGTTTGGACGTACCGTATCGGTATACATCCCCGGACGACGGCGAACCGGCTCGAGCCCATTTAGGACCTCAATCGCACCAGCATTATATTGTTCAGTCATAATAAAAAGATATTCTCAAAAAAAGATGGTAGCCATTTTGGCATACAAATGATGTCACATAGTATTCATTGGAAATATACTCTGTATCCCCATATACAATGTCAAGTTAAGCCACAAAGACATAAAGGATTCTATAGTTATCCCCAGACAACCTCAAGATACGAGTTTCATACGATAACGGTAAACAGACTACAGTTGCAAAAACTCAATAATTTGTTGTGGGTAGCGTTCAAAATTCACAAAACTGTGATCACCGCCGACTTCAACGGTTGAGCGACTATGCTGATATTTTTCTACCGCTTGACGATAATCGAGCACTTCATCGCCTTTTTGTTGTAATAACCAGAAATCTTGTGGCGATCTAAGACTTGCCACTTCAAGTGCTTTAAGCTCTAAAATATGTTTCTGTTCTAATACGTAGTGTTGCTGAGTATAAGGATTGGTTTGTTGACCAAGGAAGTTAACCAATAACTCATAAGGACGAACTGCTGGATTAATCACCACGGCTCGACAACCATATTTATCATTAAGCCAAGTAGATAAATAGCCACCTAATGAGCTGCCAACTAAACCAATATTATATTCTCGTTGATGGTTACTCACAAAAGCATCAATGTAATCGGCGGCACGTTTCGGAAAATGAGGGAGCTGTGGGATTTCTAACTTAATATCAGGGCGATGTTGCTGACAGTATTGACGAATAACATTGGCTTTATGAGAACCGGGAGAGCTGTTAAAGCCATGTAAATACAGCAACATTGAAGGTTTGGACACGAGACACTCCTCAGTTATTGATTGAGGCGCTATTGTATACCCAAGTCATCTAGGTATAAACTCATGTACCGTTAAATAATATTAAGGGGATTAGTATCCTTGCGCCTCAAAGTTTGGTAAGAACTCCTCTCCCTCCAATCGATACACTTGAGTATCAAGCTGACCGTTAGCCTTCAAACTCAAAGAACGCCAACCTGGAGATACTTTATCAAGGGCAAAGTTATTCGATCGCGGCTTAAACTGAATGCAAGTCGATGGACTCGTCAGCACCTCAACACCTTGATGAACTTGATGGAAATCTTGGTGAACATGACCACATAATACCGCTTTCACATTATTAAATGGCTCTAGCGTTTTCCAGAATTCATCACTGTTATGCAAGCAATGTTGATCGAGCCACTGGCTCCCCACCAATAATGGATGATGGTGCAATAACACTAAACTAAAACGGTCAGAGTGCTCAGATAGACAATCTGATAAATACTGCCGTTGTTGCTCAGTCAAAAATCCATGTGGACTGCCTTCAGCTTGACTATCTAATAAAATGACTTGCCAATACTTACCTACCAACAGATGTGTATCTTGTTGAATTTGGGTAGAAGGATAAACACTTCGCATGCTTGGTTGATAATCGTGATTGCCCGGTAACCAATAACAAGGCTTACTCAAAGGGGCAATGCCTTGCTCAAAGTTGGCATAAGAAGCATCAGTATGATCTTGCGATACATCCCCAGTCATAATCAAAGCGTCATAATCGAGTGCTTGTTTTTCAATATCAGCAACCACAGCAGAAAAGCTACTTAAGGTATTCACACCAAGTAACTCCCCTTTGTCATCCGCAAAAAGGTGGGTATCAGTAATTTGAACCAAGGTTATATCTTCACGATCTGGTTCAATCATATTGGGAGAATCTTTTTTCAAGGCTGCTAACTCAAATATACTATGGTTAAAATTAATTAGTTGGGGTGAGATTAATAAAATGATTGAAACTAATAAATAGGAGCACGGCTAATTCCGTACCTTAAACAAAAGCTTAACCACTCACCAAGAAATTGGTTTACTTGGAACTTTTCGTCTTTTTGCATCATTCTTTTATTAGGATAATCATAACGCGCTTCTACCCGAGAAATCTGCTCACTAGCACACACTTCCGCAACTCGAGCATCATGATATAAACGTACTTGCATGCGCGGCAATGGGAATACTGGACGAACATCACATTGACAAACATCGACTAAAGTCGTGTAACGCGTAATTTCTTTAATTTCTAATTGATAAGCCATTTGCGAAACTTGATACGAACGCGTATCCCCTACCGTAGGTTCAAACGGCAATAAAGAATTCATTTTGGCATAATTGGTTTCATATACTCGCATTAAACCCGCCAAATCAACATGATACGCTTTTTGCAACTTTTGCATTAATAACCTTAGAAACCTTTTTATTGAATATTTTTAGTCTTCAAAACATCGAGATAGTTCATCGACTATAGAGTCTTTACTCAGCCCAACGCTGTTTGAGCTTTTGATGATTTAACTCTAACCATAGTAGAGCAATAATAGTGGCACCATTTTCAATCACACCAGATTCGACCAGCTGATACGCTTGCTCACGACTCATTACGTGCACTTGAATATCTTCGTCTTCGTCATCCACTCCGTGAATACCAGACGCTAAACCAGCATCGACTTGACCAATGAACACATCTAAAGTTTCAGAGCAGCCGCCAGACGAAGGATAATAGTGGCTAATATGCTCCACTTCGCCGATTTCAATGCCCGCTTCTTCCTTGGCTTCACGCCGAACGACTTGATCGAGTGGCTCATCCTTATCATTGATGCCTGCGATAATTTCTAGCTGCCAAGGTGATGAATGCTCTAGTGCGCCAACTCGAATTTGCTCGATTAATACTACTTGGTCACGGGTAGAATCATAAGCCAATAAAGCGGCGGCATGGCCTCTCTCAAACATTTCACGAATCACCGGCAGACTCCAACCACCCGCGAATAAACGATGCTTAAAGGTGTATTTCACTACTTTAAAAAAACCATTAAATACAGTTTCTTTGCTCTCAATTTGAACGTCACTAGACTGAAAAAGCGACCGAAATGGTTTAAAGTTCATGGTGAAACTCCTTTTTATCGAATCAGAGATCTAATCACGATAATAATCAATCAACAAGCGTTGTTATAAATTTATTTGATAAACATTGAGTTTTTTTTAATTTTAACCTAACTTATTATCCAGTTGGATAGTAAATGATAAAATAGTGTAAAAGTTTGCATAACATTCTAGCTACTTAGGTTACAATCTAAGCCATGTTGTCTATTAATTTTATAAGCGGGAAAGAATCATGAAAAAACTGCTTCCACTTATCATTGGCCTGACTCTAGGTGGCGTTCACCTTGCACACGCTGATGATCTGGCAGAGATTTATAATCAAGCAAAAGAAAACGATCCTCAATTATTACGTTCAAAAGCTGACCGTGACGCCTCTTTTGAAGCGATCGAGTCAAGCCGTGGTGATCTTTTGCCTCAAATTAATTTGACCGCGGGTTACAATATCACTCGTAATATTAATACCCACACTGGTTCACACTCTGTTTCTAGCCCTACTTTAGGTTCACCATCAGAGCAAAATGCATTCACTGCCGGCGTGGAACTCTCTCAAGAATTATACAGTCGTGACAGCTGGGTAAATTTAGATATTGCTGAGCAAAATGCTCGCCAACAAGATTCAGCCTACGCCGCAGAACAACAAGCAATGATTTTGCGTGTTTCTCAAGCCTACTTTGAGGTACTGCAAGCACAAGATAACCTCACCTTTATCCAGGCTGAAAAAAAAGCAGTTGCTCGTCAACTTGAACAAACCAAACAACGTTTTGAAGTTGGTTTATCTGCGATTACCGATGTTCATGATGCTCAGGCTCAATACGACAGTGTTTTAGCCGATGAAATTCTAGCGAAAAATGATGTGACTAACAGCTATGAAGCACTACGTGAAATCACTGGCCAAGATCACAAAGATCTCAGCGTGTTAGATACCAAACGTTTTGCTGCTAATGTGCCGCAGACCAACCAAAACACTTTAGTTGATGAAGCACAACAAAAAAACCTTAATCTATTAACTGCTCGTATTGCGCAAGATATTGCTAAAAGCAACATTTCTTTAGCTCAATCAGGTTACACACCATCACTAACCCTTGATGGTGGGTATCAATATTCCGATATTGATGAACACAAAAATCACACAGCGGCAGGAAACTACACCAGTAACGACTACAACATTGGTATTAATTTAGTGGTTCCACTATACCAAGGTGGCTCAACCAGTGCCGATGTGAAAACCGCTCAATACCAATACGTATCAGCAAGCCAACAACTTGAAGCGACTTACCGTAACGTAGTGAAAAATGTTCGCGCTTACTACAACAACATTAACGCTTCAATTGGTTCAATCCGTGCTTATGAGCAATCTGTGGTTTCAGCTAAATCCGCTTTAGAAGCAACAGAAGCTGGCTATGAAGTGGGTACTCGTACCATTGTGGATGTGTTAGATGCAACACGTCGACTATATGATGCAAACCGTCAGCTTTCAGATGCTCGTTACGGCTATATACTAAGCGTACTTCAGCTAAAACAAGCAGTGGGTACATTAAGCGAACAAGATATCCTAGATATCAATGCCGGTCTTAAACGTCCATCATAATCTCTGATCTGACAACAATCAGAGTTTTTAATTCTCGCTTAAATAAAAACGCCACTTCAATTGAAGTGGCGTTTTTGTGTCTCTTTAGGTTAGTTATTCGAAACAGAAAGGATTAACCTTTTCCGCCTTTAATTGCATTAATGATCTCTGACGTTGAACAGCCATCTTCAAAGTTTAATACTTTCACTTCTCCACCAGCCGCAATCACTTCTTCACCACCAGCAATCTCTTCCGGCTTATAATCGCCGCCTTTGACAAGAATACTTGGTAGTACTTCTGAGATTAAGCGTTGTGGCGTCTCTTCACTAAACGGTACGACCCAATCAACCGCACCAAGTCCGGCTAACACTGCCATACGGCGATCAGTAGGATTCACTGGACGGCCAGGACCTTTAAGACATTTCACTGACGCATCAGTATTTACTGCCACGATAAGCTTATCACCAAGCTCTGCGGCATTATTTAAATAAGACACATGGCCAGCATGCAAAATATCAAAGCAGCCATTAGTCATCACCACTTTTTCACCACGGGCACGCGCACGTTTGACCGCTTCAATTAAAGCAGACTCACTGATCACGCCATAATCGGTATCTTTACTACCATGGATCGCTTCAGCTAATTCAATGGTTGATAATGTTGAAGTACCTAGTTTACCAACCACAACACCTGCTGCCGCATTCGCTAAGGCACAAGCTTCTTTCAAATCTTTTCCCGCCGCAACCGAAGCGGCTAATACTGAAATTACCGTATCGCCAGCCCCCGTTACATCAAACACTTCTTGCGCTTGAGTTGGTAGATGGAAAGGTTCTTCACCACGGCGTAGTAGCGTCATGCCATGCTCACTACGTGTCACCAATAACGCTTCGAAATCGAACTTTTCAATCAAAGCTAAACCTTTTTCTACTAGCTCTTGTTCGTTTTTGGTTTTACCTACTACTAATTCAAACTCTGATAAATTTGGCGTAAGTAGAGTGGCGCCACGATAACGTTCAAAGTCGGCACCTTTCGGGTCAATAAACACGGGAACATTGGCCGCTTTGGCTTGCTGAATCATGGTTTGCACATCGTCTAATGCGCCTTTGCCATAATCAGATAGGATCAATGATTTTACTTGAGGTAGGTATTGCGCCATACGCTCTAACATTGGCTTAGAATCAACATCTTCAAAGCTGTCTTCAAAATCTAAACGAATTAATTGCTGGCCACGGCTCATCACTCGTAGCTTAGTAATCGTCGGTAGATTCGGCACAGTGACAAAATCACAAGTGACATTAAGTGACGATAACTTTTGATTTAACACTTGAGCGGGTTCATCTTCACCGGTTAAACCGACTAATTTTGCATTGCCACCTAATGCCGCAATATTCATTGCAACGTTTGCTGCGCCACCCGGTCTTTCTTCATTATTTTCAATTTTAACTACCGGCACCGGTGCTTCAGGCGAAATACGACCTGTTGGGCCATACCAGTAACGATCTAGCATCACATCACCAATGATCAATACACCAGATTGGGCGTAATCAGGCAAAATAGGTTTCATACTGTTCTCCGCATGCTTAATGGTTATCTGCCATTAAGACAAAATTAACGTTGTTATGTCGATAATATCACAGGCTTATAAGCTTGTATTTAGTCGCTGCGATTAACAAACCAATGCTGCCAATGGTCAATCACACACTCTCTTTGTTCAATAAAAAGAGCATCATCAACATCGGCGTCTAAGTTTAGCAAGTTTCTACGGTGCGTCTCATTACGCAAGCAAGTATAAGCTTCCGTTAGTTGCTCGCGCCCTTGCTTACTCATGAGGCCTTGTTCGGCAGCTTTTTCCAAAATACGCACATTATCCGACCATTGAGTTAACGGTGAATGAGTGTGGCTATATTGCAACACCAAATATTGCACTAAAAACTCAATATCGGTAATGCCGCCTTTATCTTGTTTAAGCATAAAACGGCCCGGCTTCTTGGCACTTAAGTGTTCCCGCATTTTCTCTCGCATATTACTAACGTCTTGGCGGAGTTTTTCAGCATCTCGCACTTGAGTAAGTACCTTATGTCGAATGCGGCTAAAGCTTTCTGCTAATTGAGAATCGCCATAAATCACTCTAGCTCGCACGAGTGCTTGATGCTCCCACGTCCAAGCTTGTTGTAATTGATACTCCTCAAAAGTTTCTGTTGTACAAGCCAATAAACCGGAAACGCCAGATGGACGTAAGCGAGTATCCATTTCATAGAGAATTCCTGATGGAGTTCTTACAGAGAAAATATGTACAATGCGTTGTGCCAACCTCAGGTAAAATTGGCGACCATCAATTTCTTTTTGTCCTGTGGTATAGACGTTGGTTGGACAATCATGCAAAAACACCACATCAAGATCGGAATTATACCCTAGCTCCCAACCGCCTACTTTGCCATAACCGACCACCGCAAAGCCGCGGCCTTCTCTATCCGCTAAATGACTCGGCTCACCATATTTTTCCGTCAGTTGTAGCCATGCCTGTTGCACCACCGCATCCACAATCGCTTCTGCCAAATACGTTAAGTGATCACTCACTTTCATCACAGGCAGTACACCAGCAATATCGGCAGCCGCAATTCGCAAAATACAAATCTGCTTAAATTGGCGCAGCGCTTCCATTTGCTGCTCCATATCATCTTCTGGAATGCGCGCTAGAAAATCTCGCAACTCAGAACGATATTGATGCAATTCAATCGGGTTATACAATTGCTGAGGATCGATTAACTCATCGAGCAAAATTGGATAACGACCTAACTTTTCAGAAATCATCGGGCTTGCGGTACACAAACGTACTAGCTGCTTTAACGCTCCAGGATGTTCTTCTAGTAACTCTAGATAGGTGGTTCGAGTCACGATTCGATTAAGTAAATGTAATACTCTCGCCAAACCAAACTGAGCATCTTTATGAGCAAAAACCGCCTCGAAGACTTTAGGCATTAAACGAACAAGCACTTCACGCCCGCGTGGACCTAGTGTCTTTTTAGCTAAGTCTTGCTTAAAGGGCACGATCACTTCAGCTAAAGACGTCGCATGTTCCGAGCCAACATCTTGCTGCAAAATGGTTTCTAAGACATCCGCCTCGGTGGCCATATCCCACATTTCAACAAAATGCGGTGCAACCGAATCTTCGGACTCTTCTTCCTCACCAATTAAATCAACAAAAACCTGATGAACATTCTGCATGTGTTGAAAGGTAGTTTGAATTAATGAAGACCAATCAGGCATCGACATCGCAAAGGCTAAACGCTGCTGATCAAGCTCATCATCTGGCAAGGTTTGAGTTTGCTTATCACCTATCGCTTGCAATAAGTTTTCGAGGCGACGTAGAAATAGATAAGATTCACGCAAAGTTTGCACTTCATGTGACTCAAGCAGACCAAGATCATCAATCGCGGTTAAGGTTTCCAGCAAGCCTCGCCCTTGCAAACTCGGCTCTCGTCCACCACGAATTAATTGAAAAACTTGCACGATAAATTCAATTTCACGGATACCGCCTGCGCCCAGTTTGATGTTATTGCTCAAACCGCGGCGACGCACTTCAGCGCTGATCATAGACTTCATTCGGCGCAAAGATTGGATCGCACTAAAATCAATATAACGACGGAATACAAACGGCCTAAGCATCTGACGTAGCTCTTGGTATTGTGGATACATTTCGCATCCCATCACGCGAGCTTTTACCATCGCGTAACGTTCCCAATCACGGCCTTGCTCTTGATAATAATCTTCTAGTGCGGCATAACTCATCACCAAAGGGCCACTTTCGCCAAATGGACGTAACCGCATGTCGACTCGATAACAAAAGCCATCAAAGGTAGTTTGGTCGAGTGCTTTGATCACACGCTGACCTAGGCGAGTAAAGAACTGGGCATTATCTAAGCTTCGACGCTTACCTTGAGTCTCGCCATTTTCTGGATAGGTAAAAATCAAATCAATATCGGAAGAGAAGTTCAGCTCAGCACCACCGAGTTTTCCCATACCAATAATCAGCATAGGTTGGGCTTCTCCTTGCGCGTTGCACGGCGTTCCCCACTCTTCACAACATGCTTTATATTGCCATTGATAAGCTTCAACAATCATCGCCTCTGCCAACATCGACAAATGCTGCAAGCTCGTTTCCAGAGGCCACTGTTGCAAAAAGTCACGCCAAGCAATAACCACCATTTCTTGACGACGGAATAACCGCAACTGATGTAAAAACTCGATTTCATTGCCACATTGCGATAACCGTTGCTGCAACTCCTGACGATAATTCTCAGCACGTTTGTTTACTTTAAGTAGTTGAGGCAACTGTTCGAGTAACGTCTCATCACTCATCAGCGATTCAGTAATAAAATCGCTTAGACCTAAAACCGTTTCGAGTTGCTGCTTTTCGTCTTGTGACCAATCTTCTAAGCTATTTGAATGACGCTCAAGTAATGTAGTGAATGCAGAATCAGAAAGGGCTTGTAGCGCAGCAGGCAAACTCATAGAAACTCCTTGTTTCATTAATAGACCATTATATTGGTCGTGTATCTTGTGCATGATAAAGTGCAGATAGTTTGTTTATCCCCAAGTGACTAGAATATGTGCCCTAGTCACTTAGGGATATTCTACGTTAGAAATTAATTAATAAGGAAACACCATGGCTAAGATGCATAACGGCTCCGATTTTAAACCAATGAGCCTAATGTCATTATTGCTTTCGTTTATCTCCGTCGGCATTGTCATTTATTTGCTCTTGTTTCCAGTCGATCAAGAAACCCGCCATACCTTATTAGGCATAGACACCGCCATCTGTGTTCTCTTTTTACTACAATTGACCGTTGATTGCTGTCGCTCAACGAACAAATTAAACTATTTAAAATCCCATTGGCTAGATATCGTCGCCAGTATTCCTACTATTGAAATTCTTCGTCTTGCTCGAATCTGGCATATTGTCAGAATGCTGTCTCTCTTCCGCCATAGCAACTCTTTTATCAAGCAAGTCAAACAGAACCGTAAAGAAGCAACCTTAGCAACCATCTTCACTTTATTGATTATTTTAGTCTGCAGTGGCTCTATTTTTATGTTGATGTTCGAACGTGATGCAATTGATAGCAACATCCATACTGCTGGAGATGCTTTGTGGTGGAGTTTAGTCACTATATCCACGGTAGGTTATGGGGATCACTATCCTGTCACCGCTGGAGGCAAAGTACTCGCTACCGCAATGATTATCTGTGGTGTGGGAATATTCGGTATGATTTCTGGTTTGATCACATCAATTTTAACTTCACCGGTACAAACCGAAGCAGAAGATAATAATGCGCTGCAACAATTACTTTCCCAGCAACAAATCATGTTCGATAAAATAGAACGCTTAGAGCAACAGCTTCAGCAGAAGGGTCGAGATAATTAGCTTCTCAGACTTCAAATAATCAACCAGCAGAAATAACAAAGGGATCTTTCGATCCCTTTGTTCGTTATTAGGCTTAATCAGTCATGAATTGCATCGATTAATGGTTTCGATGCCAATATGGTGCAGCTTCAATACAATGAGCACGCGTTTGCTCCATGGCATGTAGAATCGACATTTCTTGACGTCTTATCCAACGCTCTAGCTGCTCTTGATCGGATTCTTCAAGCTCAGGCAATAGTTGTTGTAACGGATCTAGTGTCAATAAATCATCGACCCCTTCCAACAAGTCTACCCAAGGCAAGCGAAACTGAGTTCGCAACTCTAAATCAAACAAGTAAGCGAACGCTAATCCAGTCAACAAATTACGTCTCAAGCGAGCCTGTTGGTCGATATAATCTTGGCGAGACAACTCACGCTCGACAGGGAAAACTTCGATTAACTCGGCCCAACTGCGATCCAGTTGCTTTATCGCGAAAGGCTTAACATCTTGCGCCATTTTATCACGCGCTTTATCGTCTAAAAATGGTTGCCAGCCTTTCGATAAAATCCAACGACTTAAATCCAACAACACTGCAGTATAACGTGCAGATTCAAATAACTTTAAAATCAAATCTGAATTAGGTAGGGCTTCTTTTTGTTCATTCAATACCGAAACCAACTGCTTTTGGCAATCCAGCTTACGCAAGGTATAACCTTTATCCTTGGTTAAATCCTCTAAATACTGTGAGGTTTTCAACCAAGATAACTCCTCTTCTAACCATTTGAATTCTTGTCGCAATAAAGCACTAGCACGGCGAGGAACAATCCCACCATAAACCGTAAATAATTGGCGAATAAAGTGAATGGCGTAATCTATTTGCTCTAACGCCTCTATCGTTTGTTGCTCGCAATAGATTTGTTCATGGTAATGCCAGTGCGACAAACCATGTTCGAGTGATTGAACAAAACATTCTTCGACGCTGAATTTAGGGTCAGTTTCAATTAAAGCGAAGTCTAACACCGGATCGGATACGTAGTTTTGTGCTAAACGATAGCCGCGTGCCGCTTTACTTAAATTACCTAAACGCATGCCACCTTGATCAGACAAAATACGCGCTAAAGCAAATAAAGATTCGGTTTGCCCAGATTTCAGTTCTAACTCTACTTCACAAATAGGAGATTGTTGCTCTCCAGCTACCACTACACCTTGATCGAAAGCCACTTCTATTTGGCTTCCATCTGGCATGCTTAATAACCATTGCTCACGCTCAAAGTTAGTCGCGAATAGTGGGACAATTTGCTCTTGTAAGACTGACACTTCTCGACCTGCGGGCCAAATATCATCAGGGTGAAGTAAAAGGTTTGGTTCATTACTGGAATGTTCAGCATTGTATTCTGGGCGCTGATGTAAGCCAGCGACGACTCGGCCTGACGTTTTAACGGTTTGAACATACACGCCATCGCTTTCACGAATCCGCAAACCAATATCATGGTCGCGTAACCAAGAATCAGCGGTATCAAAATAAATATTACCAAGCTCTTTACGGCTATGCTGAAGGATTTTGGTCTCGGCAATTTTTTGCTTTAAAATATCGGAGAAATCAGGTGAAACAAAAAACTTAAGTTCTATCTCGGTTTCCATAATGATACCTATTGTTGATTACCCAGAAAGGATATTGTGGAATTGAGTGGTGAGCAAGAGGGAAATGTATGATCAAATTACTTGGGTATAGTTATAACTCACAATAATATGATCTGCAGATTACATGATCTAAAATAGTATTAATGCTTTTCAGATTAAGTTAACATGCGCGACTTTATAGCACAGTCCAGTATTTGAGCTAAAGTTAGGCCAAATGTCCAATGGGTTATATTTTTTTGTAGGTTGAATAACCATGCCAGTAAATACGATAATGGGGTTATTTGCAAAGTCCCCTATTAAGCCTTTGCAAGAACATGTTGTTTGTGTAAATGAATGCTGTTCCTATTTAATCCCTTTCTTTGAAACTTGCGCCAAAGGCGACTGGGAAGAAGCGAATAACATTCGTGAAAACATCTCTCGCCTAGAGCGTGAAGCTGACGTATTGAAGCGCGAGATCCGTCTCAAACTTCCACGTGGCCTTTTCATGCCGGTAGATCGTACCGACATGCTTGAACTCCTCACTCAACAAGACAAGCTTGCTAACCTTGCTAAAGATATCGCGGGTCGCGTTATTGGACGCCAGTTGGAAATACCAACGCAAATGCAAGAAGCTTTCCTAGCTTATGTCTCTCGCTGCCTTGACGCTGCAGGTCAAGCACAAGAAGTTATTCATGAACTAGATGAACTACTTGAAACAGGTTTTAAAGGTCGTGAAGTAACATTAGTTGCAGAAATGATTAACCAATTAGATGAAATTGAAGATGACACTGACACGATGCAAATTGAGCTTCGTCAACAGTTAATGGCCATTGAATCTAAATACAACCCTATCGATATTGTATTCTTATACAAAATCCTTGAATGGGTTGGTGGTATTGCCGATCAAGCACAACGTGTGGGTGCTCGCTTGGAAGTCATGTTGTCTCGTTCTTAACGTTCGACACAGCTACAATAAACAAAACAGTAAAAAATAACTAATGTGGTAAGTGCTGGGTGTGACTCCCTGCGCCAAACTTACCCGAATTGTTATCTCAAAAACTAGGTATTACGATGGATATCCTCGCAAACTACGGCACTATTTTAATTTTAGTTGCAGCGTTCTTTGGTTTCCTAATGGCTGTTGGTATTGGTGCAAATGATGTTGCCAATGCAATGGGTACTTCTGTTGGCTCAAAAGCACTAACAGTAAAACAAGCAATTGTTATTGCTATGATTTTCGAGTTTGCTGGTGCTTATCTAGCTGGCGGAGAAGTAACTGACACCATCCGTAAAGGGGTAATTGAAACCTCATTCTACGTATCCCAACCTGACGTTTTAGTATACGGTATGATGTCAGCATTACTTGCTGCAGGCACATGGTTGCTTTTAGCTTCATACATGGGTTGGCCGGTATCAACCACTCACTCAATTATCGGTGCAATTATCGGTTTTGCTTGTGTTTCAGTAGGTACCGAAGGTGTCGATTGGCACTCAGTACAAGGCATCGTGGGTAGCTGGATAATCACTCCCTTTATCGCTGGTATATTTGCCTATGGCATATTTGTCAGTGCACAACGGTTGATTTTCGATACTGAAAACCCGGTCCACAATGCTAAGCGTTTTGTACCGGTTTATATGTTTATTACCACGATGGTGATTGCTTTAGTTACCATTAAGAAAGGCTTAAAACATATCGGTCTACATCTAACTCACAGCGAAGCTTGGATGTGTTCAGCACTGATTTCTGCGTTTGTGATGGTATGTGGTTACATCTATATCAGCAAAAAATTTGTCAATCAAAAAGAAGACCATAACTTTGCCGGTGTTGAGAGCATCTTTAGCGTATTAATGGTTATCACTGCGTGTGCGATGGCATTTGCTCATGGTTCAAACGATGTAGCCAATGCAATTGGTCCACTATCCGCGGTTGTATCTACTATTGATCATATGGGCGAATTAACAGAGAAAAGTGCTATTGCATGGTGGATTCTACCATTAGGCGGTATTGGTATTGTGGTGGGCCTAGCGACCATGGGTCACAAAGTAATGGCAACCGTTGGTACCGGTATTACTGAACTGACTCCTAGCCGTGGTTTTGCAGCTCAACTTGCAACCGCAACAACTGTAGTATTGGCATCGGGTACTGGCTTACCTATTTCAACCACACAAACCTTAGTTGGTGCGGTATTAGGTGTAGGTTTTGCTCGTGGTATCGCGGCATTGAACCTGGGTGTAGTACGTAATATCGTGGCATCTTGGATCATTACTCTACCAGCAGGTGCCGTACTTTCTATTGTATTCTTCTACGCAATTCAAGGCGTCTTTGCATAATACAATCCAACTATTGCTGTAAGACATTCTGTCATAGCTATGTCATATTTTTTACGGCAAGGTAAAAAGAGGGAGCGAAAGCTCCCTCTTTTGTTGCACCTCAAGCTGAAACTTCTTACTATTTGACAAGCTCATATCTACCCAATTCTGGAGATACTTAAGGTGTCTGGTTTTATCGGACTATTAAAGCAGCTAATTGCTGTTCATCTCCTTTAGATTTATATAAATTAAAAAGCTTTATTCAACTGAAAGCTTTATACCAAATTAAAAGGGACAAAATGTGAAAAAGCTTCTTTGCTTAGTATTATTGGCATGTTTTTTTACTCCAATAACATACGCACGTGACTTCTACATTTCAGACCAACTTTTTACTTATATGCATTCAGGCCCAAGTAATGACTACCGTATCATTGGTAGTGTTGATGCTGGTGAAGTGATAAAAGTATTAGGTCGCAACAACTCAACTAAATTTACCCAGATCTTAGATACCAAAGGTCGTAAAGGCTGGATTGAGAGCAAGTATGTGACTCAAGATGTCAGTATGGCGGTTCGTATGCCTAAACTTGAAAAAGAATTAGCAACGGTAAAAGAGCAATTAAGTAAAGCTCGTGAAATATCGGATACTGAAAAAGCAGGTCTAGTAAGTTCTCTAGAGATAAGCAAAAAACAAATTACCGATTTAGAAACTAACTATCGTGAAATCAACCAGCAGCTTGCGGACTCTCAAGAAGAAGTTCGCGCGTTGCGCGCAAGAATTGACACTCAAAAAGATGACTTACTACTTCGTTATTTCATGTATGGGGGTGGCGTTGCAGGTCTAGGTCTATTATTTGGTCTAATTCTGCCACACATTATTCCACGCCGTAAGAAAAATCCAGGTGGTTGGGCTTAATCCCATTTAGATATTTAACCTCAGTTACGGTTATTTAAAATATAAAAAAAGTGCGCCTCATTATCATTAGGCGCACTTTTTGTATCTATCGCTTTAATGTTGTATCAGCTCAGATTACTTAACGTCTGAATCGCCTTCCATTTGCGCGTTATCGACAATATGATTTTCGCCAATATCTTTAGGAAGTACTAGGTTAAGAATAATCGCCACAATACCGCATAAGCTGACACCTTGTAGGCTAAACTCACCAATACCGAACGCCATACCACCAATACCAAAGACCAATGTCACCGCCACAATCACTAGGTTACGGGACTTGTGTAAATCAACTTGGTTTTTAATCAAAGTATTCAGACCAACGACAGCAATCGAACCGAATAATAAGATCATAATGCCACCCATCACAGGAACAGGAATGGTTTGTAGTACTGCGCCTAACTTACCAACAAACGCCAATACCAGAGCTGTCACTGCTGCCCATGTCATGATCACAGGATTAAACGCTTTAGTGAGCATTACCGCTCCAGTCACCTCTGAGTAGGTAGTATTGGGTGGTGCACCAAACATAGCTGCTGCCATAGTTGCCACCCCATCACCAGCCATAGTTCGATGTAAGCCAGGTTTTTTCAGGTAATTTTTTCCAGTCACATTAGAAATCGCCAAAATATCACCTACATGCTCAACCGCTGGCGCAATCGCCACTGGGATCATAAATAGTATCGCATTAATATTAAACTCAGGGAAAGTAAAGTTAGGCACTGCAAGCCAAGCCGCCTGTTGAACAGGTGAAAAATCTACTACGCCGAAGAATAAGCTCACGATATAACCAGAAACAATACCACCAAGAATCGGCACTAATTTAAAAAAGCCCTTACCCATTACGCTTAAAATAATGGTCACAATCAAAGAAACAGCAGAAATCCATAATGCAGAATCATTAGCAACAATTTGAATACCACCATCACCACTTTTACCTAGCGCCATATTCACGGCCGCAGGTGCCAACCCCAGACCGATAACCATGATCACTGGGCCAACGACCACCGGTGGTAGTAACTTATGAATGAAGCCACTGCCACGCACTTTAATCACTGCGCCTAATATCACATACACAGCACCCGCAGTCATCAAACCGCCTAAAGTACTAGCAACACCCCATGCCTGGATGCCGTACATTATAGGAGCAATGAAAGCGAAAGAAGAAGCAAGAAAAATGGGAACGCTTCGCTTGGTAATCACTTGAAATATAAGAGTACCGATACCAGCACCGAATAACGCAACGCTAGGATCTAACCCAGTTAAAAGAGGAACTAAAACCAGTGCGCCAAATGCTACGAATAACATTTGAGCACCTTGTAATATCTGGAACATACGCAGCCTTCATCCTTTATAAAAAAACCGATGAATTTTAGCATTAAAAAATGCATGTTTGCTGAAACATTTTAGGTAATTCTTAACAATATCCATTAAGAAACCGTTTACCTTACGATAAAATACACGAAATCCTTATTTAAACTAACTTATGTTAGTTCCTCAATACCTACCCTTGCCATTCATACAGGGCTGGAATTTGCAGTTGTTGATTATCAAACGTCACAATCAAACTACCGGGTAAAATCAGGTCCAACTTAACCAATTTATTAATCACCCACTCCCCTTCATGCACATTATTGCCATTCACTTTAATCCAACGGCTTTGAGGTTTAGAAGAGTACATGTGGGTTTCAAAATTCATTTTTGGTAGGCGACCTCGATACTCACTTTCATGCCCCACCAAATTAATAGTATCTTGTGGCTTAGTAGGCATCGAGGTGATTTTCGTTTGAGGCTTACTTTGAGCAGGATGCTTTTCTAGTGCCGATTGAAAACGTTGAGCAAGCTCTGGTGATAAGCCAGAAAGATCAAGATCATCGACATTCCAATCTTGCTTTGAGGCATGGCTAACATTGACTTGATCCGTTTTAATGCGCTGTCCTTCTGATGGCGCATTATGTCGAGTCACGGTCGTGATCGGTTTAGTTTTTATTGGTAAAGGTTTAGCGACCAATTTGGGTAATACCACTAATCCGGTTAGTTCAGGATAAGGTAACAACTTGGCCAATGGCTCACTTTTCCCACTTGATTTTTTTTGCTCAAGCCTAGTCGCTTGTTTTTGATTTTTTGAAGTACCAGTAGCTTCAAGCTGAGACGATGTGTTCGCTGTCTGATTGAAATGCAAATAAGCCATCACTGCCAATATCACAATAATAGGTAACACAGCAAACACCCCAACCAACCACCAGCGCGTGATTTTTCTGGCATTAACGAGAGCTGGGGAAGATAAATGAGGCTGTGATATTTGCGCTTGATAAGCTTGCTCTGATTGTTGAAGTGCTTTCATTACTTCGGACATTACTTATCCTCCGTGGCTAACGGTAAGATATTATCAACCACACTCGGCGCTTTATTATTAACATAACTATCAAGCAACATCAGTGTTCTTTTGCCTGCGATACCATCAACATTAATGCCTTGCCACATTTGAAAGGCTTCCACTTTATTCTTCACACTTTGATCAAACTGACGACGCTCTTTTAGCGGTTCACCTAATACTTGAGATAATAAATCATTCAATTTAGCAACTTCCGGCCCTTGAGAGTTCAGTTTCAAAGTTTGACCAGCAAACTCACTATGCCACAATAACTGATACTCTCCGCTCCAGTGTTGTTTCAGCCATTGGGTTGGAACTTCAATTCTTTTATTTGCGAGAAGTAATTGCGCCTTGTCATCAGACAATTTATATAAAATGGCAAAATAAGAATGATATTGATCTTGTAGCGTCAGCATGGCTGGGCGATTAATGACCGCCAGATCATTTAAAGTACCAGAATCTTGGTAGCAGTATAAATTCGCACGCTCGGCTTGTTGGCAATTGGCTTCATCATTCGCCACCTTATACCCCCATAAGGCCATCAATGTTTTCATCGCAGCAATGGGGTTATAACTTTGGCGAATCAAGGGCTCAACCAACTCGGCAACATTGTCGTTTTGAGAAATGTTACTTTGATATGATAAATCATTGCTACCTTGAGCATCTAAAGGCTGAGCTAAATTGTCAGCTTGATTCACCTGTGATGAGATTGGCGCGGCAACTGGCTCAAGCTTGGCATTCTCAAATTTTTCGCTTGCCATCCAACTCGGTAACCAAAACCACGCTGCCGCCGCTAACAAACACCCCACTGACAAACTTGCGATATACGTTAACCAAGATTGAGATTGATTGGCTAATTCGGCTCTACCATTTAACGCAGGATTAGAACGGCCAATTGGACGCTGAAAACTCATTACATCTTCACACGCTTTTTCCGCGTTAGACAAAGAAATATGAGCCTCGCCACTATAATAGGCATACAGCATGCACTTATCACACACTAAGTTGATTAAACGAGGCACACCTTGAGTTTGCTTGGCTATCAACTTAACCGCTTTGGCTGTAAAAATGTCATATTGCCCACCCGCGACTTGCAAGCGAAATTGAATATATTGAGAAACTTCATCGGTAGTGAGAGGCAGTAAGTGATAACGTCCAGTTATACGTTGTGCAAGTTGGCGCAGCTCTTCGGTTTGCAGTTTATATTGCAGCTCTGGCTGACCAATCAATAACACTCTAAGTAACTTTTGACTTTCAGTCTCTAAGTTGGTCAATAAGCGTAATTGCTCCAACACATCAGCCGATAAGTGCTGAGCCTCATCAATCAACAGTAGTGTTTTGATGCCCTTACCATGGTTATCCAGTAAGTATTGGTAGATCGCTTGAGTGAGTTGCTTAAGGCTGGCTGATGCTTGATAACCAATAGAAAACTCATCACAAATCGCTTCTAACAAATCAGTACTGGTATAGGTTGGATTCAACAAGAGTCCGGTTTTAACATTCGACTCTAATACTGAAAGTAGCGCTTTAGAAACGGTGGTTTTTCCCGTACCAACTTCACCGGTGAGCAAGGCAAAACCACCGCCACCACCTAAACCCGCTTGTAAGTGATTCATAGCTTCACGGTGACGCGCACTCAGAAAAATATAACGAGAGCTAGGAACAATCGTAAACGGCAGTTCTGATAAACCAAAAAAATCCTTGTACATGTACACTCTCAAACCAGAAAAGAAAAGCTGTCGATAGCTAAAATCAGATACCCTAAAGTACACCAATCAAGGCTAAATTTATACTTACTGACCGCTTCATCGTGGCGAAGTTCTAGTTTATACCCATTCCGATAAATAAGTGGTCTAAATTAGCGTAGGGAAAAAGCTTGATAACAAGGCATAAAATTTCTGTTAGTAGTGGTTCTACATGCAAATTTTATAACGCAGTTAGCGAGTTTTTTAACAAGCTAAGATGATCAGTTATTTGTTGGAGTTGGTATTGTTGCTAAACTGCCGATCAATATGACGGTAAAAAAGGAATTAGGGTGAAAATTTATCTGGTAGGCGGTGCTGTGCGTGACCGACTTCTTGGCATTCCAAGTTACGATAGAGACTGGATGGTGGTTGGTAGCAGCCCGCAAGAAATGTTGGCACAAGGCTTTCGTGCAGTCGGGCAAGATTTCCCGGTATTTCTTCACCCTAAAACACAGGAAGAATACGCACTAGCTCGTACCGAATGTAAATCGGGGCAAGGTTATACTGGTTTTGAATGCCACTACGCGCCCGATGTAACCTTGGAAGAGGACTTAGCTCGCCGTGATCTGACAATCAATGCCATTGCACAAAGCTCAGATGGTACATTACACGATCCTTACCATGGCGAAAAAGATCTACAAGATCGAATACTACGTCATGTCTCCCCGGCTTTTAGCGAAGATCCACTGCGTGTGCTACGTGTCGCAAGGTTTGCTGCTAAATTACAACCCTTTGGCTTTACCATCGCCCCTGAAACTATGCAATTAATGCAGCAAATTGTGGATTCTGGCGAATTAAAATATTTGACGGCTGAGCGCGTATGGCAAGAATGGCAAAAATCATTGAATACCGACTCTCCACACGTGTTTCTAGAAACTTTAAAACAATGCGGTGCACTAGCCGTGATTTTACCGGAAATTGATGCGTTATTTGGCGTTCCGCAACCTGAGTGCTGGCACCCAGAAATTGATACTGGCATCCACACTTTAATGGTAGCCAAACAAGCCGCCCAATTAAGTTCAGATATTGCAGTACGCTTTGCCGCACAAGTGCATGATCTAGGTAAAGCCATCACACCTAAATCAGAATGGCCAAGTCATAAAATGCATTGTCATACTGGTCTAAAACGGATCAAACAACTTTGCCAACGCTTGACCGTTCCCAATGAGTGCCGCGATTTAGCACTATTAGTTTGCCAGCATCATTCTAATATTCACCGCACCATGGAACTCAAAGCTTCAACGGCACTCAAATTGCTTAACCAGCTTGATGCTTGGCGTAAACCACAACGCTTTGAACAAGTTTTATTATGTTGTCAGGCCGATCATCAAGGGCGCTTAGGATTAGAATCTCAACCCTATCCACAAAAAAGGCGTATGTTAAATTATTATCATGCAGCAGTGAGCATTGATGTTCAAGCTATTATCTCCCAAGGCTTTACAGGGCAAGCTATTCGAGAGGAGCTAGATAAGCAAAGAACATCTGCCATTCAGGCGGTAAAACAGCTCAAATAACCCCCTGTATTATCTATGGGAATCATCGTACAATGCGGCCAATTTTTGCACTACCACATTCATAAACGTAGTCCGGTAAGTGATTTTACCAGCAACACACTATCTAATTAGGGATACACACTTCCAATGACCATTTTTGATTCCATTATCCTAGGAATAATCGAAGGTATTACTGAGTTTTTACCTATTTCATCTACTGGACACATGATCGTTGTCGGTGATTGGTTAGGCATTGCCAATACCGATACTAACCAAGCTTTTGAAGTCATCATTCAAGTAGCTGCCATTTTGGCCGTTATCGCTAACTATAAAGAAAAATTCCACCCTAGATTCTTTGATCTTTGGGTGAAAGTCGCGGTGGCTTTCTTGCCTATCGGTATCATTGGCTTTCTAATGAGTGATGTAGTGAAAGCGTTATTTAGTGTCACGGTAGTGGGAGTAATGTTTATCGTCGGCGGGATTATTTTCATCGCGGTTGAAAAGTATTACCAAGAAGAATCCTGCCCCACCACCGATGTTAATGATGTCACGATGAAGCAAGCGATGTGGATTGGTTTCGCGCAGATATTTGCCCTAATTCCGGGTACTAGCCGTGCAGGCTCCACCATTATTGGTGCCATGCTTGTCGGATTGAATCGTAAAACCTGTGCTGAGTTTTCATTCCTACTTGGCTTACCGGTTTTAGCCGCAGCATCAGGTTATGATTTATTAAAGCACTATCAAGACTTCACTAGCGCTGATGTTACTAACCTTGCAGTTGGTTTTGTTACGGCCTTCATTGTGGCCTACTTTGTCATTAAATGGTTTATCAGTTTCTTAGCTAAGTTTACCTTTGTCGGGTTTGGTATCTACCGCATTCTATTTGGCATGTTATTACTTGGCATGGCTTGGGGTTAATCAAACTCAAATATAAGAAAATGGGCGTGATACGGTTAAGTATCACGCCCATTTTGTATCTACGGTCTGGATGAACCGCCAGTATTAACGAAAATCAAACGGAACCGCTTGCAAACTACCTTTTGGCGTAAAACCATCCCATAGCTGGCGAATAGTTCGTCCATCATTTGGTACACTCAAATCTGGGCATAATTCATATAACGGCTGCAAAACAAACTCATAATTAAAAATATCAGCTCTTGGCAAGATCGGCTTAACCGTTGAAACCACGTTTCCATACAACAGAATATCCAAATCTAGAGTTCGGTCTTGGAACTTTTGTGCCTCAACCTCGCGGCCCCACTTCAACTCAATCTCTCTAAGCTTGATTTGCAATTCAGACAAACTTAATAACGTTTCCAGTTCAAACACTAGGTTATAAAAAGCATGACTATCAAAGCCAACGGGCTGACATTGATAAACCGTGGAAGATCTTAATTCACCCAGCAAGCTAAGCTCGTCAAAGGCGGCCTTTACATGCTTTTTAGGTTCGAGATTACTGCCTACTCCAATATAACTGAGCGTCACATTTGGCCTCGTTCAATAATCACGCCTACGCCTTTCGCTTGTGGTACGGCACCAGGCTTAATTAAGTGAATTTTCACCCAAGGCACTGCAAAGGTTGTCATGATAAGTTCTGCCACTTCTTCGGCGACTCGCTCAACTAGTTGAAAGTGACCATTCTCAATATGATTTAATACCGCTTGACTCACTTGAGCGTAATCTAATGCATCATTGACATCATCACTTTTGCCTGCCGGACGGTTGTCATGAGCCATTTCAATATTGAGAACCAATTTTTGTTTAATATCTTGCTCCCAATCGTAAGCGCCAATCGT
The DNA here is from genome assembly GCF_048266485.1 of Vibrio sp. GTDB lineage: Bacteria > Pseudomonadota > Gammaproteobacteria > Enterobacterales > Vibrionaceae > Vibrio. Next base: position 99,627 of record NZ_JBLWZK010000004.1, on the reverse strand, counting down.
GGTAATCACTTCTAATTGCTCAATAAATACTTTGTCCAAGGCCATGCTGCTTCCTTTTAATAAATTAGATTCTTTCTTATAAAAATTAATATGATTGAATTTCTAAGATTACGACTCATCGGATACCCAAGTGAGATAAAAACACGTAATATGCGCAAAATATACTACAAACTCCCAACTTCACACTACCGTCTAGGAAGACTATGAGCATTCTGGCACTTATATTGATCATTCTCGCCTATTTACTCGGGTCAATTTCGAGTGCGGTGCTGATCTGTCGAATGTGCAAATTGCCAGACCCACGCCTTCAAGGTTCAAACAACCCTGGTGCAACCAATGTATTGCGGGTCGGGGGAAAATGGGCTGCGTTTGGTGTATTGCTGTGTGATATTTTGAAAGGAATGCTTCCGGTTTGGGGAAGTTACTACCTAGGTATAGAACCACTGATTCTTGGTTTTATTGGGGTTGCCACTTGTTTAGGGCATATCTACCCAATCTTCTTCCATTTTAAAGGTGGCAAAGGCGTAGCGACTGCGGTAGGGACTATGGCACCGATTGGGTTCGATTTAACCGGCATGGTGATGGCAACATGGCTTATTACGTTTTTCTTTAGCCGCTATTCATCGCTTGCTGCCATTGTCACATCACTGCTTGCACCATTTTATACTTGGTTAGTCAAACCGCAATACACCATTCCTGTGGCAATGCTCTCTTGCTTAATCATCTTTAGACACCACCAAAACATTAAACGCTTGATTGATGGTAGTGAGCCTAAGATCAATAAAAAGAAATTACCTTCCAAATAAAAACAGCAACCTAGGCTGCCGTTTATTCATTGTATTGTCATCGAATTTATTCAATCGGCTTTAAATGATCAATAGGCCAACGTGGTTGAGCTTGAACAGAAAGATCGGTCATCTCACCATTACGTAAACGCTGCATCCCCGCATAAGCAATCATCGCGCCATTATCAGTACAAAATTCAGTACGAGGATAATACACCGCGCCACCTACTTTTTGTGCTAGTGCTTCTAGCGAAAGCCTCAGTTGCTTGTTAGCACTTACTCCGCCTGCAATCACGATACGCTTTAGTCCGGTTTGTTCTAGTGCACGACGACACTTAATCACTAAGGTGTCACATACCGCTTCTTGGAAAGCATAAGCAATGTCTGCGCGAGTTTGATCATCGTTATCATTTGCCGCAATGGTATTAGCCGCAAAGGTTTTTAAACCAGAGAAACTAAAATCAAGTCCTGGTCGATCCGTCATTGGACGCGGAAACTTAAAGCGACCTTTAGTGCCATTTTCCGCCAAACGAGATAGCAAAGGCCCTCCCGGGTAATCTAAGCCCATCAACTTAGCAGTTTTATCAAATGCTTCACCCGCGGCGTCATCAATGGATTCGCCTAAAATGTGGTACTCACCAATCGCTTTGACTTCCACCATCATGGTGTGGCCACCAGAGACGAGCAAAGCGACAAACGGGAAATCAGGTGGATTATCTTCTAGCATTGGCGCTAACAGATGCCCTTCCATATGATGAACCGGCACCGCGGGAACATTCCACGCATAAGCAAGGCTGCGACCAATCGTTGCGCCAACTAATAATGCGCCAACCAAGCCCGGGCCAGCAGTATAAGCTACCCCATCAATATCTTTTGACGTTACACCCGCTTCTTTCAGAGCCGCTTTAATCAATGGAATGGTTTTTTTTACATGATCACGAGAGGCCAACTCCGGCACTACACCACCATAATCAGCATGTAATTTCACTTGGCTATATAATTGATGAGATAATAACCCTTGCTCTTCATCATAAATCGCAATGCCGGTTTCATCACATGAGGTTTCAATACCTAAAATTCGCATAGTTATCCCAGTACTTCTTGGTACATCGGTTGATTTTTCTAGAATTGAGCGTAATCTTACCGCCTCGGAAAAAATTTAACCAGATCTTCCCTTTATAATGCTTTACAAATGGGTAGCGATCGGATTAAAATTCCGCACCATTTTTGATCTAGCTGATTAATGTCTGGGCTAACAATTGAACAGACTCAACGATCAGCGTTAACGAATAACCCCTGAGGTGAAAGGCATATGCCAGTAGTTAAAGTACGTGATAACGAACCGTTCGACGTGGCACTACGTCGTTTCAAGCGCTCTTGCGAAAAAGCAGGTGTTCTTTCTGAAGTGCGTCGTCGTGAGCACTATGAGAAACCAACAACTGTACGTAAACGCGCTAAAGCAGCGGCTCAAAAGCGTCACGCTAAAAAGCTAGCTCGCGAAAACGCACGTCGCGTTCGCTTGTACTAATAACTTAACTTCCATAAGGACTTAAGTTATGGCTCTGATTGACCAACTTAAAGAAGAGCAAAAAATAGCGATGAAAGCCAAGGACAAAGCGCGCCTTGGCACAATCCGTTTAGCTCTATCAGCCATTAAGCAACGTGAAGTTGACGAACAGATTACTCTGGGCGACGATGACATTCTTGCGGTGTTGACTAAAATGGTTAAACAGCGTCGCGATTCTGTTACGCAATATGAAGCTGCAAATCGTCAAGATCTTGCAGATGCTGAAAAAGCTGAAATTACCGTTCTAGAGGAATTTATGCCTCAACCGCTTAGCGATGAAGAAGTAGCTGCTTTAATTGATAAAGCAATTACTGACTCTGGTGCCGCGGGCATGCAAGACATGGGGAACGTAATGGGGGTATTAAAACCTCTACTTCAAGGCCGTGCAGACATGGGTAAAGTAAGTGGCTTAGTTCGTTCTAAGTTAGCTTAATTTCTCCAGCTTAAATTAAATCAAGCCGTGCACTTCTTTGGAGTTGCACGGCTTGTTTGTATTTATAAACACGACAATCGAAAGCTCGTGACTCGTATCTCGATAGCTCTATCGAAACCCGAGAAGCGTAGCGCCCTAGACTCGTAAATCGGATTTTATTCTTTATGGCAGGACACATCCCACGTAGTTTCATTGATGACCTTCTTGCTCGAGTTGATATCGTCGATCTTGTTGATCCACGCGTCAAACTCAAGAAACAAGGTAAAAACTACAGTGCATGTTGCCCGTTTCATAATGAAAAAACACCCTCTTTTATTGTCAGCCCTGACCGTCAAACTTATCATTGCTTTGGCTGTGGTGTACACGGCAATGCTATTGATTTCATGATGGAATACGAACGGCTTGAGTTCGTAGAAGCGATTGAAGAATTAGCTGGAATACTGGGCCTTGATGTTCCTCGCGAACAACGCGGCGGTGGCAACTTCCAAAATAATGCCCCACGCGCTAACGCGGAGCAGAAACGCAATTTATACGATTTACTGGGAAGTATTAGTCAATATTATCGGTCTCAGTTAAAAGTTGCCGCCAATAAACCGGCGATTGAATACCTTAAAAATCGCGGCTTATCCGGCGAGATCGTACAAAAGTTTAGCATCGGTTATGTCCCAGATGAATGGGATAATGTGCGTAAAAACTTTGGTCAACAAAAAGCCGTACAGGATATGTTGGTTGAAGGCGGCATGCTGATTGAAAACGATAAAGGCAACCGTTACGACCGTTTTCGTGGTCGTATCATGTTCCCGATTCGAGATCGTCGTGGGCGAGTGATTGGTTTTGGTGGCCGTGTACTCGGTGATGAAAAACCGAAATATTTAAACTCACCAGAAACCCCAGTTTTCCATAAAGGTAAAGAGCTATACGGCTTATACGATGTCCTACAAAGCCATCGTGAACCTACACAAATTTTAGTGGTCGAAGGCTATATGGATGTGGTGGCCTTAGCGCAATACGGTGTGGATTACTCAGTTGCAGCACTAGGGACTTCGACGACTGGCGATCACATGCAAATGCTATTTCGCCAAACAGGTACAGTGGTCTGTTGTTACGATGGTGACCGCGCTGGCCGAGAAGCAGCCTGGCGAGCCATGGAAAACGCTCTACCGTATTTAACTGACGGTCGACAATTAAAATTTATGTTCTTACCCGATGGTGAAGATCCAGATTCTTACATTCGCGAATATGGTAAAGAACAATTTGAGCAACAGGTATTCCATGCAACATCTTTGTCAGAGTTTTTATTCTCAACCTTGATGCAACAAGTAGATACCAGTAGCAATGAAGGTAAGGCAAAATTAACCTCATTGGTAGTACCATTAATAGAAAAAGTGCCAGGTGGTACATTGCGTCTATACTTGAGGGACTTATTAGGTAAAAAGCTCGGGTTATTGGATGAACGTCAATTACAGCAATTAATCGCTAAAGATAGTCAACCTCAAACAACGCCTCAACCACATAAAGAGATAAAACGTACACCTATGCGCGTGGTTATTGCGTTACTTTTGCAAAAACCCAGCTATGCTGAATTAACACCAAACTTAGATACAATTCGCCATATAGACTTACCTGGTTTAAGTTTATTATTAAATGTACTTGATATTTGTCGAGAAAATCCCCATATCAAGTCTGCCCAGTTAATGGAACACTGGCGAGATCAACAAAATGAACCATTATTATCGCGCTTAATGAATTGGGATATCCCCCTCAATGATGATAATGAACAAGATGTATTTTTAGATACATTGGATAAAATACTAGCCCAATGTATTGAAAAACAAATTGAAACTTTGCAAGCGAAAGAAAGAAGCTCCGGCTTATCAGTCGAGGAAAAACGGGAGTTGCAAGATCTTATTCTTCAACGTCCTTAGTTCAGCAACGTCCTAAGAAAATGTTCTTAAGTGGCGAGCAATGATTAAATTTGTTATAATTGGCGGTTTGCATTTCGCATACTAATATTCTTCACTCAGACCTCAAGTTGGATATCGTCGATGGATCAAAATCCGCAGTCACAGCTAAAGTTACTTGTCGCAAAAGGTAAGGAACAAGGCTATCTGACCTACGCCGAAGTAAATGACCACCTACCTGAAGAAATCGTAGATTCAGAACAGGTAGAAGACATCATTCAAATGATTAACGACATGGGTATCCAAGTCGTTGAAACCGCACCTGATGCGGACGATCTTATGTTGAATGAGGCAGTAGCAGATGAAGACGCTGCCGAAGCTGCAGCAGCCGCACTTTCAAGTGTAGAAAGTGAAATTGGCCGAACTACTGACCCAGTGCGCATGTACATGCGTGAAATGGGTACGGTTGAACTTTTAACTCGTGAAGGTGAGATCGACATTGCTAAACGCATTGAAGATGGCATCAACCAAGTACAATGTTCAGTCGCTGAATACCCAGGCACTATTTCTTACATTCTTGAGCAATTTGATAAAGTTCAAGCTGAAGAACTTCGTTTAACTGACATTATTTCAGGTTTCGTTGATCCTGATGATGATGGTAATGCCGCACCAACTGCAACACATGTTGGCTCAGAGCTTGCTGTTACTGATGATGATTTGGATGACGATGATGAAGATTCTGATTCAGATGAGGACGAAGAAGAGGAAGATACAGGCATCGATCCTGAGCTTGCTCTAGAGCGCTTTACTGAGCTTCGTAATACTTATCAGAACCTGCAACTTGCGATCAATGAACACGGTCGTGACAGCAAAGCCATTTCTGATAGTAAACAAGAATTTCTTGATGTTTTCCGTCAATTCCGTCTGATTCCAAAACAGTTTGATTATTTAGTTAATAATCTTAAAAACTCAATGGATCGTGTACGTACTCAAGAACGTTTAATTATTCGTACTTGTGTTGAATACGGGAAAATGCCGAAAAAAGCATTTGTGCAAGCCTTTACGGGTAATGAATCATCAGATGCATGGTTAGATGAAGTTCTAGCATCTGGTAAACCTTATGCAGATAAAATAAAACAAAGCGAAGAAGAGCTGCGCCGTAGTATCTTCAAGCTAAAATCAATCGAAGAAGAAACCTCTTTGAATGTGCAAACGATCAAAGATATCAGCCGTCGCATGTCAATCGGTGAAGCAAAAGCTCGTCGTGCGAAGAAAGAAATGGTTGAAGCAAACTTACGTTTAGTTATTTCGATTGCGAAAAAATACACTAACCGTGGCCTACAATTCTTGGATCTTATTCAAGAAGGTAACATTGGCCTAATGAAAGCGGTTGATAAGTTCGAATACCGTCGTGGTTATAAGTTTTCGACTTATGCAACATGGTGGATTCGTCAGGCGATCACTCGTTCAATTGCTGACCAAGCCCGTACGATTCGTATTCCGGTACACATGATCGAAACCATTAACAAATTGAACCGTATCTCTCGTCAGATGCTTCAAGAAATGGGTCGTGAACCTTTACCAGAAGAATTGGCTGAACGTATGCAAATGCCTGAAGACAAAATTCGCAAAGTACTAAAAATTGCTAAAGAGCCAATTTCAATGGAAACTCCTATTGGTGATGATGAAGATTCTCACCTAGGTGATTTCATTGAAGATACTACGCTTGAGCTACCTTTAGATTCAGCTACCTCGACTAGCTTGAAGTTTGCAACTAAAGATGTGTTAGCGGGTCTAACACCTCGTGAGGCAAAAGTACTTCGTATGCGTTTCGGTATCGATATGAATACTGACCACACATTGGAAGAAGTGGGTAAACAATTCGACGTAACTCGTGAACGTATTCGTCAGATTGAAGCGAAAGCATTACGTAAACTTCGCCACCCGAGCCGCTCAGAAACACTACGTAGTTTCTTGGACGAATAAGCCAAATCGGATACATTTCTGATTAAAAAGGTGAGTTCTATACTCACCTTTTTAATATCTGAAATAAGAAACAGGTTTAAGTGGATAAAAACTAAACACAATCTAGGCTTACACATCTAGACACTAAGAACTCATTCCCCTATAATCGTGCAACAATTTGGCCCCATAGCTCAGTTGGTTAGAGCGCACGACTCATAATCGTTAGGTCCACAGTTCAAGTCTGTGTGGGGCCACCATTTCAAAGAAGACGCTCAAGGGCGTCTTTTTTATTCTCTAAGGTGAGAATAAAGCCCCCTTTGGCTTATACTGAACGGTTTGATCGGTACATGTTCATACGGTAGTCATGCTAAACCCAATGAAAACTCGCATCCACTCAATCCCTCGCTTTGGTATTTCCCGCTACTTGTGGGCAGCATCATTGTAACCGTTTTCTTTTCAGTTTCACTCGCCTGCTGACTACTTGTTCATTCGTATCATGATTTTGATAATACGAGAGAAAGAACAAAGTTTTCTACGAAGTAAATCAATTTGTTATAGCTTTAAATATTTACGGTCGTGAACGAGATTTCGCTTATAAACTCACCTTTGCTGATCAAAAAATTAAGTTAGCCAAATTAGCAAGCTTTAATAAAAATCCGTTTAGAAAGTGAATGATGGATGGGGTCATGTGGTTGGCGATCATGTCTCAGTTAGTATTGCCGATATTTTACGTGAACATTCTCACCCAAAAAGCTTAGTGACACGACTCGGTGGTGAAGAGTTCGCCATCATCTTCTCACCTAATATTAAATTTAGATCAGCAATTAGTCATACTACAAACGAAAATGCGTCAATGATAGGTTGATAACGAGGTAAGTGGCAATATCGTAGATCAGCCAATTCGATAAAATAGTAAAAATTTCGGACATGATGAGATTTACTTTTATTCAATATACACGCCCAATAGCCAGTAAATAAGAAACATTCACAAAAAATGTTTTTATAATCAAACTAAAAAATAGAAATTAGAGGCAATCTTATTACCTCTAAAAAATTAATGACAAAAAACCGAGAAAAACCTTATCAAGAAAAATAATTAAAATTAGTTAGAACTTAAACTATAATAACTATTTTTTTCTGACGATAAAGTACCTTTTTCACAATAAACCATCATTGCTTTACCGTTACTCCTTAATCCCTTCTCTATATTTTCATTATCTTGAATAATTATAGAAACAACATCATTCCTGTTAATTAAATCGACTATTTCATCATGATAAAAAATTATCAACAGATGAATAATAAAACTTATAAAAACAAATAAGGCAAGATTATGTTTTGACTTATCTATAATTCCAACATCAGAACTTTTCGCTAATTTAATGTCATCCTTTGATAAGCTAGTTGCGATTTCAATCTTATACCCAACTTTAGGTAAAGTTTCTATATGCACTATCGCCCTTAACACAGTATTATTTATTTGCTTTCTTAATCTTGATATACATTGGTTAAGACTATTTTCATCAACTAAAACCCCCCTATCCCCCCAAATATTTTTAATTAATAATTTTCTCATGACAAATTCATTTTTATATTCCAAAAGAGTGCATAAAGCCATACATTCATTATAACCTAATGCTATAACCTCACCATCCGACAATGATATTGAAAACTTTTCAGGCAAAAACATACTACCATCTATAAATTCATATCGATGCATACTAAACGATGCTTCATAGGTAGTGCATTTATAAACTTCCATTTTAACCCCTTAATACTCTAATATAATCAATTATAAATCAAAAAATAAAACCACAATGAAATCTATAACTTAACATCCCTTGAAACAAATACTCCCGAAGAAAAATAACTATCAGTTCATATTACTATTTACAACATATTTTTAATATTAACATGTCGTTATTTCATATTTATTTAGATGAAAATTAATGAATTATTCTATTTCATAATTAATTATTCTGTTTCACTTTGTGAAAACATTAAAGATAAGCTCTAATTTGATTTGTTGAGCTTACATTTTAAATACCAAAAATAGAGCTCAATTAAAATGAGAATAAAAATTTAAATAAACAGTTATTCTCATAAATCATAAACAGAACGGAGTTTTAAAAATGAACAAAAACAAAAAGAACATTGCTTTAAAGGCAGGGTTACCTCTTACTGCAATGAGTATTTTTAGTATTTTCCTATCAGCACCTGCAATGTCAGACAACACAACAAATGTTTATTTTAAAGGTGAAATTGTTGAATCAGCATGTGGTTTATCCCCAAATAGCATGGATCAAACTATCCAACTAGGACAACACCCTACTCACATATTTAAAGCGAATGGTGATCGCTCTACTCCCGTTCAATTCAATATAAAACTAACCGATTGTGATACAACGGTATCTCAAACAGCTGATTTTACTTTCTTATCGAATCCAGATTCGAGTGGTAAACTCTTCGGCGTAGAAGGTGGTGCTGCTGGTGTCGGTGTGCGTATTCTGCATAATGGCCAACCAATTGATAATGGCGATGTGGCCGCATCAAATGTTTTGATTGATGGTACAAACATGGCTTCATTTTCTGCAGCTTATGAAGCCAACGTAGATCCAGCAGCAACCCCAGTCACAGCTGGTAATGCTGAATCTTGGGCTTTATTGCGCGTTAGCTATCAATAATAAAAACAAGCCCTAGTTTATCTAGGGCTCTATTTTTATTGCTCAATTTTGGAGTTTAATAATGCGTTTTCATTTATTCAATGCATTTTTGATTTATATATCTCTTATTTCATGCTCAACCAATGCAACTGAATTTAATAGTTACTTTATAAAATCTGAAAATGAAGTTGATCTCAGTAACTTTGAAAAAGGAAACCATATTAAGGATGGAAACTATCTTCTTGATCTGTACTTTAATCAAGATTATCTAGATACTGAAAATTTAACTATTATTTCAAATCAACTTTGTATCGATAAGAAAACATTAAAGTCACTCCCATTAAATGAAAAAGGATTAACAATATACAAAAAAACATTATCAACAATCAATGACAATCAGTGCTTTAGACTGATCAATATAGAATATACTACTATTGATATCAATTTGGGGAAAGGACGCGTTGATATTTCGATGCCTCAAGAGTATTTAGCTGAAAATTATAAAAATGGCTTTGTTGAACCAAAACAATGGAATGATGGAATATCAGGAATCTTTCTTGATTATCATATGAATTACTTCTCAACAAAACAAAATTCAGATGCAAGTTGGGACAATAATTTAACCACCTATGGAATGTTCGGTGCTAATACTGGCCCTGTAAGGTTACGTGCTCAATATCAAAAAACCGATGATACTAGTGGAGAATTTACATCTTATTATGGGTATATTCCAATAAGAAACATCCAATCCAAATTCACTTTTGGTAATACTCAATTCGCCTCAAGTGTATATGATTCTTTTAACATGATAGGTGTGAACTTACAAAATGATGACAAAATGTTGCCATCCTATTTACGCGGATACTCTCCAACGATATCAGGCACGGTAGACAGTAATGCGGTAATTACTATCACTCAACAAGGAAGAGTGCTTAAAGTTGTCAATGTGAATGCAGGCCCTTACATCATTAATAATCTTTCACAAACCAGTCAAGGCGATATTAATGTGGAAGTTAAGCAGGCAAATGGAAAAACTCAAAATTATCAATTAAATGGGGCAGATGTTCAATATCTTACTCGCTCAGGAAAAATACGTTATTCCTTTTCTGCGGGGGTTCCTAATTCAAAAAATTATGAATATACGCCAGGTTTTTTATCAGTAGAATCCGCTTATGGTTTGAATAATACGCTTTCATTATTTTCTGGCACTCTACTTTCAAATAAGTATCAATCCTACACCTTAGGAAGTGGGGTTAATATTAATCAATTTGGTGCCTTATCCTTTGATGTCTCTCTCGCTCAAGCAGAGCTTGAAAGGGAAGGAAAAGTGACGGGGACATCTTATGGCTTTAGTTATAACACAACATTAACTGATTGGGGATTAGGTCTTCGCGTTGCTGGTTATCGATTTTCTGAAAAACAATTCTATGAATTTGATGAATATTTACATACCTATGATGATTATACTATCGCTAATATATATGCCTCAAATAACAATAAGAAAGATGAAAAATATATTACGTTAACTCAAAGCATCAAGGATATTAGTTTATTTTTATCTTATAACTCTAGGAATTATTGGGATAATCGTCGTTACTCAGAACGATATGATATTACAGCATCAAAACCTTTTATTATTAGTGGATTAACCTTTTATGTTAATGCAAATATTTATCATTCCGTCAATTCATATGCCAATTATAATAATGAAAATGGACTCACGTCTTCTTTATCAAATGATAATGAAAATGGTTGGGGAATTGGAATATCAATCCCATTAGGTAATGGGGATACCGTTTCGATGCAAACAAAAGTAAGTGATCATAAATATTCACAAAATATGGCCTATGCAGGAAAGGATGAAAGTCGTAATGCTAATTACCGACTATCATTTGATGAATATGAGGGCCAGTCTATTGGTGCCAGTGGTTCGTATAATCGAGATTTTTCTTATGTTTCCACTTCGGTAGGAGGAAGTTACCAAACAGATGATTATCGACAAGTGAATGCCAGCGCATCTGGAACCTTATTATTGACTAACCATGGTCTTGCTTACAGTAATTTAAATGCAGGAGATACTCGTTTATTAATCGATACTAAAGTTCCTGATGTTGCAATTCAAGGAACGGGAAAACAGTCATCAAATTCATTTGGTCTAGCTGTCGTGAATGGTGTCACTCCTTACCAAAAAAGTTGGAATACTATTGATTACAAATCTTTACCCGACAATGTGGAAGTTTTAGATTCAATAAAAAGTACCGTTCTTACAGAAGGTGCTATTGGTTTTCAAACCATACGAGCACGTCAAGGAGAAAGTTTCTTAGCCCAGCTTAGTAGTTCACAATTGATTCCGTTTGGTGCTTCCATCTTTGATGTCAATACAAATGAAGAAATAGGGATAGTAGGTTCAGATCAAACGGTTTATTTGTCAGGTGTAAATAATACTTCATTTTTGAAAGTTAGCTGGGGTAATAATGATTATTGCCACATCTCGATAAATGAAGAGCAACTCAATAATAACAATATTCGTCAATTAGAATGCATCTAATTAACTTAGAGGTTAAAGGTTATATGAAAACTTTATCAATCATAACTATTATATGGTGCTTTTTTATTCAGAATGCTCAAGCAGCATTAGCATTAGATCGCACAAGAATAATCTTTCCGGAGAAAAGTAAATTAGAAACGATCAGAGTGAAAAACCCTTCGAATTTACCTTATTTATCTCAAGCTTGGATAACGAATGATGAAGGAACTCAAATAATGGAACCATTTATGGTTGTTCCCCCTCTAATTCGTATTGAAAGTCAAGATTATGCACTTTTGAGAATTGAAAAAACAGGCATGACTCAAAGCCTACCTTTGGATCGTGAAAGTTTATTTTACTTCCATGTTCGTGAAGTTCCCCCAAAGGATCAAAATAAAGAACAAACAAACAAAAAGCTAGTCGGTGATACAGGGGGATCGATTCAATTTGCAATAGAATCGGTTATTAAAATGTTTTATAGACCTGACCAATTAAGCAGCATTGCTAATATTGATTTAGCTATATCAAAAGGCACAAAAATAACAAAAAAAGACAATCAAGTTTGGATTGAAAATAATTCACCTTTTTATGCTACTTATTTTTCAATCACAGATAATCATAAAAAAAAGATAAAAGGTCTTGATTCCATGATGCTAAAGCCATATAGCCGAAAAAAAATCTCATTGCTCATTAAAGGAAATTATTATATTACCCATATAAATGATTATGGCGCTTTAATAACTAATCTCTATCAGTGTGATAATGAGATGTGTCAATTTTCCGAAAAGATGAAGCAGGAGTAACTTTTCATGACGCGTTATATCCTATGGATTTTTGCTCTAATTCTGACATTAGGCATCAATACCCAAACCTGGGCTCTGGCTTGTTATAGCACTGATGCTGGTGGGTCATTTGGGGGAAGTGGTCCTGGTGGGGTCAGTCATTTTTATATCGACCCTTCAGCATCTGTACCAGAAAGTGCTCCAAACGACCAAGTTATTTGGAGAGGTACAACCCAAACAGTCACCATTACTTGTTATAAAGACGCTACACATTATCCACGTGAAAGAAAAATGGTTGAACAAGTCTATTTTTGGCCGGGTAAAACGGGAGATACGGGTGTACCTGATATATCTGGTATCAAGGTAGGATTTCGCTATAACGGCATAGATATCTATGGTTCCAAAACACCGGTAGAAAGTTTTATAGTTGACAAATGTGCTACAGGTGAAACGAATTCCGCGTGTGAAGTCAGAACAAAAGTAACTAAAACCATTACTTATCAACCCATTATTGTCACGGGACCAGGTACATTCGAAGGCTATTCATCTCCTTTAAATATATTTCAAGTCGATGGCGTTAAAGGTTATAACGGAAAATATTCGAACTATAATGCAGTTATAGAAAATATGGATGTTTTAAAACCGTCTAAGTGCGAAGTGGAATTAAAACTTCAAAATAACAATGTTGACTTTGGCTTACTTAATGAGAATGATATTAGAAATACAGTGACTCAACCAGTGTCTATTGTTGTAACGAATATTAAATATGGACCAGATTGTCGAGCAGTACAGTTACGTGGTTATTTCAATAATATAAGAGATGCAAATAACAACATTTATATTCCTGCATTTGACCCTAGTGGTAATAAACTAGAAGGCCTTGCTATTAAACTCCACACCGAAAATGGTACTCCTGTAAAATTAAATGAACCTATTGATCCTGGCTATGAAATAGAAAAAGTCGGTTATGATCGTTACAATGCTACTTTATATGCACTTGATTCAGATAATATAGACAAAGGAAAATTTGAAGCCATGGTCATTTATTCAGTATCCTACTTATAGAGATATAATAATGTTAATTAAAACTATCTTTTTAATATTGATATTCATTGGGAATATTTTCATTTTTCAAAATAGTTATGCATCTGAGATATCCACTCCAAGCCCATCATATTTAAATGATCTTTATTTTATAGCTGGGGGGGGGAAAGCAGAGTTTCAGGATTCTGATTTTTCAGAAAATGATAATATAACTCTCCTAAGATATGGGATCGGTTATAATTTCCCATGGTTTAGTACTGAAACAGCTTATCGAGGGTATTCTAATGGAGAAGATTTCACTATCCAAGGATTAGATATCCTTGCGCAAAAAACACTATTTGAATGGAGTGATTTCAAAATATCAGCAGGAATTGGAGCATACATTTATAAAAGCAAACTGGATAATCCTATCTATGACAGCCAAAGCTCCCATAATGATATTAGCCCTTTACTTAGCGTTGGCGGCTATTATCGATTAAATGAATATATTGATATCGGTTTAAACTATGATCATACTTTCAATATTGAATTTACTAGTCCGAAATACGACAGACCAACAAATGATGCTCTAAAACAATTTACATTATCTCTTATCGTAAGACCTTGGGGAGCTAAATCAGATAATGTAACTACCATTGAAATGGAAGAGTCGAATCCAAATATTATAACTATTTTTAATGAACAGTACGACAGTGAAACTTATGCCTATGACTCTTATCAATTAACCCCATCTAATCGAATATCATTGGATAATGCTATTGAACGTACAAGATCATTTGAACATTACGTAATAATAGTAACAGGTAGTGCCGATACTCATGAAAAATATCGTTCTTATAATGAAAAATTAGCCGATAAGCGTGCTAGAACCGCTATCAATTATTTGCAAAAGAATGGAATCCCTTCAGAACGTATCCATTTAAAAACCGATCTTTATCTATTATCACCTGAAGAAAAAGAAAGACCAAAAGCAAGAAAGGTCATTGTCGAAATTAAAAATATAGAATAGATGAAATAGTTTTATCTTTAAATAAAAAACGATGTCATTATTAGGCATCGTTTTTATATTTATTCAACTATTTTAGTGCGCTACGCTTGTTTTTTCATTAACGACTCGCGATATTGAACGATATCATCAATAGTTAATACTGGCATGTTATGTAGTTTGCCGAATGCCACGATCTCTTCTGCGCGCGCCATAGTGCCATCAGGGTTCGTTACTTCACACAATACTCCCGCAGGATTCAAGCCAGCAAGCTGCATCAAATCCGTCGTGCCTTCCGTATGACCTCGACGAGTAAATACCCCGCCAGTACGAGCGCGTAGAGGGAAAACGTGACCAGGGCGAGCTAAATCATCTGGCTTAGCATCGGCAAAAATGGCCGTTTTAATAGTGGTAACACGATCTGCTGCTGATACACCAGTCGTCACACCTTGCTTGGCTTCGATTGAAACCGTAAATGCCGTCTGATTCTGGCTATTGTTATTAATGACCATTGGCGGTAAATCAAGTTGATTAGCTTGTTCATCGGTTAAGCATAAGCACACAATACCGCTACACTCGCGAATCATTAGCGCCATTTGAGCATCGGTTAGTGTTTCAGCAGAATAAATAAGATCGCCTTCATTTTCACGATCCTCATCATCAAGTACGAGTACACCTTGCCCTTGTTGCAAGGCAACTAAAGCGACTTCAACACGCTCAATAGGATTTCCAAACTCGACCAATAACGAAGGTTGGTTCTGATTCATGGTAATATCTCCTGTGGATACCAGAATCAGGGCTCTTTAAGAAGGGGTCAGTAAGACAAATAGCAAAATCTACGCATTACCAACGTCAAAGCCACTAAACCACCTTAGAAATTAAGGTAGTTCAGTGTCATTTATCCTCTCCCATCCAGACTATAACTGTCGGCTCTGGCATCTCACCAGATCTGCTGACCCTACTTCAAAACGATAATGAATAGGCGCTCGCGGGCTGATAACATCAAGTGCTATTTACCGCCGGTGGGGAATTTCGCCCCGCCCTGAGAATAAGTTAAAAATTGTGCCACTTAGTGTGGTGGATACATACTATTACAGCGACAAGATAAAATCTATTTCCTGTTAGAGATAAATTCTAATACTAATCAAATTAATTAGGTGTTCAGAAATTACGCAGGAAAAAATTTTGAGAACAAGGCATAAATTTTTGATAACTAGTTGCTCTACAATCAACTTCTTTATAAACGAAAGGGATAACGTAGTTATCGAGGCTTTGCACAAGTAAGAATGATCAGATAATTAGTGCGATAAATATAAGCAGTAGCCAAGATCAAAAAAGCCTCAGACTAAGCTGAGGCTTTCACGATAACGTTTTTGTTAGGAACGAATTAAGCAGCAGCTTTAATTGACTCAACAGGTGCAGCAACTTTCTTTTCACCGATAGGAAGAATAGTGCGACCAAATTCTAAATTGATGACTGTGGCAACCGCTAGGTAAACCGCACTTGAACCACAGAAAATACCAACGACACCAGCAATATGGCCGATAGTTGCATTACCAGTAAAATCACCTGCCGCAAGCAAGAAAAATAGTAGAGTCAAGCTACCAAATATCACTTGTTTCGCTACTGGGTAACGAGCCAATGTTGCGATAAACATCAAGCCAGTGAAGATACCCCAGATGAGTAGGTAAGAGGCTAGAAAATACGTTGGTGTTACTTCTCCTAGCCCCATGCCAGGCATTAAAATTAGACCGACAAGTGATAACCAAAACATACCGTAAGAAGTGAAAGCTGTGGTACCAAATGTATTACCATTTTTATATTCCATAATACCAGCGATAACTTGTGCAATACCGCCATAAAAAATACCCATAGCAAGAATTACACTAGTTAATGGAAATAAACCTACATTATGTAGATTTAAAAGAATCGTAGTCATACCAAACGCCATTAAGCCTAACGGTGCTGGATTTGCTGGTTTTGTAGTAGTCGCGGTTGACATAGAATTACCTGATTAAAATATGAACGAAATTTTAAAAGCGGCGTATTATTGTCGATGATCGAAATTTTGTAAAACACTTTGTAGTATAAGTCACAAAAAACTCATTTAAAGTCATGAGAAATCTTAATATACCCTAGTGACTTCAAGATGCAGAATTCAGAGCTATCATCCACTCCTTTAAGCAAGGAAGATTGGCGAAAGAATGTAAGCACCTTTCAAACCAATCTGATGTGGCGTTAAATTGAATAGAGATAGAATAACTATGATCATATTCTGACTGAATAAAATAGGAACATAGTTATTATGATTTTACTATTTTTTCAGTAACTTTCGATTCAACAGTACCCGTATTCTGCTCTATTGCTACCTCTACTTCAGAGACATTAGTCTCTTTTGGTTGTGGTTTTTCTTTTAATACAATCACAGGTCGAGTTATAAATAAGCTATTCGGGTACAAAATCGAATCACCATCAAGGCTACGTAACTGAACATTCATAAAGCCCATTTCGGTGATCTCACCTTCCAAAAAATTAGCACCATCAACAACTCTCACCCAGCGCCCCACTCGACAATCATTCTGGGTAAACAAAATTAAAAAGCTGGTTAAGTTACTCAATAATGACCAACCAGCAAAGAGTGCCACCCCCAATAAAGCAAACATGGATGAACCAACGACTAATAAACCTTTTAATTCAATCCCCCATAACATCAATAACAAACAGATTAGAATGATAGAAGTAATAGTATTGAGCAATAGCCTAGCGCGTTGCTTACGGTGAGGACTAATACCACTTTTCATACTACGTAAGAAAATTTTACTCGGAATACGGCGAAGCATTGGATAAAACACTAAAACCAAAACCGTAATAAACCATTTGTAATAGTCTTGAGTAAACACCAACCATTCTTGAGATATTGTAGACATTAATCATTCGCCTCTATTTGCTGTTCACGAGTGATGGCTTTCTTTTGATAGCGATTGGCTAGAACTGCGCAATAAAATATTTGTAATGGGTGATAAATCATTATCGGCAACAATATCATCCCTAATCTAGGATCAGCACTAAAAATCACTTTCGCCATTGGCACGCCAGCTGCCAAGGTTTTTTTGCTACCACAAAACACCGCTGCCACTTCATCAGCATGATCAAAGCCCAGCCAACGAGTGCTTTTAACCATCAAGTTCACGACAAAAAACAATACCAGCCCACAAATTACAACCGACATAATGACATACTCAATAGAAAAACTATGCCAAACCCCCTCTGCTATGGAATCACTAAATGCATTAAAAATAATCAATAAGATAACGAATTTATCTAACTTACCAATAATACTTTTATACTTTTCAAAACTTGCTAGCAAAAAAGGTCTCAATAGTTGACCAAGCACCATAGGCAATAATAGCATCGTCGAAATAGAAGTAACTGAATCCATAACATCAATTTTAGCGCCCTCTAACCCCATAAAGACTTGAACCAAAAGTGGGGTAATTAAGATCCCAAGAATACTAGAAAGTGATGCGTTAAATATCGCTCCCGGCATATTGCCTCGACCAATCGCGGTCATAGCGACCGATGAAGATATCGTGCTCGGTAATACAAATAGAAAGCAAAAACCAAATGCCAATGCGCTAGGCATCACAGCCAATAATCCTTGACCAAACACTAGCCAAAGTAAAGGATAGAGAATAAACGTCGCCGATTGAATAAATAGATGCAGCCTCCAATTACTCATCCCCGCTTTTAACGATTGTGGAGAAAGGCCAATACCATGCAAAAAGAAAACGATCGCAATACCGAAAGCGGTCACCTGATCTAAATGCAAACTACCTTGGCTACGCCCAACATCAGGAATAATCGTAGCGAGTAACATGCAGATGACCATCGCGATTAAAAACCATTCTTTTTTTAATACTGCGACTAGATTTAAACGCATATGATTAATATCTCTTAATAAATAAAATTGGATAAAAACTTTGGAACTTCATTAGTATCGTATAAACTAACATGACGTACACACCATATATTATGAGATGCAGCCCAAAGAATACAAAGCGTTGTATTTTAAGCAAAGCCTTGTTTGACATAGAATATTAACTAATATTAATAAAATCACGATATTTTTATTAATAACTGTCATCGCATTATATTGAGCGAGCAGATAAAGGAAAAATAATGACATTAGATCATCTAGCTCTGGGCATACTTATTTTCGTCGTACTGGTGCTGTTTTACGGCATCATTGTTATTCACGATATCCCCTATGAAATTGCCAAAAAGCGCAATCATCCCCATCAAGATGCCATTCATGTTTCTGGCTGGGTAAGTCTATTTACTTTACATGTACTTTGGCCATTCTTGTGGATCTGGGCGACCTTATGGCGTGAAGATCGAGGTTGGGGCTTTAATAAACTACAAGCCGAACAAGATGATATGCACCATAAAGTGGATGAATTGAATAAGCAAATCTCTCAACTACAAAAACAAATGGCTGAATTATCACCTCAAGCAAAACCAACTGAGCACACACAAGAAAGCGCCAAAGGAGAATCAAACTAATGGAAACAATATTGATTCTAACCTATACCGCTTTTTGTATTGCGATATTTAAAATCTTCCGTATCCCACTCAATAAGTGGACGGTTCCAACTGCGGTTTTAGGTGGCGTAGTTTTACTTGGCTCTATCTTCTTAGCGATGAACTACTTCCAGCCATTCACTCAGTTGGGTGGCCAAATCTATAGCACGACACCAATGGTTTCTAATGTCCGCGCCCGTGTGGTTTCCGTCGACGTTGTACCAAACAAACTCGTAAAACAAGGCGATGTATTAGTCCGTTTGGACGATACCCCATTTAAAGCTGCGGTTGTACAAAAAAAAGCAGCACTGGCTGCCGCGAAACAAAATGTATTAGTTCTAGAAGCTGATTACAAACAAGCTGCCGCCACTAGTGTGCAAGCCTTGGCAGAAAGAGATCGCTCACAACGTGAAGCAGCGCGTTACCAAAAAGGTTACAAACGTGGCGCATTTACTTTGCAACAAGTGGATGACAAAAAACAAATCGCGAAAGGCGCAGAAGCCGCTTACCAAGCAGCCCTTTCTAATGAAAATGCCGCTAAAGCCGCGTTCGAATCACAAATTGATGGGGTTAATACCTCAGTTGCAGAAGCACAAGC
This sequence comes from Vibrio sp., assembly GCF_048266485.1. Taxonomy (GTDB): domain Bacteria; phylum Pseudomonadota; class Gammaproteobacteria; order Enterobacterales; family Vibrionaceae; genus Vibrio. The sequence continues at coordinate 79,796 of NZ_JBLWZK010000004.1, read as the reverse complement.
AGCATTAGATAAAGCTCAATTTAATCTAGACCAAACAATCATTCGTGCACCAACGGATGGTTATGTTTCTCAACTAGCATTAAAGCCTGGTGTTATGGCAGTTCCACTCCCATTTAAACCAATTTTAACTTTCGTGAGTACTCAAGATCATTACTTCGTGGGTGCCTTCCGCCAAAACTCAACACTAAATATTAAAGCTGGTGATGAAGCAGATATGATATTTAGAGCGCTCCCTGGTAAGTCTTTCAAAGCAGAAGTGGAAGAAGTACTTCCTGCAATTGCTGAGAGTCAATTCCAAGCTGGTGGTGAACTATTAGGAACCAATGCTCTGCAAACTCAAGGCCGTATCATGGTAAAACTGAAACTGATTGATGATGTCGACCAGTATAACTTACCTATGGGAGCCAATGTTGAAATTGCAGTCTACTCAGGCAAGTTAGAACACGTTGCTATTATTCGTAAAATCCTAATTCGAATGAAAAGCTGGCAAAACTACGTGTACTTCGACCACTAATATCGATGCACTCACAGTAATACTTCAGGTACACAAAGCCCCAAATTGAACTGAGCCCCAATCGTTGGACAACCAACATTTGGGGCTTTTTGTTATCTAACATAAGACTTTCTATTCAATATCATGCTATTTAAGAATAACCTCAGCCACTGGACCAGAAAGACCAGCACCAATAATCACAACCGATGTTTTTTGTATTGTGTTCATTCTCAATCTCTATCTAAATTCAATTTTAATCAGCTTTAAGATGTATGACGCAGCCTCATAACGCTGTGCATCCCAAAATAGTTCAATAATATACAGATCGATTGAAGGCCTCATCGCAGCACGAACGCAGCGCAAAATACTGAGAATTTCCATCGGTGAGCAGCAATCTAGAAATTAACTCATCCACCACACATCAGCACCTTCTGGCAAGGCTTGTTGCTTATCGATCATATTGTCTGGGAAGAAATCAAACAGAGTTACCAAACCGTAATGGTTGCCGGTGGTGGTAAAGAGCGATGCCCTACTGAGTCAGCCGTTTTTGATACCCTTTTTGCAACCAGTTTAAAAAACGACTCTCCGAAAACCACTCCTCGCCCTTATGATAAAGACAGAGATGGCCTAGTCATTGGTGAAGACGCTGGTACTTTAGTGCTTGAAGACGATGAGCATGCCGTTGCTCGTGGCGATTTAGATTCTATTCGTGGAGACGGCCGTGAAATGGATTGCCAATACATCATGAGTAACGATTTCACATTTGGTGATATTAATACTTTAATTATTTTTAAAAAATACGCTTAAATAAAAGCGGCGCTTGTCAGATAAACCAGCGCCGCTTTCTCTTCATTTAGCAATAACTAGAACTTATAACCAATGCCAACCATGTAAACCCAAGGGTCGATATCAACATCGACGTTTAACTTGCCAACACCATTAAGCTCAACATTAGCTTCGGTATCAATATCGATATATCGAACCTGAGCATTCAAGGTGATATTATCGGTAATAAAATAATCCATCCCTACTTGGCCAGCCCAGCCCCAAGAGTTATCTAAATCTAAGTTACTGAACCCTTTATCTTTAGCGCTATCATCAACCGATTCATCAAAAAATATTGTATAGTTTACACCAACCCCGACATAAGGTTGAAATTTCGATTGAGTATCCATCGGGTAATACAATACGCTTAAAGTTGGTGGTAAGTGTTTCACATTGCCCAATCCACCGTTCAAAGAGTCAAGCCCTGCCGGTGAACCGCCTAATGTAACATCATGGCTAAATGGGGTTGCAGCCAACAACTCAAGTGCCCAGTGATCTCTCATCATATAAGCAAAATTCAATCCAAGCTGAGTATTATTATCCACTGAAACGTCACCACCTAAATTGGTTCCTCCAGCTTTAATACCTGAATTACTTTCATCCGGTGCGACTAATACCGCGCCAGCCCGGACTAAAAAGTCACCTTGTTGTAGAGCAGCATGAGCAGACACTGAAGTAAAACCTGCCGTAATAAGAGCTAAAACTATCAAAGACTTTTTCATTATTTCACCTATATTGTTTTTATTATGATTCCTCAATATTCAACAATAAAAACAAATGGAAGTACCACTTTTGAGTTACATCAATTTTACTTATGATTTCCCCGTATAAATTGACAGGACGTGATCACACCATCATTTTACCTAGTGAAATAACCGTAGGTAAAAATGGAACCTATGTTTAGACTATAAGATTTACACTGATATCAGCAGAAAGTAGGAATAAGCAATGTACAAAATCGGAGAACTGGCTAAATTATGCAGTATCAATAACGACACACTACGCTTTTATGAAAAATCAGGCTTATTAAGCCCATCTGCTCGCTCTGAATCTGGCTACCGCCTATATAACGAGCAAGATAAGCAAGCACTACAATTTATTATTAGAGCTAAAAAGGTAGGATTTAACCTTGCAGATATTAAAGAGTTACTTGAAATCGAAGTCGATAAAGCCAGTAACTCTTGCTTTGATGTCAAACAAGTGGTTGATGCTAAACTTGCGGATGTGGAGCAAAAATTGGCGGAACTACAACATTTTCAACGCTCATTAAAAACCTTATCGTCCGCTTGCTGTGGCGGAAAAGGTAGCGCAGAGGAATGTACCATCTTACAAGCCTTGGAAACCAATACGGAGAAAGTGAAAGTCGAAAAACATCACCACTCCGAAAGCTGTCAGAAACATTAACTGGCAATATTAATAGTGAGCTGTAATTTCAATGGCAAAGAAGACAAGCGAGTTTCAATGCCATGTCTGGCTTGTTCAATATCATCACGTGAGATCAGTTCACTAGAATCATCAACATGAAGATCCACATCGACCCACAATTCATGGCCAACCTTCACTACACCCGCTAATTCAATTTCTTGTTGAGAATCTTCATTCGTCACTATAATGCTTTGATCAACGGTTTGGTAAATCTCTTTACTTGGTGCCATCAAAAAGATTTCTCTTAATGCAGATCGCAACATCTCAAACGGTACTTTAATAAAATAAAATGACATCAGTAGCATCATCATTGGGTCTGCATATACCGCGTATTTTGCCAACGGTGTTAACGTCATCAACCAAGCCACCACAAACCCCGCGGTGACAGCAACACTCAATAATGTATCCATTTGCCATTGCTTCACTTCAGCATCAATCAAACCAGAGAAATGCTTGTTTCGTAATGAGATCATGCACCACCAAGCCAGACCACAACCAATAACATTGATAACACCAAAGGCGGTTGCAATCGAAACATCAACAGCACGGCCTCCAGTAAACATGGCGCCAATCGCTGAATATAATGAATAACTGACGATTAATAAGATCACTGCTCCTTTGACCGCGATAACCGCAGGTTCGAATAGCGCGCGACCAAAAGGAAATTGAGCATCGGATGGTTTTTTAATATAACGAGCGGCAACGAGCGACAATAATGTTAACAGTAGGCTAACAAGGGAATACACCCCATCAAACATGATGACTAATGAGCCAACAAGTAAGCCAACAATCAAGCCTCCCCCTGCAAACATAGATGCAAAAACAGCCGAGAAAGCTAAAACACGATTTTCGTTAAACCTTGAATGAACAGACATATTAATACCTTTAGATAACTAAAGATATTTTGGCGAAATGGAGGAGCTTTACAATAAAGATTTATAAAAACTAAAAATGGAAATGTATCAATAAAAATTAACTTAATATTATTCAATAACTAACCTCTAAAATTAACTGTCAAATTAAATGACACTGGCTGACCTAGCAAAGTAAAGAAGACTAAAAATACTTTAGAAGTCGAATAGATAATCACTCACTTTATCGACTAACCAATCAATGGCAGGACTATCAGCGCCTTCAGCAACACTGAACATACAAAAATCTTCTTGGGTTAACCCATAAGTGTGGCGAATCACCGAAAGGCGCTGTTCACGCAAGTGATGACGAATCAATGGCTCAGGAAGTACTCCCCATGCTGATTCAGTCAATATGGTATTAAGCATGTATTCAAAACTAGAGAAACCAATATAGCGACGAGAAAAAGGCTCTAAACTGGCATTATCTTGCTCATTCAAGTAAGCCATGACTGCTTGCATAGACTTACGTAATTCTTCATCTGTCACTCGTTGAATTTTGCTTAATGGGTGGGTTGAGCTGCACACCGACATCATGCGAATTTTACCCAGAGGCTGACGAACAATACGAGCATCATCGATATGTTCGTAATCCACTCCAAATGCAAAATCCACTTGTTGTGTGGCGACTAAATTGGCCAAGTCGCCACTAGAAGCCAGAATGATATTAAACGAAGTACTAGGAAACTGCTTACTAAGCGAATGGGCAAACTCCTGCCATAACATATCCGGCAAGGCGTCATCACGAGCTATCCATATTTCAGCGGCAAACTCTTTAGAAACTTGAGAACAAATGCGACGAACACGTGAAGTGGTAATAAGAATACTTTCAAAATCCTTATAAACCGCCTTACCAATCTCAGACAAGGTTAAGTTATTGCCAGTGCGGATAAACAACTTAACATTTAGATCCGTTTCAAGTGCTTTAATTGCCATACTAAGTTTGGTGCGATTGCATTCTAGCTGTCGGGCCGCTTCAGAAACGGAACCGGTATTAGCAACGGTGCAGAATGCTTCTATTTGTGACAAGTTCATAGCTGACTCACCTAATGAAAGTCTCAGAATAATAAACAATTTTTGAAAGATTGCCTAATATAGGTGATATAAAAATGGCTGTGTCCAAACCGGAACACAGCCATTTAGTCACAACCAATATTTAATTGCTAGAATCGTATGTAAACCATTAATTTAAAATGAAATTACTCAACCGTCACTGCCTTGGCTAGGTTCCTAGGCTGATCGACATCGGTGCCTTTAATCAAAGCAACATGATAAGAAAGCAACTGCATTGGAATGGTGTAGTAGATTGGCGCGGTGATCTCGCTGACATGTGGAAGATTAATGATCTTCATGCTTTCGTCTGCTTCAAACCCTGCACCTGCATCCGCAAACACATACAGTAAACCACCACGAGCACGGACCTCTTCGATGTTTGATTTAAGCTTTTCAAGTAGATCATTATTTGGCGCAACAACTACCACTGGCATATCGGCATCAATTAACGCTAGAGGACCATGTTTTAGCTCGCCCGCAGCATAAGCTTCTGCATGAATATAAGAGATTTCCTTAAGCTTTAAAGAAGCTTCTAGTGCAATGGGATAATACTCACCACGGCCTAAGAATAGCGTGTGATGTTTATCGGCAAAACCTTCGGCTAAGGCTTCAATCTCTTTATCGTAAGCGAGTGCTTTCTCAATTTGAGAAGGCAGTAGATGCAAAGCTTCCACAATTTCCGCTTCTTTTGCACTATCGATACGTTGCTGCTGTTTACCCATTGCAGTAACTAGCATTAATAACGCTGCTAGCTGAGTAGTAAAAGCTTTAGTTGAAGCTACGCCAATTTCAGTACCAGCACGTGTCATAAAAGCAAAGTCCGACTCGCGAACAAGAGATGAGCCGGCGACATTACAAATGGTCATCGCTGACATGTAGCCTTTTTCTTTAGCTAAGCGTAATGCGGCTAAGGTGTCTGCTGTCTCGCCCGATTGAGATAGGGTAATCAACAGGCTATTTGGACGAGTAACAAATTTTCGGTAGCGGAATTCTGATGCAATTTCCACATCACAACTGACGCCAGCCAAAGACTCAAACCAATAACGTGCTGTCATACCAGCATTATAAGACGTACCACAAGCGATGATTTGCACATGTTCAACTTTAGATAGGATCTCGGCAGCATTCACACCGATGCTTTCCGTCACCACAGTATCTTTGGTGAGTCGAGCTTCCATAGTGTTAATTAATGCGGTTGGCTGCTCAAAGATTTCTTTCTGCATAAAGTGGCGATATTGACCTTTATCACCTGCATCATGCTCTGCGCTTGATTCAGAAACCGTACGCTCTACTCGTTCACCATTCTCAGAAAAAACGGTCACATCCCGACGAGTCACTTCAGCAACATCCCCCTCTTCAAGGTACATAAAACGACGAGTGACATTTAATAGAGCCAATTGATCCGAAGCGATAAAGTTTTCACCCAATCCTAAGCCAATCACAATCGGGCTACCTGAACGTGCAACAACTACACGGCTTGGATCTTTACGATCAAATACGACCGTACCGTAAGCACCATCAAGCTGCTTAACCGCTTTTTGCAATGCTTCGATTAATGTTTCAGAAGTACGACGTTCCCATTCAACTAAATGAGCGATCACTTCAGTATCCGTTTGAGACTCAAACACATAACCACGTTCACGCAAGGTTTCACGCAATGCTTGATGATTTTCAATAATGCCGTTGTGTACCACCGAAATATCATTAGAAACGTGTGGATGAGCATTAATTTCCGAAGGTTCACCATGAGTTGCCCAACGAGTATGAGCAATACCAGTACCACCAAACACATCGGCAGCTTCAATTGCATCGGCTAATTCTTGTACTTTGCCTAAGCGGCGCACGCGCGTCATGTTTGAATCAGCATTGACCACTGCGACGCCCGCTGAATCATAGCCGCGATATTCCAAACGACGTAAACCTTCAACAAGAATTTCAGCTATATCACGCTGCGCAACAGCACCAACGATTCCACACATATTGTTATCCTTTTTTATTCCTTTACCAACAGCAAGCAAAAGGTGGTAAAGCGTAATTTAATAAATTGATTAATTTTAAGTGTTAAGTTTTTTGATATTAGGCAATCAGCACTTGCACGTTATATTTCTGTATTTGTGCTTGTTGTTCGTCAGTGATGCCATTATCAGTTACCAACACATCGACTTTGTCCCATGCCAGTTCTAAATTTGGAATTTTTCTACCAATCTTGTCAGATTCCACCATCACTACCACACGGCGTGCTACTTCGGACATCACCTGACTTAAACCTAAAAGTTCATTAAATGTGGTGGTTCCTCGATCTAAGTCGATGCCATCTGCACCAATAAATAACTGATCAAAATCATAAGAGCGAAGCACTTGTTCTGCGACTTGACCTTGGAATGATTCCGAATGGGTATCCCAAGTTCCACCTGTCATTAGTAATGTGGGTTCACTTTCTAGTGCATTTAATGCATTAGCAACATTCAGTGAGTTGGTCATCACAACTAAACCACGCTTGTAATTAAGTTGTTCAATCAAAGCACCAGTAGTGCTACCGCTATCAATAATGATTCTATGGTGATCTTTAATAAGCGATGCTGCGGCTTTCGCCAACTCAACCTTTCGCTTCGAAACTTCTTCCGAAAATGCTTCATTGATAATTTCTTTAGGTAAAGAGATTGCCCCTCCGTAACGGCGCAATAGCAAACCACTAGCTTCTAATGCTGACAAGTCTTTTCTTATAGTGACTTCAGAGATATTGAATTGCTTATTCAATGCTTCAACACTAACCTCACCCAATTCATTTACTTGTTGAACAATAAGATGACGTCGCTGTTGAGTATTTCGTTTTGACATAAAATAAAACCAACAAAGTTTCGAAACGAAACACATTAAACACAATCGAAACTTAATTGTCTATTTTTTTCACTATAAAAAATAAATGTTTTTCGAAGAAACCTTGCTCTAAGACAAGTAAGTATCGTGATCTTCCCCACAAAGACTGGTAAAATTATTACCCTTATTTAAGAAACAAAATTACAACGCAGCCCCTCGCAGACTGCAAAATGAAATGGTGGCTGCAACGAAAATGAAGTGTGGCCATGCGAGAATGGGAATAATGACTACAATGTAGCTCATGCAATAAAAACTCAGCAAAGAATTTCTGTTTTAATGCACTCAACCAATCAAGTTGCTTGCGATTAAAACGTGTAAAAATTGAAAAATGTAATATTACTTACCGGAGAGTATCTACTCATGAAAAAGACCAAAATCGTATGTACGATTGGCCCGAAAACTGAATCTATTGAGAAACTAACTGAGCTAGCAAACGCTGGCATGAACGTAATGCGTTTGAACTTTTCACACGGTGATTTCGAAGAGCACGGCAACCGTATTGCTAACCTTCGCCAAGTAATGAAGAACACAGGTAAGCAACTTGCGATCCTTTTAGATACTAAAGGTCCTGAAATCCGCACTATCAAGCTAGAAAACGGCAACGATGTTACTCTAGTTGCTGGTCAAGATTTCACATTCACAACCGATACTTCTGTTGTGGGTAACAAAAACACTGTAGCGGTAACTTACCCTGGTTTCGCTCAAGACCTTAACGCTGGTGATACTATCCTAGTAGACGATGGTCTTATTGAAATGGAAGTTGTTTCAACGACTGATACAGAAGTGAAATGTAAAGTGTTAAACAACGGTGACCTAGGCGAAAACAAGGGTGTTAACCTTCCCGGTGTTTCAGTAAAACTTCCAGCACTAGCTGAAAAAGATAAATCTGACCTTAAATTTGGTTGTGAACAAGGCGTTGATTTCGTTGCTGCTTCTTTCATCCGTAAAGCAGACGATGTAAAAGAAATCCGTGAATTGCTATGTGCAAACGGCGGCGAAAACATCCAAATCATCTCTAAAATCGAAAACCAAGAAGGTGTGGATAACTTCGATGAGATTTTAGAAGCGTCTGACGGCATCATGGTGGCTCGTGGTGACCTAGGTGTTGAGATCCCAGTTGAAGAAGTAATCTTCGCTCAGAAAATGATGATCGAGAAATGTAACCGTGCACGTAAAGTGGTTATTACTGCAACTCAAATGCTTGATTCTATGATCAAAAACCCACGTCCAACTCGTGCAGAAGCGGGTGATGTGGCAAACGCAATCATGGATGGCACTGATGCAGTAATGCTTTCTGGTGAGTCTGCGAAAGGTAAATACCCTGTTGAAGCGGTAACTATCATGGCGCAAATCTGTGCTCGTACTGATAAAGCTCTAAAAGCAGAACTCGGTTCTCGTTTAGACAGCCCTCGCCTACGTATCACAGAAGCAGTATGTAAATCAGCAGTAGAAACTGCCGAGAAACTTGCCGCTCCAGTTATCGTTGTGGCAACTGAAGCTGGCAAATCTGCTCGTTCAGTTCGCAAATACTTCCCGACAGCGAAAATCATTGCCGTTACAACTAACACTAAGACTGCAGCACAGCTTTGCTTGTCTAAAGGTGTAACGCCAATCGTTGTTGAGTCTATCAATAATACTGAAGACTTCTATCGTCAAGGTATAGCTCTAGCGCTAGAAACAGGCTATGGCAAGAAAGGCGATGTAACCGTTATGGTTTCTGGTGCTCTAGTACCATCTGGTACAACTAACACATCTTCTGTTCACGTTCTTTAATTAAAACGAACGGATAGAAATACCAAAAGGAGGCCAATTGGCCTCCTTTTTTATACTTTCCTTACACCAACAAAACACAATCCACTTTTAGTTGTACAACTCACTGCACTATCTTCCCTATCACCTTCTTCCCTATATTAGATACTACCTTTACTGCACCATTACCAACCAAAAAATTCCTGATGATGAGTGTTCAGCAACACCACCAACAATAAGAAATATAAAGCACTAATATTGATAGCAAGTACTAACAAACTAGCAATTGTTATTCTAACAACCACGACATTAGACATAAGCTACTCACCGAAATTGGTAAATATTCATTCAATAAGTTTAGTGAAGTTTTACCGATTTATTAGACTAACGTCTTAGATCTTTTCTTCATATACCCAAGTAACTTCAAGCTGCGAGTTTCAGCAAGAATAAAACAAGCTTTAGGCAAGGCAAATTGAGTATAAAAAATTGGAGCATAAAAAAACGCAACCTGTCGGCTGCGTTATCTGTTATTACGTTATGATCTATAAAGTAACTGATGTTATGCTTTTAAAGCACGCTCTCCCCGAGCAATACCCACCACCCCACTACGCGCAACTTCAATGACATCGGTCATTTCAGATACCGCTTTGATGAAGGCATCTAATTTCGCACTATCGCCAGCTAATTGAATGGTAAACAACGACGCTGTGACATCGACAATCTGCCCACGGAATACATCAGATAAACGATGCACTTCAGCGCGAGAAAAACCACTGGCTTTCACTTTAACTAACATTAACTCACGCTCAACATAGTCATACTCTGTAACCTCTTGTACTTTCAACACATCGACAAGTTTATGTAAGTTTTTTTCAATTTGCTCAAGCTGCAGCGCATCGGTAGCGGTGGTGATATTAATACGTGATAAAGTTTCATCATCCGTCGGAGAAACGGTTAATGACTCAATGTTATAACCTCGCTGTGAAAACAAGCCAACAACACGTGATAAAGAACCCGGTTGGTTTTCTAATAATAATGAAATGATATGTCTCATATTAGGTTCTCTCCGTCTTGCTTAACCACATTTTATCCATCGCTTCACCTTTAATTTGCATTGGATAAACATGCTCAGTTTCATCAACATTAATATCAACAAACACGAGACGATCTTTCATATCCAAGGCTTTTTGTAGGCCAGCTTCTAGCTCTTCAGGTTTATTAATACGAATTCCAACGTGACCATAAGCTTCAGCAATGGCTGCAAAATCAGGCACAGAATCCATATAAGAATGAGAATGGCGACCTTGATAAATCATATCTTGCCACTGCTTCACCATGCCTAAGAAACGGTTATTCAAGTTAATGATCTTAACTGGGATAGCATATTGCATACAGGTCGATAGTTCTTGGATATTCATCTGAATACTACCATCACCAGTAATACACACCACTTCCTCTTTTGGCATAGCAAACTTAACGCCCATTGCCGCTGGTAAACCAAAGCCCATGGTGCCTAAACCGCCAGAGTTAATCCAACGACGTGGTTTATCAAATGGATAATATAATGCAGCAAACATTTGGTGCTGCCCTACATCAGAAGCGACATAAGCCTCACCTTTAGTGAGCTTGTAAAGCGTTTCAACTACCTGCTGAGGTTTAATGCGATCCGAATTATGATCAAACGCTAAACACTTACGATTACGCCAACTTTGTAGTTCTTGCCACCAAGTTTCAAGCGCTTCGCTATCTTGCTCTACACCTTGATCTTCAAGCAGCTTTAACATGCTATTTAACACTTCATCGGCAGAACCAACGATAGGTAAATCCGCTTGAATAGTCTTAGAAATCGAAGATGGATCGATATCAATATGCATGATCTTGGCATTAGGGCAGTATTTTTCGACATTGTTGGTAGTACGATCATCAAAACGTACCCCGACACCAAAAATAAGATCAGCATTATGCATAGCCATATTGGCTTCATAAGTGCCGTGCATGCCTAACATACCAAGGGAATTATGATGAGTTGCAGGGAAAGCACCAAGACCCATTAATGTGCTGACTACTGGCAAGTTAAGCGCTTCAACCAGCTTAATTAATTGCTCGCTAGCTTCTGCAATAATCGCTCCACCACCGACATAAAGCACTGGTTTCTTCGCTGCCAATAAGGCTTTCAATCCTTTCTTAATTTGCCCTTTATGACCCGAAGTTGTCGGATTATAAGTACGCATTTTAATTTCATCAGGGTAGTGATAAGGAAATTTTTCTAATGGATTTAATACGTTTTTCGGCAGATCAACGACCACAGGACCAGGGCGGCCAGTAGACGCAAGGTAAAACGCTTTTTTAATAGTTTCAGGAATATCTTCTGCTTTGGTGACTAGAAAGCTATGTTTAACCACAGGGCGGGAGATCCCCACCATATCACATTCTTGGAAAGCATCATTACCAATTAGACTACTTGGTACCTGACCCGATAGAACAACCATTGGTGCAGAGTCCATATAGGCAGTTGCAATACCAGTAATCGCGTTGGTAGCGCCAGGGCCTGAAGTCACGAGAACAACACCAACTTTACCAGTTCCACGTGCATAGCCATCAGCCATGTGAACCGCGGCTTGTTCATGGCGAACCAGCACGTGTTCAATATCACTCTTTTCATGTAGAGCGTCGTAAATATCCAGAACTGAACCGCCTGGATAACCGAAGATGTGCTCTACACCTTCATCTATTAGGGAGCGGACGATCATATCCGCACCAGATAACATTTCCATGTTGCCTCCTGTTAACTGAATCTCACTATCCTTAATTAAAGCGTGATGATTCAGTGCTACATAGTTAGGGCTTATTTTTAGCCTAAGAAACTTCAGGCTGCTTATACTTTAGATTTCAATAAAAGTACTACAACCTTGCTATGTACCTATTTGCATTGTCATAACAAGCAACTAGGGTGCATAAGTTCTAAATTACATTCGAACTTGATCACTTTACCGCCATTAACAGAAACTTGTCTATTACTCTAAAATTATTTAAATCATAAAAACTAACAAACAACCTACATAATTAGTGATAAAGACTGCATATATAATATCAATCAAAATATACCAACCAATAACCCGATAAAATTCAGTAGATAATAAATCTAACAATGAGAGGTTAATCTCATTTTGGGTTCTTAAGTGGCAGGGATAGACATAAAAAAACGCAGCCTCTAATCAAATAAAGACTGCGCTTTCTAGAAGAGTTTATCGCAACAAGCTTGCAGCAAGTGTTTCGCCACAAATTAACATCAGTTGATCTCTCATCCAGATGTGACCTTTATCTTTCTCACTCGATTCATGCCAACTTAAGTAACCCGCCACTTTATTATCGGCGTATGGGTAAGCCATGACTTTATAGTTTGCGCGGTTAGGCATTGAATCAACCAACCAACGAGGAACGACTGTTACTAATTCAGATTGACCAACTACGTACAAGATATTACTTAAACTTGTACCATGATAAGACGCTTGGAATGCAAAATCACCAGTATAAACTCGCTCATAGAAACTACGCACACCGTTTACTTTCGATAGCGTTGCATGTTTTTCTGTCATGAACTCGGCTTGGCTAATTTGAGAGCCAATACGTGGGTGATTTGCAGCAGTCACCACGACTAACTCGTCACTAAAGATTTCAGTACTTGAGTAACCCGGCTGCTCAAAACGCGCATAATCAATCACGAAATCCACTTCTTGGTAACGAAGCTTTTCAGGTAAGTGACGATCAAAATCAGCATCAAGACTTAATTGAATGCTTGGCGATTTTTCAGCAATACCACGCATGATTCTTGGTGCAAAACGTAAATCTAAAGGGCTACAAACCGCTAATTTAAATACTTGTTCTGATGTTTCAGGAACAAAAATAGAGTTCGGCAATTCATTACGTATTAATTGTAATGCTTGACGAAGCGGGCCAAACAATTGACGAGCGCGTTGAGTCGGTTGAATACCACGACCATGACGTATGAACAATTCATCATTAAACATTACTTTCAAACGAGCAACCGCATTACTTACTGCAGGTTGTGACATACCTAAATACTGCGCCGCACGAGTAATATTTTGCTCTTGCATTACTGCATCAAAAACGGTCAATAAATTAAGATCTATGCCACGTAAAGTGGCTTCTGTTCTAAAGTTAAGGGCAATATTTTTTGGTTCAGTAGAAAGCGTCATGTTGTGTTGCACCTCTTTTAGTTGTAGGTCAATCACACATAACGACCGTGATTATCAACTACAAAAAGATATCGAATAATGATTGTATTTGCCCCGCCAATATGTCGGGTTGCATTTACTATTCACCAAGCCAATATCAGAAGCAACTGTATTGATATTAAATTATTTTTATTTACAAAAAATCACTGAAAACACCAATATTTCAAAAGGTTAAACAAAATATATAAATTAATCTAAAAACCATTTAGCGACTAAATTGATGATGTAAAAGTTGTTTACTCATTAATCAAAGCATAATGCGGAAAATCGACTTGATCCCATAAGTGACTCCACAAGGGGGCGATATTTTCCCATTCACCTTGCACGACCCAACCGGCAATTGATTCAGCAACATTGGGATAAATTACTCGCTCCGCTGGCTCCTCATCCAACCAAGTTCTCACGATACTAGGATCAAGCCATTGCATTGAACTGGCTAAACCTAAAGATTCAAGTGTCGCCACATTACTCATTTGTTCAAATTGCCCATCTAATGGTTTTAACAATAGCTTTTTACCCAGCGTTAACGCTTCTGAAGGCAACTCAAAACCGCCATTGGCAATTACGCCATGACAAGCATGTAAATCTCTTTGGAAGTTTTGGTATGACAAAGGCATAAAGGTCAGGTGATCTTGTTGGCTCACTTCTTTAACTTCTGGGTGATAACAGATGAAATGGCGATTGGAGAAGCGCAGCAAAAGGTCACTAATAGCGGGTAGAGCCTCGAAAGGTAAATAAACCAGAATGAAGTCATGCTTCTGGTTATCAATTTGCGTTGATGTATGAACTATCGGCGGCAAAATAGGTTGCTGAAAATGATACCAATGCAAACCTAAATGATGTTGAGTTGGAGCAAAATGTTGTATCAAGGTTTGATCAAGCCAACTCGCGCCCTTCTTTGGCACCGAATAGCGAAAGGCATTTTGATGACTAATCCCAATACTCGGCACATTTTGCTTTTTGGCCGCCCACGCAGTAATCGGTTCAAAATCATTGAGCACCACATCATAACCCTCCAAGTCCATATCGGAGACTTCTTTCCATAACTGACTAGGGTTGGTATTCAAAGCGGTTTTCATATGGCTGACTTTTCCCTTTTCAGTAGTAAATGTCAGTCCTCGTCGAGTTTGATACCCCCCAAAATCTTCCATCGAGAAATAGCCTTTGTCATCTCGCCCTGAAAATAAGAAATCAACCGAAACATCCGATTGTTTAGATAAAGCTGACGCCATTGCCCGTGCTCGAGCGATATGACCATTTCCGGTACCTTGCACACCATATAAGATCTTCATTGTTTTTATCCACCAGCCAACATATTAATTGCCGCAAGAGCACAACTGATTCCCAAAGCCGCGCCTAATACAATATCCGTCAAAAAATGCACCCCTAACAAAATGCGAGAAAATCCTATCAAACCAGCCCAAATAAAAGGCAACAAACCAAATTCTGGATAGTAGTTTTGTAATAGTACTGCCATTAAGAAAGCGGCAGCCGTGTGACCGGAAGGCAAGCTGTATTGATCTGACGGAGTAATAAAAGACGTTAACAAATCAGATATTTGTGCTGGCCTGCGACGTTTAAAACCATTTTTTGCTAACCAATAGATCGGCAGTTCTAATAAAAATGCTAATAATCCTGCCAGTAAAAAGTATTGACCCGATCTTGGTTCAAACCACCAAGTTAATAGCCCCATGACTGCATATAAATGCCCATCACCAGTATGAGAGATTGCTTTGCTAATACGAGCAACTGGCAAATTAAAACGGTGTTGTAAGCAAAATAAAGAAAATGCTAAATCAAAGCGTGCTATCGGCTGTATAGTTTTCATCATATGCTCCTTGTTCAATGCTTAATCAGCACTACACCGTCTAAGTTAAGGGAGATAAATGACAAAAAAGTGACGATATTTTGTTCTTATGATGAAAACGTATTGCGGCATATAAATTGGCAAATGAGAGACCATTAAGTTATTTGGATATTTTTTCATCCAAAAGGTTGACGTATCCCCCTTGAGTGCGGTACTAATTGAATCAGTTTTTACGTGGTCGCAGACATTGCTAAGGTAACAAGCATGACTCAACAATTTTCAACTCTACTGAACCTCCTCCTCATCGTGACTCAATCGCGCGGGTAGGCAGTGGACGAAAAACCACATACGATTTCAAACAAGCCCGCATCCAGATGCGGGCTTTTTTATTCACAAATACTCAACGAATAAACCGCATTGGATAGCAAAGCATTAATCACAAGGAAGGTAACATGAACGATCAAGTCATTATATTCGACACCACACTACGCGATGGCGAACAAGCACTTTCAGCGAGCCTAACCGTAAAAGAGAAACTACAGATCGCTTATGCCCTAGAACGTTTAGGCGTTGATGTTATCGAAGCTGGCTTTCCAGTCTCTTCACCCGGTGATTTTGAATCCGTTCAAACCATCGCGAAACAAATCAAAAACAGCCGTATTTGTGCTCTATCCCGCGCCGTAGAAAAAGACATTGATGTTGCCGCAGAAGCATTAAAAGTAGCGGAAGCCTTCCGTATTCATACCTTTATCTCCACTTCCACTATCCACGTACAAGATAAACTTCGCCGCAGTTATGATGACGTCGTAGAAATGGGCGTTAATGCCGTTAAACGTGCACGTAAATATACCGATGATGTGGAATTTTCTTGTGAAGATGCTGGCCGTACACCAATTGATAACCTATGCCGCATTGTTGAAGCAGCTATCGATGCAGGTGCAACTACCGTCAATATTCCAGACACCGTTGGTTATACCCTACCGAGTGAGTTTGGTGGCATCATCGAAACGCTATTTAATCGCGTACCAAACATTGATAAAGCGGTCATTTCAGTACACTGCCATGATGACCTAGGTATGTCGGTTGCCACTTCCATGGCCGCAGTACAAGCTGGTGCTCGCCAAGTAGAGGGCACGATTAATGGTATTGGTGAACGAGCTGGTAACTGTGCATTAGAAGAAATCGCCATGATCATCCGCACTCGCGCGGAATTGCTAGGTGTTCATACTGGTCTTAAATACGACGAAATTCACCGCACCAGTAAACTTGTCAGCCAATTGTGTAACATGCCTATTCAATCGAACAAAGCGATTGTTGGTACTAACGCGTTTAGTCACTCATCGGGTATTCACCAAGACGGCATGTTGAAGAATAAGAATACCTACGAAATCATGACACCAGAGACTATTGGCCTTAAAAATCAAGCCTTAAATCTAACCAGCCGATCAGGTCGCGCAGCGGTTAAGAGTCATATGGAAACCATGGGTTACAGTGATGATGACTACAACCTAAACACTTTATATGAAGACTTTTTGAAGCTAGCTGACCGAAAAGGCCAAGTATTTGATTATGATTTAGAGTCATTAATGCACTTTGCTAACTTGCGTGAAGAAGATGATTTCTTTAAGTTAAATTACCTAAGCGTGCAATCAGGTAGCGTAATGGCAACCACCAGTATTAAATTGCAATGTGGCGAAGAAGAAAAATGCGAAGCGGCGGTCGGTAATGGCCCAGTAGATGCGCTTTATCAATGCATCTACAAACTAACTGGTTATGAAATCGTATTAGATAAATTCGACCTGACCGCCAAAGGTGAAGGTGAAGATGGCCTAGGTCAAGCAGATATCATCGCCAATTACAAAGGACGTAAATATCACGGCACCGGGCTTGCAACTGATATCGTTGAGGCTTCAGGCCAAGCGCTATTACATGTTATTAATAGCATTCAGCGTGCTGACAAAATTGCAGAGATCAAGCAATCAAAAAGAATTGAAACGGTTTAACAAAATATAAGTTTAATCAGACGAGAAACCAGATAAGTCGCTGGGTAATACATTATTCAGCGAACAATAAAATTAAGTATTACATATTTAAAGGAAAAGAGAACCATGGCAGGTACATATAAAATTGCTGTTTTACCCGGAGATGGCATTGGTCCAGAGGTCATGCAACAAGCGCAAAAAGTGCTAGATGCAATTGAAAAAAAGCATGATATTTCATTTGAGCGCCAAGAATTTGATGTCGGCGGGATTGCGATTGATAACCATGGCACGCCTCTACCAAAAGCAACCATCAAAGGCTGTGAAGATGCCGATGCCGTATTATTTGGCTCGGTAGGTGGCCCTAAATGGGAACATCTTCCACCAAATGAACAACCTGAACGTGGTGCTTTACTTCCGCTACGTAAGCACTTCCAACTTTTCTGTAACCTGCGCCCTGCGCAAATTCATACTGGTTTAGAAAACTTCTCACCATTGCGTGCTGATATTTCAGATCGCGGATTTGATATCGTGGTGGTTCGAGAATTAACAGGTGGTATTTACTTCGGTCAACCGAAAGGTCGTGAAGGTGAAGGTCCACAAGAAAAAGCCTTTGATACTGAGGTTTATCATCGTTATGAAATTGAGCGCATTGCCAAAATTGCTTTTGAATCAGCACGTCTACGTGACAAAAAAGTCTGCTCAGTAGATAAAGCAAACGTCCTACAAAGCTCAATTTTATGGCGTGAAGTGGTTGAGGAAACCGCTAAAGGCTACCCTGATGTCGAGCTATCGCACATCTACATCGATAACGCCACTATGCAGTTGATCAAAGATCCATCTCAGTTTGACGTGATGCTTTGCTCAAATATTTTCGGCGATATTATTTCTGATGAATGCGCCATGATCACTGGCTCAATGGGCATGTTGCCATCCGCTAGCTTAAATGAAAGCAAGTTTGGTCTGTATGAACCTGCCGGTGGTAGTGCGCCAGATATTGCGGGTAAGAATATCGCTAACCCAGTAGCACAAATTCTATCAGCAGCACTAATGCTTCGTTACAGTTTAAATGAAGAGCAAGCAGCCCAAGATATCGAACAAGCAGTATCAAAAGCACTAGCAGCCGGAGAGCTGACTGCCGATCTTGCTGATAAAAACCCCGCCCTTTCGACTTCAGAAATGGGTGACAAGATTGCGCAATACATTCAGTCATTATAATTAATTTGAGCAGGTAGCTAGCAATGTCAAACTCAACATCAAAAACATTATATGAAAAAGTCTATGATGCTCACGTAGTCGTAGCCGCTCAAGGTGAAAACCCGATTTTATATATCGACCGTCATTTGGTACACGAAGTGACTTCACCTCAAGCGTTTGATGGCTTACGCGAAAAAGGCCGCAAGGTACGCCAAGTCAGCAAAACCTTTGCCACGATGGATCACAACGTTTCAACTACCACCAAAGATATTAATGCCTCTGGTGAAATGGCGCGCATTCAAATGCAAACCTTGATGAAAAACTGCTTAGATTTCGGCGTCACGCTGTACGATCTAAACCATAAATATCAAGGTATCGTGCATGTAATGGGGCCTGAGCTTGGCATTACATTGCCGGGCATGACGATTGTTTGTGGTGATTCCCATACTGCCACTCATGGCGCATTTGGTTCATTAGCTTTCGGTATTGGTACTTCCGAAGTGGAACACGTACTTGCGACTCAAACGCTAAAACAAGCCAAAGCTAAGACCATGAAAATCGAAGTCAAAGGCAAAGTTGCCGAAGGCATTACCGCCAAAGACATCGTATTAGCAATCATCGGAAAAACAACCGCTGCTGGTGGAACCGGTTACGTCGTAGAATTTTGTGGTGAAGCCATTACCGACCTTTCAATGGAAGGCCGAATGACGGTTTGTAACATGGCAATTGAACTAGGCGCAAAAGCAGGTCTAATTGCACCAGATCAAACGACCTTCGATTACATCAAAGAGAAAAAGTTTGCTCCGAAAGGCGCCGATTTTGATGCAGCAGTAGAGTACTGGAAGACTCTAAAATCAGATGATGATGCTCAATTTGATGCAGTGGTCACTCTAGAAGCTTCAGAAATCAAACCACAAGTCACTTGGGGGACCAACCCAGGTCAAGTCATGTCAGTTGATGGTATTATTCCTAACCCTCAAGATTTCACGGATCCAGTCGAAAAAGCATCGGCGCAAAAAGCTCTGGCTTACATGGGGTTAGAAGCGGGTAAAAAACTGTCTGACTACACGGTAGACAAAGTGTTTGTTGGTTCTTGTACTAACTCACGTATTGAAGATATGCGCGCTGCGGCAGCCGTTGCTAAAGGCCGTAAAGTAGCCGCCAATGTTCAAGCGCTGATCGTTCCAGGTTCAGAGCAAGTTAAAGCTCAAGCAGAACAAGAAGGCTTAGATAAGATCTTTATTGAAGCAGGTTTTGAATGGCGTTTACCGGGCTGCTCGATGTGTCTTGCAATGAATAATGATCGCCTAGGTCCACAAGAGCGCTGCGCGTCTACCAGTAACCGTAATTTTGAAGGTCGCCAAGGACGAGATGGTCGTACCCATCTCGTTAGCCCAGCAATGGCAGCAGCGGCAGCGATTGCCGGTCACTTTGTCGATATCCGTTCACTAGAACAAGCATAAGGAGCACGCTATGTCTCAAGCCTCTAAACAGACAGGTTTTCAACAACATACTGGCCTAGTCGTGCCACTTGATATTGCTAATATTGATACTGATGCAATTATTCCTAAACAGTTTCTACAAAAAGTCACTCGTTTAGGCTTTGGTCAGCATTTATTCCATGACTGGCGCTTTTTAGATGATGCAGGCAAACAGCCTAATCCTGAGTTTGTAATGAACGCACCTCGCTATCAAGGTGCAAGTATTTTACTGGCCCGTGAAAACTTTGGCTGTGGTTCATCTCGTGAACATGCTCCTTGGGCACTTGCCGACTACGGCATTCAAGTGATGATCGCACCTAGTTTTGCTGATATTTTCTACGGCAACTCCATCAACAACCAAATGGTTCCGGTACGTTTAACTGAGAGTGAAGTCGATGAGTTATTCGAATTTGTTCATAACCACGAAGGCGCACAAATCACGGTAGATCTAGAAGCGATGACAGTGTCGGCTAACGGTAAGCAATATAGTTTTGAGATTGATAAATTCCGTCGCCATTGTTTACTTAATGGCTTAGATAATATCGGCTTAACGCTACAACATGCTGATAAAATCACTGAATTTGAAAATAGCATTCCTAACTTTTTAAAGTAGTCAGTTTTTGCCTAGTCTTCCTTTGAACTAGATAAAAACGCAAGCAAACTAGCCCAAATACTCAATAAGTATTTGGGCTTAATTATATTAAAACCTAATGTGAAATTTCCGAGTATCTCTACAGGTCTCTTTCTTTATTGATAATAATGACGAGATTGAAAAATGAATATTAAATACGTTTGGTTAATACTGCTAGCCAGTTTGAGTTTCTTTTCCCATGCAGCTCCCAAAGCCGAACTTTGGCCTTATTGGAATAAAAGCAATGCAGCTAGCTCACAAGTCATTAATCATAATGAATGGCAACGGGTATTAGATAATAATCTTATTCAACAAGGATCGAATACTTTGTTTGACTACGAACATATTAACTTAACCGATCGCCAAGCTTTGCTTCATTACCTCAATATGCTAACCAAGCTCGATCCGCGCCAATTTAATAAAAATGAGCAATTTGCTTATTGGATTAACTTATACAATGCAGCAACCGTTCAGCTTGTTTTAGACAACTACCCAATCGCTTCGATAACTAAACTCGGCGGCTTATTTTCGTTTGGCCCGTGGGATCAAGATATCCTCACCATTAATGGTCAAAAGTTAAGTTTAAATGATATCGAGCATCGAATCTTACGCCCAGTTTGGCAAGATAAACGCATCCACTACGCGGTCAATTGCGCCAGTTTAGGTTGCCCTAATTTATCAGCTAAAGCCTTCACTGCAGACAATACTCAGAGCTTACTCAAACAAGCTGAGTTAAACTTCATCAGCAGCTCGAAGGGTGTCAACATAACGGATGGTAAGCTTGAACTTTCTTCTATTTATGATTGGTATGCTGTAGATTTTGGCGGTGAGCAAGGCGTGTTGAAGTACTTATCTCGTTTTAAGCCAGAAATACAACAGACCAACAAAAAGCCCAGCTATCAATATAACTGGGCTCTCAATAAAAAGTAAGATTGGAACTGGACTGTATTAAAAGCCTTTATTCTTCTTGACTAAATCATAGGCAGATTGAATTTCTTGTGCTTTTTGTTTAGCTACTTCCATCATCTCTGGTGGTAAGCCTTTAGCAACTAACTTATCAGGGTGGTGCTCATTCATTAATTTACGGTGAGCACGCTTGATTGTCTTAGCATCAGCAGATTTATCTACCCCTAATAACTCATAGGCATCATCCAATTGCGAGGCGGTTGGTCCTTGTTGCCACTGGCCACCTGATTGCTGACCTTGATGTTGATAACCACCAAAGCCGCCACCTTGTTGAAAACGAAATGCGGCTTCTTGCATACGTAAACGCTGTTGCAAATATTGCGCGGTAAAGCCAAGTTCTGATGCCACAATTTGTAGGACATTTATCTCACTTGGATGCAGAGAGCCATCAGCAAAGGCGGCAGATATTTGTAATTCTAAAAAGAACTGTAACAAATCACGTCGACGTCCCGCAGAAAAGCGCACTTTACGTAATGTCTCTTCCAATGGAAAGTTCGATTCTTTTCCTTGGCGGAATGCTTCTTGGGCAATTTTTTTCTGCTCGCCAGTAAGGTTCATGCGATCCATCATCACAGAAGCTAATTGAATTTCTTCTTTGGTCACTTGACCTTTGGCTTTCGCGACATGCCCCATGACGGCATAAGCAGCTTGGAAAAATTCAGTTTGTCTTTCCGCTTGAGAAGGGCCAGATCCAAACGCTGATTGGAATCCTTGTTGGCGACGACGTGCCTTATCAAATTGATGACCAATTAAGCAACCAATGATTGCACCAGGAATATTCCCGATCATTGAGCCAAACAAAATACCTAGTAATTTACCTAACATATGTTGATTCCAAATCCCAAACTATGAATTTTTATTGTTAACTATTGTCTGTATAGTGTCGATTCTTGCAAGATTCTTATATGATATACCCAAGTAACTTCAAGATGCGAGTTTCGGCAAGAATAAAACAAGCTTTAGGCAAGGCAAATTGAATATGATCATAGTCATTCTATCTCTGTTCTATTTAACGCAGTATAAAGCTTGTTTTAACTTGCCCTTCGGGAGCTTCATCCAAGACTTTATGCAGTGTCAGATTGATTTGAAAGGTGTTTACATTCCTTCACCAATCTTTCTTGCCTAAAGGCTTGGATGATAGATCTGAATTCTGCATATTGAAGTCACTTGGGTATATAAAAATCTGTGTATATTTCGTCTTATTTCTGTAAATAACCTTTGTGTATACATGAGTATTATCAAAAACGACATTCACAACTAAATTTCACAGGACAACTTTATTTCATGCTACCAATTTCTCGCACTTTTCTTACCACTCTCATAAGTGCAGCCTTCCTACCAACTGCTTTCGCTGATGAAAGTAGTAGTGACAGTTTGCCCGAAACCGTTCCAGTAGATCAATGTATCGCACCAGAAGAAAACTCTGCAGATCCAGCTCAAGAAACTGTCAATATCGAAGCCGATAGTATTTATGCTGAAGGAAAAAATAAAGCAGTATATCAAGGCGATGTTATTGTTACCCAAGGCCATAAAAAAATCACTGCTGATAAAGTGACACTCAATCAAAGCGAAAGTTCTGTTGTTGCTGATGGTCATGTGACGATGAATGATGGGCAAATTAAATCTACATCCCATAAAGCCAAATCTGATTTTAAAGGCGAACGCATTGAGCTGCATGACACCAAGTATCAATTACTTTGCCAACCAGCTCGTGGTGAAGCCACCTACATATTAAAAGATGGCCAAAGTATCTACACCATGAAAGATGGCTCATTAACGACTTGTCCTGAAGGTAATAAATCATGGCGTGTTAAAGCCAGCAATATTGATATCGATAACGAAGAAGAAGAAGCCACCTTTTACAATACTCGCTTTGAGATCTTAGATTTCCCTGTCTTTTACTGGCCATACATTACCGTACCAATTGGTGACACACGTAAAACCGGTTTCCTTTATCCGTCGGGTGGTTATGATTCAAAAAATGGCTTAGAAATTAATGTTCCAATCTACTTCAACATTGCCCCACAATATGATTTGACCACTACCGTCAATTACATGCAAAAACGTGGGGTGCAGTTTGATAATGAATTTAGATACCTAACAGATGGGTTTGGTGCCGGTTCAATCGATTTTGAATATTTACACCATGATGATTTATACAGTGATAAAGGCTCTCGTTGGGGGCTAAACTTCTCTCACAATGGTATTTACAATCGTCATTGGAAGTTTTCCGTTGATTACTCTCGCGTGAGTGATAATGATTACTTTTCCGACCTTGATTCCAATATTGGTAACCGTGAAGATGGTCAATTATTGCAAGCTGGCGAAGTGTCATACCGTACCGACTATTCAGATACCACATTAAAAGTGCGTGACTTCCAAGTACTATCAAGCTCACAACCTTATCGCTTAATGCCACAACTACAATATGAGTACCATCGACCAGATGTACTGCCACATATTGATCTGGAGTGGAATAGCCATATTAGTCGCTTTGAGACCGATGACGATGACTTACCAGATGCCACTCGTATCCATTTAGAACCTGGCGTAGTGGTACCTTTCTATGCACCGTGGGGGAAATTAACTTCTGAAGCGAAATTGATGTATACCTATTATGATCAGGATTTAAAAAATGGAAGTTCCGCTAGTTCTGACTTAAAAGAAAACGCCAGTCGTACCGTGCCTGAATACCGCATGACAGGCACGCTATTTTTAGATAACAGTCAAAAATGGCTTGGGGGCTACACGCAAACACTTGAACCTCGATTGCAGTATTTGTACATACCTGAAGTTGATCAAGACGATATCTATCAAGGTTATGATACAACTCTTATGCAATTGGATTATTACGGTTTATTCCGTGATATGAAATACAGCAGTGTCGATTACATCGCCCCAGCCAACCAGCTTAGTTATGGTGCAACTTCTCGTTTCTACGATGAAAATTATAAAGAACGCTTCAATATCTCTTTAGGGCAAATCTATTACATCAATCCTGAAAATGGTGAAGCCAATTTATCTGCTTGGGCATTAGAAAATGAATGGAACATCAACGATAAATGGTTATTTAAAGGTGGTGTTCAGTACGATGGCGATGTATCTGAGTTACAACTGGCGAACAGCACTCTTGAGTACAAACTGCCATTTGGTGGCCACACTCAACTAAGTTATCGCTACATTGCTAAAAGTTATATTGAAGACAACGCTGGAAGTATTGGTAGTCAAAATAATATCGGAAAATACACTCGTGATGGCATCTCGCAAGCGGGCATTGTTAATAGCTTTACCGTCGCGAAACGTTGGAGCGTGCAGGCTAACTACTACCATGATCTAACTGAAGACTACATGTTAGAGAGTTTAGTCGGCGTCACTTATAACGATGATTGCTGGTTCTTAGGTTTGACATACTCTCGTCACCAAATGTCACCAGGAAATGTTTACCTTGATACGGTGTATCCTGAGCCTGGACCTGAATACGAATCAAAAGTTAGCTTAAACATTGGCATTAAAGGCTTAGGCCAAAGTGCTGGGGTAACCTACAGCGACGGTGGCAACTCACTTGGTTATGGTCGACCATTTAGCCTTGCTGACTAATGAACCGATAAGCCTGTCATGATAGTATGACAAGCTTACTCATTTACTGTACTTAATTTGTTGTACTTATTGGATATCAAAAATGAAGACATGGATTCCCACATTACTTGGAATAATGAGTCTGTTTACGGCCTCAACAGTACTGTCTGCCCCTCAACCTCTCAACCATGTGGTGGCAATAGTTAACAATGGTGTTATTTTACAAACGGATGTAGACACTGCGATAAAAACAGTACGAGCCAACGCACAAGATAAAAGCCAATCACTTCCTGATAGTGACACTCTACATGAACAGGTCCTTGAAAAATTAGTTTTAGATGAAATTCAATTACAAGAAGCTAAACGTATGGGCATTCAAATTGATGACCAACGTCTAGATCAAGCGATTGAGGGTATTGCTAAAGATAACAATCAGAGCTTGGAACAATTAAGAGCTTCGCTACAACAACAAGGCATCACTTACCCAGTATTTCGTGAGCAAATTCGTAAAGAAATAGCCATCAGTGAAGCTCGTAATGCTCAAGTTCGTCGTCGAGTGAATATTTCACCCTCTGAAGTTGATACTCTGGCATCGATGATGGCTGAACAAACCACACAACGTGTTGAATATAAAGTTTCTCAAATTCAGCTGCGCTTTGGTGATGATAAAGAAGCAACAGAACAACAAGCTAATGAATTAATTGAACGATTAAATCAAGGTGAAGACTTTTCGACTCTCGCCTATACCTATTCGAAAGGCCCAAAAGCTCTACAAGGTGGTGATTGGGGATGGATGCGTAAAGAAGAAATGCCGACCATCTTTGCCGATGAAATTACGACTCAAGGTAAAGGCGCAATCATTGGCCCATTCCGCAGTGGTGTTGGCTTTCACATTATGAAAATTGACGATGTAAAAGGCTTAAAAACGGTAGCAGTTACTGAAGTTAATGCTCAGCACATATTGATTAAACCCTCAATTATTTTAAGCGATGAAGGTGCAAAAAAAGAACTTAACCACCTGATTGATGAAATCCAATCTGGCAAGAGTACTTTTGGCGAATTGGCTCAACAATATAGCCAAGATACGGGTTCCGCGGTAGCTGATGGCATTTTAGGTTACCAAACACCAGATACTTACGTGCCTGAGTTTAAACATCAAGTCGAGACTTTACCAGTCAATCAGATCAGTGAGCCATTCAAAACGGTTCATGGTTGGCATATCGTAAAAGTACTTGACCGTCGCACTGTCGATCGCACGGAGTCAGCAATGAAAAACCGCGCTTATCAAATTTTATTCAAACGTAAATTCAATGAAGAAGCTGGCGCATGGCTACAAGAAATTCGCGCCAGCGCTTATGTTGAAATATTAGATCAACAAGATGGACAAGATAACCAATGATCATTCAACAAATGATAAATATTCGTCGTCTTGTGATCACTGCTGGTGAGCCAGCGGGTATTGGTCCCGATCTGGTCTTAGCATTATCTCAATATGATTGGCCACATCAATTAGTGATTTGCGCAGACAAACAAATGCTCATTGAGCGTGCCGAACAACTTGGCGTTGAAGTAGAACTCCTCGATTACGACTCTACACTACCCGCTCAAGTGCAAAAAAAAGGCCAATTATACGTTGAACATATTGCGGTTTCTCAACCGGTTGTATCAGGTCAACTCAATGAAGCTAATGGTCACTATGTCCTACAAACGTTAGAGCGTGCTTGCCAAGGTAGTATGACGGGTGAGTTTGATGCCATTGTAACCGGCCCCGTTCATAAAGGTGTAATCAATCGTGCTGGCGTTGCATTTAGCGGCCATACCGAATTCTTTGCCGAACGCTCTAACACACCATTAGTAGTGATGATGTTGGCGACCGAAGGATTACGAGTGGCGCTTGTAACTACCCATATTCCCTTAGCTTATGTTAGCCAGGAGGTGACCTCTGAACGCCTTGAAAGTATCATTCGAATTTTACATACCGATTTAGTCAATAAATTTGGTATTGAACAACCAAGCATCTATGTATGTGGACTTAATCCTCATGCAGGTGAAGATGGTTGTTTAGGGCATGAAGAAATTGAAACCATTACGCCTACATTAGAAAAAATGCGCCTACAAGATGGAATGAATTTAGTTGGCCCACTACCAGCAGATACCATCTTCAATCAAAAATATTTAGAAAAAGCCGATACTGTATTGGCAATGTACCATGATCAAGGATTACCCGTGCTAAAATACAAAGGCTTCGGTAATTCAGTCAATATTACATTGGGGTTACCTTTTATTCGTACCTCGGTTGATCATGGTACTGCACTGGATCTAGCTGGCACAGGGAATGCCGATATAGGCAGTTTTTTAACTGCAATCACCCATGCTTTACAACTGGTAGAAAGCTCAAAACAGCCAGAATCAAAGCAACAAGAGAGTAATCAATGAGTAATGATGTCCATCTAGGTCATAAAGCCCGTAAACGCTTTGGCCAAAACTTTTTAAATGATCCCTATATTATTGATGGTATTGTTTCTGCAATAAACCCACTGCCAGGACAAAACCTGGTTGAAATCGGCCCTGGCTTAGGTGCAATCACTGAACCGGTTGGTCGTGAAGTTGATAAATTAACGGTTATCGAACTTGACCGAGATCTGGCTGAGCGCTTAAGAAATCATCCAGAGTTATCTAGCAAATTAACCATTCATGAAGGCGATGCCATGCGCTTTGACTTCAATGAATTAGTGAAGCCAAATAATAAGCTGCGTATTTTCGGTAACTTGCCTTACAACATCTCAACCCCATTGATGTTCCACTTGTTTGAATTTCATAAAGACATTCAAGACATGCACTTTATGTTGCAAAAAGAAGTGGTTAACCGTCTGGCGGCAGGTCCAGGTTCAAAAGCTTACGGTCGTTTAACCGTGATGGCTCAGTACTTTTGTAAAGTCATGCCGGTGCTTGAAGTCCCACCAACTGCATTTATACCGCCACCGAAAGTGGATTCAGCGGTCGTACGATTGATGCCTTATGAAGTATTACCTCACCCAGCCACTAGCTTGAAATGGTTAGATCGCGTATGTCGCGAAGGTTTTAATCAACGCCGTAAAACAGTTAGAAACTGCTTTAAGAACTTAGTGTCAGCGGAAGAGTTAGAGCAACTTGATATAAACCCAAGTGTGCGTCCTGAGAACTTGACTTTAGTGCAGTTTGTTTCTCTAGCAAACCACCTTGATGCCAAAGATAAGTAACTGACTATACCCAAATGACCTGAGTATAAGCTTCAATTTTCACTAAATAATAAGAGCACAATAAAGTGCTCTTATTATTTAAAGCTCTAAGGATAGGAGACATTTGTGATTCAACAACAATCACCAAGCATTACTTGCCAAGTTCATACTCGTTATGTAGAAGAACAGTCTCAACCTGAAAAAAATCGCTATATCTTTGCTTATACCATTACCATTCGTAATCTCAGCCAGAAGCCTGTTCAACTAATCAGCCGGCGTTGGTTAATTACCGATGCTAACGGCAAACAGTTAACCATTGAAGGCGATGGTGTGGTCGGTGAGCAACCCGTGATTGAGCCGATGCAAGAGTATACTTATACCAGTGGTACCGCTTTAGAAACCCCACTCGGCGTAATGCAAGGGCATTATGTAATGCTCGATGAACAAAGTGAGCAATTTCTTGCTGAAGTCTCGCCATTTCGCATGGCTATTCCAAATATTTTAAATTAAGCGAGGTTTTGTGGCGACTTACATAGTTGGTGATATCCAAGGCTGCTTTGATGAATTACAAGCTCTATTAGAACAAGTCAATTTCAACTCACAAGTCGATCAACTATGGTTGGCTGGTGACTTAGTCGCTCGCGGTCCCAAGTCACTAGAAACATTACGCTTTGTCAAAAGCTTAGGCGATTCCGCAAAGTGCATCCTCGGCAACCATGACCTGCACCTACTGGCAGTGCATTTAGGTTACTTCAATGCTAAGCCTAAAGATAAAACATTCCCAATACTGCAAGCAACCGATCGCCAAGAATTAATCGACTGGCTACGCCAACAACCGTTAATGGCAGAACATGAAGACTTTGTCATGTGTCATGCAGGAGTAGCGCCTAGTTGGGATCTCGCAACGGCTAGACAATCGAGCCAAGAAATCAGTGACATTTTACAAAGCGATGATTGGGCTTGGTTAATCAAAAACATGTACGCCAATCAACCGACTCAATGGGATGATAATCTACAAGACATTGAGCGATATCGTTTTATTATCAATGCTTTCACTCGAATGCGCTTTTGCAATCCGCAAGGACAATTAGAGATGGAGTGCAAACTTCCTCCGGCGAAAGTCGACAATAGTAGTCTAGTACCTTGGTTTAAAGTCAGCGAACGTATTCCATTAAATAAAACCGTCATTTTTGGCCATTGGGCAGCGCTAATGGGCTGTCATGATGATGAAGCAAATGTGATAGGACTAGATACTGGTTGCGTGTGGGGAGAACATTTGTCTATGTTGCGCTGGGAAGATAAACAAATGTTTACTCAAGCCAGTCTACAATAATGCCCCCATTTATCGCGACTTACTGATCAAATTTAGCGCCAGAGCAATCAGTTTATGTAGATGTGGGATTTCTTCCATTAACTGAATACTCAACCACTCATCACCACGAAGGCCAGAGCATAGCCGACGAGCTTTTCATCCGATCATCAAATCTTTTCTAAACACTCAAAGCGCATGTTGTAGGCATTCTTATCATCTTTAAGATATTCTTCTTGTTCAACAATTTTCCAATTATCTCCCCAATCTGGAAATTGAGTATCACCATCAATATCCGCATCGATAAAGGTTAAGTAAAGACAATCGGCTTGAGGCAAACAGAAAGCATAGATAGTGCCGCCACCGATAATCATCAATTCATCAGCATCACCAGCGACTTGTTTGGCTTGCTCAACACTAGTTACAGTAGTAACACCTTCAATAAAGAGCGAAGCATCTCTTGAAATCACAATATTTAAACGTCCCGGCAGTGGTCGTCCAATCGATTCATAGGTCTTACGCCCCATTACGATTGGCTTTCCCATCGTGCAGCGTTTAAACCAAGCAAAGTCGGCGGGTAAGTGCCATGGCATTTGATTATCTTTACCGATAATACGATTATTTGCCATCGCAACAATCATGCTAATCTTCACATTTCGTCCTTTTTAAACAATGGATCGTCTTCGATAAAATAACAAACCTGGCATTGCAAGGCCAATTGCTAATCCAGCAATGATAAACATGGCTTGTAAAAAGTTATCGATCAAAATACTAAATAATTGTACATCATAGCCATTTTGGTTTATTTCAACTAGAGCGATCATCGCTTTAAATGCATAAACTCCCGGTACCATCGGAATCATAGCGGCAACAGTAAAGACTTTTGGGTGCGCTAAAAAACGATGTGACCAATGAACTCCAACCATACTTACTATCGTTGCTGCAAAAAATGTTGCCCATTCAATAGGTATATTATACGTCATCAGTACAAATCGAATTCCATGCCCAATCGCTCCTCCCAAAGCACAATATTTTAGAGCTCTAACCGGAACATTAAATACCAAAGCAAACCCCACGGCAGGAATCGCGGCAAGAGACATATCAGTAAGTAAAGCAATCAAAAAATCCATTATCTCACCCATACCCATGTCCCCGTTACTGTCATTGCAGCCACGATTCCTAAGCAGGTAGCAAAGGTCAATAAACTTGCCATGAAAAATCGAGCAATTCCCATGTTGATATAACCTTTCAACATATCCGCCACGGAATTAATCAAAGGAAAACCAGGCACTAGCATCAGAACTGAAGATGCCATGGCAGTAAATGGAGCATTACCTAATTGATGGATAACTGCTTGAGAAGAAATGACTGTGGTCACAAATGCCGTCACTGCAAAATTAACGAGTGGATTAAAATTACGATGACCCACTTCTTGCCGAACAAACATTCCACAACAGGATGCGATAAAGGTAATCGCACATATCATTACATCCCCACCCGCTAAACGAGCGAATGCAGCACAAGATAAGCCAATCATAAGTAGGACCAGCCAACGGTTATACCTAACGGGCTTAATTTGTTCGAGTTTATGGAGCGCTAATCGGTAATCAATAATTTTACGCTCTAGCATAATACAGATTTGCTGAACTTCTGTAACCACCTTCATATTGATGCCACGATCAGGACAACGGCGAGCAGTAGTAATACAATGTTCATTCATAACAGTGGTTACTACTAATGAACTTGCTGACATTGACACCTCAACATCCGTCATTCCACTTGCAAGGCCTAACCTACGAGTTAAGTCTCCGACTAAAGTGCTTTCAGCGCCATGTGCAAGCAGCATTTGGCCTGCTTGAATAATCATCCGAGTAATTATTCGTTGTTTTTCATCCATCATTATATTCTCATCAATCCATTGATAATTAGCCTGTGCTGAAAATAAGAATTTTCAGCTTATCTACATGCTTAAATTGTGCACTAAAACGCTCCTCAATAGCATGATTTAGGATAAAAAAAAGCTGTGATCCTTAAAGAATCACAGCTTATATATCTATCGATTATACAAATTAGTCACGAACGTAGATAACATGGCCATCATCTTCGTCATCATCCCAATCATCGTCATCCCACTCTTCGGTAATGACATCTTTACCGCTCATGGCATCTTTATGGTAATCATCCCACTTAAAGTCGACTTTCTCTTCTTCTTCAACCACTTGTTCTTCTTTAGGCAGTGTTTCCATAAACTCAGCTAATTGAAAAGCGAGTTCTTTGGTACCTAATTGATTAGAAGCAGAGATCTTAGCGTAATGGCCATCCCAACCCAATGCATCGATGATTTGTTGGATCTTTTCATCCACTTCCTCTTCTGGCAGAAGATCGACTTTGTTAAAGATCAACCAACGAGGTTTAGCTGCAACCTTTTCACTGTATTGCTCAAGCTCATCAATGATCGTCAGTGCATTTTCAATTGGATCTGAACCATCAATCGGCAGTAGATCAATCATATGCAATAGCACACGACAGCGCTCTAAGTGTTTTAGGAATCGAACACCAAGACCGGCACCATCCGCGGCACCTTCAATTAAACCAGGAATATCAGCAATCACAAAGCTACGTTCAGAGCCTGCTCTAACCACACCTAAACTCGGAATCAAGGTCGTAAATGGATAATCCGCCACTTTAGGCTTCGCCGCAGACACAGCACGAATGAAGGTGGATTTACCCGCATTTGGCAAACCCAGCATACCAACATCAGCAAGCAACAATAGCTCTAGACGCAACTCACGCACTTCACCTTTAGTGCCCATGGTCTTTTGACGCGGTGCACGGTTAACCGAAGATTTAAAACGTTGGTTACCTAAACCATGCCAACCGCCTTTCGCGATCATGATTTTTTGGCCATGTTCGGTTACTTCTGCTACCACTTCATTGGTATGGATATCAATTGCGCGAGTTCCAACTGGTACTTTGATAGTTTTATCTGCACCACGTTTACCCGTACAGTTACCACCACTACCATTTTTACCGCGTTCCGCTTTATGGAAACGTTCAAAACGGTAATCAACTAGTGTATTGAGGTTTTCGTCGGCTTGCATGTAAACATCACCGCCATCACCACCATCACCGCCGTCAGGACCGCCTTTTTCAACAAATTTTTCACGCCAGAAACTAACAACGCCATTACCGCCATCGCCAGCTTCTACTTTTATGGTTGATTCATCAACGAACTTCATTTGCTACTCCACCTGCATTATTGGCAAGTTATTATGAGTGTAGACCACAGACTGTAAATCCCAACTCTAGGGTCTAGGGTCTAGGGTCTAGGGTCTATGGTCTAGGGTCTAGGGTCTAGGGTCTAGGGTCTATTATATAACTTTGCTATAAATAAAAAACCCCGCCATAAAGGCAGGGCTTTGAATTCAATAGTAAACAGAAACTTATGCAGTTTCGATGCTTACAAACTTACGGTTCTTAGGACCTTTAACTTCAAATTTAACTTTACCTTCAGATAAAGCAAATAGAGTATGGTCTTTACCGATACCAACATTCGTTCCAGCGTGGAATTTAGTACCACGTTGACGAACAATGATGTTACCAGCTAGAACAGATTCACCACCAAAACGCTTAACACCTAGGCGTTTGCTTTCTGAGTCGCGACCGTTATTAGTAGAACCACCAGCTTTTTTATGTGCCATGTTAGCTTCTCCTTAGTTAAATTAAGCGCTGATGCCAGTAATTTTGACTTCAGTGAACCACTGACGGTGGCCCATTTGCTTACGAGAATGCTTACGACGACGGAACTTAACGATTTTTACTTTATCGCCACGACCGTGCTTAACTACTTCCGCAGTTACTTTACCGCCAGCAACCAGAGGTGCACCAATAGTGATTTCTTCACCATTAGCAACCATAAGAACTGAATCAAACTCAACGTTTGCGCCAGTTTCTACGTCCAATTTTTCTAAACGAAGAGTTTGACCTTCGCTTACACGGTGTTGTTTACCACCAGATTGGAAAACAGCGTACATATTTTACTCCGCTTTTTCCGCACAGCATCATGTTAGTTATTTTAAACATATCAGGTGTGCGCTTAAACTTGTCATCAATAGGGCGCAGATTCTACTTGAGAGCTTGGCCTTTGACAAGATAAATATTAAAAAAAATGGCGAAAAGATCATCGCCTGATTAAAGTGCGCTAATGATGCCGTTTACACTCGTGTTTATCAATGTTTTTTAGTGTAGAATCCATGATTATTTTTTAAATTTAGGCCTAGCACGCCCTATTCTCAGCTGGAAGAACAATGGATTTTAAAGCTATCCAGGCACTCACTGCCGACGACATGATAAAAGTGAATGAAACCATTCATGCACAATTGAATTCAGAAGTTAGCCTTATTAATCAACTCGGTTTCTACATTGTTAGTGGTGGAGGCAAACGCCTGCGCCCTCTTTTAGCGTTACTATCAGCCAAGGCTTTAGGTTATCAAGGGCAAGAACATATCACTGCTGCTGCGTTTGTAGAATTTATCCACACCGCCACATTACTACATGATGATGTAGTCGATGAATCGGATATGCGTCGTGGTAAAGAAACCGCTAATGCTGCCTTTGGTAATGCCGCTAGCGTTCTGGTCGGTGACTACATTTATACTCGCTCTTTCCAAATGATGACTAGCCTAGGATCTTTAAAGATCCTCAAGTTAATGAGTGATGCGGTAAACGTGATTGCCGAGGGTGAAGTTCAACAATTAATGAATTGCAACGATCCGAACACTACCGAAGAAAGCTACATGCAAGTGATCTATTCGAAAACAGCACGTCTATTTGAAGCCGCAACTCAAATTGGGGCTTTGTTAGTTGATGCGCCACAAGAAACCGAAGTCGCATTACAAAATTACGGTAAGTTCTTAGGCACCGCTTTCCAGTTAATTGATGATGTGATGGATTACACATCTGATGGTAAAGAAATGGGTAAAAACGTTGGCGATGATCTTGCAGAAGGCAAGCCTACCTTACCTCTACTGTATGCAATGCAAAACGGTACACCAGAACAAGCTTCTATGATCCGCGATGCAATTGAACGCTCGAATGGCATGGAAAAACTAGACGCTATTATGGCAGCTATGCATGAAACGGGTTCACTCGAATACACAACACAACGTGCAGAAGAAGAAGCCGATAAAGCCATTGCAGAACTGGCGATTATTCCAGAGTCAGACTACAAACAAGCTCTTGTTACTCTTGCGCACATGGCGGTTAGAAGGACAAAATAGATTTCCGAAGCTCGAACGCAAAGCTTCTCGTTCGCTTCGCTACTCGTTTATCGAAAATAAAAAAAGCTCGTCTCTTTTTCAAGAAACGAGCTTTCGAGAAAGGAGATTCGCCTACTTACTTCGCGAACTCTTCACCTAGAGCAATATCTGATTTCAATGTATCTAGCATGCTATCAAACGCTTGTTGTTCAAATGCACTTAGCTCACCAAAGCTTAGAATTTCTTCTACACCTTCTTTACCTAAACGAATAGGTTGCGCGAAGAAACGTGCATGCTCACCATCACCTTCGACGTAAGCACATTCTACAATGCCTTGCTCGCCGTTCAGTGCTTTCACTAAAGACACACCAAAACGGTAAGCTGCTTGTCCCATAGAAAGCGTTGCAGAACCACCGCCCGCTTTAGCTTCTACGACTTCTGTACCTGCGTTTTGAATACGCTTAGTTAAAGAAGCTAGCTCATCATCAGAGAATTTCACACCTTTTACTTGAGAAAGTAGAGGTAGGATCGTCACACCAGAATGACCACCGATAACCGGAACTTCTAAACCATCAAGTGAAACACCTTTCAATTCAGAAACAAAAGTTTCAGAACGAATCACATCGAGTGTAGTAATACCAAATAAGCGGTTCTTATTGTAAACACCCGCTTTTTTCAATACTTCAGCGGCAATTGGCACTGTTGTATTAACTGGGTTAGTAATAATACCAACACACGCAGTTGGGCAAGTATTAGCAATTTTTTCAGCGAGAGATTTAATAATCCCAGCATTGACATTGAAAAGATCCGAGCGATCCATACCTGGTTTACGAGCAACACCAGCAGAAATTAGTACCACGTCGGCACCTTCTAATGCTGGTGTTGGATCTTCACCAGCATAACCTTTGATCGAAACAGGTGTTGGGATGTGACTTAAATCAGCTGCAACCCCTGGTGTCACCGGAGCGATATCGTATAAAGCAAGATCTGATCCTGCAGGAAGTCCGTTTTTCAGCAATAAAGCAAGTGCTTGACCAATACCACCAGCAGCACCAATTACAGCTACTTTCATGAGCCTTTCTCCTTCGAAAATTTGATTATTTTTTACATTATTTAGGTCTGAGTTTAAGGAGTTGGAACGACACTCCCTAGAAATTTATAGGGCCTAATCTTAATACCTTCGAAAGTACAATAACTCGATTATAATTACAATTATTCAACATCAGCTTTGCGATATTGAACTCATCCCTTATAAAATCATATATAAATTCAATAACTAAAATTAAAAGCTAAAGCTCAATCCACCTAATTTTAACAATCCTGACGAGTAAAAAGTTAACATAATGGTCACAACCTTTTTTTAGCGAAAATTTGACCTAATCGTTTGGTGATCATTGACCATCTATGCGAAAATATTGAAATTATATGTACCACTAAAAGAACCCATTATGCGAAATAGTGACAAACAAGATAACTTAGTCCGCTCTTTTAAAGCTCTACTAAAAGAAGAATGTTTTGGCTCCCAAGGCGAAATTGTTGATGCACTGCGAGAAGAAGGCTTTGTCAATATCAACCAGTCAAAAGTCTCTCGAATGCTAACTAAGTTTGGTGCAGTAAGAACGCGTAATGCGAAAATGGAAATGGTGTATTGCTTACCGGCAGAGTTAGGGGTTCCTACCGCTTCAAGCTCTTTACGTGAACTCGTGCTTGATGTTGGTCATAACGATGCGTTGGTAGTGATTCATACCGGTCCGGGAGCGGCTCAGTTAATAGCTCGTTTGCTTGACTCTCTTGGCAAATCAGAAGGAATTCTTGGTGTTGTTGCAGGTGATGATACAATTTTCATTACGCCAACCTTAAACATTAGCACTAAGCAATTATTTGATTCTGTGTGCGAATTATTTGAATATGCAGGTTAAAATATAAAACCGTCCTCTCCCCCTAGGCGTTCTTTTGACTCTTTTCCCCACATGTCGTGAACGCCTTCTCATTTTTTATATAATCTTCAATAATTATCTATCTTTATAACCCCCACTCCCAGTATTTTTATTAACAATAAATCAACCTCTCACCTATTGTTGATATACAATGGCAAGGATCGCCATTTCTCATTTTATTGGCATAAAGGAATAAGCCATGACAACCTCCGCATCATACTTTCATTATTTTTTGTCTCGTGAGATCTATAAGATCTTACTGGTTTTCCTCTTGGTTGTTTCAACCACAACGGTAAAAGCAGAAAATAATAAAAGCTATATCACAATTGCTACTGGCGCGGTAACAGGAGTTTATTACCCTGCAGGTAGTTCTATCTGCAAGTTAATCAACAAAGGTCGTTTACAGCATAATATTCGCTGTTCAATCGAACCTTCCGCCGGCTCTGTCGATAATATTGATCAAGTGAGATTAGGTAAAAATGATTTAGGAATCACTCAATCAGATTGGCAGTACTTTGCTTACCAAGGTAGTAACGAATTTACCCCTAAAGCACCTTATTCCAACATGCGTGCCCTTTTCTCTTTACACAATGAACCTTTTAATCTCATCGTTCGCAAAGATTCAAACATTCAAAATGTCGCGGATTTAGCAAGTAAACGAGTCAATATAGGTAATAAAGGATCTGGCGATCGAGCGACTATGGATAGAATTATGCAACAATTTGGTTGGTCACCGAAAAGCTTCTCGCGGGCAACAGAATTTACCGGAGCGAGCCGAGCTCAAGCATTATGCGATAACCAAATTGATGCTTTTGTTTCAATTTTAGGTAATCCTAATGCCTCGATAAAAGAAGCGACTACTTCCTGTCAAGCCAAGCTCATTCCCGTAACAGGCCCTAAAATTGATAAATTAGTCGATGATGTACCTTATTACGCAGAGACTAGCATTCCTGCAAATCTCTATCCGAACAATGACAAAGACATCAAAACTTTCGGCACTCTATCCGTTGTGTTTACCGATAAACGCATGTCTGATGAACTTGCTTATAACATCACCAAGGCAGTATTTGAGAACCTTAATACTTTTAAGCGTTTGCACCCGGCTTTTGCAATGTTAAAGAAAGAAAATATGATTAAAGATGGAATCTCCGCGCCACTGCATCCGGGCGCGATTCGTTATTATAAAGAAGTCGGATTACTACCTTAGCGAATAAGCTAAATCGTTAGCAGACTCGATTCTGCTCAACACCTTGTTGGTATTTTTCAATATTGTCCATCAAGATATTACACAGCGCTTGAATAGAAGAATGACTCCCCCACGCAACATGTGGAGTGAGGAGTAAGTTTGGTAAGTCCATATTGGCGATTAGAGGGTTCGACTCATCAGCAGGCTCTTGAGTAAACACATCACACCCAGCACCGGCAATTTGTTTCGTTTTTAATGCTTCCACCAAATCTGACTCATTCACTAGTCCACCGCGACTAGCATTAATTAAAATTGCGCTCGGTTTCATCGCCGTTAGTTCTGGCATCGCAATTAAGTTTTGCGTGTCATCAGTAAGTGGGCAATGCAAAGTCAACACATCCGCCGTTTCAATCACTTTTTCAAACGCCATATAGCCGGGACGAGCAGGTTTCACCCCTTTACGTTCCGCAAACACCACCTTCATACCAATCGCTTTGGCTAACACGCCAACGGCTTGCCCTAAACTACCACTGCCAATAATCCCGATAGTTGAATCGGCCACATCAGTAATAGGATGAGTAAAGAAACAAAACTGCTTTTGTTTTTGCCATTCGCCAGCCGCGATATCTTGGTGATAACCGATTAAATTACGCTTTAGCGCAAACATCATCGCCACCACATGCTCTGGCACAGAGCGCGTTCCATATCCCTGAACATTGGTAACCACAATCTTATGTTCACGACAGTAATCTACATCAACGTTATTCGTTCCTGTCGCTGCGACCGCAATTAACTTGAGTTTCGGGGCTTGAGCCAAAATTTCTGCAGTTAATTGTACTTTATTGGTAATCACAATATCGGCAGGTTGAATTCTCTCAACCACCTTCTCCGCTGGCGTTAAGTCAAACTGTTGCCATTGATGTTCAAAAGTCAGGTTAGGCACTGAAATGTGTTCTGGAATGGTCGCATGATCTAAAAAAACAACCGTTGGTTTACTAGGTAAATGAGTGAGAGGGATAGGCATGTAACATCCTTTTCGATTAGTTCACGTTCACTATGACGATACCAAAGTTTTATAATCTGGCAACTCAGCTTCAGCGCTAAAGTGTTGCAAAATTTGCGCTTTTACATCGGGATAAAAATCACATTCAACAAACGCCGTTGCTAGTTGATTATCTTTCGGATGATAAAAACTTAACTCAGTAGAATGCAAGTGCAACCGCTCGGAGTACTCTAACGCCTCTGGAGTCGCATAGAATTCATCACCAACAATCGGATGACCAAGCGCCATCATATGCACTCGTAGTTGGTGTGAACGTCCTGTGATCGGTAGTAAACGAACGATGGTCGTCTGCTCTTCTCGCACCACTACTTGATAACGCGTTACAGAAGGTTTGCCATCTTGGTGACACACTTTCTGTCGAGGACGATTTGGCCAATCACAAATCAACGGTAAATCGATTTCACCTTGGTCGAGCTCAACACTTCCCCATACTCGCGCATAATAAATTTTATGGGTGAGGCGATATTGGAATTGCTTCTTAATATGACGTTCTGCTTCTTTAGTTAAAGCAAATAGCATCAACCCAGAGGTCGCCATATCCAGACGATGCACCACTTCAATATTTGGATACATCTCACGTAAACGACTCCAAATACTATCGTAATGCTCAGCCAAGCGCCCCGGCACCGATAACAACCCCGCAGGCTTATTAGCCACCAAAATATGTTCATCTTGGTAGACGATATCCGTCCAAGGATCGGTAGGTGGAAGATATTCAAGTAGGGCCATAGAAAAACAAGTTCCTAGTTTAGAGTTCCTAGTCCCTAGGTTAGGTTCCACAAACTAGGGTTAGACAAGGAGTTAAATAAACATTTCTCGGCAGCTCGTTGCTCGTAACTCGAAAAGATAACATCGAGCTACGAGAAACGAATTTTCCGAGTGACGTATTACTGATGAGCAACGACGATCAAACGCAAAGAATCAAGCTGTAACTGCGCGGTTTCGATGTAACCAGACAGTGTTTCGATTTGCGTTTCAATGGTGCTAATTTCTTCATCACGTATGTTTGGATTGACGGCTTTAAGCGCCAATAAACGTTCTAATTCAGAGTTAAGCTTTTGCTGCATCTCAGATTTCGCGGTTTGGCGTACGTCATCCAGTTTTGGTAATACCGCTTGCTCCGCATTTTCAATTAACGAGTGAATCTGATCTTGCACTGAACTCGCCACTTTACTCGCCATATGACGGTTAATCGGACTAAGTTGGCGGTTAAATGTGTCAAACGGTACTTGTTCTGAAAGTTCGTTACCTTTGGCATCCATCAATAAACGAATTGGGGTTTTGGGTAAGAATTGGTTAATGCCACTACGCTTTGGTGCTTGAGCATCCACTAAATACACTAGCTCCAAGAACATAGTGCCGACGGGTAATGCTTTGTTTTTCAAAAGAGAAACCGCATTAGTACCCACATTTTCGCTAAGCAAGAGATCAATACCACCTTGGATCATTGGATGCTCCCAACTCATAAAGTGCATATCTTCACGAGAAAGCGCAGTATCGCGATCAAAAGTAATGGTCGCACCTTCATAAGGTAACCCAGGGTAGCTTGGCACCATCATGTGTTCTGATGGTGTCACCACGAGGGCATTTTCACCTTTGTCATCTTGGTTTAAACCTATGGTATCAAACAGGCCAAGCGCAAAGGTCACAAGGTTAGTATCATTATCACCAGATTTAATAGTTTTAGTAATTTGTTGCGCTTTTTCACCACCGTTCGAGTGAATTTCTAGCAAACGGTCACGACCTTGCTCTAATTTCGATTTCAGTTGTTTATTGAGCGCTGCCGATTGCTCGACTAAATGCTCTAACTCACTCATATCGCCCGAAGCTAGCATGGCAATTAAATTGGCAGAATATTCATCATACACTGCGCGACCTGTCGGACAGGTTTCTGCAAATGCATTCAAACCTTGGTGATACCAATGAGCCAAAATTGATTGCGCTGAATTTTCTAAATGAGGAACGAAAATTTCGATATCACGAGTTTGACCAATACGATCTAAACGGCCGATACGTTGTTCTAATAGGTCAGGGTTGAATGGCAAGTCGAACATCACCAACTGGTTGGCAAACTGGAAATTACGTCCTTCAGAACCAATTTCAGAACAGATCAGTACCTGCGCTCCACCTTCTTCTTGAGCAAAGTAAGCGGCGGCTTTATCACGCTCCAGAATCGACATACCTTCATGGAATACCGTCGCTCGGATACCTTCACGCTCACGCAAAGCTTGCTCTAGTTGCAAGGCAGTAGAAGATCGTGATGCGATCACTAAGATCTTTTCAGAGCGTTTTTCTAATACTTTATCGATAAGCCAAGTCACGCGAGGATCGAACGTCCACCATGAGGTTTTATCGCCTTCAAGATCTTGTAAAATCTCTTCTGGGTACAAGTTTTTCAACGCTTGAGTTTGTTCAGGAAGTTCGCCATCCATCATATTGGAAACACGCATTGCTCGAGTGTATTGCTCAGGCATTGGCATTGCTAACATGTGTACGTGGCGCTCAGGAAAACCTTGGATCGCGGCACGAGTATTACGGAACAAGATGCGCCCAGTACCATGACGATCCATTAAGTTATCAATCAATTCTTGGCGAGCTAAGGTTTTCTGATCAATATCAAATTCAGCTTGTGAGCCACAACCATCTAAAATTCTAAATAGCGGCTCAGCATCTTGCTCTGATAACAACTCAGTGATGCTATTTTTTTGATCGTTAGTCAGCGGCTGACCAGATTCTAAACTGGCGACTGCTTCGGCTACCGGTGCGTATTGCTGCTCTTCTTTCACAAAAGTTGGGTAGTCAAAAAAGCGGTCTGAATCAAGCAAGCGCAGTCGAGCAAAGTGGCTTTCATGACCTAGTTGCTCAGGAGTTGCAGTAAGCAGAAGAACGCCTGCGATTTTTGCTGCTAAGCCTTCGACCATTTGATATTCACGGCTTGGTGCGTCAACACTCCACTCTAGGTGATGCGCTTCATCGACGACTAATAAATCCCAATCAGCGGCTAAGGCTTGATTGAAACGTTTTTCATTCTTTTTCAAGAAATCGAGTGAACATAGAACATATTGTTGAGTATCAAATGGATTCAAAGCATCGGCTTGCGACTCTAGGCAACGTTCTTCATCGAATACCGAAAAATGCAGATTAAAGCGACGCATCATTTCGACTAACCATTGATGCTGTAGCGTTTCCGGCACCACAATCAAAATTCGCTCAGAACGACCAGTTAATACTTGCTGGTGAATGATCATGCCCGCTTCAATGGTTTTACCTAGGCCAACTTCATCGGCCAGTAGGACGCGAGGCGCATGACGACGGCCCACTTCATGAGCAATATAAAGCTGATGCGGAATAAGGCCAGCGCGCATGCCACAAAGGCCACGCATTGGACTTTTATACTGCTGATATTGATTGGTTAATGCGTTGTAGCGTAGGACAAAGTTATCCATACGATCTATTTGTCCTGCAAACAATTTATCTTGCGGCTTATTAAAGCGAATTTGGTGGTTTAAGAAAATCTCACGTAATACAACATCGCTTTCTTGGTTATCTTGGCGAGTACCGATATAGCTGATCACATCATCTTGTACTTCGATATGCTCAACTTTTAAAGTCCACCCTTCTTGGCTTTCAATAACATCACCGACATTAAACACCACTCGAGTGATCGGCGCATCATTACGGGCATACAAACGGTTTTCTTCTGATGCAGCAAACATCAAGGTTACAGTACGAGCATCAAGCCCAACCACTGTCCCTAATCCTAAATCGCTTTCTGTATCACTAATCCAACGCTGACCTAACGCAAATGCCATGTAATCGACTACCTTATGAATCTAACTTTATTGAAATCTATTTTATACCCAAGTCACTTGCGTATCATGTTTTTTGACGAAATATTCTTCCCTCAAATCCCATTTAAATACGCTTTCCCGACAAGGAAAAAGCCGCACATCTTACTTGATGAGACTAGATATATCATCCTGATTTGAAGTTAATTTTCGCCTTGACATAAAAGTGTCAATATTTGAGAGGTAAATTAGAGCTGAAAGTAAAAATCTTTCATATACTCAACATAAGTATTCAGATAGTTTTGTATTAAAAAGCTATCGTTGCTTATACCAATCAAATTAATTAGATGATCAGAGATGACGCAGGAAAAAGCCTTGAGAACAAGGCATAAATTTTCGATAAGTAGTTGCTCTACAATCAAAATTGGTAACGCAGTTATCGAGGCTTTTCACAAGTAAGAATGATTAGATAATTAATGAGATTGGTATTATTAATGAAAAGGGTTTGATCGTTATGTAGCTGCACGCTACCGACACTCTC
The DNA here is from genome assembly GCF_048266485.1 of Vibrio sp. Classification (GTDB taxonomy): domain Bacteria; phylum Pseudomonadota; class Gammaproteobacteria; order Enterobacterales; family Vibrionaceae; genus Vibrio. The sequence continues at coordinate 36,270 of NZ_JBLWZK010000004.1, read as the reverse complement.
GATAGCGAAAATAGAAACAAGATGTTATCTATATACTGTAGCTGCCTCTAGCAATCAAACATTGCTAGCCTTCCGCACCGCGGAACAAGGAGACGCTATGGGCTCGACCGACAGAACGCTAACTAGCGCAATATCATCAACACACGATAAATCATCACGCAAAATCTTTGTCCTTGATACCAATATCCTACTCCATGAACCTCACGCCATATACTCATTCCAAGAACATGATGTCGTCATTCCAATGACGGTGTTAGAAGAACTTGATCGCATCAAAGACAGCAAACGTGATGTTGCCCGAGATGCCCGAGTCGCCATTCGAGCCTTAGAAGCCATTTTTCACGATGCGACACCCGATGAAATATCCCAAGGCATTCCTTTTGCTAAAGATAATCAAGCTACTGGCACCATTTCGATTCTAGCTGATTTCGACATACAAGATAGTGATAAAGCCTTTGCTGATAAAGCAGGCGATAACCGAATTTTAAATGGCGTGATTGCCCTGCAAAACCGTCGCGCACCACGAGAAGTCGTATTAATCACCAAAGATATCAATATGCGCTTACGAGCTAAAGGGGCGGGTGTTCTGTATGTTGAAGATTACCGAACTGACCAATTAATTGATGATGTGCAGTTCCTAACCAAGGGTTTTAATGAATACCAAGGCAGCTTTTGGGATAACTTTAAACAAGTAGAAAGCCACAACGTCGGTAACAAAACTTTTCATACCGTTGATCGAGAAGGCTTAGAGCCCACCTTTATTAATCAATATATCATCGATGAAGATACCGATTTTGCTGGTCGTGTTGAAGAACTGTATCCGACAAATGCCAAAATTAAAGATCTTAGCCGAGAACGTTTGATGCACCGACACGCTTGGGATATTTATCCAAAAAATGTCTATCAAGGGATGGCAATGGATGCCTTACTTGATCCTGAAATTGATTTGGTGATTTTAACGGGCGCAGCAGGTAGTGGTAAGACTATGCTAGCCATGGCCGCAGCGTTAGAAATGACCATTGAAAAGAAAATGTTCGATAAAATCATCGTCACTCGTAATACGCCAGATATCGGTGAAGCCATTGGTTTCTTACCCGGTACAGAAGAAGAAAAAATGATGCCTTGGCTGGCGGCGATCACCGATACGCTTGAAGCTCTGCATAAAAACGATCACTGCACTGAAGGCTCATTAAAATACATTTGTGATAAAGCCAATATTCAATTCAAATCCATCAACTTTATGCGTGGCCGATCAATTCAAAATGCTTTTGTATTGCTTGATGAGTGTCAAAATCTGACTGCTTCGCAAATCAAAACCATCATTACTCGTTGTGGTGAAGGCACCAAAATTGTTTGTTCGGGTAACTTGGCGCAAATCGACTCTACTTACCTAACGCCTGTAACTTCAGGATTAACTTACATGGTTGAACGCTTTAAAAACTTCGAAGGTAGTGCCAACATTCACTTAAATGGTGTGGTTCGTAGCCGTTTAGCGGAATTCGCCGAAGAAAACTTATAATTATTCCCATCATCCTAGCTTGAATATGAAAAATCCCTACTTAGATTTAACCATTGTTTAAGTAGGGATTATTTTTGGTTTTTTAGGTTGAATAAATGAGTGGTAAAAATAATAGAAAAGTAAATAAAACGTTATAGAATACCCAACCTCTTTGCCTTGTCCGATACTTGAATGGAATCTTATACAATCGCTGTAAGGCTAAATTCTTTTATACTTTGAGGTTTTTTATGTCTAATGATATCCATAATATACTAAAAGGGTTTGGGCAATTTCTATTACTCGCTTTGCTTGTTACTTTACCTGTTGTCACTCTTAGCTATGACCTGATTTATCTCAAGCAAGGGATAGGTGAAACCTCACTCACTGAGTACTTTCAAGAGTTAATCTTACTACTTAGTGCATTATCTTTTGCTTATACCGCTTATCAAGAGCCTTCTATTCGGCATTTTTGTACTTTAGTGGCTGGTTTTTTCGGTTGTATGTTTATCCGTGAATTAGATGGCTTATTGGATTTAGTATTTCATGGCTTTTGGATAATACCTGTGCTTATCCTCACGGCTGCCTGTGTGATATACGCTTCAAGAAATATCAAACAAACCATACACACTTTCTCCCATTTCACCCAAAGCAGCCATTTCTTCTCATTATGTATAGGAATGGCATTGCTACTGGTATTTTCGCGCTTATTTGGTATGGGTCATTTTTGGCTAGGTATTCTTGGGCCTGAATATGATCGAACAATCAAACGTGTCGTAGAAGAAGGAATAGAAGTGCTAGGTTATACTATCATTTTTTATTCATCATTAGGCTACCTACAAAGTTTTTTAACCTGGCGAAAATATAGTCTCAAAGATGAAAACTATTCCGAATTTATCAATAAACGAAATCAATTTTTACTGAACGACTAACTAACATTACTTGCGGATAGTAAAAAACTTTAACCTTATTTTTCATATAAATATACAGCCTTTGATACTGACAATATCAAGGGCTGTTTTAATTTCCACTCGCTTTGAGAAACGCCCTTAAATGAGCGTTCGTACTTTCTTGGGTTAAATGTGATATTCGGTCGCATACGGTCACCTTGCCTTGCTCCATAAAGGCAAAATGACTGCCTATCGATTTAGCATCTGACAAATGATGTGTCACCATCAATACAGTGATATTGCGATCTTTGGCTAGGTTTGACACCAACGACAACATTTCTTGACGTAAAATCGGGTCTAACGCTGAAAAAGGTTCGTCCAACAACCAAATAGAATGAGGTTGTACAAAACACCTTGCCAGTGCGACGCGTTGCCGCTGTCCGCCCGATAACTGCTCTGGCAAGCGATCTAATAGTTCAACAATACCAACTTGCTGGGCGGCTTCACCGACTTGTTGTTTTTGTTGGTTCGTTAATTTCAAACCGGGATGTAAACCAAGACCAATATTTTGTCTTACCGTTAAATGGCTAAATAAATTATGCTCTTGAAACAGCATTGCCAATGGTCTTTGGTGAGGCTGCAAACCAATCACAGATAACCCATCGACGTTAATCTTCCCTTGTTTAGGCTCAATAAAACCGGCGATTAAACTGAGTAATGTGGATTTGCCAGAGCCACTAGGTCCCATCAAAGCCATAGTCGAACCACGCTCTACCTGTAAGTCAAAATGAAAGGTTTCACTTTGATAATCATAAATGACTTGCTGGATATCAATGGCACAATCAGACATGGTCATTCTTCTTCATAATTAACGACTACTCCGTTTAAAAATGACATCAATCAAGCTAAAACAAATGACACTAAACACCAATAAGCACAGCGAGACCATCGCCGCTGCAGGCATTTGATAACTTCCTAATAATTGAAATAAATACAAAGGCAACGTAATGAAAGATTGATTACCAAATAGTGCCACGGCGCTTAAATCGCCCATAGAAAACATAAAGCTAATCGAAAAGGCATGAGCAATGGGTTTATTTAGCGCTTTCCACTCAACCATTTTGAAACGATTCCAACCTGTCATACCTAAGCTTTGACATAAAAATTGATATTGTTGCGAAATTTGTAACATCGGTTGCGACAACGTTTTGATGATATACGGTAATGCCATTAGCCCATTCACTAAAATCACCATCACAAAAGCGAGGCTGAATACGTCAACTTGTTTACGCAGCAATAAAAATAGCCCGGTGCTAATCACTATTCCCGGCGTCACCAAAATAATCGTGCCCATTAACTCTAAACGGCTAGCCCATTGACCATGCCCTTTCAAGTGCCAAGCACGACTGGTAAATAAAATGGTCATCCCCATGACTAAAGCAAGTGAACTGGCCAATGTTGCAACTTTAAGAGAAGCCATTAAAGCCTGCCAAAACTTAGCATCTTGCAGCACAATTAATGATTGAGGATTCAAGCCTTGCCATATCACCATCAATAAAGGCGGTAGCACAAGCAGCATTGCCGCTAGGATCCAAATGCTATCCCAAACTTTCGCTAAACGAGAATCGGGCCACACTAGTAACACTTGTTGGCTAGACTGAGTCGAAGCTGGCAAGGTCTTAACTAAACGCAATAATAGTAAACTTAACCCACCACATAACATCATTTGCCATAACGCGAGAATCGCGCCAGCTTGTAGGTCAAAATCAAACTTAATTGCTTGATAGATAGCCAGTTCAATCGTGGTCGACTTAGGCCCACCACCTAATACCATAACCGTCGAAAAGCTAGTAAAGCACAGCATAAACACTAAGCCAGCGACATGTGGAAGTTGCTGCCTCATACGGGGCCATTCGACTTGGCAAAACTTCTGCCATCCATTCATTCCCAAGTGAGCGCACAATTTATGTTGCTCATTAGGTATCGATTCTAAAGCATGTAATAACAAGCGGCAGGCATAAGGTAAGTTAAAAAAGACATGGGCGACTAAAATACCACTTAAGCCGTAAATCGAAAAAGGTAAGCGGGCATCAAAAGCTTTTAATATGCTAGCGACCAAGCCACTGTTACCTAAAATCGCTAAAATACCGAATACGCCAACCAACACTGGCAATACCAATGTCGAAGCAAACAGTTTCAATAACAGCGACTTGCCTATAAATTCTCGTCGAGATAACGCATGAGCAACCGGAATCGCTAAGCCAACACTCAACAAAGTCGAAAAGAATGCCTGATAGAAACTAAAGAAGGTGATATGTCGATAATAAGGATCGGATAAAATCCAACTAATATTTAACGTTGGGGCATGCAGAACCAACGCTCCTATTGTTGCGCAGACAAACGCAGCTATCGCCAACGCAACCGCAATACCTAACTTAGGAACCGAAACATTAATCACGCTGGCGTCCTATTAGAGCCTTAAAAACGAAAAGAGTTGTCATTGCTTTATTGCGACAAAGCCATCTGCCACTCACGAGTCCAACCTTTCAACTGCTTAGCAACGGTTTCGGGCTCTAACGACAACATTTTGCTTGGCACCGTTAATTGCTCATAACCTTTTGGCAACTTAACATCGGTCACTGGGTACATCCAATTACCGGTTGCCATCACGGATTGGAAATCATCGGTTAAGATAAAATGCATAAACTCATCGGCTAATTTAGAGTGCTTGGTACTCGCCACCTTGGCTGCCAATTCTATTTGTGTATATTGGCCTTCAGTAAAATTAGCCGCAGCGTATTGGTCATCATTTTCAGCAATGATGTGATAAGCCGGAGAGGTACTATAAGACAACACCATATCGCTCTCCCCTTTTAAGAACATAGGGTAAGAGTCTGACCACCCCTTACTCACCGTAACCGTTTTATCGGCAATTTTTTTCCATGCTTGCACCGCATCATCACCATAAACCGCTTTCACCCACAGCAATAAACCTTGGCCAGTAATCGATGTGCGTGGATCTTGATAAATAATATTAAAATCATCACGCTCGACTAATTCTTTTAAGCTTTTGGGTGGGTTGGTCATTTTCGTTTTGTTGTACACAAAGGCAAAGTAGCCGTAATCAAAAGGCACAAAATAAGAATTATTCCAACCACCGGGAATAGTGACTTGAGAAGTATCAACATCATGCTTGGCAAGTAGTCCCGTTTGCTGGGCCTGCGCCATAATGTTGTTATTTAATCCTAGAACCACATCTGCTTTGGTATTGTTACCTTCTAAACGAATACGACTTAACACTGAACCGCCATCATCCAAAGCAACAAAATTCAATTTACAGCCACATTGGCTTTCAAAAGCTTGTTTGATTTTCGGACCAGGCCCCCAATCGGAAGTAAAAGAATCGTAAGTATAAACGGTTAAGGTAGGCTTTTGCTCCGCTAGCGCTGAAGTAGAAAAGGTTGCAGCACAAGAGAAAGCAAGAAAAGTAAGCGCTTTAGGTGTGAAGTTCACTAGATTAATCCTTATTTAGTGAGCGGCACAGGGAAAAGAAGGAAAAACCCACTCAATTCCTACGCCAGCATTATCTGGTTCAGGTCACGGGTGTTATCTCAGCTAAATCACATGATTCAGCACCCCGATGAGTTGTATAAATTGTAAGATCTTACGTAACGGTAAACGAGTCGTTATATTAGCTTAATATCAACACTGTTAGCTAGAGCGTTGATCGTAGCCCCAACGAGGTACTAAACCTTGTTCAACACCTAAATGATCGAGAATTCTCGCCACCATAAAATCAATTAAATCTTCAATCGTTTTAGGTTGATGATAAAAGCCTGGGGCCGCGGGCATTATGGTGACGCCCATTTGCGATAGCTTGTGCATATTCTCTAAATGCAACGTCGAAAATGGTGTTTCTCGTACCACCAGCAATAACTGGCCGCGTTCTTTCATTACCACATCAGCAGCACGTTCAATTAAATTATCCGACATTCCGTGAGCAATCGAAGCCACACTACCAGCAGAACATGGACACACTACCATTTTTTTCGGCGCAGCCGATCCTGAAGCGACGGGTGAAAACCAATCTTCTTTACCACATACAATTAACTTATCACTGCGACATTTAAGGTGTTCAATCAAAGCTTTTTGCGCCGCTTCTGGGCCACTTGGTAACTTTAAATCATGCTCGGTTGCCATCACGACACGGGCCGCTGATGAGATCAACAAATAAACGGTATAGTCCGCCGCCAGCAAACACTCTAATAGACGCAGTCCATAAGGCGCACCAGAGGCACCAGTGAAAGCAAGAGTGATTTTCTTTTCCATCAATTGAGACATGTTCACTTCCTCAACAGAGAATGAGTTTGGTGAGCAAAAGGATTATAGTGATCTTTTTATCACCAATGATCTTTTTACTTACTATGATCGTTTTACTATTTTTGCTGTAAAGCTTGTAATAACTTGGCGTGGATCCCTTCAAAGCCACCGTTACTCATCACTAAGATCTGATCGCCAGTCTGCGCTTGAGCCACAATATGTTCCACAAAGCTGTCAATATTGTCATCAACGTAACTTGGTTGAGAACACTGTTGCGCCACTTCTTCTACTGACCATTGAATGTTGCTTGGCTGATATAAGCAAACTTGATCGGCATGCTTAAAAGCGGCGGCTAAAGTTTGTTTATGTACGCCCATTTTCATCGTGCTAGAACGAGGCTCAAACACCGCGATAATTTTACTATCACCGACTTTATTACGTAAACCTTCTAACGTAAGCTCAATCGCAGTTGGGTGATGAGCAAAATCGTCATAGACCTTAATGCCCTTTACTTCACCTTTTAACTCTAAACGACGCTTAGTATTGATGAATTTACCCAATGCTTCACAAGCTAGATCTGGCGTAACTCCCACATGACGCGCCGCGGCAATCGCCATCAACGCATTATTCACATTATGGTCACCGACTAAATCCCACACCACATCACCATGATGTTGGCCATCTAAATACACTTGGAAATGGCTGCCATCTTTTTTCACTTTTTCAGCTTTCCAATGGCCATCGTCGCCGATGTATTCTAGTTCACTCCAGCAACCACGCTTAATCACCTCTTTCAAACCATCATCATTGCTTGGCGTTAGAATACGACCATTGCCCGGCACGGTGCGAACTAAATGGTGAAATTGACGCTTAATCGCTTCCAAATCGTCAAAGATGTCTGCATGATCGAACTCTAAATTGTTCATCACTAATGTACGTGGGTGGTAATGCACAAACTTTGAACGCTTATCGAAAAAAGCACTGTCATATTCGTCGGCTTCGACCACAAAAAACATACTTTCGCCTAAACGTGCCGACACACCGAAGTTACCCAATACGCCTCCGACTAAGAAGCCCGGTGCATAACCGCAATCTTCTAAAATCCAAGACAACATACTCGATGTGGTGGTTTTTCCATGAGTACCAGAAACAGCAAGAACCCAACGATCATGTAATAAAAATTCTTGTAACCATTGTGGACCTGAGGTGTATTTCAAATTGTTATTTAACACATATTCAACACAAGGATTACCACGGCTCATTGCATTACCTATCACAACCAGATCCGGCGCGGGCTCAAGCTGAGAAGGGTCAAAGCCTTCTATAATATCAATGCCTTGAGATTCGAGTAATGTGCTCATCGGTGGATAAACATTAGCATCACAACCTGTCACTTTATGTCCGAGTTGGCGCGCTAAAACTGCCGCTCCCCCCATAAATGTGCCACAAATACCGAGAATATGAATATGCATAACAATGGTTCCAATCCAACTATTAGGATCTAAAAAAATGAATGTACAATAATTCTGAATAGTACCGTAAACACACAGAAAAGTATGGTTAGAATTGAAAGGATATAAACTGAAATAAGAATTAAACATTTTCTGCTGTTGGCATAGTTACTTCATTACCATAAAAAAGTTTATCCTTTTACAATGAGTTAGCCCCGAACACACCCGTAGCTTAACGACACAAAAGGATTAAACATGTCGACCATGCGTACACTTGGTGAATTTATTGTCGAAAACCAACACCACTTCCCTCATGCCAGTGGAGACTTATCTTCTCTACTCGGTTCTATTAAATTGGCAGCTAAAATAGTCAATAGGGAAATCAATAAAGCCGGACTAGTTGATATTACTGGCTCGGTGGGCGCAGAGAATGTTCAAGGAGAAGAACAACAAAAACTTGATTTGTACGCTAATGACAAATTTAAAGCGGCATTAGAAGCTCGCGATCAAGTCTGTGGCGTAGCCAGTGAAGAAGAAGATGAGGCAGTTGCCTTTAATAAAGATCTTAATAAAAATGCCAAATACGTAGTGTTAATGGATCCACTTGATGGTTCATCTAACATTGATGTGAATGTTTCAGTTGGCACCATCTTCTCAATTTATCGCCGCGTTTCTCCAATTGGCACTCCACCAACCGAAGAAGATTTCCTACAACCGGGTCATAAGCAAGTGGCGGCTGGTTATATTATTTACGGCTCTTCTACTATGTTGGTTTACACGACTGGCAATGGCGTGCATGGCTTCACTTACGACCCATCACTTGGCGTATTTTGCCTATCTCACGAACAGATGACGATCCCACAATCTGGCACCATCTATTCAATTAATGAAGGTAACTACATTCGTTTCCCAACTGGCATCAAAAAATACATCAAGTATTGCCAAGAAAATGTGCCAGAAGATAATCGTCCTTATACTTCTCGTTACATTGGCTCTTTAGTCGCTGACTTTCACCGCAACTTATTAAAAGGTGGGGTCTACCTCTACCCAAGTACTGAAAGCCATCCAAATGGTAAGTTACGATTATTGTACGAGTGCAACCCGATTGCTTTTCTAATGGAGCAAGCTGGCGGAAAAGCAACCGATGGTAAAAACCGTATCATGGATTTAAAGCCAACTGAGCTACATCAACGAGTTCCTTTTGTCGTTGGCTCACCATTAATGGTCGATAAAGTAGAAAGCTTTTTAGAGCAATATCCTGAATAGCTCATTGCCTCGACTAACAATAAAGATAGGAGGAGCTTATTCCTCCTATCTTTTTCTCTTGTTATTAATCTTTTCTCTTACTGCTTCTTGTTGCTTCTCTTTTTTATTGTCGCTTCGTTAGAATTTCCTTCGCATATTTCACGTAAGCCCTTTACAACCCCTTAACAAGTCACGTTATAATCAAAGCCGTTAATTTCAAATCTAATTGATGCAAAATAAAGAAAGGAAGCCCAATGAGCTTGAATAATGTACCTGCTGGTAAATCACTACCAGACGACTTATATGTAGTGATCGAAATCCCTGCTAATGCAGACCCAATTAAATATGAAGTCGATAAAGACAGTGGCGCAGTATTTGTTGACCGCTTTATGTCGGCACCGATGTTCTACCCATGTAACTATGGTTATGTGAATAACACCCTCTCTTTAGATGGCGATCCCGTTGATGTTTTAGTTCCAACGCCATTTCCATTAATGCCAGGTTCCGTAATTCGTTGCCGTCCGGTTGGCGTATTAAAAATGACAGATGAGTCTGGTGAAGATGCCAAAGTGATTGCGGTACCTCACAGCAAACTATCTAAAGAATACGAGCACATTCAAGACATCAACGATGTTCCTGAGTTGCTTAAATCTCAAATTACCCATTTCTTTGAGCGCTACAAAGATCTTGAAGAAGGCAAATGGGTAAAAGTTGATGGCTGGGAAGATGTCGCAGCAGCACGTAAAGAAATTCTAGAATCTTACGAGCGCGCTCAGAAATAATGACTCTCGCTTCAAACCTAACACAATGAAAAAAGAGCCATTATCGGCTCTTTTTTATTCCAATTATTTAAAGATTACGCTCAAGACTAAAACGACTCTCGAAATTGACACCAATCTCCAGACGGTATGCCTTTCGTCAATAAGCGTTTGTTTTGATATAAATATATCCACGCTTGCCCATGTGGCGTAGTGACTAGCTCTCGGTCATATTCATTAGGGTAGTCTTCCAATATATCCAGTCGCTTCATGGTATCATCATCAACTAAATACACTTCAGCCACTAAAGCCTGCTCACCTTTTATCGCCGCAGGATAAGGCCCTAAATCAAACAGCTGAAACTGCGCTTCCGTTACTACATTGCCTAAAAATTGGCTATTTGTTAATAAGTGATGATTCGACTCTCCTTGGCGTAACGTGCCATAAACTAAAACACAGTGTGACATGATTTTTCCTTTTTATTCATCACTATAAAATCTATTCACCATCAATTTACACTAAACTGATAGAGGAAATCGACGGCACTATCGACTCCCGTCACCGCTTCAACATAGAAATCGGTAAGCAATTCATAACGCACGGTAAACTCACCTAATGCATTAAATATTCCGACGCCATACTTCACCTGTAGACCTGGTGCAATATAACCACTTACCGTAACCTGAGAATCATCCCCCGAGCCCGTGGTTCCCAGTTGTAAGTCTTGCACTCCAAAGGCTTCACCAAGCTCACCAACTAACTGACCACTTTTAGCCAAACTTAAACCGATTAATGCAGTCGTCATGGTACTGCCACTTGAACCATCTTCTATTCCTTGGCCGCGTAATAAATATGATAAAGCATTAGTTCGCGACATCGCTGGCTCAGAAAATACTTTAACTTCTGGCGCATCAGCAGGGCCATTCACTTTAATCCCGGCAATCACATCATCTTGAGTATTGTCTGGATTTCGGATCGCTTTAATTGCCACATAAGGTTGATCCGCCGGACCATTCATTAAAATTTTCCCCTCTTTAATGATCAAGTCTTGGCCAAAGGATTGGTAATAACCTTCTTCAATTCTTACTTCACCTAAAATAAATGGGCCTTTATCTTTCTGAGAAACTTTCAAACTTCCTACTAAATAACCTTTTAAACCAAATGCCGACAAACTGACATCATCACCAATATTGATAGTAATATCGCTCTCTATCGCCATTGATAGGCCATTATTCTCTTCTACCGGATTCAGATCTTCATCCAAAATGATTTCATCTTTCGATAAACCTACCGCACTTTCTGGTAGTTCTTCGACTAAAATTCTCCCCCAAGGAATATCAATATTACCGGTGATTTTTGCTAGTGTAGGCGTAATCGCAATGGTGAGGTCTGGTTTTACTTTTAAAGATACCATAGGTGGAGCTTCAACTTTCAGTTCATCACCAAAGGCGCGTAAATTGGCATACCAGTTATTACGCTGCGCCCAATTGGCATGTCCTTGTAGCTGTAAATCACCATCATCGGTTTCTAATGCACTATTTAAGGTCGCCGAATAACCATTAAATTGAGTTTTGACTTCTCCTTGATGAATATCAACCGGGAACAATGGGCCTTCTACTTGAAAATCGTCAATACCAAAATTGCCCAACACTTTAGGATTGAGAATAGGGCCATTAAAATCGAGCTTGGAATTCACATTAGCATTAAGCCGATTTTGCTCACCGAGAAAAGGACGTAAAAAACCAAGATGAATCCCCTCGATAGTATTATCACCATCAATCGACATTTGTTGATCTTGAACATTGGGAATAGTGGCTTGACCTTTGACTTGGCCATTATTAGTTAACGCCAATAACCAACTCATATCGAGCTTATTTTGTTGTAAATTAGCAGATAATTGAATCTTATCCCAAGGAATCGTAAGTGGGGTATCCAATTTCTGAACGACATTACCTTGAGGAATATCAACATCTAACTTCGCCTGCGGTGCTTTATTGTTTGCCCATTTCAGCCAAGCGTTAACATTTAACTCACCATTAATCTCTGTATCTTCAGGAAGGAAAACGGCCAACTCATCAAAAGAAAATTGTTGAATTGACAACGTCACCTCGCCATCGTTACCGACAGAAAGGTCTTTATCTAAACAAATTTTCGAAGGTAGATGTTGCCAACAATGCGCTTGCACACTCACACGTTGAGATGACAATTGATAGCTGATCTCAACGGGATGATCAATCTGCCAGATGGGGTTGGTTTGTTGGTTGGTTTTTGATTCCATTAAGGTAATTTGTGCCGACGCTAATTGCCCTTGCCATGCTTCACTTGGCTTAGTTTGTTGTGGCTTATTTTTTATTCCTCCCTTAACCGCGAGGCTGGTTGAAAATAAATCCGTCATCATATCAAGATCGAGTTGATGCTCTTGCTCATTACCTTTAAAAGCTAAAGTCAGATCTTTGAGTTGATGTTCTTGATATAAACCACCTTGAGCATTCAAGCGAATATCCCCACTTGGTGATGGCAAAGGTGAAACTTGCCCTTTAACTAGCAGCGATTTTAATGTGGCTTCACCTTGCTTCCAATCGATATCGCTGATCGATAAGTCGGTCAAGATTTGCGGCGACTTTTGTTCGCCACGCAACTGAATATTGCCCATCGCTTGGCCTTTTAGCTCTGGAATGGTAGTTTCCAGTTTGGGCATATGAAGCGCTATATTCATATCCCACTGCTGCTCAACCCTACCTTTAATTCTGACACTATTTTTTGCGTGAGAAAGTTTTAATCCGCGAGTTCTAACAATGTATAGGCCTTTGCCATTAAGATCACTGGCATTTAACTGACCTTTTAAAGACAGTGGATAACCACGTAACTTGCCATCTATCGCCAAGCTTGGAAACTGTACTTTCCAACCTCCTTGTGTCGTTAAGTTTCCGGTATTAATTAAGCTGCCGTTGAGGATACCTTCCGCTTGTGGCCATTGCATTCCGGGCTGAATATCACTCAAACCTAAGGTTGCTTTCCAATTTAATGGCGCTTGCCAATTAACCATCGCCTGACCGGTAACATTGCCACCAAGCGTCGCAATATTTAGTTTATGTAATTCAATCTGATCAAGATCGCCCTTTGCATCAAATTCGATATCTGAGGCCGGAATATCCTTACCTGAAACTTGCGAGTTTAAGTCAAATTGATAGCCCTCTAATGAACCACTACCATCTAAATGTTCAATATTAACGTTATAATCAGCTTGTCCTTTAACTGGCCACTGTGCTTTCGCATCTTTAATAGATAAGCTAAATGGTAACGTGGCTTTCAGCGGTTTAAAGTGAGCCTTGATTTTCGCTTCCACTCCCCCCGAAAGTTCACTCGATACATTAAGATTCGCGACACTCCCTTTGGCATCTAAGGTGATCGTCTGGCCTGAATACTCCGCCATTTTGACTAGACCTTTCGCTTGCAGCGTTAACGGGTAATCTCCAGACATGGTTAGCTTGGCATTTGAATCTAAATCGGCCTGTGGCATATCAAGCTTAAGATCTCGGATATCAAGTTGGCTCCCCGTCAGTGAGCCTTTGAAACCTAGATGATTCACTTTAATCGGTGAATCTTGTAGAAAAATAAAGTCATCAACATTAAATTGTTCGACTTGCAAATTGATAGGCAATGCAACTTTAGGTAGAAGAATATCGGGCCGCTGTGCTAATGGGGTTTTATCGACCGACTCAGGCGTTTTGTCAGCCTCATCGGGTGCTAAAATTAAACGAATGGTTTTCCAATTAGTTGGACGCAATCTCAGTGTACGCCCTTGCATATAAAGCCCGGTAGAAAAGTGCTTCCAAGAGGCTTTATAGCCCAAAATATTCAAATCAATATCATTAAGAGTGAGGTGCGTTAGTGACACTGGAATAGGGATGAAAATGGCTGGCATTAATGAGCTACTATCCTCTGGCTCAGTACTTTCAGAAGCAGGCGCATCCGACATTGAAAACTTCAGGCCATCGACCGCGATAGTATCAATACACACTGAGTGCTCAAATAAACAATCAATTGAGGTGGAGAAATCAAAGCGCTTTAATTCCGTCGCAACGCCTAACGTTTCATCGTTATATTGAACATCGTGCAAAGTGAAAGTAGGTAATAAGCTACCTTCGGTGGAGCCCACCTTTAGCTCTGGCACTAATTTTTGCGCTACCCACAAACCACTGTTTAAACCAACATTGGTAAACAACAATAGCGCAACTAATAGCAAAGCAACCAAAACCGTCGTTGGGATCAATAAAATAATGCCAAGTAGCCATTTAAGTAATCGCTTCATTACAACTCAGGACCTAAGGTAAAGTGGATACGGAATTCATCACCATCATCGGCATCTAACCCATAAGCAAAATCTAGACGTACTGGCCCCACAGGAGAAGCCCAGCGCACTCCAAGGCCAACACCTCGTTTCCATTCTGGGGTATCGGTCCAAGCATCACCAACATCTAAAAATGCCGCGCCCCACCAATTGCCGGTTACTCGATATTGATATTCCAAACTAGACGTTGCCATATAAGCACCACCTTCTAGCTCATTGCTACTATTTCTTGGTGAGACTTCTTCATAACCATAGCCACGCAGTGAGTTCACCCCACCGACAAAAAAGCGTAATGATGGTGGTACTTCCGACCAGTTATCAGCAAAAGCGCCTCCTGCGCCTAAGCTAGTCAGAAAGCGATGATTACGACCAATCCCGCGAATCCATCCTGTATGACCTACCACGCGGATAATTCTCGTATCGGATAGTAGTGACGGATCGCCATATTCAAAACTAATACTTTGTTTATCGCCCCACATTGGCATAGTATGACCACGCGTTCTTACTCTGGAGAAGGAAACGCCTGGTAACACAAATAAAGAGTGGCCAAATTCGGATGCTTGCACATAATCTTCATATAATAAACGTAAATAAATGGTTCGATGCCAACCATTATCGTAGAGCCAATGGCGTTCAAACGATAGGTTTTGTTCTTGGCTATTGGTGTCATTATCATCCTCATCTTTAAAGCCGTACTGTACGAGATAATAATCAAGTAGCACATCTTCCAGTGGAATCTTATAGTTAGCAGTAAAGGTTTTTTCAGGTCCCGATAACATCACACTAGCACCGACACTATGACCATATTTATTGAGCCAAGGTTTTTTCCATGAAAGCTTGCCACGTGGACCAACATCGGTGGAATAACCTAAACCAGTTTCTATTTGGTTACGTGTTTGCGGTGAGACTCGAACCTTCATTGGTAATGATTTACCTTCATTTACGCTTTCAATATCTGGCTCCACCGAAATGTTAGCAAACCACTCAGAACTCGATAAGTTTTGGTTAAGCTCACCGACTAAAACCGATTGATATGGTTGACCATTGTCATACGGTACTAACGATTGAACTCGCTTTTTTTCGATTTGACTGCCAGTAATAATGGTTTGGCCAAACACGTAACGTTGACCACTTTGATAACGAAGGTGCACAAAAGCTTGATTTCGACTTGGTGAGACTTGTAAGCGAGTATCAATAAATTGGCCATCAAAATAGCCTTTTTGTAATGCGAGATTACGCAAAGCACTTTTTAACCCTTCATAATTACCGTGATTCAGTACTTGTCCTAAATTTAATTTTGATCGGTCTATTAAACGCATAAAGTCCATATCGGTGGCTGCATCGCCTTCAATTACAATATCACTTTCATAAATGATGGTAGGAATACCCGCATCAACTATCACGATTAATTCGTTATCCGCGTCAGGATCATCCGTATCACTTTCAATTTGAAATTGAATCGTGGGATTGTAATAACCGAGAGCTTTAAGGGCATCGATAATATTTTGCTTAACTCGCGACTGAAAACGCAATGAGGTGGAATACTCACTTTCTTTAATCGCTGATAAATATGAAGAGACATTATCTTTTAACTCACCATCTAAACCGTCAATGGTGAGTTCAGTTTCCGCATAACTCGGTGCTGATGAAAAAATCAGCAAACAGGTCAACAATGAAGCGAGGTGACTATTTTTCATAAGTGAATATTTGTACTCATTGTCAAAACTGCTGTAGTTTGTCATTTCAAAATATTCATAGATTTGAAATGACTACAGAGATTTATCGGTCTATGGTTTGGGACTTATTATAGTATGCAGCTTAAACTACCAGACTTTCCCTGTTCTCAAAAGCCAGATAAGGATTATATATGTCGAATAAAGATAAATTAGTGACTCAAGAAACGGCATTAGCTGGCCGTGATGAAAAAATGCTCATCACAGAGTTACATTATATTAATCAAACAGATTTAACTGCCGACAAACCAACAGGCAGTAAAGAAATATTATTAGGACTCGGATGCTTCTGGGGAGCAGAGCGTGTTTTCTGGCAGCTTGATGGCGTGATCAGCACATCGGTTGGTTATAGTGGTGGTTATACCCCGAACCCCACTTATCAAGAAGTATGTAGCGGAGAAACCGGACATGCAGAGGTAGTACGAGTGATTTTCGATCCTAATCAATTGACTCTACAAGAGTTACTGAGGATCTTTTGGGAGAAACATGACCCAACCCAAGGTATGCGTCAAGGTAATGATATTGGCACTCAATATCGCTCAGCGATTTATACCGAAGACCAAAACGATCTCGCGATGGCAGAACAAAGTAAAGCGACTTACCAACAAGCAATTGGTGAATCTTTAAGTAAAAATATCACCACTGAATTGGCGGTAATGAGTGACTACTACCTCGCGGAGACTTACCACCAACAATATTTAGCAAAAAATCCACAAGGCTACTGTGGCATCGGTGGCACTGGAGTGTGCTTCCCATCGAATCTAGCTTAAACACTTCGCGTAAGAGAGACTGCATAAACAGGCTTAACGTTCTAAGCCTGTTTTCTTATATCCCGATTTAAGACTCCATCGATAATTGATGAATCGCCAAGTTGACCTCTTTCATAATCTTCAGTTGTTTCTTATTCGACACATCCGGCAAGAGCACTTTACCTTGGTCGAAATAAAATTCCCCCACCCCTTTGATTCCAAAGTGTCCTTTAAATACCACTTTTACAAAACGAGCAATTTGAAGTGGGCGATAACGATTAAAAATTGGCTGCATGTTCATTAGTCTATCCAGATTATTGTTATTTGCGATAACGTCTTAACAGGCTCAGAGAGCATTTCAATAGCGCTGAAGTGCCACATATTGATGTGCTATTACTATTTATAATTGTTCATAAATATATAGTGCCTAAAACTCAATAAGGCCACATTGATACAGTAAAATTGCTGCAAATTCGTGACAAAGAGCAAATGCAAATTTTGCAGTATTTGCTTATAGTCAAAAAAGTGATGCAAAATTAGAGCCAGACAACATTTCACACTTTTCAAGTCTATTTATGCGCTATTATATGAGGACTTCCTCACTTTTTAAGTATCTAACTAGGTAGACAACTATGATAAGAAAACTATCCATTGCCCTCTTTTTGAGCATGCTTTCACTTACTGCAAGTGCAAATAATATTCAAATTGGTCGCAGTGTACCGGCAGTAGCAGTAGAAAAAGGCGGTGAGATTTTCATGCAAAATGATGATTTCAACTACTTACCCTGGAATACTGAATTACTACTCGGCAAGGTTCGTGTTATTCAAGCGATAGCAGGAAGAAGTGGGGCGAAAGCCATGAATGCACCTCTAATGGAAGCAATTACACATGCAAAGTTTCCAGAAGATAAGTACCAAACCACCACGATTATTAACCAAGATGATGCAATTTGGGGCACTGGATCATTTGTAAAATCATCAGCAGAAGATGGCAAGAAAGATTTTTCTTGGTCTTCAATGGTATTAGATCAAGAAGGGGTAGTGGCAAAACAATGGCAACTAACGCCAGAGTCTTCAACTATTATTGTTCAAGACAAAACTGGTCGAGTTCTTTTCAATCAAGATGGCGAACTGACTGAGCAACAAATTAACCAAGTTCTACAACTTATCAAGCAAAACCTATAAGTGATACATATTGTAATAATATAACATTCTCTTGCCAGATACATAATTGTTATAGTATAACAGTTATCTATCTGGTGAGAATGTGAGCCATAACGCTTACTCTCACACTCCATATTTATTCAGTGAGATCTCGACAATGCATAAAAATATTCTTATTCCTTCTATCTTATCTGCAAGTCTATTCGGCCTATCTAGTGCTGCTGTCGCGGACTCTCAACATGAATTTAGTCAACATCAAGCCCATGTTCATGGAATTGTCACCTTCAACATGGTGCAAGATGACAATGATTTTCTAATCGAAATTGAATCTCCAGGGCAAGACATCTTAGGTTTTGAGCATGCGCCAAGCAGCCAAGCAGAAAAGCAAGCCTATCAACAAGCGGTTGCCTTACTTAAACAACCTAACCAGTTATTCACTTTAGCTGCTGCGGCTAATTGCCAGCCTGTTGATTTCTTAGTCAAAGACAACATAGGTCAAGATGAACACGATCATGATAACCATGCAGAGCATCATGATGAGCATGATCACGACCACGACCACGACCACGACCACGACCACGACCACAAGCATGGCGCATTTACCCTGCAATACCAGTACCAATGTGAAAATATTCCTCAGTTATCTCAAATTGATACTCAATGGTTTAGTCACTTCCCAGCAAGCCAAACCATTGAAGTTAATCTATTAACTGACAGTGCTCAAAAACACATTGAACTCAAGCAACCACAGCAAACCATTACATGGTAAAATAGTGGCTCAAAAAATTAACGTTGCGCGATTAGTCTCAGGATTAATCGCGTTGTTATTTGATTAAAAGACAAGCTGAAAAGAGACCAAGATGACGATACCTCTTGCGATAGAACTTAAACAGGTCAGCTTTACTTGGCCGAAACAATCCACACCTACCCTAGTGATAGATCAATTGGCAATTAAGCCTCAGCAACATGTATTTATTCAAGGGCCCAGCGGTTGTGGAAAATCGACCTTGTTAAGCTTATTAACCGGAATAATGACTCCGCAATCAGGTCAAGTTCGTATTCTCGATAAGCAACTCAATCTGTTATCGCAAGCAGAACGAGACAAATTTCGCGCTCGACATATTGGCTACATCTTTCAGCAATTTAATCTACTGCCTTACCTATCAGTACTAGAAAATGTCTTACTGCCTTGCCGCTTTTCTCGCGATCGTAAAGCCAAAGCTGAACAACAAAGTTCCTCTTTAGAGCAACAAGCAAAGCAATTACTCTCTCGGTTACATTTACCTGTATCGTGTTTTGAACAACCGATCAATGAACTGAGTATTGGCCAACAACAACGAGTCGCCGCCGCCCGAGCATTAATCGGTCAACCCGAAATCATCATTGCCGATGAACCAACTTCTGCTCTAGATCAAGATAATCGCCAAGCTTTTATTGAGCTATTAATTGAAGAGGCTAATCAATCAGGTGCCACGGTGATTTTTGTTAGCCATGATTCTAGTTTGCGTCGTTACTTTGAGGTCTATGTTGACTTACCAACCATTAACCAAATCAGCCTAGTGAACCCACAACAAGAGGCAAACGAATGAGTGCGATTATCTCTCTTGCTTGGAAGAGCTTACTCAACCGTAAAACTACCGCCATACTCACCATCATTACGGTAGCTATTTCAGTAGTATTGTTACTAGGTGTAGAAAAAATCCGTACCCAAGCGAAAAGCAGCTTTGCTAACACCATATCAAGTACCGATCTCATTGTTGGGGCTCGCTCAGGTGAAGTAAATTTATTGCTTTATTCAGTATTTCGCATTGGTAATGCTACCAATAATATCGGCTGGCAAAGCTATCAAGATATCGCAACTCTGCCACAAGTTAAGTGGGCAATTCCGATTTCTCTGGGGGATTCACACCGCGGCTTTCGCGTAATGGGGACCAATCAGGACTACTTTAAATTCTACCGATACGGAAGTAAGCAACCACTCACTTTCTCTCAAGGGGAAGTTTTTCATAGCTTATTTGAAACCGTAATTGGCTCGGATGTAGCCAAGAAACTCAACTACCAAATCGGTGATGACATTATTATAGCGCATGGCATCAGTGATAAGTCTTTTACTCGCCACAAAAACTTACCTTTCACCATTACTGGTATTTTAGCACCAACTGGAACTCCCGTAGATAAAACCGTACATGTTTCATTAAGTGCGATTGAAGCCATTCATGTTGGTTGGGAGTCCGGTGCACATCTTGGCCAAACACCAAATAAAAAAGTATTAGAACAGCAAACCTTTGAGCCTAAAGAGATCACTGCCTTCATGCTAGGCCTGAACTCGAAAATTCAAACCTTTATGCTGCAAAGACAAATCAATAATTACAACAAAGAACCTTTAAGTGCCATTTTACCCGGTATCGCATTAAGTGAATTATGGGGCATGATGTCGGTAGCAGAGCAAGCCTTAATAGTAATCTCTGGGTTTGTGGTCATTGCCGGGCTACTAGGTATGTTGACGAGTTTACTGACCGGACTACAAGAACGTCGCCGCGAAATGGCGATTTTACGTGCTATGGGAGCGCAACCTAAGCATATCTTCTTCTTACTGATGAGTGAAGCAAGTTTATTAACCTTATTTGGTATCACGGTTGGAACAGGAATACTCTACCTTGTGTTAGCCGCTTGCGCCCCCATCATAGAGCATCAATATGGCGTCAAAATTGCGTTAACCGCTTTATCCCAACATGACCTTATGTTACTACTACTGGTACAAATTTCAGGAGTCGTGATCGGACTATTCCCATCACTTAAGGCATATCGTCATTCGGTCGCAGATGGAATGACCATAAAGGTATAAAAATGCAAACTATCGCCATTCAACCTTTTCAATCAAACCATCTCATCAATAGATTCTTATGGCTAAGTATACTATTGGTGTGTCTTTTCGTGCCTCTCACAGCTCATGCAACACAAAAACAAGAACCATTGAAACTTGACTGGATAGACTTAGTTCCAGTCAATGAACAAAAGAACTTTGATAAACTCGGCATGCCAGATCCCAGCAATCATACTGGCGGTAAGGCAAAACAAAACCCAATTGGTAATACTCGCCCTGAACTCAATAACAGTTATGTCAAAATTCCTGGCTTTGTTATCCCGCTAGAAGGCGATGAAAATACTATTACCGAGTTTTTATTAGTGCCATATTTTGGGGCTTGTATCCACGTACCACCACCACCGCCAAACCAGATTATTTATGTCAAATTTCCAAAAGGTGCACCAGTTCAACAATTATGGGATGTGGTGTACGTAGTAGGTAAATTAGAAACTCAAGTGCTGGATCATGAACTGGCTCAGACAGGTTATACCTTACAAGGTGATGCCATCGAAGAATATGACGATATGTAGCCAGCCCAAATAACTAAGTAAATAACGACAAGGAAGCTCAACGGCTCCCTTTTTGCTTCTACTATCGGTTAACTCGGTTAACTCGGTTAAGCAATTATCGCTCTATCTCGTAACTGATGTAGACAAATCTCCACCAGCTCATCTAACGGTTTATCGCCTGCTGGCAAATCAATTTCAGGATGTTGTGGTGCTTGATACTCAGAATCAATACCAGTGAAATTTGGGATCTCACCAGCTCTCGCTTTCTTGTATAAACCTTTCGGATCGCGCTTTTCACACACGTCTAAAGGCGCATTAACGAACACCTCAATAAACTCACCATCGGGAAGTAAATTACGCACCATTTGGCGTTCAGAGCGATGTGGAGAAATAAATGCCGACAGTACAATCAAACCGGCATCAGCCATCAATTTGGCTAACTCACCAATACGACGAATATTTTCTCGACGATCTTGAGATGAAAACCCTAAATCACTGCATAAACCATGACGCACATTATCACCATCCAACAAATAGGTGTGATATCCCAAGCTAGCCAGTTGAGACTCTAATGCCCCAGCGACCGTCGATTTTCCCGCACCCGATAAACCAGTAAACCAAAGCACCACTGGCTTTTGATTTTTTAATTCAGAGCGCGTTTGCTTGGTCACCTGATGCTGGTGCCAAATGACATTTTCGTCTTTATTCAAAATGGTCATTAATAGATTCCATGTTACTTAGCCTAGCCTTACGATCATATCGAAGAGTTAGCGTTAAAAAGGAAAAAAATAAGGAATTAGCGTCAATGTCACGATCGAATAAACAATCGATATTGGCACTCCTATCTTAATAAAATCGTTAATATGGTAATTACCGACACTGTAAACTAGTAGGTTAGTTTGGTAACCATAAGGCGAAATAAAGCTGGCGCTCGCCCCAAACAACACCGCCATGATGAATGGCATAGGATCGACGCCATAACCTATTGCCATGCTATAACCAATAGGAAAAGCTAACGCGGCTGCGGCATTATTAGTAATCAACTCTGTTAAAATAAGCGTCAATAAATAAGTGGCAATAACCGCGCCCATTGGCCCTCCGCCATTAAACAAATAAATGAACAAATCACCCATTTGTTTAGACAGGCCTGAAGACATCATTAACTGCGCCAAACACAACGCAGCCCCCACGATCACCACAATATCGATAGGAAAACGACGCCTGAGTTCACTAATGCCTACTACCCCGAGTACTAACATCACTACAATGTAACCAGCTAATCCTTTGATAATAGGAATCGCTCCTACCAGTGATAACCCTATAACCGCAGCAAAACCAAATAAAGCAATCGCTGATTTAGTTCGATCTAGCTTAGCACTCGAATCAAGATCGTTAATCAACACAAACTCTTTGCCATGATCTTGACGTGCAGAGTGAAAGCCTTTTCCTGGAACCAAGACTAAAGTATCGCCAGCGGCCAGTTTTACATTGCCTAAGCCACCTTCTAAACGCTCGTGACCGCGACGAATCGCCACGACTACTGCATCAAAACGATCACGGAATTGGCTCGACTTTAAAGTCTTATTGCAAATCGAAGCCGACTGGCTCACCACGACTTCAATGAAGCTTTGTCCATTCAGGTGGTGCTGGCCAAATAAGGTAATGCCGGGGATCTCTTGTAATGTGGCAACGCTTTCAACATCACCACAAAACAACAGACGATCATTTTCAAGCAATACCAGATCTGGTGTCACCGATGCGATAGTCACCCCATCGCGGATCACTTCAGCTAAAAATAACTTACGTAACGCTCTCAAGTGATTTTGGGCAATGCTTTTACCAATTAAAGGCGATCCGGTTTCCACTCGAGCTTCTAAAAAGTAAGGAAGATCATCTTGCTCATACACATCGCTATGTGGCAATAAATAACTCAATGGAATCAGTACTAAAACCCCAATCATTAAAATTGCTAAACCAATGCAGGTTGGAGCAAAAAAGCTAAGGCTCGGCAATCCTGCATCCACAACAAAGCTATTAATAATTAAATTCGTTGAAGTACCAATTAAAGTTAAAGTACCACCAAGAATAGCGGCGTAAGATAATGGAATTAATAATCGTGATGGGGCGTGAGAGTTATTGCGCTTAATCGCACCAATCAAGGACACCACTACCGCAGTATTATTGGTAAAAGAAGAAAGAAAAGCGGTCGAAAAGCCAAGTTTCGCCACTACACTGCCCAATCGACCTGATGAAATATGGAGACTAATCCAACTGATCAAACGGGTTTTCTCTAAAGCACATGACGCTAAGATCAACAGTACTAACGTCAATAAGGATGAATTCGTAAAGTTCTTTACGATGCCATCCAAATCTACCGCGCCTGTCATAAAGGCGACTAACGCGGCAGTAGCGAAAATAAAGCTCGGCTTAATCTTGGTGAAGATTAAACTACCAATAATGGCAATTAACAGCAGTAACACCAACCATTTATCCCATATGGTAAACTCCACCATAATCTTGCCTTACTTCTTTTGATCGTTAAGAGAAGACGAATCAAAAAGCTGACCAATATCTTTCGCTCCCCAATGAGGGAAATGCTTGCGGATCAGTGCATTGAGCTCAACTTCAAAACTTGATGAAGTAGGCGTCGTGATTTGCTGTTCAATTAAACACTCACGTACCATACCTGCACCGACAGTAACGTTGGTTAAGCGATCGATAATGATAAAACCACCGGTATCCGCACACTCCGTGTATTTATCTAAAGCGACGGTTTCAGTTAATGAAATCTCACATAAACCAATACCATTTAATGGTAATTCCGTCGCATCAAACTCTTCCAATTTATTGATATCGTACTGATGCTTAATCGATTCCAGTTGCCCTACCGTTTGTTTACCAGCCACTTTAATATCGTATTGACGACCCGCAGCGAAAGGCTGATCAGTCATCCATACCACATCGGCTAAAAACTGATTAGTGGCTTTGATAGTCGCCCCTGTTGGCACTAATAAGTCACCGCGGCTAATATCAATTTCATCTTCTAAAGTAACGGTTACCGCTTGGCCTGCTCGAGCAGAGTCTAAATCACCATCAAAGGTGACAATGCGAGCAACTTTAGAACTTTTACCAGAAGGTAAAGCGGTCACACTATCGCCAACAGTAATTGTTCCATTGGCAATGGTGCCAGCAAAACCACGGAAATCGAGATTAGGGCGATTAACATATTGCACCGGTAAGCGGAACTCACCTTGAGTATGCTCTTGGCTTAAATCAATATCTTCTAAGATTTTCAGTAGTGGTTGACCTTGATACCAAGCAAGGTTCTGGGTCTGGTCGACAACGTTATCGCCTTCCAATGCTGAAATCGGGATCAGTTTAATATTGATATCTGGATTGAGATTTTTAGAGAACTCTAAGTATTCTTCACGAATATCGTTAAAACGTTGTTCAGAGTATTCCACCAAATCCATTTTATTCACCGCAACAACAAAGTGGCGAATCCCTAATAAACTAGAAATAAATGAATGGCGACGAGTTTGATCTAATACCCCTTTACGGGCATCAATCAAGATCACGGCAACATCACAAGTCGAAGCACCAGTGGCCATATTACGGGTGTATTGCTCATGCCCCGGAGTATCGGCAATGATGAATTTACGTTTCTTGGTTGAGAAATAACGGTACGCGACATCAATAGTAATGCCTTGTTCACGTTCGGCTTGCAACCCATCGACCAATAATGCTAAGTCAGGTCTCTCACCGGTGGTACCAACACGTTGGCTATCGCTATTCACTGCGGCTAATTGATCTTCATAAATCTGCTTTGAATCGTGGAGAAGGCGACCAATTAAAGTACTTTTGCCATCATCAACAGAGCCACAGGTTAAAAAACGCATCAATGATTTATATTGATGCTGGGTGAGATAACCTTCGATGCCCAATTCAGCCAGTTCGGCTTCAACAACTGCGTTCATAATAAAATCCTTTTGATAACTTAATGGGCTTAGAAGTAGCCTTGGCGTTTTTTTAGCTCCATCGATCCTGACTGATCATGGTCGATCGCGCGCCCCTGACGTTCACTGGATGTCGCCACCAACATTTCTTGAATGATCTCTGGCAAAGTTGCCGCCTCCGATTCGATCGCGCCAGTTAATGGGTAGCAACCTAAAGTACGGAAACGCACACTCTTATGCTCAACCTTTTCACCTTCTTCGAATTGAAAACGCTCATCATCGACCATAATCAGCATACCGTCACGATTAACTACAGGTCTTACGGCTGAAAGGTACAGAGGAACAATCTCAATATTTTCTAAGTAGATGTATTGCCAAATATCCAATTCCGTCCAATTTGAAAGTGGGAAAACACGAATACTTTCGCCTTTATTCACCTGGCCGTTATAAGTATGCCAAAGCTCTGGGCGCTGGTTTTTCGGGTCCCAAGTATGGTGTTTATCGCGGAATGAGTAGACACGCTCTTTAGCACGAGACTTTTCTTCATCACGACGAGCACCGCCAAATGCTGCATCAAAGCCATATTTATTTAGTGCTTGCTTCAAGCCTTGAGTTTTCATGATATCGGTATGTTTCGATGAACCGTGAACAAAGGGATTACACCCCATCGATAACCCTTCAGGATTCTTATGTACCAATAAATCAAAGCCATATTTCTTAGCAGTGCGATCACGAAATTCAATCATTTCTTTGAATTTCCAATCCGTATCCACATGCAAAAGAGGGAAAGGGATTTTGCCTGGATAAAAAGCTTTACGTGCTAGATGCAGCATAACCGCTGAATCTTTACCGATTGAATACATCATTACAGGATTATCAAACTCGGCAGCCACTTCACGGATAATATGAATACTCTCCGCTTCAAGTTGCTGTAAATGGGTTAAACGTTCTTGTTCCATGATTCATGTCCTTGCGCTAAATGCGTTTAATATTCAACGATGTGGCTCCTAACTAGAGCTAAATCGCAATCGGCTGAGTTGAATTTTGTTGTTTATCTTGAGAGGAAAACCAAGAGAGCTTTGATGACAGACTCACCACTTCACCAATCACAATTAAAGATGGTGACTGGGCATGTTCAGCGAGGCTCGCTAACTCGGATAAGGTTCCAATAAGCACTTTTTGTTTAGCTTGAGTACCACGTTCAATGATGGCAATTGGGGTATTGATTTCTCGACCATGTTCAATTAATTGCTGCTGGATATGAGAAGACTTCATCAATCCCATATAGATCACGAGAGTTTGACGGCCACGAGCAAGCGTTGACCATTCAATCTGATCATCTTCAGATTTTAAATGACCAGTGATAAACATGGCAGATTGGGCGTAGTCACGATGTGTCAACGGGATCCCAGCATAAGCAGTCGCACCAGCCGCTGCGGTAATACCAGGAATAACTTCAAAACCAATACCTTCATCAGCTAACACTTCCAATTCCTCACCACCACGACCAAATATGAATGGATCGCCACCTTTAATGCGAGCAACCTTGTAGCCTTGTTGAGCAAAGTCAACCAATAGCTGATTGGTTTTATGCTGAGGCACACTGTGGTGTCCCGCTTTCTTACCGACACAAACTAAAATGGTATCATTAGGAATAAGAGCCATAATCTCATCGGAAACCAAGTAGTCATACAGCACCACATCTGCTTGTTGCAGGTAAGATAAAGCTTTCAAAGTTAAAAGTTCAGCATCACCAGGTCCTGCACCAATAAGCACAACTTGACCAGACTTCAATTGACTGTGACTAAAACTTAGCAAGCTCTTTGCTTGGCTAGCTTGGTTTGCTGCTGCACTGCTTCCCTTCCTATTTGGGAATAAAGTAATCGTATCCATACTACTAGCTCTTCTCGACTGAATGCTTATTAGGCAATCATTATGACGATCAGATGTTATTACCTGAAATGCTAAAATTTCATTTTTTATTCGAATAACTGCTAAGGGAATATAAAAGCTACTTATAAATGAAAACAAATAGACGACCAAGACAGGTGGGATATAGCTTGACTGGACGATTAAGTCGATTATCTTAGTTTGTCTTACTGACCAACTAAGCCAAAGAGAAGTGTTTTTATGCAATGGATTTGTAAATCTTTCGACCAACTTACCACTCACGAACTCTACCAATTACTAAAACTGCGTGTGGATGTGTTTGTGGTTGAACAAACATGCCCTTATCCAGAGCTCGATGGCAAAGATCAGCTTAAAGGTGTTTATCAACTATTAGGCTATCAAGATAATCAATTAATTGCTTGCGCTCGTTTGCTTAAAAAAGGCATAAGCTTTGATAACGCAAGTATTGGAAGAGTAGCGACTGACATAAACCACAGAGGTAACGGTTTAGGACATCAACTGATTCAAACCGCAATTGAGTATAGTGTTCAACTATGGGGAAATATTGATATTACCATTGGCGCACAAGCTCATCTTGAGCACTATTATGCTAAACATGGATTCAAGAAGGTTTCAGAGGAATATCTAGAAGATGATATTCCTCATATTGATATGACAAGAAGCGCATAGTAATACTGAAATTATTCCATACTGCGTGCAAAGCCACCACTGGATAAGCGGAAAAACATCACTGAGCCATCTTCTTTTTCTATTCTAAGAATATCTAAATCGCCACGATTTGTGAGTTTAAAGCGAACTAATTGGCCATATTGAATATGGCTCAACGGTTGGTCCTTACCTTGAATTTCAACCAGCTGATTCAAATCTGATAGTGGTAAATCATTGTTGCGGAAGATCTGCGAAAGTGTATCTCCTTTCTGTACGATATAGTCATTCCAAGGCTCAGGCCCAGCATTATTACTCACCTTACGCTCAGTCTGATCTTCTTCATCCGCTTCAGGCCCACTTAATTGTACACGCTTTTCGCTTTTCTCAACTTTTGGCTTAGGTTTAGTTGCTGCCGTTTCTTCACCGTTAATCACCAAAGGCACCGTCATACGTAACGGCTTATCTGGTTTGACGCTAACCTCATCAGTTTGAAGTTCTGAAGATTTTTCACTAGGAAGTAGCAGCAAGACAATGACGAGTGGAATAAGTACCATCAAAATACGCTGATGCAATTTAGGCAAAGAATGCCAAGCATCAATAACTCTAATCACAAGCTCTGATTGGATAAACTTATCCCTTATGACTTGTGTACGACTTTGGTTATTTTTTTTACGTTGGTTCACGTGGCATCATCCTAATATTATTTGCGTCAAGGATATTCAATAAACTAATCGTTTTGTCAGTATATTACAAAATTTTCTACAGCTGTAACTGTTAAGCTCATATTACTAACAAAGTTTCATCTATTGATCAGAACTGATATTCTTAGTGCTTCATTTAAGCAAACAAGAGATTCGCATGTCTGACGTTAAACTAGAAACTATTGAACAAAAAGCAAGTTACGGTATTGGTCTTCAAATGGGTCAACAACTTGCAGGAAGTGGCCTAGAAGGTCTAAATGTTGCCGCTATCGCTAAAGGTATCGCAACATCATTAACAGGTGACATGCCTGAAATCGAAGTTGATGATATTAACAATGCACTTCGTGAGCTTCATACCCGCGCAGAAGCTTTACGTGCTGAAGCAGCAAAAGCGGCAGCAGCAGATGGCGAAGTATTCTTAAAAGATAATGCTCTACGTCCTGAAGTAACGGTTCTAGAGTCTGGTCTTCAATACGAAGTGATCACTGAAGGTACTGGTGAAATCCCAACATCAGACAAGCAAGTACGCGTACACTACCACGGTCAATTAACTGACGGTACAGTATTTGATAGCTCGGTATCTCGCGGTCAACCTGCTGAATTCCCAGTAACTGGCGTTATCGCTGGTTGGGTTGAAGCACTACAGCTTATGCCTGTTGGTTCAAAATGGAAACTGTACATCCCACAAGATCTTGCTTACGGTGAGCGTGGCGCAGGTGCAGCAATTCCTCCTTTTGCGGCTCTAGTATTTGAAGTTGAGCTTCTTGCTATCCTATAACAATCGTTTATAGGTTGTTAATAAGTATAAAAGCAGCGATCGCTGCTTTTTTTATACATAAAAAACAGTTATAACTATGTCCTACATTAATATATGGAATTCAGTTATGAAAAAACTCACCCTTACCCTTATCTCTGCCAGCCTTGTCATCTCATCACCAAGCTATGCATTATTTGGACTAAGCGAAGAAAATACAGATGTTGTGACTAAACTTGCTTCTCAAGCTCAAAGTAGTAGCGAATTAGTTAACTCACTAAAAAATCAATTAGGAGTATCTACCGAGCAAGCTGCCGGCGGAGCGGGAGCTCTATTAGCAATGGCTTCAAATGAATTATCTGGCAGCACTGGAGAAGAGTTCTCAGGATTATCATCTAATCTTAGTGGTATTTTAGATAGTGCTAAATCAGCGAGTAACACATTAGATAGTATGGCCGCGGTTAAAAGTGTTTTTGAAAAATTAGGCCTAGATAGCTCAATGGTAGAACAATATGTCCCAATCGTACTGAATTATTTAGGTGACGAAGGCGCAAGCAGTGGATTATTAAGCTCATTAACTAGCCTTTGGAAATAACTGCTTTTATATAGATTAAAACTTTAATTGTTCACTCTATATTTTAGACATAAAAAAACGCCGAGTAATAATACTCGGCGTTTTTTATTTATTTAACTGTGCTTATTCAGCAGCTTCTTCAGCTGCTGCTTCTGGACGGTCAACAAGCTCAATGTATGCCATTGGCGCTTTATCACCGCTACGGAAGCCAGCTTTTAGGATACGAGTGTAACCGCCTTGACGGGCAGCAAAACGTGGACCTAATTCATTAAATAATTTTGCTACAACTTCGTTATCACGAGTGCGAGCAAATGCTAGACGACGGTTAGCAACGCTGTCAGTCTTAGCTAGTGTAATCAAAGGCTCAACTACGCGGCGAAGCTCTTTTGCCTTAGGCAAAGTTGTCTTGATAACTTCATGACGAACTAGAGAGCTAGCCATGTTGCTAAACATCGCTTTACGATGGCTGCTGTTGCGGTTGAGTTGACGACCACTCTTACGATGGCGCATGACCTAATCCTTCTAACTAATATCAATTAATCTTCAGCAATCGACGCTGGTGGCCAGTTTTCTAAGCGCATACCTAGAGACAGACCGCGCGACGCTAGAACATCTTTAATCTCTGTTAAAGACTTCTTACCAAGGTTTGGCGTTTTAAGAAGCTCAACCTCGGTACGCTGTACAAGATCACCGATGTAGTGAATCGCTTCTGCTTTCAAGCAGTTAGCAGAGCGAACTGTTAGTTCAAGATCGTCTACAGGACGCAGTAGAATAGGATCGAACTCCGGCTTCTCTTCTTTCTCTTCTGGAACACGTACATCACGAAGATCTACGAATGCATCCAATTGTTCAGCTAAAATAGTAGCTGCACGACGGATAGCTTCCTCAGGTTCTAAAGTGCCATTTGTTTCCATATCGATAACAAGCTTGTCTAAATCAGTACGTTGTTCTACACGTGCTGCTTCTACAACGTAGGCGATTTTATCAACCGGGCTATATGTAGCATCAACAAGTAAACGACCGATTGGACGCTCATCTTCTTCAGTATGGATACGAGCTGAAGACGGAACATAACCACGACCACGTTGAACTTTAATACGCATAGCGATTTCAGATTTGTCATCCGTTAGGTGACAAATAACGTGTTCTGGGTTAGCGATCTCTACATCACCATCATGGATGATGTCACCTGCAACAACAGGGCCCGAGCCTGATTTTTTTAGTGTAATAAACACTTCATCTTTGCCTTCGGCAACGCTCACAGCAAGACCTTTCAGGTTAAGAAGGATCTCAAGGATATCTTCTTGAACGCCTTCTTTGGTGCTGTACTCGTGTAGAACGCCTTCAATCTCAACTTCTGTTACAGCACAACCTGGCATAGAAGATAAAAGAATACGGCGAAGTGCATTACCTAAAGTGTGGCCAAAACCACGCTCTAAAGGCTCAAGAGTTACTTTTGCATGTGTCGTGCTGATTTGTTCGATGTCAACAAGACGTGGCTTAAGAAATTCTGTTACAGAACCCTGCATTGTGTCCTCTCTTTTGTTTAAACCTTACTTAGAGTAAAGTTCGACGATCAAGTGTTCGTTGA
Source organism: Vibrio sp. (assembly GCF_048266485.1). GTDB lineage: Bacteria > Pseudomonadota > Gammaproteobacteria > Enterobacterales > Vibrionaceae > Vibrio. The sequence continues at coordinate 4,605 of NZ_JBLWZK010000004.1, read as the reverse complement.
TGTCAGCAGATAGATCAGAACGCTCTGGGATACGTTTGAAAGTACCTTCCATCTTGCTAGCATCTACTTCAATCCAAGTTGGTTTTTCGCGTTGTTCAGCAACTTCTAGAGCAGCTTTAATACGTGATTGCTGTTTAGCTTTCTCACGAATAGAAACAACGTCGTTAGCCGTAACTTTGAATGAAGGAACGTTAACTACTTTGCCGTTTACTAGGATAGCTTTATGGCTAACTAGCTGACGTGATTCAGCGCGAGTAGCACCGAAACCCATGCGGTATACGACATTATCTAAACGACCTTCAAGAAGTTGAAGCAGGTTTTCACCTGTATTGCCTTTAAGGCGTGCAGCTTCTTTGTAGTAGTTGCGGAATTGTTTTTCTAGAACGCCATACATACGACGAACTTTTTGCTTCTCACGAAGCTGAACGCCAAACTCAGATAAACGACCGCGACGAGCGCCGTGTACACCTGGTGCGTTATCAATTTTACACTTGGTATCGATCGCGCGGACACCTGACTTAAGGAATAAGTCAGTACCTTCACGACGACTAAGCTTCAGCTTAGGGCCCAAATATCTTGCCATGATCTTTCTCCAATATTCCTAGAAACGAATTAAACGCGACGTTTCTTAGGTGGACGACAACCGTTATGAGGGATCGGAGTTGCATCAACGATGTTAGTGATGCGGTAACCCAATGCGTTTAAAGCACGGATAGTAGACTCACGACCAGGACCTGGGCCCTTAACCATAACTTCCAAGTTCTTTAGGCCATATTCTTTGGCCATTTCACCTGCGCGTTCAGCAGCAACCTGTGCAGCAAACGGCGTAGATTTACGAGAACCACGGAAACCTGAACCACCTGCAGTAGCCCAAGAAAGAGCATTACCTTGACGGTCAGTGATGGTCACGATTGTGTTGTTAAAAGAAGCATGGATGTGCGCTACGCCATCTGCTACTTGCTTGCGAACGCGTTTACGCGTGCGTGTTGGTTGTTTTGCCATTGTACTCTCTACCTTATCCGATTATTTTTTGATCGGCTTGCGCGGACCCTTACGAGTGCGTGCGTTGGTTTTAGTACGCTGTCCACGTAGTGGTAGACTGCGACGATGACGAAGACCGCGGTAACAGCCAAGGTCCATAAGACGCTTGATGTTCATCGATACTTCACGACGTAGATCACCTTCTACAGTGTATTTAGCTACACCATCACGCAGTTGATCAATCTGCTCTTCAGTTAGTTCACTGATCTTAACATCTTCAGCAATACTCAGTTCAGCTAAAATAGCTTGAGAACGAGTTTTACCGATGCCGTAGATCGCAGTTAATGCGATAACAGCGTGTTTATGATCAGGAATGTTAATGCCTGCTATACGGGCCACTATTCACTCCTAGTACTTATATAAAGAATTATCCGCTGCAAAGCCCGTCGAGGATACGCAGCGGCATACTACTTCTTTTGCACGCAAAAGGTAGGCCGAGGAATATACTCGGCCTGCCCTCATATTTCAAGTAAAAATTTCTGCTAATTAGCCTTGGCGTTGTTTATGCTTTGGCTCACTGCAAATTACACGCACAACACCGTTGCGCTTGATAACTTTACAGTTACGGCAGATTTTTTTAACGGAAGCACGAACTTTCATTGCTAAACTCCGTAATGAAATCTGAACTATACCTACTGTTATTAGCGGTTATAGTTTTTCAGATTCGCTTTTTTCAACACAGAATCATACTGCTGAGACATCAGATGAGTCTGTACCTGTGCCATAAAGTCCATGATTACTACCACTACGATAAGTAGTGAAGTACCACCGAAATAGAACTTAACGTTCCATGCGGTCATCATAAACTGTGGGACTAGACAAATAAAGGTAATATATAAAGCACCAACTAATGTTAAACGAGTCATTACTTTATCTATATATCTTGCTGTCTGCTCACCTGGGCGGATGCCGGGTACGAATGCACCGGACTTCTTCAAATTATCTGCTGTTTCACGAGGGTTAAATACCATCGCTGTATAAAAGAAACAAAAGAAAATAATTGCTGTCGCATAAAGTATTATATACAACGGTTGACCTGGACTTAGTGCCAAAGACACATCCGTTAACCAACCAAATGTTTTACTTTCACCATTTTGGCCAAGCCATTGAGCTAGAGTACCTGGAAACAGGATAATACTTGAAGCAAATATAGCAGGGATTACACCCGCCATGTTTATCTTCAATGGTAAATGCGTACTTTGTGCTGCAAACACTTTACGACCTTGTTGACGCTTCGCATAGTTAACGACAATACGACGTTGACCACGTTCCATGAAAACAACGAAATAAATAACAGCGAACGCAACCACAGCGATTAACAATAGAAGAAGCACGTTCAATTCACCTTGACGCGCTTGCTCAATTGTATGTCCGATTGCAGCTGGCAACCCAGCAACAATACCCGTGAAAATAATCAACGAAATACCGTTACCAATTCCACGCTCAGTAATTTGTTCACCTAACCACATTAAGAACATGGTGCCGGTTACTAAACTGATGGTAGCAATGATTGTGAACATGGTTTGATCGATAACGACCAGATTTTGGACCATATTCGGCAGACCAGTTGCAATACCAATTGCTTGGAAAGTTGCTAGTACAAGCGTGCCATAGCGTGTGTATCGGCTTATCTTACGACGGCCTGCTTCACCCTCTTTCTTGAGTTCCGCTAACGCTGGATGAACTACAGTTAGCAATTGGACAACAATCGAGGCCGAAATATACGGCATGATGCCCAATGCTAATATAGATGCACGCGAAAGAGCACCACCAGAGAACATGTTAAACATTTCAATGATGGTACCTTTTTGCTGTTCGAACAAATCGGCAAGTACAGCCGCATCAATACCAGGAATCGGCACAAAAGAGCCAGCTCGGAATACCAAAAGCGCGAGGATTACGAATAATAAACGCGATTTTAATTCACCAGTACCCTGTTTAGCAGTACTGAAATCTTGTCCTGGTTTTTTAGCCATCTGTACCTATCCTTCGAAGATTAAGCTTCGATTTTACCGCCAGCAGCTTCGATAGCAGCTACAGCACCTTTAGTCACACGTAGACCTTTAACAGTTACTGGCTTGCTGATTTCACCAGAAAGAACAACTTTAACAAACTCGATGTTCTTAGTGATTACGTTAGCAGCTTTTAAGCTGTCAAGATCAATAACGTCAGCCGTTACTTTCGCTAGCTCAGCTAGACGAACTTCAGCAGTCACTAGGCTCTTACGAGAAGTGAAACCGAATTTTGGTAGACGTTGTTTCAAAGGCATTTGACCACCTTCAAAACCTGGACGAACACTGCCGCCAGAACGTGATTTTTGACCTTTGTGACCGCGGCCACCAGTTTTACCTAGTCCAGAACCGATACCACGACCTAAACGCTTCTTAGAAGGTTTAGAACCCGCAGCCGGTGATAGAGTATTCAAACGCATTCTGATTACTCCCCAACTTTAACCATGTATTGAACTTTGTTGATCATGCCGCGTACGCAAGCAGTATCTTCAAGTTCAACAGTGTGGTTGATTCGACGAAGGCCTAGTCCACGCAAAGTAGCTTTGTGCTTTGGTAGGCGACCAATTGAGCTTTTAGTTTGAGTTACTTTAATAGTTGCCATGTGTTCTTACTCCGAAATAGATTCAACAGTTAGACCACGTTTAGCAGCAACCATTTCTGGTGACTTCATGCCGCTCAAACCATCGATCGTTGCACGAACGATGTTGATAGGGTTCGTAGAACCGTACGCTTTCGCAAGTACGTTATGAACACCTACAACTTCAAGTACTGCACGCATTGCACCACCGGCAATGATACCTGTACCTTCAGAAGCTGGTTGCATGTAAACTTTAGAGCCTGTGTGGCGACCTTTCACCGAATGGTGAAGAGTGCCTTCGTTAAGAGCGATAGTAACCATGTTACGACGCGCTTTTTCCATTGCTTTTTGAATCGCAGCTGGTACTTCACGAGCTTTGCCGTAACCGAAACCAACGCGACCATTACCATCACCAACGACAGTTAGTGCAGTAAAGCTAAAGATTCGACCACCTTTAACCGTTTTAGCAACACGGTTAACAGCGATTAGCTTTTCATTCAAATCTGAAGCTTGTTGTTCTTGTTTAGCCATCTTCCAACCCTACCTTAGAATTTCAGACCAGCTTCACGTGCAGAATCTGCAAGTGCCGCCACTCGACCGTGGTATTGGAAACCAGAACGATCGAAAGCCACATCTGAGATGCCTTTTTCGATAGCGCGCTCAGCAATAGCTTTACCTACAGCTTTAGCAGCGTCAACGTTACCAGTATTCTTAACTTGCTCACGGATCGCCTTTTCTACAGTAGAAGCAGAAGCGATAACCACAGAGCCGTTTGGTGCGATAACCTGAGCGTACACATGACGTGGAGTACGGTGTACTACTAGGCGGTTTGCACCTAGCTCAGCAATCTTACGACGTGCACGTGTAGCACGACGGATGCGAGATGCTTTCTTATCCATAGTGTTACCTTACTTCTTCTTAGCTTCTTTAGTACGCACATTTTCATCTGCGTAACGAACACCTTTGCCTTTATAA
>NZ_JBLWZK010000003.1:0-259663 GCF_048266485.1 Vibrio sp. | reverse complement strand
AGAGAAGAGCCAACGAAGCTAAGCATTGTTGGTAAGCAAAAGCGATGCATGATGAATACCGCCATGTTAGAGGCAGTATTAAGTGTTGGCTTTAGTCAGGTGGCGAAAAATTAGACACTCATGCGGTTGCCCTGAACCAAAGCCAAGAATCAAATTAGTTTCATTGCGGAATCATAAGTGACCTAGTACAACTCCCATTAAGTTGTATCATCAACCGCTATAACGCTGGATAATGACTACGATAATGACCAAAACCTGAGGCTTAAACGATATTAAAGCCTTGCCATGACAAATAAACACTTAATTAAAAACACTTTATAAATCAACAGACATTTCAATAAAAGTGCCTTTTTAACAAAGCAAGAATGAAAGCCATTTATTAATGTACAATCATTTTGGCCTACTCAAATAAAATAAAAAACCAACCATAAACTTTTTCATATAAAAATCACAATTTAATACTAAAAAGTAAAGTTATCATTATTTTCTTTAAATATAAAAATCTTGTGACAAAAATCACTTAAACACCATTTTAAGCTCAATAATAAACAAACCATTATTATGATTTTTTATTAATACCACCCAGATCACAAATGTGACTAAATGTAAGATGTCGGTCAAATTATGAACCCTTTATTATTGTATTACAAAACTACATAACTACACTAAACATCAAACAACAACATAATAAGGACGTTACATGAAAAAGCTAATTTTACCTCTTGCTATCGCCGCTCTCTTTACTAACTTTTCTATCTCAGCAAAGACCTTAACACTTGGCCATGCAATGTCATTAGACAATGCAGCCCATAAAGGCATGGTTATCTTTGCTGACAAAGTAAAAGAAAAATCGAATGGGGATCTTACGGTCAAAATCTTCCCAAATGCGCAACTTGGTTCAGAGCGTGATCAAGCAGAACAAGTTGTAACGGGTGCAATTGATATGGCAAAAATTAATGGTTCATTGGCGGAATCATTCGAACCTACATTTAAAGTGATTTCTATCCCATTTTTATTTAGAAGCCCTGAACACATGCGTTCATTTATGCGTAGTGATGCTGCTGAAGAATTACTTAACTCTAGCAAAGGTAAAGGATTTATAGGGCTAACTTTTTATGACTCAGGTTCAAGAAGCTTCTATGCTAAAAAGCCCATTAAAACTCCAGAAGACCTTGCTGGTTTAAAAATTCGTGTTCCAGAATCTCCTACCATGATGAAAATGATCAGCTTGCTTGGTGCTAAAGCTACGCCACTTCCATTTACAGAAGTATATACTGGCTTACAACAAGGTGTTATCGATGCAGCGGAAAACAACGTTTCTAGCTTAGTTGAAATGCGCCACAGTGAAGTTGCTAAGTTCTACTCAATGGACCAACACACCATGAGCCCAGACTTGATCATTATTTCTGAAAATACTTGGGCAAATCTAAGCGATAAAGAACGTAAAATCATGAAAGAAGCAGCGGCTGAATCTTTAGAAGAAGAAATTAAAATATGGGATCAAACTGAAAATGCCAACATTGAAAAAGCGAAAAAAATGGGCGTAACGTTTGTTGAAGTAGATAAAGCCAAATTCCAAGAAAAGGTAAAACCTATGTTGGATGAGGCGAAAAAAGATCCAAAACTTAGCTACTTCATCGATAAAATCCAAGCGATTAAATAATTCAACATCGTACTTTTATCATGTTTGCTCTATTGAGACTTTGACAACACTATAGCCGAAGTCATTGGAACTGCGGTAAGGCGATAAGTGAAAAAACACCGTCAACTTATCTGCAGTTTTAACTCCCTAATCTAGGAGCAGACAGCTTTTGATAGTATTAAGGAACGCCCATGTTTGTTCTGCTTAAAAATATAAGATATTACCTAGATAAATCCATATTAATTTTTTGCGGTTTTGCATTACTAGCTTTAGTTATTACGGTGACTTGGCAAGTATTTAGTCGGTATATTTTAAATGATCCAAGTTCATTTACTGATGAATTATCACGTTATTTAATGATTTGGTTAGGTCTATTGGGTGCCAGTTATTTATTTGGAAAAAGAGGCCACTTAGCGATTACGTTATTAGCGGATAATATTTCTCCCCAAATGAACACTGCACTTCAACTCTTTATCAATTTTCTTACTTTATCTTTTGTTTCTCTTGCCATGTTAAAAGGTGGCTGGGCATTAATTGGCCGTACTATGCAGCAATTCTCCCCTGCTTTACAAATTCCAATGGCCTACGTGTATTTTATTTTACCCTTGTCCGGCGTTCTAATTGTTTTCTATTTAATACTCAACATTTTAGAACCTTTTATTAAAGAATCTCACTAAGGTCCCGTGAATATGGATATTTCTGTTGGCTTTTGGCTGTTATGCCTATTTTTAACCATGATTGCACTCAGTGTGCCGATTGCGATTGCAATTGCGATGTCTTCACTGGTGATCATGTACACCATTCTTCCTTTTGATGTCGCTTCAATGACGGCTGGGCAAAAGATTGTCACTGGAGTTGATAGCTTTAGTTTACTGGCTATTCCATTCTTTATTCTGGCAGGCAACATAATGAACCGAGGCGGTATTGCAGGTCGGTTGATTAACTTTGCTAAATTGTTAGTTGGCCGTCTTCCAGGGTCACTTGCTCACGTTAATATTTTATCCAATATGATGTTTGGCGCGGTATCTGGCTCGGCGGTTGCGGCAGCAGCAGCGGTAGGTAAAACCCTTGCACCTGAAATGAAAAAAGAGGGTTACGACAATGCGTACTCAACAGCGGTTAACGTTGCCTCTTGCCCTGCTGGCCTACTTATTCCACCAAGTAATTCATTGATTGTCTTTTCCGTAGTCAGTGGTGGTACTTCGGTTGCCGCTCTGTTTATTGCTGGTTACGTACCTGGTATATTAATGGGTTTAAGCTGTATGGTTGTGGCTTATATTATTGCTAAGCGCAAAGGTTATGATAAACACGCTATCGAGCGTCATACCTTAAGACAAGTGACCTCTATTGTATGGCAAGCTGTGCCGAGTTTAGGTTTAATCTTAGTGGTTATCGGCGGCATTATTGGTGGAGTATTTACCGCAACCGAAGGTGCTTGTATCGCGGTACTCTACTCTTTTGTTTTGTCATTGTGTTATCGAACGATCAGTTGGCAAGATATTAAACAAATCAGCATTGAAACCACAGAAATCACGGGCATCATGTTGTTTATTATCGGTGCTTCTACCATCATGTCTTGGGCAATGGCATTCACTGGCCTGCCGGGAATGATCAGTGATTGGATGTTGTCTATTTCTGATAATCCGATCATTATTTTCCTATTAATGAATCTTATTTTATTAATTGTTGGCATGTTCATGGATTTAACCCCTGCGCTGCTCATTTTCACCCCCATCTTTATGCCAATCGCGGCACAGCTGGGAATGGATCCGATTCATTTTGCCATGATGATTATCTTTAACTTATGTATTGGTATTGCCACCCCACCGGTTGGTACCGCTTTATTCGTCGGTTGTAGTGTCAGTGGTGTCAAAATTGAAAAAGTGATTCGAGCTATTCTTCCATTCTGTAGCGTGCTAATTATCACCTTATTGCTGATTACCTTTATTCCAGCATTAAGCTTATTCTTACCGAAATTCTTTGGCTTAATTCATTAATAATTAGAGTGTTATAGAGGTGCCCATTATTAAAATTATTCTCCTTAGTTAAATGTAATCTAGGGAGAATAAAAAGTTTTAAAAAGTGATTTTGCGCTATTTTCCCTTCCGTAATATGTGACAAAACTCACCACTCCACATTTTGTATTATTATAAGATTTTACAATCTAACTATTAATTAGATATCTGTACCTAAATATAAAAAACAATTAAAACATAACGTTAAATAAGGATAGAAAATGTTAAAAAAATTCCTCTGCATGTCGGTTATCTTAGGTTGTTCAGTAAATTCAATGGCGCAAGCCACTCCTGTACCTGCTGACAAGTTTGACATGATGAACTGGAAAATTACCGTTCCAGAAGACAGGGATAAAAACGGTAAAATTGATGAAATTGAAGGGGTGGCAATGTTTAGCTATTCAAACCCTGACTATTTCTTTTTAGATGATGATGGCAATATGGTTTTTCAAGTACAAAATAAAGCTATTACTACATCAGGATCATCAAATGCACGTTCTGAATTACGCCAAATGTTAAGAGGAACAGACTTAAATATTGGTGTAAAAGATCCACTAAATAACTGGACTATTGCAGCAAACCCTAATGCCGATAAATTTGGCTCTATCGGTGGCAAACTTGAAGCAACATTAAAAGTAAACCATGTAGCGACTCATGCTAATCAACCTAATAAATACCCTGCTTATTCTGTTGTAGTCGGTCAAATTCACGCAAACAAAGATCCAAAAATGATCGAAGCGAAAACTGGCTTTGGTTACGGTAATGAGCCATTAAAAATCTTCTACAAAAAATGGCCAGGACATGAAAATGGTTCTGTATTCTTTAATTACGAGCGTAACTTAGAGAAAAACGATCCAAACCGTACTGATATTGCTTACCCAGTTTGGGGCAATACTTGGGAAAACAAAGAAGATCCTAAAGATGCTGGTTTAGCACTGGGTGAAGAATTTAGTTATATTGTTGATGTTGAAGGTAACATTATGCATTTAACATTCACTTCGAAAAACCACAAGACAGTTGAATATAAAATCGATCTATCTAAAAACTTGAAGCCTGACGGTACAGTAGATGAGAAAGACAACCCACGTGGCTACGCGGAAGATTCTTTCTACTTTAAAGCTGGCGCATACGGTCAATGCAGCATAAAAGATGATGACGGTTTCTGGTCTCCTGGTTGTGCAGGTACAGGTGACTTCGCCACTGATGTCAAAAATGGTGACTACAACAGCGTGACTTTTTCTAAACTTGAGCTAACATCGTTTAAAAAGTAAAACCATTTAAGATATAAATCAAAAGCCAATAACGGTGTCGGTATTGGCTTCTTTGTTTATTGGGAAGTATCTGTTTATTTAACGCCAAAAGAGAATAAATCGCCCCATTGGCCACTGAAGTATTTTGAGGAACGAATCCTAAACTGCAGAAACATAAAACTACTTAATGAAGAGTGTTATATCAATTAACTGACTAATCATCCCTTAAAAAATGGATTACTTTCGTTCAATTAAAAGAAAGATAACGAATTTAATTTTCCAAAAAAAGTAAAAAAGACACGCTATTTTTCATTTGAGAAAATAATATCGATTCATATTTTATCTGCTCTACTTTCATAGCGTGGAAAAACATTTCAACACAAGTGTTGTATTCTCAGTTATCGAGCATATTGAATATTTTCAATAGCTACCCCACGTTGTTGGAGAAAACATGGTCTAACAAGAACCCAGTTGAATGCACTCACTGCAACATCTCTATTCACACAGAGATATTCTTCTTAATGTGAATCAATGACAAAAACGAGGTTCCAAACTCGGGCGGATTAGCGTTGAAGTAATCACAAACAGTAGCGCCAATATCTGCAAGGGTTCCACGTTCACCGAAATCAACACCATAGATTCCTTCGCTTACAAGTAGTAAAGGCACTCTTTCCCGAGTATGCATACCATGGCCAATAAAAGGATCATTTCCGTGATCTGCAGTAATAATTAAAATATCGTCTTTATTTAATAAAGATATAATTCTTCCTATTCCTTCATCCGCTCGTTGTAAAGTAGACCAATACAATTCCGAGTTTTCTTTATGGCCAGATAAGTCCGTTTCCTGAATATTAATACAAAAGAAGCCATTGTTAAGCTTCTTTATCTCCTCAACACTACGCTCAAAAATATCATCAGTATCTACCATCTTAACAAAGTTAACACCATTTTTAATCTGGACAATATCAGCAACTTTACCAATCAAAATCGTTTTGACACCATTTTGATTAATCATTTGTGGAGCTTGAACAGAGTGATCAACACCATAACCTAGATGTACAACCTGAAAGCCTTTATCATAAGCACCAGATCTAGGAGCATTAACACCAATATACTTACCCCTCACTTCAATTGCATCAAAGAGCGACTGATTAGAGTCTAACAGACCACCAAATACTACATTACGAGAAACATTATTGGCACCTCTGATCACTGTACCTAAGATTTGTAATTCATCAAAACTAATTAAATTTAAATTGGCGGTTATATTATAAACCTGCCCTAACTCTGCCTCTAAATTGTCTCCCACCATCACACACTGATTCACAAATAAAATTTCAGCATCAAGCCTATTAACTCTTTCCACTTGATATCCATGCTTGAGAAGTGCATTCTCAATAGCATCAATTGAATAATAAAATGGTTTAACTAACGGTTTTTTAGGTAAAGTCCCCATCAACTCTTGATGCCCAGCGAAGGTATCGCAACCTTCATGCTTCAAATTAATCGTCCCTGTATTTGCAAACCTATTTTTCTTGATCACAGATGTTCTACTCTTAACAACATTATTTAACCCTAGCTTTCCTAATACAGGTAAATCTTGATCAGAGTAATAGTTAAGTAGTTTATAGGCAGTGTTAGAACCGATATCTTGTGTTCTAGTCAACTTTACATCGTCCATCTCTCCTACACCAAAGCCATCTAATACGACAACAATGAATCGCCCCATACTAGATCTCCTGTCCAAGTGAGTTATAAATACCAATGATCTCTGGCTTACCTACTGAAATACCTTTAATCAATACAACGTCACTACGAGTCACAAATATTTGCGTACGAAATGCCATGACAACACTCGAACCAATCGGATAAATACCATCTAATAAAAGATGATAATCAATGCTATCGGTATCATCGTTGGTAACTTTGACTTCAGTACCATCAATTAAAGCCATATCTAATAGGCCTCTACGATAAAATCCACCACCATAACAATAAGACTTGTTATTAAATTGATGTGATACTTCCGATAAATACAGCATGGACATCTTTTCTACTTGTGTTCCATTAATATTCGATGGTGTCGTCCCAGTCAATGCATGCCCAGGCTCCCCATGAGTCGCTCCCTGCGCAGCAAGCACAGGAATCGTTTCATGACTAGTAGATGACGGTGTATTTACTTGATTTATCCGAACACCCTTCTCTTCCATCATTTTTTTGGCAGTAAGTAATGTTTTAAAATTAGGAGTAGGAATTGTATTTCCTTCCTCATTAACTAAAAAGCACGGAAAGTGAGTGAGCCCTTCAATAACAACATTATCTAATGCTGAAATATATCTGACCACTTTATCCATTTCTGATATTGGAAAACCAGACTCTTGATTAATAAATAGACAATCACCCTCAGCATAAAACTTTAGTAATAATTTTTGGGTCACTCCTGCCTTCTTCGCTGCATCAGATATTTCTTTTGCTTTTATCAAAGAATACACAGTAATCACTTCTGGACGAATAATAGATACAACCTCTTCAACCATTTTAGAAGGTATTTGCACTAAATGACCTATATGAGATATTTTAATACCCACTCGATGTAACAATCGCGCTTCTTTAAAGTCAACAGCCACGATACCATCAAACCCAATATCCATAAGAATTCTTGCCAATATAGGATTTCGACCAAATTGCTTTGTCATCCCATATAATTTAATGCCATATTCTGTCGCGTACATCTGAATTTTTTTAACATTCTCAGTGAATGCATCAACATCGAACACATATGAGTCTGGTAATATTTCTCCATTCCTATGCATTGCAATAGCTGTTGAAATCAACTCTGAGTTTTGCTTTTGTAAAGCCTTTAAAAACATAACAATCACTCTTTACAATTAGAAACATAGATTAAAAACTTAATTTTAAGCAGGAACAAACAAGCCAAAAACAAATAATACGTTTAAAATAACTCCCGTTAAAATTGCAGCTACAGCAGGTGAGGCAATTTTTAAAATAGGTCGACCCATTACTTCATTGAGGTAGTATAAAATGACAAAAATAGTAAATCCTGTTGTAGAACCCATTTTCATAACTGCCAATACACCGCCAATTAAAAGAGCAAATTCCATCAAAGTATTCATACTATTTCGTATGTTATCGGATGCATTACGAATAGATGGGAATTGTTCAAGAAAACGACCTATGCCTCTTAATAAATAAACTTCTAAACATATAGTGACCGCACCTAAAATTGCAGCAACAGGGACGTTTGGTGATAAATAACCAACAACAAATACAAAAGTAAAACCAACCACTCCATACACACCAGTCGCTAATGCAGTCGTAGCAATTAGAGGGATAAAACCAAGTCCTCGCATGAACTCAGATAAAGCAACTTGATTTAATGCCGATTGCTGTGCCTCCGGATCGGTCATTTTGTATGCTTCTACTAAAGAATAAATAGAGACTTCTGATCCAGCAAAAATACCTGATGCAGCTGCGGCAGAAATAAGCCCCCCCGTCACTGCCAGCAATGGCATATTTTTAAGAATACGCTTTGTCCGCTCTTCAAATAAGCTATGCAATCCACTCATATCGGGTGGAGTTATCCCATTCGCTTTGTCTCTTAAATCATTACGGATTGCGATACCAACCAACATTACCATTCCAACAAAAATTTGAATCGATTCTGGATATACCGCCGTATATTTAATAGTAAGTAATCGAGCAATTAAAACTACAACGCTAGCAAACGTGCCTGATTTCCAGCCAAATTGGTAAAAAATGGCCAGTAACGGGAATAATGCAAACGCTGACATCACAGGAGTACCAAGCTCGCCTAATGCACCTAGTGCATCAACAGGTAAACCTGTCAAAACAGCGTTCACTCCCGCTAAACTGGTAACCACTAACACCCCCCATATACCACCACCAATCGCGGCGATAATACGGCTGCCAGCCATGACTCCGATAATATCGGTCGGTAAAAAAAGCAGCCACGGGTTTAGCAAACCTGTAGATAAGGTAAAAGAGATCCCAACCGAAGCAACGAAGCCAATTGATAAACCAAATGCGACCGACCCTGCATCACGTCGCGTCATATTTCCCTCAACAACTTGAGGTAATATAGGTCGGATACCATCATGAAAAACTGCAGCTGACATATTAGCTATTAATGCTGTCATCGCGCACAATGCAGCGATTAATGCGACATTATATAATTCCATGTCACACCTCTTTTATTAGTAAGTTAATTAACATTGGAATAGCATGTTCAACATGTTCTATAGATAAACCAAATGCCTTCTTTCCTTCACTAATAAATCGAGCCACTTCGACCTCTTTAGCTTTAATTCCTGGTTTTGCAATCGTACAAGATTGATTAAAGCCAATTATCGCGATAGCCATACTCAATGCCGCCCCTGCCCCGGTATTACAGGCTCCAATATAATAATCGATTTCACCTGATTTCACTTTCATCGCTGCATCCATATCATTTAAAATATGGCATTCAAACATATCAGGAGCACTTAACTCTATTTGCTCTTTTATTTGTTCACGCTGTAATCCAGCAATTGCAATCTTTTTCATCATTTGTCCTTAAATTAATGGTGCTTTTACAAATTTTCATTAAAAAATCGAGCAGGGTTATGCTTGAGCATCATTTCAATATTCTCGTTATTAACACCTCGTTCTAATAATTTAGGAACAAATTTCTCTATTAAATAAGAAAAACCTAATCCTCCATTTTCTTTAAGATGAGAGCGACGAGTAACATCCATTGATAACATAAGTTGCCTGTCATAGCCCCGATGCAATAACTCTTTAATCACCTCAACTCTTTTTTCATCTGGGTAATATGCATTCTTACCAATCGTATCGATTTGTATGTAGCAACCTTGATCAAGCAGCCAGAGGAGATCATCAAAGTTATCTCTTAGATCACAATGCCCTATTGTGACATGGGATAAATTGACACCATGACTTCTTAGCAACTGAGCTTGTTGCCGGCCCATAGTGCTAAACGATGTATGAGTCGAAATAGGACGCCCTGTATCTAAATGTGCTTGAGCGGCGGCTATAAACACTTTTTTTTCTGTTGGCGTGAAGTCATTCTCACTGCTACCTATTTCTCCTATCAATGAGGCTTTTAAAGTGGTGCCATCAATTCCATATTCGATTTCATCTATCATTGTTTTAGCAATATTGTCTATAGACATTTCTGCCAAGTAATCTGGGAAAAAACCTTCAATATAAAAACCTGTCGATAACAGAATGTTCATTTTTGTATCTCTAATTAAATCTTCAATAAATTGAGGATTTCTCCCCATAAAACGGTTAGTTACCTCAATAATATTACGTACACCAAGATGCTGTAACTCAATTAGTTCGCTCTTAATTAAATCATACTGATCCAATTTACAATCGACATCTTTTTTTTGTATCGATAAGTCAATATGAAGATGCTCATGGCAATATGTATATCCTGTTTCATCTATTGGCATACGTGACCTCATTATTTAATTGGATTTTAGATATATGGAAAGAAGATTACAGATAAGAAAGCCTTTTTCTTCCTTGGGGATGTCTTCGCATTTCACTCCCATCATCGAACATACTCGTTCATTCATTTCTAAAATAGTAAAGTAGTATTCACTTGCCATTAATTCAGATTCAATATCTACATCAAGTCCTTCCGTAACCGGTTCTTCACGACGAACTCGATCAATAGCTCTAACTAAATGAGTCATCGCCATCTGATACTGCTCATCATCATTATTAAGCTTCCACTCATCATTTAAAGTATTAATTACCGATAAGATACCTTGATATGAGTCACCGGTTATCACACCGTTATCATATAATATTTTCATTCTTTCATGCATTATTTACCCTTCTAATAAGTAGGAATTACAACCCCTGAAATAACATCATTTTGATGCTGTAATAACTGATTTTGGTCTATAATGTTTGATAACATTATTTTTAGATAGTCTGAGTTTTTTCTTACCATAAAAACAGCAATAGATGCTTTATCAAATTCTGGAATAATATCTAAAGGTTCTTCACTTAAACCTAAAGATTGAAGTGATTCATGTCTAGGTGTATACCAAATTGCCGCATCAATCTCACCAGATGAAATCTTGTCGAGGCACTCATTATATGGTATTGAAACTATCGTTATTTTTTTGTTTGTAAAAAACAATTCAGTTAATAACTTCTGGTCAATTGATTCAAAGTCAACGCCGACTCGCAAAATATCATTAAGCTGCCCGCTACGATAAATTAATCTATGTTCGGGTACATAACTATGAGCCTTTAACTCAATAGCAATTTCCAATTCACCCTCTGCAACATATTTTTCAGCCGCTAGTTTTGACATTATAGCTAAATCATAAATGCCATTTTTTAAACACTCAGCTCTAACTTCGGCCCCTCGCATATGAGCAAAATAAAAAGGTACCATATTAATTTGTTGCTTTAGCCCTGAAGCAAGACCTTCATAATGTTTTGTATAAGGTAGTGGCATCGCACATACGATGTTATCAATTTCAGATAATGTAATTAATAAACGAAAATCGAGCGCTGAAATAATGGTTCCATTTCGTCCCTGACGAGTGAGATAGACCGCATTTTCAGCTTCAATATGTTTGATTGCTTTTGCTACGTATCCAACAGAACATCCAATTTCACCAGACAATTCATCAATCGTTTTTAATCTGTCCCCAACTTCTGCGGTTAACAAATATCTAGCAATCTTTAATATTGCTACTCCATTTTTTTTTATATATCGTTTAGTCATTTTTAATCTTCATTTTTTTGAAGATTAAATCTTATACCATAAGAATCAGACAATAGTTGATGTAAATCACATATTAAGAAAATGCCATACTATTTAGATTAAAGAAAAGAGACTATGCTAACCTTGTATTAAGTGAGGTGACCACATGAGTGTTTAACTTCCTTAAATACTCCCCAGCTAAATTATCATGATTTTATTTTAACGATATCTAAACCGCAGAAACAAAACATCACTCAAAAAAGAGTGTTATTAATCAGATATATATTGGAATTATGTAACTTTTGAAAGGTTACTATAAGATTTGGAGCGTGCGGCGGGAATCGAACCCGCATCATCAGCTTGGAAGGCTGAGGTAATAGCCATTATACGACGCACGCTTACTGGGTAAGCTGTCTTTGGAAGACGGAGATACTATGCCACAATCGAGAGAAAAAAAAAGCCCTTTTATGCACATTTTTGTTTAAGTGCGCACAATATAATCAAACGGTTATAAATATATCTCTTTTATCGTGGGTTATCTGTCCTCTACAACTAAGAACACAAAAAAATCCGAGCTATTTGGCTCGGATTTTCACTATTAAGGACTAAATATTCGTAATAATTGAACTTAATGCTTAAGCATCTACACCTTTTGGTGGTAAGAAAGCTTGTGTTTCAAGCGCATCACCTACCCACTTCTCAACTTTTACTAGCGCTGAGTTTGCTGCACAGCCATTAGAAAGACGAGAAGTCGGAATATCCAATGTCAGTACATTTGGACCACCATTACGACAAATACCTAGCTTAGGGTCAAAGTCGGGCCATGCGCCTTCATGGATACATACCGAACCTTGCTTAATGCCGTCAGTCACATCAGCACCCGCTAGAACTTGGCCTCGTTGGTTAAACACACGAACAATATCGCCTGTTTTAATGCCGCGTTTTTCTGCATCGGCTTTGTTGATTAAGATCGGCTCTTTACCGGCAATCGCATACTCTTTACGGATGTCAGCATAGTTGAACTGACTGTGTAAACGGTACGCTGAGTGCGCAGTCATTAATTGTAGCTCACCTTCTTTAGCAGAACCTGTATATTCAGTAGGCTCTAACCATGTTGGATGTGCTGGGCAGTCTGGCAAGTTATAGCTTGCAAGTGTTTTAGAGTAGATTTCAATCTTACCACTTGGCGTACCTAGCGGGTTCATGGTTGGATCTTTTCTAAACTCAGCGTAACGAACAAACTGAGCATTTTTCTCGTTCCACTTCATTTCAATGTACTGATTTTCTTTCCAGAAATGTGTGAAGTTAGGCATAGGCACACGAGAGTTACGACCGCCTTTTTGCGCAATTTTGTAGAAGTGATTTAGCCACTCCATTTCATCACGTCCTTCAGTGTAAACGTCACGACCTCCTTTAAATAAATATTCAGAAAGTTCAGAAAACACTTCAAAATCACTTTTAGATTCAAACTGAGAAGGTATAGCTTGTTTCATTGGTGATAAGAATTGACTACTGTAATCACCCACCATTACCACATCATTTCGCTCGAAGCTGGTATTGATTGGTAATACGATATCAGCGTGTTTCGCGGCTGCTGTCCAATAAATTTCAGAAACAACAGAAAGCTCAAGTTTTTGCCATGCACGTATTAAACGGTTGGTATCTTGATGCTGAGTAAAGTTACCGCCACCAGACCACCACACCATTTTGATATCTGGATAAGTTAGGGTATGTCCATTGTGCTGGTACTGCATTCCTGGGTTTTCTAATGCCTCAGTAATACGAGCAACAGGAAGCGCATTTACTACCGAACCACCATTTTTTAACCAAGAGCTTGTCGAGTGACCACCATTTGTTGATGATTCATTAATCGTAGAGGAAATAGAGGGTAAAATACCCGCATCACGCGCTGGATTACCACCATTTGAGTAATGGTAAGAGAAACCAAAGCCACCACCAGGTAGACCAATTTGACCAAGCATTGCTGCAAGGGTCACGATCATCCAGTGACGTTGCTCACCAAATTGTTGACGCTGTATACCCCAACCGGCCATTAACATGGTACGGTTTTTAGAGAAGATATCCGCTAGCAGTTCGATTTGTTTCGCCGGTACGCTTGTAATTTTTTCTGCCCATGCAGAATCTTTTACTACGCCGTCTGTTTTACCCAACAAGTAATCATTGAATTTATCAAAACCGTGAGTGTATTTTTCAATAAACTCAACATCATGTTTATCATTTTTCACCAACGTATGAGCCACACCCATCGCTAATGCCACATCGGTCATTGGATGTGGAGCAATCCACTGTGCATTATCTCCAAAAAACTCAATGGTTTCTGAGCGAATTGGATCAATAGCAATTACGGTCTTTCCAGATTTTTTTAGCTGGTGGAAGAACTCTAACCCTTGACCATCATTGGCTGTCCAAGCTACCTGTAAAGTATTTAGAGGGTTCATGCCCCAAAGTACAACGACATCAGAATGCTCTAATACCACTGGATAGGTGGTTTGTTGTTCATATACTTCAATCGAACCAACTACGTATGGCATGATCACCTGAGCAGCACCCGTAGAGTAGTCACCTAGTGATCCAACATAGCCACCCGCTAATCCCATATAACGCTGCAATAATGTACGTGCATCATGCAAAGCACCACTTGAGTGCCAACCATAAGAACCTGCGAAAATACCTTCCGGACCGTAAGTCTTACGAATACGGCCGTGTTGTTCATTGATAAGCTTATAAGCTTCTTCCCATGACACGCGAACATATTCGTCTTGTCCACGAACACCTTCAGGATTTTCTGGGTTAGCTAAATAGCCTTTACGTACCATTGGGTACTTAACGCGAGCCTTAGTATGAACTTGAGATGGGCCAGTTTGTTGAAGATGGTTAACCACTGTTTGAGGCAGAGCATTAGTCGTGTTCACCAATTTTCCATCTTGTACTTCTGCTAACAAAATCCCCATGCGTCCAGCAGTGAGAACTTTACCATCGGTACGTCCAATTTTCGGTTCTGTCGCAAAAGCTGGCATAGGTTGAATTGATGCAATCGCCAATGCACCAGCTGTTGCACCTGAGCCTTTTAAAAACCTACGGCGTGAAATTCCAGACATACTCACTCCTTATTCTTGTTCTTTAACAACGTCTTTTGCGTTGTTTTGTAAAAATTTAGTTAGGATTTCTAGGTTAAGATCCGAGATATCCGTACGACTTCCCATGCTTTTCGCAACCGGGCCCCATGCATTCACAGTAAAGTGATTTGGTGGGATTTTCGCATGACAAGTAGAGCAATATGTACTATCTAGTTTTTCGCCGTATTCCCATAAAGGTTTATTTGAATCAATAACCGGTGCATTAATTTCACCCGTTAAGCTAGCAGTACGCCATTCGTTTCCATATTCATCAGTCGAAGACTCACCAAGTTCTAACGCTTTTTGACCTTCTTCTGTTAAAGACGCCAAAATTGAACGCTGTCCATTACCAAGGTAAATCACCGATTCCGCACCTTTCATTTGGTAACCAAATACGGTAACCGTACGCTTATCACCTTCTGTTTTGCTCACTTTTAATTCAACGGTAGGGTTAATCGTGGCTAATTCACCCATCTGAATAAAATCAAGTGGATAAACGGTTTCTGCATTACTTGGCGTTGATTTAGCAATGTCATATAAATGATTGAATGCAGATGTATCCAGTTTCATTTGTGGTGCGATATGAGCGACTCCTTTATGACAGTCAATGCAGGTTTGACCATCTTTTTGTGCAGCAATGTGCATTTCACGCGCACCTTTAGGTTGATCGTAAAGTTCCATGGCATTGAAGCTATGGCAACTACGACAAGTTGCAGAGTCATTCGCTTTTAATTGATCCCAAACCGTTTGCGCCATTTCTAAACGGTGTTCTTCGTATTTTTCATCAGTATCAATTTTGCCAGTGACAAACTCATGATAGATGTCTTTTGAGGCACGAATTTTAGTCCATAGATAATCGACAGTATTGTGGGTAGGAATATGACAATCGGCACATTCAGCTCTCACACCTTTACTATTACTGAAATGAACTGATCCTTGGTACTCATGAAGAGGTTTTTCCATAGTGTGGCATGAGACACAAAATTCAGTAGTTGAGGTGGCATGAAGCACCGCTTGAGTTCCCCCAAAAGTGATCCAGCCAATTACCACACCGATGATCACGATAATGGCAATAGATGTTTTTTTCATAATTATTTTCCTTATTTGCCCACAAGTTGGTTTCACAACGATGCGAATCTACCACTAAAGGATAGGTTCAGAAAGAAATATTTAGCAAATTTAATATTAAATTTTCTTAAAATGCTTCTTTATAAGTAACTGTTATTACGAAGATTAGCTTAATACCCATAAAATGGTTAAGTATTTAAAAAGTCAAACTATAAGTCTTCACTTTTCCCATTCAAAAAAATAAATTTTTTAACATCTAGCGATCATTTTTTACATCAATAACTGGACAATTTTACGCAGGTAATTTCAAGTAAGTTGTACATTGCCTCTCAGCCTTATTATTGATACTTTCAACCTTCATACATAATCGCTGACAAAGTATTACCATGCGCTTTCTAAACAAACATAAATACACGCTCTGCGGCGTACTCGCTATTCTACTGTGGAGCTCTCTTACCGCTTTAATTCGTGATATATCCGAATTATTTAGTCCAACCGCAGGCGCGGCGATGATCTATTCCGTGAGTACGATATTTCTGTTCGTAGTAATGGGCGTGCCACATCTTAAAAAATTTCCTAAACGGTATTTAATGGTAGGCGGGGTTTTATTTGTTACTTATGAAATTTGCTTAGCTCTATCACTCGGTTTAGCTGATAGCCGTCGACAATCTATGGAAATGGCGATAATCAACTACCTATGGCCCGCATTGACTATTCTACTCAGTGTGATTATTAGCAATAAGAAAGTGAATTTTTTGATCTATCCAAGTATTGCACTAGCCTTTGTGGGGGTGGCGTGGTGTATATCGGGCGATCAAACATTATCCATGAAACTTATCAGCCAGAATATTGCTGGTAATCCTATTCCATACCTACTCGCTTTTTCGGGTGCGATAATATGGGCGGTCTATTGCACCGTCACCAAGAAGATGAGTAATGGTCAAAACCCTATCTCACTATTCTTTATGGCAACAGCTATCTCCTTATGGATAAAATACGCCTTCAGCACAGAACTTAGCTTAACTTTTACTTGGGGAAGTAGTATTACGGTGTTAATCGCTGGGATAACCATAGGTTCAGGCTATGCTTTATGGAATCACGCCATTGTCGGCGGCAACATTATTTTGCTAGGAACGCTGTCTTATTTTATTCCTATCTTCGCGACGTTATTTTCTGCCGTGTACTTAGAAGTCAACCTCAGCCACTCATTTTGGCAAGGTGTTGCATTGGTCACTTTTGCTTCGCTAATGTGCTTTTTCATTACTCGAGAAAAGCGTGTAAAGCGATAGAAATATTAGCGGATATTAAAAAGGCTTAACTGGAGAGTTCGAGTTGCGGATAAGCAGTACAGGTCTTACCCGCAATGCATCACTACCACTCTTTTTTACAACTCAACCAACAACGTTTGGCAAAGTGAAGAAATGCTTCAAAGTTATTACAGTGGGTTAATGAGGAAATTGCTTTTGAATCCATAAAAGTGACAAACAATTCATATAGGCCCATCGCCTCTTCATAATCCTCTTGTTTTATTGCAAACAGAAAAATCAAGTTCGCTTTATGATTATTGCTCCACTTTATTCCTTTTTCAGAAAAGACAGTATAAACCTTAGTTTCATTGGCCATTAAACCAACCGAATGCGGAATCGCAATCATGTCACCCAACATGGTCGGTGTGATATTTTCTCGCTCTACCACGGAGTCATGAAATTCTTTCGGAACAATACCGTCTTGTTCAAGCTCATCACATAGCTGCTTTAACAACGCCTGTTGGGAAATTGGCTCGCTAATATGCTTGAAATAGCGATCATCAAAAAAACACTCTAAAATATAAGGTGGTGTTCTATACGTTTGAATATGCTTATTAATTTGATCGATTTGAAAAGGAGTAGGAACCGACGTTATAAACAATACTGGTTTATTTTTTTGTTCTAATTTTTCCGTTGAAATAACAATGTCGGCCTGTATATGTGGCAAACGTTGATATTCCTGAGAAGAATAAACGGCCATCATTGACAATTGTGGTAATTGCTTTTTAAGTTGAGATTCGATTAAACGCACAATTGATACCCCAGAGTTGCACACCAAAATAGCGGTAGGTGTATGTTCTACCTCTGCTGCATAATTTCGCTCAATTCCAACCCCTATATGCATCACCAAATATGCTAGTTCGCCATCAGGGATCCGATATGGCCCTCTCCACTGAGCGATAGCCGCTGCCGTCATATCATAAGCCATGGGATAGTAACGCTTGATATGATCAACCAGTGGATTAGGCAAGGTGATTTGATATTTAACACGCAACATCATGGTGGTTACATGACTAAGTAGATCTTGATGCAGCTTTCGATCTTGTCTTAAATCATAACAATAAGTATCACTGATAAATTTCAACAAATAACCGATAAATTGGTATGGCTCACTTGAGGGCTGTAAATATGAAGTGTTCGCGCCGATAACTCGTCGTGCAGCAATTTGAATACACAAATAATCCACTTCTTTTGCTAATGTCCTTTCAGACACATATTGAGAAAGAGCCTCTGCCAACTCTTTTCCCGCGAGAATAGCTTCAGCACTTATCTCAGGGAATTCAATATCATAGATAATATGGTCAAGTTTTATTCTATGTAGCGCGATTCCACAATACGCTTGTAAATGATGAAGCCCTTCATCGGTTAAATGAATATTATTCTTCTGAAGAATCGACAATATGGTGTCTTGCAACTGTGGTGTATTTATTTCCGGAAAAAAGTTATCACAAATGTTCGAAAAGACTGGATCGGTCGGTTCAATATTAAATAAAACATGTGCGATACAGGCGCGAATTGCCTGCTCATTCCCGTGCAGAGTTAGACCTTGGAATGCTTTACTTTCCACTTCCAAACCATACTGATGAAAAATATCACGAACTTCAGCCATATCAGCTTGTAAAGATGTTCGACTCACAAACCACTGATTGGCTAAATCATCAAGCTTGCACTCTTGTTCTTGCAATAGTAGGCACATGCTTAAATGTAGTATGCGTTCTTTTGCATTTCTCGGAGACTTACGCATCTGTTGATTTTGTTTTGACAGGTCTTCGTAACGTACAGCGTCAAAAATATCGAGCTGATAACCTTTATGTCTTTGATGAGTAATCTGAGCACCATAAGTAATCAAAATATCATTCAAAGCAGACACATCGGTCCGAATCGTTCGGGTTGAGATTTTGCAGCGATCGGCCAGTTCCTGTTGAGTTAAAACTGAGGCTTGAAGTGCCTCAAAAATTTGATTTAAGCGAGGGTAAGGAAATTGTATCATTTTAGACCCAACAAAATAGAAACAATACCCAAGCAATCTCAACATAGATTGGCTTGAGTATAATAGCGTACAGCCAATAAAAATGGCTTCAAAAGGGTGGAATAGCCTTTTCTACCATCAACCTTTTAATTATTTTGCATGATAAATTAAATTGTTGACCTTATAAACAACAAGGCTGGCTTCGCTCGCCAAACCTTGCTATTCCTATCGTTTTAAATAGATATTTACCGATGTGTATCTTAGTTTTCACATAAAATACACATCAATTACGGCATCAATCTTATCCTAGTAACCTTTTAACGATAGACAATAATGTGTGAACATCTTCTGGACGTGTATTACCCGTTTCTTTATCAATAATTGAACTATAAATATGTGGGATAATCTTTGTTACACCTGCATCAAGTGCGATTTGCATGATCTCTTCAAAGTTCTCAAGATCAATCCCGCCAGTTGGCTCTAACCAGAAGTCATTATCAGCACATACTTTCGCAATATGAGCAAATTCTTCACGGGTGTCTAGTCCTCCCATAGGGAAGAACTTAACTGAACTCCCCCCCATGTCTTTTAACATTGCCACAGCCGTATCAGCAGGAACGATACCATCGCATTTTTGTGAGCTTAATGGTCCAGTAGACACTTTTACCATTCCAACTGTTCCAGTTGGTGAAATTAAACCATTAATGATACTTTGATCCTGACCACATAACGCACGACTCGTTGCGACACCAGTAAAAACCTGGTTAATATGTTGTGGTTGTAGGTGCTGAGAAATTTGAGACACCATCATCGACTGGTTTGGATCACCGGCTCCTAGACCAACCGAAACCGCGTTGTTGATCACATCACTGTATTCTTTCATTGCTTTAACTGCGGTATCCACATCAGGATAGTTCTTAGATAAAACCCCAACAACCACATGGCCTTCTGCAGCTTCATAAATGTCTTTGGCATTTTCGACTGAACCCGCTAATACATTCAGGCACACACGATTTTTATAAAAATTGGCTTGTAAGCTCATACTACACTCTCTTAAAAAGATCTTATCAATTCATTATGTTAAGCATTAATAATGCTATTAATTTTGTTACTAACAAGTTCAAGATCAGACTTGGTCACACTACGTGCATCGATTTCTATCTTGCCTTCATTTGCTTTATATCCACGGCAATACACTGCTGGGCTAGTCGCAGTCAGCTTATTCACTATTATCGGTGTCGTCATATTCAAAGCGGTTTCATCAAAACTAATTTCTGTTCTTGCAATATCTCTACCAGCACTATCCCAAACCACCTTAGCATCGACGCCATTAAGCTTATTTAACTGCTCAATGAAGTCTTTCATTTTGTCGACCATTTGTTGGCCTGTTTCATGATTGCGGGTGTAATATTCGGCAACAGCCTGAGTTAATCCTAAAATACCCTCTTTTCCAACTTTCATCGCACGACCGATTCCCTGTGATTGCATTCGAACCCAGTCGATGTATTGTTGGCGTCCAACCACTAAACCACTTGTTGGTCCTTCAATCGCTTTGGCACCACTGTAAATAACTAGATCAGCCCCCATTTTATAGTAAGATTTCAAATCGCCTTCTGCGGCAGCATCAAGAATCAATGGCAATTGATGGGCACGAGCCACCTCAACCGCTTCTTCAATCGATAGCATGCTTTTTTGTACACAGTGATGCGACTTAACGTATAAAATCGCTGCGGTATTTGGGGTAATCGCTGCTGATAAGTGCGCTTTGGTACACTCATTGGCATAGCCCGCTTCTTTCACTTGTCCACCACCAAGCATAATCATGGTGCTAACGGGTGCGCCAAAGTTAACGTTATGTCCTTTAGGGATCACGATTTCATTCGGTACATCATGCTGATGCGCATGCAGGTTCTCTAAACGGTATTGATCGTCTTTCACAATCATGGCGGCAACCGATTGAGCGATACCAGCGGATGCACATGACACAACAACCGCTGCCTCTGTTTCTAATTGATCGGCAATAAATTCACCGGATTTAATTACCAAATCTTTCATTTCAAAGTATTGGTTTAGGCCAGCATTAACCGCTTCAGAGACGGATTCCGTTGGTGTCGAAACACCTAAAATTGTCATGCGACCGGAACAGTTAATGACTTGCTTAAGATTATATTTTTCATGAATTGAAGACATCTAATTTAGCTCCATCATTCGTTAATATTAATTGGCCTGAAATAACGGCGGCTAATGGCATAAATTTCATTTCACCTTGACGAGATTGCGACTCGGTATCCACCAGTTCTTCATTGCATTCAACCAAATCAAATATGGTGAGATCGCCATCTTTGCTCGGCTCTAATTTCCCTTTATTATCTAAACGCATCACCTGCGCAGCGTTAGTCGTCACACAGCCAATAATCCTTTCAGGAGAAAGACCAATGGCAAGAAATTTAGACATAATATGAGCCAAGCTGCGAACAGGTCCTAACTCTCTATTTTTGCAATAAATGTCTGAGCTAATGGTATCTGGATAGATTCCTTCGGCTATCGCTTTCTCAGCAACATCAAAGCTAAAACTTGCGCCACCATGACCAATATCGAGTTTTAAGCCTCGTTGTAATGCAGCTGCCACAGACGCTTTCACTTTGCCAGACTGGTCTAAAATTCGGTTTGGCTTGCCGTTATAACAATGAGTAATGACATCATTTCTCCCCAGAAGGTCGGCGACATCATCTAAATTTGGTGGGTTATTTCCAATATGAACCATCAAAGGTAGGTTCTTGTTTTCTTGCTGAATTTCTTTCGCTAAGTGCAGAGGCTTCATACCCGATTGCTCTACAACACTACCACTCATTCGCGCTTTCAAGCCTTTGATAAAATTCGGATGACGTTCAATCGCAGAAGACGCTAATGCTTTATCGATATCCGCTAAATTTGCTAATTCATTTTGACGTAATAAGCCAATCCGAGAAATATTTAATAAGCTGTAAACATTGGTTTTTTGTTGTGTAGAAAGTTGATAAAAGTCATCGACATCATTGGCACCAACACTGCCAGCATCAATCACCGTCGTCACACCTTGAGCCACTCCGACTAAGTCGGGTTCATCATGATAAATCGGTGATTTGGGATAACAATGTGTGTGTAAATCAATCCAGCCGGCACTGATATAATATTTCCCTTTAAGGTCAATACATTGTTTAGCACTACCTTGAATTTCCCCTACTTCCACAATGCTTCCATTGCTAATGGCAATATCAACTAACTCATCGTTAATTAACTTTGCCGCCTTAATTAGAAGATCATACATAAAATGGCCTGATTCGTTGATGAAAGTAAAATACTGGCTCCCTACCTAAAAGGAGATCGAAATCGATAAGGAGCCAGTGAAAACATCGTTAGGTTTGATTGGCGATGACTAGAGAGCGATTGGATAGATAGACCCTAAGATCATTGCCCCAAGAATCGCACCACCCGTAATTGGTTTCTGCCATTGATAGAAAATTAATGCACCAACTAGTGAGCCAATACCAATAGGAATCGATGCACCAATGGCAGACAAGATAATCAAAGGCCCAAGAAAACGACCAGATGAGTTACCCGCACCCATCATGACATCAGCACCATAGGTAGAGTTACTTTGATTAATGGTATATTTACGCGCCAGAATGATGATGTAGCCAATCGCAACACCAAGCGCAAAACCTGTCGCTAATGCCGCAATAAAGTTTTCAAGCGGAAACATAATGCCTGCGCCAAGTAATAGAGCTGGAACACCAAGACCAATACCGGTTTGAATCGCGCCACCAATATCTAAAATACCGACTAAAGAACCTTCGATGATACGAGCAAATAAGAAACTCGCACCAAAGGCTGCAACTGCACCGTATACACCAGTATCCATACCAGCACGTAACATTGAAACGAAAGCGACTTCATTAAATGCACCGATACCATATAGGTAATACATATGCGTACCAGCAAAAACACCAGAAGAAAGTAGTCCGACAAAGAATGGGAATGACCAGTCAGCGTACCAAAAGTTATTTTTTTGTTGTTCGTCCATCATTCAACCCTTACTTGCTATGAATCATGTGTAGCCATTCAGGCACATTAACTCGGAAAGACTCTAGAACTTCGATATCAAATCCACGGAAGAAGGCGCTTAATGCGAACAGTGCGATAACTGCAGCTAGCATAATTTTCGTCACTTTATTCCAGCCACTATCTTCTACACCTTTACCAATCAAAATACCGAGAACCAGACCTGGTACCGCATTACCCATGATAAGTTGTGCTAGTCCACCAAAAATCGTGCCCCAAAAACCAGATTTACGACCCGCTTCAATCGCCGCTAGCCAAAAAATAACTGGCATCGCCACGTTAACTAACAAGTTCGCAGCAGGAACGAGTACTTTCACAGCTGTAATTTGCAATGTTTCTGGTACTGCTGATGCCGTAGAGTTAAGGAAAGCAACCACAAGCATGCCGATGATGCCGCAGGCAATCCCCATTTTTTTAGGATCATGTAAGGTTTCCGTCACATTGCGGTTTTTCACCATCAAAGCTGCGGCCCCCCAGTTTGGAATGATTCGGTGATCAACATCTTGCGTAAAAGAACCAGCAGCAACAGAAGAAGCCCAAGCGTTGAAAAAGAACCCCAAACCAAATGAGAAATGCGAAGCAGGATCACCTTCACATGAATTTAGCTCACCTAAAGTACGAAAAGCCCCCATTCCTTGTACTGTTGGAGCGTGGAACATACGTGCCGCTCCTACCCCAACACCAACACCAACAAACGCACCGATAATGAGGGACTTAATTAATATAATTAAGAACATATTATTTCCTTTTATTTCACCCTAATAGATCAAACATTATTTTGGAGAAAACTCGACATCATCAAGATCAAACAAAGTAATATCTACGGTCACATCCAAAGTTAAGAAATACGTGGTTTTTACTCTTGGTAAGAATAAAAACATAAACTTTTCCGTCACTTCGTTATACGTAGATTGAATAATTTCTATATCGATTGGTTCAATCCGTAAAATAATCTTTTTACTGTCTTTTAAGATTGTTTTTTGAATTTTACTTAAGGCATGACTCATAGCGTCATTTTTGGTTTTACCGCTACCTTGAACCCTTACTGTGCTTGTTCTAGATTCTTTCATAATTTAGCCGTTAGTTTTTTTAAGGTATGCTTCAATTAATTTCTGACCTAATTCTTCTTTGTCCATGAAGCCAAAACCCAGTACGTTATAACCTTCATTAATTGCCGTTACGCCTTCTTCAATAGAACGCATACCATAACGTGCTTTATAGCCATATTTTGTTTGTGCTGTAATAGCACCTGCTCCACCACTACCACAGAAAGAAATACCAAGATCAGCGTCTTGCTCTTTCATTACATCGCCTAGTTTCATATCGGCTGCAACACCTGTGATTACCGTTACTTCTGCACCAGCAGCTTCTGCACCTAGACCTACTTTTTGTCCTTTACCTAAACGATCACCAATTACTAATTTAACTGTAGTCATAATCTTATGCTCCTAATTCACTTGTTAATTCGTTTTCTTTTGCTACTTCAAAGTGGACAGATAATAAGTAAGTTTCTTCAAAGGCAATATTATCGACCCAAGAAACTAACTCTTTTGCTAATTGATGAGAAACATCTGAAATATCTTCAAACATTTCAACTTCTACTTCAGGAAGAGGCTCTCCAGTGTAAGAACGAATAACCATTGCTTTTAAATGAGAAAATAACATTTGCTTTTGAACTGCATCAGGAAATATTTTATTTTCTCTTAATAAGTTAATCGCACGTTCAAATAATGCATCGAATTCAGGCTTTAATTGAGCCTCATCGATATTTGAATCTTTCACTTCCACAGGAATCTCCAAAACAGGTTTATATTTAAGTTGGAACCATCATAAGTAATCAATAAAAAAGGAGGAGAGAAGTATTTTCCAGTTATAAGTGGAAAAAACGGAGGCGCTCAACAAACATAATGAAATAAATCTTTATAAACATATAGTTAACTATTAAAAGATTAACTT
This sequence comes from Vibrio sp., assembly GCF_048266485.1. GTDB lineage: Bacteria > Pseudomonadota > Gammaproteobacteria > Enterobacterales > Vibrionaceae > Vibrio. The sequence goes on along the minus strand of NZ_JBLWZK010000003.1, from coordinate 234,443 downwards.
TCTACTTAATTTACAACTCCAATTCCAACATTTTGTTTTGTGAAGTCATTCACAGTTACTTAGGAACTATTGATTTTTGGTGAGTAAATTTCATTCAATACAACATAGTGTTAAGCAAGACCAACGGCACAACAAAAGAGAATGTAAGAGGGTAACGGGAAGTCATATAAAACAATTAAAGCGCAAGCATTAAAGATTGGAAGATATAACCCCAACCTTCAATACTCACGCTTTTAATAAATTAATAGTTTTTAACTACTTTAAGACTTAATAAGTCGAGAAATATAAAGCAATATCACCGCTCCGACCGTTGCTGTAACAAGTGATCCGATTAATCCTCCTGATGATAGCCCCAACAAACTAAAAGTGAAGCCGCCGATCACCGACCCCACAATACCAATGACGATATTACCAATTGCGCCAAAGCCGGAACCTTTCATTATCTGACCAGCCAACCACCCTGCTATCGCACCGATAATTAAAAACATAATAATATTCATAACTACTCCTGTTTCTTGGGTATAAATAAATGTGCTTGTTTAATAACAAGCCTAGTTGATAATCATAAAAAAGAGAATTTTTAAGGTGTTGTCATCAATATTGTATAGAAAAAGAAGTAGTGAAAAATTCGTATCGGTCAATTAGCTCGTGGGCATATTCGTCATATCAACCAAATACTTCCTGTGGAATAGATCTTGAGTCCATCATCACGCTCTATCCCTTTAATGTTATTAATACCTATTGAGAATAGATGACGTTTAATGGCTTATCTAATGTATTACAGATATAAAAAAAGCACCCGAGGGAGGTGCCAAATAAGTACAACAACTGAATAAAAAAGGTTCATTACCAAAGGAATTGAAGAGGAGATGAGGCAACTAACACCGTCAAACTACCACTTCAATTACTTGGGTATAGATATTAAATTTTCGCGCCATCGCTTACCCAGTCAACCACTAATGCGCGTTCTTCATCGGTCATCTTGGTTAAATTACCAAGTGGCATAACACGTGTTTGAACTTGTGATTGAATACGTGGCGCATTAGTTTGAATCTCTTCCGGCGTATCAAGTACTACTCCTGCAGGTGCCGTCGCAAACATATTGCTGGTTGGCGTTGCTGAGTGACATTCTACACAACGTGTTTCTATCACATGCTGAACTTGAGTAAACACGGAAGCTTCTGCTACTTCTGTACCCGCTTCATGTGCACTGGCAGTTTCTGCTGCGCTATCAGTCGTAGTTGCAGATTCTTGTTTAGCAACTGGCACACTAGGTTCAGATAGGCTAGGCATCTTGTTTGACGTCACAAACGCAAGGCTAATCATACCTAATACCGCAACCGGTACCGCCCATGCAAACTTCTGTCCACCATGACGAGTGTTAAAATAGTGACGAACTAGGATACTGAACACTGCTAAACATGCCAAAATTAACCAGTTATATTCCGAGCCATATGTGCTTGGAAAGTGGTTACTGATCATAATGAACAACACAGGCAATGTTAGGTAGTTATTGTGACGAGAGCGCAATAAACCTTTGGCTGGCAGTGCAGGATCGGGCTCTGTACCATCTTCAATCGCTTTCACTAAGTTGCGCTGTGCTGGCATGATCACGAAGAATACGTTACCCACCATGATAGTACCAATAATCGCACCAACATGGATGTAAGCACCACGGCCACTAAACACTTGGCTTAAACCATAAGCTGCTCCAACAAGACAGGCAAATAGCACCACCCCTAATAACAGTGGTTTTTTACCCAATGGTGAATCGCACAACAAGGTATAAATTATCCATCCACCCACTAGCGAAGCGATACCAATACCAATTGCCGCTCCGACACTTAACCCCGAACCCGGAGCAATTAGGTAAATATTGGCATTAAGGTAGTAGACTACGCCTAATAGCAACACACCGGTGATCCAAGTGAAGTAGGCTTCCCACTTAAACCAATGTAGGTTTTCTGGCATTTGAGGTGGTGCTAATTTGTACTTCTCTAAGTGATAAATACCACCACCGTGAATCGCCCATAAGTCACCAGATAATCCCGTTTTCGGATTAACACGGTTTAAGTTATTTTCTAACCATACAAAGTAAAATGATGCCCCAATCCACGCGATACCAACGATCATGTGGACCCAGCGAATTGTAAGATTGAGCCATTCCGTAATATGCGGATCCATAATTTTCTCCTTAAACTGTTCCTTGTCTAGAGCACACGTAACCGGGATATGGTGAACCGGTATGCTCTTCAATAGACGGCTAAATAATCAACAATCTGTTCGTACTTCGGTTAATTCACACTTGGTAAATGATCCAATGACAAGATGATTTTGGTTGATTGTTCAAAGTACACTTCATCACAGTTATTGCCTTCACCAGCACGGTCAACAATTAAGAATTGATCATCTGGTTGAAGTGCAAGTACTGGATGGTGCCAAACCCCTTTGTGATAATTCACACCTTGACGTCCATTGGTTAAAAATGCTCTCAATGCTTGTGGTTGCAAATCTTCGCCCTTCTCTGCCACCACAATTAAATATGGATGACCAAGAAGCGGAATAAATGCTTGAGAGCCCAAAGGATGACGTTCCATCATTTGGATATTCAATGGATACGTTAAAGGGGTTGCCTGAAAAATACTGATGATGGGTTCACCACCGTTATCTGCCACATCCACATCCGCCATACGGTGATAGCGTCTTGTTGAGCCGTTATTGATCATAAAGTAATCGCTGACTTCTTTATCAATCACATCACCAAAAGGTTGAAATGCCTCTTTGGTTAATGGTTCAACTTTCAGTGAAATTGCGGTGCCTACAGTCATGATATCCCTTCCGTTATTTTATGCTCTATTGAGCCCTATTGTATTAACCTCAATACTATCCCCTTCATACTTGAAGCTGCAGTTTTGTTGACGGCGTTCATTCACCCCAATCATTTAGACAAGCTAAACTCATGGGGCTTCATTCACTTGTCGCCTCACTGTAACTCCAATTATTTTGGGTACATATTCCCATAATGGAAGTTTGTAGCCTTGAGTTTGGGCACAGACAGTCCTCATTCCCTTTTATGATTTACATGTCTTCCGCTGTATATATTTGTTTGTTACATGTCTTGAAGTCGAAACGAAGCGATCTTATTGATCTGCGCAATCGCGGTTGCAAATTCCGTTTCTTTATCGTTGTGAATTCTCTCAGCAAACGATGCCAAGATTTGGTGACGGTTAGCCCCCTTTACCGCCATGATAAAAGGGAATTCAAAACGAGCTTTGTATCGCTCATTAAAATCGGTAAATTGTTCAAATTCTTCTGACGTACATTGACTAATTCCAGCCCCTGCTTGTTCTGAAGTCGATGCAGCGGTTAGCTCACCATTAACCGCAGCTTTGCCAGCTAAATCTGGGTGAGCGTTAATCAACTCTAATTGTTCTTGTGGGTCAGCATCCAGCATAGTTTGTGCCATCGCCGCATGCAGCTTTTCAATCTGATCAAAAGAAGAATCCAAACCTTTATCAAAAGTACGCTCAGCAACCCAAGGACTGTGTTCATAAATATCAGCAAAGGTTTCAACAAATTCTGCTTTGGTCATTTTGCTTGGTTGGCAAGTTTTAAATTGAGTCACGGTTCCTTCCTTCTTTACTTAATATTTGAAACTGGCTTGAGATGATCACTTAACAAGATCAGGATGCGGATGACATTCATGCCAGTGTTTAGCGATATCTAAACGACGACATACCCACACTTTTTCATGTTGCTGCACATATTCCATAAAACGTTTTAAACCTTGAATACGGCCTGGGCGCCCAATCAAACGACAATGCAAACCAACAGACATCATTTTTGGTGTTTCAGCGCCCTCTTCATACAAAGTATCAAACGCATCCTTTAAGTATTGAAAGAATTGTTCACCCGTATGGAAACCTTGGTTGGTAGCAAAACGCATATCATTTACATCAAGCGTATAAGGGATCACTAATTGAGGTTTAGGGCCTTCAGTATGCCAATAAGGAAGGTCATCATCATAAGCATCAGAGTCATATAAGAAGCCCCCTTCTTCGGCCACCAGCTTACGAGTGTTCACGCCATTACGGCCGGTGTACCAACCATACGGACGCTCACCTGTGATCTCCGTAATCACATTGATTGCTTTTTGCATATGTTCGCGTTCAGTATCAATGTCAATCTTGTGATAATCCAACCATCGGTAACCGTGACTGCAAATTTCATGCCCAGCATTCGCCATTTCTTTAATGACTTCAGGGTGACGCTCGGCTGCCATACCGACAACAAAAGCGGTCAGTGGGTAGTTAAATTGTTCAAATAACTTCAGAATACGCCACACACCTGCGCGACTACCGTATTCGTAAATAGACTCCATACTAATATGACGAGCATTAGGAAAAGGCTGTGCACCAATGATTTCAGAAAGAAATGCTTCTGACTCATCATCACCATGCAAAGTACAGCGCTCGCCGCCTTCTTCATAGTTCAGCACAAATGAAACCGCTACTCGAGCCTCGTTCGGCCACTGAGCATCAGGCAGATCTTTTCCATACCCGATTAAATTGCGTAGATACTCACTACCCATGAACCTCTCCTTTGTCGTGTCATCCTTGAATACTGAATTCATCTGAATTAAGTTCGTACACATTAAAAGTATACAACCTAAACCAGTAATCATCCCCGAATATTTGTTTTATTTATTGTATACAATTATCAAAACATGGCAAATATTTTTATTCACAACTTGTTAACCTACGCACTATTTGAAGTGAAAAACCAAATTAAATTGACTTAAAAGTCAGGAATATTAATTTTTTTTATTGAATGATGAAAACTATTAAATTAAAACTTTTACATTTAAAATCATAAAATTATAAATAAACCACCAAATTCTCATCCCCTTCAACACATGATCCAGTGCCAATTTTTTGAGCTATCACCTTTACGGAACACAATGTTGTGTACATAATCAATCTAAAGTGATCACATTTTTATAACAAACCTTTTTTGATTCACTCAACATTACTAAACCATTTATTTTAACAATCAATAAGCAGAGCTAATTATGGGAAAATTGACAACACATGTTTTAGATACGGCGAATGGATTACCGGGCTGCGATATTCAGGTTGAACTCTTTCGTATCACTGAACAAGGCGCACAAAAAATCAAAACCGTCACCACTAACTTTGATGGACGAACCGATTCGCCACTATTAGAAGGTGTCGATTTTGAAGTGGGTAAGTACGAACTTATTTTCCACACCGCAAGCTACTTTAAACAAAAAGGCGTGACGCTGGATGAAGTGCCGTTTCTAGATGATATTTCGATCCGCTTTGGTATTAACGATCAAGACAGTCACTACCATGTGCCACTACTTTGCTCGCCTTACAGTTTCTCAACCTATCGTGGCAGCTAGTTTTCATCGCCAACATAAATTCAGCGTTGTGCCAGCCTGCTGTCGGCACTTCGCATAACCCTAAACTTAACTATCAATGCATGGAGATCAGGATGTCCTCCGGGCCTACGGTCTATTGACCTTTGTCACGCCTAAAAAACGTATTGAGCTTTCTATCTAAGTCGCAAATGAATAAGTCGTTGTGACAAGTAGATGCAAAACCACAAGGACCACCCTACAAGGAAAAGTACCGTGGAAAATTCAAACAGTGAAACCTTAACCGAAAACCAAACCGAGCAATCCAACCAAAACTCAGGGCTACTCGAACGTTGGTTTAAACTCAAACAACATGGCACTACCGTCAAATCTGAAATCATTGGTGGCTTAACCACTTTTGCTACTATGGCTTATATCATCTTCGTCAACCCATCGATTATGGCGACGTCCGGTATGGATGCTGGCGCACTATTTGTGGCCACTTGTGTCGGAGCGGCAATAGGTACCCTGCTAATGGCATTTTATGCTAACTGGCCTGTTGGGCTGGCACCGGGTATGGGATTGAATGCATTTTTCGCCTTTACTGTTGTTGGCGAAATGGGTTATAGCTGGCAAGTCGCATTAGGCGCTGTCTTTATCTCAAGCGTACTATTTGTCGCAATGAGTTACAGCAGCTTACGTGAGTGGATTTTAGACAGCATTCCGCACAGCCTACGTTATGCCATGACAGCAGGTGTTGGATTATTCCTTGGTTTGATAGGATTGAAAACGGCCGGCATAGTAGTCGAAAGTCCAGCGACCTTAGTCTCACTCGGTGACTTCACACAACCAAGCGCGGTATTAGCCGCATTATGCTTTTTGATCATTAGCGTACTGAGCGAACGCAAAATATTCGGCGCGGTATTAATTGGTATTTTCAGTGTCACCATGATCGGTTTTTTCATGGGTATCGTTGAATATAACGGTATTTTTGATACTCCACCTAGCCTAGCACCTACCTTCATGGCAATGGATATTTCAGGGGCATTAGAGATTTCGATGATCAGCGTGATCTTAGCTTTCTTGTTCGTCAATATGTTTGATACCGCAGGCACCTTAATGGGCGTGGCTCAACGTGCTAACCTGATTGATGAAGATACCGGGAAAATTAAAGATCTTCGTAAGGCATTAAAAGCCGACAGTATAGCGAGCGTTGCGGGGTCTTGTGTCGGTTGTCCACCTGTGACTAGCTATGTAGAAAGTGCTGCTGGCGTTGAAGCAGGCGCTCGAACAGGCCTATCTTCTGTCGTCGTTGGTTTGCTATTTATTGCCGCTATCTTTGTATCACCGCTGGCTGGTATGATCCCAGGATACGCGACAGCAGGCGCACTGATTTATGTAGCGTTTGTCATGATGAGCAGTATGCAACACATTAAATGGAACGACTTCACTGATGCCGCTCCTGCAGCCATCACCGCATTAATGATGCCGCTGACGTTCTCAATTGCCAACGGTATTGCACTAGGCTTTATTACCTACACAGTTTTAAAGGTCGCAACGGGTAAACAAAAAGACGTCTCAATTTGCATGTACGTATTAACGGCAGTCTTTGTCGCTAAATTAGTCTTTATGTGAAAGACTGTACTCCATTTAAAGTAAATTCAAAACCAGTAGTGTGGAAACATACTGCTGGTTTTTTATTCTTAGTGTCTTTGTGCGATATTTTTGTGCACCGAAACCCCAAAACCAACTTCCCTTCTATAAACGTCACAGACCAATTAGACAGAAGCTGCATTCAAGGAGAAAAACTTGTTTTTCAAACACGGTAAATCTATAGGCGATTTTTGTCTTTGATGTAGAACTCGCATAATGCGAATGATTGAGCCTTAACTTTAATAATGTTTGCGATTCAATTAATCTTATCCCAAATACTCAAACCTGAATATGAGATCTCTACTCCGCTTTTTGGGTTTGTTTTTCTACATTATTGATAACTCACTCACCAATTTGAAGTGCTGTGAAAGACTCCTCATTCATAATAATATACATTAACTTCCCATTAACATATTCAGGCAAGAAATCAGTCGTGTGCTACTGGTTAGATATTGTTCAGACAATTATTCTCATAGAATGATTTAATATACATTTTTCTTGCATAAAACCATACAATCATTAGTATATTTACCTAGTGACAATAAATGCAGAATGGAAGCATGACTATTCAAATTAACGCTATTAATAAGTTTTACGGTTCAAACCAAGTTTTACACAATGTAAGCTTTGAGTGTGAAGCCGGTGACACCTTAGTTTTACTTGGCCCAAGCGGCGCAGGAAAAAGCTCATTACTACGTGTTTTAAACCTATTAGAGATGCCTGACAATGGTACGCTTTCTATTGCCAATGAGTCGTTTGATTTTTCTACTAAAATTTCAGAAAAACAAGGCATGGCACTGCGCAAAAAGGTCGGCATGGTTTTTCAACAATACAACTTATGGCCTCACATGAGTGTTCTAGATAATTTGATTGAAGCACCTATAAAAGTTGCCGGCATAAATAAGGCTGAAGCAAAAAAAGAAGCGATGGAGATCTTAACCAAGCTTCAACTCGCCGATAAAGCAGATGCTTGGCCCTTACAGTTATCAGGTGGTCAGCAGCAGCGTGTGGCAATTGCTCGTGCATTAATGATGAAACCTGACGTACTACTTTTTGATGAACCAACTGCAGCGCTTGACCCTGAAATCACCTCACAAGTTGTCGATATTATTAAAGAATTAAGCAAAACTGGCATCACGCAAATTATCGTGACTCACGAAGTTGATTTTGCTAAAAAAGTCGCCAGTCATTTGTTGTATTTAGAAAAAGGCTATGTGGTTGAGCATGGTGATAAGAGTCACTTTACCAACCCACAATCCCAAGCGTTTGCCGATTACTTAAGACACTAAAACCTAACAATAAAAACATTCTATTAGTAAAAAAATCACAGATATAAATGGAGTTATACAATGAAAAAAATTCTACTTGCTAGCTTAATTGGCCTTACTTCTACTCACGCGATGGCGCAAGACGAAATCAAATTTGCCACTGAAGCCACTTATGCCCCGTTTGAATACATAGATGACAACAACCAAATTCAAGGCTTTGATATCGACCTTGCCAAAGCATTATGTGCAGAAATTGAAGCTAAGTGTACTTTCCAAAATCAAGCGTTTGATAGCTTGATCCCAGCACTTAAATTCAAGCGCTATGATGCAGCCATTTCAGCGATGGATATTACTGAAGCACGTCTAAAACAAGTCAGCTTCACCAATGCTTACTATGATAACGCCGCCGCTTTTGTTTCAGTTAAAGGTAAAATCGTAGACCAAGCGGGATTAAAAGGTAAACGTATTGGCGTTCAAAATGGTTCAACTCACCAAAGCTACCTAGTCGATCAAATGCCAGGCGTAACGGCCGTTCCTTACGCAAGCTATCAAGATGCATTTATTGATATGCAAAATGGCCGTATCGATAGTGTATTTGGAGATACCGCAGTAGTCGCAGAATGGTTCAAAAAAGAAGATGACCTAGCCTACGTAGGCGAACCAGTTACCAACAAACAATACTTCGGTAATGGCTTTGGTATTGCGGTAAACAAAGACAATCAAGAATTGGTAGATCAACTAAATGCAGCACTAGAAAAAGTGAAACAAAATGGTGAATACAAAGCGATTTTTGATAAATACTTTGCTAGCAAATAAAATACCAACGCCAACAAATAACTGATCATCCTAGCTAGTTAAAAAACTTGCTAACTACGTTATAAAATTTGTATGTAGGACCACTACGAACAGAAATTTTATGCCTTGTTATCAAGCTTTTTCTCTGCGCTAATTTAGACCACTTATTTATTGGAATTGGTATAGGCAATCTTGAAGTCTAAAGAATAGTGAATAAGTGATGTTCTCAGGTTACTCTCTAGCATTAATTGACGCGAGCTGGCTGACAATTCAGTTAGCCTTTACCAGCCTTGCTGTGGGCTTGGTGCTTTCTATGATCTTTGCAGGTGGCGAAATGTCGCGCTTGAAATTGATCTCTTGGCCAACCACGGCTTTGGTGACGGTAATTCGAGGGTTACCTGAGCTTCTTGTTGTCTTGTTCATTTTCTTTGGTTCAGGACAAATCTTATTCTACATTACTGGCGAATATATCGAGATCAGCCCCTTTCTTTCTGGGGTGATCGCCTTATCACTTATCTTTGCTTCTTATGCAGCCCAAACCTTACGTGGTGCGCTTAAAGCGGTACCGAAAGGTCAAGCCGAAGCGGCGACTGCTTTAGGTTTATCTAAACCTCGTGTTTTTATTCGCATTGTTCTACCACAAGCAGTACGTCATGCCCTGCCCGGTTTAACTAACCAATGGCTAGTGCTATTAAAAGATACCGCCTTGGTTTCTCTGATTGGCGTGACGGATCTATTAAAACAAGCCCAACTCACTTCAGCCGCTACCCACCAAAGCTTTACTTGGTATGCAACAGCGGCCGCAGTTTATCTTGTCATTACTCTAATCACTCAACGTGTTATTGCTATTCTCAATAAAAAATATCAATTACAAGATGCCAATATGGTTTCCAGTAAACCTAAGAAAAAACAGCCACTAGGAGCACAATCATGAACGAACAACATGTTTGGCAGCTACTTGATGGCCTGCAAACCAGTATCGAATTAACGGCCGTTGCGCTATTGGTCGGCTGTACTTTGTCACTACTGATGACTATGACTTTAATCGTACGCTTACCTGTCATTCATTTGTTCAGCCGAGCTTTGATTACCCTATTTACTGGCACACCACTACTAGTACAAATATTCTTAATCTATTATGGCCCGGGCCAGTTTCAGTGGATTCGTGATAGCTTTATGTGGAACTGGTTAAGTCAACCTTGGTTTTGCGCGATGTTAGCGTTAGCGTTGAACACTGCAGCTTACAGCACCCAACTATTTAAAGGCGCATTTGATGCAATTCCATCAGGGCAATGGCAAGCCTGCCGCGCACTAGGTATGAATACCAAAACCACACTAGGTGTATTAGTACCCTATGCAATTCGTCGTGCTATTCCGGCTTATTCAAATGAAGTGATTCTTGTATTTAAAGGCACATCCCTAGCCAGCACCATCACCATTATGGATTTAATGGGCTACGCACAACGCATTAACGCTCAAACCTACGATACCTTGACAGTATTTGGTATTGCTGGTGCATTCTATTTAATCATCAATGGCATCTTGTCACTAATATTCCGTAAAGTAGAACAGAAAGTATTGGCGTTTGAGTCACAGAGTCATTAAAAGGTTTCAATAGAAAGAATAAAAAAGCGAGCTAAAAATAAGCTCGCTTTTTGTTATTTGGTCAAAAGTATTTAGATATCAAACATCAGGTTACCCGGGGCTAGGAATGGCCAACGCAATATCGTAGGCTCACCTTTTGTATCATTAGCAAAAAAGTAGCCGACTTGTGGGGTCGCATAAACTTCATCTCCACGACTAAATGAGTGCTCATTCAATGCTTGATGTGTCAATTTCGCCTCCCATAACTCATTTGAACCCCAACCTATTGGCGATAACTCTACACGAACCTCTGCCCCTACTGGGTTAATCGCGACGACTTTACATGGTAATGATGCCTGGCTATTAGGTTTATCCGAGATACTGACTTCATGACTTCGAATATACAGTGCACCGTCTTTTTGCGTTTTTTCCTCCATAGCGGGAAGGATAAAAGCATCTCCATCTTGCCAATATTTGTTATTCCAATTAGCTTTAAATTGGTTAACATTACCAAAAAAATCAAAGACAAAACGGCTATTTGGGTGAGCATAAAGCTCTACTGGCGAATCCACCTGCTCTATTTTACCATTACTCATTACCACTACTCGGTCGGAAAGCTCTAAAGCTTCATCTTGATCGTGCGTCACAAATACACTAGTAAAACCCAGCTCATCATGTAAATTGCGTAACCAGCGGCGTAAACCTTTACGCACTTGTGCATCCAATGCCCCAAAAGGCTCATCCAGTAATAACACTTCAGGTTTGGTGGCTAATGCTCGCGCCAAAGCGATACGTTGCTTCTGCCCACCCGAAAGTTGCTCAGGATAGCGACCAGCTAAATGCCCAAGTTGCACAATGTCTAATAATTGCTTCACTCGTTTATTAATTTCAGCAACGTTAGGTCGAACAGAACGGTCCATGACTTGCAAACCAAAAGCCACATTATCTGCAACAGTCATATGACGAAATAACGCATAATTTTGGAACACGAATCCTACACGGCGATCACGCACATGAATGTTGGTCACATCTTTATCACCAAAGTGAATCGAGCCTGTGTTGGCATTTTCTAATCCAGCAATAATACGAAGTAACGTGGTTTTACCCGAACCTGAAGGCCCCAACAACCCTATCATTTCACCATTTTCAATATCTAGCGAGAGCGGTGAAAGTGCCTCAAATTTACCAAATTTCTTGGAAATATTATTTAAACGAATACTCATAATTCACCTTGTTGCTGCTGTTGAGACTGCTGACTATTAATATGATTTCGTTCTTGTCGCCACTCAACGATGGCTTTAAAAATCAGAGTTAATAATGCGATAAACGCCAATAACGATGCACTGGCAAAAGCCGCTTCTGATTGGTAATCTTCATATAGCAATTGAACATGTAGTGGTAAGGTGTTGGTTTCTCCACGGATATTGCCTGATACCACCGCTACTGCGCCAAATTCACCAACCGCACGTGCATTGGTCAAAATAACACCGTAAATCAAAGCCCATTTGATATTCGGTAGTGTTACGCGACGGAATAATTGCCACCAAGAAGCCCCTAAAATCACAGCTGCTTCTTCATCTGATTGCCCTTGTTGCTGCATCAATGGAATCAACTCTCGTGCCACAAATGGGCAAGTCACAAATACCGTCACCAATAAGATTCCCGGCCAAGCAAACATAATTTGTAAATCATGTTCATATAACCACTCACCCAGCCAACCACTGCTTCCATATAGCAACAAATATAAAAGGCCTGCTACAACTGGCGATACCGCAAACGGTATATCAATTAAAGTGATTAAAAACTTACGACCAATAAAATCAAATCGAGTCACCGACCAAGCTAGCATTACGCCAAATACCAAATTAATTGGCACGGTCAGTAATGCCACAATCAAAGTTAAGCCAATAGCGTGAAGCGTATCAGGCTCATTCAAGTTATTAAAATAGGTGGAAATTCCACTTGCAAAAGCTTGTTGAAAAATACTGATCAGTGGAATAACCAAAAGAATGGCGACGAAAAAAAGCGCAAGAGAAATTAAACTCCATTTGACTAAAGGGTTTTCACCAATGCGTGAAGACCTAATATGTAAAGATTTGGACATCGTATCCCCCTTACTTACCGTGAATACGGCGTAAATAAGCGCCTTGCCATAGATTTATCAGCAATAACAATGACAATGAAGTGAGAAGAACAACCGAAGCAATAGCACTAGCCGCTGGGAAGTCAAATTCCTGTAAGCGAACAAATATCATTAATGATGTGATTTCACTCACATATGGCATATTGCCGGCGATAAAAATTACCGCTCCGAATTCACCTAAACTACGTGTAAATGACAAAGCAATGCCAACTATCAAGGCTGGACGAATAGAAGGCATAATGACTTTCCAGAATACGGCCCAGTCAGATGCCCCAAGTGTCACCCCTGCTTCTTCTTCCTCTTGAGATATTTCTTCTAAGACGGGCTGAACAGTACGGACTACAAACGGAATACTCGTAAAAGCCATGGCGATGATAATACCTAAAGGGGTATACGCGACTTTAATACCGACATTTTCTAAAAGGCTTCCGATCCATCCATTACTTGAGTATAAGGTTGCTAAAGTTATCCCCGCCACTGCGGTGGGTAGTGCAAAGGGTAAATCGACTAAAGCATCTAAAATACGCTTACCAGGAAACTGATAGCGAACTAAAACCCAAGCGAGTAATAAACCTAAGACACCATTAAACAGCGAAGCAATAAATGCGGATCCAACCGTGACTTTATAACTGGCTACCACGCGAGGATCAGCAATAACATACCAATATTCACTAAGAGACATCCCTTTTGTTTGCATCACTAATCCCGTTGCTGGGAGTAGAAGAATTAAACTTACAAAAAGAAGTGATATGCCCAAACTAATGGCAAAGCCGGGTAGTACTCGTTGCTGTGTTGGACGAGAAAGTGCGTGAGATCCGCTCATAAACCCTCAAAAAATCTATCAAAATGAATGGTTACCCCAATGAGAGGCAACCATATTCTAAGAAATACAGATTAACGACGTTGCAATTGATCGAGTTTCGCACCATTACCAAACTGTGTTTTCATTGCATTTTCCCAACCACCTGCAATTTCTTCTACTGTAAGTAGTTCAACGTCAGGGAATCGATCAGCAAATTCAGCTTTGACTTTTTCATCATGAACACGATAGTTAAAGCCAGCAAGCATACGCTGTGCTTCTTCACTGTATAAGTAAGAAAGGTACTCTGTCGCCACTTCTGTCGTACCATTGCGTTTTGCATTTCGCTCAACAACAGCAACGGGGAATTCCGCTAGAATTGACGTTTTTGGTACCACGACTTCATAATTATCTTCACCATATTGTTTACGAATATTGTTCACTTCTGATTCAAACGTGATAAGTACATCGCCAATTTGACGTTCAACAAATGATGTGGTTGCCCCGCGGCCGCCAGTATCAAATACCGCAACGTTAGCTAGCATTTGCTTTAAGAATTCATCTTGTTTAGCTTCATTGTCTTTACCAAATGATTTCTGTGCATAACCCAGTGCTGCTAGATAAGTATAACGAGCATTACCTGAAGTCTTAGGGTTCGGAAATACTGAAGACACACCTTCACGCACTAAGTCGCCCCAACCTTGAATATTTTTAGGGTTACCTTTTCGAACTAAAAATGCTGTGGTTGAATAATATGGAGAGCTCGCGTTAGGCAATTTACTTTGCCAATCTGCAGGGATCAATTTACCTTTATCGTGTAATACCTTAACATCAGTAACCTGGTTAAAGGTCACCACATCGGCCGATAAGCCTTGCAAAATAGAACGAGCTTGAGCAGAAGAACCACCATGAGATTGTTTGATTTCAATGGTCTTTCCTGTTTTTTCTTGCCAATGTTTAGCAAAAATCGGGTTATAGGTTGCAAACAATTCACGAGCAATATCGTAAGAAGAGTTCAAAATAGTTTGGTCTTCTGCTGACGCGTTAAACGAACTTGCAATTAACAAGGCAGCAAACACTGACTTTATTTTTTTCATTATATTTATACTCCTAATTCACTTTACAAGGTGACATCCTTTGAACCTAGAGTATGTTTATCAAGCTTGAATAACAAAGGTTATAAATAGAACTTTTTGGAATATTATCAAACCATAAATTGTTTGCCGTGTTATTGTATTAATAAGGTGAATAGTAACAAAATAGCGTTAATACCAATCAGCATAGGGGAAGCAAGTGTCTGAATTTCCAACCATCGAATCTTATGTAGGTCAAACACCTTTAGTGAGACTACAACGACTTGCCGAAGGCAATCAAAGTACCGTACTGGTAAAACTTGAAGGCAATAATCCTGCTGGTTCAGTAAAAGATCGCCCCGCTCTGAATATGATTAATCAGGCTGAGGTTCGTGGAACAATTAAACCAGGTGATACCATTATCGAAGCGACCAGTGGTAACACTGGTATCGCATTGGCCATGGCGGCAGCGATCAAAGGCTACAAGATGATCTTAATCATGCCTAATAACTCAACCCAAGAACGCAAAGACTCAATGAAAGCTTATGGTGCGGAACTTATCTTGGTGACTAAAGAGCAAGGAATGGAAGGTGCTAGAGATTTAGCACTTCAAATGCAAAACGAAGGCAAAGGCATTGTACTCGATCAGTTCAATAATACAGATAACCCCGATGCACACTTTGATTCAACAGGGCCTGAAATCTGGCAACAAACTCATGGAAAAATCACCCACTTTGTTTCGAGCATGGGTACAACAGGGACCATTGTTGGGGTTTCTCGCTATCTTAAATCAAAAAAACCTGACGTTTGTATTGTTGGACTACAACCTTCAGAAGGCAGTGCCATTCCGGGGATTCGCCGCTGGCCTACAGAATATTTACCGGGTATTTATGACGATTCAACGATCGATATGGTTATCGACATTGACCAAGAATCCGCAGAATCAACGGCGCGAGCCTTAGCTCAAAAAGAAGGGATTAGTGCTGGTGTAAGCTCTGGTGGTGCCGTGTATGCGGCAATCGACATAGCTAAAAATAACCCGGGCTCCGTAGTAGTTGCTATTGTCTGTGATAGAGGGGATCGTTACCTGTCTTCAGGATTATTTTCTTAATCACGGTTATTTCCGGGTTAATCATTTCTAACAATCAAGCTCATACAAATAAAAAGCTCCCCTACCGAATTGGCAGAGGAGCTTGATTAACTCAGCATATTTTAAATGTAGATGAGTCTAATTGATTAATACACTTTACTACGTTTAGCTTCGCCCACTTCCGTTAATAGACCTTTTAGCAAACTCACACAACCCAGTACTAAAATAAAGGTAAATGGTAAAGCTGCAATAATTGTGATGGATTGTAATGCTTGCACAGATTGCGTTCCCCCAACCCATAGCATAACCATAGCAATAGCGCCGGAAATTAATGCCCATACTACCTTTTGTTTCATTGGAACGTCCAACTTACCACCAGCGGTCATGCTATCAATAACGATTGAGCCCGAGTCTAAGGTTGTTACAAAGAAAACAATGATAAGTGCAATCGCGATTAAAGATAAAATTTCACCCATAGGATAGGCATCGATCATATAAAACAAGCTTAATGAAACATCAGTAATACCTTGATCTACGCCCAACTGACCGACTTTATCGATAACCTGTTCAATCGCAACCCCCCCAAATACAGACATCCATGCAGTAGTCACAAGCGTTGGGATAAGCAATACGCAGGTTAAAAACTCGCGAACCGTTCTGCCTTTAGATATACGTGCCACAAACATGCCGAAAAATGGTGCATAAGCAACCCACCAAGCCCAATAAAATACCGTCCAGCCATGGAGCCATATAGTATCCTCACGACCAGAAACCTGACTTAAAGGAATAATATTTTTCACATAACCCACAATTGCAGTAGTAAGAGAATCTAAAACAGTCGTAAAGTTTAAAAGAGTGATAAAACCAAGGAATACAAAGGCAATAATCATATTAAGGTTACTTAACATCTTTACGCCTCCATCCATTCCACGTAAAACAGAAAGAATAGCTAATCCCATAATTAACAAGATAACTAATAATTGTAGGAGGATACTGTTATCAAAACCAAAGACATAGCTAATACCACTTGCCGCTTGTGAACCCCCTAAGCCAAGTGAAGTTGCGAGGCCAAATAAAGTCACCAGTACAGTTAAGATATCAATCACATCTCCTGTTTTGCCCCACACTTTTTCCCCTAAAATAGGATAGAAGACCGAACGCATGGAAAGAGGAAGACCTTTATTATAAAAGAAATAAGCTAAACATAATGCTGCCATTCCATATATTGCCCAAGCATGGAACCCCCAGTGGAACACCGTCGCGCCTAATGCAACTTCTCGACCAGCTACGGTATAAGCCTCAGCATTTAAAGGGGTACCAAACCAATCAGTAAAGAAAGCGGTTGGTTCCGCTACCCCCCAAAAAATCAATCCGATGCCCATTCCAGCTGCAAACAGCATAGATATCCAAGAAGTAGTGGAATAATCAGGTTTTGCGTCATCACCGCCTAATCGAATTTTACCTAAAGGTGAAAAGGTAAGTACGACTGCAAATAACAGTAAAAAATTAGCTCCCCACACAAATAGAAAGTCAAAATTGGAAAGGACTGCACCTTTAACAGAATCAATCGCGGCTTTAGCATCAGCAGGCGATAATGCCAATAAAGTCACAATGAAAAGAATAGATAGGCTTACCGAAACGATAAAAACCGTATTGTGAATATCCATACCCCAACGAACCACATTATCTTGACCAATCTCATAATCCGTTGAATCTATGCTATATTTTTTTGATTTGAAAACCATAAAATAATGTTTTTACTCTCGTGTAAACGAAATAAAAACCAACTCCATATTTCGTTAATATTTGATTAGCGCGTCTTTTATCATCGCAGATGTATATCCCTCACGATACAGAATCGTAAGAATTGACGTGTTGCTTAATCCTTGAGGTCGCATTTTAACATGAAAATTTATAATTCTTAGCCTATATCTTACTTAACCTTCTGTAGCCGCCATTTTTATAGCCTCGCACCAAAACCCAGCAATTCTGATCTAACAAGTTGCACGTATCTGACACTTATCTGAATACAACTTATGAAAAAAACAAAAAATACTAATAAAACAATAGATTGAAAATCTGGCACGTATTCTGCTTATTAGTAAATGAATACATGGCAGTATTCATGAAACCAATCGAGTCCCTGATTGGTTCATGTTATTTTCCTTTGAGGTACCTTTCCCGCCCTAGTGTGGGAAAGGTTTTTTTTGTCTGTCATCTTATCTTCCTTTATCAACAATATTTTTTATCGTAAAAATAAAAACTTTTCACAAGACGCACAAAAATTTTATTGTTAAATTCGCGCCCAACATCACCTTTCATGTTAATCACTTGTTATAGTCTATACACGTAATTTTTATATGACTATTAAATAACATTGGTTTTCAAGTGCTCTTTTCGTGAGTACGTTTATTCATTAACCTTAACGATATACAAATGACCAAAAAAATCATTGTAGGATGGCGGGAAATGTTGGCTTTACCCGAGCTTGGCATTGAACAAATCAAAGCAAAAATTGATACCGGTGCGCGCAGTTCTTGCTTGCATACTTTTAAGATTGAACCATTTAAACAAGATGGTGATCTTTGGGTTCACTTTTGGATTCACCCTCAACAGAAAAACGATGAACTCGTCAAAGAATGTGTGGCTAAAGTGATCGACCAACGAACGGTGAAAGACTCCGGCGGCCATGAAGAACAACGTTATGTTATCGAAACCATGTTATCTTTTAATGGTGAGCAATGGCCAATTGAGGTCACGCTTACCAATAGAAAAAATATGTTATTTAGAATGTTGCTAGGTCGCACAGCAATGCACCATCGTATTATTGTCGACCCTACTGCATCATTTTTAATTCCTTCACCTTTAACTAAGGATCACGATTTATGAAAATCGGAATTTTATCTCGCAACCGCTCTTTGTACTCAACTAAGCGCTTAATTGAAGCTTGTCAGAGTCGTGGTCATGAAGTCAAAGTGATCGATGCGTTACGCTGTTATATGAACATTAATTCAGAGCAACCAGAGATCCATTTTAAAGGTGAAGAGCTGAAAGATTTCGACGCTATCGTACCTCGTATTGGCGCGTCAGTAACATTTTATGGCACGGCGGTATTACGTCAGTTTGAAATGATGGGTGTTTATCCTGTTAACGAATCGGTAGCGATTACTCGTTCTCGTGACAAATTGCGCTCTATGCAATTGTTATCGCGTAAAGGCGTTGGTATGCCAATCACAGGTTTTGCCAGCAAACCTGATGATATTAAAGATTTACTTGAAATGGTGGGCGGTGCTCCAGTTGTGATCAAGTTGTTGGAAGGTACTCAAGGCATTGGTGTGGTTCTAGCGGAAACTCGTAAAGCGGCAGAAAGTGTCGTTGAAGCCTTTATGGGACTAAAAGCAAACATCATGGTGCAAGAATACATTAAAGAAGCCGGTGGCGCAGATATTCGTTGTTTTGTTATTGGCGACAAAGTTATTGCGGCAATGAAACGACAAGCAAGCGAAGGTGAATTTCGCTCTAACTTGCACCGTGGTGGTACTGCATCTTTAGTCCGTATTACCCCTGAAGAGCGTAAAACAGCGGTCGCGGCCGCGAAAATCATGGGCTTAAATGTGGCAGGTGTTGACCTTCTTCGCTCTTCTCGTGGACCTTTAGTGATGGAAGTAAACTCGTCACCTGGTCTTGAAGGGATTGAAGCAGCAACAGGTAAAGACGTCGCTTCTATGATCGTTGAATTTATTGAAAAAAATGCGTCGGCAAAAGGAGTAAGAACTCGTGGGCGTGGTTAATTCAGGACATGGAAAAAAGAAAAGAGTAAGAAAAAGTTCCCCTTTTAAATTCATGGACTACACCGTGCAGGCTGGTGAAAGAGCAGTATTAGCAATTGAAGCGGCAAAGCTTTACACCCACTCACCGTTATCCATTCCGGTTGAAATCATTCATGGTAAGCAAGCTGGCCCAGTATTAATGGTCAACGCAGCGATTCATGGTGATGAGCTAAACGGTGTAGAAATTGTTCGCCAACTCATTGAAAAAGTGGATGCGAGTAAACTTAAAGGGAC
The DNA here is from genome assembly GCF_048266485.1 of Vibrio sp. Classification (GTDB taxonomy): domain Bacteria; phylum Pseudomonadota; class Gammaproteobacteria; order Enterobacterales; family Vibrionaceae; genus Vibrio. The sequence goes on along the minus strand of NZ_JBLWZK010000003.1, from coordinate 214,594 downwards.
ATTAATTGCGGTGCCTATCGTTAATGTCTTTGGTTTTATTCATAAATCTCGTTATCTGCCTGATCGCCGCGATCTTAATCGTTGCTTTCCGGGAACAGAAAAAGGTTCTTTGGCATCACGTATTGCCCATACTTTTTTCACAGAGGTTGCTGAAAAAGCCAACTACATTATTGACTTACACACTGGTGCGATACATAGAACAAACTTACCACAAATTCGTGCTTGTTTAGATAATGAAGATACTTTACGTATGGCAAAAGCGTTTGGTACGCCTGTCATTATCGACTCTGCAATACGCGATGGTTCACTTCGTTCAGAAGCTGAAAAACGCGGTATTCCAGTACTAACCTACGAAGCTGGTGAAGCATTACGTTTTGAACCCATTGCGATTAATGCTGGGGTTCTTGGCGTTTTACGTGTTATGCAAGAGCTTGGTATGCATCGTCCAAGCCGTAAGAAAATGCCAGAGTCTGTCACTGCTAAATCCACTAGTTGGATCCGTGCAGATAGTGATGGCATTTTACGTACCATGGTCACCTTGGGTGATCGAGTGAATAAAGACCAGGTATTAGCTTACATTAGCTCGCCTCTTGGCCATGAAGAAATCACTATGCTTGCGCCAAAAGATGGCATTGTGATTGGTCAACAAACACTACCGTTAGTGAATGAAGGCGATGCAGTCTTTCATTTAGCCTACTTTACCGAAGATAACGATGCAGTAGGCGATACAGTAGAAACCTATATTGGACAAGTGATCGAGCATGTTGAAGCCAAAGATGAGCACATCACAACAGGCTTTATTGCGGTACCGGGCAAGTCTGATAACGTATAGTTTGTAGTCATTTTATGCCCAAGTAACGTCAAGATTTGAAGTTACTTGGGTATATTATTGTCTGCTATGTTTTCACTCTCTTCATTCGGAAGATCGAACACACTACTATCTAATTCATGCTCAGCGATGGCTTCTTCTATAATCGCTACCAGTTCTTGAGTATGTTGTGGTGCGGATTGCTCTACCGTTGAAAGTAAATCCGAAACTGCATGGTTCATATCTGTCGCTTCTCTATCCGCTGCACGCATACTCTCTGTATTTTCAACGACATTACCTACCAACTGTTGAGTAAACTCTGGCAGCTTCTCCGGATGAGATTGAACTAAGGTTTCAATCATACCAATCGATTCATTATCATTTGCGGTTGTCATTGCTGCCAGTGACGCATAAGCACCCTCTGGTTCTTTATCAAATAACCATTCTGCCAATTTCTCAGCTTGTTGATAGTCTAATTCACTCACCGTTGATACATACTCATCTAATCGTTCAGGAGCACTTAAAGACAAAGAACGGTATAAAGAAATGACATCGATCTGATTCAGATCTGGCACCTTTTTAATTAATGGAATTAGCCACTCAGGTTGTACTTGTGACAAGGTTTTTAAATAACGAATTGCATCGCAACTTCCTCGTTCTAAGTGGACAAGGAACTGCTCAGAAGCACGATCAAAAAAGACTGAATATTCCTGATATTCAACTCGAGGATCCAGCTCTTCAGAAATAGAGGATGGGGTATGCATAACAAACTGCTCTTGATCTTCCACAGAGCGAGCTTGCCTCACAGACATCCGATATAGAATGAAAATCACCAAGCCAAATTCCAACAAAGTCAATAAAGAAAACAAAGCATCATTTCCCCAAGTTTTGATCATTAACGATCCAGAATACGGTCCCACAATACAACCAACCGCATACACACATAGTAATCCAGACAGCACAGGAACCAGCTGAATTTTTAATGCACGGTCAAAGGTTTCTGAAATGCTCAATGGGTATAAGCACGCAATAATTCCCATCATTATCGCTACCAGCACCATCGATAAAATAAACGTCGACTGACTTAAACTAAAAGCCAAAAAGAGAGTAGAAAGGAGCAAAATACAGCAAACCGATAAAATGACTTTACGACGTTCAAAACGGTCGGATAAATAGCCAATTGGCAGCTGTAGTATAATTCCACCAGCGGTTGCTGCCCCCATAAACATCGAGATCTGCAGCTTATCCATACCTACATCATTGGCATATAACGGCAGAATATTCATTACGATAGAGTACAATACACCACATAAAAAGCAGGCAACGAAACCTAAAGGTGACAGCGAGAAAAGTTCACGATAAGAAATCGGCGTAAAGGTTTCGATCTTCGGTTCAAAGTGAGAAATAAACACCACAGGGCTAATCGAAATACTGAACAATAAGCCACATATGATAAATAAAGTAGCTTCACTTGGTGGTGCAAGAATCAGCCCAAATTGCCCTAAAGTTATCGCCGCGAGTATGACAACTTGGTTTACCGCCAACACTTTGCCACGGTTAGATTCAGTTGAAACACTGTTATACCAAGTGTCGAGCGTCCCCATTGCACAGGCGATACAAAATCCCATCACCGCGCGCATTACCGACCAGACATAAGTATTAAAATCGAGCCCCATGATCAAAATCGCAGTCGAGGCTAAACTGCCACACATAGCAAAAGTTCGGACTAAACCAATACGGCGTAAGATCTTCTTTGCCCAAACTGCACCCAGCAAAAAGCCCACAGAATACAACGATAAGATCACACCAATTGACTGTACATCGACACTCTCATCGGCCAATCGAACAGGAAGCAATAAACCACTTAAACCGTGGCTGATCATTAAAAAGAAAGAACTGATACAGAGCAGTATCAGAGGGCGAATTGCCGCCATTGCACTCATGCTATTCCTTTATACATATTGAGCTCATATCTCTGAATATAGCGGCATCATGCCGCACTAGGAGTTTAGGTAGAATAGTTAATCATCCCATTGATATAAAGTGATTACAAATTATGAGAGATATGTTTTATTAATACGTTATAAATTAAACAGCCTTAAGCTTAGACAAATCTTCATCAAGCTCTCAAAATCTCTATTCCTTTATCCTTAAGTTCCAAGCACACACTTTCAGGAAGCGTTGAGTCTGTAATTATTGTATCAACGCTTTCAATATCAAGGGCATGAAATGTCGCTACTTTCCCGTATTTAGATGCATCTGAGACTAAATAAACTGACTTAGATGCTTTTGCTATAGCTTTTTTTACTACTACTTTATCTTCATTTGGTGTCGACAATCCTCTCAAGCTCCATGATGACGTTGAAATAAATGCAATATCTATATTCATACTAAATAGAAAATCCGCCACTTTCGAACCGACCGTTGATTGATTATTTCGGTCCACTTTACCACCCGTGTGATACACCTCATGAGAGCTATTCGTCATGAGATAAGCGGCAACGGCAAAATCGTTAGTGATAATTAATAGATCATCACGTTGACTGATTTGATTAGCAATAGCTAACGTAGTCGTACCCGCATCTAAATAAACCGTGCTATTAGGAGTAATAAAGTTTGCTGCCAATTGACCAATACTATCTTTCTCTGAAGAAAATTGAGTAATTTTAACATCGTGTGATAATTCACTATGAATACTTTGAGTCAGTTGTACCCCACCCGAAACAGAATTGACTTTCCCCATGGATTCTAACTTTTCAATATCTCGGCGGATCGTCATATGAGAAACATTCAATAGATCGACCAACTCAGAAATACTAATGACTTCTTGGCTTTTTAATAACATTAAAATTTTTTTTTGTCTTTCTACAGGAATCATCTTAATTACCGTTTATTCAATATCTTATAAGCTCAGCATATCAAACTATCACATTCATGTGAATAAATGTGAATTAAAGAATGAGTATCATCACATCAAACAAAGTGGCTACGAAATAACGCTAAAGTTCAAACTGAACCATAGTGTTAATTTATGTTAATAATTGTGATAAAGAGCACTTTAACTAAGATGGTTAGTGCCTATAATCACAAACATGAACATTATTTAACATATATTGAACAGGTGACATATGAGTGATGAAGTAAAATCTGTTGGCGTTATTGGATTAGGATCAATGGGAATGGGGGCAGCCAAATCCTGCATTCATGCAGGCCTTGATGTTTTTGGTATCGACCTAAACCCTAACGCATTAGAAGAACTCAGACAGTCAGGTGCTAAAGCGGTTTCTAGTAATGCTCTCGATTTCGCCGAACAATTAGATTCAGTATTAGTATTGGTCGTTAATGCAAAACAAGTTAACTCTGTTTTGTTCGAGTCAGGTCTGGCGACTGCATTAAAGCCAAATACTATTGTTATGGTTTCTGCGACGATCTCAGCAGAAGACGCAAAACAAATAGATGAAAAATTAAAGCAATACCAACTTATTATGCTGGATGCACCTGTCTCCGGTGGTGCAGCCAAAGCCGCAACAGGCGATATGACCATCATGGCCTCTGGTCCTAATATTGCTTTTGAAAAACTAAAGCCTGTGCTCGATGCAACTGCCGCTAAGGTCTATAACATTGGTGAGCAAATAGGATTAGGTGCCACAGTAAAAATCATCCATCAATTGCTTGCAGGTGTACATATCGCTGTAGGTGCAGAAGCGATGGCACTTGCAGCTCGAGCCAATATCCCTCTCGATTTAATGTATGACGTCGTCACCAATGCCGCTGGTAATTCATGGATGTTTGAAAATCGCATGAAACATGTTGTCGATGGTGATTACACGCCAACTTCTATGGTGGATATTTTTGTTAAAGATCTCAACCTAGTCGCTGATACGGCAAAAGATTTGCAATTTCCACTTCCTTTATCAAGCACAGCCTTAAACATGTTCGTCTCTGCAAGTAATGCAGGTTATGGCAAAGAAGACGATAGTGCTGTTATCAAAATCTTTGATGGTATCAACCTACCTGGCACCGAAAGCGGCCAACCACAAGATGGGGAGAAATAATCATGTTATTAGGCGTTATTGCAGATGACTTTACCGGAGCCACTGACATTGCGGGGTTTCTGGTTGAAAATGGCATGAGGACCATTCAAGTCAATGGTGTGCCTTCTCAAGATTTGGATCTCAATGCAGATGCTGTCGTTGTAAGTTTGAAGTCACGCTCTTGCCCAACTCAAGATGCCATTTTTCATTCTCTCAATGCATTAGAGTGGCTAAAGCAACAAGGTTGTCAGCAATTTTATTTCAAATATTGTTCAACCTTTGATAGCACAGCAAAAGGTAATATTGGACCGGTAACAGACGCTTTACTGGATGCATTAGGAGAAAACTTTACGATTGTCTGCCCTGCTCTTCCTGTTAACGGACGTACTGTTTTTAACGGTCACCTCTTTGTTATGGATCAATTATTAAGTGAGTCTGGTATGCGTCACCATCCAGTCACACCTATGACGGATTCTAATTTACTTCATTTAATGGATGCTCAATCGAAAGGTGAAACTGGGCTTGTGAATTATCAAACCATTGAGGCTGGAATCAATCAGATTGAACAACGCTTTCATCAATTAAAATCAGAAGGCAAGCGTTATGCGGTCGTCGATTCATTTAAAGCCGAGCATCTCGATAATATTGGGGCATCGATATCCAACTTTAAGCTGGTTACGGGCGGTTCAGGCCTTGCTGCCGGCATTGCAAAAAACTGGATCGAACACTTACAAGACCAAACCAATGCCAAACTCGCAGGCTACCCACAGAAAGCAGCAACCGTGATTTTCTCTGGTTCTTGTTCTGTTATGACCAACCAACAAGTTACGACTTACAAAGCTTATGCCTCACATTACGCACTAAATATTGAACAATGCCTAACGCAAGAAAACTATAGCGATGAAGTCTTTGATTGGGTGGTTAGTCACTTAAATCAAGAATGGGCACCCATGATATATGCCACAGCGGATGCCAATGAATTGCAACGCATTCAACAGCAATATGGTGCTCAAGCTTCAAGCGAAGCCGTTGAAGGAATATTCAGTCAACTTGCTATCAAACTTCAAGCATACGGTGTTGGTAATTTCATCGTTGCAGGTGGAGAAACATCAGGCATTGTGACTCAAAGCCTGCAAGTTGACGGATTTTATATTGGTCCTCAAATCGCACCTGGTGTTCCTTGGGTCAAATCCATCAATAATTCATTATCCCTTGCGCTTAAGTCAGGCAACTTTGGCGATGAATCCTTCTTCATGACGGCTCAGGAGTATTTTAAATGAACGAAACGGAATTAAGACAGCAAATGGTGGAGCTTGCACGCTCAATGTTTGAACGTGGATATGCGACTGGAGGGGCTGGAAACCTATCTCTAAAATTACCAAATGGACATTTCCTCGCCACACCAACTGGATCATCATTTGGTCGCTTAGTCGCTGAAGAACTTTCTGTTGTCGATAAAGACGGTAACCATATTTCAGGTAAACGTCCTTCAAAAGAAGTGGCTTTTCATTTAGCTATTTATGAAAAAGATCCTAACTGTAATGCCATAGTACACCTGCATTCTACATATTTAACCGCGCTTTCGTGCATAGAAAACTTAGATTATAGCAATGCAATTAAAGCCTTTACTCCTTATTACGTGATGCGTGTTGGTGAACTACCTGTAGTGAAATATTTTCGTCCGGGCGATCCGCAAATCGCAGAAGAGCTATCCAAGTTAGCCGGTAAATATCGCGCATTTTTACTTGCAAATCATGGCCCCATTATTACAGGGACCGATTTCATTGACGCGGTTGATAATGCAGAAGAACTTGAAGAAACAGCAAAACTGGCATTTTTATTAAGCGGAAAGCCAACCCGTTATTTAAGCGAAGAAGAAGTCGAAGACTTAAAAGGGAGAGGTAAATAATGGCCAAGTTTGCAGCAAATCTTACCATGTTATTTACAGAAGTAGATTTTTTAGCGCGTTTTGAAAAAGCGCATAATTCAGGGTTTAAAGCAGTCGAATTTCTGTTTCCTTATGCCTATGACGCTCAAGATCTAGCGAACAAACTCAAGCAATATAACTTAGAGCAAGCACTTTTTAATATGCCTCCTGGTGACTGGGATGCAGGAGAACGTGGTTTTGCTGCTATCCCTGGGCGTGAGAAAGAATTCAAAGATAGTGTCGAAACCGCTCTGAAATATGCCATTACGTTAAACTGTAAAAAAGTGCATGCCATGTCCGGACTGCTCGATAGTGAATTTTCTTACCAAGATCACGTCGACACTTTTATTCAAAACATTCGTTACGCAGCCGATGCATTTGCGAAACACGATATTGAGTTAATGATAGAGCCTTTAAATAACCGAGATGTACCTAACTACTTTGTTTCCCATCAAAAAGATGCGGTTGAATTGATCAAGCAAGTAGATAGAACAAATGTGAAACTGCAACTCGATTTATACCATGCGCAAATTATGGATGGTGATCTCACACACTTAATTCAAGATCTCGCACCATATACAGGCCATGTCCAAATAGCCTCTATACCAGACCGACATGAACCTGCGGACGGAGAAACTAACTACCCCTATTTATTTAATATATTAGATAAATCGGGATATATCGGCTGGATTGGTTGTGAATACAATCCTAAAAATAAAACTGAAGACGGATTAAATTGGATTTCACCGTACTTATAATAAACAAAATAATAAAATAACAAAATAAAAGGTAATAACATGAATATTATAATAACTGGAGGTTCTGGATTTTTAGGTTCAGAATTGTTAATTAATTTATTAAAACAATATCCGTCAATAGATAGCATTAAAGTTGTCGACCGCGTAAAATTACCAGAAAACAGGCTCATTAGCTCCAAGATTAAATCTATTGTAGCCGATATTACTGTTGAGAGTGAAATAAATAAAATAATAGATAAAGATACTACACACGTTTTTCATTTAGCTGCAATTGTATCGAGTCATGCAGAAGAAGACTTCGAACTTGGCATGCAAGTTAACTTGAAAGCGACACAACTGTTGCTAGATCGTTGTCGTCAGGTAAATCCTAATATTCGATTTGTTTTCTCAAGTTCTTTAGCAGTATTTGGCGGTGACTTACCAGAAAAAATTAATTACATGACTGCGATGCAACCAAGTTCATCATATGGTACACAAAAAGCCATTTGTGAATTGCTAGTCAATGATTATGCGCGAAAAGGTTTTGTCGATGCAGTGTCAGTACGTTTACCTACAATTTGCATTCGGCCAGGAGTCCCAAACAAAGCAGCATCATCTTTTGTCAGTGGTCTTATTCGTGAACCATTAAAACAAGAAACTTCTAATTGTCCTGTAGATATTAATTTACCTTTATGGGTATCTAGCCCAGATAGTGTTATTAAAAATATCATTCATGCTAGCCAAATAGATACAAATTCTTTGACAGGTTTTCGTACCATCAACCTTCCAGGTTTACAGACATCACCAAAAGAAATGATTGATAGCCTTGTTAATTCAGTAGGTCAATCTTGTCTTGATTTTATTACTTATAAAAAAGATAAAAGTATAGAACAAATAGTTTCAAGCTGGCCAAAATCAATAAATAACGACAAGGAATTATCATTAAGATTCATAAAGGATTCTAATTTTGATTCAATTTTAAATAGCTACATAAATAAAAACAAATAATAATATTCTAATAAAAAGAAGGGAGTCTACCTCATGTTACCTATATCTGTCATAGGCTTAATAATAGCCGTATTCGTTTTAATATTTTTAGTATTAAGAACAAGGGTCCATGTACTAATCGCTATGTTAATTGCTGCATGTATTGCAGGGTTAATTGGTGGTTTAAGTGTGGATGATACTATGTCTGCTATCAGTAAAGGTTTTGGTGGGACGTTAGGCGGGATCGGTATAGTCATCGGTTTAGGCGTCATGATGGGAGCAATCTTAGAAACTTCTGGTGCAGGAGAATCTATTGCATATCATTTTATCAAGTGGTTAGGTAAGAAAAAAGAAGAAATGGCTTTAGCAATTACAGGTTATATAGTAAGTATTCCTGTCTTTGTTGATAGCGCTCTTATAATTTTATACCCAATTGCAAAGTCATTAGCAAAGACATCAAATCGCTCAATCTTAACCTTAACGGTTGCGCTGGCCGGTGGATTGGTGGTCGCACACCATTGTATCCCTCCAACACCAGGTCCACTAGGTGTAGCAAGTATCTTCAAGGTTGATCTCGCTTCTATGTTAGGATTTGGTCTTCTTATCGCAATTCCTTGTGTCTACGGTATTATTTTATACTCTCGCTGGCTTGAAAAACATTTTCCTGAATTTACTGTTATTCCAGCAGAAATTCATGCAGATGCTGATCTAAAAAAAGTCCATGATGACTATATGGCTTCAAAAGCCTCTAAAGAACTCCCCTCGCTGATTAAGTCAATTATGCCAATTGTAGTTCCAATTGTGTTAATTTTAATCAAATCACTTATGAGCCTTGCTGAAAAACAATTTAATATAGAAGGATTATCAAGCAGCACATTTGGAACCGTTTTTAATTTCCTTGGGCATCCTATTATCGCACTTTCAATCAGCACTTTATTGGCCGTATATACTCTCACTCCTTACCTAAGTAAAGAAGAGACGACCTCTAAACTAGAAGATGGAATTTCGACTTGTGGCATTATTCTTCTTGTTACTGGGGCTGGAGGTGCGCTAGGCAGTGTGTTGCGTGAATCAGGTGCAGGGGCAGAGATTGCTAACCAGATTGTAGAACTTGCGATTTCACCTATTATGATTCCATTTATTATTGCTACGTTGGTACGTATTATCCAAGGTAGTGGTACAGTGTCTATGATTACTGCAGCTTCAATATCTGCGCCAGTATTGGCAGAAATGCAAGACGTGAATATGTTATTTGCCGCATCAGCAGCAACTATGGGTAGCTTATTTGCCGGTTATTTTAATGATAGCTTATTCCACATTGTTAATCGCTTGATGGGGGTTACAGAAGTAAAGAAACAGCTTGTTATCTGGACTATTCCAACGACTATTGCTTGGGCGATTGGCGGAACACTTATCATGACATTAAATCTTATCTTTGGTAGTCAAGGCAGTGTGTTTGATCCATTGCTTCCTTTGGTTATTCTAGCTGGCTGCATATTCTTTGTTAAAAGCCAAAGTACTGTGCAAATAAAAACAGCATAATAAAATGAACCTTCACTAATAAACAAAGGCCAACAATAAAGTGTTGGCCTTTGTGTCTTTTTTCAATTCTATTTACAATCAATTACTACAAATATTCACACAAATAAGCAGTATCGACTGGTACTTGTAGATCAAATGATGAGTTACCAATCACATTAAACGATTCACCAGCTTGATAGGTAACCCACTCTTGAGTATTTGGTAATTTTACCGTCAAAGCACCTTTAATAACGGTCATTCGTTCTGGTGCAGCGGTACCGAAAGTGTACTCACCTGCCGCCATTACACCAACGCTACTATCACCATCTTGCTGAGTAAAACCAAGTGATTTTACATTGCCATCAAAGTACGCATTTTCTTTTATCATCTTCATTTCCTTATGAAAGTATAATCAATAAACTGGCTTATGTTGTATACAAACCTAAGCCAGAGCTCAAGCTTTATTTTTCGATAACGAATCAAAACTATCCATCACTTCTTGAGATTTCATGATACGGCTATGTCCATAACTCTTCGCCGTCACTAAATCGACCCATGAACTGCGAGTTACCATGTCTTCGCTAATGGAATAATTGGCAAACTTATCTTCGGGATCATGCACAATAATGGTCGCCGATTGGCGGTCTAATAAATGTTGTTGTGGATTAATTCTTTGTAGCGGATATTGATATTCTTGCTCAAGTTCAGCAATGACTGCATTAAATAATTTCATTGAAAAACCAGAACGACTCACGGTTTGCATCAAATTCTCTAAATAATTTAAAACCGGAGCGACCAGCAGTAAAGGAACCGATTGAAATTTTTGATGCTTAGACTCAAGCAATGCCGCGCTTCCCATACTATGAGCCACTACACCGACAATCTCATCACACGAATCGGCCATCACTTCAAGTGCTTCAACAAAAGCGGGCAAATGACCAAGCTGTCCTTCGCTTTCACCGTGCCCAGCATAGTCAAAGGCTAATGCAGTAAAACCTTGTTGAGCGATATGCGCCATTAATGGATAAAACTGCGAAGTTGAACCTGACCATCCATGCGTGATTAACCATATTGGCCCACTACCCAATGTGTAAGTCGTCAATTGACCTTGCGAGCTAGATACTTTGCCTCGAATCAAACCTTTCGGCTCTGGATTTTTCACCTTTAAACGAACAGGGGTTAACAATAACTTCTTAGCCGTTTTTATCGCATGTTTGCGCGCTAATGTGTGATGTAAGCGAGTAGACACATTCACCAAGCTACGTTTTAAACTAAACCTGCTTGGGGTATTGAAATAAATTTTATTACTCATCAAACATCCTATAGAGAAACTGAACATTACAATTATTCGCATTATCGCAGAGCACACTAGGGTTACAAGCCCCACTGTTCATAAGTGATGATTTTATTATCAAGCAGATTCTTTCTCGTACTTAAATGTGATAAAACTATTATTCTCTTGGCCGCATATTTATTAATGGAGTGGTAATGTCAAGTATCATTGAGCAATTTATCTTTTCCGCCACTATCACTGGCCCTATTTGCTTAATGTTGTTATTGGGTGTTTTACTCAGACGCTTTCAAGTCATTAATGAACCATTTATCGACACAGCTTCTAAGTTAGTCTTCAAAGTCACGCTACCAGCACTCTTGTTTTTAAGCATCATCAAATCAGATTCCATCACGGATAGCAGTATTCCACTCGTTACTTATGCCGTACTTGCCAATATTGCCTTCTTTTTACTTGCGACTTTTACCGTCAAATGGCTGATAAAAGATAGCCATCAACATGGTGTTATTATTCAAGGCGCATTTCGCTCTAATACCGGTATTATTGGGCTTGCTTATGTGGCGAATGCTTATGGCGATCATGGGGTTGCACTTGCGGCAATTTTTGTAGCAGCGGTCACTGTGCTATATAACATTTTGGCAGTCATTACTTTATCTCCTAGAAACCAGCAACCCGATCTAAACACCTATAAAAATATGCTGATTTCTATTCTCAAGAATCCTCTTATTATCGCCATTGTATTGGCTTTTGTGATTCAAGAATTAGCGATTCCTATGCCAGATATAGCACTCCACACTGGACAGTATTTCGCCAACATGACACTCCCTCTTGCTCTTCTCTGTGCCGGCGGTTCATTGAATATCAGTGAATTACGCCACGATAAAGCCTCTAATATTGTTTCTAGTACCTACAAGTTAATTCTTTGTCCGTTACTTATCACCCTAGGGGGCTTTTGGTATGACTTCCGAGGATTAGAGCTTGGCATTATCTTCTTTATGACAGCCGCCCCTGCTGCTGCGGCAAGTTATGTAATGGCAAGAGCGATGGGTGGAAATGCTATTTTAGCCGCCAATATCATCGCCTTAACCACTGTAGGTTCGATGATAACGACTACGTTAGGAATTGTTATACTTTCAAGTTTTGGGCTGATGTGATTTTTGATTGTCTATTTGAAACATGCTTCAATACTTTAATTGGCTTAATTTTTCATACAAGGACCACGCGTGTCTTCCAAAACGATTAGCTCTCATCCTGTGATTTCTTTTCAAAAAGTAGATAAATATTATGGAGCTTTCCAAGCCTTAACTAATATAGAACTACATATTGAAAAAGGAGAAAAATTAGTTATTTGCGGCCCATCAGGTTCAGGGAAATCAACATTAATTCGTTGCATAAACTCTTTAGAAACTATTGATGAGGGAGAATTGACGGTTTTTGGCCAACCAATCAATTCACATAGTCAATGGCAAGGCCGTATTGGCATGGTTTTTCAACATTTTCATTTATTCCCCCATTTGACGATTTTAGAAAATTTAACCCTCTCTCCAATTAAAACCCTTAAGCTATCGAAAATTGAGGCAACTAAGCGGGCAATGCATTATTTACAACGAGTAAATATTGCAGAACAAGCCAACAAATACCCATCCCAGCTTTCTGGTGGCCAACAACAACGTGTCGCCATTGCTCGGTCACTCTGTATGCAACCAGACATTTTATTATTTGATGAACCAACCTCAGCTTTAGATCCGGAAATGATCAGTGAAGTGTTAGACGTAATGACCCAATTAGCTCAAGAAGGCATGACGATGGTCTGCGTCACTCATGAGATGGGGTTTGCAAAAAAAGTAGCTGATAGAGTAGTCTTTATGGATGAAGGTAAGATCGTTGAGATAGCTCCTCCAAGTGAGTTTTTTTCCGCACCAAAGCACCCTAGAGCTCAACAATTTCTCAAGCAAATTCTGAGCTACTAATATGAATACAGTACTAAACCAAAAGAAACGCGTACATTTCTGCCAAAAAGTCATACAACCTGTATCATCCGCTTTACTGCAAATAAGTTTGTTACTTATAGGGTTAACCTGGATATTACAAACAGGGGCAGAAGCCATGAACTATCAATGGCAATGGCAACGAGTACCTGACTACTTATTCTTTTTTGAAGATGGCGAATGGTACAGCGCAGAGCTTATGGATGGTTTATTCGTAACATTAAAGCTCACAGCCTTCAGTGCCATTGCTACATTATTTTTTGCTTTAACGACCGCGTTACTACGATTATCTCACTCTAAAGTTGGACGAGGCCTAGCTTTTTTGTATGTCGAACTTATCCGTAACACTCCATTATTAGTACAAATTTATTTATTATACTTTGTGTTTGGTCCGTATTTAGGAATAGATCGCTTTAGCACTGCAGTATTAGCTTTGGCCTTATTTCAAGGGGCTTATACTGCTGAAGTGTTACGTTCAGGTTTAATGACCATTGATAAAGGGCAGTTTGAAGCCAGCCGAACATTAGGGCTATCATCTTGGCATACTTATCTCTATGTGATCATGCCGCAAGCGGTGAAAGCAACCTTACCGTCGTTAACCAATGAACTCATTTCATTAGTCAAAAACACTTCTATAGTAAGTGTGATGGCAATATTCGATTTAACAACAGAAGGGCGTAATATTGTCTCTGATACTGCGATGCCTTTTGAAATTTGGTTTAGCGTCGCGGCTATCTATTTATGTTTAACATTAAGCTTATCAGCGATAGCTGCTTGGCTAGAATTACAGGCTCGTAAAGGCCGATAAGGGAGAAAAGCAATGAAACGATTATGGATGTTCTGTCTGACTATTTTAAGCATTGTATGTGCGCATATCACCTTAGCAAGTGAAACTCCAAATTTAGATAAAATTAATGCTAGAGGGAGTATTAAAGTTGGATTAAGTACTTTTGTTCCTTGGGCAATGCGCAATGATCAAGGTGATCTCGTTGGCTTTGAAGTGGATGTCGCTAAACGACTCGCACAAGACTCTGGCTGGAAGGTCGAGTTTATTCCGACTTCTTGGGATGGCATTATTCCCTCATTAATTGCAGGTAAGTTTGATGTGATCATTGGTGGTTTAACCATTACTGATGAACGCTCTAAAAGTGTCTTATTTACTACACCATACTCACACTCTGGAATGCAAATTGCGGCGAATAAAGACACCACAAATGGCTTTACAAAAGAAGATTTTAACTCACGAAAAGTGAAATTTGCGGCACGCCGAGGTGCTTTAGGCGTCACGATATTACGAGAACACTTTCCTAAAGCCAAAATTCTACAATTTGATGATGAAGTCCAAGCTTTTCAAGAAGTATTAAATGGCAATGCCGACGCTGTTATTGCTTCAACACCAAAGCCTGAGTTTGAATCATTAAAGTATCCAAATAAGTTATATATCCCACTACAAGAACGCTTATATACCGGTAATGAAGGTTTTGCCGTTCGGTTAGGCGAACAAGATAAAAAAGTTTTTTTTGATAAGTGGATTCAAGCTAGAACCGAAGACGGTTGGTTGCAAGAGCGTTATGATTATTGGTTTAAAAACGTTGATTGGCAAAAACAAGTTTCTAATACTAATCAATAATATCAATAGATATAACGGCTGATAATTTTTTATTCTTGTTGAGTCTCGTATCTTGAAGTTACTTGGGTATAAAGAAGATTATATGAAAAAAGCACCATGGTTTTATTTGAATAAACTGGATATCAGCCTGCTTTTCTTTATTATGGTATTTATTACTTGGCTCTGTGTAAAAGACAGTGGTTCACTGTCTTATCATTGGAATTGGAGTAAAGCGGTTACATTACTCTTTTCAACTAGAGCAGATGGTTCGATTTCATATTTTATTCAAGGGTTACTTGCAACCTTACGATTAACCTTTTGGGGCACTCTATTCGCCATAACATTTGGTGTATTATTAGGATTAGGACGTCGTTCGAATATATGGATTTTAAGAGTATTATCCAATTGTTATGTGCAGCTTATCCGTAATATTCCACCACTTGTTTTTATTTTTATATTCTACTTTTTCGTTGCTAATCAACTCATTCCATTGTTAGGGCTTGCATCTTTATTACGTGAGCATCAAAGTGACATTAACACGGTTCAACTATGGTTATTTGGTCAAGTTAATTTATGGGAAAACTTAGCTTCTGGTGTGCTATGTATCGGTATGATCTCAGCAGCTTACATTGGTGAGGTGGTACGATCTGGATTAGATAATCTAGATAAAGGACAAAATGAAGCAGCAAAAACGTTAGGTCTATCAACATGGCATCGTTACCGCTATGTGATTGCTCCACAAGTTTTTAAAATGATTATTCCACCACTTGCTGGGCAAATTATTTCATTAATTAAAGACTCATCCATCGTTTCTTTAATCTCAATTCAAGAGCTCACCTTTGTGGGTAGTGAAATTGCCAACTCGACCGGCATGATTTTTGAGATATGGGGCATCGTAGCAGTTTGTTATTTCATATTATGCTTTGTTTTATCTCAAATTTTTGGTCATTTAGAACGACGCTACCGTTCTTTCAGTTAAACCATCATTGACTACTGTCTATTTGATACACTCTCTTACAAGAGCCCATTCCATTTTTTATACTGCTTTTCTATACGAGCCAACAATGAACCAAGAATTAAAAAAAGAAATCACCTTATTCGGTGGTATTGGACAACTTTCAACTACTCTATTAGGCACTGGGTTATTTATGATCCCTGCCATTGCAGCAAACTTAGCTGGCGAATGGTCATTATGGGCTTGGTTAATTCTGCTATTAGCGATTTGTCCTATCGCGCTCACTTTTGCCCTTCTTGGCCGCCAATTCCCCAATGCCGGTGGCACCGCTTATTTTGTTCGCAAGGCTTTCAATAGCAAAGTTGAACGCAGTGTAGCTTGGTTATTTTTAAGTGTACTGCCTGTTGGATTACCTGCTGCGATTACACTGGCGGGCGGTTTTGGTAAAGAACTGCTACCAACTTTTATGGCCCATCAATACATAGCTGAGGTTATCAGCTTATTATTTATTTTAGGGTTAACGTTACTGGGAAGTAAGTCTTCATCTCAATTTCAGGCATTGATTGCTTTAAGTATTTTGACCTTAGTTGCCGTGTTCTTTTGGAAGGGCGATATCGGGCTAACTGACATACCAATGCCAAGCTTAAATGCCTCTGCCGCTTTACCACTAGGTAGTGCGCTGGCAGTGATGTTTTGGTGTTTTGTTGGCATAGAAGCCTTTTCTCATATGGGGGAAGAATTTAAAAACCCACAACGAGACTTCCCTATTGCGATAATTCTTGGTTGTTTTCTAGCAGGCTTTATTTACTGGGCTTGTTCAGTGGTGATTTTAAAATTTCATGCTTTTGAACCAAACGTTGCGGCACATAGCTCAATTCCTTGGCTAAGCGAACAGTTATTAGGCAATAGTTTAAGTATGGTGATCACCATTATCGGCTACTTTGCCTGTTTTGCGAGTATCAACTTATATACTCAAAGTATGATCCGCCTCGTCTGGGCTCAAGCCAGAGAATACCGTCCAACCAATCGTCTGGCGATTCTATCTAAACGTGGCGTTCCAACCTGGGCAACTTATGCAGTAGCGGCGGTACTTTTCTCCTCAATTAGTCTAGGTCATATTATTCAGTTGGATCTCGAAATGTTGGTAAAGTTGGCTAATAGCGTGTTCGTTCTATTGTATTTATTGGCAATGCTTTCCGCCTACCGCTTATTAAAAGGTTGGGCAAAATATTTGGCCGGTTTTTCGACCCTATTGTGTGTGATTGTATTTGCCTGTTTAGGCTGGAGCATGCTCTACGCTTTAGTTATTTTTACTCTGCTTATGTTGCCTTGGAAGCGTGGTATGATGCGTTCTTCTACTCAATCTACTTAAAATAGATATTCTTTATTAAGCGATGTAATTTGAAACATAAAGACGCTGACCAATGCAAAACTTTGCTATACACTCTGACTGAGTATTTGTTTGCAAGGAAGCAAGCCTGATGTTTACAGAATGGGAACCAAACCGAATTTGGTACATTGATAAACCTTATCGTAAGTTTGGTTTAACGCACATACAACGCATGGTGATCATTAAATTAGACAATGATGAACTCATGCTTATCTCGCCAATTGAATTAACCACACAATGTCAACTTGCCTTATCTAAATTAGGTTCGGTAAAATACGTCGTATCATCAACACCAAGTTACCACCAGCACTTATCCGATTGGTGGTTGGCTTATTCCAAAGCTTACTTTTTTGCCACTCACGCATTAATTGAAAAAAGAACGGATCTCAACTTTGATGGGGTGTTATCAAAACAAACCCCACCACAATGGCAAGGACAGCTCTTCCAAACTGCGATTGGTAACGATGATACGCCCAATAAAATGTTGTTTTGTGATCCAGTTAGTCGCACACTTTTTGTCAGTGACAACCTTGTCGCGATACAAACTCACTTGCCGACCGGGCAAAAATTAGCGTCTTTGGTGCAAGGTGGAAAAGATCAACTTCGTCTACCTTATCAAGAACGCCGTAAGTTCAAAAATAAAGCAATGTTGCGCGTGTCGATTCAAGAAGTGATGACTTGGCCATTTGATCGTTTAATCACCTCCAATGGATTAATGATCGAAAAAGAAGCAAAAGACGCTTTTTACCAAGCCTTTTGGTGGGCATTTCAGTAAATAAACGCCAATTAGAACAAGTAGAACTTTTCATTTTCCATAAACCATGACAACCTACGCGCTCAAATTTATCTATGGTTAACATGAACATTGTTATTCATTTTAATGGTATGGGTTTATGAATTATCTTTGGACTTATCTTAAAGGCATTGCAATGGGTGCGGCCGACGTTGTGCCTGGTGTATCTGGTGGCACAATTGCCTTTATTACGGGTATTTATGACACACTTCTAGGCAGCATTCGTAAAGTGAACCCAAGCTTATTTGGCTTGTGGAAACGTGAAGGTTTTAAGGCGGTACTAACGCATATTAACGCCGGTTTTCTTATCGCGTTATTCGGCGGAATATTAACCAGCATATTGACTCTCGCGAAGCTGATTTCTTGGCTACTCGTCACCCACCCGATTCCGTTGTGGTCGTTTTTCTTCGGTTTAATTTTGATCTCTGTGGTTCATATTCTTAAGCAAGTGGAAGATCGACGTTTACACCATATAATCTTTCTAGTGGTTGGTGTTGCATTCGCTTACACCATTACGGTGCTGCAACCTTTAGATTTACAACCTACTACTCTGAATCTCATCTTCGCTGGTGCGATTGCGATTTGTGCGATGATCCTTCCTGGGATTTCTGGCAGCTTTATACTGTTACTGCTTGGTATTTACCCAACCATCTTAACCGCGGTTAAAGAGCTTAATATTGGCGTACTTAGCTTATTCGCCATTGGTGCGGTTGTGGGTTTGCTGAGTTTTTCTCATTTGCTTTCGTGGTTGCTCAATAAACATCGTTCAGTAACCTTAATTTTCTTAACTGGCTTGATGGTTGGTACACTACCCAAAATCTGGCCTTGGAAAGAGACCACTAGCTGGAGTGTTAATTCTCACGGTGAGAAAATACCGCTGATTCAGCACAACTTGTTACCTCATCAGTTTGAGCAAATTATCGGTCAACCATCACAAGTTATGCTGGCAATTGTTTGCATGATTGGTGGGATCGCAATTGTTTGGTTACTAGAAAAAGTCGCTCAGAAGAAAGATTAGAACCAACTACCACGATATTTATTTCAGCCCAAAACGAACATAACTGTCGATTTGGGCTTTTTCATATACAAATGCCATTCACTTCAAGAATTTCCCGCTAGATGCTTTATCTATCACGGCGATGTGATAGCATCTTCCAACATTTTCGTGACGACAAAAAATTATGACTTTGCGCTTTCATCTATCAAAATATCGTACTATTTGGATTTTTTTTCTACTCGTACCGATTACTTTACTTGCTGGCTTCTATGTACCCAAGGTAATCAATATTATCAACACTTCAAATCAAGTCGAACTACCAACAGATACATCTCAATATTGCGCGCTGTCTACCCAACAATGCAAACAACAAGACGTTACCATCACACTAGATACCGACGTAGCAAAACCACTAGAACCGACACATATTGAGGTTGATTGGCCCGATAACCAAAGTGATAAATTAGTGCTGACGCTTAGAGGGTTAGACATGGATTTAGGCGTCGTGAAATTCCCAATACAAAAACAAAAAAATAGTCAATTTCAAGGCACGATTGTTCTACCAATTTGCACCTATAGTAAAATGACGTGGATTGGTACATTAACTGACCAGCAAGGTAATAAAATTTATACCTCAATCAGGATGAAAAAATGAAGAAATCATGGATTTTAATACTTCTATTCGCTTTTGCTCTCGGCGTCGCACTGAACTTATATCTACAAAAAGACAATACTCAGACCGAACCAGCGACTTCAACCATTCTTGAAGCTGATGGAGATAGTCAGGTCGATATTTTTTCTACCGATGACCCACGTATTCGTATTATTTACTTTGGTTTCACACGTTGCCCGGATGTTTGCCCAACGTCATTGGCGATGCTTGCCGCCGCTTTAAAGCAAATTGAACCTCAATATTTAAAAGACGTTCGCCCGATGTTTATTACCCTTGATCCTGAACGTGATTCTGGCACTGATGCTCAAAAATACGCGCATTATTTCCATCCTCAAATTGAAGGCTATTCAGGCTCATTACAAACTATCAGCACACTGGCTCATCAATATGGAGTGATCTTTCAAAAAACAGAATTAGCTGATTCAGCATTGACCTATACAATTGATCACAGTTCATATTTTTACTTTGTAAAACCTGACGGCACATTACTCAAAAAAGTGCCTCACACCTTAAACCCTCAACCTCTTATTCTCGCGATTCAGCAAATTGAAAAGGAAAACGCGCAATGAAAAAAAACACTTTAATCTTATCTAGCCTACTGATTAGTGGCTCTGCATTAGCTCATGACGGATTAAAATATGATGAACCTTATGCACGCGCTACCCCACCAAATGCAGTAAACAGCGCTATATTTATGACGATTGAAAACCACATGAAGGTTGAAAGAGCATTAGTGTCGGCCTCAACGGATGTAGCAAAAAAAACAGAGTTACACACAGTTGAGAAAGAAGGTGATCTAATGAAAATGCGTCAAGTTGATCGCATCGTATTGCCAGCAGAAGGTAAAGTGGTTTTAAAGCCGGGAAGTTATCACATTATGTTGTTAGGCGTGAACCAACCGCTCGTTGAAGGTGAGACCATTTCGGTCAATTTATCTTATGCCAATGGTGAAACTGAAACGCTAGATGTACCAGTTAAAAAAGTCATGGCCGGCATGAAACCAATAAATAAAGAAGCGAATGATCACGCCCATCATTAATAATCATGATTAACCAGAAGTACAAATAAACATTCTTCCCAAAAGGCATAAGGTAGTGAACAGACCATTACAAAGCGCATCTCGATATCCTATCATTACTTTGACATTCACACTCAGTGCCTTAATCGCTTTTGCTGCTAATTCAGTACTCGCGCGCCTTGCGTTAATCGACAACAATATCGATCCTTTCAGCTTTACAAGTTTGCGTTTATTATCTGGTGCGATCATGTTGGCCATTTTAGTCATCATAACGTCTGCATCAAAAAATAAAGCCGCAAAATTCCCGTCACTTGAAGGCAGCGCCATATCGGCAATATTTTTGTTTATCTATGCTCTGTGCTTTTCGGTTGCTTACCTTTCCATTAGTACCGGAACTGGCGCATTGGTTCTGTTTGGAGCAGTACAAATCACCATGATTATTTACCAATTATTGAAAGGTAATAAGCTTAAATTGATCGAGTGGATTGGGATCTGTTTAGCATTCAGCGGGTTTGTTTACTTAGTTCTACCAAGTTTATCGACACCATCATTTAGCGGTTTTTTATTAATGGTAATCTCAGGCGTTGCTTGGGCAGGCTATACCATTAGAGGCAAAGGCAGCCGCGATCCTTTAAGTGATACAGCAGGAAACTTTATTCGTAGTCTACCGCTTTGTTTACTAGTGGTTTGTTATATTCTAGCGACTCAACACACCTTAACCCATACAGGCATAACACTTGCCATTATTTCAGGTGCGATTACTTCTGGAACGGGATATGCCATTTGGTATATTGCGTTGAGGGGATTATCTGCGACTCAGGCTGGGATTGTTCAACTACTGGTACCCGTCATTGCGGCACTAGGTGGAATGATTTTAGTACAAGAGCCGGTTACGATGTCATTTGTTGTAGCATCAATCATGATTTTATCAGGCATATTACTGATAACATTACAAAAAAAGTAAGTCCATACCCAAGTGACTTCAAGATGCAGAATTCACTTGGGTATACAACATAATAAATGCTCGTAATAATGAATATTACGAACATGGTAAGTAACATTATTAGCGACTAGCTTGCCACTTTTACTTTAATTTTACTGTTATCAATTTCCTTACCATTTAGCGCAAATCTCGCAGTTTTAGCTTGGTCTAAATCAGGCATAAACACAAAGCCAAAGCCTTTTGATTGACCAGTTTCTTGGTCCAGGACAAGGGTACATTCACCCACTTCACCGAATTCTTCAAATAATTTACGTATTTCAATTTCTGTAGTTTGGCGAGCAAGGTTTCGGACTAAAAGCTTCATAGCATTTCTCTTTAATGTTGTGTACTGGATTTGATTTGTATACCGAAAAAACTGATATATCTATCTCTAATAATGACACATAAAACCAAGTAGGTATGTTTTAATCTTCCTATTCGTAACATATCCTTTTAAAAGGAAGTAAAAGGTAAACCACTATTCACTCAAGGAAGTTAAATGAACATTGGTATCTATATTTATGATAATGCTGAAGTATTGGATTTTTCTGGACCTTATGAAGTCTTTACAACCGCGAACCGCGTATGCAACTCCTCTCCATTTAATATATTTTTGATTGCAGAAAACTTGCAACCAGTAAAAGCTCGCTCAGGATTTAATGTTCTACCGCATTATGATATTTCAAATCACCCTAAATTAGATGTCTTAATCGTTGTAGGTGGCGATCACACTAAAGAGATCAATAATAAATTAGCTATTGATTGGATTTCTCAGCAAGACCAAACCGTCTCTTTAATCACCTCTGTTTGCACTGGTGCTTTTTTACTGGCTAAAGCTGGTATTCTACAAACTCATCAAGTCACCACACACTGGGAAGATATTGCAGACTTACGCCAACAATTTCCTCACCTAAAAGTTTTAGAGAATGTTCGTTGGATACAAGATGGTAATCGAATTAGTTCAGGGGGGATTTCAGCAGGTATTGATATGAGTTTATTTATTGTCAGCAAATTGACTAGCATTGAAACGGCCGAAGCCACAGCCAAGCAAATGGAATTTCGATGGCAACGCAATTAATCAAACCTCAACTGCGTATATTATCTTCAAACACCAATAAAAAGCCCCTGCAACTAATGCCTACAGGGGCTGATTCTATTTAGCTATACTGAATGCAATCAATCTTAAGCAGCTTTTTCTTTATCCGTCTCTTTATCTGATTTTACGCCATCGATAAATTCTTCATGTAAAGTACAAATTGCCGATTCATAATTCTCATCATCAACCACAAATTGTACATCAACATTACGCATCGATGAGTGGGCTGCTCGTGGGGTAATATCTTGACTCATCAATGAAACCATACCGTGGCTTAAGGCCTTATTGGTATCAATTGATGCCCCAATGACTGAAATCAAAGCGACCATCTTGCCGGTGATTTTCGCATTTGGGAACACTTTTTCGGCACGAGACAACACTTTATTTTTACTCTTAGAGTTTCCGCTTAAGTAATAGGTAATTGAGTTTGCATTCATTTCTTTACCAACAAGTTGGACACGCTCATCATTAATGATCTCCATTAATTCATAACTAACGTTATCAGCTTGTCCTACCATTGCTTGGTCAAAGATATGTAATGCAAAGACTTTATTACGGCCAGCAATAATCTCAACTTTATCCGTAGTACCGGCATAGCTGTGCGGATTGAAAGCATGAGAAATCAAAGTGCCTTTATGTTCTGGCTCAAAAGTATTTTTAATCACAAGCTCAATACCACTACGGCGTAAACCTGATGCGGCATTTGGGTGAATCGCTTCCATACCTAGGTTGGCAAGTTGGTCAGCAACATCATAGTTAGTTTGTCCCATTGGACGTACTTTTTCAGGTCCTACAATGCGTGGGTCAGCAGTACTCAAGTGATACTCTTTATGAATCACCGCTTGTTGAGCTTTCGATAACACCGCTAAACGACTGAACGTCATCTCACTATAACCACGGTCATAGGTTTTCATTAAACCTTCAGAGCAATACACATAACCCGTGACAATTGGCAATTCTTTGCTCATATCTATATCTTGAAGGGCATTTTCAATGACGGTATCAAGGTTACCCGAAGCATCTTTACTTTCACTTTGCTGTTCGTCTAAATCCCAACCGGATAAATCAACAAACTTAGCATTGATATCAAGAGTTTTTAGCTTCAAGCAAGTATTGTAGGCACTATGTGCTTCACCGATGGAAGATAAAAACTCTCGGATTTGCGGCAAATAATGCTGCATTGAAAACTGTCCATATTGGCAAGTTTCCATAATGTTATTAATACAGTTGGTCGCTTTAGCGATACGGTCTTTAATAAAGTTATCGGCACGACGGCGGCTGATTGGATCAGCAAACATATTTTCGTTGATCAGCAACATACGCTGTTCAAGCTCTTCCATTGCATCGACCCAAGCATCATCACGATCGGCAACTAAACGATAAATACCTGGCTTACCAGTACGCTTACATTCTAATAATGCATCGGTAATACCACCGTAGGCAGAAACCACAAACATGCGGTTATATGGATTTTCTGGACGTAGTAGAATATTATCAAGAACAGCATCAAAGGCTGACATGGAAGTACCGCCAATTTTTTCAACGGTATGATTTAAAGTTTTATTATTGTCAGTGTGGCTTCTATTTGAAGAAGTCAAAATAAGCTCCTATGAGTAAATAATTTAAAATTCTATAATCTATTCGATTAATACGCATCTAAAGGCTTTAGCCCAGAATCCCGATCGAACTACGCTAAGCGTAGCGATCGAGATACGAGTTACGAATTAATCAACTAATGGATAAACACCATTTTCATCATGGGTTTCCGCACCGGTAATCGGCGGGTTAAACACACAAGCCATGACCATATCCGCATCTTTATATGCACGTAATTGGTGTTCATCGTGCTTGTCTAAAATGTACAAAGTACCTGGTTTAATTGGATACGTTTCGCCACCAACTACTTCAATCTCGCCTTCGCCAGAAATACAATAAACTGACTCTAGATGGTTTTTATAATGAATGTGTGTATCCGTACCGGCATAGATGTTTGTAATGTGGAACGAGAAGCCCATTTTGTCGTCACGCAATAACATACGTACACTTTCCCACGTATCTGCGACTACTCGACGTTCACTGTTTCGGCATTCTTCTAATGTTCTTACAATCATTTTTTATCCTTGTATTCATATGTTTAGGTATTCATTTAACTCGCCAATAGCGCTGTAACTATCAGCGCTAATTTTGAATGTAAACCTCTATGACGCTTTACGAGTTGCTTTCTCGGACACTTTCTCAACCGCTTTTTCAAAAATATGAATACCTTGTTCAAGTTCTGATTCGCTTACGGTCAACGGACAGAAAAACTTCACAACTTCATCGTTTGGACCTGCAGTCTCAATTACCATGCCATTTTCAAAACACTCGCTGGTGATCATGTCTGAGATATCGCCATCTTTACATTCGATACCCTGCATCAAACCACGGCCTTTAATGCCTTCAAATAAGTTTGAATATTGCTTCAAAGCTTTCTGTAATGATTTATTTAATTGCTCAGCACGCTCTTTAATATGCGTTTCAAACTCATCATTGTGCCAGTAGGTATCAATCGCTTCTGCTGCCGTTACGAACGCATGGTTATTACCACGGAACGTACCGTTATGCTCACCCGGTGCCCATTGGTCTAGCTCCGGCTTCATCAACATGATTGCCATTGGCAGACCGTAACCACCGATTGATTTCGACAATGTCACCATATCCGGTTTAATACCTGATGGCTCAAAGCTAAAGAAAGTACCCGTACGACCACAGCCAGCTTGAATGTCATCAACAATCAACAAAATATCATTGGTTTTACAGATTTTCTCTAAACGCTGTAACCATTTATCAGAAGCAGCATTTAAGCCACCCTCACCTTGCACAACCTCAACAAGTACTGCTGCAGGCTTATCCAAACCACCTGAATTATCATCAAGCATGGTTTCAAATAAAGCCAAACCATCAATGTCAGCATAACCTTCATAAGGAATGCGAGTCACACCCGAAAGCGGCATTGCTGCGCCACCACGGTGATGCTGATTACCGGTTGCTGCTAGTGCGCCATAAGACACACCGTGGAAACCATTGGTAAAGGCTACGATATTAGTACGGCCCTTTACTTTACGAGCCAGTTTCATAGCAGCTTCAACGGCATTTGTACCTGTTGGTCCAGTGAACTGAACTTTATATTCCAGATCACGTGGTTTTAAAATTTTGTCATTAAAACTTTCTAAGAAATGACCTTTCGCTTGTGAATGCATATCTAAACCATGGGTTAAACCATCTTGGTCGATATAGTTGAGCAATGCTTTTTTTAGGACAGGGTTGTTGTGGCCATAGTTCAACGAACCTGCACCGGCAAGAAAATCTAAGTAACGATCTCCGTCTTCGGTATGAAGCCAGCAACCTTTCGCAGAAGAGAATACTACTGGGAAGTTGTTGGCATAACATTGAACGTTTGATTCGTGCTTTTTAAAGATATTCATGTCTGATCCTGTCTATCATCCTATGTGTGTATCTCGATTGGGCGAATTCCCAATCAAGAATTTTTAAATAGATTTGTTTGTGTGGTTAACTCATGGCAAGAGGAATATGGAATAAATACTCACTATCATGCTCACCATTAAAATGATTTTCTTTGTCTAAGAAAACACTTACGCGTCCTTCTTCACCATCTTCTCGCTCAAGTTTTCGGAATAAATTCCAAGAACCATGATTATCTTTGGTAATCGTCGTCTCAATTGCAGCAACGCCAGCGACACACTCACGCGCTAATAACGATTTAATCATTCGATACGCTAATCCACAGCCACGGCTATTTTCCGCAACCGCTACTTGCCAGATAAAAAGAACTGGTCGATTAGGGTGACTTGATGGTTTGAGATAAGCGGAAACAAAACCTGCAATTTGACCATCTTTTTCAGCCAATACGCATGTATCGCTAAAATGTGATGCCTGCAAAAAGTTACAGTAGGCAGAATTTGTATCCAAAGGAGGACACGACTCAATCAAAGCGTTTACTTGATTGCCGTCGGTTATTTCGGGTTTTCTAAATGTTAACTCGTCCTGAGTTTTGGTCACTTTTTCGGGGTGTGCTACCCACGGTGCCGTAATCATCTTAGCCCTATTTTTTATTTGTACACTGTTTCTTTATTCGAACAATCCAGCTACTGATAAAGAAGCTCAGTGGCGATTAATTTTTATTAGTGCGTGTTGCTAAAACGAGAAGCAATTGCTTAGTGCACTAATCAATTTCGTTTTAAATAATAACGTACTCGATTATTTTATCAACCCCTTATTACTTAAGTGAATATATACTTCACCATTAAGATATTGATTTAAAAGGTGAAAATTAACATGTTAATTTTTAAAATAACAAAATAAGTCCTTTAGAGGTGTAATTAATAGTTCGGCAAAAAATCATATTAATGTCATATCAGTGGACTACGATTCAACACACGAAGACTGATAATGGAAGTGTTACTTCAAGAGGCGTTAGATCCATAATTGAGGGTTTTCAATATTCAATGTGGTGAATAATAAAGGCAGAAGAGTACAGCGTGATCAAGCCCTCAAATTAAGATCTAGGAACTGAATAATCATGCTATTTTTTTAACTGTAATTAAATTATGCTGTTGTTAGTCTTTCATTTATTTTTATTGAACATTTAGGATGTTAACAATGAAGAAAACCATTCGCACAATGCCTGCGCACAAAAATATCGCCCTGGTTGCTCACGATCACTACAAGCCAGAGCTACTTCGCTGGGTTGTTGAGAATAAAGAGAAACTACAAAGCCACTTTCTTTACGCTACCGGTACAACAGGGAACATGTTAAGCCGCGAAACTGGGCTTGCGATCAAGAGTTTAATCAGTGGCCCTATGGGGGGAGATCAACAGCTTGGTGCTCTAATCTCTGAGGGGAAAATAGACATGATGATTTTCTTCTGGGATCCACTAAACGCAGTTCCTCATGATCCAGATGTTAAGGCGCTACTACGTATAGCATCGGTTTGGAATATTCCAGTAGCAACCAACCGTGCAACAGCAAATTTCTTATTCAACTCCGTATTGCTAGAGCAAGAAGTTGATATTGAGATCCCGGACTATCAATCTTATTTGAATGAGCGCCTTTGATTTTCGCAAACTCTCATGTGAAAGTAATAACATCTCTTACAAAATGGCAGCGCTCTCATCAGAGCGCTGCCTTTGTTAAAACGTTTATGCCCCAAAGTAAGTTAGCTACCGTTTAAGCCTCTGGTCCCTGAATCATCATTTGGCCTATTTTTTCTAATGCCTGTCAGGCGTCTATAGGTGCGAGGGAATATCTCCCCTTGTTTAACGAACATTCAACCTAGTAACCAAAGTCTTTCACATCAACTTCTAGCTCTCTGACTTGAGAACCTATTTTTTTATGGAAGTGGTAACGAATTTCTTCATCAGTCATATTGGTCAAATCAAAACTAAAATATTGAACTAAAGCCTCTTTCATCTCAGGTATTTCATACTGGTCGAAGTTTGGTACATAACTGGTGTTATATTTGTTATGGCTAATTTCTTTGAAAGTGCGAACAAACTTTTTAGGTTTGATTTCTACCCCAAAACGCTTACATAGGCGCAGGACATAATGATCTAATCTGTGGAGTAGTTTTTCATCATTGATCTCAGCGAAGAAAAATTGCCAACCCTTACATTTATTCTCAAACACACAGCCAGTGATTCGTAGGTTCAATCGCCATTCTAAAATTTTTAAGCTCTTATTTTTAGAGTGCTTATAGCTTGTGAAAATCCCAGCAAGAGAAGCCTTTAACTTTTCAATCGACCCATTTCTTGCAGAGATATGCTCATTGGTGAATTGATACCCAAGATAATCAAAACCGTTAGCAAGTGAGTCAATTTTTGACTTCTCTGGTACTTTCACTGGGCAGTGTATTTTTAAACCAATATTGCGAAACTTCTTGATAATGATTTGTGCTAGATAGTGTGCTTGATCAGCAGAACAAAGAACTAATACATCATCAACGTAGCGGTAGCATTTTACGTTAGGCAATTCAGATAAAAATTTGTCAATGTTTTGGAGGTAGATGGCTGCAAGGATGTTGGAAACAGCCAACCCTTGGGGTACGCCGACTTCACTTGGCTTATCATCCTTTCTCGAAACTAGAACTGAAGGGGCAGTGACAGCCGAAAAGATCATGTCTAGTATGTGATCTTGCCTAATGCGCTTTTTCAATTGAGAGCGTAGGTTTTTATGTCTTATCGATGGGTAAAAATTCGAAACATCTAACTTAATATAGCTATCAAAGTCACCAGATAAAGCGTGAGCCTTAACATCTTTAATGACATCTTGAGGAAGCGTGAACTTCACTGATTCTGCAAATCGGTCTTGTAGAAAGTTACACATAGCACGTAATGCAATTCTATCTCTAACTGTAGGGATAGAGATTTCACGAGGGGCTTTATTTCTCCCTTTAGTCAGCAACTTTAGCTTGTACTTGGAAAACGCATACGAACCTTCAATCATTTTACGAGAAATGATTTCAACTTGCGGGTCTAACTGTTTTCTGAAAGCATACTGATTCATATTGTCTATGCCAGTAGCACCAGAATATACAACATGATTGGAAAAGATTTCTTTTAGATTCTCGTGCCTAAACTCTTTATTAAATTGGTCTTGTACACGCATTTTATCCACCAGTAGAAGTTGGAGTGGATAAGAATAGAGACGAGTTTAATGCAAGCAATATCAGTACAGGCAAGACATAGAAAAACACAAGAGTTAACAATCTGGCAACAAAATAAGATACTGCTAAAAACCAGTGATGTGATGTTGGTATTCTAGTAAGAGCTTGTTTTGGTTGTTGTTTGTTTTCCGAGGTATCTGAATGGAAACCTTTGCTTACTTGTCTTACGGTGCTGGTACTTGCCCAATACTCTTGGCATAGTGCAATGGCAAAATCTTTGTCAGTGTGGTTTTCACAAGCATTTAGCTTAGATTCGTAGGTTGTTGATAAATTGGCCAAGTCAGCATTTGGCTTGGAGGCTTGATGCATAATGCTATTCAAACTTTCATAACATTCTTTGATTAGGTTTGCTCTTTCCTTAAAAGAAAGCCCGTTGATGAATCCTGAAATGCAAAGTATTAGAACAGAATATACAACCCAAGAGATCGCTTCGATTCCATTTTGTGGATTCTTTAGATAATAAACGGATACGGCGACAGAGAAGAATGAATACCAGAGTAGTATTACTTGTGAGTGAAAGGCGTTAGACAAAAGTCGTTTTTCAGTTTGAATTCGTGCTTTTCTTGTCCACCAAATATTGTCTGCCAAAGCCACCATCTTCTCCTAATGTTGGGGGGTGTGCTTCATAGAGGTAGTTTAGTTACAATAAGTTAACACTCCTACTGGAGTAAGCATATACGAGATACACTAAGGGCGAACCCTTCGAAATTAGTTTCACTCTTACTGCTAAGAGTGGACAGCCACTAAGAGCTGTCACCACTATGAAACACAGTGTGTATAGTACATTTTCGGAGTTCGAGGCTCAATAATTTTTTGTCACCGTTATGCTAGTTTCCATACTTTAAGTAATTAAAGAATCACTAATTTAGCAAGTTCACTGACTTATTTCTGTCCAAACGTTGAGTTATCCACCTCTCTAGCTCAATTTATGTTTAAAAGCCAGATCCCGCATCTTCTTCGCTTAGGCTCATGTGCGGGATGACGGGGCCGGAGCGATTCCTTTTTGTCCAAAACACATGTTTCATGTTGATAGGTAAGATAGTCATATAATATTTTTTTGAGCCCAGCAAAATAGTGGTAATTTAGAATAAATGCCCCTAAAAATCAGACATAAAAAAAGAGAGCCTAGGCTCTCTTTTTCTTAATCTTAAAGACTGGTTCTAATTAAAGAGCAGCTTTTGCTTTTTCAACTAGTACTGCGAAAGCAGCTTTGTCGAATACAGCGATATCAGCAAGGATCTTACGATCGATCTCGATAGATGCTTTCTTAAGACCGTTGATGAAACGGCTGTAAGATAGACCATTTTGACGAGATGCAGCGTTAATACGAGCGATCCATAGTTGACGGAACGTACGCTTTTTATTGCGACGGTCACGGTATGCGTATTGACCAGCTTTTGTAACTGCTTGGAAAGCTACGCGGTAAACACGTGAACGTGCTCCGTAGTAACCTTTAGCTTGCTTTAGAACTTTCTTATGACGTGCACGAGCTTGTACACCACGTTTTACGCGAGGCATTATGCTTCTCCTAAACTATTAAATAAACTAAAAAAATTAAGCGTATGGAAGCATACGAACAACACCAGCTACTTCACATTTTGGAAGGATGGCATTTGGACGAAGCTGACGCTTGTTTTTAGTAGTACGTTTAGTCAGGATGTGACGTTTAGTTGCGTGCTTGAATTTAAAGCCGCCACCAGTTTTTTTGAAACGCTTCGCAGCGCCTCGGTTTGTTTTCATCTTAGGCATGATGAATAACTCCGCATTGTATGTATTAATCGTTCTACGTGCTAAGTAAATAGCTTTTAAGACGCAGTGTTAATAAACATATCGGTTAATATTATGTAATTAGGGCGAATAAAACCCCATCAATCACTGCATAACAGCGAATGACGAGGTTGTATTACTTGTAAGGCCGTTAATTACTTCTTTTTAGGGGCTAGCATCATGATCATTTGACGACCTTCTATACGCGTTGGGAAAGATTCAACCACTGCTAACTCTTCAGTGTCGGCTTTCAAACGGTTTAGAACGTCAACGCCAATTTCTTGATGCGCCATTTCACGGCCACGGAAGCGAATAGTTACTTTCACTTTGTTACCGTCTTCAAGGAAACCAGTCAGGTTGCGTAGTTTTACCTGATAGTCTCCGATATCAGTCCCAGGACGGAATTTAATTTCCTTAATCTGGATCTGCTTTTGCTTCTTCTTCTGCTCTTTAGCAGCTTTGCTCTTCTCAAAGAGGAATTTACCATAGTCCATAACACGACAGACAGGTGGTTCAGCGTTTGGACTGATTTCTACCAGGTCCATACCAGCTTCAAGAGCCGCTTCCATAGCTTCATTGATTGAAACAACACCTACGGCTTCGCCGTCTGCACCTGTTAAGCGTACTTCTTTAACGCCTCGAATTTCATCGTTTAAACGATGCTGGTTTTGCTTGGCCGGTTGTTGGCCTTTTCTTCCGCCTTTAATAGGTTATTCCTCCAGATTGAGCTTACGGCTTGAAACATCGGCTTGAAGATAAGAAATGAAATCTTCAACTTTGAATTTACCGAGGTCCTTACCTTTACGTGTACGTACTGCAATTTCGCCAGCTTCCATTTCTTGGTCGCCACAAACGATCATGTAAGGCACACGCTTTAAAGTATGTTCGCGGATTTTAAAGCCAATCTTCTCATTTCTCAAGTCCGCTTTTACTTTAAAGCCAGATTTTTGCAATTTTTGTGCAACTTGTTGCACATAATCCGCTTGTTTATCTGTGATTCCGGTAATAACAGCTTGTTCAGGCGCTAACCAAGTTGGGAAGAAACCGGCATATTCTTCGATTAAAATACCGATGAAACGCTCTAGTGAACCTAAAATTGCACGGTGAATCATAACTGGAACTAAACGTTCGTTGTTTTCACCTACATAAGTTGCACCTAAACGGCCTGGTAAGTTGAAATCAAGCTGAACCGTACCACATTGCCATGCACGATCTAGGCAGTCGTATAATGTGAATTCAATCTTAGGTCCATAGAACGCGCCCTCACCTTCTTGAATTTCGTATGGAATATCCATCGATTCCAATGCAAGTTTCAGATCGCTTTCTGATTTATCCCAAATTTCATCACTACCTACACGCTGTTCAGGACGAGTTGATAGTTTCACAGCGATATTTTCAAAACCGAACGTGTTATATACATCGTAAACCATCTTGATGCATTGCTTTACTTCGTCTTGAATTTGATCTTCTGTACAGAAAATATGTGCATCATCTTGAGTAAAGCCACGAACACGCATAATGCCGTGTAGGGCACCAGATGGTTCGTTACGGTGACATGAACCAAACTCTGCCATACGTAATGGAAGATCACGGTATGATTTCAAACCTTGGTTAAAGATTTGAACGTGACCTGGACAGTTCATTGGTTTAATTGCGTATTCACGGTTTTCAGAAGACGTTGTGAACATCGCATCAGCGTATTTATCCCAGTGGCCAGAACGTTCCCAAAGCACACGGTCCATCATTAATGGGCCTTTTACTTCTTGGTAGTCGTACTCTGTTAATTTCTCACGTACGAACACTTCCAACTCACGGAAAATCGACCAACCATTGTGATGCCAGAAGACCATACCCGGCGCTTCTTGCTGCATGTGGAATAAATCTAAGTGCTTACCGATTTTACGGTGGTCACGTTTCGCTGCTTCTTCTAAACGAACAAGGTGCTCTTTTAGTAATTTCTTATCTGAAAATGCTGTGCCATAGATACGTTGCAGCATTTTATTATCGCTGTTACCACGCCAGTATGCGCCCGCTACATTCAATAGAGTGAAATGTTGGCAGAAGCTCATATTTGGTACGTGTGGACCACGACACATGTCAATATATTCTTCATGATGATAGAGACCCGGACGATCGTCACGTGCCACATTCTCATCTAAAATTTCGATTTTGTAACTTTCATCACGTGATTCAAACGTATCACGCGCTTCTTGCCAACTAACGTTCTTCTTGATGACTTGATATTTGGTTTTCGCAAGTTCTTTCATACGCTTTTCAATCGCGTCTAAATCTTCTTGCGTTAAAGAATGCTCGAGATCGATGTCATAGTAGAAGCCTTTATCGATCGTTGGACCAATCGCCATTTTAGCTTCAGGGAAAAGTTGCTTAATCGCATGACCAAGCAAGTGAGCACATGAGTGGCGAATGATTTCTAAGCCATCTTCATCTTTAGCAGTGATGATTTCTAAGCTCGCATCATTTTCAATAAGGTCACACGCGTCAACACGGTTACCATCAACACGGCCTGCGATGGTTGCTTTCGCAAGACCAGGACCGATTGATAAAGCAACATCCATAGTTGAAACAGCGTTGTCGAATTGGCGAGTACTGCCATCAGGAAGAGTAATTACAGGCATGATATATCCTATTTCCAGTGGTGCCACATACCAAGTAGCACATGAGTTTAAATTTAACCTACATAATCAGTAGGTTATAAGAAGAGAGTAAATTGTTTTCAAAGATTTGGTACAAGTTTTAGTACTAATTCAAACTTTTCCAAATATGAAAGTAAGTATTCTAAAGAAATTCACTGGAATTGAAAGATTACAACGCAAAATAATATCCATTGGCTAAAGTTAAGGTGTAGGCCTGTTATTTGATATTACCTTTACAAACTTATGATCTATCCGCAACGATACACATTTGCCGTGGAGTCCATATTCAAGAAAAGCTGTGAGGAATTACACTATGGTCGGCGCTAAAGATTTTGCCTCGTGGTTAAAGGATAAATTTATCAATGAGACACAAGGCGTCACGTTAACTCGACGTGATATTAACCAACTGACAGGGCGTCAGGGCTTTAACCTTGGGTTCGTGCACGATACTCATTACGAGCTGATGCGATATGCTATTGCCTTCGTCACAGATACGGCACGTGAAAATTTTTATCTCATCCCAGTCAATGATTGCAAGCACTGGCGCTCAGCACTTGAAAGTCAATTTGAGAAAGAGCTTTACTGCAATATCTACCCTATTGAGCGCTCTTCTGGTTAAGCTTTTATCTACTAACCTTATAACATGCAAAAGAAAAGCAATTTATTTTCACTGGACTGACCAATTATGTTCGATTGTCATATATAATCTCGGCTGTTTTTTCTATTAGTAGTGAATTATGTTTCTAACACCTTATTTCTCAACTCAAGATAGCGCTTTCCAATTTACTCGTCAGCAAGCAAGCCATTTTGCTAAAAAAGTGGCGGGTGACTTTAACCCTATTCATGATGAAGACAGCAAACGTTTCTGTGTTCCTGGTGACCTTTTATTTGCCGTTTTATTGCAACAGGAAGGTATTAGCCAAAAAATGAGCTTCCGTTTTTCTGGCATGGTCTCTGATGGTGTTGCTTTACATATAGAAGAGAAAGGGCCTCAAGACAGTGCTTTAGTTGATGAAAATGGTAAAGAATACCTACTCATGCATCACGAAGGCGAAAAAAGCCAAAATCAAAACTTTATTGAACATGTCGTCACAAACTACGTTCAGTTTTCTGGTATGAATTTCCCCCACATCATGGTTCCTCTAATGGAAGAAGAACAGATGATGATTAATACTCAACGCCCTCTCGTGATCTACGAAAGCATGGATGTTGAGTTCTGCCGCTTAGATCTCTCTCATCCAGAAGTCGAGTTTACTGGTGCGACGTTTGATGTCACAGGTAAGCGCGGTGTAGTAACGTTGAACTTTGCTTTTAAAGAAGATGGTGAAGTCGTTGGTAAAGGTGTGAAAAAAATGATCGCGAGTGGCTTGAAGCCCTATCAACAAGAAGATATTGATGAATTCGTCAATCGCTTTAATGCATGTAAAGCCGCTTTTACTGCCGAATATAATTCATAATTTTTCAGCTCAGCAGTCACTCCTTACTACAGCCTATACATAAAAAAAGTGAAGCCCTCTGAGCTTCACTTTTTTATGTTTGAAAGACTATTTCAAACCGATATAAACTCAAAATCTATATCAACTCATCGCTTTAACGGTTTCACTAGGCTATCTAACCCTTCCACTTTTAACGCTAAGCATAATTTCAATAAATCTCCTAACTCTCCTTTAGGAAATTCCGCTTTATTTTGAAACCACAGCAGATACTCTTCAGGCAAATCAATCAACATGCGCCCAGCATACTTACCAAATGGCATGGGCATACGAGCCAGCTTTATCAGGTTTTCTTTTTCTAACACTGTGAGTTCCATCTAAGATAATGAAAATACTTAAAAAAACGCCTGCAACTAAAAGGCAAGCGTTTATTCAGTCGTTTAACTCAAAGCAGATTAATGCACTGGACGCGCATCATTATCATTAAACTTACCAAAGTGCTCTTCAAGAACTTCAGGAGTTAATTTACCTTCTGCTTCTAGCTGCTTAAGTTTTGCAACAATTGCTTTTTGCTCTTCAATGCTTGGTAATGGTGTTTCTGGAGCTTCTGTCATCTCCGCCGACATTTGCTCTAGCTCTTTTTCAATATCATTACTCATGATCTAATTCCCAAGGTTACAATTTATAAAATCAATTGCATTAATTCTAACGATTTTGGCTCACAACTGCCAGAAAACCAGCTTGAAATAACCTTATTTATACCCAAGTGACTTCAAGGTGCAGAATTCAGATATATCATCCAAAACTTTATACTTCGTTAAATTGAACACAAATAGAATGACTATGATCATATTCAATTTGTCTTGCCCAAAGCTTGTTTTATTCTTGCTGAAACTCGCACCTTAAAGTGATTTGGGTATATAGCTTACTTTTAATTTGTCATTAGAGAGAACTTTTTCACTCTCTCGTGGTCATAGAACTCAAGTTACAAATTGTCACATTTGACGACATTTCATAAACGTATTAATCAGACACATCAGGAGATATTTTGACCATGCATTCGGACACTTTTGCCCAGCTCCAGCAATATTTGAATTCTCAAGTGATTGGCCAAAATGAACTAGTTAAACAATTATTAGTGGCACTACTCGCCGATGGACACATTCTAGTGGAAGGTCCTCCAGGACTGGCTAAAACCCGTGCAGTTAAAGTATTAGCCGATTGTATTGAAGGTGACTTTCACCGCGTGCAATTTACTCCCGATCTTTTACCAGCTGACTTAACGGGTACGGATATCTTCCGCCCTGAAACCGGAGAATTTACCTTCCAAGCGGGTCCAATATTTAACTCATTAATCTTAGCCGATGAAATTAACCGTGCACCAGCTAAGGTACAAGCGGCAATGCTCGAAGCGATGGCAGAAAAGCAAATTACGGTTGGACGAGAATCTTATAAATTACCCGACTTGTTCCTAGTGATGGCCACCCAAAACCCGATTGAACAAGAAGGCACTTACCCTCTTCCTGAAGCGCAGTTAGACCGTTTCTTGCTGCACCTTGAAGTAGACTACCCAAATGCGGAAAGTGAGTTAGATATTTTGCGCCTTAACCGCGGTGAAGCTCAAGGCCAGCTTGCCAGTCAGCCGGTGAAGCTATCTCAACAAACCATTTTTGATGCTCGACAAGCAGCACTTTCGATCCACATGGCAGAAAATGTTGAGCAATACATTATTCGTTTGATCATGGCCACGCGTCAGCCATCACAATACAACCCACTGTTAGCAGAATGGCTACAAATGGGAGTGAGCCCTCGCGCCACTATCGCACTTGATCGTTGTGCTCGTGCGCATGCTTGGTTGGCAGGTCGCGATTTTGTTAGCCCTGAAGATGTTCAAGCAATGGCCTTCCCTATTCTACGTCATCGTTTATTACTTAGCTATCAAGCACAAGCAGAAGGCATAACTTCTAACCGCGTGATCGCAGAATTACTGGCACAGGTTGGCAGTGCATGATGGAGCAAAAGTTACCCCCTTTTGCCACGGGCGTAGAATTAAGCTTAAAAGAATTGCTGTACTACAAAAGCCATACCGTGCATTGGCAGCCGCCAAGTAAAAGCCTATGGTCACAACTGAACGGCAGTCATACTAGTAGCCAGAAAGGTCGTGGTATGAATTTCTCAGAAGTTCGTCAATATCAAGCGGGCGATGATATTCGATCTATTGATTGGCGAGTCACTGCGCGTACCGGAAAAGCGCATACCAAACTGTTTACTGAAGAGCGTGAACAGCCCGTGATCTTATATTTAGATCTCAGTGCAAGCATGCGTTTTGGCTCACAATTGTTATTTAAAACGGTTCAATGTGCGCATCTCGCCAGTTTATTAAGCTGGCTCGCAGTAGAGCAAAAAGATCGCATTGGCGCCGTGATTGATATGGGAGACCGTTTGATTGAGCTAAAACCGACCGCGCGTCAACAAGGTGCATTACATATTAGTCATCAATTAGTTGAGCTTAATAATGAGTCAATTAAACAGCTACAAGCCCAGCAAAAAACCAATACAACACCAACTAAAGAATTACCATTCCAACAAGTACTTCAAACCCTACACCGTATGTGTCCGAAAGGCAGCGATATCGTTTTCATTAGTGATTTTAAACGCTTAAATTTAGACGGAAAACCACTACTGAATCAACTCAGACAACATAATCGCTTGCAGTTTATCCATATATTCGATCCTCTAGAAATGGGGAATACTGATTTTCGTGGCAGTGAATATGTCAGCAATGGTGAACAAACTCGCTGGTTGAACTTTGGGCAAAAAAATACCCGAACACAACTAAAAAACCGCTATATTGAACATCTCAATCAAATAGAGAAAATCTGTAAAAGCCTCGCTATTCCGATGCGTTCTTTATCATGCTCAGAACCTTTATTATCTCAACTAGGTGCACCCTCATCATCCGCACCAAATTCAGGAAATATCAATGAATAACGCTCCATTATCTGCGGTATCACAAGCTCAACCGGCGTTGTCTGAGTCAGGCTCTCAAACGCTTCCTTTAGCACCGTTACATTTACCAACAGAACCCGGTTTGTGGCCTATTGCTTGGGGATGGTGGGCTTGTGCGGCCATCATTATTCTGGCGATCATCATTGCGCTAATTATTGCCTCTCGTTATAAAAAACGCCGTTTAGCGAAAAAGGCTGCCCTACGGTTACTGGCGCAAAACAGTAGTAAACAGCAAGGCCAGAAAAAAGTCGCCACAGCCAATGACCTACTTCGCCAAGTCTGCTTCTCTTATTATCCAAGACCGATGCTTGCCAGCTTACATGGTGAACGTTGGTACACGTTTTTAGATGAACAACATCCATCGAATAAAAACAACTTCCAATCCAACCAGAAAAACTGGCAGACTGCTTTATATGAAAAACAAGATGTTTCACAAGATCTTGCAAACCAACTTTACCAACAAGTAGAGGAATGGATCACCCAATCACTACCGCCAAGCAAAAAGAAAATCAAAGCCGCTCAACAAGCATTTAAGCAATCGGCCAATGCTCTGAATGATGGTATGGTTTCAGCGGCTCGCCCGGCCAACCCATCACCAAAAGTACGACAAGCTCCAAAGTCATTAATTGAAAAAGAACGAGTTCTCAACGAACTTGAGTCCAAAGTTCAAAACCCAACAGATAAAGGTTCCAAAGACGATGTTTGAGTTTCATTGGGTGTGGGTGTTTCTCGCCTTACCACTGCCTTTGATTGTTTATTGGTTTGCTCCAGCTCATAAACCTAGGGCTGCCATTATTTTACCTACCTTACCAACAGAAGATAATGTCCAACAAAAACAACATATTGGACTTAAAGTTCTCGCTATCATTATCTGGTTATTATTAGTCACCGCTGCGGCAAGACCAATATGGTATGGCAAACCTGTCGAATTCCAACCGAAGCATCGCGATATGATGTTAGTCGTCGACTTATCCGGTTCTATGGCACAAGAAGACATGAATTCACCTTCAGGCTATATCGACCGTTTAAGCGCGGTAAAACAAGTATTAACCGATTTCATTACCAAGAGAAAAGGCGACCGTTTAGGATTAGTGTTATTTGCTGATCACGCCTACTTGCAAACTCCGCTGACGCTCGATCGCACCACCGTATTGCAGCAGTTAAACCGTGCTCAATTAAATATGATAGGGACTCAAACTGCGATTGGTGAAGGCTTAGGTATTGCCACTAAAACCTTTATCAAAAGTGAGGCTGAGCAACGCGTTATCGTACTACTCAGTGATGGTAGTAATACCTCGGGCGTCATTGATCCAATTGAAGCGGCTCATATCGCCAAAGAAAATCACGCCATTATTTATACCGTTGGTGTGGGTGCAGGTGAATTACAAATAGATAGCTTCTTTGGTAGCCGTACCGTAAATACCGCTCAAGACTTGGATGAAAAAACACTTACTCAAATTGCACAAATGACTGGCGGAAAATATTTCCGCGCTAGAGATCAAAAAGAATTGAACGAAATTTACGACACCATTAACCAATTACAACCGGTCAGCAATGCGACACAAACGTGGCGACCACAAACTGAATGGTTTACTTATCCACTCGCTTTAGCGTTGATTTTGTCATTTATCCTTGCCGTATTAAGGAGACGACATGTCTAATTTCCAACTTCTTAATCCTACTTGGTTATATGCGATCATTCCTGCCCTATTACTTAGCGTATGGTTGTATCGAAAACCGAAAACTACCAGCTTAATTGCTAACCACCTAAGTCAACAATTAGGGTTAGACCAAACCAAAACACACAGCTCAGTAATTGGAGTATTACTCTCTGCTTGGCTGATTGCCATCATCGCTCTAGCAGGGCCAAGCTTTCAGAAACAGCAGGTTCCAAGTTTTGGTGTAAATAATGCACGAGTGATAGTGATGGACATGACTTTATCTATGTACGCCACCGATCTGGCTCCAAATCGTTTAACCCAAGCTCGCTACAAAGTCATGGGTTTACTACCAGCATTGAAAGAAGGCACCACCGGGCTAGTCGCCTACTCGGCCGATGGTTATATGATTAGCCCATTAACCCATGATGCCAACACGCTGAAAAACTTAATTCCAAACCTATCTCCCGATATCATGCCGACTCATGGCAGTAATGCGGGTGCTGGCGTAAAAAAAGCCATTGATATGTTGACTCAAGCAGGCCACCAGCAAGGTGACATTATTTTAGTTGCCGATGGGTTAAGTTCTGCGGAATCAGACAACATCGCGACCCAACTTAAAGGTACGAATTGGAATTTATCTGTGATGTCAGTTGGCACCGCACAAGGCGCACCGATTCGCCTACCTAGTGGCGATATGTTTACTCATAATGGTGTCACCGTGGTTGCGAAAGCCGATCTCAACGCACTGCAATCATTAGCCCAAACGGGACATGGTGTTTATACCGCGCTTCGCACTGATGATGTCGATATTCAAACGCTTGCCCAAGCCCTCAATCATGTGGAATTAAACACCAGTAAACAAAATAAAGGATCGCCAGAATTGGAAGTACATATTAATAATGGTTTTTGGCTATTACCTATCTTGCTTATTTTTGCTCTTGGTTCGTTTC
Source organism: Vibrio sp. (assembly GCF_048266485.1). GTDB lineage: Bacteria > Pseudomonadota > Gammaproteobacteria > Enterobacterales > Vibrionaceae > Vibrio. The sequence continues at coordinate 173,592 of NZ_JBLWZK010000003.1, read as the reverse complement.
GCCGTGGTGGAATTTTCAGCCTAGCACTTTTAGTCAGCCTACCCTTGCTGCAACCTCAAGATGCTTTCGCGGCACAAGAAGCCCAACCAAAGACGACGCTTGAATCTAGTTTTGACATTACATCAGCATTTAAAACACCCGACCAGCAAGGTTACCAATCTTATCAAGCCAAAGATTATGCAAAAGCCGCCACGCAATTTGAAAACCGTGCATGGCAAGGCGCGGCTCAATATCAGGCAGGCAATTACCAAGCGGCGATTCAATCTCTGCAAGGCTTAAAGGATGAAGACTCTCGCTACAACTTAGCCAATGCACAAGCCCAAGCAGGCCAGTTAGAACAAGCTAAACAAGGTTATAAAGACATCTTAAAAATCAATCCAAATCATGCGGATGCGAAAAAGAATTTAGAGATCGTCAATAAAGCTTTGCAGCAACAAAAGCAGCAGAACAACCAACAACAAAACCAAGACGATAAAAATAACAAACAAGACGATCAGCAAAAGAACGACAAAGACTCGCAAGAACAGCAGTCTAAAGATCAACAAAGCCAAGACTCGAAGGGAAATAACGCTCAAGATAACTCGTCTCAAAGTGACCAATCTCAAAAGAATCAGTCACAAGACTCACAATCGCAAAACAACCAAAACAAATCTGCTCAAAAGCAAAAGCAAGATTCTCAACAAAATCAGAATCAATCTGAGCAAAATGAGCAAGAGCAAGAGCAAGAGCAAGATAATAAAGATCAGCAACATAACTCTCAGCAGAACAGCGAAGAAAAGTCTAAACAGCAGCAGGCTCAAGCCCAACAACAAGCAGAGCAATCAAAACAAAAAGAAGATCAACAAAAACAACAAGCGATGGCTGCGAGTCAGCAAGATAACAACAACCCAGCAGGTAACACGGTCGCGGTTGATCCAAAACTCAATAAACTAGAACAGATCCCTGATGATGCAAGACGCTTACTACAAGCTCAAATGGCGCTTGAAGCCCAGCAAAATCCGCAACCAGAATCTAACGGTCAGCAATGGTAAATCGACGAATGGAAAACACAATGTATTCAATCTTTTCTCAACTATTGTCTCAGTTAAGCGCCTCAAAACTAAAGCGTGCTTGCCATAAACAATTCGCCCTATTAAGCGCTGTTTTAATGTCACTTGCGATAAGTCATAGTGCATTTGCCAATGATATACAGGCGACCGCTTCCGTCTCACAAACCCGTTTAAGCACCAATGAAGTATTTAATCTACAAGTGGCGTATATGGGCGCAGCTCACCGAGAAGATTTCGACCCAAGCGCACTAGATAAAGACTTCACTCAAGGTTCGGTACAATTTGGTTCATCGCGTTACAGCGTCAATGGCAAAGTCACATTAAGAAGTGAATGGAACATCAGTCTGGCGACCAATAAATCTGGTAACGTTATCATTCCGAGTTTTGAAATCAATGGCGTTAAAACCGATCCCATTACCTTGCATGTCAGCAACGATCCAAGCACGCCAAAACAAAGCGACCTAATTAGCTTTGATGACAGCATTTCAAAAACCACTTTATACCCAAAAGAGATGGCGACTTTCACTTCTCGATTATTGGTGAAGACCGACCCCCGTGGTTTGCAAAACACTAAGCTCACGCCACCTTCAGGTGATGGCTTAAGCATCAAGCCGATCGGCCAGCCTAACCAATATCAAAAAATCATTAATGGCATTGAAACGACGGTTGTAGAACAAGAGTATCGTGTAACCGCCGAACAATCTGGAACGCATCAGCTTATCCCTACTCGCCTACAAGCCTCTGTGATTAGTATCAACCGCACAACCGGCATCCGTCGCATTGTGCCAGTCGATGTGCAACCAAAGCCTATCACCATAACGGTGAAGGAGAAACCTTCTTCATACCAAGGCGCATGGCTGCCTACTCAATCACTAACCTTGCAACAAGGCTGGCAAGACAGTGAAGGTAACATGCTAGATTCATCTACCGCTATAGATACCACAGTTGGTCAACCGATTACCCGAATTCTCGCCCTAGCCGTCCAAGATGTGAGCGCAGAAAGTTTGCCTGAACTTAAAATTGACTACCCAAATTCAGTACGTGTTTACAGCGAAAAACCAAAATTTGGCCAAGATGAATCCGGCAATACTGTCATGACACTAAAGCAAGTCATCATGCCGAAAAAATCCGGTGATATCGCACTACCTTCCGTAAGCGTGCCTTGGTGGAACTCAAAAGCCAACCAAGCAGAAACCGCCAAGGTAAATGGAATCACTCTAAAAGCGAAAGTAGATGAGAATGCGCCACAACCATCGCAAGCGTTAAACGTGCAGCCTGAAAGTACAACTAACACTACCGAAAGTGATAACGCCGCTGAACCTAAAGCCGCACCGGCAATTAATAGTACTAAGGCAAGTTTTTGGCCATACACGACTGCTCTATTTGCCGCTTTATGGTTAATAACACTAGTATTATTCGTGCAGCAAAAGCGCAAACAACCTCAACTACCAACTGAGGAAATCACGCCAAGTAAAGCACAACCAAATAGCTTTATTGATGCGGTTAAATCCAAAGACGGTGCAAAAATTCAAAGTGCTTTTGCTCAATGGCAAGCTCAACATTCAAATGTAGCCGCCGATCTCAAACACAGTATCCAGTCAGAAATCAACGCATTGATGGCAAGCTTATACGGCCCTCAACAGCAAGATTACGACACTCAAACCTTGCTAAAATTAATCAAGCAAGCAGAAAAACAAAGCAAGAAAAAGCTAAATAACAAACAAGATGAGATCGCTAAGCTGTAGGTAAAAAGATAGCCAAAGCCGGAAACGAAACACCCCATTGATATTTGATCAATGGGGTGTTTTTGTTGTGAAGCGATAGGTTGGGGTTGAGAGGTAATATGATTTTTGCTGGTAGATGCTAAAAGTTGGGACTGGGTTTGGACATAAATGAATTACTCCGGCCCAGTCATCCCGCACATGAGCCTAAGCGAAGAAGATGCGGGATCTGGCTTTTAAACATAAAATTGAGCTAGAGAGATGGATAACTCAACGTTGGACAATTCCGATTTACAGTGCTGCTGTAGTTTTAATATTTTGGATAGGACTTCTCATCACTGACAAAGGGAAGACTAAAATAGTTTTGCATTTGAGGAAGTGACGTCCTACTAACCCTGCATAAATCAAGCAACATCAACTGAAATTGGTAGAGATTCTGCTGCTGCCTATCAGGAAACCCATATATATACACATTTTCGAGTTCAGCAGTACTGGTATGAGAAAAATTAAGTCAATTGACACGTTGGTGAGATGTAATATTGGTCAATATTAGCTCACTTTGGGGCATAAATAAGTCATTCACATCAACCCTCCCCCGCCCTCCCTTGGCTGTAAATCTTTATACCAAATATTTTCCATTGGTAAAGAGGGAGTTATTTGTGATCGCTTGTTGTGTAATGGTATTAGCGTAAAAAAACACTGTAACTATTCAGCGCGTGATAAGTAGATTCCTGCTCTCGCTTAGGCTCGGCTGGAATGACGCTCTCATAATGTGCGGTGAATATTGAGTCGATATTGCAACTACAAGCGACAAAGACCAGCTCTTCCCTTTGATAAATTAATCCACTTGGCAACAGAAGTTGATATAAGGGGAAGCGGGGATGAGGTTTATTACGCCAAATCCTTTTGGAGCAAATATGCTTATTCCCCAGCTGTCACCCCGCACATGAGCCTAGGCGAAGAAGATGCGGGGTCTTGCTTACGTAACTTTCATTGGTGTGAGAGATCCCGGATAACTCATCCCTCGTTTCCGGAATGACGAGCTTGAGAGGAGCTAACACTTTGGATCATTAACTGATTTTGGGAAATAAATATTTATAAAAGGCAGCTGACCAATGTGAAGTGATCGCTGCCTTTATGGAAGAAGAATTTATTATTCTCCGTGGATTTTTATTACGATTTTATATTATAAGTGGCGTAGAATTACTTATGATATAAACGGCTTTGTAAGCGAGTTTTCAAAGCGCCATCCGTTAAACCTGCCGCATGGACTTCCAAATCATGCCAATCTTGCGCAGTAAACGCTTGGTAGGTCTTATCGATTAAACCTTGCTTCACATCATCCGCAACAAAAGCAGCTTCTAGAGCACATAACGTAACATCCAATAATTCGATACGATTAAATCCAAATACCGTTTCTGCAATGTGGTATTCCTTAGCGACATCGGTACCAAATAAGCCCGCATCATCAGTATTAATCGACAAACGCACGCCCTTTTCATATAAGCAACGTAAAGGGTGATTATCGAGCTTTTGTTCAAACTCCGTGACTAGAATTCGGTTACTGGTTGGAGCCACTTCTAAGGTAATGTTTTCTGCAATCAATTGCTCAATCAAAGCGTCATCTTTAATGGCTGCAATACCATGACCAATACGTTTTGCACCAAACTTTAAAGCATCACGCATACTTTCAGGGCCACGAATTTCACCCGCATGATAAGACTTAGGTAATGGGATATTATCCACCAAATCATGAACGTAGATGAAATCTTCAAATTCACCCGCCATTTCGTTACCGGCAATATTGAAACCTGTGACAATTTCACGCGAGTTGTTCGCGATAAAATCTACACTTAAATTCAGATGCTCTAGGCTTAAGTGGCGCACACCACAGCCTTGCAGACGCGTTTCTGTGCCATATTCATCTTTTACTTCATTAATCGCACGCTCAATGCCATCCATAAATTCGTGGTATTTATTCGCATTCAACGACACCGCGCCATGAGCATCTTCTTCACAACATAAGTGGAAGGCAGATGTGATCATTTCACAGTAGATCATCCCCTGTTGCGCATTACGGCTCAGGTAGTCTTTCATGATCAGGTAGTAATCATCGGCATCACGAACGAGATCGGCCACAACATCATACGCTTTTACGAATTCACCAAAGTCAGTTTCATCGTATTGATAACGACCATTCGGAAACTCCGCTTTATCATAAGCACCATCGGCATAGAGAAAATCATCAGGTAATGACACCTCATGTTTTTTAGCTAAGATCAAAGCCATTTCAGGCGTTACAGAACCTTCAATATGTTCATGCAAAATTACTTTAGGAAGCGTAGCGGTCATGATTTTATCTCTATTGATTAATCTATTTATGGCACCTTACCGTTCCATTTTATTAATGCAACAGTAGAGTATTAAAAATTACGTACTGAAACACAGCAAACGTTTTCGCTAGGTCGCACTGCTAACCTGCTCTATTAACTGTACAGGTTAATCGCTCAACGCTATACTTGTTCCATTAAATGTACATGTGGAGATTATTATGAGAATCGTATCGTTTACTGAAGCTAGAAATAGCCTCAAAACCGTTTTAGATGGTGTCGTTAATGATGCCGACACTACCGTAATTACTCGCAGAGATTCTGAAGATGCTGTGGTTATGTCTCTAGACTATTACAATAGCCTAATGGAAACCGTCCACTTACTTCGTTCCCCTAAAAACGCAGAGCATCTAAACCGCTCAATCGAGCAGTATCGTTCTGGAAAACCAACTGAACGAGAGTTAATTGATGACTAGTCAGCAGCGTTTATTATCGTGGACTGATGAAGCTTGGGGTGATTACGTATACTGGCAACACCAGGACAAAAAAACACTAAAGCGCATAAATAAACTCATTAATGATGTAAAGCGCTCTCCATTTGAGGGCATAGGTAAACCTGAACCGTTGAAAGAGAACTTATCTGGTTTTTGGTCTCGCCGCATTGATGATACAAACAGACTTGTTTATGCCGTAGACGCTCAATCTATTACGATAATTTCGTGTCGCTATCACTACTAGGTTTGGCTGTATCATAATCAAAAAGTGTGGATCGTGCTTTTCGTTTATATATCCTTAATCGTGTTTAAAATGCTTTGCAATGTAATTTGTGCGTATAATAATTATATAAATGATAGTTTTCACGTTGTATACGGTATTGAATGATGTTTGTGAAAAAAATGGAAGCACCCAAAGATATGCAGATTGGTTCTATTTTTGAAACCAAAAAGCATGGTCCTGTGGTGGTGGTTGAATATTACAATACTCATACCGTCATTATAGCCTTTGAAAATACGGGCAATATTAGATCCACAACAGCAGCAAAACTTCGCAATGGGCAAATCATCGACCGCTCTGTGCCTGCACAATCCTCTATGGTTGGTAAGCAATATGAATCACAAAAGCATGGCCTATTAACGGTAAAGCAAGTTGATTCAGGTAATATTGTGGTGCTAGAAGATAATAATGGCACTGAAATTAGACTAATACTTGCTGCGGTTCAAAAGCTGCGAGAACGAGCAGCAGAAGACAGTAACACCAATGCAGAATTAGAACTCCCTACATCACTTAGTGCCTTAACAAAAAGAAATAAAAAAACTAAAGACGTAAACTCCCTTCTTAAGAAAATGCTTACCGACTATGGTAAGTAAATCCCTCCCCGTGTTTATGATTCCCCCCAATCTATAACGTTGATCAATGTCACGTTAAGTTATTCATTTCGAAAGTCATACTAATTTAGCCTTAAATTGCGTGATCTGATTCACAAGGTCATTTTGACTTTGTGAGGGAGATCTATATTGATTCGAGACAATTTCGCTAACATCCTCCCATCAACACAATAAACCCTATAAGAGATAATAATTATGAAAAAGATTATGGTTGTATGCGGAAATGGTCTTGGTACTTCATTAATGATGGAGATGGCAGTAAAAGAAGTGGTTAATAAAATTGGCTTTTCAGCAGAAGTAGAACACGAAGATTTATCCTCAGCGACATCCACTAAAGCCGATATTTGGGTAGCAGCAACAGATATTGCAACTCAATTAAAAGAAATGGGTAAAGAGAACGTTGTAAGCCTTTCAAATATCTTTGATAAAGAATCAATTGAAGAGCAATTAAAAGCATTCATCTGAGGGGGAATATAATGGAAAACTTTTTTGAATTTATGCTGGGCTTATTAAAAGAGCCAGCAATCATGGTCGGTTTAATTGCTTTTATTGGTTTGGTTGCTCAGAAGGCTGATGTTTCAACAGTTCTTAAGGGTACAATAAAAACCGTAATGGGCTTCCTGATTTTAGGGTTTGGTGCCGGAGCATTAGTTGGCGCTTTAAATAACTTTTCAATCGTATTTACAGAAGCATTTGGTGTCAGTGGTGTCATTCCCAATAACGAAGCTATTGTTGCTATAGCACAAGAAGCTTTTGGGTATGAGATGGCATTGATCATGTTTTTCTCTTTCATCGTCAATATTCTCCTCGCTAGATTCACACCGTTAAAATATATTTTCTTAACGGGTCACCATACTATGTTTATGTCTATGCTAGTTGCGGTGATTTTATCTACCGCTGGTATCACTGGAACATTGTTGGTAGCCATAGGTTCAATTCTTGTTGGTTCACTGATGGTGATCATGCCGGCACTTGCTCAAAAATATACAGAAAAAGTAATGGGAACCGACCAACTAGCAATCGGGCACTTCTCTACTTTCTCTTACTTAATATCTGGCTTTATTGGTAGTAAATTTGGTGATACTTCTAGAACGACTGAGGACATGAATGTACCAAAGAGCTTGATGTTCTTACGTGACACTCCAGTTGCAGTAGCCGTAACAATGGCTATTTTCTTCTTGTTTGCCTCTCTTTTTGCCGGTGGGGATTTTGTTGAAACCGTATCTGGCGGTCAAAACTGGGTAGTATTTACTTTTATTCAATCACTTACTTTTGCTGGTGGTGTATACATTGTTCTGCAAGGCGTGAAGATGTTGATTGCGGAAATTGTTCCTGCATTTAAAGGGATCTCTGACAAGTTAGTTCCTGGTGCAAAACCTGCACTAGACTGCCCAATGGTATTCCCAATGGCACCTAATGCTGTATTAATTGGTTTTTTATCATCATTTGCAGCCGGCATTGTCGCTATGGGTATACAAGGCATGTTTGATTGGACAATTATTGTGGCAGGTGTGGTTCCTCACTTCTTTGTTGGTGGTGCTGCCGGAGTATATGGTAATGCAACAGGCGGTTTACGAGGTGCGATTTTAGGTTCCTTTACACAAGGATTATGTATTTCTTTCTTACCAATGCTTCTACTCCCTGTATTAGGAAACATCGGCCTAGAAGCCACTACTTTTGCAGATTTTGACTTTGGTGTTGTTGGTTTAATTCTTGGGTGGATTGTGTCATGAGCTTATTAAGTTTAATTGGCGATAATATCGTTATCTCAAATGAAGAAAATCTGAGTGTCAATGCTGCTCTTGATATCACTTGTCGCAAGCTTCTTGAGCAAGGAAGTATTGAAGCAACATACCTAGAGGCGATTAAGCAAAAGCATAAGGAAATTGGTGCTTATTATGTATTGGCCCCGAAAATTGCGATGCCACATGCTAGGCCAGAAGATGGTGTTAATAAAGCATCTCTTCAGGTAACCGTATTTAAAAATGGTGCTGATTTTGAATCCGAGGACAATGGAATGGTTTATTTTGCCGTGACACTTGCCGCAATGGATTCCGATAGCCACATACAAACGATAATGGCACTGTCAGAGCTGTTTCAAAATGATAATGACATTGACGCAATCATTTCAGCTAATACGGTAGAGGAAATTACAGAGATCTTGAAAAAATACTAATGCTAGGTTGAAAAGTCTTTCCATATATTAAGAATACTTTACTTCCCCAAAGAGCATAATTAAGCAGTAGTAGCAAAAACTCAAGCCTAGAGATGAATTTTTCACTCTAGGCTTGAGTTTATTCGGACTATTTACACTGTAAAATCAGCGCTTAGATTGACGTTGTTCTGCTTTCTTCTGAAGCTTTAATTGACGCTTTTGCTCCATCAGTTTTACCGCATCACCGCCAACATGCTCTTCACCGCGTTGCTTTGCTAATTGAACTTGTTTTTCACGCTCGCGGAAACGTTCAATTTGTTCATCAGAATGAGTACCAAAACATTTAGGGCAACTTACGCCTTGTTCAAACTTCTCACTTTGTTTATCTTCATCGGTGATCGGTAAACGACAAGCATTACAAAGCTCATATTCACTTTTTTCTAATTGATGGTTTACGGCTACTCGACCATCAAATACATAGCAATCCCCTTTCCATAAGCTGTCTTCTTCAGGGACTTCTTCCAAGTATTTCAGAATGCCGCCTTCAAGGTGATAAACCTCATCAAAGCCTTGCTCTTTTAAGTAAGCAGTCGACTTTTCACAACGAATCCCACCTGTACAAAACATCGCGACTTTCTTATGTTTTTCTGGATCGAGGTTTTCTTTTACATAATCTGGAAACTCTCGGAATGTCTCGGTATTAGGGTTAACCGCACGTTCAAAGGTGCCAAGTTCAATTTCATAGTCATTACGTGTATCCACCACAAACACTTCCGGATCTGCGATTAAATTATTCCAATCTTTCGGCTTAACGTAGGTTCCAACGACTTGTTTCGGATCGATCCCTTCAACCCCCATCGTGACGATTTCTTTCTTCAACTTCACTTTAGAGCGATTGAAAGGCATCTCTTGATGATAAGACTCTTTATAGTTAATGTCGGCTAAGCGATCATCTTGACCAAACCACGCCAGCAAAGCATCAATACCCTCACGTGAGGCCGCCACCGTGCCATTAATCCCTTCATGAGCCAATAATAACGTACCGCGAATAGCATACTTTTCCATCAACTCTAATAATGGTGATTGCAGCGATTGATGGTCCTTAAGCTCGACAAACTTATACAGAGCACAGACAACAAATTGACTCATGGAATTCCTTACATAACTAAACAGATACAATTTGGCATCATTGTACTTGAGAAAGATGGTGAAAAATACTGACAGTTTATAAGTCTATTAGGTAATTTTAACCACTTAAGTAAATTCGATGTCATGTGCTGTTATAGATTGGTTAATTTCATCAACTTAACATCGTAATAATTTATAAATAGGCTAGAGTGAATTGGTACACCACATTTAAGTAACAAATTTTTGAGATTTTTCCCTTACCATATCTCACACACTAAGGAGTGAATATGACTAAAACAAATTGGTTGAAACCATTCGCAGTAGCCGCTTTCTTTACACTTGCACTTGCACTTGCCGCTTGTGACAACAATACGGCAGAGAAAGCTGAAGAAAAAGTGGATACTGCCGTCGAGCAAACTCAGCAAATGACTGACGATGCAGGACAACAAATGGATGAAATGGCAACTGATGTACAAGAGTCAGCATCTGAAACTTCTGATCAAATGGGTGAGCAACTAGACCAAGCCAACGATGCAATGTCTGACCAAGCCGATGTAGCAGCTGATAAAGTTGATGAAATGACCAATGACATATCAGATCATGCCAATGATGTTCAAGACTCAATGGATGATATGGCAACAGATGCTGGTAACGCGATTGAAGATAAATGTGAAGACATCAAAGAAGGCATTAACGCTGAAGATACGGATTGTTAATCAGTCTCAAGTGAACGTATTCTCCCTATAAATACTAGAAAGCCACTGTATGCTGTATTTAGCATCAGTGGCTTTCTAGTATTTATACCCGTCGTACTTGAAGCTGCAGCTTTGTTGCCAGCGTTCATTCGCCCCCCTATCTTTTTTATAAAGAAAGGCATAGACAAGCGATGCTCATGGGGCCTCATTCACTTGTCACCTCACTGCAACTCCAATTACTTTGGGTATATAAATCAGAAATACGACAGCTATTGGAAAATTACCTCTTGCTCAGTTTCTACCAACATCAACCCCGCTCTTAAACCTGGTCTCACTTTAGGATTAGGAAACAGTACCCACTCTGTCGATTGTTGCACTCGGTAAATTGTATCACCATCAACGGCTAATACTTCTCCCTGTTCGAAAGCGGTAAAGTTTTTTACATCATCACTGAAGTTCATTACAAAGCTTTCAGATAACTTGGTTAGTTGCTGGGAAACTTGGTAAACCTTAATGTCGGATTGACTCGATTCTGTGCCTGTTAAGCCTTTAGAAATTAATTGCCTTAACCCTGAATCAATAGCGGTAAATTGCGATAAATCATTCTGACCAAATGGCTTCGCTTTTCCTAGCTCTAAAGTACAGCTATCTGCCCCACAATGTTCGCTTGAATAATAAGAGAATGTGGCGCTCGGCGCTTGGTTTAATACAATGGCTTCAACGCCCGAACACGACAACCAATCACACATTTTTTGACTATATTGGCTACTCTCTTTATATGGCAATAATGCAAAGCGAACATGGTGCGACTCTCGAATCGCAGTATGTAAATCAAAGTGAAGCTTGCGGCCTTTAGCCGGCTCAAAAAACTGTACGGTTAACGCTTCAAGCCGCTCCGCTCTCAAGGTTTCAGCGCACGATGGGTAGTTTTGATGATGCTCGCTAAATAATCGATTCAAATCAATATCGTTGTAACGCTCCCCATTGCGCATTGCCTCTGGATTACCCAACATCAACATCAGTTTTACATTGAGTTTTAGCCTACCATTGAGTAAATCATTCACTAACTGATCGAGCAATTCTATCGGTGCAGTTTCATTACCATGCACGCCAGCAGACAACAAAACATGCTCTCGGTCGCTCACTTCACCCTCGTTTGGCTCAATCACCATGACGCCATGATCAAGCCAGTGCCAATTAATTTCCCCTATCGTTCCATTAGTAATAAGAGGCGCTTGTTGATTTAAAGTACTTGCCAGAAAGTTATCCATAACACTTACACCTTTTATTATTGTTGAAATGGATAAATGCTGCCAAGTGCGAGAATTTGCGTCAGCTCATCTAATGCCTGACGGTTTTCATTCAACAATTGTGGATCAACCAAATCGGTTTCGAGTAGTCGGTCTCGATAAAAACGGTCTACCCAAGTATTTAGGAGACTAAACAGATCATCATTCATTAGCACTTGTGGCGTCACCGCTTGCAGTTCAGCTTCGGTTAACACTACCCTTTGTCGTAAACATGCCGGCCCACCACCGTTACGCATGCTTTCTCGTAAATCGAACACTTTCACTTCATCAATTGGCCCGTTCGAGTTAAGTAATTCCGTAAGGTAATTCCACACATTGGTGTTTTGGCGAGACTCTTCCGGCACTACCAGCATCATCTTGCCGTTGGGTTTCGTTAATAACTGACTATTAAAAAGATAGGTGCTGACAGCATCTTGTACCGACACTTGCTCTGTTGATACTTCAATGGAAATAAAATCGGTTTGTTGCAATGAGAGTTTTTGTTTAATTTCATCAAAAATCGCAATCTGATTTAAAAAAGCTTGATCATGATGAAACAACACATTGCCGTTGCTGACCGCGATAACATCATTATGAAAAACGCCTTGGTCGATAACCTCTGGGTTTTGCTGCACAAATACGGTTTGTTGTTCAGATAACCCATGTAATCTTGCGACGGCTTGACTGGCTTCTAAGGTTTGCCTTGCTGGGTAACGAGTCGGTTCAACTTGGCCACCGTAGGCTTGTCTGCCATAGACAAAGACTTCAACGCCTTTCGCACCGTATTCACTGCATAAGCGGTTATGGTTAGCAGCGCCTTCATCACCCATTACCGATTGCTGCGGCAAAGCATCGTGGTGAGCAAAGTATTGTTCGTTGTTAAACATAGCTCGAAGCGTGGCACTAGTCGTATCCGCTTCAATCGCACGGTGGAATTTATTATTGAGATTAGCGACGGTAAAATGTGCTCGACCATCCAATGTATCTGCCGATGGCGACATGGTAGCGGCATTGGCTGTCCACATCGAAGAGGCTGAACTGACCGCCGACAACAATTTCGGCGCTTGTTTAGCAACACTGGCAAGCACTTGTTCGTCGGTTCCGCTAAAGCCAAGCTGTCTTAACGTCGGAATATGTGGACGCTCTTGCGGTGGTAACACGCCTTGCTTAAAGCCCATATCACTCAAGGCTTTCATTTTCAGCAAGCCTTGTTTGGCTGCCAGCTTAGGGTTAGATACGGCATTTTGATTGCTGGTTGACGCCACATTACCAAATGACAAACCTGCATAGTGGTGAGTCAGCCCCACTAAACCATCAAAATTGACTTCATACGCTTTCATATCGACTTCCTTACTTAAACGTTAAGCCGGGAGATAATTGCTCAGGTAACGCAATGCTGTCACTTTCAAGTGATGCCATTGGCCATGCACAATAATCCGCTGCGTAATAAGCACTAGGACGATGATTTCCCGATGCTCCCGTACCACCAAATGGCGCAGCACTTGAAGCGCCAGTTAACGGCTTGTTCCAGTTGACAATACCAGCACGCGATTCAATTAATAGTTGCTCATAATGATCTCGATTTGGCGAAATCAATCCCATCGATAAACCGTAGCGTGTGTTATTGGCAATGTGCAGCGCTTGGTCGAAATCTTGATAGCGAATGATGGTCAGCAACGGGCCGAAGTGTTCTTCATCGGCAATGCCCTCGACACCGGTAATTTCCATGATCCCCGGAGTCAAAAAGGCCGCTTGATCATCGACTTGCGTCATTTCTAATAACGAAGTAGCACCTTTCTTTAGTAGATCTTGTTGAGCCGCGAGTAATTGTTTTGTTGCATGTAGAGAAATCACACTACCCATAAATGGCGCAGGTTCAGCATTCCACTCACCAACGCCAATATCTTTACTCACTTCAACTAAGCGCTTAATAAAAGCATCCCCTTGCGCGCCTTCTTTCACTAGCAAGCGACGTGCACAGGTACAACGTTGACCTGCTGAAATAAAGGCCGATTGAATCGTTAAATGTACGGCTGCATCTATATCTTCAATGTCTTCAACAATCAGCGCATTATTACCGCCCATTTCGAGTGCCAAGACTTTCTCTGGCTGACCGGCCAATTGACGGTGTAAGTGATAACCGGTATTCGCACTACCTGTAAACAATAATCCATCAGTGCCACTATGTGAGGCTAAGGCTTCACCAGTGGTTCTACCGCCTTGTACTAAGTTAATAACGCCATCAGGCAAGCCCGCTTTTACCCACAGTTTTAGGGTTTCTTCGGCTGTCCAAGGCGTCAATTCACTAGGCTTAAATACAATCGTGTTACCAGCTAACAACGCAGGAACAATGTGTCCATTCGGCAAATGCCCTGGGAAGTTATAAGGACCAAATACCGCTAGCACACCATGTGGACGATGACGTAGTACCGCTTGTCCATCTGGTATATCCGTCGATTTTTCACCGGTTCTTTCATGGTAAGCTTTCAGTGAAATAGCCACTTTGCCGACCATCGCACCAACTTCTGTTAAGGTTTCCCAATACGGCTTACCGGTTTCTTGTGAGATCACTTCAGCCAAATGCTGTTTGTTTTCAGCTAGTAATTGAGAAAAGGTTTCTAATAACTCAATACGTTTCTCAAGTGGCGTTCTCGCCCAACGAGGAAAAGCAGTTCGCGCGGCATTAATCGCCTTATCTACATCCTCGGCTGTCGCTTCTTGACCTTGCCAAATCACCGCATTATTTGCAGGATTGGTTTTATCAAATGATTGACCCGTTGCATTGCACCACTGGCCATTAATGAATAGATTTGGATGAGACATTACGAATTCTCCTTTGGAAATAAAGTGACAGCGCGGATCACATCGCCCGCTTTTACGCCTAATGCTTCGGCAGTATGGAAAGAAATACAAATAGATCGGTTTTCAAATGACACTTGGCCTATTACGGCTCGGTAATTTAAGAAATCTTGATTGGCAAGTAAGTAAACAGGGCTATCTAGCGATACCGTTGGAGATTGAATAGAAACAGACCACAGCTCACTGTCTCTGACCGCACGAATATCTTCAATTCTCGCCTCTAAGGTTGGGCCTGCATCGAAGATATCGACACAATCTTCATATTTCATCCCTTCACTATTTAATATAGCGGCTGCCGGTTCAGTTTGAGGGTGGACTTTGCCAATGACCTCTTTCGCTTCTTGAGTTAAGAACTCAACGTACATTGGGTGTTTCGGCATAAGTTCGGCAATAAAAGCTTTCTTACCCATGCCAGATAGATGATCAGCCTCAGCAAAATCCATACTGAAAAAATGTCGACCTAAGCTTTCCCAAAATGGTGAGCGGCCTTGCTCATCAGAATAACCACGCATTTCAGCGATTAATTTGTCAGAAAATCGGTCTTGGAAGTTCGCCATAAATAGAAAGCGAGCTTTAGATAATAGGTAGCCATTTTGACTGTGACGGTAGTCAGGATCTAAGAAAAGTGTACACAGTTCACTATAACCGGTGTGATCATTACTGAGGAAAAGCGTTGGCATGCTGCGATAAACACCCAACTTTTTGGAGGCATGTACTGTCGTGCCTACACGATAGTTATACCAAGGTTCATCTAGGCCAATGGCCACTTCAATGCCACTCACCCCCACGACCTTGTTCAATTCGGTATCTTCTAAAACAAACAGGTAGCCTTGTTCTTCAAGCTGAGCATGTTGATGCCAAGTATTAAGCATCCGTTCAATTCGTTGCGCAACTCGTTCTTCATTTTGTGGAAGTGACGTAAAACCGACTCCCGTTTTACTGGCAAGCTCTACAATTGCGGCTCGGTCTTCCAATCTGACCGGTCGAATTATCATCATATTAATATCCTTTTACTGCCCAAATTCCATTTTAAAATACAATGGTTCTATTTGTTGTAATTCCTACTTTTAATATCTCTATGCCAAAGCGATTAATTAGTCACAAATGTCGCATAAAGAATCAAATTGCAAAATATACTATCTACAAAATCCTTATTTGCAGAATTTTAAACATATTTATAACATCTTTTATAAACAGAAAAACCAGAAAAACATGATCGCAAACACAGATCAAAACTTTATATTTTTAAGTATTAAAGAAAGAAGGAATGACTACCAAAAGGAAAAGTAGATATTAATTTACAATAAATGAATAAGATTTCGTTTTATGAGATTTAAAGGCAAGATCAATAGAATAGCTTGCCTTTTATTGGGCATCAATCAGCAAAAAAACGAACAGAGAAAGCCTAACAAGCAAAGCAAGTAATACGATGTTATGCACCAAAGCGTGTCGCTTCGAAACGATTTAAAAACTTATGCAAGAAAAAGCACACCATTAACGTGATCACAATCGCCACACCAATACTACTCATTCTATATAAAGCGCTGAATATCAAATCACCATTAGGGCGTAAATACTGACCAAATAAGATCCCTAATGTGGTCATGGCGCCAAAACCAGCACCAGAACCACTCGCTTCTTTGACATGAGCCTGGCTGAAAATCATTAGGCCAATCCAAAGAAGTGGTACCACGAAGATCAACATGTTTGACCAATCATATAAAATCACTTGTACAACAATGCCAAAAGTCACACCAAGAATGGTACCTATAGCACGCTTGCGCGCATAACCTAACATTCCATCCCAATTCATAGGGAACAGTAGTAATAAGCTGGTCGCTTGAGCCGACATTGAATCTTGTAAATCAAGTACTTGAAAAACAATAAAAGACAAGGTAGCCATGATAGATCCTAATAAAGCTTCATGACGCATTCGATTGGCACTTTTTTCAACTACAGGCCTTGCGGATCGAGGTTCGATATCAGGCCATAAGTACATCATTAAATAAGCAATCATTAATGAGGTACAAGATGAAACAATATTATCTGAAATCAGCACCTCGATATTGGTACTCGGAAAACTAGCAAAGTGCAACATGATACTTAGGTTAATGACCCCAGTAGCACCAAATAAAAATAAGCTACCTTTGCTCATCGCCATAAAGCGGTAGAGAAACATCAAAAAAGCCATAAGTGCCATCATGACAGGATGATCTCCAAGCATGCCCGCGATCAATCCAACTTCAACCGCTGAAACACAAGCAGAAGCCAAAACCTGACGCACAACATGCATATTGACCTGTGGTATCAAACCTAATAATAAGATCGGTGTAACGGTATAAAATACACCGTTTTGCCAACCGAATATTTTACAGATCAAAAAACCTAATGTTGCTCCTGTGGCGATACGTAAACATTGCCTAACATCATTGGCGTTCAATGGGTGATGGCGAAGTAACAACATACTCAACCGCCCTTAATAAACGTAGTGCAATAAACTAATGAATTTAATTTGCGCCTTAGCTAATAAAGCAAAGACAGTATTATCAGGGATCAATTGAGCCGTGGAACGAGCCCCTGCAGCAGCAGGAAAGTCCAATGTATTTACTAATTTCAAATGTAGACGTAAGCGCTGCGCATCTCGTACCCAGCGATCTGAAGACGTTGGAGTGGCTAACTGCCCATTCGCATCAAACTGACCAGAACTTACTCCTGCATCAATACTTTCTACTATGGCATCAAATAACTGCCCTGGACGACCATCAAAAGCCACAATCGCATGATCGCCTTGATGTGTATAGGCAATATTCTTTTCACGGAAATCGGCAATGACATCCACTTTCTGTGATACCAAAGCTAATGCTGGGCTACCAGCACTTTTAAAACTGCCTTCCTGTAGATGTAAATTAGTGACTAAACCATCTTTCTCCGCGGTTACTCGAGTATAAGAAAGATTTAATTCCGCTTGCTTTAAGTGATTTTGAGCCTGACGAATACTTAAATTATCTTCACCACCAAGTCCGCGACTGACTTTGATTTTTTCAAGCTCAGCTCTTGCAGCAAGTAAATTAGCTCGTGCCGAACGAGCATTACTCACTGCCTGATCTCGTTCTTGTTGTGACACACTATGATTCTTCAATAAATTGACCATACGGTTCGCTTCTCGGTTTCTCTGCTCACTGATACTTTCTGCGGCATGAATATTCGCTTTCGCAGCCTCAAGTGCCGCATCTAATTCTTGGTTGTTTTGTCTCGCTTGCTCGAGTGATAAACGCGCTTCATCAACTGCCAGTTGAAAAGGCGAAGCATCGATTTCAAATAACACATCACCTTTTTTTACTGTCTGATTATTATGAACATTGACATGCTCAATACGTCCACTGACTTGCGGGGCAACTTTGACAATCGCTCTCGTCGCCATAGACTCAGTAGTCACTGGCATTTTCAAATCAGCAACTAAGAAATAAATGAAGATAAAGGCAAAGCCAAACATGGCGATACGTACAAGGCGTGCAAATTGTTGATCTGGGGACATAACTCTCTCTAATTTGTTAAATATTTTACTCTCGAGCTTTTAGTTGCTCTAACGCATTATGGCTAATATGTTCAATCACAAATTCAAATTCTTGCAATTGCTTCTCTGACACCCCTGATAATATTTTTTTACGAACATCGTAAATTCTGGTCTCCATCTGCTTCAAGATCGTCTCTCCTTCCTTGGTCAAGCAGACTAAACGGGCTCGCTTATCATTTGGGCATGTCTTACGAACAACCAGTTGCTGCTGCTCTAATTGATTAAGCGTTCGCATCAATGAGGCCAATTCTATTTCTAACCCTTCAGCTAAGCACTTTTGACTAATGCAATCACCGAGTTGACGCAACTTCCATAAAGCGCTCCACCTAGGATAAGTCAGTCCTAAAGGGCTTAATTCAGTATCAGCAACCATGCGCCATAACCGAGTTAAACGACCTAATCGCTCTGCAAGAGGTAAATTGTGAATATGTTGCGTATCAGAAGAATTCATAGCACCCATACCAAGTAAGATAAAATCAATTTAGTTAGCATGCTAACTATTAGAAAATTGATATTATAAATAGTTAGCAAGCAAAGTAAATAGGCAGCACAAAAAAACACACAAATCACTAACAATTATTTAAATTATAATGGCTTGATTTATTGACATATCTCACACCTTGTTACACTTTGTATTAAGTTGTTTTGATATTGTGAACTTTATTTGTACAGGGAGTTTCTATGAAATATTTCTCATTGCTACTTATATTGATTGGTCTATGCCTTGCGATTGGTGGTGTATGGCTAGTGTCATTAGGTGGTAGTTTCTATTATTTATTCGCAGGGTTCGCGTTACTTGTCTCTGGCGTATGTGTTTGGCAGCAAAAGCGCACAGCCTCACATTACACTTATGCAATTTTTCTAATATTAACGACCTTATGGGCACTATTAGAATCGGGAATAGATTGGTGGCCACTAGCAACCCGTATGGGTTTACCATTGTTACTGGCAATTCCATTATTAGTCACATTTAAAAAAGCAAACCGCCCTTCCACTCTTTCTCTTTTAGTTATTTGGTCTGTCAGTTGTGTGATTACCCTAGGCTCAATTTTTAATACCACGCACGATATTGAAGGCAATTTATCTACTGAGATTATAAATGCCAATCCAGACATGGGTGGGATCAACAATGATGCATGGACAAGCTATGGCCGAAGTAATTATGGCCAGCGTTACTCTCCCTTAAAGCAAATCACTCCCGAAAATGTTGATCAACTTGAACCTGCATGGCAGATCCAAACTGGAGATGTAAAGGGGCCAAATGACATCGGTGAAACAACTTATCAAGCCACACCCCTTAAAGTCGGCAATACTCTTTACCTCTGCACACCACATAACTGGCTTGTTGCATTAGATGCAGATACAGGTAAGAAACAATGGATTTTTGATGCTAAAGTACCAGCTGAAAGTCAACGTCAGCATCAAACGTGTCGCGGTGTGTCTTATCTACCAGCGGAAAAAGCATCGGAAAGCATAACAGTGACCGCAAAAGAACCGAATATGAGTACTCAGGATCGACCAAGTACTCAATGTGATGCCCAGCTATTCTTACCCACGTCAGATGCACGATTGATTGCCATTGACCCTAAAACTGGCGCTCGTTGTAGTAACTTTGCGAAAGATGGCGTACTGGATCTCATGGCAAACATGCCATATAAACAAGATGGCTATTACTACTCGACCTCCCCTCCTATAGTGACTAACGGTGTGGTTGTGGTTGCAGGCGCAGTTAATGATAACTATGACATCAACTCACCATCTGGTGTGATCCGTGCATATGATGATAAAACCGGTAAGCTAATTTGGAATTGGGATTCCGCCAACCCGGATGACACAGCACCAATTGGTGAAGGTGAAACGTATTCAGTCAGCTCTCCAAATAGTTGGTCTGTTGCCAGTGCCGATGAAAAGCTTGGCTTAATTTATTTCCCAATGGGGAACCGTACTCCGGATCAACTCGGCATGTATCGTAATGAGAGTGAAGAAAAATACTCAAGCTCTGTGGTTGCGCTGGATGCCAAAACTGGACAAGCCAAATGGGTACAACAATTTGTTCACCATGACTTATGGGATATGGATACCCCTGCCCAACCAAGCCTAATCGACCTCAACACTAAAGATGGTGTACAACCTGGTTTAGTGGTTCCAACCAAGCAAGGTGATGTGTATGTATTAAACCGAGCCACTGGTGAACCGATTCAACCAATCACTGAGAAACCTGCGCCACAAGGTGCAATGGAAGGTGATTTCACATCAAAGACTCAACCAGTTTCAGCGCTTAGTTTTAATCCATCCGAATTGACCGAATCAAACATGTGGGGTGCTACCTTAATCGACCAGATGATTTGTCGAATCCAATTCAAATCATTGCGTTATGAGGGTCGTTACACGCCACCATCAGAACAAGGTACCATTGTTTACCCGGGTAACTTTGGGGTATTCAACTGGGGCGGTATAGCCGTCGATCCTCAGCGTCAAGTAATGTTTGGTATGCCACTTAACCTCGCTTTCATTTCTACCGTGGTAAATAAAAAAGCGTCTGAGTTCTCAGAAGACGGCAGTAATACAGGTGAACATGGCGTTAATGCTAACCATGGCGCGCCGTATGCCGTAGAATTAAAACCATTCTTATCACCACTAGGTGTGCCTTGTCAGCAGCCACCTTGGGGCTATGTTGCCGGTGCAAATTTGGTAACAGGCAAAACGGCATGGCAGCACAAAAATGGAACCATCTATGATATGACCCCGCTACCGCTTCCAATCAAAATGGGCGTACCGGGAATTGGCGGACCAATCATTACTGGTGGTGGCGTCGCGTTCTTAGGCGCATCGGTTGATAATTACCTTCGTGCCTATGATCTCACATCTGGAGAAGAACTATGGAAAGGTCGACTGCCGGCAGGTGGACAAGCAACACCAATGACTTATCTAAATAGTAAAGGTGAGCAAATGGTAGTGATTGTTGCGGGTGGACACGGCTCAATAGGAACAAAATCAGGGGATTATGTGGTTGCTTATAAATTAGCAAATTAAGTTTAAGTGTAACTTCTAGTTAACTAACGATTAAGCAGCCTTCGGGTTGCTTAATGTTTTACCTCTACTTGCACCAACTACCATAAAAGTCGATAAAGCGGAGAAATTACGTCAAGTTATTGAAGACCTCACTATTAAAATTAACAATGAAACGAGTGTTTCCATCACCGTTTCGGTTGGCTGTTGTCATCAACGAGCAGATAAAAGTGATATTGACCAGCTCATGCATCAAGCTGATACCGCACTTTATCAAGCAAAAATTGCAGGTAGAAATCGAGTTGCTTTGCACCAATAAAACAAAAAATCGTTGTACCCATTCAGGTGTCAACAACCTTAATGGGTACAACGGCATTAAGGTATATCAATCGCTCAAAATTTATTTAAAAAATAACGATCCACATAAACAAACTTCACACTATCTAACTGAGAAAGAGTCAGAGTTTCATGCTGTTTACGTTCCGCTTCCGTTAACGTTTCAAATGCTCTGTCATAGTTATCTTTTGCTTTATCATACGTCGAACCCATACGGTCTTGCCCTGCAAAGGTTATATATAAGCTGAGATACTCTAAGCCTAACCTTTCATCAACAAACTCATCATAACCTTCAGCAGAATGTCCTAATAGGATATTTCCCATCGATGCTAGAGACAATAAATCACCTTGCTGTAATAATGTCACTCGCCATTGATATGCCGTTTTATAATCATCATCTAGCTCATAATTTTTGATCAACTGTCTATAGGCAGGAATGTAGCCTTTATTCGCCGCTTTGATTAACCACTCGTTCATCTCTTCAAAACGATTCGATTGAAAGAAATAAAAGCCTTCACCTTTTTGCAAATTCACCGCTTGTTCATACATAGCTAATGGTTGCTCAGCCTTTAAAGCTTGTTCAAAATATTCTTCGGCTTTTTCTTCATCACCATGGTCTTGGTTATAAAATTGATAAAAATTAGCATCACTCGGTTCAGTTTTTGCCAACTCTAATAACGATTCTAGATAACGTTGTTTCCATTCAGCCTGTTCAGCACGGCTCAATAACTCGGGTTGGTTATAAAGCTCAAACATTGCTGATCGTTAACCACTTTTAGCCGCTTCTAGTAAATATTGAACCGCCACAGGTTGATAGCGTGATGATGGGTGATAGGTTAATAAACTAATGGCATACAAATACTTAGATTCATTACACATAAATTTAATTTGTCATTAAAAGTCTCTTTATCAATATTCTTTTTTTGCCCGTTATGAAATGAAGTAGCTAATCCAGACTTATGCTCAAGCTTATATATTGATGTATCCTTTTCTCTATATAAGTAAGTCACTGTAGACTCACTATCATTACTAGTTGCAGAGCAAATATATTTCTCATTCTCTTTCACTCTCAGGCCTGATGATTCAAAAAAAGAAGCCATTAACTTTTTATTCATAACCCTAAGACACCTTTAGTGTAATTTAATTAACTAGTTAAATATTCCTAGCAACTAGTATGCCTACTTTTCATACGAATCACACACATCAGTCTTTGATGAAATAGCAACATATTCTTGACCATACTTTCTTATAATCATTGGCCCTTGAGTATCATAGGTTCCATCTTTTGATACATCTAAAAAACAAACATGAATATCTAATTTATTTTCTCTCATTACCTTTATAGAATAAATCCAATACTCATCTTCAATTCTTATCTCATTATTTTTTATAATTGGACTAGGTAGCTGAGAAACTTCAGGTAAAAATCTTTCATTATCAGTTTGCATTGGACGTAATGAGCTATTAAAACTAGTAATATCAAGGTGCTTATAGATATCATTTAGGTCTGCCGCACTTGCAGAAACTGACATAAACAGTAAATATACAAAAACCCAAGATTTCATAATCCCCCTTAATTAATAACACTTCTTTCTGCTCGATGAATAGTTACCTTTAAAACCCATCAAGTTCTAAGCCTAAAAAACCAGAATCATCTCGCTTAATCAACTTTATTGTTTGTTCAAAGTTTTCATTAAACACTTCATCGCAATGTTCCGACTCGTCAGATGGACGAATTACTCCATACTGATAGCTTTCACTCAGTAATGAATCAAAACTGACATCATCTTCAAACATGAACATTAACTTAATACTCAACCTCTTGTTTTTCAATAGTTAAACTTTGGACTGAATCTCCCAAGCCAAACTTTGAACCTGGCATTATCACTATTTCAGGAAATTCTTCTAAAGAATGATATGAATAAGAAAAGTCACCATTAATTGTACCATTATCAATTTTAACAGACGCATTATCTATAAAGGAAAGGTCATTTGTGCAAATGTTATCGCAAGGATTGTTTATCTTTTAAATTACCCATTGTTCATTTTCTGGGACAATATAAGTTTTATGTTCTTTTATAATTAACACTTCACTTTGTGAAAATGATGAAAACATAAATAAAAACAAAAGTAAAAACTTTTCACCTAGCATATTAACAAACCTATCCACATCTATATTTTATTTGAATAAAAAAATCACTCACAACAATTGACTAAAAATGGAAGTCCGATTCAATTTGAAATAACAGTACTCTTCTTAATCCATCCTATATGACCATTATATTCAACCTTATACCACGTTTTACTTTCATTTAAAGTGTCAATGTAAACAACATCACCATCAGACAAGCGAATTGAATGCGCTTTAGATTCTGATGGTCCAGAGTATAAAAACACTTCATCTTTAACAATAACCCCTATAGTCCTCACCTTCTTTTTAATTAAAAGCGATTTAATAGGTGCGTAATATTTATCATCAATAACATTAGGTCGAGTTAACAATTTCCAATTAATATTCCCATCAATCAAAGTCAAAAAAGCCCTACCAGACATATTTAAACTTGAACTATCAAATGATGATGAAAATTCAATCTCATATTTATGATCACTTAAATAGAAACCATTAAAACTATTATCACAATCAATCCAACGCCCTCCACGAGAAACGATACATAAATCACCTTCCATTGAACCATCTGAAACTTTTTTTATAAATAGAGTCAATGTTGTGTGATTTAAATTGCTTTCAGTTCCTATCGATTTTGATTCCCACTCCCCATGTACCTAACCAATTAGCTTGGGAAGCACTCACTGAAAAAGGCAACAACAAAAACATTAATATAACTATATTTTTCATATAACAGCCTCCAAGCAGTCATTAACACGATTTAACCACCCTTTTAAAAAAACAGAGTTAGATGGTTTATTTAACACTAATTTCCGATAATAATCCTTTCTTATCTCAGCTAAATTTTTAAGCAACGTAATTTGATCTGATATTGAATTTATAGTATTTATTGTATCCACACCAATAACGCCATCTATAGATATATTTTTATTGTATTTATCTTTTAAAAGTTTTTGCACTTGTTTTCCTGCTCCCCCAGATGTAATTGTCCAATCATAAATCATCAATCCAACCATATCATCAAGAACAGAGCAAAAACCTTTAGGTTGCCAATAACGTTTTCTGTAAATAATTTCAGCTTCTTCTTCTGTTAATTTTTTTTAAATTATCTAATGTTGGCTCAATCCCTAAATCACTTTTCGCATACTTTAGCCATGTGTTCCATGCAATACCTTTATTTGTTGCACCACCTTCATCGTTAGGGTTATTAACATATCCACCTTCATGTCTAAATATAATCTTTGATATTCTATTAAACTTTTCAGTGCAAATATCAACTTTATAACTCCACTCACCAACAACAGCCTCATCTAGCCCCAAAATTGTTCCTTTACCTACGATACCGTCGACTTGGCCTACTTGATAAGAAATATGTGTTTCGTGAGTTGCTTGATAATTTTGTTGAAAAGCTTTCACTTGGCGTTCTGTTGTACTACCAAAATCTCCATCGGCTCCGTATTTCCCTAAATCAAAGCCTAGCTTCATTAACGCTTGTTGAATCAATTTAATTTCTGCGCCTTTATCGCCTTTTCGATAAGCGGTAAAAGAACCTTCAGCTAATTGATTTAACGTCGCTGAAGGTTTCAGCAAGTCTGATTGTAAAATATTTTCTGCCTGTTCTTGGTTGTCAGCTTTCGCACTATCCGTCTCATTACTCAACACAGCAGAAGTACTAGAATTTGTCGCCAACGGACACGGCTTCACCGTACTCACACCTGCGGTTTCAGCAGCTATAAAAGATCTTGCTGCAATTGGTCGTGGTGGCTGCGGAGGAGCAACCGGTTCAATACCTTTAGGAAGCATGGTTGATTGAGCGCTGTATTTCGAAGCGGAGCCTGCACTACCTCCAGAATTGATATTCACGCTTGCGCCAACTAAATGAACCCCTGCGGCATCCACTTTTACAAAGCTACCACCGACTTTTAAAGTCACCTCTGATCCAGCCTCAACAACTAGCTTACCACCGCTGGTTAAGCTCACTTCTTTTCCCGCTTCCATAACATGAATTGAGCCGACTTTTTGTTGTATTGAACCTACAACCTCTCGAGACAAATCACCTTTTACATAAGTTGTGCTTTCACCCTCTACCGTTAGGTTGTGATTGTTTTTGAACTGAGTAAATTGGTCGCTTTCTACGGTTAAATGCTGATCATGATTTACATCGGTAATGTAGTCATTAAGAGTCTCAGATTTAAAATCTTTTTGCGCGTGAACATACACTTGCTCCGAGCCAGATTGTGGATCGGTTGGAATCGTGACAGTGTGGTCAACATCTTGAACCAGCATCTCATCTTCATGGCCTTCTACGTAAGAATCACCAATAGAATCAGCAGTACATGCGCCAGCAGTGATGTTGCCTTGAGTCGCGCCTTTGATTGATAAATAACATGGAGTTGGCATTACTAATATCCTTTTACGTTGTAGTTAATTAATGAGGTCAAATATTTCCCTCGAGTAACATCAACGGTATCAGCAATTAGCATGCCACTTTATATAGCAAGAAAAATCAATGAGTTAAATTTTAACAAAAAAGAAAGCCAGGCAACTTTTTGCGTACTACTACGTAAAAAGTTGCCTAGTCATATACCTAAGCAACCACTACCAAAGCAACAAAAAACCGCCAATCAATAATCTATTGGCGGTTTTGTGTTAGTGAGGTATATCTAAAACAATAAGGATATATAACTTAATCTTGCAGGTTTAAAGGCACATATTCTGCTTTATTGGCAATTGTTTCTAAAACATGCATAACCACCAGCGCTTCATTTTTTTCAACCGGTGGATTTGGTCGTTTTCCTTCAACCCAATCTTTAAAGTCATTATAGAACTGGGTGTAGTGTTGGTAGTCTGCAGGTACTTCTTCGACTCGGTCTTTAAAATAGATTTTGCATAAGCCTTCCGGCGTATCATGACCAAAAGTTGGTGAATCTAAAAAGATCCCTTGTTTTAAATCACGCTCTTGCTGGTCAATGTCATACTTCTCAACAGTCGCTTCTGTACCATTAATAATCCAGCGCGGTGGATGCTTAACGATTAACTGAGAATGACGTACACGAATGTGTAAATTGCCGTAAATCAGCTTAATATCATAGTAGTCTTCTGGCACCGTATCCGAATAACTCAAGCCTTCACCAATGTAGAAATTCTTCTGGTTGCACACATCATAGATAATGCTGTCTGGCTCACCATAAAGGCTGACAATTTGATCGATAAAATGCACTGCGTGGCTATATACACTACCCGCGTACTTATCACCTCGGTTATCAGCGCCATCTGGTCGATAATGAGTATGATTCGATTCTATCTCCATCACCTTACCAAGATCTTGACGTTGTAAGATCTGCTTAATCGTCAAGAAATCACTGTCGTAACGGCGATTTTGATACGGTGTGATTTTAACTTTATGTTGTTCTGCTAATTGATAAAGCTCTTTGGCTTCTGCTAGGGTATTGCAAAATGGCTTTTCAACAATCACATGCTTACCAGCCAAAATACATTGTTTCGCAAATTGATAATGAGTACTTGGCGGTGTTGTCACACTGATCGCTTCTACATCACTTTTTAATAATTGTTCAATATCATCAAACCGTTGCGGCTCAGCTTTGGTTTGGTATGGCATCTCAAATGATTTAGAGCCTCGTGTATAAAAACCCACAATATCAAATTGACCAGAAGCCTCAACAAATGGCATATGGTAACGATTAGTACTTTTTCCATAGCCAATAAAACCTAATTTCATGCTTCCCTCTCTAAACTGCTTTTAAATATTTGAATCATCATCTTGATAGGCATCTATATTGGGTGCGACATCTTGCCCACCAAGTGCTTGGTACAAGGCGACTTGAGCGACAAATTGATTATAACGATTCTCTAATAACGACGCTTTAGCATCTCGGGTATTTTCCTGAGAATCGAGTAAATCCATGATGGTGATTGAGCCATATTTATAACGCGAAATATAGATCTTTTCAGCTTGCTCTGCGGCATCGTATTGTTCTTGCAAGCGATCTTGTTGATAACTTAACTGCTCACGAGCGGATAGCGCATTTTCTACATCCTGAAATGCCAAATATAACACTTGGCGGTAACTGACTATTGATGATTGATAATCCACATCGGCAATATCTTGGTTATTTTTCATATCATTCCATTGCAAAAATGGCAGGGTTAAATCGGCACCTAAACTACCAATCGGGTTAGATAGCAATTCTTTTAATTCTCGCGAGGAACCACCTAAAGCCCCGGTTAACGTTAAGGTTGGTAGATATTCCAAATCAGCAGAGTCTTTATTGGCGAGACTAGATTTAACCTCATAAATTGCGGCTTTAACATCCGGCCTTCTGATCAATAAATCCGCCGGAACGCCTGATGACACTTCTGGCAAAGTAATATCGGGTAATTGCTTGACGGTTTTTGTCATATCAAGCGGCGGCTGGTTAAACAAAATCGCAAAGGCGTTGTTGGCCTCTACTAGTTGTTGATTAAACTGACTTTGCTGCGCTTGCAAACTGGCGAGACTACGCTTGGCTTCCAATACATCAAGCTTAGTCACTGCGCCTAATTGATATTGACGAGTGATCAAATCTAAGGTTTTTTGCGCATCGGCCACATCGGTTTCGCTTAATGCAATACGCTGCTTTAAATAGCCAATTTGCCAATAGAGTGATGCGGTTGTTGCCACCAAACTTTGCGCGGTACTTTCGCGATCTTCAAGGCTTGCCATTGCCGCCCATTTAGCTTGGTCGGTATCGGCAGAAATCTTGCCCCACAAATCTAATTCATAACTGACCGATAAATTGGTGCTGTAATTGTCGGTTGAATCGCCACCATCTAACGGTTTTGAAACTCCAGCAGAAGTGGTTGAGCTTAACTGTGGATACAAATCATCATCAGCTAAGCCCATTTGTAAGCGAGCTTTTTTCACCGTGAAGGTTGCAAGCGTTAAATCGTTATTGGTGATCAGCACTTTATCAATAAACTGATTGAGGATGGGATCATTAAACGCGTACCACCACGGATCAACTTTCACATCTTGTGCCAGGTGCTTTTGCTGCCACGCTTCCGGCACCTGTACTGGCGGCGCTTGGTAGTCGGTTCGAGTTAGTGTTCCGCAACCACTCAAGACGATCGCGCTTAACACTAGGCTAATTATTTTTCTATTCATCATCATTAATCTCGAGATAACGCATCGACAGGGTCAAGCTTGGCAGCATTTCTGGCCGGTAAAAAGCCAAACACAATACCAATTAAAGTAGAACACACAAAGGCTGAAACAATGGAAGTGACAGAATAAATCATTTGGAAGCCACCGCCGAAAGAGCTTAACAAGCTACCAAAGCCAAACGCTAATCCGATCCCGGCAATACCACCGCATAAACACACTAAAACCGCTTCAATTAAGAACTGGCGCAAGATATCAATTTGCCTTGCACCTACCGCCATACGTACGCCAATTTCTTTGGTTCGTTCGGTTACCGACACTAACATAATGTTCATTACGCCAATGCCACCAACCACTAACGAAATGACCGCAATGGCAGAAATCAGTAGCGTCATTGTCGCGGTGGTTTTCTCAATATTCTGGCGAATAGTATCAGTATTAATTGTGAAGAAATCTTCCGTACCATGGCGCATTTTTAGCAGATCAATAATACCTTGTTCCGCCGCAGTGCTTGGGGCATCTTCATCAATTCGCACCGTAATGCTATTCAGGTAACGCTGCCCCATCATACGACCCGACATCGTGGTATAAGGCACCCATACGTTTAAACTATCACTATTACCGAAGGCACTTTCTTTCGCTTCAGTAACACCAACAATTCTAACCGGTAAACGGCCTAAAAAAATCACTTTACCAACGGCATTGGTATTGGGGAACAACTCTTTACGGGTATTCTCATCAATCACGGCTTCTTGTGCTAACGCATCAATACTGTCATTGCCCCAAAACTGACCTTGAGCAAGATCATAGCCTTTAACACGGAAGAAATCCGGGCCAACCCCTTCAACAGTGGCGGTGACCGCTTCATTGTCATAACGAATAGTGAGGTTTTTACTGAGTGAAGGCGTCACGCTATCGACATAAGATAAATGCGCCAAAGTTTCAGCATCACTACCGGTTAGTGTTCTGACCCGGCCAGAGCGACGGTCACCAAAACCCGTTCCCGGTCGGATATCTATGGTATTAGTACCCATTGAAGCAATATTCGATAGGATTTGTTTTTGCGTACCATTACCAAGGGCAACAACCGAGACAACCGATGCAATACCAATAATAATGCCCAACATAGTTAAAAAGGTACGCATTTTATGGCTAGTCATCGCCAATAATGCCATTTTGAGAGCATCAATTAAGCTATCCCAATGCCACCAATGTGACGCCAAATTCCCTCGTGAATTTAAACTCGGACGGCTGGCATCTTGAGTGGTTTTCGTTTGAGATTCCGACTCTTGAACATTAAGATCTTGGCTAACATTTACCGTGTCAGCGATGATCTCTCCGTCTTTAATTTCGATAATGCGATCAGCAAAATGGGCCACATCCATATCGTGGGTCACTAAAATAATGGTATGCCCCATTTGATGAAGCTCTTTTAACAACGCCATCATGTCTTTACCGCTTTGGCTATCCAATGCCCCCGTAGGTTCATCAGCCAAAATCACATCACCACCATTCATCAAAGCACGCGCCACACTCACGCGCTGCTGTTGCCCACCACTTAACTGGCTTGGCTTGTGAGTTAAACGGTCACCGAGTCCTAAGCGCGTTAGTAACTGTTCTGCTCGCTCACTACGTTGTACATGAGGTACCCCAGCATAAACGGCTGGCACTTCAACATTACCGATTGCCGTTAAATCACTTAGCAAATGATAACGCTGAAAAATAAAGCCAAAATATTCACGGCGAAGCTCGGCAAGTTCATCCGAATCCATAGCCGAAGTGTCTTGACCATTGATCCAGTATTGACCTTCTGTTGGCTGATCTAAGCAACCTAAAATATTCATTAACGTCGATTTACCAGAGCCCGACGCACCGACAATGGCCACCATCTCACCCTGTTGGATCTCAAGGTTAACTTGTTTGAGTACCGTTAATGACTCCTCACCACTTACAAAACTGCGCGACAAGTTTTCAATTTTTAATAATGGTTGAGTCATGGTTAAAATCTCATCGGTGGTTTACGACCTTTGGTGCCAGTCGTAGCAGATGGCATACCGACAATCACTTCATCACCTTCTTCAAGGCCAGATAATATTTCTGCGTTCACTTTATTGTTAATACCGACCGTGACAGGCTTACGAACCACTTGATTATTCTCTAAAACGGGCACCATAAACTTATCTTTGCCTTGCGCTTTTTTCAGCACTTGAGCGGGGACTAATAACGCATCTTTAGATTCATTAAGAATGATCGACACTTGAGCTGTCATCCCAATACGTAACACCCCTTTCGGATTTTTCACATCAAATAGCGCGTTGTAATAAATCGCATCGGAATCCGTCACCGCTAATTGGCTATCATCACCAGTCATAATGGTCGGTCCCGGTTCAATCGCGCGTAATGTGCTTTGGTATTTTTTATTCGGCTGCCCCAAAATGCTGAAATACGCGGTTTGACCCGGTTGAACATGAATTACATCCGCTTCGGAAATTTGCGCTTTAATCGTCATGGTATCAAGCTGAGCAAGCTCAATAATGGTAGGCGTGGTTTGATTGGCGTTAACTGTCTGACCAGTTTCAACCGAGGTATACACAACTGTGCCATTCATCGGCGCACTAATAGTGGTGTAACCTAGATCCACTTCTGCGCTATCGACATTAATTTTGGCTTTCTCGATTTCAGCGGTTAATTGGGCTAAATCGGCTTGGTAGATTGCCAGTGTCGCTTCTGCACTTTCGTAATCAGCACGAGAACTGGCCTCTGCGGCTAACATACCCTTCTGACGTTTATACTCATATTGCGCTTGTTTGATTTGCGCTTGTTTCGCTCGATATTGCGCATTCAGACTATCTAAAGAGGCTTGTGCTTCTTTAAGGCTATTTTGTTGAGTCAGGCTATCAATCTGAGCAATCAAATCTCCCTCTTTAATTTCATCACCTAGTGACACCGCCAAATTTTGAATTTGCCCCGAAACCTGCGCACCGACATTGACCAACTTAGCCGCTTGCAACATGCCATTGGCTAACACGGTATTTTCAATATCACCGCGTTGTACTTTTTCAGTGGCATACATTGGCGCAGGGTCAGACTTACCGAAATAGAACCAACCTGCCACTCCAATCAAAGGAATAGCAACAATAAGAATCCAGCGTGTTTTAATTTTCATCAGCAAAAGGAATATAAAGAATACATAACTAAGTTATACCGATTCTTTCGCAATCAGCATAGAGCAAGGGGTGTAAAGAAAAGTAAAAGTCGGTAAAGGGGTGGGTTGTTTCTTCTGTGAGTAGATAAAAGCAGATTCTTACCAGTGAGTACTATTGTCAACATTTTAATATGAACCATCGGTTTATCACAAATCACGAAAGTTATGTTATAACATATCAATGACAACCATTTACTATTTACGAGCGAATTCACTCTCTCTTTGGAGAACGTAATAATGAACAAAATCAATTCTGTATTGATCGTAGCAGGGACTCATGGAAACGAACTTTCCGGTATTTATCTGCATAAACTGATTAAAGATGGGCTTTACCCTGCTGATAGAACGACTTTTTCGGCACCTTGTATTATCGCGAATCAAGAAGCGGTAACACAAAATGTCCGCTATATTGACACCGATTTAAATCGTCAATTTTCTGCTTCCAATACCGCTGCTAGTACAGACTTGCATGAACGCACGGTCGCGACTCAATTTCGTGATAAACATGCTGGTAAGCCTAATCAACTTATTGTTGATCTTCACAATACCACCAGCAATATGGGGGCGACTCTAATCTTGCTTTCGAATGACCCTTTTTATCAAAAAATGGGCGCTTATGTTAAACAACGAATGCCACAAGCAAATATTCTTTTCGAAGATAGAAAACCTTGGGATGAGCAAGCATATCTTTGCTCTGCAGGAGAGTCCGGGATCATGATTGAAGTCGGAGCACAGGCTCATGGCGTACTCAAATATGACACTTTAGAGTTAATGAAACACATGTTAACGGCAGTATTAGATTATGTTGAAAAACAAAATCTTAACCAAGTTGAATCATTAAAGGATTACCATGCATATTTCTATACAGAAGAGGTAGACATCCCTCTAGATAATAATGGTATGCGACAAGCTTTGGTTCACCCGACATTATGCGGTAGAGACTTTGCCACCGTTAAACCAGGAGAGCCACTGTTGGCGACCTTTGCTGGCTATGATATTCATTGGCAAGGAAAAGAAGATGTGTACCCGCACTTTATTAATGAAAGTGCTTATAATAAGGCCAATATTGCCATGGCATTAGCCCAAAAGCGTTTGGTCTCTCTCTAATCAAAGTTACAAATAGCTTACTGGGATAAATAGGTTCCCCTCTACTAAAAAGTAATCTTGAGGGGAAAAGTTATTATTCAAGGCAAGTGAATAACTGGTCTTCAAAGGCTTCGTCTATGTCATTGGAAATCAATTCAAGCCGACTTTCTGAACGTTCATCAAGTTCAAATTCACTCAATCCATCTGGCGTTAAGTTGTAGCCAAAGATACCACTTGCCGTAATAAAAACCCCTTTCATACGTTCAACTTTGAGTGTATTCAGAAGTGCTAACAGCTTTTGACGATTAAAGATCCTCTCAGGCGATATACGCCATCCCACACTATAAAAGCCTTCACCTTTATTGGTTGCTTTCAGAATACCACTTGCCGGTATTGCGGGTTCAGGCTGCAGTGTTTTTTGTTCACGCTTTTGTTGAAAAATATGAGCCCGTTTGTGCTCCTGATAATCGGTCTTACCATCAAACTCAGCAAAAGGTATCTTGCCATGCTTAGCAAATATCACTTTGATTGCAGGGAGACCCAATGTTTCAATATAGGTGGTGAGTTTTTTCTCATCACCATCTTGATACAGGTCTCTTTTATTTCCCACCACAGTATCTGCGATAGCAATTTGCTGATTAAAGGTTTCATTGTCCGTGTACCTAAGATCAGACAATTTACGCGCATCAACCAAAGTAATCTTCTTTTGCAAAGAGAGTATTTGACGGTAGTAATCGGTTGAGAGCACTTGAAGCACTTCTTTGGGATGCCCAAGCCCGGTCGGCTCGATTAACAAACGATCCGGCTTAGATTCTGATAGCAATTGGTTCAGGGCAATTTGCATAGGTAAACCTGCAACGCAACACATACAGCCACCCGGCACTTCACGAATATACACTTGTCGTTCTGAACGGCTTGTACCTTGTAACAAACTCCCATCAATACCGATCTCACCAAATTCGTTAACTAATACCGCCCAACGTTCATGGCTTGGCTTATTCGCTAATAAATGCTTAATAACCGAGGTTTTACCCACACCCAAAAAACCCGTAATGATATTTGTTGGCACTCCTGAAATGAGAGATTTATTAAAGTTCATTGGCGATTCTCCGATACCCTTGCACAAGTTCATGGTTAGCCGAGACCACCGATTCTGAAAATGCTGAATATTCTGGCGGCACTTTTGAAATGCTTTCTAAATCAAACTCCGCACCGATATTGGTCATGGGTGGGACATGGAAATTGTCTGGTAAATCAAGTCCATCCACGACGCAGTTATGACGAATAACACACCCTGTACCAATCACACTGTTAAAAACCACTGAGTTAAAACCAATAAATACATCATCACAAACCTCACATGGTCCATGAATAATAGAGCGATGGGCAATTGATGAACGTTCTCCAATAGTCACCGCAGCTCCGGCTTTAGAATGAATGACGACACCGTCTTGAATATTTGTATCTCGTTTGATGACAATGGCTTCCATATCCCCTTCTTCATTCACTTCATCGGCTCGGATTACTGCATAAGGGCCGATAAATACGTTATCTTCAACAATCACTTTTCCACAAATAATCGCCGTAGGGTCAATGAATGCCGTTGCCGATACTTGTGGCATGTGACCTGTCGGGTTTCTTCTTAGCATAATTACTTCCTTAATTATTATCTGAAATAGGTGTGATGAGTGGAGAATATACATTAACGATTAAACGACAAACGCATTGCGCTCTTAGAGATATTGCAGATCTCTTGGTTGGCATAAACCAGTTCACCATTTACCCACGTTTTCTTTATTTGTGAAGAGAAAGTGTGACCAGAAAACGGCGACCAACCACAATGATATAAGCTGTTTTCATGGGTCACTTGGGTTTTGCTTTTAGGATCGACCAAAACAAGATCGGCATAGTAACCTTCACGAATAAAACCACGTTCTTGAATACCATAACGAATCGCGGGATTATGCGCCGTTTTTTCAACCACCTGAGGCAATGTCATATAGCCTTGTTTGACCAGATCAAAAAGTGTCAGTAATGCATGTTGAACTAAAGGAAGCCCTGCTGGAGCTTGTTCATACGGCACTTGTTTTTCTTGCCAAGTATGGGGAGCATGATCGGTCGCGATAATATCAATTTGACCGGTATTTAATGCCTTTAACAACGCATCACGATCACTTGGATATTTAATCGCTGGATTGCATTTAATCTGGTTACCTAGTGAGCTGTAATCTTGATTACTGAACCAAAGATGATGAACACAAGCCTCTGCGGTAATCGATTTATTCTGAATATCTCCAGCCTCAAATAAGTCTAACTCTTTGGCTGTCGTGATATGTAATACATGCAATTGACTTTGGTATTTTTTCGCCAGTGATACCGCATAGGAAGAAGAGGCAAAACAAGCATTTTCATCTCGTAATATAGGATGATCTTCTATCGTAAAATCAGCTTTATTTTGTCTGCGTAATTGTTGGTTTTGTTGAATCACGTCACCACTTTCACAGTGTGTGACAATCAGTACAGGTGAGTCTCGAAAAATACATTCTAATGCGTGGGGGTCTTCAACCAGTAGATCGCCCGTCGACGCCCCCATAAACACTTTTACCCCGCAATGGCGTTTCGGATTAAGCATCTTGATTTGCTCTAGATTATCTTCCGTTGCGCCAAGATAGAAAGAGTAATTAGCCATTGAGTGCTCTTTGGCAATATCAAACTTACGCTCTAACGCAGCAATGGTGGTCGTCGCAGGGCTAACATTAGGCATTTCCATATAACTGGTGATCCCACCAGCCACCGCTGCGCGAGATTCACTGGCAATCGTACCTTTATGCGTGAGTCCTGGTTCACGAAAATGCACTTGATCATCAATCATCCCAGGTAGTAAATAACCACCTTCGGCATCTATGATTGAATCCTCTGGTTGAGCGAGAATATTGCTCGCTATCTTTGTGATCCGTTGATCTACAATACGCACATCCGCTTCAGTAATAGTGCCTTCATTCACCACTCGCGCATTTTTTATCAATGTTACCGACATAATTTATCAAGCTCTTTTTAGATAAAATCCAGTGTAAGCAGTAAGCGTCGCTCATTTGGCTCTACAGCAGGAGAACGATGAATGAGTCCGTTATCTTCATTGCCTTCCCAGCCACTCCCTTTTAGTAAGGCAACATCACCAGCTTGCACTTTTTTAATTGAGTTTTCATTCGAGTACAAACCAGAAAGATGATCCGGCTGACCAAGGCTTCCTGCACCAAGCTTGCTACGGTCAATCCCTTTATTATCAAGCCACTCTGTCGCAGGACCGGCATAAGTTGTCACTAGTCGGCAAGGCACTCGGTCAAAATGAAATTTGGGACACATTGGGCTATCTAGGCGAGTCAGTCTCAAACCCACTTCTTTTAAATCAAACAAGCAGCAAAACATATCGACGATCAAGGCAATATCTTCACTCAAGGCTTGGGTGCACGCATAGTCTTCTAATCGAGTGCGAATCCAATCTGCCGTATTATCTGGCGTCAAACTTTGAACCAATGCCAAAGGTTTATCGTCATAGAGCATTTGCTCTATATCTTGCCTCATCTGCTTTGGAAGCGTGCGTTGCCATATCGCAATATTCGAATCAGGCTGATAGATATCGGTCAGTATAGTCGGTGTATTGTCGATTAATGACGAGGATATTGAATCAACAGGCGCGGGGCTTTCAACTATGTCTAAACTCATTCTTCCGTCCCCCAAGCAGCAAATGGATCGACTAAGGTTTGCCAAAACTCTTTCCCTGCTAGTACTTCTTCTTGCGTTAACAAACAATCCTCTAATGCTTGTAATAATGCCGCTTTGTCGAGCCCTTGCCCAATGAACACCAACTCTTGGCGCCTATCACCAAACGGTTCAATCCAATTTTCTTCAATGGCGGCTAAAGATTCAGGGTCAGTCGGCCATTGTTCCTTAGGGATCGCACTCCAAAACAGTCCGGCAAAACCATAATCAGCAATACCACCGGCTTGGTTCCACTGCCCAGCAAAATCAGGACGAGAGGCTAGCCAAAAGTAACCTTTAGAACGAATCAATTTTCCAAAACGAGAAAGATGATGCAAAAGCTGATGAAATTTTTCAGGATGAAATGGACGGCGGGCATGATAACTAAAGCTGCTAATACCATATTCTTCCGTCTCGGGAATGTGCTCACCTCTCAACTCTTTAAGCCAGCCAGGTGCTTGTTCGGCACGTTCAAAGTTAAATAGTTCGGTATCCAGTACATCAGAAATATTCACTTGCCCATTCTGGATAGCAATAATACGTGCGTGAGTATTTAAGGTTTTAAGAATCGCCTCCAAACGCTTAATCTCATCGGCCTTTGCAAGATCGGCTTTGCTGATCAAAATAACATCCGCAAACTCAACTTGATCTATCAGCAAGTCTGAAACGCTGCGATGGTCTTCCTCTCCTAAATGTTGTCCGGTTTCTTGAAGAGATTGTGCTGCGTCATAGTCACGCAGGAAGTTCACGCCATCGACCACTGTCACCATCGTATCTAAGGTGGCAATATCCGAAAGCGATACGCCATTTTCGTCAGCAAAAGTAAAGGTTTCCGCAACGGGAAGTGGCTCAGAAATACCCGTTGATTCAATGACTAAATTATCAAATCGACCTTCTTTAGCCAGTTGTGAAACCTCCACAAGTAGATCTTCTCGTAAAGTGCAGCAAATACAGCCATTGCTCATTTCCACCAGCTTTTCTTCTTTATGGTTGAGTGACACTTCATTTTTTACTGTTGCGGAATCAATATTAATTTCGCTCATATCATTCACAATCACCGCGACTCGCTTACCTTCGCGATTATTAAGGATATGGCTAAGTACTGTTGTTTTTCCCGCACCAAGAAACCCCGACAAAACCGTCACGGAAATTTTTTTCGGACTCATTTACCCACTCCAAAGCTCATCTATTTATGCTTTCGATTAACCATCTATAATTCATCGGCTCTTAAATCTAAGAGACACAGATGGCCGATTGAATTTATAGATATGTTATAACATAACAATAAGACTTCAAGATATATTCTCTAAAAAGATTGATGAGCAAGCAAAAGCCCACCGATATTGGGTGGGCTTCGTTGTTATATTTCTACAATTTAAGTTTGGTTATTACTTTTTCAGATCAATCTGATACACAGCAAAACCAACATCATCTTTGCCAACTTTTTTCATTGGATATTGCGCTTTATCTGTAATGAACTTTTCTGCAAGATCGCTTGGTGAGGTTTCAAACTGCACTTTTAAATCAGCCTGAGTGCTAATCGGTGCAAATGACCAGTTGTTATCCGCACTTGGCGTCACTTCACCTTTCTCCTTACTAATGCGAGAGATATAGTCTGCCAAAATAGTACGGTTTTCATCTGGTGAATCAAACGCGACGTGATCAGAACCAGTACCAGCGAACGTACCGCTGTAAGCGCGGTAGTTATTGGTTGCAATAATGAAAGCTTGCTTCGGATTAATTGGTTCGCCTTGGTAGGTTAAGCCCACAATACGGTGTGAATCCTTATTGATAAGCTTACAGCTTGCATCGTATCTAGCGGGTTTGGTGATGTCGATTTGGTAGTTCACACCGTCGATCACATCAAAGTTATAAGTGCGGAATTCATCCCAGTTGATTAAAGACTGAACCTTATCGCTGTTTGGATCGATTTGATTAAACTGCCCTGCTGAACATTCCAACCACTCTTGCACTTCTGCGCCCGACACTTTCAAGGCCACTAGCGTATTTGGATAGAGGTATAAATCGGCCGCATTACGGAAGGTTAATTGACCAGATTCCACTTCGGTAAAGTTTGAAGGATCGTTTTTACGACCGCCCGCTTTAAACGGTGCAGCCGCTGCAAGCACTGGTATGCCATCTAAGTTTGGATCGCCTTGAATAAAGCGTTCTACATAATCTTTCTGTGCTAAATTAACGATTTGAACGGTAGGATCGTCTTGCACTAATGATAAGAAACTGTACATCACATCGTTGGCTTTACCAATAGGTTGATTAACAAACTCGCGAGTCGCTTGGTGATCTTTGTCTATCGCATGCTTCACTTCTGGATCTTCTGCTGCCAGCGATTTTTGCTTGTTAGCATCATAAATAGGACGTGCAACAGCAGTTCCATCAGAAACGGCCCATTTACCGTCTTTTTGTTCTAACTCTAAATCAATCACACCAACGTGACTCCCCCAACGTCCGGGCATGACAGATGGAATACCATTAATGGTGCCTTTAGCAATATCCGCCCCCTCTACGTTAGAGAAATCTTTGCTTGGGAAAACCGCGTGCGAGTGACCAAAAGTAATCGCATCAATACCTTCAACTTGCGTTAGGTAGTAAACCGAGTTTTCTGCGCCTTGTTGGTATTTTTCAGTGGAGATGCCGGAGTGCGGGATCGCGACAATGACGTCAGCACCTTCGGCTCTCATCTTAGGAATAAAGGCTTCCGCGGTTTGTTTAATATCGTTAACTTGTACTTTACCGGTTAGGTTTTTCTTATCCCACACCATAATTTGTGGCGGTACAAAACCGATATATCCCACTTTGATGTCATGCAATTTTCCATCTGTATCTTTAAATTGGTAGTCCTTAATTACGTAAGGATTGAAATAGTTTTTACCGGATGTAGCATCAACAATATTAGCATTCACATAAGGGAACTTTGCGTCATTGATTGCTTCAGCAAGAAAATCTAAACCGTAATTAAATTCATGATTACCGAAGTTTGCCACATCATAATTGAGTAAGTTCATCGCTTTATAAGCTGGGTGAACATCACCAGATTCTAACCCTTTGGCCGCGACATAATCGCCCATTGGGCTGCCTTGAATTAAGTCACCGTTATCTATCAATATGCTATTGGTTACTTCCCCACGGGCTTGCTTCACTACAGTAGCAGCGCGCACTAAACCAATTTGGTTGGATGGCTTATCTTTGTAGTAATCGTAGTCCATGATATTAGCGTGAATATCGGTGGTTTCCACGACGCGCAGTTTGATGGTATCGGCAAAAACAGGGTTGGCCATACTGATCATCCCGACCAGAACAGAAATCGAAATAGGGTGACGAACAAAATTCATGAAACACTCCGGTGTGAATTTTTTAATAATAAGAGTTGTTAGTTAAAAGTGTTGATCGACTTATCAATCAAGCGCAATAATATGATCACTTCAATAAAAAATATGTGACAGGAAACGTGTTTATACCTGCAATTTATCACGTTGTTATTGATAACTTACGATTGGTTATCTGAAACCAAATCACTAAACGTCTCACGCCAATCTCGTAATTTTTCATGGTAATGTTCAAGTTGTTCATCCGACATGGTTTGAACATATTTTGCCTATAAATAATGAAGGTAACTTGATTAGTGTATATCCTCAGTTCAGTAAGGTGCAGTTTTACCTAGATATTTAAAGCAAATTTAACCTAAGGACATATCATGATCGCAACCAATGCATTTCCAATTGGCACTCCAGGCCAACCGTGGGGCGACGTAGAAAAACGTCAATGGCTTGAACAAACCACCATCAAGCGTTCTTACTCGGAAGAAGTCGTGCCTAAAATACAGTCTTTAAGCAACGATTTTGAAGTGGCTCAATATGGTCAATTGCAATACGACAATAACCCTGTCGGTGAATCCCGCTATCCTCTGTTTGTTTTGAAATCGAAAACTTGGAATGACGCCAATCCAACCATTTTAATTACCGGTGGCGTACACGGTTATGAAACCAGCGGCGTACATGGCGCGTTGTTGTTTGCTCAAACCGAAGCAGCGCGTTATCAAGATAAGTTTAATATTGTGATTGCGCCATGCGTCAGCCCTTGGGGTTATGAAACGATTAACCGCTGGAACCCAGATGCACTTGATCCAAACCGTAACTTTGTGGCCAATAGCCCGGCGCAAGAATCTGCCGCGGTGATGAAAATGGTCGCCGATCTTGGGGTTTCAATTTTGGCGCATATCGATCTACATGAAACTACTGATACTGATGAATTAGAATTCCGCCCTGCATTGGCGGCGCGTGATGGTATTGAATACCTAAAAGGCTCGATTCCAGATGGTTTCTACACCGTAGGTGATACTGAAAAGCAAGATGATGAATTGCAAAAAGCCATCATTGATTCAGTACGTAAAGTGACGCACATTGCGCCAGCAGATGAGAACAATCAGATCATCGGTTCAGATGTAGCCCAAGAGGGTGTAATTAACTACCCTCTTGTCGCTTTAGGGTTATGTGCTGGTTTCACTGATTGCCAATATTGTACGACCACAGAAGTGTATCCAGACAGCCCAAAAGTCACCGATAATGAATGTAACCTCGCTCAAGTAGCCGCGATCACGGGTGCTTTAGACCACATACTGACTGCTGATTGACATTCAAAATCTATAATTAACTAAGTAATATTTAATAAGAAATCAGTTATGGCTGACATTCACTTTAAAGAAAAACCCGATCGCATCGACTACGAAACCGTAGCGATGTGTCGCTCTTGCTTTTTTGTTGTCAGCCATTGTGATTGCTTTGTTAGGGTTCGGGTTTAAACAATATGGCGTACCACTACTGATTGTGAGCACATTAATTGCCAGTGCTTGTGTGCATCTGATGAGCTCAAAAGGTCAGGCCTTGCTGTTTTCAGTCAGTTAACTGACACAAAGTTCTAAATACCCCCCCTACTTTATTCTTCACTGATTAAGGTATTGCCAATAACTTAGGTTCATTCGTTGCAAAAGTACTTTTTAGCTTATTATAATAATATTTAAAGTTATTTACATCGAAATTATTTGAAACATCAAAATCACTAGTTAAGTATAAGTCTTGCTGAGCATCATTAGATAAATCACCTTCATCTAAAATACTATCCAGTAAAAAATCCATTACTAACCACGTACTCATATTGATATTAACTGAAGCTTGAATAGAATCATTAAAACTATCAGAGTCAACTTTATAAATTAGGTTATCAGATCCCCTTACATAAAGTTTATAATATTGGGTCTCATCACTATTCAAGAGTTGAGAATACATAGTACTGTATAATTCGTTACTTTCTCGGTGTAATTTCACTCCATCGGTTAAGGGAGACGTACTAACACTATAAAAATAAGTATCATCTTCTATTGGTAAAATCAAATTACTAAAATCAGATTCAGATTCTACGTTATAAATATACATATGCTCGTTATGTATGCTGAAGACTGAGCGAGTATAATCCACATCCGTACGACATGAATTATCAAGGCAAGTTTCCTTAGAATTTAATTGGGAAAAATTCCCTTTAGAATCTAAAGCTACCTTATTATTTTTACAATAATAAGAAACCGTTTCACTACTTATAACGTCATCAACTTGAATAGACACTTCTTCACTATTATTTGTCCAACCATCTTGTGTTGTACCACAATGATTAACTTGATTAATTGCTGATAAAAATTGATTGACTTTAAAATTAGAAACCACTGCCGACTTTTCATCAATATCCGAACCAGAGCTACCACAACCAACCAAGAAAACTGCTAAACAATACATAAACTTATAATTATGCATAAAGTTTTTCATCCTTTTATTTAAACTAAAAAATATAATCTTATAACTAAAAAATCATTTAACAAGTATAAAATTCAAATAAAATATAATACCCATATTATAACTAAATATCATTAATTACTCGTAACATTATCTTGAATTAACACATACAAACTATGACTTAAAAAGTGATTAATCCTTATAAAATAATCATACCCCACTAGATTAACGCTTTTAATAATGCATATCTCAATACTGGAAAAATGCAATTACCGCCAATTTTTACCCGCACAACGATAAACTTAAGTTAATAATTTTAACTTATATTTAATAACCAACAAATTATCGTGATTTTTAAATTTTTCATATACCTTTCATATGTACAAACATTTTATCAAGACTCGTAAGAATCTATTTACTTTCACACTTAGCTTGAAAAACATGTGTGATAGTAATTTCAATGCCATTTTCCACAATGTCAGGAAAGATAATATTTAACTGCATGACCATTTGATCTATTTATCCCTTCACTGGAATAGGTTGTAAAAAATACAACAAGGAAAATACTATTACTTTATTCATCATCTAACCGCTCCATTTTCTATGGTGAGCGGATATCAGATCGTTTCGCGTAAAGCATATTATCTAGCCCATATAGTATTTTACTTGTCAGTGTGGCATTTTTTACATGACAAACAACTAATGCACCAAGAGGATAAACGTGAATTTACCATTCACCTATTAAATACAGGTGAATTATTTGTCTCTGTTAATGTATTATTGTGATCAATCTAACAAAATACTGTTTGTGTTGCTCAGTTTTTCTATGCATAACGAGAGAATTTTATCTCCATTAAACCACCAATGATGAATGTAACCTCGCTCAAGTGGCGGCGATTACCGGCGCTTTAGACTACATACTGGTGCGCTGATCGACATTCCAAGCCTATAATTAACTAAGTAATATTTAATAGGAAACCGGCTATGGCTGACATTCATTTTGAAGAAAAACTCGACCGCATCGACTACGCTACCGTGGCGGTGTATCGCTCGTGCTTTTTATTGTCAGCCATTGCGATTGCGTTATTAGGATTCGGGCTTGAACAATATGGCGTACCTCTACTAATTGTTAGCGCATTGATTGCCAGTGCTTGCGTGCATCTTTATGACAAAACCATCCGCTGGTTTATCCAAAGTAGCGCCTTATTTGCGGTTTGTTTATTAATTGCGAATTTGTTTACGCCAATTGCGATTGGAGCAAGCCTCGCCGTGTGGTGCGGCCTTTCTATCAAAGAGTACTACTGCTTCCGCATTCGGCTGATTCGAATTACGCCACTGGTGTTAATTCTGTTCTGGGCTTGCTTCGCTCTGCCAATTTGGTTGCCGTTTTTTTATCTCGCCGCTGGCCTATCTGCTGTGTTGCTATTTACCATTGGCATTGCCAAGTTTAGACAACCGTTTCACTATGATATTGGCGATAAAAGTAAGTTTCAGATCTAACCTTTCCATGTTTAGTCCGTCTAAATTGGGGCGGATGAATAGCTGTAATTTCAAATACAAAGGGTATTGACCTTCCCCTAGTGGGAAGCTTTATACTCACCACTTATTCATTGAAACTATAGCGAGTCGCCTGTTCACGATGTTTTTCACTAGGTTTTGTTTAGCTCGGCTTCACTCTAAACTTCAACATTCGGTTATATTGTTGATGACTTTGATCGCCATTGTGCTTTCAAGTGTGAGTGTTGCCACGCCAATTTCTGCGACTCAAATGACTCAAGTAACCGCTCAGAGCATGAATCACACCACAGCGGTTGAATCGGATTCTCAGCATCACGCTTCACCCTGTGCCAGCTTATCTAAAACTGGCCTAGTTGCTGATTTCCCATGTTCAGATTTTGCCAAACATAGCGATGATCACTGCGCCTCTTGCGCGCCAATTTATGCCACTTTGCCTACGGCGTTGGATATGGAAAGCACCCCATCAGCAGCGTCAGGATACAATGATCATACCGAATCTATCC
Source organism: Vibrio sp. (assembly GCF_048266485.1). Taxonomy (GTDB): domain Bacteria; phylum Pseudomonadota; class Gammaproteobacteria; order Enterobacterales; family Vibrionaceae; genus Vibrio. Next base: position 128,904 of record NZ_JBLWZK010000003.1, on the reverse strand, counting down.
CCTCTTTAACGCTACCTAATTTGTCACGTCCTCCTATTCAATCTGTTTGGTTTTAATTCAATACATCAACACGATTAAAAAACTTAACTTTTGAATACATACACGACCAATATTGGAAGTGTTAGGAGAATACAATGAATCTACGTTTAACGGTAACAACACTACTCACTGGCGCATTCGCCGCAGCTTTATCTTTTTCAACGTTGGCCAATGAAGCCGATAAATTTGAAGGATTAACCGCCCCACAAGCGCTAGAAAAAGCGCACGACTATCACGGCAAAGGCACTGCATCGATCCAAGTCATGCCGGATGTGATCGTGGCGAAATTTGACGACAACAGCCAAATTCAGATCCCAACGAAAGATCAGCATCTATTGTCTATCGCCCCTTATGAAAACCAAACCCACCCATGCGGCTACCACGTACCAACTGGCTGCCAAGGTGAAATGGTCGAAAAAACCATGATGGTTAAAGTGGTCGATTTGGATAATAAGAAGGTGTTGAAATACGGCCAAGTCACCACACAAAAAGACGGCTTCATTGATTTATGGATGCCAAAAGATCGCAAGAACCTAGAAGTGACCTTTACTTATAACGGTAAAACCAGCACCGAAGTACTAAGCACTGCCGATAAAGCGAGAACCTGCATTACCACAATGCAGCTGATCTAAACTTGCCACTACTCTAGGCTTAGAGTGACTTAAAAGCTGAATACATAAAACCCACAGATTTAGGTCTGTGGGTTTTGTTTGTTTCTAGCGGCTAACACTTCTTTAAATGCAAACATGCCATTTAATGCCGCTGGAAATCCTGCATAGCCCGACATTTGAATAATCACTTCTTTTATTTCGTCTTCACTGCATCCAACATTCAATGCTGCATGTAGGTGAACTTTGAGTTGAGGGGCGCAATTTCCCAAAGCAGTGAGAGCCGCAACAGTAGCAATTTCTCGGGATTTTAAATCAAGACCTGGGCGTGCATAAATGTCACCAAAAGGATATTCAATGGTGTACTTAGCAAGATCTGGGCAAATATCTTGCAAGCTTTCGATAACGTTATGTCCGGCTTCGCCATCAATTTCAGACAGGAGTTGTAACCCAATTTCAAAGCGTGATTTTTGCATGGTTTATGTACCTACTTAGTTAAGAATAAGCACACCATACAAGTTAGAGTTCACTCTAAGTCAACTCACTTTTCCATTTTTATATAGGTCAATTTTTTCTTCTAAAGCCGCCATGTGTTTTTGTTGCTCATCAATATGTTTTTTTAAGTTTTGTTGATGCTGCTCTAATAAGTGTTGTCGTTCCAATAGCGACTCCGCCCCCAGCTCTCTTAACTTTGCATACTGTAAGATTTCATCTAATGGCATCGCGGTGTCTTTTAATCGCTTCACAAAACTAATCCAGATTAAATCTTTATTGGTATATTCACGATGACCACTACTATTTCGATGAATATTCTTAAGCAAACCTATTTTTTCATAATATCGAAGAGTATGAGAAGACAAGCCGACTAGGCTAGAAAACGCTTTCATATTCATATGTCAGTCCTAATTTGGGGTCAAAAATAACCATTCAGAATCTATGTATTATCCGCATAGTTCTCGCAAGTTGTTAATTTGGTTTACGTCGTCATGAGCTTGATTCGAATTATTACTTGGCGTTACCCAAATCGCTTTTAAGCCCGCCGAAATTGCAGGAGCAATGTCATTATTGTAAGAGTCACCAACCATAGTAATAAGGTCTGAATTGACACCTAAGTGTTGAACAATTTCTTCAAAAAACGCTGGCGAACCTTTTTCAATACCTAAATTAGACTTACAAAAATAGCCATTTATATACTGATCTAATCCCACGCGCTCAAAAGCTCGCTTGATTTCCTCTTCAGAAGAATCAGCGGCATTAGTTGCAACATAGACGCGGTGACTTTTCGATAAAATGGCTAACGTTTCAACGGATCCATCTACCGCTGTCACTTCCGACCAATCACACATTGGCCCAGTCTGCTCTCGGTGATCGACCATTAAGGTATCACCCCAATCAAATAAATAAACTGGTGTCATATCGCTTCCTTGCTTCTAATTCACAACCATTATTGACTCAAAATACTATCACGATAAAAGAAAATAATAACAAGCAAAGCGATCCAAAACTCCATACACTACATACTGGTTAAGTTGTTCTAAATCTCTTTTATCCAAAACCTAAAGTTAAATAAACACTCACAAGGAAATATTTATGCTTTATCCAATGGCAGCGATGGTGTTGCTGATTTTTATTGTTGGCTGTGTGACGTTAAAAGTTCGTGTCAATAGTGTGAAAAACAAACAAGTCAGTGTGAAGTATTTTCAATTAATGCAGGGTGAAAACTTGCCAGAGATGGTGATTAAAACCAATCGACACCTTGCCAATTTGTTTGAAATACCAGTACTGTTTTATGTGGTGTGTACTTTGTATATCAGCCTACAGATTGATAGTAGTTTTGGGGTTATTGTGGCGTGGTTGTTTGTGATTTTCCGTTATCTACACAGCTATATTCACCTTGGCACCAACAATGTAAGACATCGCATGCTGGCGTTTTGGGCTTCATTTATGTGTGTTCTAGCGTTATGGGTTAATTTATTGATTCAGGTTTAATCAATACTATACGATTTAAAGCAATCAAGCCTTGAATGAAACCATTTAATTTTATTAATGTCCTATTTTTTCACTATTCTAAAAACATGACAACAAATCACCTATTTGAATAATGACACAAAACATTATCAGCCGATGTAATTTATACCCGAGTAACGACTCTTGATAATGCCAATTCATCAAAAACCAGGAGGTAGTATGAAGCCTTGGTTAGCCACTTTAGCTGCCGCAGCCACTCTGATTAGCAATCCTTTATGGGCGGCTGACCAAAGAGATTACCATTACACTGATGGTCATTTGCATTATGTTAACTTCTTCCAAGAAAGCGAAGGCATGAAAAAATTACTCGCCAAAATGGATGAAGGTAATATCGATCATGCGATGATTTCTGGCATTAGCTTAGTAAAGAAGTGGCATAAAGATGAACCTCAACGCCCACCTTACTATATGGGGGATGACGCTAAAGTTTATTGGTACAGCGCAACAGATGAAATTGTCGCCAGAGCCGTTGAATCCTTACCTAAAGAACAACAATCTCGTTTTCACCCTTTTCTGACTGGCTTCAATCCAACCGATATGAATGCAGTTGATCACATCGAATTAATGTTGAAGTGGCGACCTGACTTTTGGCAAGGTATTGGTGAAGTGTTTACTCGCCATGATGATCTAACTGCCTTAACTTATGGCGAAACGGCACGCGCAGATAGCCCAGCATTAATGAGAGTCTATCGCTTAGCGGCTAAACATGACTTACCAATCATGCTGCATTCCAATATCACCTCTACCCGAGTAAACAGCCCTATTTTTATGCCCGAAATGGAAAGCGCGGTAAAAATGAACCCTAAAACACGTTTTATATGGGCTCACGCTGGTACTAGCTTATCCATTAACCGCCGAATTCATATGAAGTTCTTATATAAAGAAATCAGTCGAATGGTCAAAACCTACCCTAACCTTTACATTGATATGTCGTGGAGCTTATTAGATGACTATATGCTTGATGAAAATGGTCACCCTGATGCGCATTGGGTTAAATTAGTAGAGTCTTACCCAGATAGATTCATTATCGGATCGGATGTGGTTGGGAAGTTTGATTCACTACCAAAACTGGCCAGTGATTTTGATGTATTTCTCGATGCACTCCCTGCCGATGTCGCCAACAAAGTCGCACGAGATAATTTCTTAGCACTGTTACCCAAAAAGCATCAATAAACAAAACAATAATCCATCAGCAAAAAACAACTAGCGAAAGGTCTATAACTGACAATAACGCTAAACGAAAAAGCCACTAACGATTTATTATTTGATCGTTAATGGCTTTAATTTTTTATGCGTTAGTTTTTATACGTAATACTCGTTACTAGGCTACTTTACAGCCCTCAAGATTAAGCAACATTCGCTTCATCTCTAGCCCATGAGCAAAGCCCGTTAAGCTACCATCGGCGCCGACAACTCGGTGACAAGGTATAATTATCGGGATGGGATTGCGCCCTATCGCCGCACCAACGGCACGTACGGCTTTGGGATTATTAATTTGTTGTGCGATATCCATATAACGACATGTACTGCCGGTTTGGATTTGGTTCAACGCATGCCAAACACTTTGCTGAAAATCGGTTCCTATAGGCTTCAATGGCGTTGTGAAATCAAACTCTATGCGTTTGCCTGTAAAGTATTCAATCAGTTGCTCTTTCACATCAGCAAAGCGTGTTGAGTCTTCTAGCCAATTCGGCTCAACTTTAAAGCCATCTTTTTTTCCGGCTCCGGTTTCTAGATGCAAAATATGCAAACCATCATCGCTGCCAACTAAGGTGACATCACAAGATTGAGTAGCAAAGGTTTGGTAGTACCAAGTGTTATCGGTTTTGGTTGTCATTGGCTTAATGTCCTAATCCATTCCATAAACATAATGTAGCGTAGGCTCGATATGGTTGCCACGCTTTTGCTTACTATAAAAAGGCTTGGGTATTTTTTATTGGTACATTTATACCCAAGTGACTTCAAGGTGCAGAATTCATCGCTATCATCTTGAAGTGACTTGGGTATACTACCCTTTTTCTCAATGTTGATTTCTCATGGCTTTAAAACCCACTATATACAAGTTCCGCATCGCTCTTACTGATATGAATCGTGATTATTATGATTCTTTTAATCTGACTATCGCACAGCACCCTTCAGAAAATGAAGAACGTATGATGGCTCGCTTAATCGCATTTTGCCTTAATGCTAGCCAAGATCTTCAATTCACCAAAGGCTTATCAAGCATTGAAGAACCAGATATTTGGCTAAAGACATTAGATGATCAAATCGAGCTTTGGATTGAAGCCGGTGAGCCAGATCCTGAGCGCATTAAGAAAGCCACGCGCCTTGCTAAACAAGTTAAAGTATACAGCTTTAATACCAAATCAGATGTGTGGTGGAAGCAAAATGAATCTAAACTTGCTCAACTCAATGCCACTATCGTTCGTTTAGAAAATCAAGGCATTCAAGCATTCAGCCAAATGACCACCAGAACTTTAGATTTAGGAGTGATGTTGTCGGGCAATACGGCTTATGTATCAAGTGATGATAAGCAATGTGAAATTAGTTGGGAAACCTTGCAAGAATAACGACGTAATGTAAGTCGGTAATGGTTTTTTCATTCACTTGTTTGATATGATACTTGGATATAAACCGAAACCCGGTGAATCCATTTCATATTAAGGAACACGGATGCTTCACTCATTAATGGTTCGACTTTTCGCTATTAGCTTTTCTTTTATGCTGGCTTTTTCTAGCCACGCCGCTACCGATGAAAGGCTCTCTGATTCAGATGTCACTCGCTATTTTGTTTGTAGCTACCTTCATACCGAAGACAGCTATAAAATCGGTGCTTATTTAATTAAAAACTATGAAGTTCAATGGTATAGCCACAGTGAAACTTATAAAGCATTAGTGAATAACAAGTTAGCTGAAATTTCTCGCGACCAAAGCGTGTCTAAGTTTAAAGCGGAAGATGAGCTATCAACCAAATATAAATGTAATAGTGCCTATATCGATTTGATTGGGCTAAGCGATATTAAAATTTAAACTCTTAGGAGAGAATGATGACTGAGAAAAACACTCAAGGACTGGCGTTATACCACTTCGAAACTTGCCCATTTTGTCAAAAAGTACGTCGTGCAATGGCTGAATTAGGTGTAGAGCTTGAATTGCGTGATACTCGCAAAAACCCAGACTTCCGTGAAGAACAAATCAACGGTGGCGGTAAAGGGCAAGTGCCATGCTTACGCATCGAGAAAGCTGGTGAAGTAACTTGGATGTACGAATCAGACGCGATTATTGATTACATCAAAGCGCTGTAATTAAACTATTTATATATGAAAAGCTGACTTTGTATTACTCACTAAGTCAGCTTTTTGTACCTTGTAACACAAGTTTTTGGTATTCACTTTTGAATATCCAACACTTGCTTTATTATGCCGCCCACTCTCCAACCTCATCAAAAGGACACTAACATGGCCGTTATTCGCTGGATCCTTGGTCGCATCATTTTATTACTCAACTTTATCTTTTCACCACGCAGCGTAAAGCGTACTCCAGAAGCTCAGCAAGTTATCAATGAGCGCACTCAACAACTCGCACTTTACCAATTTGATGCCTGCCCATTTTGCGTCAAAGTTCGCCGAACAATGAAACGTAATAGCTTAAATATCGAATTAAGAAATGCTAAAACTGAACCGCACCGTCAAACCCTACTCGATGGTGGTGGCCGCGTGAAAGTACCTTGCCTACGCATTGAAAAAGAAGGTGAAGTGACTTGGATGTATGAGTCGAATGACATCATCCAATATTTAGAGCAAGAAATCGCACAAGCGTAAGTGAGTTTGTTGTTAGCCGAGTGATTTATTGCTCGGCTAATTATTGCCTACAAAGACTTTAATCTTGTTATATAAAAAGGTCAGTACGAAATAAACTGAAACATACAAAACCAAATCTAATATCGCGTGCTTAAGATTAAATGGATCTGAAATAATGTTGTAAGCTAAACCAACTTGAGAGCCTAAATATTTCGCTATTACGACTGTCGTGATAAAGATTAATATTTTCATTGAACTACCAATATGAACACTAAAAAAATACCTCTTATTAAAAGCATAATATTTTAGTTCAAATAACAAGCAACCACACTCATATCAAACAAGCTAACTTTGCGACAAAGGAGTCAATTTTCTGTAAATGATTCAAGCTATCTTCCTTGCCTTCCCTAAATCACATTATTCGCCGAAGTTGGCCCTGTTTCAGAGTCAATCGCAAACCATTCTGTTTCGGTCTCTGAGCCGCAATGCTTCATTTTTGCTAAATTAAAACTCGGCACTTCAAGTAGATACAAAGCATCTCCAAACTCTTTTAAACCGGATTGGCAAAACGATTGAATGAAGGTATTGGGCTGTCCGGTGCTTAATTCACTGACTGACTGCATATCATCAAAGGTAAACACGAGTATTGGCACGTATTCATACCAATCAACATTACAATGGAAAGCGTCTGGGTGTTCTTCATCCCATGTACGGCATTGATTTAGAAACACCACAAATGGTGAATGAGTAGGCTTTGAAATTGGCTGCCAGTCTTGCCAATGCTTGTTTCGACAATCGTATTGGCGCTGAATTTGAGTCGCAAAGATCGTTATCATCACACTACCTTCAACTTCATGTAAATTCACAGCCTGACAGTAAGGAGAGATTAGCCCATGAGATAACAAGATCAAGTATCGTTGAGAACTCTCATAATAATTAAAAGATAGATCAAGTTGATAAGAATCTGATTGGGTATTCAAGTGACAGTAAATTGGAAGATCCACTGTCGAATCAAGTAATTGACAATGACGCTGTACAATTTGCATCGCTTCGACTTCTGGCGAAATTAAAGATGCAGACTTCATAACATTTGATTGCGGTGGGAGGCTTTGAGGAGCAGGGGTAGTTTGAGTATCTGAAGGTTGTGAAGGTGAAGTACTGCAACCTAGTGTCGTTAGAATCAACATTAAGGCTACCGATTTCCAATAGCTAGCATCAGGCGTAATTATTCCTTTCATCACGCCCTCCTAAACCTAGAACTTATCTAGTAAGGATAGTTGGTATTTATAGATTTGTAGGCTCTGATTATTAACTTGTTATGATCTCTTTTACCTTACCAAGTAAAATAAACACACCCACTAATACCGCGCCAGCCACTAATCCAAGCACGCCAGTGATAATGAATGGTAATACAGAGCCGACAACTGGCACACTCACGACCGATTGGATCATGCCATTCGTCAAATGATGTACCACGGGGATAGTATGTTCGATGATACCGCCACCGACTAAAAACATCGCGATAGTTCCGACTACGGTTAACACTTTCATTAACTTAGGCGCAGTTACTACAAGGCCACTACCGATTGAATTCATAATGCCTTGACCTTCACTTTTTCGTTGTAAGTAAAAACCTAAATCATCTAGCTTTACAATCCCCGCAACTAAACCGTACACGCCGCAAGTCATAATAAAAGCAATTAAACTTACCACGATAATTTGCGCCAGTTGTGAATGCCCTTGAACGATACCTAACGCAATCACGATAATTTCTAATGAAAGAATAAAATCGGTACGGATTGCACCTTTAATTTTCTTTTTCTCGTAGGCCACAAGGTCTTGTGGAATGGCCTCTGCATTCTCTTGTACACTATGATGGTGATGCGGCAAATACTTTTCGAGAACTTTCTCAGCACCTTCATAACAAAGATATAAACCACCGAGTAGCAAAACCGGCATGATCAACCAAGGCGCTAACGTACTCACAATTAATGCCGATGGCACTAAAATCAACTTATTACGAAAAGAACCTTTCGCCACTCCCCATACCACGGGGATTTCTCGTTCTGCTCGTACTCCCGTCACTTGCTGAGCATTTAATGCTAAATCATCACCAAGTACACCGGCTGTTTTTTTAGCCGCCACTTTAGACATGACGGCGACATCATCTAACACTGATGCAATATCATCTAATAAGGTTAATAAACTTAAACCAGCCATGTTGTACCTTCTCTTTAATCTTTGAACTCGAACTTTACCACTGAATCCATGCCCAAGTAACTTCAAGGTACGGGTTTCAGCAAGAATAAAATATCTTAAAGCCACTTGGATATAAGCCTAGCCTAGCACAGTGAATTCAATAACAATTCCCCCTCTTGTTTAAAAACAAAAACACACCATAGACTTAACAAAAACTTCAAAGACGAGCAAATAAACAACAGTAAATATCAATGAAACTAAATTCGGCAAATTAAAATCACATTATTATTGGTTATTTTCGATATATTCATAAACTTCATGTAAAGTGCAGGCCTTTAAAATTACCGGCATCTTTTTGAAACCGGTAGGAATCTACTATTCCGAATGTATAACATTAATTAGAGGCGACAATGACGTATCAGCCAACGCGCTTACCCAGTTTGACACAGGTCTTTATTTCTCTAGGACTGTTCTTATTACTGGCATTCTCTTTTACTGCTAAGTTAAACCTTCCTATCCAACTCGCGCTTTATATCGGTTGGTTTATCATTATCGGTTTAGGTATCTATCTTGGCCATAAATACAAAGATTTAGAAAAAGCCGCTTTAAACGGAATCTCAAATGGTTTAGGTGCCGTGTTGATCTTACTGGCGGTTGGCGCGCTTGTCGGAACCTGGATATCTGGTGGTATCGTTCCAACCATTATTTATTATGGTCTGAAAGCAATACACCCTTCTATTTTCCTTTTAGCTACTATGATCATTTGTTCATTAACCGCTCTTGCTACGGGTACCTCTTGGGGCTCAGCAGGTACCGCCGGTATTGCGATGATGGGTATTGGGCAAGGTCTAGGTGTTCCCGCTCCAATTACTGCTGGTGCAGTGCTTTCTGGTTGTTACTTTGGTGACAAAATGTCTCCGCTGTCTGACTCTGTGATCCTGGCGTCTTCTATGTCGAATGTAGAAGTCATGGAGCACATCAAAGGCATGCTTCCGATTGCTTTAATCAGCTATATCATTACTGGTGTGCTATTTACCGCATTTGGTTTCCACTATGCGGGCAAAGTCGACATGTCACAAGTTCAAGACGTGATCATGGCTATGGAGCAACAATTTACCATTACCCCACTCTCCTTTGTGCCTGTGATTATTGTTCTTGGTTTACTGGCGATGCGTATGCCTTCATTCCCTGTGATTAGCTTTGGCTCTCTGCTGGGTATTGTGTGGGCCGTGTATGTGCAAGATATTGATTTCCTAACCGCCTTCAATACGGCATGGGCACCTTACAGCATTAGCTCTGGTGTTGATTTCATTGATGCGATCTTAAACCGCGGCGGCATGTCTTCGATGCTAGGTTCGGTGGCTGTAATTATATTTGGCCTAGGTTTTGGTGGACTGCTTGATAAAGTAGGTTTATTAGAAACCGTAGCCAAACTGTTCGAAAAACATATTCAAAGCGCCGGCTCTCTTGCTTCGAGTACTATTGCGACCGCCTTTATGGGTAACGTATTTGGCTCGGCGATGTATGTGTCTTTGATTCTGACGCCGAAGATTTGTGCTAAAAACTACGACCGCTTAGGTTACCAACGTAAGAACCTTTCTCGAAATGCTGAGTTTGGTGGTACGTTAACTTCCGGTATGGTGCCGTGGAGTGATAATGGTATCTACATGGCGAGCATTTTAGGTGTGGCGACACTCTCTTATGCACCTTTCATGTGGCTAAGCTTTATTTGTATCTTCGTGACCATTCTATGTTCTTACATGGGTTGGTTTGTCGATAAATGCAAACCAATTGCACAAGAAGAGCAAGAAGAGACCGTTGAACTAAAACCACAAACGGTATCTTAAAGATATAAAAACAAACCATGCCGCTAATTTCAAAAGATCACTCCATAAGAAAGTTAGCGGCATTTTTGCACAGTGACTTTTCATGAACTTACCAAGTCATTGATTTATCAAGACCGTATTAACGACGTTTATTCGCTAAAAACGCATCTTCTGAAATTTTATTCCCTTGCTGATCTTGAACAGTGAAAACATAATTCATACCGGATCCGGCTACATTGCTTACCACAAGCACACCATTCTTATCGATCATTGCTTGTTTCGTGCCAAAACCTAACATTCAATTAAGAAAAACCTTCAAATGTACCTTTGTTATTATCAATTGAGCGATATAATAGCTATCCTTCAAACAAGCATTTGAAAATACATTTTGTAGCTTGATGCCTGACCTTTGAAATTGAATCGTAATAGGATACACACCCCGTATGCTCAGCAAAGTTAAAACCGCTTGTTCTCGCTTTAAACAAGCCCCTCGTTTTATTCGAATTGTGTCTTATTTAAGTGCAGCTTATGCGACTTACGCTCTGATCTTAGGGTTAATTGTTCCTGCTGTGTTTCAATCACAAGTTCCAACCACACTTTCTGAACGACTTGGCAGACAAGTGAATATTGAGAAAGTGCGCATCAATCCATTTTTACTACGCTTTAGAGTTGATGGTTTTGAAATTAAAGAAGCGGATGACAGCCAATCTTTTGTTAGCTTTGAGCGCTTAGATCTACAAATTGGTTTCTGGCGTAGTGTGCTGCATTTCACTCCAAGCTTAGATCACCTTTATTTACAACAACCGGATGTGAAGATGGTGCGTGTCGATAACCTTGGTAACTTCAACTTTACCGATATTATTGAGTCTGTTGCGAACGCCTCAAAACCAACAGAAGAAACCAAAGAAACTGATGAGCCTTCTTCTGGCCTTCCTCCATTTCACGCGCGTGATATTCAACTCACCAATGGCCAATTCGATTATATCGATACCCCAACTGGCGCGCATTTAAAATACCAAGGCTTAAATATTCGTTTGCCACAATTGGATTCTCAAGCTGAAACGATTGTGAAAAGTAGCGAAAGCCAATCAACCGATTCAAGCCAAGAAAACCATTTCGCCATCAATGTAACAGGCTCGGATAATGGCTCATTAGATCTAGAAGGTAAATTCCAATTTGAACCTTTTGCTATCGAAGGCAAATTGGGCATGAACAATATTACCCTATCGAATTTCTGGCCATTTGCCAAAAAGCAACTAGATGCCAAACTGACTAACGGTAAATTCAACTTCTCAACTGAATTCCAAGCTCAAAATGAACCTACGCGTTTTGACTACTCCACCAGCAAAGGCCGCTTTGAACTACTAGACCTCAATTTTACTGATGGTGAAAACGATAAAATTAAACTTCCAAGCTTAACATTAGATGCTATCGCCCTGACCAATAAAGATCATACGGTTAATATTGGTTCACTGACCCTTGATGGATTATGGGTTGATGCATTATTCGACAAAAAAGGGCTCGACCTACAACGCTTATTTACACCTAAACAAGCAGCACCACAGCCTACCGTCAGTGTGAAAGCCGCCGATACAGATAAAAGCGAAGCAGTAGAATCCGAAGACGCAGTGCAACCAAACGTAACCGTCAGTAAGAAATCTGCTCAAAATGACACGGTTTGGATTGTACGCTTACACAAATTCGCCATGATCAATAACGATATTAATATCAACGAGAAAATGGTCAGCAACGGTGTACATTGGCGTATCAACCCTTTCAACATTGAAGCCAACAACATCATCAGCGATCTCTCTCAGCCGATTGATTACGATGTTGATTTAGAAGTGAACTCATGGGTGAAAAGCCCACTTGATCACACCCGTGGCAGTTTCTCTAGCCAAGGTAAAATTAATGCCAAAGATCTTACCTTTAATGGTGATATCAACCTAGATCAACTAGAGCTAAGCCAATTCCAAGCTTATATCGACCCATACCTTAATGTGCGCTTACAAGATGGTAAGTTATCAACTAAAGGTCAATTCAGCGCCGATACTCAAGGCCATGCAACCTACGCCGGACAAGCGAATATAACAAGCTTGTTAGTGCGTGATAAATTGGAATATCAACCGCTGATCAAATGGTCGAACATGACGGTGAATAACCTACGTTTCGATCTCGGTCAAAAGAGCATCAAAATCAATTCGATTAACTTTAACTCTCTTTACAGCAAAGTCTTGATCGATAAACAACAGCGCACCAATATTGGCAACTTAGTTAAACCTCAACCAACTTCTACATCAAAAAGTGCTTCAAGCAACCCAAACAGCAGGCCCTACTCTGTGGATGTTGATAGTATCAATATTAGCAATGGCTCAGCCTACTTTGCCGATTATTCATTAACACCAAGCTTTGCCTCTGGGATTGAATCACTTAATGGTTCAATTAAACACCTATCCTCCACCCCGGGTACCAGCGCAAGCGTAGACTTAAAAGGTAAAATCAATAAATACGCCCCCGTTACCTTAAAAGGTGATATCAATCCATTGATTAAAAACCCATATTTGGACTTAGATTTAATCTTTAAGAGCGTGGAGTTGACCTCGGTAAATCCATACTCAGGTACCTATGCCGGTTATTACATTGATAAAGGTCAGCTATCTCTTGATTTAAAGTATAAATTAAAAGACAACAACTTAATTGGTGAAAATCACATGGTCATTGACCAACTAAAACTAGGTGAACCAAGTAATTCTGATCTTGCCACTAGTCTACCGTTATCACTAGCGATAGCACTACTACAAGATCGCAACGGTGTGATTGACTTAGGCGTTCAAGTGAGCGGTGATGTCAACGCTCCAGACTTTAGCTTTGGTAGTGTGCTATGGGGTGCATTCGCTAACGTTATCACCAAAGCGGTAACTTCTCCTTTCGCAATGATCGCAAGTATTGCGGGCAGTGATGCAGAGCTAAACCACATTATCTTTGAACCTGGTAAAGCGATAATTACCGAAGAAGAACAAAGCAAGCTGGATATCGTTGCTAAGGCACTGCAAGAAAGACCAAAACTAAAACTCAGCATTGTCGGTTCGGTTCAAGAAGCAGAAGACACCAAAGCGATTGCCGAACACAAACTGCAAAACATACTACTTAAAGAAAGTGGTGATGATGCAATTCCTGAAGGTTTAACTGCTGACAACTTCCCTGCTGATAGTGATTTATCCGACGCTTTAGAAGATCTCTTTAAAGCCCAATTCAATATCCGTATTGGTACTGAAGAAGATAAAGTGGAAGAGCAATTAAAAGCTGAAACGGGTAAACAAGACATTGACGATGACGTTCTAGAACAAGCTCTCAACGCTAGTATGTATAACCAATTGATTGATGTACAAGACGTTAGCCATGATGAACTCGGTAGTCTCGCGGTAGAACGTGCGCGTGCAATCAAAGCTTACTTAATCGATGTTCAGCAACTTGAACCAGCTCGTGTCTTCATTTTAGACAGTAAGACCAAACTAAAAACCGAAGGTCGCTCTGCAGAGTTATCTTTAGATGGTAGTTGATAGGTAAGCCATTCAGCTACGGTTGACTCGATAATAAAAGCTCAAATTTCAGATGAAGTTTGAGCTTTTTTGGGGGACAAGAGTAATATGAATTTGTCTGGATATAATTTGCCAGTTTAGTGTCTTCGATATAACTAGATCTGACAGATTGCCCTAAATCAGTTAATGATCCGTAGTTTTATCTATCCTCAAACTTGTCATTCTAGAAATGAAGAACGAATTATCCGGAATCTATCACACGAATGAAATTTACGTGAAAGCAAGACCCCGCACATTATTAGAGCGTCATTCCAGCCGAGCCTAAGCGAGAGCAGGAATCTACTTATCACGCGCTGAATATTTACAGTGTTTTTTTACGCAAATATCATTACACAACAAGCGTTCACAAATAACTCCCTCCTTTTACCAATGAAAATACTTGGCATCAAGATTTACAGCCAAGGGAGGGTTGATGTGAGTAGCTTATTTTTGCCCCGTTTCTACTTAGATCAAAAACTCATTCATATGTTGTTCATCTATTTTGCCTTACTCCACCTAATGGTGCAGCGTAAAAGTTTGAGGTGGATTCTTTCCGTCATGCAAGGCCACTAATCACACAACATACCTATATTGCTTGAGTTGCATAAGTGATGGTAGCAAGATAGACCGAAAGCAAAGGTAGAAAGATTCTGCCTGCCTAAAAAGTGTTATAACTCATGGGGGAAGAATGTACTTTTACTTACCAATTTATAAAGAAACAAAGGAGCAGTTTGAAGATAAATATGAAAATGCTTTTGCTAAGAGGATTTCTGAGTTAGAAGCTCAAACTGATGGCGTAATTAGTCAAAATATACAAATCAGAATTAAAGATCAGTTGGCTAAAGATATGGGGAGGAGCTGGCGTGAGAATCATACTGTTGGCTGGATTAGAGTCGGTAAAGGGAAAGGTGGTTTTACCTTTATTATCTCTAAATCAAACCCCGAAAGACCACGCAGTCCTAAACGCTATTTTGATCTGATACCACCAGATAAGTGTTATGGCGCATACCACGTAATCTCATTTGAAAGCTGTACAAATACAGCGGAAGTGCTAGGTCAATTTAAGCGTATCTTTTCAGAGATTGTGCAAGATTCTCCATTCAAAGGCTGCTTCGTCGATGATAGTCAAATTGTAAATTTGAGTGATTTTATCGATTGGAAAGCACTCATCGAAAAATGAATTATGTTTCAGAGGATGATATGGAAAAATACTTATATTTAACGGAAGTGGAATGGGCTGATGCATGGGTCAATGGCGGCGAGATTCCAATAGCATTAGCTAGCTCTTATTTAAGTGACAATCGGGAAGGAATTTATACCCCTGATGAAAACTTAATTCATGATTCACCTGTAGACCTAAAAGGCTTATCTCCGTTCTTACACATAGCAGATGGTGCTCAAGTAAAAGGCCTAACTATGACCAACAACACCGGTAATGGTAGAAAAATGCCTGATGTGGTCAACGCGAGCTACTTTAATGAAGATGGGTTGATATTATCATTTTGCAATGAGTTTTCACCTGATATCGCTAAGGAAATGAGGAAAAAATGTTGCGTCAAAATTATCAATGTTGAAAAGTTAAGGAGAGTTATTGATAAGCAGCTTGGGTGTAAAGGTCGAATGGATGATTGTCTTTATACAGACAATCATGAAAGAAATCATTTCCTTAAGTCGATAGATGATAGTTGGCAAAAAGAATATCGCTTGTTTTGGCGTTCTCTTGAGAGTAAATGGGTAAAGTTACCTGCTGGTATGGCTGAATTTGTCTGTGAATTTGAATAAAAGCATAACAAGTATTAGCAGTCAGAGTTGTTTAGCAAAGCGTTAGCTGTATGCCGATAATCAAGGAAAACTATGTGTGAAATAGAGCAATGTAATAATCGAAATATCCCACTACCAATTCAACGGGAAGTTCGTCAAAGGTGTGGTTTTGGCTGCGTGATTTGTGGTTTGCCTCTATATGAATATGAACATATGGAGGAGTGGGCTGTTGTCAAGCGTCATGTAGCTGATGAAATTACTCTTTTATGCGATCAGCACCATCGAGAAAAAACTGGTGGGTTACTTCCTATTGAAGTTGTGCGTGCGGCTAACAAATCTCCGTACAATTTGAGAGAGGGTAATTCAAAGCCCTATAATTTACACTTTGCTGGTACTGAAGCCACAGTTGAAATTGGTAGTAATAGTTTCACTTGTCAAGACAAGGGATATGGTACAGCTATGGTACCAGTAAGCGTTGATGGTACGCCTCTTATTGGTTTGATACTAGCGGATGGGCATTTGTTGCTCAATTTGGTTGTGTTTGATGAATTTAATTCTCCAGTGCTACATATCAAGAATAATCAATTAATATACTCAACTTCGCCGTGGGACATACAGTTAGTAGGTAAAAAACTAACCATTAGGGAAGAGCACAAAAAAATCCTGTTTGAAATCGAGTTTTATCCACCGAGTCGTGTAGTTATAAACCGTGGACGCTTACTGAGAAATGGTGTGGAGATTTTAATAAGACCAAGAAATATTTTGGTTACTAACAATTCAATGTTACTAAGTGAAAATCATGCTAACAATTGTTATGGCGGCCTTATCATTGGACACCATGACAAACCAGTAGGTGGCTTTATTGCGCTACAGAGCGTGCCAAGATATCTAGGCGACCGTACAGAAGCGCTCAAGTTCGAAAAAGAGTCTCTCAAGTGAATGGAATGCAGCTAATAAGTTACTTGAGTGAACGCAAAATGTTCGGTGCTTTGGGTTTGGAGTTTGGTATGTACGCTTTCGTCAGCGCCACTTATAAAAGCGGTATTCCATACTATAAATAATTCATCAGTTACTAAATTAGCAAAGCCACTGACAAGGTTTTGACTATTCTAAAACCTGTCATTCCGGAAATGAGGAACGAATTATCCGGAATCTCTTACACCAGTGAAACTTACGTAAAAGCGAGCATGAGCTACCATCAACACTGAACTTGTACTACGGAGCTACTTCCCCGCTTTCACCATCTCAATTATCTTGGTGGCTTTCTCAAAGTGATCGAGCTTATGCGTTTGGATCCACCAAGTCGCGGCTTCCATTAAAAGCTCTGGGTTATCATTTTTATTGGCGAAGAAGGCGTAAAATGACACGCCGACATTATCGCCCTTTTGTTCTATTTTCTTAGTACAAACCGCAATAACCTTCTCTCGTAATGAGTCTCGCATTAAAACACTTCCTTTCTAATTACTACTTTATGATTCAGTTTTCTATTACCCAAAAATGACCACCAGCACGAGTACGATTAAGGCGATGATCCCAAACACTTTCATCGCCACTTTTAAGTCACCGCCGCCATTTGGCGCTTGATTACAGCATCCCATTGGTTTGTCCTTCACAAAATAAAAGCTTTACCATTTATAACCATCGTACTTGAAGCTGCAGCTTTGTTGACGGCGTTCATTCGCCCCAATCATTTAGACAAGCTAAACTCATGGGGTCTCATTCACTTGTCGCCTCACTGCAATTCCAATTACTTCGGGTATAGATTCATTAACTGGATAAAATGATAAAGCTTCCCGTTACTAGAAGGTCAATGCTTGTACCGTGTTATTTTCTCAACGCATTGAGTTTGGCTTGAGTGATACCAAAAATACTGCCCGTAGGATAGGTGAAATCATCTTCCAATTCTCCGGCTTCTATTCCGGTGAAAATCGACAAGGCTTGAGTGACATGATCGATTGCCCAGATATGGAACTCGCCTTTGTGTACGGCTTCAACAATATCTTTACGCAGCATTAAGTTATGGACATTCGATTGAGGAATGATCACCCCTTGAGTTGAACTCCTACCTTTAATAGCGCAAACATCAAAGAAGCCTTCGATCTTCTCATTCACACCACCAATTGGCTGCGATTCACCAAACTGATTCATCGAGCCGGTAATCGCGATATCTTGTCGTAGTGGGAGTTTCGAAAATGCCGAAACAATCGCGCACACTTCCGCCATTGAAGCACTGTCTCCATCGACGCCACCATACGATTGCTCAAAAGTAATATGAGTCGTCAGTGGAATTTTGGCACTACGACCTAAAATCGAAGCTAAGTAGGCAGATAAAATCATCACGCCTTTGGAGTGAATGCTTCCGCCGAGATCCACATTTCGTTCAATATCTAAAATATCGCCATCACCAAATGCGGTGGTAGCGGTAATACGATTCGGCGCACCAAACATGTGGTCGCTGGTTGATAACACCGATAACGCATTTACCTGACCAACCGCACTACCCTCAGTTTTGATCAAGGTGGTGCCATTAGTGAAAGTTTCCATCACATTATCTTGCAAGCGACTCACACGCATTTGTTGATTATTCAACGCTTGTTCTACATGCGAGGCACGAATCAAACTCGATTTCGCACTTCTAGCAACGTAATTAGACTCACGCAATAAGTTAGCAATATGCGCAGAATGGAGTGACAACTTGTTCTGATCGCCTGCGTTACGTGAGCTGTGTTCAATGATTTTAGCAATCGCTTTTTTATCGCAATGCAGCATGTTGTTGTCATGCACAATGCTGGAAATAAAGCGCGCATAGTGCATTTCCGCTTCTGGGGTGCGCTTCATTTCATCTTCAAAATCGGCTGTAACACGGAATAGTTCACTGAATTCTGGATCGTAATGTTGCAGCAATTGGTAGGTGCGATAATCACCAAACAGGATGATTTTGACATCTAGCGGGATAGGCTCTGGGTCTAGCGAAACCGCGCCGGTTAACGTGACCTCTTTTTCCAGAGACGTTAAGCTCAACTGGCGGGCACGTAACGCACGTTTGATTCCATCCCACACATAAGGTTGTTCAAGTACCTTAATCGCATCCATCAACAATACGCCGCCATTGGCTTTATGCATGCTGCCGGCGCGAATTAACGAGAAGTCAGTAAACACAGTGCCTTTAAAAGTGGCGGTTTCGACACAGCCGAATAATGAATGATAATTCGGATTGTCTTCTACTATGATTGGAAACGAATCTTTAGCCTGACTGACCAATACATTAATGGAATAACGACGAGGTAATTTACTATCTAGAGAGGCTGAGGCTATCTCATTTTGCTCATTCGACTCTTGTAAGAACTGGTCGACATTTTCAACAATATCTTTTTGTAACTCAGTCAAATATTGTTTTATTTCTGGATACTTTGAATAGCTTTTCTTCAAGGCTTTGATCAGATGAGAAAACACTTCAAGCGCGGTTTCATCGTTAAGCTTTTTCATCTTTTCGCTAAACGCTTCTTCCCACTCCGTTAATTGACGGATCATGCCGCGCAACTGAATTTCTAACGCATCAATCGTACTGTGGAATTTTTCCTGATCTTTTTTACTTAATTCAAGAAAGCTTTCTTCGGTATGGACTTCTTCTGCATTTTGCATGGCGATAAATTCATAGTCACCTTGCAACGTAATGGTAAGACTTACCCCTTTCTCTTTCGCTATTTTGCTGATCTCTTCGAGTGCCGATTGTTGCTTTTGATTAAGCTGATTTTTCAACTTTTCAGAGCGAGTAAAATACACTTCATTATCAAACGCCAATGGAATTGCTTTCACTAATTTCGCCAATAATTTTTCCATATCTTGGCGAAATGCTTTGCCAATACCACTTGGCAGTTTAAGTACTTTCGGCTGGCGGATATCTTCAAAGTTAGCGACATAACACCAATCAAACACTCGCATATCATCAGGTTGATGGCGGTTCAAATAGCGCAAAATCATGGTGCGTTTGCCTAGACCATTTTGCCCCGTCGCATATATGTTATAGCCCTTGTCTTTAATCGACATCGCAAATTCCACCGCTTTTTGCGCGCGTTCTTGGCCGACGATTTCATCAATCGGTGGAATATCTTTGGTCGATTTACAAGGCAGCTGTTCGAGTTCAGCAGGGTGATATAGCTTATCGCTTGATAAGCTGAGGGAGGAAGAATACATCGTCATAAGCAATCCCTACTTAGTTTGTTGATTAAAAAGTTAATCAATCCATGATATCCAGAATAGCCGATTTTTGTTTCGATTTGAGTGATTTAAGTACCTTTCTTATTTAAGTGCTCATAAAACACACAATGCACCAATCATTCATTTGAGGTTGTGATTACGCTGTAATGTCATCTCATCTATGCTAAATCTCTTGGAAATAGACAAAAGGCTGCGCTCACTGCTTTTTTGTTTTACACGATCCATTCCAACAAATTCTGTCACTATCACTTTTGTAAGTTTCCATCACACCCTATACTTGCTCACAACCTCGTTAATATATTGATAATAAAGCAGGAAGCATGGGTATCTATTCTCAACTTGAGCACGCATTAGTTAAACGCATTGATAGCGAACGCATCATTACTCAACAAGATAAACGCCTCGCCTATGGCACGGATGCCAGTTTTTATCGCTTAGTGCCTAAGTTGGTGTTGAGATTAAAAGATTTAGAAGAAGTGCTGTATGCCATGCGCTGCTGCCGAACGCTGGAACTTCCCTTCACTTTTCGCGCCGCAGGTACCAGTTTATCTGGCCAGGCGGTTTCTGATTCCGTTCTCATTACCCTAACCGACGATTGGCGTACCCATCAGATTCACGATAATGGCCAACAGATCACACTACAACCGGGAGTGATAGGTGCTGATGCTAATAAATACCTTGCACCTTTTGCACGAAAAATCGGCCCCGACCCTGCTTCTATCAATGCTTGTAAGATAGGTGGTATCGCCGCCAACAACTCTAGTGGCATGTGCTGTGGTACTGCACAAAACTCTTACCAAACGTTAGAAAGTATGAAAATCGTGTTTGCCAACGGCTCGATTTTAGACACTGGCAATCCAAGTAGTGTTGAAGCCTTTAAAAAGTCCAATGCCACCTTTATCAGTAAGATTGGCGCGCTTGCCCAAGCCACTAAAGCCAATCACGAACTGGCACACCTTATTCAACACAAATACCGTTTAAAAAACACCACCGGTTATTCAATTAATGCCTTGGTCGATTTCAGTGACCCGATTCAGATCATTCAACATTTGATGATCGGCTCTGAAGGCACATTAGGCTTTATTGCCGACATCACTTACAACACGGTAGAAGATCACGCCAATAAAGCCTCTGCCCTACTGGTATTTGAAAATATTGAGCAAGCCAGCCAAGCGGTAACGGTTCTATCGAATTCTCCAGTTGCCGCGGTTGAAATGATGGATGGGCGCTCTTTACGTTCAGTCGCCAATAAACCAAGCATGCCTAATTTTATTAAAGACCTAGACTTAGAAGCCGCAGCATTATTGGTGGAATCTCACGCCAATGACCAAGAAAAGCTACAGCAACAATGCGATACCATTTTAGAGCGTGTGGCTTCATTTGACATTATTGAATCAGTTCCCTTTACCTCCGATCCAAAAACCGTTGCAGGCTTATGGGATATCCGTAAAGGTTTATTCCCCGCTGTAGGCGCGGTAAGAGAAGCGGGCACTACCGTCATTATTGAAGATGTGGCTTTTCCGATAGAACACTTAGCGCAAGGCGTCCGTGAACTGCAGCAGTTGTTTGAAAAGTATGACTATTCCGAAGGCATTATTTTCGGGCATGCACTGGATGGCAACTTACACTTTGTGTTTACCCAAGGATTTGAAGCGCAAACTGAAATTGATCGCTATGGTCAATTTATGGATGAAGTCACTCAATTGGTTGCGGTGAAATACCAAGGGTCTCTTAAGGCAGAACACGGTACTGGGCGCAATATGGCACCGTATGTCGAGCTTGAATGGGGCAAACAAGGCTATCGCTTGATGCAAGAGATTAAGCAGTTATTTGATCCTCAAGGCTTGTTGAATCCCGGTGTGATTATTAATGATAACCCCCATGCCCATTTAAGCGATCTCAAACCTATGCCGAAAGCGGATGAGTTAGTCGACCGTTGTATTGAATGTGGTTTCTGTGAACCAGTTTGTCCTTCGCGCACTTTAAGTTTATCACCCCGCCAACGCATTGTGTTGTATCGAGAATTACAGCAACAAAAGCGTGAGGGTAAAGCGACTGCGCCGGAACTAGAGAAACTGTTTAACTACCAGGGCATTGAAACCTGCGCCGCGACAGGACTATGCGAACAACGTTGTCCGGTTGGGATAAATACTGGCGATTTGATAAAGAAATTACGCTCCGAACGCCACACAGATAAAGCACCTCTCATCGCTCATTGGACTCATGAGCATTTCAGCGCCTCTACAAAACTGGTTAAACATGGGCTCACCATTAACCACATTATTTCTAAATTGTTGCCCAATGCGCTGGTGTCCAAAGTCGCCAACGGTACTCGTCGGCTAAGCGGCAATCGACTGCCTTTATGGCTCCCTGAAATTCCAAACGCTAACCATCATAAGTTACCGATGGATACTCAAAAACAAGCGCAGCAAGATCTATTTAAAATCGCCGATGTTCAACATCGAAAAGTGGTTTACTTTCCATCATGCATCAGCCGAACCGCCACATCGAATCATAGTAAGCCATCACTAACAGAAGTCACGATGTCGCTGCTCACCAAAGCCGGTTTCGATATTATTCTCCCTAAAGATTTGGATAATCAATGCTGCGGTATGCCTTATAAGAGCAAAGGATTAAACCAATTAGGCGACAGTAAGGCGAAAGATTTAGAAGACAGCTTATGGCAAGCAAGCCATCAAGGTTTATACCCAATTTTGATGGATACCAGTCCGTGTGTGAAGCAAAGCCAAGCGCAATTTACTAAGCCGTTACACCTGTTTGAACCTTCTGAATTTGTCATGCAACACGTGACGCCTCATCTTAACCTTAAGCCGATTAATGAAACGGTTATGCTTCATGTGACTTGTAGTGCGCGTACGCTAGGGTTGGAAAGCACCATGATTGAACTGGCTCAACGTTGCGCTAAGAAAGTGATCGTCCCTGAGCATATTCAATGTTGCGGCTGGGCTGGCGATAAAGGCTTTAACACTCCAGAGCTTAATGAAGCCGCCCTCACCCCACTTAAAGAGCAAGTACCCATACATTGCAGCCGAGGTTTTAGTAATAGCTTAACTTGCGAAATTGGGTTATCTCATCACAGTGGCGTGCCTTATCAATCAATTTTGTATTTGGTGGATGAGGCGATGAAATAAAACCATAGTAACTTTAACCTTATTATACTCAAGTTACTTGGGTATAATAATATTTCACGTGCTATACTCCGCCCTCGCGTAATTTGACGCAATCCACTGATTTAATTTTAGAGTATATGGTGAACACATGAGCCAACAAAACGAACTACAACAACTGAATAATCGACTCGATAAGTGCCGCCATAAACTTGAAGCTGCTCAAAAACGAGCAGATAAAGCGATGATTTATCAATTTGAAACTGAAATTAATCAACTCAGTAAAAAAGTGGCTCAGCTTAACCACAAAAAAAGCTACGATTTAAATAAAGAACGTAAAGCCTTACTCGCGATGCCTTTTAGCCGCGCATTAACAAAAGAAGAGAAAGCCGACCAAGGTAAACTGAAAAAATCAGTGAAAGGCCTTGTTATCGTTCACCCTTTAACCAAAATTGGTAAAGAGTTAAAATTAGAAGAAATGACAGGCTTTGCTCCTAAAAAGTTTTAAGCGAGTCACCTCTCAATGACTGTCGAAGGATGATACTACTCACGTTTATCATCCTTTTTTGTGCCTTAATTTTACGTCCCTTGGATATAACAAAACAAGAAAATCACTATGAACAAAAGCTTTATCACTAACCTTATTTCAGTTGTTTTATTAGCGATTGGTTACCAAACTCAAAACACCATTGTGCTTTATGCTGGCTTATTTGCCTTTTCAGGTGCGGTGACCAATTGGCTCGCCATTCACATGCTATTTGAAAAAGTACCGGGCATGTATGGCTCGGGCATTATCCCTGCTCGTTTTGAAGAGTTTAAAGCGGCAATTAAAAGTCTCATGATGATGCAGTTTTTCACTAGCCAAAATATCGACAAGTTTTTAAATCAAGAATTGGCAAGCAGTGCCTCATTCGATTTAAAGCCAGTCATACAGAAAATCGATTTAGAGCCGAGCTTTGATTCTTTAGTAGAAGTGATCACCCATTCTTCTTTTGGTGGAATGCTCGCAATGTTAGGTGGCGCGGAAGCACTTCAACCGCTAAAACAACCTTTTATTGAAAAAATGCAAGAATCTATGATTGAAATCAGCCAAAGTGCTCAGGTGAAACAAGCATTAAAAGAACAGCTAGAACAACCGTCAATGATGGATGATATCCAAGCCAATATTGAAAATATTATTGATCAGCGATTGAACGAATTAACCCCTAAGATGGTCAAAGAAATCGTTAAGACCATGATTCAACAGCATTTAGGTTGGCTTGTTGTATGGGGCGGTGTATTTGGTGGCCTTATTGGTGTTATTTCAGCTATCGTTAGCGCGGCTTAACAAAAAACAACATCTTGCGTATAGATAATAAAAACAAACTGGATAAGTTATGAAAAAATTTGAACTAAGCGACACCTTAATGGAATACGAATATGTGGGGTTTTGGTCGCGTGTTGGTGCCAGTATTATTGATAATATTCTTTATTCCATTGCCTTAGTGCTCATTGCGCTACCGGGGCTAGAGTCATATCAACAAAGCTTTACCACTCAAACAGAACACTACTCTTATTCTTCTTACTCCACTTCATGGGCTGGTACTATGCTGTCGGATACTTGGTGGAGCTACATTCCACTGCTAATTATCACGGTACTATTTTGGAAGCTCCGCGGTGCAACACCGGGTAAAATGCTGATTAAAGCACAAGTTGTCGATGCAAAAACAGGACAACGTTTAACTACCGTTCAGTCAATTATTCGTTACCTAGGCTACTTTGTATCAACTTTCTTATTTATGTTGGGCTTCATCTGGGTCGGCTTCGATAGCAAGAAACAAGGCTTCCATGACAAGATTGCCGGCACTGTAGTGATTCGTCCGAAAGCGGATACTTTCACACCAAGTGCATTTAAAAACTAAACTGGAAAATGGCTCGAAGTAGAACTCGTCGACAAAAATAAAACGAGGCAACGGATCCGGTTAGATCATATTGCCTCGTTCAAGAAAGTTTAGACGTCAATTATTTTTCCGCTGCTACACTTCCCCACTTAAAGCGACACACTTCATTACCCGGCTTCGGCATACGCGGAATATTACAAGATAAAATCAAAGATACTACAGCCATCGCGGACCCAATATAAAACACTGCTGCCGGTGAATGTAGCCACAACAAACCAAATGTCACAGGAATCACCACCGCTGCAATATGATTGATGGTAAATGAAACCCCAGCGGTAGAGGCCATATCTTGTGGATCGGCAATTTTTTGCAAATAGGTTTTAACCGCTAATGCTAAGGCAAAAAATAAATGATCAACCACGTACAACCCCGCAGCAATATGTGAATTTTCAACAATCGCATAACCAACAAATACACACACCAGCCCGCAGTATTCAAACATCAGCGCTTTTCTTTCACCCACAATGCCAATAAATTGACCGATTTTCTTAGCAAATAAGAAGTTAAACGCATAGTTAATTAAAAATAGTAATGTAATATCTGCCGCTGAATAATGAAATTTCTCCACCATCAAAAAGCCCGCAAATACGGTGAAAATTTGACGTCTAGCACCACTCATAAAAGTAAGGGCGTAATACAGCCAATAGCGTTTTCTTAGAATCAAGTTTTTATGCTGAATAGTTGTCGATTCAAATTGTGGGAACGATAGCCACATAAAGACAGTGACGCTTAAAGCAATGCTGCCGGTAATTAAATACACGTGCCAATAATCAAACTTCAAGATTTCTAGCATGACCCACAATGCACCGTAAGTCAGTAATGAGGCAAGCGCACCCACCGAGATTAACTTTCCTAGAAACTCTGGCGCTTCTTCTTTAGTGAGCCATTGTAAAGACAAGGATTGCTTTAAGGTTTCAAAGTAGTGGAAGCCTATCGACATCAACAAAGTCGTCATTAGTAGGCCAAGTACCGAAGGGAAAAAACCGGTGATTGCCACGCCGATAGATAGCATAGCTAATGCAACTATCATGAACTTTTGCTCACGAATAAACAGCAATACGAACACCACAGTAAAAGCTAAAAAGCCGGGGATTTCACGTACACTTTGTAGCAAACCAATATCAGCACCAGTGAAAGATGCCTTCTCTACCACGAAGTTATTTAATAACGCCATCCAACTGGCAAAGGCAATTGGCACCACGATAGAAATGAGCATCAAAAAGGTTTGTGGTGTTTTCCAAGTTTTAGTTTGTTCTGAGTGTGGCGAATTATTCGGTGTATCTTCCAAAGAGCTCATTGCCCATCCTTGTAATATAATAGACGAAAAAAGAGCAAGCGATGATATCACTTGCTCTCATAGAAATAATTCAAATTATTAAATTATTTTTGCCAAAGTAGTCGGACCGTTATTTGTTCCGGCGGCTTGTTTTACCGCTTCAAACTCAGCATCGATAGCTTTTACTTGCTTTTCAAAGGCTGGCTTCTCTTCTTTCGAAATCGATGTTGCCATCGGGATTTTAGCGGTTAAGAAGTTCACAGGGCGATTTCGAATAATGAACTCATAATGCAAGTGTGGTCCAGTTACACGCCCTGTAGCACCCGATTTTGCAATCACTTGTCCTCGATGAACCACTTGACCTTGGCGCACTAAAATTTTGCTCAAGTGTAAGTAGCGAGTACGGTAAGTCGATCCATGTTGAACCACGATATATTTACCCGCGTATGGGTGGTTAGTCGTTAACGTCACAATACCATCGCCGGTTGCTATAACATCAGTCCCAGAAGGACAAGCTATATCAACACCATTATGTGGAGCATGGCGATGAGTCACAGGGTGTAAACGATTCGGATCAAATGGGGAGCTGATACGATAATGTTGTGCAGTTGGCCAACGTAAAAATGCTCGCTGTAAACTATCGCCATTACGGTCATAATATTGACCATCACTGTGCAGATAAGCACTGATCACACGGCCCCGATTATAAATACGGATCGCGTCAATCTCACGATTACCAGTTGCGACACCATTGATAAATTGACGCTTATGCAAAATTTCAAATTTATCACCTGCACGCAAATCTCGCACAAAATTCAGTTTATCTTTTAATAGCTGAGTAATTTGAGCCGTTTCCGCACCCGAAATCCCATATTTATAAACCGATGTAGAGAAACTACCATGAATTTCCCCTATTAACGGATAAGTCTTCCAAACACCGGGTAAATTTACTTCTTGAAAGGTATAGCTCTTATCATCGTTGCGAGTAAATACCACGCGATCTGCTAGAGTAAATTCAACCTCTAATTTGCTTAAGTGTTCTAGATCTTCGTCCATCCAAATTTTTAAGATGTCACCCGGTCTTAAAGTATCAAGTGTTAGGTGGTTTTGATCGGTATCCATCACGCTGAGCATATCGCCATACGGAACACCAAGACGAACAAAGATACTACTTAAATTGTCACCATCTTGAATTTCGTATGAATAAAGCGGAACGTTTTCATCCACATGAACAGGCTTGGTAGCGGCAACCGCTTTCGCCTCATCTGCTAAAATTTTGTCCATATCCATAGGAACTGACTTGCGTCCATCACCAGATTCAGCCATAAAAACAATTATAAGTAATACGACAAAAGCCACGCCTATTTTAAGCATCAATGGAAACTTAGGGTTCTGGCGAAATTTTGCAAATTTTTGTTTAGACATAAGGTTTAGTTTCTATAGTTCCCAACGTAGGAAGTTGTGTGAATCGACCTCAAGAGCCGGCTAAATATCAACTTGATATAATTGATATGTTATAACAGACCATTTAAAATTGAAAAGTTCAAAAATGTGGTGGCAAATGTAACTTAATATTTCATAAAAAGCGAATTTAACCCGTTAATCAAAATAACCGCCTACTCTATACCCAAGTGACTTCAAGGTGCAGAATTCAGAGCTATCATCCCAATCTTTAGACAAGGAGGATTGGCGAAGGAATGTAGGCACCTTTCAAACCAATCTAACGCAGTATAAAGATTTAGATGAAGCTCCCGAAGGGCAAGTTAAAAAAAGCTTAGTGACCAAATTGCCACTAAGCCTAGCTTTATTGCGCGTTAATCGAATTAATATTTTGGCTGCAACATACCTTCTGTAATAATAAAATCGATAATACTATCCAGCCCGACACTCTCTTTTAAATTAGTGAATACATACGGTTTGGTTGGACGCATACGCTGAGTGTCCGATTCCATTACCTCTAATGACGCTCCCACATAAGGGGCTAAGTCAATTTTATTAATCACTAATAAATCTGAACGTGTGATACCGGGTCCACCCTTGCGCGGAATCTTTTCCCCTTCAGCCACATCAATAACATAAATAGTTAAATCGGCAAGTTCAGGGCTAAAGGTAGCACTTAAATTATCACCACCACTTTCAACAAATACCACATCAAGGTTTTTATGTAATTTGGCCAGTTCTTCAACTGCAGCCAAGTTCATTGATGCATCTTCACGAATCGCAGTATGAGGGCAACCTCCAGTTTCGACACCTACGATACGGTCTGCGTCTAGCGCTTCAGCTCGAGTGAGTATTTTGGCATCTTCTTGGGTGTAAATATCATTGGTCACCACGGCAATGTTTAAACGATCTCGAATCGCTTTACATAAAACTTCTAACAACGCCGTTTTGCCCGATCCAACAGGGCCACCAATACCAATTCGTAACGGTTGTTTATACGTTTCTTGAGACATGTTTTATTCCTTGTTTGCTCACTCATTCGATTCTTTTCGCCATGACAGCTAGGAACGGAATAGTCTTGTATATTGTGTTTCATGACGACTACTGGCGATAGCAACCGAAGGGGTAAAGCTACCAATATCGTCATCTTGTATTTGATTGGCTTTGCCTATCGCTTGAGGTAAGCGTTCAGATAAAGCCAATAAAGTTTTTTGACCTGCGGTTTGACCAAGAGGAACCAGCTTAACTCCCGCCATCACAATGTTTTCCGCCCAACTCCATAAATAGCCTTGTTGTAAACTATGGAGCGAAATCCCCCACGCTTTCGCCGCGACACAAAAACCTAACAACTGATTTTGCGTTGCGGCTTTGGGGTCATTATCGGGGTGCCATTCTGCATTCAGAGGTAAATCGAGCTGCTTTAATAAAGTAAATAACGCTTTACCACGTTGAAGCTCTTCCGCTCTTAACTCGCGAGTTTCTCGGCATGAAAATAAATATTGACTCCAATATTCAATACTCGTGTTATCACCTTGTTCTAACGCGTAATAGAACTTCGCCAAAATAGGCAACTCTAATGTCACCAAGCTGTTATTAAGCATCATCTCAAGCCAATGTATTAACTTAGCTTGATTACTCACCCAGCCAGCCTCAACCGCCCATTCCAAACCTTGTGAATAGGTAAAGCCGCCAATGGGTAGTGAAGGGCTAATTAGCTGAAACAAACGAAAGCAAGCGACTTCGGAACCATTGTTCTGTGACGATGCGACTGAGTTGAGTGCTGAGTTAGATATAGATAAAGTGTCTATGTCTCTCATATCATTCATAAGCAATTAAGGCGCCATCATTAAGGCTGCACCAGAAGCGGCAATACCCGCTCCAAGCCACTTATTTACGAAGAACTTAGTTGACAAGAAATGTGCCAGACGCTCACCGGTAAACATGATGCCAAACGCGGCTACTAGCATACCTGCGCCAAATCCGAATAATCCGCCAGTTGCTTCTACGCCATGAGCAAAACCATGGAAAAACACCAAGCCAATGGAAACAATCACTAACGCCTGAGTTAAAGATTCACGAACAGAGAAGGTATTCCAAATCCCTAATGCAACTACAAAAATGGATGCGGCAATTATTAGCTCTACGCCACTAATCGCGCCAAATAGACTTCCTGCCGCAAGGCCAACCGTTAAACTAACAAGAGCTGCAATAAACAAAGTAGGCTTAGCCACTGAGCTTGATTTACTCGCCGTAAAATGGCTGATGAACATACCGAGACCAAGGAGCATCACTAAATGATCAAGACCAGTTAATGGGTGTACAAAACCTTCAAAAAATGCATTGCTTGAGCCGTGCTCATGCATGTGACCAACATGTGCAAACGCCGCTGGAGCAGCAAAAACAGAAGCAAGTGTGAGTAAGCGAACGAATTTCATGGCAAATATCCTTTTTGTTTTTTCTATTTTTGAATTCAATTTCAAGTTGTTATTAATGAGAGTGATCATGCGAATGATCATGATGATGGTGCCCACCTGAACGGCCGCCGTACGCCCCATCTTCAGGTTCAAATTCAGCTTGTTCTACCGTGACTTTGGCACCCAACCCCACCACCATGTCATCTAACACATGATCATGCTGGTAACGTACCCAACCATTTGCTATTTGTAGAGGAACGTGGCGATTACCTAAGTGGTAAGTCACTCGGTTTAGTAATAGTGCATCTTCGCAATACACACTAGAAACCGTTTCCGGTGCTGCGGTGACTTCAATCAATAACCCACATTCACTTTGCAATAACTGACCGCCACGCAAAATATTGCCGCGAGGTAAAAACAACCCCGCATCACGTCCATCTTCAAGCGACACTTTTAAGCGACTTTTAATACGACTATTAATAGGAAGGCTCAATACACCATCCACATTTCTCTCAGTAATTTGAGTGCTATCTGCGACTATTTTTGTTATTTCAATCATTATTTTTTATCCAATTATTCGTGTCTCGTGTCTCGTGTCTCGTGTCTCGTGTCTCGAAGGCAAGATCTTAAGAACGTTGATTAATAAAAGCTTTTTCGAGCAACGAGAGCAAAGCGTCCGAGCCTTCAAGCTACGTTAACTAAAACAGAAAATATCGTTGAGCCATTGGTAATACTTCCGCTGGCTCACAAGTGAGAAGTTCTCCATCCGCTCTGACTTCATAGGTTTGAGAATCCACTTCAATCTTAGGCTGCCAATCGTTAAGCTTCATATCAGCTTTTGAAATGGTGCGGCAGTTTTTGGCTACACCAATTAAGCTGCCAAGCCCTAACTGGCGTGCAATGTCTTTGTCTTTAGCCAATTGAGAAACGAATAACATTGAAGTCTTTTTTGAGGCTTTACCATAACTGCCAAACATAGAACGATAATGAACAGGTTGAGGTGTTGGAATAGAGGCATTCGGATCACCCATAGGTGCCATTGCGATCATGCCTCCTTTGATAATCGCGCTTGGTTTTACGCCAAAGAAAGCCGGTTTCCATAATACGAAATCGGCTAATTTACCTACTTCTATTGAACCCACTTCGTGGCCAATACCATGAGTAATCGCTGGGTTTATCGTGTATTTCGCAACATATCGACGCAAACGGAAGTTATCACTTGGCGCTTGATGACCAAACTTTTCTTCTTGAGCATCAAACGCTTGTTGATCTTCTTTTAAGGAGCCACGCTGCACTTTCATTTTATGAGCGGTTTGCCATGTTCGTAAGATCACTTCACCGACTCGTCCCATCGCTTGAGAATCCGATGAAATCATCGAGAAAGCACCGAGATCATGCAGAATATCTTCCGCAGCAATCGTTTCGCGACGAATACGAGATTCAGCAAACGCCACATCTTCGGCAATCGACGGGGATAAATGGTGGCATACCATCAACATATCTAGATGCTCATCGACAGTGTTGATTGTGTAAGGACGAGTTGGGTTGGTTGAAGACGGTAAAATATTCGATTCACCACAAGCGCGAATGATATCTGGTGCATGACCGCCACCCGCGCCTTCGGTGTGATATGTGTGGATCACGCGATCGCCAATCGCATCTAGGGTCGATTCCACAAAACCCGATTCATTCAGTGTATCGGTATGAATCGCCACTTGAATATCAGTTTGATCGGCAACGGTTAAACACATATCAATTGAAGCCGGTGTAGTTCCCCAATCTTCATGCAGTTTTAATCCAATAGCACCGGCTTCTACTTGCTCAATTAAGCCTTCAGGCAAACTGGCGTTTCCTTTACCGAGTAAACCAAAATTCATTGGAAACTCATCCAATGCTTCTAACATTCGGTGCATATTCCAAGGGCCCGGCGTACAGGTTGTCGCATTGGTTCCAGTTGCAGGGCCAGTACCACCGCCAATCATAGTTGTGACACCAGAGGTCAGCGCTTCTTCAATTTGTTGCGGACAGATATAGTGAATGTGTGAATCAATGCCACCAGCGGTAACTATCGAGCCTTCTGCGGCAATCACTTCGGTTCCTGGCCCGATAATAATATCAACATTCGGCTGCACATCTGGGTTACCTGCTTTACCGATGCCACAAATACGGCCATCTTTGACACCGATATCCGCTTTCACTATCCCCCAATGATCTAAAATCACCGCATTGGTTAAAACGAGATCAGGCGTAAATTCAGACGCTAGTTGGCTTTGCCCCATCCCATCACGAATCACTTTCCCGCCACCGAATTTCACTTCATCGCCGTAAACGGTGTAATCTTTTTCTACTTCGAGCCATAGCTCAGTATCAGCAAGTCGTAATCTATCGCCAGTCGTTGGCCCAAACATCTCGGCGTAGGCTCTTTTTGAAATTTTTGCCATACTATTAATCCTTTATAATTTCTCAGTCAATCCTATCCAAGTAATTGAGTTCACAGTGAGGCGGCAATTGAGTGAAGCCCCATGAGCATAGATTCTCTATGTGATTGGGGTGAACGAAAGCAGCCAACAAAGCTGTGGGCTCAAGAACGCTAGATAGGACCCATGACGCGGCCTTTAAATCCATATACTTCTCGCTTACCGGCATATTCCACCAGTTCAACGGTACGTGACTGTCCAGGTTCAAAACGAGTCGCAGTGCCTGCTGGAATATTGAGCCTAAAGCCTTTGGCCGATTCTCGTTCAAAATTCAAAGCATCGTTAACTTCATAAAAGTGATAATGAGAGCCAATCTGAACAGGGCGATCCCCTAAATTTTCGACTTTAATTTTGATGGTTTCACGGCCGACATTCAGCTCAATCTCACCCTTTCCAGAAACAAGCTGACCGGGGATAAACGCATTAGGATTGGCATTACTGGTTTTCATGTTTTCTCCTCACACTATCGGATCATGGACAGTGACAAGCTTGGTGCCATCTGGAAAAGTAGCTTCGACTTGAACATCAGGAATCATCGACGGCACGCCTTCCATCACATCATCGACAGTTAAAATAGTACGACCAAAGTTCATCAATTCAGCAACCGTTTTACCTTCGCGCGCACCTTCTAAAATCGCACTACTGATCAACGCCACAGATTCTGGGTAGTTGAGCTTTAAGCCTTTATCTTTACGCTGCTGTGCTAACATGCCAGCACAAAAGATCAGCAATTTATCTTTTTCTCTTGGGGTCAGTTCCATCTACATTCGATCCTCGGGTCTCGGGCACTTCGTTTTTCGTCTCTCGAAATGCTCCATTTAACTCATTAGTATTGATCTGGTTGTCTTTTCGTAATACGAGCAGCGAAGCGCCCTAGTCGCGCAGCGAGCCGAGCAACGGATTAAGTTGCCCAAATCCTTGGTGGCTCGGGTACATAACCAAACCATTGATGTCTAAATTGTTGCCAAATCAATGTAAACGCTTCCAACATTGACTCGGCCCATTTACCTAATGCTCGAACCACGATTAACTGTTCTATTTGAGTCGCACCAATCACTAATTCATCATTTGGTGCAAAGTCACGGAGCAAATCCTGTACCATTTCAAGGTCATCTTCAGACTGAGCGGTAATAAACAAACTCCCCATCATGGGAAAATACTGTAAACCACTGTTTAATATATACTTATCTCCTCCGATCAATTGCACGTTTTCGGTGAGAGTATTCCTTCCATCAACAAAAACTTGCGTCTTACCCCACACTTTACCTGCATCGAAGCACTCGTTTAGTGCAGGACGACCAAAACAGTGCAATTCCCAGCCCATAAATAGTGCGTCAGATTCAAGGTGGATATCGGTATCGACACGCACTTGTCCGGTAGGAAAGAAAATATTCTCTTGCGGAAGCCATTCCAAACAGCTTCCTGACTTGGCAGTTAAAATTTGTTTTTGACGGGCGATTTTTCCTTCCGAGCGATAAAACTTGGTCGCACCGGGTGTGGTAACTAAAGCATGCGCTCCAGGATAAGTCGTGGCTTTAATTAACAGCTCATCGCCGCCAACTACCCCGCCAGGAGGGTGAAGTAAATAGGTATGGCAAACGTCGCCTTCAGGATACAGTGGCCTTTGAATCGCCAGCGGTCCTAGTTGAGTTTTGTGCCCAACGACGGTTTTGTCGCCTCGATCGGTAAACCCCAGTGTTAATTCTGCTTTCCAACCATCGCTGCGATTTAATGTATTTATTGGCGATGTTTGAGCGACTCCCGCTATATTTAATTCTTCTAGCGCTTCCATTCGTGTGACTTCCATTTATTACCATCGAGTATTAGTAAAGCAATAACTATGCCGCCTAATGATTTAACTATCAGGAAATCTATACTGAAAGCACGATTAAAAACGAATGAGGAAAGAAAATGCAGGGACATTGCTTATGTGGCAGCGTGACGCTGACTACCGAAGATAAACAAAGCTTTGGAGCGTGCCATTGCGGGATGTGCAGACGCTGGTGTGGCGGCCCTTTTATGGGCTTTCATGGTGAGGAAGGGCGGGGCTAACTTGACTTAACGCCCTTCCGAGCAAACCGCAAATTCATTGCCGCTTGATAGAAGATTAATAACAAATAATCGTACCATCTGCCATTTCATAACTCTTCTGGCCAGAAGCAGTACAGTCGGTCTTTGCTGTCTCTGCATTCGTTTGAGATTTAGCGTTAGAATCTGACCCTGTGCTCGCACAACCACTCAATAATAAGCCACAAATTAACGCAGTATAGACAGCTTTTTTGTTCGTCATAACACATCCTTATTTAATTTCTGATCGAGAATATCTTCGCACTTAACCAAGAGAAATACACTTTTTATCAACTGACAATATCACTTTTTGTATTCATTTCTGGTCATGGTCTAGTCAATTAAATCTCGTTAGTGATGGTAGCTTTACCACCAAGAATATTCACTATCACTTAATATGTATATCCATTTGAGGAAATGGAATGTGAATACCTTCTTTATCTAACTCTTCTTTTATTGCCTGTAATGTGTCGTAGTACACTTTCCAGTATTCTTCAGATTTTACCCAAGGGCGAACCGCAATATTAACTGAAGAATTGGCGAGAGCTAATACTCCAATAGTTGGAGCCGGTAAAGAAAGAATACGCTCTTCCGATTCAAGAACACGGGCAAGCACTTGCTTCGTTTTCTGCAAATCAGCGTCATACGACACGCCAATTTCGAAGTTGATACGGCGAATCTTATGTTTCGAAAAGTTGACTATGGGTTGAGACATCACTAAACGATGCGGTATCGCGACCATTTTATTATCGCCAGTAGTTAAAACGGTATGAAAAATTTCAATCGCTTGGACTTTGCCTGAAACCTTACCAACTTCAATGAAATCTTTGCTTTTAAATGGACGAAAAATCACAATTAGCACACCAGAAGCAAAATTGGAAAGCGATCCTTTTAACGCTAACCCAACCGCGAGGCTAGCAGAAGCGAGCACAGCGATCATCGCTGCCATTTCAACCCCCATTGTATTTAGTGCGGCAATAAACACCATTACTAACAAAGCATAGCGAACCACATTACCAATAAATTGCACAACAACCGCATCCACACGTTTTGTTTGCAACAAGTTGATTACACCTTTATGGATAAACTTAACGCAAACACTACCCACGAATAGAATGCAAAGTGCTGCAAGAAAATTGACACCATATTGAACCAGAAAATCTGCATTATCTGTTAACCAATTAGCTGAAATCGACGTATTGAAAGTACTTTGTGCACCAGATATTAATTCAATATTATTTTCTACAGCCATGATTAATTCCTTATGTTAAGACTGCTATTTCCCATCATTACATTGGTGATAATGATAATTAAAGGTTATTAAGAGATTGATCCAGACTCTGGAGAAACTTTTGACTCCAACACCTTATACCTCAATAAAATATATAGTTTTTTATTATTATGAGAAACATTATATTCACATAAGCATCAATAAATTTAGCATAAGCATCTCTTTTTCAGGCTCTATATCCAGAACCTAAAAATAAAAAGCCCTTCAAAGAACATTAAATGATTTCCAACATCCTCTGAAGAGCTTTGACCTTTACATATACGGAAAGAACCTTAAACCGTCAAATGCTCCTTAATCAACGATTCATTCAAGGCTTCCATTTGTCCTTTAGCCACTGCTTTGCCACGATCAAGTAAACAAAAGTTATGACCGACTTTACGAGCAAATGGCAGTTTTTGTTCCACCAGCAATACGGTTAAACCATGTTTATCATTGAGCAGTTTAATAATATCGCCAATCTCTTGAACGATATTCGGTTGAATGCCTTCGGTTGGTTCATCCAGAATCAATAAATCCGGCTCGACGACTAACGCACGACCAATCGACAATTGCTGCTGTTGACCACCCGATAAGTCACCACCGCGACGATGCAGCATTTCCTTTAGCACGGGGAATAGTTCGAAGATAAAATCAGGGATCTTACGATCGCCACGCTTACGGATAGGCAGGCCAATCTCTAAATTTTCTTGCACCGTTAGCATCGGGAAGATTTGTCGGCCTTGCGGAACATAGCCAATGCCTAAATGAGGGCGTTGTTCAGTTGACGCTTTTTTAATGCTTTCACCTTTAAACACGATATCGCCGCTTTTAATTGGATTTAACCCCATGATGCATTGAAGTAATGTAGTTTTGCCTACCCCGTTACGTCCCATCAACACGGTACATTTGCCTTTCTCGACCTCAACATCGAGATCCCACAAGATATGACTTTCACCGTAGAATTGGTTTACGCCTTGTACTTTTAACATCCTTATTCTCCCAAGTAGACGCGTTTTACTTCTGGATGTGACTGGATTTGATCCATATTACCTTCCGCCAACACATGCCCTTGATGCAGCACGGTGACTTGATCGGCAATCGAGCGTACAAATTCCATATCATGCTCAACCACTACTACTGAATGCTTACCAGCCAGAGATTTCAATAATTCCGCCGTGCGATCCATTTCTTGATGAGTCATGCCAGTAACCGGCTCATCCACTAACAGAAGCTTTGGCTTTTGCATCAATAACATACCGATTTCTAGCCATTGTTTTTGACCGTGAGAAAGCACGCCAGCTAACAAGTTTCGACATTGTTCAAGACCAATCAAAGATAAAACCCCATCGATCTCATCACTTTGCTCGCCGGTTAATTTAGCGGTAAAAGTTGACCAAACCGAACGAGTGCCGGTCATCGCCAGTTCCAAGTTATTCCACACCGTTAAGCTTTCAAATACCGTAGGTTGCTGGAATTTACGCCCCACACCCGCGTTGGCGATTTCCGCTTCGGACATACTCAACAAGTTGGTTTTTGAACCTAACCACACCTTGCCCTGATCCGGACGAGTCTTGCCAGTAATGATGTCCATCATAGTGGTTTTTCCTGCGCCGTTTGGTCCGATGATGCATCGTAACTCTCCTTGTTTGATATACAGATTTAAGTCGTTAATCGCTTTAAAACCATCAAAGGAAACCGATACGCCTTCCATGTACAACATGATGTTGTGGCGAGTATCAATCAATGGATGATTAACTGGTTTAAGAAAATCGAACACTTCATCACGACGAGTAAACTTCTCAAAGCCTTCGCCCACTTTTCTGATTGGTGTGACGACTGATTCTAATGCGCTCATGAGTGGCTCTCCTGTGCCGATGGTTTATCTTGTTGGCTCGATTTCTTTGCCCATTTTTCGGATAACGCGCCCATCACGCCTTTTGGTAAATACATGGTGGCAAGAACAAAAATTCCCCCTAATGCAAATAACCAAACTTCTGGAAACTCGACGGTAAACCAACTCTTGGCATAGTTAATAATTAATGCCCCTACAATGGCGCCAAACAAGGTCGCTCGACCGCCTAAAGCAACCCAAACTACAATTTCAATTGAGTTAATTGGCGCAAACTGAGCGGCACTGGTACTACCGGCTTGCGTCACGTATAACGCACCAGCAATGCCGGCTAATACAGCAGAAAGAACAAATACCCACAGCTTGATGCTATCGACATCATACCCGGTAAAGCGAGTACGTAATTCTGCATCACGAATCGCCATGGCTACTCGGCCTAAACGACTTGCCACCACTAAACGACAAATCAAATAGCCGATGATGAGCGCAGCAATCGTCGTCACTAATAAGCCGACTTTGGTGGTGTCTTGCTCTAGACTAAAACCAAGTACATCTTTAAAGCCCGTCAGACCACTACTGCCGCCAAAACCCATTTCGTTACGTGAAAATGCCAGCATTAGCGCATAAGTCAGTGCCTGGGTCATGATAGAAAGATACACACCGGAAACACGGGAGCGGAACGCCAGATAACCAAATACAAATGCCAATACGCCCGGCACCAACATGATCATCATTGCGGCAAAAGCAAAGTTATCAAAACCATGCCAAAACCAAGGCAGTTCTTGCCAGTTCAGCGATACCATAAAGTCTGGCAATAATGGGTTACCGTAAACGCCGCGGTCACCAATTTCACGGGTGAGATACATGCCCATCGCATAACCGCCTAACGCAAAAAAAGCACCATGCCCTAAACTTAAAATACCTAAATAGCCCCAGATAAGATCAACCGCTAACGCCACCAGCGCATAAGACAGATATTTCCCCATTTGAGTCACGGTAAATGAGCTCACATGAAAGGGGTTACTTTCCGGTACCACTAGATTTAAAAATGGCACCACAATCGCGAGCGCCAATAAAAATACAATCGTGATTTTTCCGCCTGTATCTGAGGCGATAAAAGAACGACGGCTTGCAAAGTTCGACGTACTACTCATTGAATTAGTTGCTACTACACTCGTCATAACGCCTCCTTATTCTGCCGCGCGGCCACGTTGAGGGAACAAACCTTTCGGGCGCTTTTGAATAAATAAAATAATGAAAACCAGAACCAATATTTTAGCGAGAACTGCGCCAGCCCAAGGCTCTAAAATCTTATTGAATAGACCTAAACTTAACCCTGCCACTAGCGTGCCCCACAAGTTGCCTACCCCACCAAATACCACCACCATAAAGGAGTCAATAATGTAGTTTTGTCCCATGTTTGGACCTACGTTGGTTAGCTGAGATAACGCCACGCCAGCAACACCCGCAATACCGGAACCTAAGCCAAAAGTCATAGCATCAACACGTTCCGAGCGAACCCCCATTGATCGCGCCATGGCTCGGTTTTGCGAAACTGCACGTACTTGTAGACCTAGCGGTGTTTTTTTGAGAATGGCCACTAAGCCAAGAAAAACCATGAAGCAGAAAATAATGATGTATAGGCGGTTATAAGTCAGAGATAACATCGGGTTAAGCTCTAACGCGCCAGCCATCCAATCCGGTGTACTGACTGAGCGGTTTAAAGGAGAGAAAATACTGCGAACCGCTTGTTGTAAAATAAGGCTGATACCAAAGGTGGCAAGTAAAGTTTCAAGCGGACGACCATACAAACGACGAATCACGGTACGCTCAATCGCGATACCCACTAGCCCTGACACAGCAAAAGCCGCAGGAATAGAAAGAAGTAACGCAGCACCAATATTATTCGGCATTAATTGTTGAATAACATAAGTGGTATAAGCGCCGATCATGATCAACTCACCATGTGCCATATTGATCACGCCCATCACGCCAAATGTAATCGCAAGGCCAATACCCGCCAGCACCAACACCGAACCTAAACTTAAACCAAAGAAGACGGTTTCCATGCCACCGTAAAAACTTTGGGTTTGTTTATATTGATTTAACGCCAGCTGCGCCGCTTCAATCACTTTCTCATCAGCATCGCTATTAATCACTTGAGATAGCGCGCCGTAAACCTCTTGTTGTTTAGACTCGCTAATCACTTCAATAGCATCAATTTGTTCAGCAGCATTGGTACTGGTTTTGAGCTGCTTCATCGCCAATGCTAACTCTAAACTATTGCGAACATCACGATCGCTTTCTACTTGTAGTTGTTGGGTAATTTTTTCGATGGTTTTAGGGCTTGTCGTACCCAATAAACTATTCACCGCCGACAAACGCACATCAACATTGCTCGCTGAAATATCAATACGCGCCAATACATCACGAATATCAGAACGCAGTGAGTTATTGGTTCTTACCTTTGCAAAATCACGCTTGCCTTCGATAGTCACCACTTGTTCAGAAAGTAATCCATAAGCCTGCTTACCTTCTTCTAAATCTGTGATAATAAATAAAGCGTCATCGGATTTTTGATAATATAAATTTCCTTCTAACCAAGGCGTTAATACGGCCTTAGCGACGTCTGCATCAGAAGATTGTGATAACCACTCAATCGCATCTTGTTTTACCGAACTTTTTTTCGATAACAATGCAATCTGCACATCAGCAAGCGATTGAATAGAAGACGTTTGCGCAAGCAAAGGCGCACTAAATAAGCTCAAATACAACACCAGCATAAAACCGATGAATGATGATATTTGAGACGGTAATTTGTTATGTAGATATCGTTTTATTTTCATTATGTCTCATCCCTGACAATCAAAAGCATGGCAGTCAAATATCCATTATTTTTGAAACGGTTCTCTCTATTACCCCGCGAAGAACTAACTCCAGTAAAGAACCGAAAAAAGCCCCATTGAGCGTATAAAACTCAATGAGGCTAAAGGTTTATTTGGCTTCACCACCTAAACATGCTTTAGTTTGCGTGTTGTAGCTGCCACACATAATTGGTGCCGTCCAATCAGACACTAGGTGCTCAGAAGTTGGTAG
Source organism: Vibrio sp. (assembly GCF_048266485.1). Classification (GTDB taxonomy): domain Bacteria; phylum Pseudomonadota; class Gammaproteobacteria; order Enterobacterales; family Vibrionaceae; genus Vibrio. The sequence continues at coordinate 87,890 of NZ_JBLWZK010000003.1, read as the reverse complement.
GAAATCAGACCATGCATCGCCTTTCACTTCTTGTTCGGTTTCCCAAACTACATCAAATTGACCATCATCTTGGATCTCACCAATCACAACTGGTTTAGTAATGTGATGGTTAGCTAACATAGTCGCAGTGCCACCCGTCAAGTTTGGAACAGACAGACCCACAATGGCATCGCTCACTTTAGCCGTATCAGTCGTACCAGCTTTCTCAACCGCTTTTACCCATAAGTTGAAACCAATATAAGTCGCTTCCATTGGATCGTTCGTTACGCGAGAATCATCTTTAATGTACTTGTGCCATGTATCAATAAAGGTATCGTTCGCTTCAGAATCGACACTCATGAAGTAGTTCCAAGCTGCTAAATGACCAACTAGTGCCGACGTATCCATACCAGAAAGCTCTTCTTCACCAACCGAAAAAGCAATCACGGGAATGTCTTCAGAAGAGACACCTTGCGCCGCGAGCTCTTTATAAAACGGAACGTTAGCATCACCATTAATGGTCGAAACGACCGCGGTTTTCTTGCCTTCTGAACCGAATTTTTTGATATTGGAAACGATCGACTGCCAATCTGAATGGCCAAATGGGGTGTAGTTCACCATCACATCGGCATCGGCTACGCCTTTACTTTTAAGGTAAGCCGCTAAAATTTTATTGGTGGTACGTGGGTAAACATAATCGGTACCAGCAAGCACAAAGCGTTGTACGCCAAGTTCATCAATTAGGTAATCAACCGCAGGGATCGCTTGTTGGTTTGGCGCAGCGCCAGTGTAGAAGATGTTTTTCGAAGACTCTTGGCCTTCATATTGTACTGGGTAGAACAGGATGCTGTTGTTTTGCTCAAACACCGGTAACATGGCCTTACGAGACGCCGAAGTCCAACCACCAAATGTGACCGCCACTTTATCTTTTTCAATTAACTCGCGAGCTTTTTCAGCGTACATCGGCCAGTTTGATGCAGGGTCAACCACGACCGGCTCAAGCTGCTTACCTAATACACCACCTTTCTTGTTCTGCTCTTCAATCAGCATTAAAACAGTATCTTTTAAAGTGGTTTCGCTGATCGCCATAGTGCCAGAAAGCGAGTGTAGAACACCGACTTTAATTGTATCGGCTGCTTGTACGGTAAAGGCACAAGCACTAATTGCCACAGTACCTGCCAACAGTTTAAGACGGGTTTTAAGGGATTTGTTATGCGTTTTGTTTTGCATGATAGCTATCACTCCTTGATAAATAACCAATTAGGTATTGGTGGTATTACCAATAGAGCAAAGAGCGTGCCAGACAAATAAACGCCTTACTTTACAATCAAATAAAGTTATCTGCACAAATGAGAAGCAAGCAAACGCTCATTAACAGTGCGAAAGAACCCACTGATTCACCAAAAAAGTGACATTACTCGAAAAGCTTATAAAAAATTGAAATCACGCACTAGATTGGTGAAAGGGGTCGTGAAATGAGCTAAATCCGTAGCACTATAAAATAAAATCACTCCATCAGTGCTCATCACTAATCTCAGCGCAATAATATATACCTAAGTCACTTCAAGATGTGAATTCTGCATATTGAAGTCACTTGGGTATAAACATGGCATAATACCAACTAAATATTACAGATAAGACTAACATCATGACTGAACTCACTCTCACGCCTCAACAGCAAGCCATCGCCACTTTCAAAGCTAATCTTCACCTACCCAATAGTGGATTTCATAGGTTAATCGTTGAACTGGCACGTGAGTACTTACTTCCATTTCAAGCAGTGAGGAAGGTGTTAAAGCAATCTCAGAAAGCCATTGAGAAGAAAGTTAAGCACCAGTTTGATGACGTATCAGATTTCGACCTTACACAAGAAAATTGGCTCAACTGCATCCATGCCTCTCTTGCTGAACAGGCAAAAAATAACCTACCTGTGATGGAAAAATTACAACAAAGCCAGCTTTATCAAGATGTCATTCAAACACTATCGCAACCTATTAAAAATCAAGATCAGCACGAAGCCGTACGTGAACAATTAGCGATGACCTATGAAATAGAAGTATATAAGCCTCTAACCGAAATGCTGTATACCTCGATTTTGTATTGGAAGTTGCCCGATGATTTATACAAAATGACACAAGAAAAACAGCAAGAGTTTGAAGGGTATCCACAACATATGGAAGCGGTGAAGCATTTATTAGAGTTAAGTGAAAGAGTTAACCTGTAATTCTACAAAACAAAAATGCCAATCAGTACATGCTCTGACTGGCATTTTTATAAGTAAATTTTAAAGTATTTCAACGAGAAACCGGTTCCTAAAACCTTGATCTAAAAATAACCTTCTTAGAATTTCTGCTCTTTCGCCATCTTCATCGCAATTTGTGGCGCGTTCCAAAGAGACGGCAACAAAATAAACGATACTGGCACTGCAGTGATCACAATGAAAGATTGCAGCGCAGAAATGCCGCCCGAGCCTAAAGAAATCAGAATCAAGGCTGTCACACCCATCATCACGCCCCAGAAGGTACGGATAAAGGCATTCGGCTCCGTTTCACCACTTACCACCACACTAATGGTATAAGTCATTGAATCACCAGTCGTGATGATAAACACAGTCGTCAAAACGATGAACAAAATAGAAACTAAGATTGGCATTGGAAATTGTTGAGTGATCGCAAAGAGTGCACCTGGCAAATTAAAGCCTTCAAATGCCCCACTAATACTACCTGGGTTAGCAATTTCAAACGCCAAGCCACTACCACCAATAATCGTAAACCAGAAACAGGTGGCTAAAGGCGCGATCACACTAATGGTGCCAATCAGTTCACGGATAGAGCGACCACGAGAAATACGTGCAATAAAGATCGCCATCATAGGGCCATAACCTAAAAACCAACCCCAGAAGAACACTGTCCAACCACTTAGCCAAGCTTCATCACCACGATAGGTCGCCATTGGGATGAAGTTATCAATCATAGTCCCCACACCTTGAATGTAACCATTGAAGATGAAGTTAGTTGGGCCAAAAATAAGAATATAAAACATCAATGCCGAGGCTAAAATCACGTTATAGCGACTTAACATTTGCATGCCTTTATCTAAACCACTTAGAGCTGATAAGGTATAAAGTACAATTGCAAATAGTACGATGATCATTTGAGTAGTAAAGCCATCAGGTACATCAAATAACAAGTTCAATGCATAGCTAATTTGTAGACCAAGAAAGCCAATCGGCCCAATCGTACCCGCTGCCACTGCAATAATGCAGCACGCGTCAATCAACGCACCTAAATGACCTTTTAATGCTCGCTCACCAAGTACAGGATAAAGCAAAATTCTTGGCTTAAGCGGTAGGCCTTTATCATAATGTAAGTGCATAACTACTATCGTCGTTAAACTGCCGATAATCGCCCAAGCTAAAAAGCCCCAGTGCATAAAGGCTTGAGAAAGGGCATTAATGGCACGTTGTTGAACATCGTCTGCTGTACCATAAATTGGTGGTGCACTCACGAAGTGAGCAATCGGTTCAGCCGCAGCCCAAAAGACACCGCCACCAGCCAGCAAAGTACAAAACAAGATTGCCATCCAGCGGAAATTTGGTAACTCAGGGGTATCAATACCACCCAATACGACTCGACCAGTACGTCCAATCGCAAGTGCCAGACCAATAAGAAAAGTAAGAAGCAATAAAATTTGCCAAAATGGACCAAACACTTTTACCGACCAAGCGAAACCGACATTCACTAAGTGAGATAATATTTCACCATCGAACAGCGCTAATACAACGAAAAGCGCAATAAAACCACCGCTATACCAAAGTACAGGGTTGTTCAGACCTAATTTGTCTGAGGTCGATACGGGTTCGTGAGTTGCAGGATCATAAGTTGCGGAGGGAGATTTTATCGAGTTGGTTAAATCAGACATTCTGACTCCAATTTTCTTTGCAAAACAGCCACAAAGTTCTAAAGTGCTTTACATTGCAAAGTTGTATTTACACCCGATGTCATCCTTTCCAAACAGGCAGCGTATCTTTAACTGCTGGCAGGTCCACTCTAATAAAGAGAATTAAAACCTAGGCACAGTGAAATTTAGCCGCCTTAGGGTATAGATTTATGTCATAAGTGCAACCGAAGCGATTTATTTATTAAAGCTATAGATTCTCATCACTTACCATTCACGATCGGTATTTACCCCAATGTAATGGTGATAAAAACCACAGCAAAGTATTGATCTTCATCACATAAAATATCAACACAATCCACCAAGTAAATACTAAATCGACACCTTAGCCATCAGGTGAATATAAAAACAGAAAAACAACAGTTAACGAACTTAAAAGAAATTCACTGAACATAACAACACGATAACAACAGCTTCCCCAAATACGGTCACTTTTCACCCAAACAGTAAAAACACAACCCGAGCGATTAAAAAACAAACAACCTTATCTATAATTTCATCTTCAACACTTGAAAAATACCTTCACTCAACATATTTCAATTTATAAATTAACGCTCACTGTACTAGGCTACTTTTCCGCTCTCGAATGTAAAAGTCATATTAACTATTGATTTATTTATAAAATAAAAAACCATTTCTTATTTTCAGCCATCAAAACTCTTAAGACTTATTGCCAACCGCCACTTAAAAATCATTTAACATATTGATTAAACGTGATTTATATCAAAAAACAGAAATGTCAGGATAAGTCAAAACATGTCCTAAAAAGCAATTTTCAATGTCTTGTTGCATCAAATTTGGAGAATTTTTCGAGTCGGTATCGAATTCTCATAAAATATAAGTGTGTATTACGTCAATTATCCTACAGTTGTTTCGCATGAGAATAAAAGTTCTCACTTTCAATAAAGTTAGAAGAATTTAATTTTATAACAACAAGTTAAGGATAATTAATTATGGCTATAAATCGAAATAGCTTAGGGAAAAAGGCCTTTAGGCTAAGCACTTTAACGGCTTCATGCTTAATGGCGTTTAACAGCTACGCCGCTGTTGATTGTGGATCTTTAAACACTTGGGATATCGACACGGTTTACACTGGTGGTGATCAAGTACAACAAGACAATAATGCCTATAGTGCAAAATATTGGACACAAGGTAATAGCCCTAAAGAAGCTGGCGAATGGGGTGCTTGGGCATTGGTTGATGCTTGTACCACTGACGTTGTGGACAATGAAGCGCCAACCGTTGATCTCACCTCTCCAACCGCAAACACTTCATTCACTGAAGGTGATGAAGTAACATTAACAGCCAATGCAACTGATAACGATGGCACCATTGCTCGTGTTGATTTCTTAGTCGATGGTGACGTGATTGGGCAATCAACCAATGCGCCATTCTCAGCAACTTGGACGGCGGTTGCCGGTACACACTCCTTTAGTTCGATTGCCTACGATAATGAAGGCGCGCAAAGTACTCAGAGCACAGTATCGCTTGAAGTACAAAACTCTCAAACTGACGCTAACCAAACTCCAAGTGTGTCTGTTGCACTTTCTAGTAGCAGCGTAACCTTAGGTGAAGTGGTCACACTAACCGCTACTGCCGCAGACTCAGATGGTACCGTAGATAAAGTCGACTTTTACGTCGGTGGCAGCCTAGTTGGAACCGTCGCCTCTTCTCCATACACTCTTAACTACACGACGACTCAAACTGGCTCCCTTTCTGTTTTTGCTAAAGCAACCGATAATGAAGGCGCAACCACAAACTCTACTTCAACAAGCTTACAAGTTGCTAGCGATCAACCGGTTGCTACCACTTGTCATCCAGACGGCCTCTATCAAACAGAAGGCGTAAACGTTCCTTATTGCGATGCTTACGATGAAGATGGTCGTGAATTAATGGGAGCTGATCATCCTCGTCGTGTTATTGGTTACTTCACTAGTTGGCGTGCTGGTGATAACGATCAAGCGGCTTACCTAGTCAAAGATATTCCTTGGGAACAATTAACTCATATTAACTACGCGTTTGCTAGCATTGGTTCTGACGGTAACGTTAATATTGGTGACGTTAACGATCCTGAAAATGCCGCGGTGGGTAAAACTTGGCCGGGTGTTGATGTAGATCCAGCACTAGGCTTCAAAGGTCACTTTGGTGCACTAGCAACATATAAAGAACGTTATGGCGTGAAAACCTTAATCTCAATTGGTGGCTGGGCAGAAACCGGCGGTCATTTTGCTACTGACGGTTCACGCGTTGCTGACGGCGGTTTCTACACGATGACCACCAATGCCGATGGATCAATCAACCACGCTGCAATTGAAAAATTTGCCGATTCTGCTGTTGAATTAATACGTAAGTATAAGTTTGACGGTTTAGATATTGATTACGAATACCCTACTTCAATGGCAGGTGCAGGCAACCCTTACGATAAAGACTTCATGGAACCACGTCGTGAACATTTATGGGCATCATACCAAGAGCTGATGAAAGTATTACGTGAGAAACTCGATCGTGCATCAGAAGCAGACGATCACTACTACATGTTAACTATCGCCGCACCATCATCTGGCTACCTACTACGTGGTATGGAAACTTTTGATGTAACGAAATATCTCGATTACGTCAATATCATGTCTTACGACTTACATGGTGCTTGGAATGATCACGTTGGCCATAATGCTGCATTATACGATACCGGTAAAGATTCTGAGCTTGCGCAATGGAACGTATACGGAACTGCCGCTTACGGTGGCATCGGTTACTTAAATACTGACTGGGCTTACCACTATTTCCGTGGTTCTATGCCTGCAGGTCGAATCAATATTGGTGTCCCTTACTATACCCGTGGTTGGCAAGGCGTCACTGGTGGCGATAACGGCTTATGGGGTCGTGCAGCCCTTCCTAACCAATCTGAATGTGCTGAAGGGACGGGTGAAGGAGAAAAAAACAATTGTGGTTATGGTGCGACCGGCATCGACAACATGTGGCACGATACTGATCCGAAGGGCAACGAAATGGGGGCAGGCTCTAACCCAATGTGGCATGCGAAAAACCTAGAGAAAGGCATCTGGGGTTCTTATGCTGAGGCTTATGGTTTAGATCCACAAAACGATCCAACCGATGCACTCACCGGTACTTATACTCGTCATTATGATGAAGTCGCGGTTGCCCCTTGGTTGTGGAATGAAGAGAAACACGTCTTCCTATCAACCGAGGATAAAGAATCGATTACCACCAAAGCGCAATACGTTATCGACCATGGTATTGGCGGTATCATGTTCTGGGAACTCGCGGGTGACTACAGCTGCTATATCCTTGATGAAAATGGCAAGCGTACAAGTGTCGATCCAACAGAACAAGCTTGTTCATCTGGTAATGGTGAATACCACATGGGTAACACTATGACCAAGGCCATTTATGATGAGTTTAAGTCAGCAGCGCCTTATGGCAACAAAGTTGCAACCGAAGCAATGCCCGACCAAGTAGTGGATATTTCAGTCAGCATTGGCGGATTTAAAGTGGGTGATCAAAACTTCCCAGTCAATCCGAAAATCACCTTCACTAACAATACGGGTCAAGATCTGCCAGGTGGAACCGAATTCCAGTTCGATATTCCAACTTCTGCGCCAGATAATGCCAAAGACCAATCTGGTGGTGGCTTAGCAGTGATTAGCTCTGGCCATAGTCGTGCGGATAACATTGGAGGTTTAGATGGTGATATGCACCGTGTCGCCTTTACGCTTCCTTCTTGGAAAGTCCTACCTGCTGGCGAATCTTATGAATTAGATATGGTGTACTACCTACCGATTTCAGGCCCCGCGAACTACACCGTCAATATCAATGGTGTGGACTATGGCTTTAAGTTTGAACATCCAGAACTGCCTTTAGGTGATATTTCATCAAGCACAGGTGGCGGCGATAATGACAACAGTGACGGAACTTGTGATAGCGCAGGACTGGTTACCTACCCTGACTTCCCTCAAACCGACTGGCAAGGTAACCCAAGCCACGCTAACCAAGGTGATAAAGTCATCAACGACGGTGTGGTATACCAAGCAAACTGGTGGACATCATCAGAGCCGGGTAACAACGCTGACTGGACAAAAGTCTGTACTCTATAAGCGTAAGCGCGAATAGATAAATAAAACCAAAGCAAAACGCACGCCGATACTAACATTGACGTGCGTTTTTATTTCTATCACTTTATTCGTTAAGAAAGATACATTTAGCCGGTCTTTAATGCCGCCGTAACAATCAATTCCACTTTTAATTCAGGGCGAGCTAATTTCGCTTCACCGCACGCACGAGCTGGCGCAAACCCTTCTTCAAAAAATGCATCCCAAACCGCGTTCATTTCTTGAAAATCAGCCATATCCGCAAGCCAAACAATGGTTTGCAGTACATGTTGTTTATCCGATCCCGCTTCTAACAATAAGGTTTCAACACGACGTAATGCTTCCGCAGTTTGTTCTGCAACACTCGTTCCAGCAACACCTACTTGACCACAAAGATAAACCGTCTCGTTATGCACAACAATTTTACTCATTCTTTGATTGGTTTGCTGACGCTCAATTGTGCTCATGACTACTGCTCCTAAGTAATAATTAAAAATAACGAACTTATAAAATTCAAAAAATATCCGTTCGCCTAAATAGTTTGATGACAGAATAACGGATTGATAAAAATATTAGTAGGCCCACCTTTCAATACTAAACCATACTTTTTATAAATAATTTCAGCATCAATATTTGAAATTGCAATACAACCAATGTCGGACATATTGAATTCAATATTCTATGTTCATAACCTTAAACTTCAGATGCTTACCCTTATTCACTTAAAGTGTTCTGAATCAAAAATCCCCTACAATAGTCACAGCTTTATTAATTACATCAACTTGTGCACTCTGTCTAACTTTTGCAATTTTATGGCAAATTGTTTAGGGTACTAAACAGTTTGCAAGGCATTTGTGTATTAGTTTTGCAAAAAAATAGCCAAGGATGCTAAATAATGACAACGAAATTAGAAGTAAAAAACCTCTATAAAGTGTTTGGCGAAACACCCGATGAAGCCTTTACTCTCATCGATAAAGGTTTAGATAAAGATGAAATTTTTGAAAAAACTGGCCTCACTGTTGGGGTAAAAGATGTTTCACTTTCGATTAATGAAGGAGAAATATTCGTCATCATGGGCCTTTCTGGCTCAGGTAAATCCACCTTAGTTCGACTATTAAATCGTTTAATTGAGCCTACTCGTGGCCATGTATATTTAAACGGTAAAGACATTGCGGTTATTTCGGATGAAGAATTACGTAATGTACGACGCAATAATATCAGTATGGTTTTCCAAAACTTCGCCCTAATGCCTCACATGAGCGTGATAGAAAACGCTGCCTTTGGCTTAGAACTTGCTGGCGTTGATTTGGATAAACGTAATGATGCTGCACGTAACGCACTGGCAAGAGTAGGTTTAGAAAGCCAATGTGAATCCTACCCGGATGAATTATCGGGTGGTATGAAGCAACGTGTTGGCCTTGCCCGAGCTTTGGCGACAGACCCAGATATTCTATTAATGGATGAAGCCTTCTCAGCGCTCGATCCCCTTATCCGTACTGAAATGCAAGATGAGCTTATTCGTCTACAAAATGATGACCGACGCACTATTGTGTTTATCTCACATGATTTAGATGAAGCAATGCGTATTGGTGATCGTATTGCCATTATGCAAAACGGTGTGGTGGTTCAAGTCGGTACACCCGATGAAATACTGCAAAATCCAGCCAATGATTACGTAGAATCTTTCTTTAGTGGTGTAAACGTTGCTGATGTCTATTCCGCCAAAGATATTGCGCGAAAAAAACCTGCCGCAGTATTTAAAAAAGGTGAGACCGATGGCCCAGCCGCCGCGCTGCAAATACTATCGGATCATGACCGCGATTATGGTGTGGTGATTGATAAAGCCAACAAATACTCAGGAATTGTGTCACAAGACTCTCTAAAAGCAGCCTACAAAGAAAAACGCCCTCTTAGCACTGCGCTATTAGAAGGCACCGTTTCTTTACATGCTGATACCCCAGTTAGCGAACTGATCAGCCAAGTTGCTGAAGTACCTTATGCGGTGCCTGTAATCGATGACGACGGGACATATCACGGGGTGATTACCAAAACCCGTCTGCTTCAAACTTTAGATAGAGAGTAATTATTATGACAACTGAAACAACCGTAAGTGCAGCGCAAGCCGCTGATCCATGGGCTTCAGCTGCTTCAACAACATCAAGCGATCCATGGGCGACCGCAAGCTCAGCAGAAAGCACGTCTTCATGGCTCAGCAATACCCCAACTCAACCAATAGAGCAATCTATTGATTGGGCTCACCCGTTTAAAGATGCGGTGATCCCATTTGATCACTGGGTTGAAAGTGGCCTAAATTGGCTCGTCGAGCACGGACGCCCGGTATTCCAAGCGGTACGTGTACCAATCGACTTTATCCTAACATCATTCCAGACTGCCTTGGTCTCAACCCCCTCGCTGATCATGATTGCCTTGTTAGTGTTAATTGCTTGGCAACTTGCCGGTAAAAAAATGGGCTTTGCGACCCTAGTATCACTTGCTGTGATTGGCTTTATAGGAGCTTGGTCGGAAGCAATGGTAACACTCGCTTTGGTTCTCACCTCAGTCTTTTTCTGTTTATTGATAGGCTTACCGATGGGGATATGGTTGGCCCGCAGCCAATCAGCAGCCAGAGTTATTAGACCAGTACTTGATGCGATGCAAACCACACCGGCATTTGTATATTTAGTACCAATCGTAATGCTGTTTGGTATCGGTAACGTACCAGGCGTTGTAGTAACCATTATATTTGCACTACCGCCAATCGTGCGTTTAACCATTTTAGGTATACAGCAAGTTCCTGAAGAATTAATCGAGGCGGGTCATTCATTTGGCGCTAGTCCGAAACAAATGTTGTATCGAATTCAACTACCACTGGCAACGCCGACCATTATGGCGGGTGTTAACCAAACCTTAATGTTATCGCTTTCAATGGTCGTCATCGCCTCAATGATTGCCGTTGGTGGTTTAGGTCAAATGGTATTACGTGGTATCGGTCGATTAGACATGGGGCTTGCTGCAGTCGGTGGTTTAGGGATTGTTATCCTTGCCATCTTGTTAGACCGCCTAACTCAAACCATTGGGGTCGCTTCACGCGATAAAAAAACCCACTGGTATGAAACTGGTCCAGCATCATTGATTTATCGATTAACCAAAGGAAAATCAAGCAAGCCTGGTGATGTTAAGGCTTCTTGATTCCAATTCCAGTTCAGCGCCACCGCTGGAACAATGAATGTTCTAGCGTTCACCAATAAGCGTAAAAGAAAAAATAGGAGAAATAATGAAAACAACACGGATGAAAACTTTACTTACGACGACCCTACTGACTTCTGCAACTTCGTTTGCTGTCAATGCTGAAACCTTACCGGGTGAAGGCGTGAGTGTACAACCTATTCAATCGACAGTTGCAGAGGAAACATTCCAAACTCTGATCATTGATAAAGCACTCGAAAAGCTAGGCTATGATGTAAAACCAATTAAAGAAGTGGATTACAACGTCGGCTACACCTCTATTGCTAATGGTGATGCAACCTACCTTGCGGTTAACTGGGCTCCTTTGCATGATGACAAATATAAGCAAGCCGGTGGCGATGACAAATTCTACCGTGAAGGTACTTATGTCACAGGTGCGGCGCAAGGTTACCTAATTGATAAAAAAACCGCAGACAAATATGGCATCACCAATATTGGTCAGTTAAAAGATCCAAAATTGGCAAAATTATTTGATACTAATGATAATGGTAAAGCTGATTTGACAGGTTGTAACCCAGGTTGGGGTTGTGAAGCCGTGGTTGCCCACCAATTAAAAGACTTTGGTCTAGAAGATACTGTCGATAACAACCAGGGCAACTACGCTGCCATTATCGCCGATACTATTTCTCGCTATAAAAATGGTGAGCCTGTGTTGTATTATACATGGACGCCTTATTGGGTAAGTGGTGTATTGGTTCCAGGCAAAGACGTTGTATGGTTAGAAGTACCTCATTCATCTCTACCGGGTGACCGTAGCGATATTGATACCACACTACCAAATGGTAAAAACTATGGCTTCCAAATGAATGCAATGCACATTATTGCTAACAAGCAATTCGCTAAAGAGAACCCCGCGGCCGCCAAACTGTTTGCCATCATGAAGTTGAATATCAACGATATCAGTGCCGAAAACCTAATGATGCAAAAAGGCCAAAACAAACCAGCGGATATTGAAGCGCATGCTAATGGCTGGATCAAAGCACACCAAAAGCAATTTGATGCTTGGGTTGCCGAAGCGAAAGCCGCCGCTCAATAATTATTACTAAAATTAAGCCTATCAAGCTGCCTATCTTGGCAGCTTTTCTTCTATCAGTATAAATAAAAACATCGAGACATCACGGATGAAAAATATAACAAAAACTCTTTCAATGACCATGTTGGTAGCAAGTAGTATTTCATTATCCACTTTTGCAAGCGATCTACCGGGTGAAGGGATCACCGTACAACCGGTACAATCCACCATTGCCGAAGAAACCTTTCAAACATTGATCGTTAATAAAGCAATGGAAAAACTAGGCTACACCGTAAAACCAACCAAAGAAGTTGACTACAACGTTGCTTTTACGTCTATCGCTAATGGGGATGCGACCTACCTTGCAGTTAACTGGGATCCACAGCAAAAAGACAAATATGAAATGGGCGGTGGCGATGATAAATTCTATCGTAAAGGTGTCTATGTCAATAATGCCGCTCAAGGGTACTTAATCGATAAAAAGACCTCCGATAAATATCACATTACCAATCTAGGCCAATTAAAAGATCCTAAACTCGCCAAACTATTCGATTCTGATGGCGATGGTAAAGCCGACCTAACCGGTGGTGAGCCAGGCTGGACAACGGAATCTATCATCAACCACCAAATCGATGCCTACGGCTTACAAAATACCGTAACTCAGCGTCAAGGAAGCTACTCAGCTTTAATTGCTGACACTATCTCACGCTATAAAAACGGTGAGCCTGTGTTGTATTACACTTGGACACCATACTGGGTCAGCAGCGTATTAGTGCCAGGCAAAGATGTAGTATGGCTACAAGTACCTTTCTCAGCCATGCCAGAAGGCCTACAACAAGATACCGCGCTGCCAAATGGCCACAACTATGGTTTTCAGGTCAACACCATGCGTATTGTCGCCAATAAAGAATTTGCGAAAGCGAATCCAGCGGCCGCAAAACTGTTCTCTATCATGAAACTCAACATTGGTGATATTAGCCAACAAAATATGATGATGAGAAAAGGTCAAAACAAACCAGCAGATATAGAAGCGCACGCGAATGGGTGGATTAAAGCCCATCAGAAACAATTTGATGCTTGGGTTGCACAAGCTAAAGCTTCGGCTAAATAATTTGTCGTACACTATTTAGCTGTATTAAAATTTGTAGTTACTTGGGTATAGGTTACTGCTATTCATTAGCAGTAACCTATTTTTATTACACAAACTAATGTTGAAGCGACATTAATACCGATGGGTATCCCCAACCATCGACTCCAACTTTAATCGGTTTACCTGTCAAATATTCAAATAAAGTCGGAGCCAACGATCCATTATCTACCGCTCCAAGACGAGCTTTAGGTTGCATGCCATCTTTCCAAAACCCAATAAACGCATCTTTTTCTAAATATGTTTCACCGGCATGACGACCTGGAACTAACGTATTATAACCAAACCCATCTTTAGGAAATAAATTGACCGTCCCCGCCCGATCATCTTCATATAAATGAATTAATTGCATCACCGAATCCGGTCTAGCACTCATGGCAGTTAATTCACGCCATTGCGAACCAATACAACCTTTTTCTGTCATACAACTTTTCATCAACACTTGTTTACGTTTCACTTGTTGGTGGCTTAATGTGGCTTTATAAGGATTAGATTGAGCAACTGATAATAATTCCGGTTCACTTTTACCATCCACCGCTTGATAAGAAATATGATCGCCCACACGAGTGATCACTTCATTTCTAAGTTTACCGTGACGATACCCCACCACACGTACTGCGCAACGTTCAGGTAAGCAATCTGATTCACGAACCACTAAATAATCTAACGATTCACGCAATCGATAGACAATTTCATCAATAATATTAATCGTTTTACTACCAGAAATGGGCATAAACTTGGACAATTCATCATAAAGCGGCTGAACTTTCCATCCTCGTTTCGAGTTAAAAAAATCCATCATATAGTTACCACCAGCGGTTGATGCAATCACAACATCGACCCCTTTATTACTCGGATAATGCAAAGCGTTCGTCATTTTGGGCCCTTCGCCTTCATCTGAGGAAATTTTTAACACTTTCAGTTCAATTCCTTGTTTCTTCAAACCATCAAACACCACCGATTCTGGGCTCAAGGTATAATGCACCGCAGACAAGCCATGATCTCCCGCCATGCCCCAAAGCGTGTGTGGATGTATGCCCGCTTGTTTGTAGGCTTCATCCACCTGACCTAACCAAAAATCTAATCGATTCAACTCCCCTGTTGGGTTAATGATCTCATCACCAAATGGGCCTTTAAAGTGGGCAAAGTGATCCGGCCATGGGTTATACATCAATAAATAATCTGGCATCGCTTGTTCATTCAATGTGGCTAACTCGGCAATTTGATCTCTCAACACTCCCTTTTGGCTCATTTTTGTTAGCAGTCGCCAATCACTTAGACTTTGATAAGCCTGAATTTCATTAATTAAGGCTTGGCGCCTTTTCGACGCGATACGTTCCATTTCTGCTCGGTGGTGTAATTCAAGTAAGCAACGTTGCTCACCAAAATCACGAATCGATTCACCCAAACCTAAGTTCACTAACGCATCAAAACTCAGTTGTGCATTCCAATCATATTGCGCATTACAATTCATAGTTTTCAAATACTTTAAACGATCAAACATGGTCTTCATGCCACGCTGTTCCGTTAAAGGCTCTAATTGCAAAGCATCATTACCAAAAAAGTAATAAGCACGGTCGTGTTGTCTATCCACAAAATGAAAATTAGGGATCCCCGTTCCTCCTTTACCTGAAACCGCGGCCCCCGTTTTCACAATCGGTAAATTACGCACACTAATCGTCGGTGTGGATGAAATGCCATCACTCGCAATCCCATTTTTATGTTGCTGATATAAGTGCTTAAAAAATGGTAAATAACTCGGATCATTTTCCCCTTTATTTACCAACTGATTCAAAAATTTATGCTGAGGTTGATGTTCTGGAGAACCCGTTTCACCCTTTGGTTTAAACGCTTTAAATACTTGCTCTTGTTTGAGTACTTGGTGTAAATATGGGCTGTCTTTAGATTGCGCTAACCCTTCCATTAAACCTTGACTTAAACCATCCACCACAATTTGAACCGCTCTCGGTCGGTTCTGGCGTGATTGTAAATAGGCAATTAATTCATCCGGGTTATCTTCTAATTTATCTTGCATCCATGCCGTAAAAACTTCCGCTCGTTGAGTCGGCTGCACATATTGACGGTAGGCTTTCAATACATTCATGCGAACAAAATCGATTAAAGTAATCGTCAATGCTTGTGCTTTATTGTTGGTTTTACCTTGGTTGGCTGGTTTCGCATCATCCAAGATGGCGTTCATTGCGGATCTCATTTCACCTTGCGGCATACTTTGAACATATTTGGACAACGCTTCCATAAGCAACCATTGAACATGCTCAATGGTTGCTCGATCTTTTGCAGAGGTGGTTAAATATTGGTAATGATCGGGCAAAGATTTCGCCAACTCCCAATCATCATTATTAAATAGTTCATCATAAATACTCACTAACATAGCGAAAAACTGGCGATTCATCGTCAGCCCTTCACGGCGCTCAACACCATCACTTAATTCTTCTTCTGTTATTTTAGATTTATCTTCATCCAGACGAAAAAGAGAATGTTGCCAAGCTTCTAATTGAGTAGAAGAATAATGATCAATTAAATATTTTCGAAACTGGTCTTGGTTTTCTGCACGGCTGTATTGATCATAAAAAACGTAGAGAAAGCGCCCTAAAGAGATACTATAAAAAGGGTTAGAAAGGCGTTTAATCACTCTACTTTTGGTTTCAACATCAAGAGGAAGTGTCAGAATATAAGCATCTAATGTCATGCCTGCAATCGTGAATACGGTAACATCTCTTCCTGTTGAAATAGTGGTATCGAACTGATTTAAAATATTATTTTTTATTAAAGTACCACTGTAATAAATAGGGGCAACAACGGGAATATTCGAAACACTCTCCGCATGAACTATCGACATCTTAAAACTGGTCAAAGTGGCCACGACCCACAAACTGACAAGCTTTATTTTTCTCCTTGGCTTCATTTCCATATACCTTTAATTCTTGTACAATATCGTCAATATTTAAGTGATTAATTTAACCACAAATACATAAGCAACAGTGATGATTTGAGTAAAATTTCACCTGTTATCTACACTTAACGTAAAATACCCACATCTTTATACCTCAATGTACTTTTCCCTTTGCGAAAGACAGATAGGTTACTTTCACGTCTTCATTATGGGAGCAATAACATGGATAAACACGAAGAAGTTCTGATCGCTATTCGACAAATTATTCGCGCGATCGATCTGCACTCAAGACAACTGAATAAAGAGCTTGGTTTAACCGGGCCGCAATTACTTCTGATGCGTTCAATTCGTGACTCAGGAGAAGTAACGATCCGTCAGTTATCCATAAACACCAATATGAGTCAGGCGACCGCGACAACCATTATTGATCGCATCGAAAAGCGTGGTTTAGTTCAGCGCCAACGCAGCCAGCTTGATAAGCGTAAAGTGCATGCCTACTTAACCGAAGAAGGTGCAAAGCTGCTAGAAAAAGCGCCGCTACCATTGCAAGATCACTTTATTCAACGTTTCCAAAATCTCGATTCATGGGAACAATCGCTACTGCTTTCATCGGTACAACGTATTTCAAAAATGATGAACGCTGCCGATCTTGATGTCGCACCGCTATTGGAAGTGGGTAATATCGCGCACCATCAAGGTACGCCAAGTAACTAGTACCAAGTTAATACCGCCACCATACTCTTTGTGGCGGTTAGTTTATTAACAGATAGTCACCATAACAAAGTCGATTTAATTGAATTGTTCAAGTTTCCATTGGGATAATGCTTGAATATGATCTGGACGAATACCACAACACCCACCTATTGTCGTCGCACCGAGTTCGTACCAACGCTGTGCAAATTTCAGATAGTCATCCGGGGTAAAAGTCCGTAGTGAACTAATCTCATTATTTGCCTGATGCCCAGAGGAGATAGGGGTGAAATTATTAGCATACACTCCAATTTCTAAATCGAGCCCATGACTATCGATAACCTTTTTACTGACTTTAATTGCCTGCTCCATCACCTCAGGAATCGAGCAATTAAAGAACACGCCTTCCCCACCATGACGACAAACAAATTCCGCCGCCTCTTCTACTGCTTCGCCTGAACGTAACTTAGCTTGATTCAAAACTTCATCATCCAATGAAAAAGCGTAGTAGCATTTTTTATTGGTCGAGTTCAGTATTGAATGAATCACCGTTAATTCAGCCATACTCGAAATGGTCTCGACTAACCACAGATCAACATACTCATCTTGTGCATTAAAAAGTGCGCGGGAAATACTTTCAGCTTGTGATGATTCGAAAAGGTCTGGTCGATAACTACCTAATGCAGGAGGAATACAACCCGCGACAAGGACAGCGTTTTCTTTAGCCACTTGATAACTAATTTCCGCTGCCTGTCTTGCCAGATCAGCACCATTGCTTTGATACAACGCCTCACCCAAATGAAAAGGAACGCATGCATAACTATTAACAGTAATAATATCAGCACCCGCATCGATAAAGTTTTGGTGAGCTTGTGTCACTTGTTGTGGTGATTCAATTAGCGCTTGTGCACTCCATAAAGGTTGTGAAAATGGTGCGCCTATTCTTTGTAATTCTCGCCCCATTCCACCATCAAGGATCGTTAATGCTTTCTTCATTTCATTTAACTTAATTGGCTTGTTTGTGATGAAGATTGAATCATATTAGATTAGAGATCAAATAAATTTAATGGGAATTTTTCTCCTCGGCGATGGTTTAATCAATCTCACGATTAAAGGTATACTACAGCTTCAATAACCAATGGATAAATCATGAAATACGACTGGATCTTCTTTGACGCCGACGAAACCCTTTTCCACTTTGACGCGTTCAAAGGCATGCAATTGATGTTTTCTCGCAAAGGCATTGATTTCACCGAACACGACTACGCAGCCTATCAAAACATTAATAAACCACTATGGGTTGATTATCAAAATGGCGATATCACGGCCGACCAACTCAAGCACACTCGTTTTGATTCCTGGGCGCAGCGACTAAACACCACGCCAGCGGAACTGAACTCAGCATTTTTAGAAGCCATGGCTGATATTTGTTCTGTTCTACCCGGTGCCAAAGAGTTAATGGAAGCGATTACGGGCAAAGCAAAAGTTGGCATCATTACTAATGGCTTTACCGATTTACAAGCAATTCGATTAACTCGTACTGGTATGGATAGCTACATAGATGAAGTGATCATTTCAGAAGAAGTCGGCATGGCAAAACCGGATAGCATCATATTTGAACATGCTCTACAGCGCGCGGGGAATCCATGTAAATCTAAAGTGCTGATGGTAGGCGATAATTTGCATTCAGATATTCTGGGCGGCATCAATTTTGGGATAGAGACTTGTTGGTTAAATCCACACGGCGCAATCGCAACCGATGGCATTAACCCACACTACACCGTGAGTTCGCTAATGGAATTGCAAGCGATTTTAGAAGCATAGTAACGTCTTCAAATAGCACTGAACACAAACGACAGAGCCACCGATCCTCTATTCATATTGAAATAGGAAACCAGTGGCTCAATGTTTAATTCTCAATAACGTCAAACAACCTACTGCTTAACCGACACACCTTCCACTTCCATGACAGATTTAGCATCTGCGCGATCAATAATTTTAATCAAGGCTGATTGAATCACTTCATGCTCTCGAACATCGATTTCACTCGAAAAACGCTCTTCTTGAACTTCCGCGCCTTCTTCTAAAGTAAAACTGACTACCACCTCGGTGGCACAATCTAGGTTCGGACCAAAATATTGCAGGGTAATTTGTGGGTATCCTTTAAAGCCTTTTTTAACTAGCTTTGCGATGCGTTTTTTTGCTTTATCCACGTTCATCTTTATCTACTCCTACCAACGCTAACTCATTGTCACGTTTAAACTCAGAGTACCACGAGGTATCAATATCGGATACGGAATGTTGCAGTGATTACTTTTTCTTGCTCAGTTGCACTAAGGTTTCATGCCAAGCGGCGCTACCGTCTTTCTTCGTCACATCATACTCAGCGCAGAATTGCGATATCGTCATATTGCTATCACCCGTCGCCAATTTTAACGCCAATTGAACTTGCTGAAGTTTACTTTGCAGACGCAGCACTTGCCCAGCATTGGGGTTCTTTTCTTTGGCATATTTTAGCGCGGCATGTTTACGCTCAGCCGCTCCCGCTCGACGGTCAGCTTCTGACAATAAGTATTTCAGCTGCGCAACGCTCTTTCCTTTTTTAAAAGCGGGATCGATCAACTCGACACATTCATCAAATGACGGGTTAACGACGTATGGATCAATTTTACGAGCTTGTTGGCGCATCCACTCGAGCGCGAGTTTTTCATCAGACATAACAGGATCTTTACTAAATAACGGACTTGCATGGTATCGCTCAATAGTGAAGCGTTGCAATAAAAAAGTCACTACTGCGGAGTAAGTAAAAAAATTCGTTATTTGATGAAATAGGTGACAACATTAGGCTTGTTTATTGTGGGTTTTACGTGGTGATTTTTTGGGAATAAAAAAGTCACAAGCGATACGTGTTGCAACAGTCGGTTGCTCCCATGCACCGCATAAGTCTTTTTGATTATCTGGCGTACGGGTAAATTGTCGACATTGTCCACATTTATTCATTGTACTTTCTCCATAAAGTCTTAACTATATCACTTAAAACAGAGTACAAAACTAACACGGCAAAGCCAATACTCATAAAGAGTCAGTGTGAGAACTAAATTAACCACAGTGATGTGATAACGATAGTCATCGCCTTCCATCAATCAGGTGATTTTGATTTAGAACAACTGTTATTTAGGTTTACGATGATTGACCATAAAATGGTCAAATCATAATAAAATGATAGTGTTATCTAATAAAAACGCAGGTTGAGTTCAACATAAACAGTAAGATACATAGGTTTAATCATCTTTAGATAAATACTGGTTAATAAATTCATCTATCGTCATAGGTTTCGCAAAATAATAACCTTGTAGAAAATCAACGCCTCTTTCTATTAAATATTTAGCTTGTAGATCAGTTTCCACACCTTCGGCAATAATACTAACATTTAAACGTTTTGATAGATCAATAATGTTATCAACGAGCTGTGCTGTTACAATTTTTGTTTCAATTAAATCTATAAATGATTTATCAATTTTTATTGTATCGATATTCAAATTTTTTATATATCCCAACGTTGAGTGACCGGTTCCAAAGTCATCTATAGCTAATTTAGTTCCAAGTTTGTGTAAGCTAAAAATAGTTTGATTTGTTTTTTCATAGTCGGTAATTAGTTCACGCTCTGTTAGTTCAATTAACAAATCCGAGTGAATACCAGTAGGTGTCTCCTTAAATTTCTTACAACATTCAATGAGGGATTCTTGATTCCTTACATCAAAGTGTTTCGCACTGATGTTTATTCCAATATGAAATGACTTCGGAAATCTACTTGAGAATGGATTAAGTTGACTCGCGACATTATCCATTAGCTGCTCAGTTATAGGAATTATAACCTCTGTCTTTTCTGCAACTGGAATGAATATATCAGGGTAAATCATACCGTTAGGCTTTATCCAGCGTATCAATACTTCTAGGCCAGCTAATTCATTTTTATTATTCATTATTGGTTGTACGTAAGGCTCAAACTCATTATTTTTTATGGCTTTTTTCATATGGTAAATAGATGTTGGACTTCGAGATTTAACAAAACTAAAAATAGAATAAACCATAGATAACAATATAAATATGATAATCAGAAATAGGTTTTCCTGGAGACCATATTTTATATATTCATCAAGTGTTATACGAGCATTTACTTTAAATGAATTTTTCGTTGAAGCTTGAGTCATAGAGTACCCACCATTATTAGATAATAAGCTCCCCTTATTATCTAAATAATAACCCGGGGTCTCTATGATAAAATCGTCTACATTTTTCACTACATCAAGAATAGTGTATAAATTACTACCAGCTATAGTGACAAAAATTGTTCTATTATTTACATGCCGTTTTAAAATCACAAGTGAATGCCCTGGCGTTAATAACTCTGATTTTTTTATAAATAAATCAGAGTCACTTAAGTAGTTCAAATCAAACTTAAGACCAATTAATAAATCGCTAGTCGAACAAACAATAATATCTTTATCATTTCCTATATTAAAACTTTGAAGCCCGGAGACTGTATTTACGATATTTAACATTATTGGTATGCTTTCACTGCATGATTTATTAATAAATGGATCAGCTTTTTCTAATGCTAAATATGAACCATCAAGAACATTGTCAATTAGAGAGACCGCTATATTAAGTCTTCGCTCCGTCATATCTCTTAATCCAGAAACACTTTGATACAAGAACAAAACCAAACCAATAATAATTAAAAATAACGACACATAAGTATTGGTAACAGTTCTATTTCCAATAAAATCATTAAGTTTATTCATGGTGTAATAATACCTTATTGGTTTTAATTATTTATAACTAATCTTAATTATAATTGTTAATTATTTTGGTTATATTTATTAGTTACACCCGAAATTCAACTATGAACTACGATATTCTAAATTTCAAGCAACCAATATCGTCTGATAAAAATGATTAATGATTGCTTAAAATTTAAACGCCTCTTAAGGCAATAATTTATCTAACAATAGAACTCACCCAACCTAATTATAATTCACTAGTCGTAAGCTCTATTTCTTACTTAATATATTCTCTAAAAATAATTCATTCGAATAAAATAGTTAAAACTCCCCCTCCAGTAAATTCACCTTCTATTGTTTTTCCTTCTATTGGGTGAAATGTTGATGTTACTGCGATATCTAAATTTCCAGTGGATTTGTATATTTTATCGTATTCACTCCCATTAAATGTTAGTTCACACATTCCTCCAACACCACATTTAGTGAAATTTAATGTTTTTCCTGCTACCGATTCTTTACCTGTTAATTTTACTCTTATTGGAGCGTCATAATCGCAACTAGCATTAATATTAAATGGCGCCGACTTATTCCCAGCAGACTCTTCCAGTGTCATTCTTCCATGAGATAGAGAAATCGGACCATAAGTACTTAATAAACATCGTGAGCCAACATCAAGAGCAAGATTAAACGAATTTTTCTCACCAATCTGAAGTACTTTGTTAGCATGTTGACTGGTATCAGCGGCAGAAGAACCACGCTGAACTTTATGTTCCTCAAATGCATAATAATATGTGATTGGAATAGAATACGAACCTGGCGGAAAGCTTTGTTTCTTCACTTTTAATGTGAGCATTGCATCTTGCCAATATAACTCGACAGCGCTAAATAGCTGACCAACCCCGTAACAAGGACCCATATCAGAATCGACGAGTCTTTGAACAATTTTAAAGTCATATTGAGGAGGTATAATAACTGATGGTTTCGTCCATGAGTTAAACTCGTCTATTGATAAGTCTATAGATATTCCATTCTTGTAAATGATCTCTTTTGGTACCGCAAGCCATGAGGTTTTCGATTGCTGCGCCTTCGAAGCATTATTAGAGGGACTACAGTTACTATAAACGACTTTGGCGGGCTGTGGAGTTGATGTCAAACCTGAAATAGGAACCTTAATTTCTACTATCTCATCAGAAAGACTAGCCTTTTGATCATTGGCGGTTGTAGGAGTAGTAGGCAACCAAAAAAAATCTCGATAAGCACAAACCGCAGGAGATGATATAAATAATAACAGTATTATGATTGTTTTTTTTAACATAATAAATTCCACTTTTATATATAAATATTATTTATATACTATAGACATCAATGCTGATGCATTGAAAACTCCAGATTCTGGCATATTTAAACCGGTTAAATGTGGCACTGCGGTAAAAGTGAAATTACCAGAATAACCATCACCTGTTAACCCTGTTGTTATCTTATTCCCATAGCCATTATCACCACTTCCAAATAGTAACATAGCTGAAGAATCCACATTACTGCCCATATATAATGCAATTCCCAAGGATGGAATATTAGTTTTTAATATATTCTCAGATATACTAACATCTTGTGGTCCGCTTATTTTAACAAATGGCAAGCCATTTGAGTTAGGACATTTAATTGGAACCGTTGTTGTTTTAGCGTTGTTAACGCCATCAATGCTAGAAATAACAACCTTCCCGAAGTCAACACTAATAGATGTATCATTATTAATACTACAAGGTGGTATGTATATCTCACCACTAATAGTTATATCTATATCATAAGAGTATGACTTTAAAGGTACTAACATAAGCATCATCGCCAATGTGATTATCTTTTTATTTCTCATTGTCAATTCCAAAAACGTTATTAATTAAAATTCATATTTATAAAATTCTAATTGTAATTTAGAGAAAACTTCACCGTAGCAGAGTAATCCCCTTCATTTATACTTTGGTTTACAATGGCATCAGGTGTAGCTTGAACATATGCTTTAAAATTTAATAATATATCTTTTCGGTCAATTTTTGTTCCTTTATTACCATTATTAATAGATCCAATTTTTAGTGGCGTTATTCCATCACTGTTCAATATCCCTATGGCTAATTTTCCTTGTAGAGGGCCAGGGGCAACTGCAAGAAAAAATGGTTCCATCTCTCCCATAGCACTTTCTGTTATACCAGAGAAAGAAACGGAAACTATTTTTCCAAACATAGATTCTTCACAATTAGAAAGCTTAATATTGATATCCTGATTTTCTCCTTTCCCTGGTGAGTACCAAAAATCTTTAGCTGGGCGTTCCAGAAAGTTTATTGTTTGAGTCAAGTCTGATGGGTTAATCTGGCAAGGAGAATCAATTAATTCTCCTGTAAAATCTAAACCTACAGCGTAAGTTTTAGCAAAATTAACCATTAGACATAAACATAGAACTTTTTTTTTCATAATTGAATTTCCCACAATTTTTTAAAAAATCATTCAGTTTTAACTTACTTTAAATGGTTATTGTGCAGAAATACATTTTCCATTATTACATTCAAACTTTATTACCGGACGCCCACCATAGTCATTAATATAAGTTAAGTAGACCGTCTTATAATTTTCTACAGAATCTACTTCCACTGAAGATTTTGGGGTAATCATAACAGCATTAAATGGATCAGATTTTGAAGATTTTTCATCTTTCCCTATCCCGATAATCGTAATGTAGTAAGGGGTAGGATTTTCAATTTTGTACCCACCTTCAACTTTGTACATAACCATTTGATCTTGCCAAATAGCATTAGGTTTTGCTTTTATGGATTCAGGACGATAAAAAAGTTTAATTTTTGTCTGCAAGGCAATCTGTAAAGCATTCGCATTACCGCTTCTAGGTGGAATTTCCCTTAAATTAAAATAAAACAAAGACTCTCTATCATGAGGAAAGTTCATGATCTCACGGGTTTTCGTTAATTGAATCATGCTTTTTGCTCCTGCTTCCACTCGTTGTACAGGTGGAGTGGCGATAATAGGGCCCGTCATGATTTTTTGCTCTTTATCATTCTCTATCCATACTTGAGCTAAATAAGGAAGCTGTTCATTCTGATTTGCTATTGTCAGTGTTATTGACTTTTGTTCCCCATCATAAATTACACGAGTTCGATCTAAGTTAATAGCCGCGTAAGCCTGCTGAAAGTAAGCCATAATAAAAGTAGCTATTATTATGGATTTTATTTTTTTTATCATTAAATGAACCTCTTTAACTACTAAAATATCGAGAAATTTCTTCATACTAATTATTACAGATAAAGGTTTGTAGTTCCGGTTTAAGAATAACGGGAATATCCACTGCACAATTATTGTTTCTTTCCAATTGAATCTCTATAGTTGATCCTGGCTCTAGACCACTCAACCAAGCAAGTCCCTCTTCGCCAACAATCCCCAACTCTTTGCCTTTAATATTTCTTACAGAAGAACCAAAGGGAACAAAACTTCCGTCTTCATTTATTAACGTTACGAATAATCGCTCTCCTTTTAATGTTTCAAAAAAACGATATCCAATCGCTCCTTCTGTCAATACGGATTCCGTTACTGCTTGTCTTACTTCCACATTTTCAGGCAATCTATTGAGATCTATTGATGTTGTATTCCGATAATAACTATTTACACTTGTCAGTACAGCAATACCAGCGTCATTAGTTACTGCTCTACCACCATCAATTGGGACTCCCTCAATGCCATCAGTATCAATCATTAACCTAGTCCCACCATTTGAGTTACCCGAATGTAACGCAACCCCTTTCTTCGTTAATGTAGCACCACCGGATAACGTCATCCCTAAAGAAGTATAACCTCGCTCTTCCCATGATAAATTGGTGGACAAACTTGCTGATGGAAGTTGGTGGCTATAATAACCAGAAAACTTTTCATTAGATTCCATATTATGACCATGCTTAATTCCTGCATTAATATTATAACTGCTTAGTCCTTGCTCCATACTCCCGCTATACCCTAAACTCTGCTCGTAAACATCATCACTTATACTACTGTTGAAACTCACAGTGCCTTTTCCTAATGGTAAAGAAAGACTCAAAAAAATCGAATCAAGATATTTATTATGATAGTCCGTTCGAGATGCAGATAACCCCAGTGAAACACCTTTTAAACTGAAAACATCAAAGTACTGATTAAGAGACAAATTATAATATCGACTCGACTGATTATCCCAATATGTTTGGTGACTGTATTGTAAATTAAATGCTAAGTTTAAATCTTCAAATACTTTATTCATTGATAAGCTATATAATTCTTTTTCTCTTTGATTCACACTATCATTATAACGGCTATCTAAATATTGCTGCATTGTCATATAATCCTTTTCAGAAAAACGATAACCAGCAAACGTAATATCTGTATTTGCATCATCAAACCGTTTCGAATAACTGACTCTCCAAGATTTACCATTACTTTCGTCATGATGTGGTAAGTTAGCAAATGACTGTGTAATATCTGCAGATAAAGAACCAAATTGCTGAAGATCTTTTGCTACGCCAATATTTAAGGCATTATAATCTCCTGCTATTACAGCCCCTCCGTACAAAGACCAATGATTATTCACTCCCCATGAAGCCTCTCCAGTTATAAACGCAGGACCTTCGAGGTTGTGGTTATCAACACGTGGTCTACCTAAACTTAATTTATATCGAACTCTGTCTGGCCTGGTAAGATAAGGAACGTAAGCTGCATCTACATGAAACTTTTTAACTTTTCCATTTTGTTCAATAACCTCCACATCCAAACGTCCCCGAATAGAGCCATTCAAATCATTGATTGTAAAAGCTCCAGCAGGCACTGTAGAATCATAAAGAATGCGATTCTTTTGAGTTATGACTACCCTGGCGTTTGTTTCTGCAATACCAGATACCTGTGGTGCATACCCTCTCATTTTTGGTGGTATCATTCGATCATCACTTGATAAATTTAAACCGGTAAAATTCCAAGAATCAAAAATATCTGATTTGATGTATTCTTCACCTACAGTCAAGTTAGATTGCCAATCCGGTAATGCTCTATAAGCGTAGATTCTAGACCATTCGAAATCATTCTGAGTCGACCCCTTCTCGCCAGAAAATGAAGAATGATTATAACTTCCACGATAATCCGCTCTAAGTCTCCATACATTAATATTTGCACCTAATATTCCGTTGTACCCTAGTTGTTCTGCACTTCCTCCATTATTAATTTCTGATAAATTTCCATTTAAGTTGTAATCAAACATTACTCCTGATAACCCGTTCTCCCAACGTGACGGAGGTAACCATGATGAATCAGAATATTCTAACCAAACTTGAGGGATAGATATATTAAGAACTCCTTCGGCCATATCAGGATTAAACTCTACACCTGGTAACTCGCCCAGATCTGCACATTGATTATTATTGCTATATTGTAGTTTCTTAAGTACATCCGCTTTTAATCCAAGCTTCCTGACAATATCTCTAGTAATACAAGCCTTGGATATGGCGTCATTTTCATTTATAAAAAAATCAATTGAAGAACCACTTCCAAACACTATTTTGTTATTCAACTTAATATTAAGATCATACTGCCCAGGCATAATATAACCAGCTTGAGAAAACCTTGAGAAATCAATGTTATTCTTGTCATTCAGGTCAAGTAAATCAGTATTAAATTCAATTGCCAGAACCCTTATAGGAAAAATCATAAAAGTAAAAGTTATTATTAAAATATTTATATATCTAATACAACTGATCATCACACTTCCCAAATGAAACACTAGTATATGAGCCCATAGGCCAATTTAAATAATTTATTGCGTTTAAAAATTTATCAACATTGGAAAAATAGTAATAAAAGCAGGCTAAAGAGCCTGCTTTAATCATGTTAAATAAAATTTTTATTCATAAGAAAGTTTAAAGTTAGCGACAGCAGTAAATTCACCTTCTTTTATGGTTGCACCTGTTCCCTTTTTAACCCATGTAACATATCTCAGCATATTATCACCAAGCTCTAATGCTACTTTATTACCAGTAGCAGAGTTTAATTCCAGCGGCTCACCACCAGCATCAGCAATCACAATTGCAGCGCCCGTTTCACCTACAGTACGAAGCTCTGTATTATTTGTACCATTTGTAGTGCCTGTAAAAGTTACACTTACAGATTTATACGCTGCAGTTCCTTCAGGAGAACCTTCTGGTGCACTCAGATCACAATTAACTAATCCAATATTTAGATTTCTAACTTCAGATGTACCATCTTTACTTAAAAGTGATTTTGAAATCTCACTAAAAACGATATCCTGAGCAGCCGTTTCTGCAGATATACCACATGGTGTATTTACTACTTTTCCTGAGAAATTCACCACACCGTGACCTTGAACACCATCAGATTGAGCAGCATATACACCTGGTGAAGCCATAGTTAAGATAGAAGCTATCGTTACTGCCATATATTTTACATTCATATTTTTTTCCTACTTAAGTCATAAACTAACAAATATTTTGTTTTAATTATTAGTTTCTCTGTCATTAAAAATCACATTATTTAACATCAATATTTGATAATGATATAAGTGCTGACTTTCCCTTCTATAATAAGGAATACAAACACTTTCTTTACTAAAAAGTAACAAAATCACTATCTCGCATTACTTTAAATCAAAATTTGAAACCATCAAATCAACTATTATCAGTTGTTTTTAATAAATTTAAACTCATTACAAAACAATGACTTACACTTTTATTTTTAGTTTTTTTTATAATTTTTAAGTCAACTTAAGCATTCAATATCAATAAAGTATGTTTATAAGCAATCTTATGTGCTGGCAATAGAGCAAGAATGACTCAATACTTCAAACTTAAGACTTGTCTAACTTTTAATATGAGTCTTTACAATTATGGTTTTAATGGACAAACTTTCGATAAATTTAACACTCAACATAAAAAATAGTAATCAATTAAATATGTATTAAAGCAACCACATATCTAAACAATGAACAATGAATGAAGAAAAAGACGATATTAAAATAGAAATAACATATGAAACTTAACATTAATTAAACACATATTATTACATCGTACCAGACCTCTTATAAATTATAACTTTAGAGAATTCTAGTGGGATTTTTAGTGGGAGATTTTAGATTTGATAAAAATGAAGATTTCGGATTATGAATGATTATAGAAAATCAAAATTATTAATTGAAACGTTTAATCCATATTGCTCCCACACATAATACAAAAAGTCTTCATGAGGAATAACTTGTCCTTGCCTTTCAATTAATAATTGCAAGCAACGACTAACAGGGTTATTTAAATAAATAACCTCTTCATCACCCTGCACTGATTCCAATGTTCCTAAAATAGAATCAAAAAATATCATGTTATTAATAGTATATGTATGTTGCATCTTTATCTTACTCATCTGATATCAAGTGAATCTTTGCTAATACGTCGATTACCTTTACTAAAGAAATCTATTACGTTACGTGAATATTAAAGTCTTACTTAATAGTAAAAGACATAAATTTTGACACTCTCTCTATCATAACTTTTCTTATACTAATGATAAAAGGTATACAAACTGAGCTTTAACATTTATTAATCGTTATCATAAAACTGAACATAAGTAAACATTACTAGACGATAGCCTATAGATGGGATAAATTGTAATTTTCTATGTATACTGTAAATTCTGTCCTTTTAATTTAAGTGATTAAATACATTACCTAAACAGAATATTACTAAACTCTTCTTGATCCACGAAAAAATTGAGTGTTTTCATCAGTCGCGTACATGTATATATTTGATATTATAAAAAACATTCTTTCATAATACTCCTCAATGAAAGAAATCGCAGCGGTGTCATTTATAGCGGATTTCTTTTTCTAATTTGGGCGCATACTATATAATATCAAGAAAACCAGAAAACAATTTTTTTTCACCGTCATCATAAAAACTATTTATCATAACAACAAGCTAAAATGCTCAACTTAATTCGATTTTTGATACAAAATAATTTCTATTAGATTAGGAAAAGTATGCTACTTCCTTAGAACGTTTGCGTATACAAAATACCAGCATGATTAACAAGTACTGTTGGTCGCCCTAATTCTTTATCTATGGTTGAAAATAACCGTGCAACATCTTGCGCGCTGGAAACATCGGCTTAAACGTAATACAGTGCCCACCTTCTGATAGGATTTTATCAGCCAAATATTACGCAGAAGTAGAATCAGACTTGTAATTAGTACAAACCGCATAGTCATGCTTAGCAAATAATTCAGCGGTAGATGCCTCTACCGCCACCAATGATTAATGCCACTTTATGATGACTCATTAACGACCCCTTATTGATGAGTGGTAAATGCTATTAACAAATAGGATATATTTATCGACTTGAATAGAACTGTTATCCTACACACATAACGTTTTAATAGAGTATTTATGATGATTGACGATAACCTAGTAATTGAGACCTTAGACGATCTGGAAGCGTTTCTGCGCTTAGTGGAAAACGGCGGCCTAGGGCTGAAAAAGGTCACTGGCGTGGCGCTGGCAACCAATAACAATAATGGTCGCCCGTTTGTTGCGGTTTTAGATGATAAGCACCAATTATTGCTTGGCCGCTGGGTCACTCAAGACGTGTTTGATAACGGCAAAGATCTTGTCCGTAATGGCCCAAGTAAAGCACATTAATGCTTTCTATGTGAATGAAAGGCTGACCACCAGCTCAGCCTTATTTTTTTATATCGATTTAAACCACTTTCACGTCTTTCTCTGTTTCCAATCTCTGCTTTAAATACTCCACAAACAATTGAGTACGGGTATGTTCATAATCCAACTTCGGATAATAAGCATAAACTCGCGTATGATCCGACGTAACATTCGATAGCACTCGAACCAATTCACCACGCTCTATTTCTTCTTGCAGCATCACTTGATTGGATAAAATAATCCCCATGCCGCGTTTTGCACTGTGAAATAACGCTTCTGGATTGGTTGTCGAGAAGTTACCTGTTAAGCGTACTTTTTTGCTGCGTTCACCGAGGGTCGTAAGCCGCACTTCTCGTTCGACTTTTTCACCCCAAATCAACATGTTGTGATTGCTCAAATCATCGATCGTCTGTGGCGCGCCATATTTCTTTAAGTAACTTGGCGCGGCATAAAAGCCAGATTGGTAATCCACCAAAGGAGCGGCACGAAAACTCAAAGTATCAAGGTTTTCAATTTCACGACCAATGTAAATATCAAAGCTCAGCTCCGGCAATTGACCGGGGAGTGTAGTGATCAACTGAACTTTAATTTGTGGGTATTGATGCAGAAAGTCATCAACATAACGCATAAAAAACTTAGAGCCTAATGCGAGCGTAGCACCTACTCTTAGCATTCCAGTTGGGGTTTGATTAATTGAACGTGTTTCATCCACCAGCGATTGCCATTGTTCGACCTGAGCTTTACCACGTTGATAAAACATTGCTCCAGCTTCCGTTTGGCTTAATGAGCGCGTGGTGCGTTTGAGTAGTTGCACGCCAATACGTTCTTCTAAAAAATGTATGCGTTTACTTACCGCGGAACTAGTGGTATTTAAACGACGTGCCGCTTGATTAAAGCTGCCTTCTTCAACCACTCGAATATACGTTTTTACCGATTCAATCCAATCCATCGCACGCTCCATTCCATTATATCTCAAATAGACCCAATCTCTTTCCTATAAAGTCTATTATCATTTTATATTCATCAAAGTAAACTTAGTATTCATTAAGCTTCAATCGGCTTTCTCGCCAACAATGCTTTTATCTCAAAAAAATTCAATCCAAAATCAATAGTGCCTAGATGACAAATAAAACAATAAATGTCTTTAAAAAAACACCACTCTTGCTCGCGATGATGATCATTGCAACGGGTCAAGTTGGTGTAAGCATTTATCTGCCCTCTTTGCCTTTAATCAGCCATGATTTAGCAGTTTCTCAAGCGCAAGTTCAGTCTATCGTGACCTTCTTTTTAATTAGCTTTGGCTTATCACAGTTATTTTATGGGCCATTATCCGATGCGATTGGTCGCCGCCCCGTTTTTCTGGCAGGGCAAGGCGTGTATCTATTAGGTACATTGATTTGTGTATTATGGGCGACCAGCTTTGAAGCGTTATTATTTGGCCGTTTTTTGCAAGGTCTAGGGGCTGGCAGTGCTTCGGTACTCGGCCGTAGTGTATTACGCGATAGTTATAACGGCCCGGATCTCACCAAAGCGTTATCTTATCTCTCGATAACTGCTTCTATTTTACCGATTATCTCGCCAGTATTTGGTGGTTGGGTCGCCTATCATTTCGGCTGGCAAAGTGTGTTTAGTGCGGTACTGGTGTATTTAATTGCGATTGTCACACTCGGCTGGAAAGTGCTGCCAGAAACTTTACCCTACCCTAAAAGCCGCTTTAATCCGGTCAAAGTATTAAAAGGTTATGGTGAACTGCTCACCTGTAAACAAGTGGTGTCTAGTGCCAGTTATAACTGGATCAGCTATTTAGGCGCGGTCGTCTCGCTATCTGTTTTACCTTTCTTGTTACAAAAACAATTGGGGATGACGGTATCTGACTATGGTGAAGCGATGATCATTCCATCGGCAGGATTATTAATTGGCAGCGTGACGGTTAACCGCTTACATCAGTACTTCTCGCAAGCTCGCTTGTTGTGCATCGCATTTAGCTTGATGGTGATTTCAGGTGTTTGGTTGCTGATTATGCCACTTTCCGCTTTTCACCTAATTGGCGCGTTTACCTTATTAACGGTTGCGCAAGGCATGAGTTTCCCTATTTCCATGTCCTTACTACTAGAACCTCATCCAAACCGTGTAGGCACCGTTTCAGCGTTATCCGGTTCAATTCAAATGTGTATTGCGGGTTTCTTTGGGGAATTTCTAGTGCGCAACTTCGTTGCTAGCCAAAACGATCTCGGCATTTTTTATTGCTGCACTGCGTTAGTCATGATGCTGGTATTGCTCGGCAGCCGCCGCACACAAAAAGAAACTCAGGTTCCAGTAAGCTAAAGCAAACTGGTAAATTGCACTTAACTCATGGACACACTCCTTAACGGGTATCTTTCGGGGTATCCATCACTACTAATGTCGTTATGGTATTTACCTGCGGGATCTCACCTAACACCTCAGAATGAAAGCGTTTATAGCGAGTCAAATCTTTGGTTTCCACTCGTAGTAGATACTCATTCGCACCGGTGATGTTATGGCATTCGGTGACTTCTTTTGCCAACATCACTTCTTGCTCAAATCCACGCTGTGATTTTTGACTATGATCCGATAGTCCAATCGTGACATAGGCAATAAAACCAATCCCTAATTTCTCTGAATTAAGCACCGCTCGATATCCACTGATCACTTCTTGGCGTTCCAATTCTTGTACTCGCCTTAACGTCGCAGAAGGCGATAAACCAATTCGTTCCGACAACTCAACATTGGATAATCGACCATCCGCTTGAAGCTCTTGCAATATTCTTTCGTCAAATCTATCCATAACTTAACTTTGTTGCTCACTTTATCTAAACAGCACATCAAATAGACATAAAATGTAACCATAAACCAAATAGTATACAAGGAACCGTCACATCAAATGGAAACGAAGAAATGGATATTCAACAACTGCTCGCATTATTTACTTTTGTTCTAGTCTCAACCGCCTCACCCGGCCCTAACAACATTATGTTGATGACCTCTGGCGCTAACATTGGCTTTCTGCGCACCGTTCCACACATGCTCGGCGTGGTGTTTGGTTTTAGCTTTATGGTACTTCTGGTTGGGGTTGGTTTGATGGGCTTGTTTCAGTTATATCCGGTGTTACACCAAGTGTTGAATATTGCTTGTATTGCTTATCTCTTTTATTTGGCATTAAAAATTGCTCGCGCACAGCCCGGATCTCAAAATGCCGAATATCAACCAATGAGTTTTTTTGCTGCGGTCAATTTTCAATGGATCAATCCCAAAGCTTGGACCATGGCGATCACCGCAGTCAGTGTCTATAACACCCTCAATAACTGGCAAGGTGTGTTAATTGTGTCACTGATGTTTAGCTTGGTGAATATGCCGTCCGCCACATTGTGGACTTATGCAGGGCAAAAACTGAAAATCTGGCTTAATAGCCCACTACGTGTGAAATGGTTTAACTATTCAATGGCAGGATTGTTAGTACTCTCAATTGCGCCGATGATGTTCTAAAAAGAAATAGATCTCTAAAAAATGAGGCTTTAAAAAGAACATTTCGATTCCAATAAAGCAATCTACAAATCGCTTATTTACATTGTAAATTCAATATTGATTCCATTACGAGTAGTCTTCACACAGGATATTTCTCTTCTTTCTATGATTAGTTTTAACGTTATTAGGAAAGGAGAAAATAATGATTAAACAAGGATTTACTTTAAGTTTAGGACTGGCCGCTGTGTCATTTTATAGCCATGCTGCTCACCAAGCCCCTTCACAACTTCCACCAGCTGGCATTGCCGTTGGAAATGCGCCCCAATTTGTCGCCATTGCGTTTGATGACAACACGTTAGTCGATGGGCAAAACTGGGTACTTGATCAGTGGGGTAAGCGCCAAAACCCCACTGGACACGGCAATGCTGCAACCTTTGATGGTTCGGCTATTCACACCACTTTTTTTAATACCTGTGAGGCGATAGTCGTGGCAATTGAACAAGGCATCAATGCAGGTCATGTTAAAGAAACTTGGTATCAAGCCAACCTACTCGGGCATGAAATGGCCAATCACACTCTCAATCATTTACATGGTTTAGAATTTACTTCCGTAGAATGGCAACAACAAATCAATGATTGCCAGAACGCCATGAGTAAGCCATTTACCCAAATCGATCCTGAATTTCCATCCGATGCTCAAGGAATCGATGCCAAAGCGGTGGGCTTTCGTTCACCTTATTTAGAATACAACGATGCACTCTTTGCTTACTTAAAACAGAACGGATTTAAATACGATGCTAGTATTGTAGAAGGCTATGAGCCGGATCATCATGCAGGAAATCAGTATTGGCCTTACACCTTAGATAACGGCAGCCCGGGTGCTGATATGGCCGCAAGTTGGGGCATAAAACCACCTATCACTCAACATGTTGGACTATGGGAAGTGCCCGTGTATGCCTTAACCGTGCCAGATGATGAAATAGCTAAACAATACGGCTTTGATTATTCATTGCGCGACAAAATACAACAAAAGATGAGCTGGTTTGATGTTCAGTCTGGCAAAATTGAAGCTGGTGACTACAACTTATTTTATATGGCGCAACTTAGCGGCCCAGAAGTATTGGCGATTTTGAAATACAACCTCGATCTGCGTCTGGCAGGCAACAAAGCGCCAATGACATTTCTTGGTCACTCAACTCAATATGATGACCAAATCGATCAATGGACACCCACCGCATCTACCGCCGAAGAACGTCGACAAGCAATCGAAGACTTCTTAGATTACGCGCTTTCAAAACGGGATGTGCGGATTGTTAGTTACTTAGAATTGGTCAATTGGATGGAAAATCCTCAAGCATTGCCCGCTCGATGTGAATCTGCTGAATGGATGAAAGGTACTTCTTATAGTAAGGCTCAAAACGTCAACTATGCAGGGTTTGAATGGCAGGCGAAATGGTGGTCTTACAATGAAAGACCACAAGATAAAAGCTGGTCTGCATGGCAGAAAGTGAGGGCTTGTCGTTAAAGGAGATCAATTTTCTCGGCTAATTACACTTTAACTTCAACCAACTACTCTTTCTTCTCAAGCGACTGTTCTTTATTTAATTGATTCACGAACGCCTGCATGGCCATGCAGGCTTTACCATTGATGACAACATTAATGTGCGACAATAAATCTCCAGTAGCAATTGGGCTGCCTTTCACTACCGGGAAGACATTCGCCATACTCTCACTATTGACCTGATGACACACTGCACAACATCAAGTACCTACCCCCACCATGAGTGAATCACATCATCAGAAGTCATAGATAGTTAGAATTTTTAATTTGTTCTAGAAGCAAACAATATCAATATTCAAACTGTGAACACAAAACCAACAAAAAAGTTTTTCTCACGCTTATTTAATATGCTATAAACCTGCGCAACATTTATTTAACAATATATATGCACACCCAAATGCATCAATTGTTAATTCTTGTACTGATATTATTGCTTTCTAGTAGACAGATTCACTA
Organism: Vibrio sp.; assembly: GCF_048266485.1. Lineage (GTDB taxonomy): Bacteria > Pseudomonadota > Gammaproteobacteria > Enterobacterales > Vibrionaceae > Vibrio. The sequence continues at coordinate 51,817 of NZ_JBLWZK010000003.1, read as the reverse complement.
CAGAAGCTATGATGGTTCAGCCTAGAAGCTACTAGGCCGGTCAAACAGGATTTTTGACTGACAATAAAACATAAAACAGGCTTAAATATGCAAAACAATAACTCTTTGATTTATCGATTGGCCAACGGCAATTTAGTACTGCAAATTTTGGTGGGTATTATTGCAGGTGCTGCACTTGCTATGATCTCTCCTTCATCAGCAACTAGTATGTCTATTTTTGGTAGCCTATTCGTAGGCGCACTAAAAGCCGTCGCACCTATCCTAGTTTTCGTTTTGGTTGCAGCATCTATTGCTAGCCAGAAAAAAAACTCTAGCAGTAACATGCGCCCAGTTATTACTCTTTACCTTATCGGTACATTTTTAGCAGCGCTAACAGCAGTACTAATGAGCTTTGCGTTCCCAACATCGCTTACTTTAGTGAATGCAGCAACTGGCACTACCCCTCCAGAAGGCATTGGCGAAGTATTAAATACACTACTTTTTAAGATCGTTGATAACCCAGTAAATGCATTAATTAACGCGAACTACATTGGTATTCTTGCTTGGTCTGTTGGTTTAGGTTTAGCGCTTCGTCATGCGAATACCGCAACTAAAGATATGTTTAGTGATATCAGCCACGGTGTTTCTGCCGTTGTTCGCTTTATCATTCGTCTTGCGCCAATTGGTATCTTTGGCCTTGTTGCAACAACATTTGCTACTACTGGCTTTGAGGCAATTGCTGGTTACGCTCAACTACTCGCAGTTTTGCTTGGTTCAATGGCAATTATTGCTTTAGTGGTGAATCCATTACTTGTTTTCCTAAAAACTAAACAAAACCCATACCCGTTGGTATTCCAATGCTTACGTGAAAGTGGTGTAACGGCATTCTTCACGCGCTCAAGTGCTGCGAACATTCCAGTTAACATGGCGTTATGTGAAAAACTAAAGCTAAATGAAGATACTTACTCGGTATCTATCCCACTAGGTGCAACCATTAACATGGGCGGCGCAGCGATTACGATCACCGTATTAACGCTTGCTGCAGTAAACACACTTGGTATTCAAGTTGACCTACCAACAGCGGTTCTACTAAGCCTAGTCGCAGCAGTTTCTGCTTGTGGCGCATCTGGTGTTGCCGGTGGTTCTCTACTACTTATCCCACTAGCATGTAGCTTGTTCGGTATTTCAAACGACATCGCAATGCAAGTTGTAGGTGTAGGCTTTATCATTGGTGTTATCCAAGATTCAGCAGAAACGGGCCTAAACAGCTCTACAGACGTAGTATTCACTGCAGCAGTATGTCGCGCAGATGAAGCTCAAGCAGCAGCACAATCTAGCCAAGCTTAAGTTTCTTTAAATAAACTAGAAATGCAAATGGCCAACTGAATGATCAGTTGGCCATTTTTTGTTTCCTATCCAATCTAAAAATACATCTAACTCGAAAACGACAGAATTTAATAACTAATGTAATCCATAATTTGGATCAATTGCATACGCACTTCATTTGACGTTTGACTGTGCCAAAAACCAGCCAAGAATGCGAATAATGGAATGCCAAACATAATAGCTAACACAAGCCCAAGCACCTGCTTACTCGATAATTGCCACCCATTACGCGTACCAAACCCCAATGCCTCTTTTTTAGGACAAGCACTCACACAACGCATACAAGCTTGGCATTCATCCGTACGAATTGTGTTCACGGTATGAATAATAATATTCGAAGGACAAGCACGTGTGCACTTATCACAGTTGAGATCACCGCGTTCATTTAAACAATGCGTTGTATTACGACGGATCTTAAATGGACTAATAACACTAACAATTCCGAGCAATGCGCCATAAGGACACAAGTAACGACAAAATGCACGCTGACGCCACGCCGCAAGCAATAGCATAATGGTTAAGACACTTAGGGTAATCACACCTGGATTGACAAATAACCAAGCCGTTTTGATATCAGCAATCTTATGGTAGTTGCCGTTGAGGTAATAAGGAATATTGGCAGGGTGCATACCTAGAGAAATAAAAGCAAAAAAGGCCAGCAATAGATATTTGATCATCCTCAACGGCCAATCTAGCCACTTGGGAACAGGATAAGGTTTTGTAATCCACTTCACACGCCACTGATATAAGTATTCTCCGGCCAACCCGAGTGGGCAGATCCATCCACAAAATGCACGTTTGCAGACTATCCCCGTGATGAGAACCGTAAATAACATCACTGCTCCAGCAGGGTGAGTTTGATCCCAAAGTCCAAGACTGACAATCGCTTTTAATTCAATGGCAGCAGCAATCGGTAAGAAGGCATCCACAACATCAGGACGCAAGAATTTCGGAGATATTTGTGCGGTTAATAGTGCAGTGTGGAGCGTGTATTGTATCGCGACGAAAAAAAATGATAACGCCATCGCGTGCTGGCAAAAATAACGTAATGTGTTTGGGCGATAATTGGCTTGTAGAACTTCCGGTTGATACCGATGCACAACCACCATCACAATGACCGCCAAGCTAAGTGATAACATCAATGGCCAATAGAGTGAAGCTACACTCGCTAACATCAATATGCCAAAGGTGAGACTAGCGCCTAGCTTTTTCCCACTAGAATACAAAAGGCTAATGCTATACACCAGGGCAAACATTAAGGTCAGAGATTCTATAATTGTCACAACCGCACCATTTACGCTATTTATTATATCTCTATAGTAAAACCTCCCTTTATTGTTTCTTTGATGCGCATTAAGATTGGTGCGAGTTTAACTACTACTTAAGAGTAGTTCTGATATTCATAACTTGGGTGGCGGGGTGCCAAAAGTTTTACATGCATATCAATGGAAATAACTAGATTCTCCTGGTCCTATTCCCATCCTCCATATACCCGAGTAAAATACTCAGACAATTTTGGAGATAGTCATGACGTCCACAACCAGCAGCGCTTTACCTCAACTGCCTAAAGGCACTCTTTTCGCTTTATATTTCATTATCTTTCTAGGTTCGGCGGGGTTCTTTATTACCATTCCGGCTTATGTGAACTTGTTTTTAACTGATCATTCTCTGGAGATAGCTCAAGCCATGCCATTGGAAGATAGACGCACTTTATTTGGTACGGTCATGTCTGCTGCGCCTTTTATCTCGATGTTTTTTACACCGTTTATCGCTCGTTTTGCGGATCGTTATAGTCGTAAAATGGTCATGGCATTATGTTTGGTGGTAGCGGCAATTGGTTTTGTGATGCCGGCGTATGCGATTATTGCAGGTTCGGTGGCCTTGTTGTTTGCAGGCAATATGATCAACAGCTTGGGCTCGGCTAGCCAGCCTATTGCTCAAGCGATTTTGGCCGATAATAGCCAAGGAAAAACCAAAACAACTTTAATGAGTTTTGTGGCAGTTGTGATGACGGCAGCAATGTCTTTTGGCCCGGCACTGGGCAGTAAACTTACTGCGCTCTATGGCCCTCAAGCCCCTTTCTATGCTTGTTTATTGATTGCTGTGGTGTGTTTTATTTTGCTGCACATCATCCAACTACCAAAACAAGCTATTTTAAAGCAAACTTCTCTAAAACAGGAAAGTCCATTCTCGTTAGCGGCGCCATTATCACGTAGTCAAAAAGGTTTATTGCCTTGTTTAGCCATTGTCTTTATTTGCCAGTTCAGTTGGAGTTTATATTTCCAGAATATCTCTTTTATTTTGCCGCAAAAATGGCAACTGGCAGTAGAAAGTGAATTTTACCAATACTTCATGTTGGCAATTGGCATCGTGATGATTGTTTCTTTGTTGTTTGTTCCTCGCCTACTACTTACTTGGGTGCCACTCACGCATGCTCTAAAATCTGTGTTAATCGGTGCGGGCATAGGCATGATTTTACTGGCGATCACACCGACGCCAACCACTCACGTTCTCGCCATGATATGGACATCAATTATGGTGGCCTCTTCGTTCCCTTTATACATTACAGCATTATCAGATCGTGCCAGTGATGGTGACCAAGGTTGGGCGATGGCGTTATCAAGTGCCATGGTCGGTTTAGCGTGGACATTAACAGGTTATCTCACCGCTATTTTCGTTAATATTGATTTAATGCTGCCAACCTTTATTGCCGCGGCGGGTTATGCGGTGGCTATGATGCTAGTGCCTCGTCAATCATCAGCAGAATTTCAAGAGGCGAAAGCGTAATCATGACTTTTGAATCTGTTCTTAAAAATCATCAATTTCATCCTGTTCTGGATAGTAAGTATCAGTTTGGTAAAGGGCTGATTGTCGACCTTTCACCAAGTAGTGATATCTGGGACAGGGTGAATAAACAGCATGATTTTTCAGCAGAAATAAAAAGACAGGTGGCTGAAATCGGTGCGGTAGTCGAGATTGGTCGTTATGCGGAACAACGCATGATTTATCAAGATACCGATAATTTTTCGGGTAGTGAATCTCGCACGCTACATATTGGCATTGATCTTGGTATCCCGGCTGGGAAATGTGTTTTCGCACCATTAGAAGGTGAAGTGTTTGGGTTTGCTAACCACCAGCAACAAGGCGATTACGGCCCAACCATCATTTTGCGTCATGAGCTAGAAGGTTATGTATTTCACACGCTTTATGGCCATTTAGCTGCATCATCATTAAATAACCTCCAACGTGGGCAAATCATTAAAGCTGGTGAAGCGTTCGCAACCATTGGTAATTCGCATGAAAATGGCGGTTGGGCATCGCACCTACACTTTCAAATCATCCGTGATATGGCAGAGTATCAAAATGATTACCCCGGCGTAGTCGATCCCATTCACGCAAGTTTTTACCTCAAGAATTGCCCAAACCCTAATTTGATGCTTAAGCGTGAAGATTTAGCTATATAAAAACTCTCTTTTTAATAACTAAGAGATCTGAACAAAATCACGGAAAAAGTCTGTCTATCCTTTTAATCTAAATAAACGGCCTAATATCTAATATATCCTTCATACTTGAAGCTGCAGCTTTGTTGACGGCGTTCATTCGCCCCAATCACATAGACGAGCTATGCTCATGGGGTCTCATTCACTTGTCGCCTCGCTGCAACTCCAATTACTTTGGCTATACAATAGTGGGTAAACTCAACAAAAGGGAAGATGATGACGAACGAATATATTCCACCGAAAGTTTGGACCAATGAACAACAAGGTGGCACTTGGGGTAGTATTAACCGCCCAGATTCTGGCGCTCGCTTTGAACGAGAACTACCAGTCGGTCAGCACCCAATTCAGTTGTATTCAATGGGTACGCCAAATGGTCAAAAAGTCACAATTTTGCTTGAAGAATTACTGGCAAAAGGTGTCACCGAAGCTGAATACGATGCGTTTCTAATTAAGATTGGCGATAGTGATCAGTTTTCTTCTGGTTTTGTTGAAGTCAATCCAAACTCCAAAATTCCAGCATTAGTTGATCGTAGTGGTGATTCACCGATCAATGTCTTTGAGTCGGGATCTATCCTGCTTTATCTTGCCGAGAAATTTGGCCACTTCATTCCAAGTAACATTGAAGATCGTACTAAGGTATTAAACTGGCTGTTTTGGCTACAAGGTTCTGCGCCATATTTAGGGGGTGGTTTCGGCCATTTCTATCACTATGCGCCAGAAAAATATGAGTACCCTATCAATCGCTTTACCATGGAAGCCAAACGCCAACTAGATGTACTCGATAAGCAACTAGCCAACAATACTTACATTGCAGGTGAAGAGTACAGCATTGCTGATATCGCAATCTGGCCTTGGTATGGCAACTTGGTACTAGGTAATGCCTACAATGCCGCTGAGTTTTTAGATGTTGAAAGTTACACGCATGTTCAGCGTTGGGCGAAAGCGGTATTAGAGCGACCAGCTGTTCAACGTGGCCGTATCGTCAATAAACCGATGGGCGAAGCTTGGGAAGCGATTGAAGAACGTCATAGCGCCGAAGATATTGATAAAGCGCTGAGTTTGAAGCCTTAACTAGGTTTCTATCCACACCAAAAAACCAAAACGCCTAGCCGATCACAATGATCAGCTAGGCGTTTTTAATTTGATAACTGCTTATAAGCTAATTTACTTTGGCCACCTTACAACAGTAATCAATGATCACTTGATTACCATCGATTTGTACATTTTGAATGTCACCATCAATGCTAATTCGGTTTTGCAAATACACCACCGCATTTTCTGGCGCGATCTGGTTTTTAAGTGAAGGTAAAATCGTATGCGGCTCAATATCTAGTTGCTGAAAGAAGCGACTGACAAAGCTTTTGCTAATCTCGCCTTTGCCGCGGATCACTTCAGAAAACTCACTGATCGTCATGCCTAAACGCTTTGCCATATCCATTTGTGTTAAGTGACGCTTGGCTTTTTGGGACATCCATAAGTGATAAATCGCGTCTCTGTCTTGCTCTGTATATTCCATTACTTCTGTAAATCCATAACCGATAAAAACTGCTTATAAAAATGACAAAATCCGGTAAATGGCATGTCATTGACAGGTCAGGTTTTGTTTAGGGAAATTTAAAACTATGACCACACGAGCTATAGCACCTTACTTGCTAATCGGATTTTATTCGTTAAAAACCACACGTATCGACTAGGCAAAAACTTGCCGAACTGTTGGCAAGTTTTTGCCTAACTTAAAAACAACAAAAACATAACCATATGATTTAAGTAAAAATAAAAAATGGCTCAATAATTGCTTAGACCACTCCAAACATAGTGTTCAACCGATAATATAAACGACCACTATTGAATTCCAAATTTAACGAGCAGGTTTATCTATGGCAACGCTGCAATTTAGTATTCGCGTCGATGGCGTCAGTGACGAATCGTTAGTCGTGAGAAGCTATCAAGGGCAAGATAACTTTTCTTCGGTTCAACAAGCTGATGGCAGTTGGTGCCATGGTTTTCGTTACCAGATTGAGCTTGCTAGTCGCCGCCCCGATTTAACCGCCTTAGATATAGTGGATAAAAACGCTGAGCTTGTCATGCATCGCGATGGTGAAGTGGTACAGCGTATCAATGGTATTGTACGTAACTTTACTCAAGGTGAAACCGGTCACCACCATACTTTTTATTCGCTAACCTTAGTACCTGACATTGAGCGTTTATCGCTGCGCCATAACAGCCGCATTTTCCAATCCATTTCCGCGCCCGATATCATCGCCACTTTGTTTAAAGAAATGGACATTCAAGATTTTGCCTTTGCGCTAATTCGCACACCAAAACAGCGTGAATTTTGTATGCAATATCGTGAAACCGACCTTGAGTTCATTAACCGTCTTGCCGCCGAAGAAGGCATGGTTTATCACATTGAACAATTAAAAGGGAAACACAACGTACTGTTCACCGATGATTCTCAAGTGATTAGTACACTTGATTCACCGGTTCCTTATAACGTCATGGCCAGTGGCATTAGCTCAACCCCATATATAAAAGCATTCAGTAAGACCACTCAGTTTGAAGTCAGTGAAACGCACAGCGGTGACAGTAGCTTTAAAAAACCGCAATACACCTTTAGCCAACAAGCGGTTGCCAGTGATATGGACTACCAGCGTGATACTTATGATCACTTTGACGCGCCGGGACGTTTTAAAGATGACGCCATTGGTAAAGAGTTTAACCAACTGCGTCTAGATAGCCTGCGCCGTAGCACCCACACTGCCAAAGGCAAAAGTAATGAGCCACAACTACAAACCGGCGCTAAGTTTGAATTAAGCGAACACTCTGATGACAGCTTTGATAAAAAATGGCTAGTCATAGCGAGTACTCATCAAGGCGAGCAACCGCAAGCACTTGAAGAATCTGCAGGCAGCAAACCCACGACTTACGCCAATCAGTTTGAAGCCATTCCAGCCGATAAAACCTGGCGCATGCCACAAATGACCAAACCACAAGTCGATGGCCCAATGACTGCTTACGTTGTCGGCCCTGAGGATGAAGAAATCTTTTGTGATGAATATGGTCGCGTGAAACTGCATTTTCCGTGGGATCGATATTCCAACGGTGATGAGCATAGTTCATGTTGGGTGCAAGTCTCACAAGGCTGGGCAGGTAGTCAGTATGGGCAAATTTCCATTCCAAGAATTGGCCATGAAGTGATTGTCTCATTCTTAAATGGCGACCCAGACCAGCCTATCGTAACTGGTCGCGCCTTTAGCGCGCAAAACCTACCGCCTTACACACTGCCAGATAATAAAACTAAAACTGTATGGCGCAGTGAAAGCCATCAAGGTGAAGGCTTTAACGAAATCAGTTTTGAAGACCAATCCGGATCAGAGCAAGTGTATGTTCATGCGCAGAAAGATTTTAAATCGGAAACTCTCAATGACCACATTACCGATGTAAATCACGACCAGCATCTAACCGTAGAAAACAATCAATTCACTCAAATCAAAAACAATCACAATTTGACGGTGGATGGAGAAAGCCGAACCAAAGTCACCAAAGATCAAACCTTTGTGGTTGACGGTAACCTACAAATCAAATCCGGCTCAGTGATCGTCAATGATGCTGCCAATGAAGTCCATATAAAGTCAGGTAACAAAGTAGTGATAGAAGCCGGTGCAGAAATCACAGTTAAGGTAGGTGGTAGTTTTGTCAAAGTCGATGCAGCTGGTGTTCATATTGTCGGTGCTGGCGTGAACATTAATTCTGGTGGTAGTGCAGGCAGTGGTAGTGGGTTTAGTGGCGCGATGCCAGCCTTACCGAATGGGATAGAGCCACCGATTGTAGAAAGCACACCGCCCGCTTCAATTACTCCGAGCATGCACGCTGAAATGGTCGATTCTGGCAGTTTAATGATGGAACTTTGCAACTGTGGCATGGGGGGAATATGCAAAATTCATGGTTAAATCCTGAATGGAAAATCCAAGTATTGGACAAGGTTCCATTAATCGATATTTCCTCAAATACATCGAAGATCTACGCATTAATTGAATCATCATTAATGCCTAATTGGAAAATGGAACTCTACCAACACATCAATCAGCACCAACTCAGTGAGCCTTATAGCGATCTACTTTTCCATGGTACTCACTATCAACACTTAGAGCTCGGCCCTGTTGTCGTCGATATTACCTCCTACCCTGAGCTACAAGCCAAATGGCTAACTCAATTTGAGCAAGCCCCTTTAGGTTGCATACTTGTCGCACCTGCAAATGTTCAACAAAGTAATATTGTTGATTTGTTACGCAATAGATTAACCATCTATAAAAATGCCGCCCCCACCTTTCTTCGATACTACGAACCAAGAACCATGTTGGCATTTATCGGTGCTTTGAGTGACGAAGAAAGGCAGCACTTCTTCTATCCAATTCATGCGGTTTATTGGCATCACAACCAATGGTTTCAAGCGCAATGGTCCACACCAGAGTTCGCCCCTAAACAGCTAGATTCATGGAAAATGACACCAACTCAGATCGATAAAATGGCAGATATTATGCAACAAATTCAATCTCATGAGGCATTAGCATGAGCCAAACTTATACCGTCCAAGCAGGTGATACCTTACTGGCTATCGCAATTCAACAACAAGTCGATTTTAACCAAATATTGGCGCTTAACCCTAAATATCAGCCCAATCCAGATTTGATTTTTCCGGGAGATGTCATTGTATTACCTAGTGACCCAGAGCCTGAACCACAAGCACCACTACCAGACGTCGAACCACCACAGGTTAAACGTCCGGTATCAGACCAAGGCAGCCTAATCCACCCTCCAGCTTGTCAGGGCAAAGATATTAAAGATGTGTTGTTTTTCACTCAAGATAAAGGCTCACAATATTATTGCTTAGATGAACAAGCTATTGCGCTGTTAAATGAAGAAATCCAAGCCACTGAACAATTAATCGCCAATTTGAAAGCTGTGCAAGATAGTGCGCCCGATCCAAAAACTGCCACCGATGAAGACCACTTAGCCCATATAAAGAAGAAACAACAATGGGCTGAACAAGCGGTCAATGCAGGAGCCATTGCGATCGAAGAAACCAAAGATCAAACCTCGAAGGAGGAGACAAAGAGTAACCAACAATTGGTGAAAGCTAAGCTCAAAGAGTTAGAAAAAAGACGTCGAATAGTAGACGGTTATAACCCTATTTTTAACAATGAAAGCGCCACTCAAATATTAAAACAACGAGTGTTAGCCGATATACAAGCAACCATTGAATACAATCAAGCGCTGCAAACCAAAGCGGAAACCAAAGACCAAAAACCCAATAACTTGGGCGTTAATTTGCAAAACTTTACCAAAAATAAAACGCTTACCACCCATCCAGCTAGTCAGCATGTATTAGAAGCCTACTCGGTATCTCATAATCAATTTGTTTATGTGCGTATCACTTATGTTGAGCGTGAACGTATTGCTTGGGATCGCCGTCCAACCAATTCGACGATGTTATCAGCATTGCGTGAGGGCAATGTGGCAGGGTTTAAAGAGGCGCTACTTAATAACATTAAAGAAACCGTCACCAAAACCATTGAAAACCCATCAATTGAAATGGTCTTTAAAGAGTGGAAAGCGGAAGGAGGTAACAGCGGTGAATGGAAAGCCAGCCACTATATTTTAAATCAAGACGGTAACACCAGATTTGCTGCCAGCTCTGAAGCACAATTATTACGCTGGGGAGCCACGGCTGCGCTAAAATCTACCTTTGAACCCACTCAAGGTAAGGTTGATATTGGTATTAAAGCGGAAGCTGCCATTGCTCTGGCTGAGGCTTCGGTCGAGTTTAAAAGTTACCTGCCTTATGAAAGTGGTTTTCCGCTGTCGCTGAGCTATAAAGATGCCAATGGTGACACCCAACACTATTCTTTTGGTCGTTTTCGAACCAATTGCACCACCAAATTAAGTTGCTTTGCTGGGGCGATGGTAACGGGCTCAGCAGGGGTAACCAACCAACCCCAAGAGCAAGAAGCCGGTCACAGTATGTTGTTGTCCCCTTCGGTAGGTATGGCAGTTAAACCTAATGGTGAAGTCGGGGTAAAAGCAGAAGGATTTGCTGGCGTACAGGCGGGCGGTCAAATCACTGGTGCGCTAGAATGGCAAGATCCAGACAAAGAAACCACCCTTAATTTTGAGCCCTTAGCGGAATTGAAGGCTGAGGGGAATTTAAGTTTAGGTGTAGGCTTTGGAGGTGATTTTCAGCTTATTTTAGATACGGGTAAATTGTACCTATATTGCAATGGTCGCATTGTTTGGGGTGCAGGTGGCAGTGGTGGCTTTGGTGCCAATATTAATTTTGAAAATATTTGGAAACTGGCGCAAGTGGTGTGGCAAGGGTTGCAATATGTCGATTATCGTCAGCTAGAAAATATCAACAAAGATATGTATGAATATCTGACTCGCACCAGTTATATGGCGTTTGCCTTTAATGCTTATGAAGCCATTAGCGATCCAGCACAAGCATGGGAAAACGCTGTCAAATTGGGGACGAGAGAAGTGGATGAATGGTGGAAAAATCGGCAATATCAAAAAAATGAAGCCGACTTATTAACCCGCCGCATCCTCAACAAACAAGCCTGGTTAGAGGTTAAACCCGACAAACTGCCGCCCGAGACCATAGGTATGATGCTTGATACCTTAACTGAAACCTTTTTTGAACGCTGGGAAGAACCACAAGAGCAGGCGATTTGTTACCTGTTAGCCAGCAGCATTTCTAGCTGGCGTAAATTTGAAGAAGTATTGGCGCACATGAGCCCAGATGGCAGTAAACAAGAAGGTGAGAAAGTGTTATTTGATAACCTCGCTCGCATTAATGCGATACTCGACTGGCAACAACAAGACGACTTTAATGACTGGGTATTCAAACTGGCCCAAAAAGATAAGTTCACCAAGCTCGTTACAATTCGCTCACCATTACCCTTCACACCAAGAAAAGGGAATTCATGGAGCGATAAACGTGAGGCGGTTGAGCAACAGTTAGCAAAAATTGGCCGAGCGCCACAAGGTAGCCGCTACGTATAATCATCGACGATAAAGCAATAAGCCAACCAACTTCACGGTTGGCTTATTCATGTTTAACGCTTAACTGGCGTGCTTTGTTGCAATGCGCAACGAAAGCTAACGGATGAGTAATATCTTTTCTCTCCCACTGAATGGAGGCGAGAAAACGTCATGGTAGTTCCCATGCCATCACGCATGACTTTTTCCGTGCCAGTTTCTGGCCCTTGAGGGTTATGCTCTGGCGAGTGCAAATAATAATCTTTAGCATACCAATCATTGACCCACTCGCTGACTTGGTTGCTCATGCCATACACCCCTAATGGATTAGGTGGAAAAGTATTTATATTCTTAGTATCAGTTGATGCATTAACCTCATCATCTTGATAATCAATATTGGTACCCAGCTCAGGGTCGTAATAATAGCCTCCTTGCAACTGGCGGTAACCATTATTGGTGGCAAAATAGTAATGTTGCCCACGGCTGCGTGCGGCATATTCCCATTGCGCTTCGGTGGGTAAATCAAACGGTAAAGCCGTCACTTGACCTAACCAGAGACAATAATCTTTGGCTTCTTGCCAGTATTGTGTAGAAGCGGCAGACATTGTTTTCTTTTTTAAGCGAGCTTTGAATTCATCCGTACCACGTTGATAGTAAGTACGATCTAATCTTTGATCGGCAACAGGAAGCCCTTCGACTTTGCGCATCACTTCCATATCTGGAAACGTGGTTTCAAACTTAGCTATTGAGTAAGAATCCAGCGTGACTTTATGAAGATAACGACCACCAGTTAAGCCACTGGTGAGCGTACTAAAACACTTGCCATCTGGTGACCAATCAATACGTTCGTAAGTTTTACTTGGAATTTCACAGGGTGCTTTAAAGTCGCCCATATCAAAACTGCCCCCTTCGACAAAAACCAAATTTTCAATGGCTTTAACTGCAACATCGGCAATTTGTTGTTTTTCTTCCGCGCTCGCGTTGGGGTATTGAGAAGCAATATTTTGCTTAATGGTATTGGCTTGCTGTCTGCTAATTTGGGTGCTGTTGATAGTGATATCTGAACGGGCATCACAGGCGGTTAACAAGGGTAATAATAGCGTTATCCCTAACCAAGTCGATTTCATAAAAATTCCATATGCTTCAATTATTTCCAATGAAAAAATTATAAATAAAAGGGCATTGAGCGGCTATAAAAACAACAGTTTATTAATTGATTTTCAGAGATAATCTTGGAAATGATGCAACAAATATCACCCCTTTCATTTTTCTTCTATCACTTTTGGTTTTAGACTTACACCGCTTCTCGCCTGTAACCACAGACCGCTCGCTTTCATGATGTAACCGAATACTCCGCCAATTAACAGTGAAGGGATCACCAACTGCCAATTTCCATCGGTGGCAAAAGTAGCACATGCGCCAATGAAGGTTCCGGGAATAAAACTCAACCAGTGTTTCTGCGCTTGAATACACATAAAAAAGGAAACCAATGCTGTCAGGATATAACCAATCACATCGCTGCCTAGCCATTGAGAACCATGAATAATAACCAGCGCCCAAAACACCCCAGAAAGGTTGGTCAGTAAGCTCACACCTAAACCTTTTAGCCCTTGAATCGGCGAGGCAAAGTAACTGGTGCAACCGAGAAAACCAGCCCAAGACAATAATCCCAAAGAAATGGCGACCCAACCCCAAATACCCGAAAGCAGTCCAGTGGTCAGTGAAATGGCAAATAATGTCGACATAAGCAGATCTTCAGTTAAAAAATGAAGAAGGGAGAGTAAAGAAGGAATAGGCTAAAAGAAGAGATTTTGATCACAGATAATATGAATGAAAAATTGCTATTACATATAAATGATAACGCAAGCGATTAACTACCATTACTTGCGTTATCGACCACTTAAGGTAGGTTAACTTACTTACGTCTCTCCCACTGAGTAATAAACACGATCGAAGCCATCATAATTGCAGCGCCTACCCATAAATTGCCTGTCGGGATCCAACCAAAAACAAGCCAACCTAAAAAGACATTAAACGGCAATTTTGCTAAATCAAATGGTTGCACAAAAGAGGCATCTGCCACGGCATAAGCTTTAACAATCGCCCATTGTGCTAACGCTGTCATTACGCCAGCACCAATCAATAATCCCCAAACACTCCAACCGGTTGGGGTAGACCACTCCGGTAATGCCAATAAGATATTAAAAGGCGTGAGTAAGATCAGCAGGTAAACCACCATGGTAGAAGGTGAATCGTTAACCGACATTTTCTTCACCATCAATGAATAACAGGCCCAGAAAAAAGCCGCACCGACAGGTAATAATGTTGCCCAACTAAACGCATCTGACCATGGCTCTAAGATAATCATCGCCCCGCCAAAGCCGGCTAAGGTTGCCATCCAACGCGCCCAGCCCACATTTTCTTTTAGTAATAACCCAGAGCCGACAGTCGCAAACAATGGTGAAGTCATTAACAATGCAATGCCTTGCCAAATTGGTACCGGATACGCCAACGCCCAAAACCAAAGTTGAATGCCGATTACTGATAAAAAGACTCGAAACGCATGCCAGCCAAAGTGTTTGGTATACAAAGAACGACGAATACCTAATGTTTTTAAGTAAGGTATGATCGCCACCAGCGCAATCGCATATTGAAGCAGAGCAACTGTGGTAGAAGGAATAGAAAAAGTGATGCTAATGTACTGGGCAGCACTGTTAACTACAGCAAAAGACAAGCCAGCAATTAGCATCCACGAGGCACCAAGCACTGGTGAGTGGTTAGGCATATTGAAAAGTTCTCATACAAAGAAATAAATTAAGCTGGGATAATAAATCACACAGATGGGAATAACTAGACCAAACCGCATTATCCCTACCGTGTGGCCTTAATTAATCTGACTGCGGATAGCTAAGGTGCTTAGTTGCTTAGTTGCTTAGTTGCTTGATATTACTGCTCATTAAACCAACGTGGTACCATCACATTCAATGAGCGAGGTTGAGTACGAATGCTAAGTTGTTCAGTCTCATACAGCTCACCATCAATCACATATTTAAAAGCGACTTCACTGGATATAGTGACGTCTTTGGCTTGCTTATGCACAAACCCCATCGGCTCTGCGGTAGGGAGCAAACCTGAGATGGCTAATTCAGATAGCGATAATAAGCGCCCCGCAACACTTTGATGACTAGGCATGTAGGTAATATCCAAAATACCATCTTGTAAATCCGGCTCTCCGCCACCTTGTGCCAGTAGTGTCGTAAAAGGAGCGGCATTGGCGACCACTAAACTACTCACGTCTAATTCTTGCGGCGTTTGTTTATCTAAAGCAATTCGAATCATTAACGTTTCATTATTGGCAATTGCACCCCATAAACCTTTTAAGTAAGCCAATTGGCCATCATTATTTTTCTCTTCACGCTCAGCGTATTCAATCATTTGTTGTTCAAAACCAATCCCAGACACCAACAGCATTAAATCGCTATTACATAAAGCGGTATCAATTTGAGTCACTTCACCATTTAAAATAGCGCCACATGCTGCTTCCACTGGAATGATTTTATTCTCAATACCATAAAGCACATGGCATAAGGCATTCGCAGTACCCAATGGTAGGATGCCAAGAACAATATCGGTATGGACTAATTGACTTGCCACTTCCGTTACAGTGCCGTCACCACCACCCGCAACAATCAAAGAAGCCCCTGAGTTAATCGCCTCTTTCGTCAGTTCGCTTGCCGATATTTCAGGTGTGGTTTCTCGCACTTCTACCTGATATTTAGCTTTAAAGTTTTCTAGAATTTCATCTTTATAGGTGTCCCACTTTCCCCCACCAGAAACCGGGTTCACAATTAGCCACACGGTCTGTTCAGAAACTAATGCTCGCTGCTTATCAAGTTGCTTTAACATTTTCATTTGTTCCTTATTCAAATTGGCGGTGCTGCGAATTGATTGAATTTTTTTCATCACATCTTCAATACTCATTCTTGGGTAACGACGCAATAAATAAGCAGCCAATACAAACACCGAACGCCCACGACCTAATGCACAATGCACCACTATTTTCTTGGAGTCCGCGAGTTGAACATCCATCCAATCTAATGCTTTTAATAACTTCCGCTTTGATGGCACTTTGTGATCAAGCACTGGCAGATTGAAATACTCAAAATCACGACTGGCTTTACGGCTTTGTAATCCATGAAATTCAGCGGTGATATCTAAAATGCTGGTAATACCTTGAGCTTTTAACTCTTTTAGATCTTTGGTAAATAAGCGTCGAGCTAAGTACAACTGAGGATCAATACGTTGAATAGGCGCAACCGAATCATGCGTTCGCGCCCAATAATTATAGTAATGCGCACCAATCAAAAAAGGCGCAAGTACTAACTGGATACCATTTGGGATCACCCCGTTAGGCTTTTTACGAAATAAATGAGGGAAGTTGCATAGATAAGCGATGCTGACAATCGACAAGGATAAAGCAATCCAAGCAAGCGGAATCGACAGCCAAAAATTAGGGCATAACAAGGCCAACACATAAAATAGAATACTGCCCGCAATATAGTATTTGGTGACTAACATTGTCTCTCCCTATATACCCAAGTGACTTCAAGATGTGCAGAATTCAGAACTCTCATTTTGAAGTTACTTGGGTATATACTTCTATCATTACAATAATAAAACCATAACATTACTTTACTAAGGGTGCCTATCATATCGTAGCCGAATTCCAGCATCGTTAAATTAAGTTTATTCTTTAAATAAATAATCACACTCGCAGCCTTAACGTTTTCATCAAAACCAGCTAAAAAAGCCAAAGAAACACCACCTTTTCTACAACAAGCAAATCTTATCGAAACCATAAAATTATTCTGATTTACTATTTGAATATTCGTTTTATTATCGCCCCTGTTCTTCGCAAGAAAGTACCAACCGCCACACTCAACTGTTAACATTTACAGTGTAAACAGCCTATTTAGTGTCGCTATTCGTTAACGCAAGGTTAATGGGCGCAGGTTGCAAATCTACGAGTTTGGATGATTTCTCCCTTCATACATCCAACTCAGAAAACGTCATATTGAATAAATTAACTTATGTTCAACCTGACTCAAATCAGTGATCTCCCAAGGCTAAAATCAAAAGGAATGCTGGCTATAAGCTAGGTTGGTGAGCTAACCATTGGATCAACTGATCCATTATTTGGGACCTACTATGTTTATTAAAACTTCAGTGTCTTTCAAAAAGACGGTGTTCGCTGCATCTATGACTGTCACCACTTTGTTATCGTCTGCGGCTTTATTTACTTCAAGTAAAACTTACGCTCAAGATGAGCAAGTGCTACACGTTTATAACTGGAGCAGCTACATCGCGCCGAACACGATTAGCGATTTTGAAAAGCAAACCGGCATTAAAGTGGTATACGACGTATTTGATAGTAACGAAGTACTGGAAGCTAAACTGCTTGCAGGTCGTTCTGGTTATGACGTGGTGGTGCCATCAAATAACTTTTTAGCCAAACAGATTCGCGCGGGTGTTTTCCAAAAATTAGATCGCACTCAACTGCCTAATTGGAAAAACCTCAACCCAGAATTATTGAATGCACTATCACCAAGCGATCCAGGTAATTTATACGCGATGCCTTATTTATGGGGCACGATCGGCTTTGCTTACAACATCGATAAAGTGAAAAAAGCACTCGGTGAAGATATGCCAACCGATTCATGGGATTTGGTGTTTAACCCGCAGTACATGGAAAAACTGAAAACCTGTGGAGTGTCATTTTTGGATTCACCATCCGAAATGTTACCCGCAGCATTAAATTATTTAGGGCTCGCTACAGGCACACAAAAGCCGGAAGACATCAAACAAGCGGAAGCATTGTTCTTGTCTATTCGCGAAAACATCAGCTACTTCCACTCGTCTAAGTACATTTCAGATTTAGCGAATGGCGATATTTGTGTTGCGGTGGGTTATTCCAATGACTTATTCATTGCTCGTGACCGTGCCAATGAAGCGAATAATGGCAACAAAATTGAATACGTGATCCCAAAAGAAGGTGCAGGCAGTTACTTTGACATGATGGCGATTCCAGCCGATGCCAAAAATGTACAAGCCGCTCATGTATTTTTGAACTACTTAATGACACCAGAAGTGATTGCCAACATTACCAATGAAGTCAGTGCTGCCAATGGTAACCAAGCGGCAACACCTTTTGTAAACCAAGACATTAGTAGTAATACTGGAATTTACCCAGATGAAGCAATACTGAAAAACATATACACGATCAGCGATCTACCCGCCAAGACTCAACGTGTTATGACACGTGCTTGGACCAAGATAAAAACAGGTCGATAGCGCCGAAAGCACATACTTGAGTTGAAGTGTGATTAAGGCGTCCAGATTAGGACGCCTTTTTATTTTAAGAATAATTTAAAAGAGAGTTGAAATGGCCATCACTTCCAGTGCCTACAAAAAAGCATTAGAGCGTCAATCTAAATCAAAAGAAATCTTGGTGAAAATTGATCGTGTAAGCAAACAATTTGACGACACTCTTGCGGTCGACAACGTGTCGCTCACCATAAATAAAGGTGAAATCTTTGCTCTACTCGGTGGTTCAGGTTCAGGTAAATCAACCTTACTTCGTATGCTAGCGGGTTTCGAGAAGCCAACTGAAGGACGCATCATTTTAGATGGTGTCGATATTACTGACATGGCGCCTTATGATCGGCCGATTAATATGATGTTTCAGTCTTATGCGCTATTTCCACACATGAGTGTTGAGCAAAATATTGCCTTTGGTTTGAAACAAGATTCACTGCCAAAAGAAGAAATTAACGCACGCGTGGCGGAGATGTTGAAACTGGTGCATATGACGCAATACGCCAAACGTAAGCCACATCAATTATCTGGTGGTCAACGTCAACGTGTCGCATTGGCTCGCTCACTCGCCAAACGTCCAAAACTGTTGTTACTAGATGAACCAATGGGCGCGCTGGATAAGAAACTACGCTCACAAATGCAGTTAGAGCTGGTTGAAATTATCGAGCGTGTGGGCGTGACCTGCGTCATGGTGACTCACGATCAAGAAGAAGCGATGACCATGGCACAACGTGTCGCCATCATGCACCTAGGTTGTATTGAGCAAATTGGTAGCCCGATGGATATTTACGAAACGCCAGTTAACCGTTTGGTGTGTGAGTTCATTGGCAACGTAAACTTATTCGATGGCATGTTGGTCGAAGATGAACAAGATCACGCGACGATTGCCTGTGTCGATTTGCCACAGCCCATCTATATCGGCCACGGTATTAGTACTCAAGCTGAAAACAAAAAAGTGACTTATGCATTACGTCCTGAAAAGTTGTTGATCAGCGCGACATTGCCAGAGGACTTAGTCCACCCTGACTTTAACTGGACAACTGGCAAAGTCTACGACATTGCTTATTTAGGTGGATCTTCGATGTATCACATCCAATTACCGTCAGGAAAGATAGTCCAAGCGTTTATTGCTAACGCCGTGCGTCACGTCAAACGCCCAACCTGGGAAGATGATGTGTATTTATATTGGGAAGATGATAGTGGTGTGGTTCTGCAATGAATAAATGCATCCAACAACTAGGACGTAAACTGGTCATTGGTATTCCATTCTTTTGGCTGTTTATTTTCTTTTTATTGCCGTTTGTGATCGTACTTAAAATTAGCTTTTCACAAGCCGATGTCGCCATACCGCCCTACACTGAACTGGTCAGTTGGGCCGATGAACAGATGGCCATTTTTCTCAACATGGGTAACTACTTGCTACTCAGTGCTGATGAATTGTATTTAGCCGCTTATCTCAGCTCGCTAAAAATGGCGCTGATCAGCACCTTGGCTTGTTTGATGATTGGCTACCCAATGGCGTATGCGATTTCTAAAGCAAAAAAAGAAACGCAAACTATCTTGTTGTTACTGATCATGTTGCCAACTTGGACAGCCATTTTGATCCGTGTGTATGCGTGGATGGGCATTTTAAGTAACAACGGATTATTAAATGGCTTCTTACTCCACTTAGGGGTAATTAATGAGCCACTACGGATTTTGAATACGGATCTCGCGGTCTACATTGGCATTGTGTACTCATACTTGCCGTTTATGGTGTTACCACTGTACGCCAACCTAGCAAAGCATGACCAAAGCTTACTAGAAGCGGCGTCAGATTTAGGTTGTCGTCATGTCTCGACCTTCTGGCAGATCACCGTACCACTGTCAAAAGGCGGGATGATTGCAGGCTGTATGTTGGTGTTTATTCCCGTCGTCGGTGAGTTTGTGATACCGGAACTGCTAGGTGGCCCAGATACCTTGATGATAGGTAAAGTCTTGTGGCAAGAGTTCTTCAACAACCGAGATTGGCCTGTGGCAGCGGCGTTAGCGGTCATTATGTTGGTGGTTCTTATGATCCCAATCATGTTCTTTAATCGTACTCAAGCCAAAGAACTTCAAGGCTAATTTAAGTACGAATTGTTTAGGAATAACGATGAAACGTTTTGGTTTTGCAAATCTAATGTTGGTGCTCGGCTTGGTATTTATTTACTTGCCGTTAGTCATCATGGTGATTTACTCATTTAACGCTTCCAAATTGGTAACAGTATGGGGCGGCTGGTCAACTCAATGGTATGGCTCGTTATGGGAAAATACTCAGCTAATGGGCTCGGTATTTCGTTCATTAGAAATTGCTTTTTACACTGCTATTTCTGCAGTTGCACTAGGCACTATGGCAGCTTTTGTATTGACGCGAATCCCTCGCTTCCACGGAAAAGTATTACTAGGAGGCATGGTTACCGCGCCATTAGTGATGCCAGAGGTGATCACCGGTCTTTCATTGCTACTGCTATTTGTGGCAATGAATAATCTAATTGGTTGGCCGGTAGAGCGCGGCATGATGACGATTTGGATAGCTCATACCACATTTACTAGCTCGTATGTGGCCATCTTAGTCTCATCTCGCCTGCGTGAGCTAGATATCTCAATGGAAGAAGCGGCGATGGATTTAGGCGCTAAACCTTGGAAGGTATTTATGCAAATTACCATTCCAATGATCGCGCCATCACTTGTTGCGGGTGGCATGATGGCATTTGCTTTATCACTCGATGATCTAGTGTTGGCAAGCTTTGTGTCAGGCCCAGGCTCAACGACACTACCAATGGAAATTTTTTCCTCGGTACGCCTAGGGGTGAAACCAGAGATTAATGCAATTGCTAGCTTGATCTTACTGTGTGTATCCCTATTTACCTTTAGCATATGGTTCATTATGGTAAGAGCAGACAAGCGCCGTAAAAAAGAAATTTACCAAAGCAAAAAAGCATTAGTGATGGTCTAAAATTAAAGCGAGATAGTTAATGCTATACTCAAGTTACTTGGGCATAACAAAATGGAACAAAGCTCTTTGCCTATTGTCTTAAAGTTTGATAGCTTGAAAGAATAGTGACGAACTTCGAAAGTAATTAGGCTTTTGAATAACAAGCACTTATGGATATGAAATCCGCATTTTTGCCTTGTATTTTCAAGGTGCTTCAACAGGAAGGTATTGTGTATGAAAATAAACATCCAAACGCACCATGTTTCTCTCAGTGAAGACTCACGTACTGAGATTGAAGGAAAATTCGATAAAATATCTTCACACTTCCCCGACTTAATCAGCTGCGATATTATTATCACTAAACAACATAATGAACACCAAGTTGAAACCTTCACCAACTACGAAGGCGCTCGTATCTCAGCTAAATCTGAAGACAAAGTGATGTACCCAGCTATTGCCGCTGCGGTTAAAAAATTAGAAACCGGACTTAAAAACCGTAAAGGCCAACTTAAAGCCGAACTTCATGCAACACCGACCAGCACTAAGCCGGAAATTGCCTCTGATATTATTCAAGAAATGAAGTTAGTCGATTAATTACTTAGTGTAGCAAAAAACAAAAGGAGCTCATTTGAGCTCCTTTTTTCATTTCATATGCCCCAAATAATTGAGCACAATGGATATAAAGTTAATTACGAGTAATCATCAACTTAATACCTAGTGCCACCATCGCACCACCAAGTACTCGATCAATCCAATGACCACATTGCTTAAACTTCTTATTAATCGTTGGTCGAGACAATAACGTCACAATCAAAGAGAACCATGCAAACTGTAAAATCATGATCCATACACCATAAATCGCAATTTGATAGATTGGCATATCCGCTGACAGAACTAAGGTAAATAACGATACAAAATAAATCGGCGCTTTAGGGTTTAGAGCATTACACAAGAACCCCATACCAATCATTTTTTTCGCCGACTGTACTTTCGCGACCGGCAATTCAACCTCATCAGGCATTGCTGCTTTCGCTTTTAATCCCTGCCAACCTAGATAAATTAAATAACCTCCGCCGAGTACTTTAATCACCCAAAGTAAACTGGCTGAATTAGCGATAATTGCCGCTAAACCAAAAGCAGAATAGAGAATATGAATCGATAAACCCAGCGCAATACCGACACTACACAGCAGCCCTGCTTTTTTACCATTCGAGATGGTTTGTTGTGAAACCAGTATAAAATCTGGCCCAGGCGAAGCAGCGGCCAATAAGTGAATAGAGGTAATTAAAACTAATCCGTGCCACAAATCCATTGAAAACTCCTTTCTCAGCAATACTTTGAATATAAAAACATCAATTCATCTTCTATTCAATTGTTATTTTGTGCCTTTATTTAACCTCGCTTGAACTGGCTTCACTTTTTGAAAGCAATACACTGCGATCACTACCACGACAATGCCAACCATAGTCATGCCACTCAACTGTTCACCAAAGATCAAATAATCAAACATAATGGCCAAAATCGGTATGCAATAAAACAGCACGCTTACTTGGCTGGCACTACCTCGCTTAAGCATGTAAAGCAGCAACATCACCGCACCAACCGAGACCACAATACTCATCCAAAATAATGAAATAAACAGTTCATTGGTCCATTCAACTTGCCAGTCTGTACATAAGGCCACCACGCTAAATAGCAATAACGTGAATAGGTTCTGATAAACCACCATGCTTTCAATATTCATGTTGATGCCTTTTTGCTTAATGGTACCAAAAGTTAGCGACATTAAAGCCAATAAGGCAAACAACAAGCCTATGACATGTGAAGCATCGATCCCTTTTGCACCCAATACAGCGATGCATAAGCCGATAAAACCAAGTGCTAACAAAGCATAACCTTGTTTCGACATCCTGTCTTTCGCAAGGAATGGCGTAATGAGCGGCTGAAAACCTAATATCATAGTAATCAAACCTGGCGATATGCCGGCATCGATCGACAAAATATACGTACTCAGGTAGGCAAACTGCAAAAAGAAACCGACTTTTAGCACCGCAATAATTGACGCTTTATCATGGCGAAATAATTCAAACTTTAATTTAGGTTTTACCACCAGCAGCACCAGAGTTGAAAATAGGAAAGTCGCCACTGCTCGTAGGAATAAAAAGGTCCAAGGTGACGCATCTATTAGTCCCATTTTCACCATTACCGCCCCACTACTCCACATCAGCAAGAACAGCAAAGGGGCGGCCGTTTCAAAGCGAATAGGTGAACGTAAATTTTCAATCCTTTGCATTTTTAACCTTTAAAACCATAACTGTACCCAAGTGAGTTTTCAGTATAAGAATCATTGGTAACGAAAATGTGCTGATCAGACGGTCTTTATGACTAAAGTGATGATTATCGATATGATTTAGGAGACAGACCAAAAAATTGACTAAAGCGGCGAGTAAATGCTGATGGGTTAGAAAAACCGACTTTTTCCCCGATCAATTGCACAGGAAGATCGGTATGCGTTAATAGCGCTTTGGCTTTTTCCATTCGAAGTTGTAAAACAAACTGCTGGCTGGTTTGACCTAAGTTCGATTTGAATACGGTTTTAAATTGAGTAGGGCTTAAAAAGGATAGTTTGGCTAATCGTTCAACCGACCAATTTTGACTAATATCTTGTTGAATTTCACTTATGACACTCGCAATACGAGGATCGATTCTAAGCTGCTGGCCTTGCTGTTCTAATAGCTGCAATAGCATAGCGCACATCGCATTTTCTAAATGGGCATTAGTTTTGCTCATCAATTGCAACCCGGCAAATTGCACATAAGCTAGAGTCGCTGGAGATAACAAAAACTTTTTCGTTTCAGCATGGCATAAGTTAGGTGGAAGTTGGTTGAGATCGACTACTAAAAAGCGTGCGGCTTGATCAGCGGAAAAAACATGGTTCAAGCCTGCGTGAATAACGATAGCGTCACCAACACTCACTTTGCCATCAAATTCTCCGACTTGCATCTCAATCACGCCCTGTAGTGGCAGCACAATTTGATGATAATCATGCTTATGCTGACGTGATTGACTAATGTAAGAACGAATCGATAACCGATCGTTAATCATAACCGTTTATACCCAAGTAACTTCAAGATGCGAATTTCAGCAAGAATAAAACAAGCTTTAGGCAAGACAAATTGAATATGATCATAGTTATTCTATCTCTGTTCAATTTAACGCAGGATAAAGCTTGTTTTAACTTGCCCTCCGAGAGCTTCATTCAAACCTTTATGCTGTGTCAGATCGGTTTGAAAGATGCCTACATTCCTTCGCCCATCTTCCTTGCTTAAAGGTTTGGATGATAGCTCTGAATTCTGCATCTTGAAGTCACTTGGGTATATATTCATTATTTTTTAAGTAAATCTTTTAGGTTTGCAAACGGGTTATGGGTTGCGGTTTGGTGCTCCTCTTCTTTGGGTGTGGAGTCAGCCGAACCATACAAATCATGCTCTAAGTATTTAGAGTGTTCATGGTCGTGACAATACAGACAAAGCAACTCCCAATTACTGCCATCTTCTGGGTTATTAGTATGATCATGGTCTTTGTGGTGTACCGTCAATTCACGTAAATTAGAATACACAAACTCGCGAGCACAGTTACCACAAATCCAAGGATAAAGCTTTAACGCCTTTTCACGGTAACCACTTTCTTTGCGCGCGTAGCTAGCACTAGAGCCATAAAAATCAGACGACATATTAGTTCCTAATCATTGTTTTTATTAATTTAATTTACACTGTAAACTGTTTATACCCAAGTAACTTCAAGGTGTAGAATTCACTTGGGTATATAACCTAATCTGGAATGGTGATCACACCTAAATGTTCAAGCAGCATTTCTTGTTGCCATTGACAAATCATCGTGCCTTTTAAGTTCACGCTACGAATGTCTAGCCCTTCAAGTTCAACATGTGCGAGGTTACAGCTTTTCCAATTTGCTTGGCTCCATTGTTCGTTAGAGAACTCCCCGCGACTAAGGTCAGAGCCTTCAAATGAAGTACCTTGTAGATTAGCACCACGCCAACGGTTTTCAAACAAATCACATTTTTCAAGGCACTGATTTTCTAAATTTGCGTAAGTTAAATCACACTGCGTAATATAAGCAGAACAGAAATAGGTATTGTGCGTGATGTGATTCGCAAACAAGGTTCGAACAAAGCTTGCCCCTTTCAGGGTGCTATTGCGTATTTCAATGCCAAACGCTAAAGCCCCATCAAAATTAGCCATACTCAAATTACAGTGTTTAAAACTGGCATCATTCAGTTTGGCGTAAGCAAAGTTGCAGCCTATGACGTCACCGGATTCAATAAAAACACAATCAATAAACTGCGTATCAGACAGATCACAACGAGAAAAGTCACACTGATAGAAGTGGCAACCTTGATACGTATGTTGACTCAAATCTTGTTGAGAGAAATCGTGTTGTTTAAAGTGTTTTTGATTATATTTGGTCATCGTTGCTCGTTGCTCGTTGCTCGTTGCTCGTTGCTCGTTGCTCGTTGCTCGTTGCTCGAGAAGATTATTTTTATAAATTCGATTTCAATAGAAACAAAAAAGCCGCAACAAGTGCGGCTTTTTTTAATTCGTTATAAGTACTTAATTATAGTACTTCAACGTTTGCAGCTTGAGGGCCTTTTTGACCTTGCTCAACTTCAAACGCTACTTTTTGGCCTTCAGCTAGAGTGCGGAAACCTTCACCTGTGATAGCACGGAAGTGAACAAATACGTCTGCGCCGCCATTCTCTTGAGTGATAAAACCGAAACCTTTCTCTTCGTTAAACCACTTAACTGTACCAGTTGTCTTAGACATGGGTAAATCCTATAAATATTTTTTACTAATCAATTACGCTTGTTGCGTGTTATAGCCGGGAATAGAGTTACTTAAGTGAGGATACTTAAAAGGAGGCACTTCATGACACTTAACTGGTATATCAGGTGTTGCGAAGACTTCTAAAGCAAATTTCAAATAAATAGGTCCGTTACAGGCCGTGTTTAAAGATACTCGGGTTTTTCATCCTTGTATAGGGTTATTTTTAAAAACTTGATCTAAGTAGTTCAAAATTTTTTTATTGTTATTGTCGGATTACCTATGTGATTATTTTTATTATTAAAATCAAGATAGACATCTAAACGTAAAAGCCCCCATTATTTAAATAATGAGGGCTAAATAACCGTCAAATTATCAGAGGAATATTAATCTAATTCTTCTAGTTGACGCTGATATTTTTTGTATTGTTGAGTGACTTCTTCATTTGGACCGCCAGTTAATAAACTGACTGCAACAATCGAAATGGTAGAGAAAATGACACCCGGTACGATTTCATAAACATCAAACCAACCACCCGTTAATTGTTTCCAGATAACGATAGTCACACCACCGACAATAATTCCAGCTAGTGCACCGTTACGGTTCATTTTCGACCAATACAAACTCAATACGATTGCTGGACCAAATGCTGCACCAAACCCTGCCCATGCATACGATACTAGTCCTAAGACTGAACTTTCAGGGTTCATTGCTAGTAACAACGCAAACATAGAAACGCCGACTACAGCAAGACGACCAACCACAACCACTTGCTCTGGTGTCGCATCTTTTTTAAACACTTGCTTATAAAAGTCTTCCGCTAGCGCAGATGATGAAACTAATAATTGTGAATCAGCAGTACTCATAATCGCAGCTAAAATCGCAGCCAGTAAAATGCCTGCCATCACAGGATGAAATACAGCATTAACCAAGATCATAAAGATTTTCTCACCATCTTGGATATTAAGCATCGGATGTCCATTTACATAAATCAGACCAACTAAGCCGACCATGATAGCACCAGCCATAGATAACGCCGTCCAAATAACCGCAATACGGCGTGCTGTAGTTAAGTCTTTGTTGCTACGAGTTGCTTTAAAACGTGCCAAAATATGCGGTTGACCAAAATACCCAAGTCCCCAAGCAACCAATGAAATAATAGCGATTGCTGTTAATGGCTCACCGGTAGCAGATGTCCAAACATTCATCAATTCAGGATTAATGTTATTGAGGTCGATATCGACTTGAGTAAAACCACCACTCATTGCAGCAATAGGAACAATCAATAGCGCAGCTGACATTAACAAACCTTGTACTAAGTCAGTCCACGCAACAGCAAGGAAACCACCAAATAAGGTATAAGAGATCACACAAATGGTACCTATCACGACTGCAATTTTATAATCAAGACCAAACACTGTTTCAAATAATTTACCGCCTGCCACTAAACCAGAACTGGTGTAGAACAAGAAAAACAATAGAATAAAGAAAGCGGAAATGGTTTGAATGAGTTTTGAATTATCAAGGAAACGACGAGACAAGAAATCAGGAATAGTTATCGCATCCGTAGTAATACTATAAGTACGAAGACGTTTAGCACTTATCAACCAGTTAAGCCAAGTCCCGACAAGTAAGCCACCACAAATCCACGTCGCTTCTAACCCCGAAGCATAAGCATAACCAGGAACACCCAGTAATAGCCAACCACTCATGTCTGATGCACCTGCTGATAAGGCAGCAGGCCAAGGACCAAGAGTTCTTCCACCTAGAAAGTAATCGGTTGAACTTGAAGTTCGTTTATAAGCAACATAGCCAATGATAAGCATTAAGGCTAGATATCCGACAAATGTGCTAGTAATAGCAAAACTATTTTCTATCATAATTATACCTTTTATATGATTAGCCCCTCTATCCTGAGGGGCTTTTTATTGTGTTGTAGATCGTTATGATACTAAATTATTGATAGTTCGAATAATAAGAATCAATCTTAATTTAAGTATCACATATATTTAATGTTGATTTCCTAACTCTAGCAGAGTCGCGTTCCCCCCGACGGCAGTTATGTTAATAGTGCGAGTTCGCTCAGTAATAAAGCGTAGTACAAGGCTAGGATCATGAGCCTGTACTAAACTGAGTGAATCATATCTATCTTGTGTGTTTTCAGCGGCAATCGTTTCTGCAATAAAAGGAACAATTGCACCTCTCTTTTGAGCTAAATCTGCGTTTATGGATCTTTGTGTTTTAACATTTCCTATAAAAGCAGCCATTCGAATATCAGCTTCAATCACCGCTTGATAAGCATCATATGCCACGATATGGACTAAATGTGCCGGCAGTGCGCTACTTATCGCACTTTCCAGGCATTGATTCAGATCTTTATCATCACTGCAAATAAGTACTGCATTACCTGCAATTAATGCGGCGGTTAATGGTGCTATAACCGCCACCCAAGGCATTGCTGGCTCTACAATTAATGCACAAACCCCTCTACCAGCCGTATATAACTCATTAGTTTCACCGGTTGGCCCTGGCATTAATTTAGGTTCAGATAAACGCTCATCTGCTTGTTGAAGGTGAAAATTCATCACAGCACTTAATGTAGGTTGCGTGCCTTCTAAGTTACGACAAACCGAACGTAAGCATTCACTTTTAAACGTGTATTCGGTCAAATTCCATTGTTCCCAAGCGGTATTTGCATCAAAGAACGTCACTTCAGAAAAACGAGTAATAGTTTGCATAATACTCTCCTAAACAGATTCAGTTTCAGTGGTCATCGCCACTTGAGAAAAACGATATAGATAGTGCGGCCCGCCAGCTTTAGGGCCAGTACCAGATAGCCCTTGCCCACCAAATGGCTGAACTCCAACCACCGCGCCAACTTGGTCGCGGTTGATATAACAGTTACCGACACGTGCTTGTTTTTCAATCCAGCGATAGGTAGTTTCATTACGACTATGCACGCCCATCGTTAAGCCAAATCCGGTTTGATTAATATCTTTAACCACTTGTGGCAATTTATCGGCTTTAAAACGGATGATATGTAACAACGGCCCGAATTTTTCTTCCGTTAACACACGAATATCATCAATTTCAAATGCGGTTGGTGGAACAAAATCGCCGGCCTGGCACTCTGCTGATAAGGCAAGTTCTGTCACCAACTTTTGGGTTTTCTTCATTTCATCGATGTGGGCAATCAGTTTTTCTTTTGCCGCGGTATCTATCACTGGCCCAACATCGGTTTTATGTAAGTAAGGTAGACCAACTGATAACTCTTTCATTGCACCTTTGATTAACTCAATAATGCGATCTGCAATATCGTCTTGCACATAGAGCACACGTAAAGCCGAACAACGCTGCCCTGCCGAAGCAAAAGCAGAGCGTAGTACATCACGCACCACTTGCTCAGGTAACGCAGTACTATCGACTATCATGGCATTTTGACCGCCTGTTTCAGCAATAAATGGCACTGGCTCTGCATCACGTTGAGCAAGCGTGGCATTAATTCGCTGCGCGGTTGGTGTTGAGCCTGTAAATGCCACACCGGCAATCGCAGGGTGAGAGGTTAATGCAGGACCAATTTCAGAACCTTGCCCGGTTAACAATTGAATCGCACCAGATGGGATCCCCGCTTCAAGCATTAACTCAATGGCTCGTGTTGCGATTAAGCTAGTTTGCTCTGCTGGTTTGGCAATAACGGTATTACCACTGGCAAGCGCAGCAGTAATTTGCCCTAAGAAAATAGCTAAAGGAAAATTCCATGGGCTAATACACACGAATACTCCACAACCTTCGCGATAAATCGTGCGCTCTACCCCATCAAATCCTAGCTGTTTTTTAGGTTCGAAGATGGCATCTTGCTTACTGTAAAAACGACAAAAATCGACAGCTTCACGTACTTCATCAATAGAGTCATGAATCGTTTTACCGGCTTCCTTATGACAAATCGCCACTAACTCTGGCAAATGATCCTCTAAAAGATCCGCCAAACGGTCTAATTTTTCGCCACGGGCTTGATAACTAACCTTGTTCCATTCATGGAAGCATGATTGAGCAACCTCAATTGCCTCGGAAACATGATCAAGGTTGGCATGAACAATAGATCCAACTGGGATCTTTCTGTCATAAGGTGCGGTGATTGCTTGAACCTGCGCATCGGCATTTTCTGTATCCTTGATCATGCTTTCGAAATATTTTTTGCCAGCAATGATAGGCCCACCTTGCCAAGTTTGAGTCAGCCAATGTTCAACTTGTGCTTCAAATGGCTCTAGCTCACTTTGGATATCAATATTGACGCCATAAGAGTTTTGTCTTTCATTAAATATCGCTGGTGGTAGTGGAATCGCCGTATTGTTATAATGCTCATGCGCGGTCAAGGTATCAACCGGATGTTGATTGAGAGTTTCAATTGGACAGCGGGCGTCAACCAAACGGTGAACAAACGAACTATTGGCACCGTTTTCAAGTAAACGACGCACTAAGTAAGGTAATAAGTCTTTGTGGCTACCCACTGGCGCGTAAATACGTACAGATTGACCAAACGCTTTCATCGCATGTTCATATAGGGAATCTCCCATGCCATGCAAACGCTGGAACTCATAATCTTGATGGTTGGCCATATTGGCAATCGCCGTCACCGTATGAGCATTGTGGCTAGCAAATTGTGGGAAAATATTGCCATGCACGTGTTCACTTAATAAGAAACGTGCACATGCTAAATAAGCCACATCAGTCGCTTCTTTGCGAGTATAAACTGGGTAGTTTGTGTAACCAGCCTGCTGAGACCACTTGATTTCACTATCCCAATATGCGCCTTTAACTAAACGTAGTGGAATAAGATCACCTTGCTCTTTAGCAAGTGCATTTAACCAAACCAAAACAGGTAGTGCACGTTTAGAGTAAGCTTGAATTACCAATCCAAACTGACCCCATCCTTTCGCTGCTTCACTACGATAAAGTTTTTCAAATAGTTCCAAGGACATTTCAAGTCGGTCGGCTTCTTCCGCATCAATGGTTAAAGCAACACCAAGTTGTCGAGCTTGTAAAATCAGTTGCTCAACCGTATTGTATAGCTCGCTCATCACACGCTCTTTATTGGCCACTTCGTAACGAGGATGTAACGCTGATAGCTTAATTGAAACCGAAGGTGCTGGGCTGATGGAAGGATCAAACTTATCATTACCAACCGATTGAATAGCCATTAAGTAATCATTAAAGTATTTTTGAGCATCTTGAGTGGTTAACGCCGCTTCACCTAGCATGTCATACGAATAGGTGTAGCCCTTTTCACGCATGTTTTTACCATTCTTTTGCGCTTCAGCAATACTACGACCTAGCACAAATTGATGACCCATGATTTTCATCGCTTGGTGCATCGCTTTGCGAATAACTGGCTCAGACATCTTATTGATAAGACGATTCAAACCTTGAGTTGGGCTTTGCGCTTCTGATTCTTTTAAACCGACAACTTTACCAGTCAACATTAACCCCCAAGTCGAGGCATTAACAAACACAGAATCCGAATTTTTAAGGTGAGATTTCCAATCAGCAACACTTAATTTGTCACGAATCAATGCATCTGCTGTTGCGGAATCAGGAATTCGCATAAGCGCTTCAGCTAAACACATTAATAAAATACCTTCATGGGTATCTAGACTGTATTCAAGCAATAAAGCATCGATCATTTGAACGGCTTTTTTATCCGCGCGAATAGATTTGATCAGATCTGTGGTTTGATTTTCAATGGCAAGTTTTTCTTCATCACTTGGTTGCGCTAAAGGTAATAACTCTTTGAGCCAAGTTGATTCATCAACCATATATAAAGGAGAAATCAAAGACCATAGTTGGTTTAAAGGCTGATCATTAAATTCCGCGTTCAATACATCTGCAGCAGTAAACATACATTTTCCTCATACAAATTCGGAACTATCATTGAAAGTAGATCTGAAGTGTAAGAGGAAAAATCCGTTTATAATTGTTTTAAGCTCCGTTTTATTTTATAAAAAGCATTTTATGCAACAAAAAACTAACACGATCACAAAAATTCGATAAATGTATTGGTGAAGGGAAAGCTGGGGAAATTGGTGAGCGTTTGTTTATCACGCAAAAAATTAGTAATTTTGTCGGTACTGAGAAGGAGACATTCCAACTATTCGTGTAAAGCTATGGGTAAAAACACTTTGCGCAGAAAAACCAACCACTTCTGCAATATGGCCAAAACTATACTGACCTTCTTTAATTAACCGTTTAGATTCTTCAATCCGTTTAGTGAGAACATATTGATGTGGGGTCATTCCAACTTGCGCTTTAAATAATAAATGAAATTGGCTTTCTCCCAAAAACGCACACGCCGACAAATCAGCTACCGTTATTTTGCTCGATAGGTGCTGCAAGATATACCGATCAAGCAAATCCATATTCAATCGATGCCCTTTTTTGTACATTTCGAATTTCTTAATATGACGGTGCAATAAAGCAATAATGGTATCTTGGCAGGCTCGGCACAATAACATATCTTCAGGGCTTGCTTTAATTTCTCGAACCAACATTTGAATCAATTGCTGAATTTCAAAATCAAGTTGAAAATAGACTTCTTCCGATAATAAATCTTCTAATAGATGGGCAACTTGAGAATCAATATTCAGTGTCTCTAAAAAGTTGAGAACTAAAATATCAGAATCACCAATACCACCAAAACGATGCTCTGAAGAAGCACGAACAATACAACCTTGTCCTGGGCCAATTAAATTCACTTCACCTTCAACATCAAATTCAGCTCTACCGGAAAGCCCTATCACTATCTGCGTGTAATCATGATGATGGTGCGCCATATGGCTTGGCAAGGTGATGACTTGTGCAGGTCGAGGTGGCGCTTGGTAAAATTCATCATAAGTAGGCATAACAAACCTTCATCCTTGAATCGTCGTCATTAAACAGGAAACCTCTTGATCATTGTTCCGAAACGATGATCAAGAGCGTCTGTTTTACGGTCAGATGTCGTTCAATATAAAGTAATCATATTAAGTCATTAAGGCGCTAAACGAGATATATCCCAGTTAGTCTCGGAGGTATCTTGTTTGCTATACACAAAGCGGTCATGCAAACGATGCTCGCCACCTTGCCAAAATTCAATGGTATCTACTTTGACTCGGAATCCGCCCCAGAAAGTCGGAACGGGTATTTTCCCTTCCGAAAACTTAGCTTTTAGTTCCATATATTTGCCTTCTAAAACACTACGGGCAGAAATACGACTGCTTTGCTTACTCGCCCAAGCGGCTAGTTGACTCTCTTTTGGTCGTGAAGTGAAGTACTTCATATTTTCCATTGTAGTAAGTTTTTCCACGTGACCAGTAATATGAACTTGTCTTTCCATCGGATGCCATGGGAAATGTAAACTGATTTTTTGATTGTGTTCTAAATGCTGAGCTTTGCGGCTACCTAGGTTGGTATAAAAAACGAAACCATCATCATCAACATTTTTTAATAATACGATTCGTTGAAAAGGCTGACCATGTTCATCAACCGTTGCAACTGTCATTGCGGTAGGATCGGTCAATTCAGCTTTTATCGCCTGCTCTAACCATAAATTAAATTGATCGACGGGATTGTCGGCCAAGTCAGAACGTTTTAAAGCATCCATCACATACTCACGACGCATATCAGAAAGTTTCATATATTTTCCCTAATTCTATTTTTTATTATTTTGCGCTTTACATCAGGTGAATTCAAGGCTAGTGATAAACCTCGATTAATCGTATCCGAGTCTATTTAACAAGTCGGTTTACAGTGTAAATCGAGGTTATACCCAAGTGATTTCAAAATACAAAATTCAGATCTATCATCCAATCCTTTAGACATAAAAGATTGGAAAAGAAATGTAATCACTTTTCAAACTCACAAATTTACACTGTAAATTGCTTCAACCATTCTCTTAATTGTTTCTCAACTTGTTTTCTACCCGCCAATTTATATTTAGTCGCTACTACTTGCCATGAATGGAAAAGCAGTACCTTATCAATCACAACTGATATGACATTTCTATCCACGCTACTTTGTTGCGAAGCTAATTCTGAAAACAGATTTACTTGTGATAAGTATTCGATGACAAACTGACTATACCAAGGCACAACCGATTCAAAACTGTTTCCCCCTAAAGCAAAGTTAGACAGTATAGGAGAAAGTGAACATTTCTTAGAATCCTGATTCGAATGAAACAATAAACTCGCTAATGTCTCATGTTCGATATCTTGATATTGCAGAGGCAAAACGCGTTGAAAGTTATCGAGGCAACTGAAAGCGGCAGATTCAACCCAGCGTTTAGCACGCTCAGATAATGCTTGTACCATAAAAGCAGAATAACAACCGCTAACGTGATCTCGACGAGTCCCCATTGAAACTAACTGAAAAGACTTTTTCCAGAAATGGATCAGCTCAGCCGTTGCACCAAAACTCACTGAAATAAAATCAACGGACCTTACGACATCAACCGATGTTAATTGCTGCTGTAATTTCTGTAGAGCAAAACGCCCTACCCCATACCCTTGGCAAGTGGGATCAACCGCAATTCGCATAATGCGAGCCGATGTCTGTTCAGCAGGTTGATTCATTGCTAGATGATTAGTTAAGTAGGCTGCGGCTAGATGCCCTTTTGGTCGACGCACTCCTAGCTGAATATCAGTAATCGATTGACTATCTAATCCACCTTCCATGCTTACCAGCAAGCAACCAATCACGTTAGGATTTTCTAGAGAATCTTTGTTCATATAAGAAATCTGATAAACGTGAATTTCATCAGACGCTAAAACTTGCATCATATCATTAGGTGTTGTTTGATAATGTGCAGTCACAAGCAAACCAAAAATAGAACGAAACCGTTCAGAGTTTTTAACCAAATCTTGCTTGGATACCAAACTCAATTCTATTTGCGATAGCTCTAATGACTCGGCATTAGTCTCAGAGGTATTGAGATTAAAAGCGCCAACACAATCATCGGTATTAAGTAAAAACGTCTCAAATGACCAGTTTTCTAATGGGTCATGTTCAGCCCAACGAATCGGTTGAGTTAACTCAATATGCTTCCAGCCAAGACGATGCTGATTCAGCCATTGCATAAACTTAATCGAAAACCCTCGACCAGAGCCTTCATAACCATGAATTGTGGAACTAAAAACTAAACGATGAAAACGATTCACGAAATTTTTTAGTATAGGTAAAGGTATGGCTGCCGCTTCATCGACTAATACAAGATCGGCATCAATTTCCGAAATATTCAATTCATCCGGTGCAATAAAGCATAACTGCGAACCATTCGAAAGATGCCATTCTGTGCGTGTTTGAGATAGCCAAGTTAATTGATCAACTGTTTTATCAGCGAATTCAAACAAGGGATTTAACGCGTTGATAGACGGTGCGGTAATAACTATCTTCATCACACGTTGCGACATCAATTTTGCCGCCGCGATACCTAGACTGGCCGTTTTACCTCGACCACGGTTAGCGTTTAAAACCAATGGTCGGCGACGATGACCTGTCACCACTTT
The DNA here is from genome assembly GCF_048266485.1 of Vibrio sp. Lineage (GTDB taxonomy): Bacteria > Pseudomonadota > Gammaproteobacteria > Enterobacterales > Vibrionaceae > Vibrio. The sequence goes on along the minus strand of NZ_JBLWZK010000003.1, from coordinate 16,208 downwards.
TTCAATTGCAGCAACCGCCTCTTCTTGTTGATCATGTCGATTAAGGGTTGCAGAAGCCTGACTAAGCTCCACATTAGCAAGCGATAAATCATCAACCGAAAGGTTATCAATACATGGCCAATGCTTAATATGTTGTGCCAGCCACTGGGTTTGATATGAATTATCTACCGATTCAAAATTGATAATAAAAAGAATGCCACCACCGACCAAAGCACCCAGCGCAGCATTAAAGCTATTTGCATCAAAATTGTTGTCATCAAAATCAACAACCAGCAACTCTACCTCTTGTCCAAGTAATCGCTGGCCTTGTTTACTCGTATAGTGTGGACAGCCTAACAGAGGTTGAGTACCACCAAGCCAAGCAGTTTTGGTAATATCAATATTCTGTTGATCGATAAACTGAGATAGCAATTGATGAGCATCGGCATCATTTAACTGTAATTGCACCGCAACTCGCTGATTAACAAGACGCAGATTAGAGGATAAGGTAGTAAGATAGTTAAGTGCTGACATACTTATTTCTAAATTTAAAAATCGATAGTGTATACCCAAGTGACTCCAAGATGCAGAATTCAGAGCTATCATCCAGAACTTTAAGCAAGGAAAATTGGCAAAGGAATGTAAGCACCTTTCAAACTAATACGACACTGTATAAAGGTTTGAATGAAGCTCCCGAAGGGCAAGTTAAAACAAGCTTTATGCTGCGTTAAATTGCAAAGAGATAGAATCACTATGATCATATTCAATTTGCCTTGCCTAAAACTTGTTTTATTCTTGCTGAAACTCGCATCTTGAGGGTACTTGGGTATAAGCATATCACAGAGACAAAAAAAGCCGCACAAATGGCGGCTTAATTAAGGAGAACAGTGTTACCCCAAATTACTTGGATATAAAGTTTACTAGGCTAATTTACCTTGCACATAGGCCAAGATATCTTGCATCACTTCATCATCCACTTTTTTCAGAGAAAGCGATAAATTAGCACCTTTGCGAGTATAACTAACACGCCCTTTCACTAAATCAACTTTATCTGAAGCTGTTTCTTTTTTGCTTGGTAGCAACTCTTCAATCCACTCTTCTAACTTGTTTGATACTTCTTTCGTCAAGCGAGCAACACCTTGAGATTGTGATTGTTGCCAAATCGCACCATGCCCTTTTCGACACTTCTCAAGTAACCTTTCTTGTGATTGTTGAGATAATGAAAAGTACTGTTTATGCAGTTTAACGATAGTCGGACGGCCCACATCGCTCACATTAGGGTAAGCTTGCAGTAATTCTAATGGTAGCGCGGCGGCTTTAAGTGCCCCACTCACCAAGGCTTCACTGCATTGGAACATTTGCGCTAATGCTTTTTGATCTGCAGCGGCACCAGAATCGAGCTTAGCTTGCATCTCACGGCCACGTTCATATAACGATAGCGGCTTATGTGCATTCGCCACATCAGATAAAAATTTAGCGTGGTCAGATTGAATATCGTCAGCTACATAGATCAGAAAATCTTTCTGCGCCAAAATACACGACATACGACGACGGCTACCGTCTAGTACTTCAATTTTACCTTCAGCATTACGTCGACCAACAGCTGGATACTGCTGTCCACGCTCTTTTAAAGTAACTAAAATATCAGATAAGGCGTGCTCATTTAAAAATGATTGTTCACGTGAATTCTCAGCGAACACCACAGTTTGGCTTTCGATTTCTGAGGCAGGCACAGACATCAACTCAAAAGCCACCAAATCTTGGCCAGCGATCGCCAATTCAATCACTTGTGCTTTTTCTTTTACTGCTGCTTGAGCTTCGACAGGAGAAGTCGCACGGCGTTTATTCGCCTTACCAAATAATTTAGCATTCAATTCAGAAGTTTTAATCGCCATTATTTATCCCCCTGGTTTAATGACGCCCAATGACTATGCATCACACGCTCTAATTCTAGCGCGCTTTTTTGAATAGCATCTTGTGCTGTAGCTAAGGTTTTCTTACCACCTTCAAAATCACCGGCAGTTAAATCAAATACTGTACTGTAAGTATCAGCACAAGTTTCAAATGCACGACTACGTGGAATGGTTGCCATCATTACTTGTTCGGCAAGCAGATAATTCATTTCCGTTAATACTGAAACTTGTTTTTTATTGTCATCTTCAAACATGGTAGGCATTAAACGAACAAACTCTAAACCTTGCCAATCTTCCGGGAACATTTCATACACCGTTGGTAAATGTTGGAAAAAGTTCACTGTTGATGCCCAGTCTAAGCGCTTAGCAGCACAAGGAATTAGTAAGGCATTAGAGGCATACATTGCATTCCAAACTAATGGATCGACGTGCGGACCGGTATCCATCATGATGATATCAAAATCATCGGCAATCTTATCAATCAGCTTTTCTTTTAGTAGCTTCACAATATCTAATGACTGATTTTGTGATAAATGCTGCCAAGCTTCCGCGTTGAACATGGCATCTTCAGGAAATGCCGAAATGGTTTTTAAGTTCGGATATTGAGTCGGCAATAACACATTTTTACGTAAAAACTCCGTATCGACCTCTACCCCTTCCGGCACATTATCCAGCATGACATCTACTGCTGAATAGATTTCTTCGTGATCATCAACACTAATTTGTGGATTAAGGAACAAACGTAACGAACCTTGCGGATCTAAATCGATTAAGCAAATACGGTAACGCTTATCCAAATTCAATGCTAAACAAGCAGCAAGATGCACTGCCGACATAGATTTACCTGTGCCACCTTTTTGGTTCTGTACATTGACGATCCATGGTTTATTACCCGTATTCTTCTTACGCTGATAGAACATATCAACACCAGCCGCATCCATTAACTGATGCGCTTCACTCAGTGTAATGGAATAATGGTTCGCATTGTTTTTGGTAAATTGATGACCAGTCGCTTCCATTTTAGCAATCGCTTCATCTAACTTACGACGCGTCAAGCCTGAACGAGTTTCCATCAAAGCTTTGGACATAGCAGGGAAGTGGTCATCTTTACGTTCTTCTAAAACAATCTCGATACGATCTGCTTGAACTTGCTTTGTTTGTTCAGCAAGGCGCTCAAGATTTTGAATCGTCTGTTCTCTTTTCATAAGTTCATCCAGTTAACTTTACTTAAAATCATTGTACAACAAAAAACCACAAAAACAATGATTAGCTGCACATTTAGTGTAATGATAAATTCAAAGCAAAATTGTCATTTATTTGCAATAATGGATAAAAATGTATATTTACTCACATTTTTCTCACCATTATTATCAGGAAAGTGCAAAACTTTTTAACAGTTACAATGTCACTTATTTACAATGTAAATACCGTTTTATTCGGAACGATTAATTAAGTAGATAAAATTACGGTCATTGTCGAATCAACATAAAAATAACGATAAATCAAGTAAATCTATTAAAATCAACCTATCAATAAGAGGGTAGGGGAGCAAGATAAAACAAAAGAGTCGTATAGGCTAAAGCAGCAACTACGCTTAATAATAGAATTACTTTGTATATAAACCGTTATATCCACTCATAGGTAACGACAATACACCAGTTTCAGCTTGTAAACATATAGATAAATGACTTCAAGATGCAGAATTCAAAGCTATCATCCGAACCTTTTGGCAAATAATTATTGCCTAAGTGTTCTAAAAATTAAATGAATAGTACAGATTTACCCTAAGCTAGATTGATGAAATAGCCTTGATCATCGTTCCGTAATTAATATAGAAAGAGTCCCAAATTCCAATATAAAAGCTGAGAGATTGAAAAACAGTGATAATTTTTATTTTAATCGCTCATTTATCTAATAAAGATAAATATAGAAGGAAGCATGATCAAGGATTAAAGTGTCAATTCAATTTGATTGATATAAAGATCACTTTCGGATCGATGATCAAGTGTAAATATACATCGGAAGCATGAAAAGCCTTGTATAGATTACATTGAATGTGAATTGAATTGATATTTTATATCGAAAAACACGCTTTAGTATCTCCAATCAACAACTAATAGCCTTGATCATTCTTTCTAACACCAGGATAAGCTCATCAATAATTAAGGAACGATGAATAACAGAGCCTCACCTTGATCATCGTTTCATAGAGTTACATAAGTGAGGAATATTCATTTTTTCAGCTTTTACACAAATCCGCACGGTTTAACTGTGGATAACATGTAAATAATAGATGATCATCGTTTCATTATTTGTTTGATCATGCTTCATTAAATTAATGATCATGCTTCTGTTTCAAATTGATCATGCTTTCTATTAGATAATGATCATCGTTCTGGGTACTCTATGATCATGCTTTCAAACAAGAAAAAAATAACTTATTTATATTCAGATACTTAAAAGAGAAATCGCAGCCAGATCATAAGATCATATAACCATTTAAGATCAAATAAACATAAAGATCAGTTATTTAAAGAAAAGCATTTTTTTTCTTTCTTTTTTGATCTTTTTTATTTATTCTTTTGGAACTATATGAGATTTACACCCAATGACAAATGGAATTGATATGCCAACTCAAGAAAAGATCTTGATCAAACTCCCTCGAAACCACAAAGATGGACACTTATTTCAGATCTCAGAACACACTATCGATTGGATTGAGCAATATCAACATTTTAAAGGTGTCACCAAAAGTATTGTAGAACTACTAAATTTAATTTCTCTTAAAGGTTTATCCAGTAAAGATGGTTTAGTCTCTACAACTGAATTAATTGAAGCCACTGATGGACAATTGACTCGCGCTGCAATTCAGCAACGATTAAGAGCTGCCGTATCTATCGGTTTATTTAGCCAAACCCCAGTTCGATTTGAAGAAGGTCTGGCTGGCAAAACAATGCTTCATACTTTCATAAATCCAAATCAATTAATTTCTGTACTTGGTTCTACTAGTTTAAAAACCGATTCTACTCGCCAAACCGAAAAGCAAAAACGTTCTAAAGCATTGGCTCAAACTCAAGTAAATCGTCAATTACTCAACGAACACGGTTTATATACACCACCAGCAATGCGTGATGAAGCGGATCAATTCGTGGTTTCACCAACCAATTGGGCCGGTATTATTGATCAAGCTTTGGCTCCACCAAGAACAAGAAAAAATTATCAAAAATCAATGGTTTCTATTTCAGGAACCCGAGCGATTATTGAAACTCGATCATCAAAAAATATCATGACGGTTGATGATCTCATGACCTTGTTTGCTCTGTTTACACTCACCGTTCAATACCATGATCATCATCAGGATGATTATCATATGAATGCTAAACAGATGCCAAATAAAACCCCTTTGTATATCACTGATATTTTATCTTTACGAGGTAAAAAAGACAGCGGCCCTGCACGAGATTCAATCCGAGATAGTATTGATCGTATTGAATTTACCGATTTTCAATTGCATGAATTAACAGGTCGTTGGCTTAGTGAAAATATGCCAGAAGGTTTTAAGAGTGATCGTTTCCGCTTTATTGCTCGTACGATCACCGCTTCAGATGAAGCACCAACAGAAAATGCCTCGGGTGAAATTCGGATCAAACCAAACTTATATATTTTAGTTTGGGAGCCTTCGTTCTTTGAAGAGCTGCTAACCAAAGATTACTTTTTCTTATTCCCACCTGAAATTCTGAAACAGCATACACTCGTGTTCCAACTGTATACCTTCTTTAGAAGCCGCCTGGTGCGCCGTTTAACTGAATCTATGCTGCTCAGCGAGATTAATCAGAAACTCGCTCGTAACATCGAATGGCGTCGTTTTTCGATGGATCTTATCCGTGAATTAAGAAAATTATCGGAAGGCAAAACCACTGAAGATCTTTTTGTGGTGAATTTGTGGGGTTATCATTTAACGATCACGACCATAAAGGATAAAGGAAAAGTTCAAGATTATCAGATCAATATCCGTTGCGATGCTGAAGAGGTATTAAGATTTTCTCGTGCTCGCACCACCAATGCAGGCAAGCGAAATATGGCACCAACCTTGCCAAACCCACTACGTCATGAACTGGTGTCTCAGCAAAAGCTGCAAGAATTGGCGGAAATTATTGATGGTGAGTTTGAACCGATTCAACGTAAAGATCCTTCACCAAGAGGCCGTCTAGGTCGTAGAGTGAAGCTTAAAAAACACCTTGTAGAGATCAATGCGGATGAGTTAACGATCACTCTATCTAAATATACCTCACCACAAGCCTTGGAACGCAGTATAACAGCTTTATCAGCCATGACAGGACATCCGTTCAATTCTATCAAAGAAGAGTGCGAGGAGCTGATGAGTAAGCTGGATTGGTTACGAGTTGGTGAAGAGGTGTTGCCTTATGAGACATTAAGCAAAACTATTGAATTATTTAATCAGGAAACCAAATCTAAGCACCTTTCCATTGAAAGATTAATTGCAGGGTTAGCTGTACGACGCAAAGTTTGCAAGCAAGTGTTTGATGGTCATCTCGATGAAACTGTGATGCGTGCATTAGATGATATGGCGAATGTTTATTAATTATTTAAATTCAATTAGTTATAATTAAATATGAAAGCATGATCAAGGGGGAAGGTTATTCATGCTTTCGGAACGATGATCAAGTGCGATAGATCAAGTTGTATGCTTAAAAACGACGTTGATCTCTATTTCTCATATTTAATTCACCTAATGGTGCCATAAAAGCAATATGCAGCTCTATAAGTTGATTACTTTCTTGTTGCCACTCTGGTTGTCTTTGGCAAAATTCCAACATCATTACCGTTAATTGGTCGAGATACGCCGCTCCCCAATATCTTAGTTCAATTTGAGTGTGTGGGTTGGCAGTTATGCTTTGTAAGCGTGCATAAGCCAATTGAATATATTGATAAGCTATCTGATGATGTTCGAGACCATTAAAATAATGAAATAACAACAAACAGCCATCAAGCCAAGACTTGATCGCTTTAATATGCGTTTCCGATAATGGTTCCGATTCCGACCAAAGCTGCGGAGGCGGAGAGTGGATAAGGGAAACCAACTCCGAAATATTATGATTACCAGTATCTTGTTGGTGGCATTGAAGGCGAAATAACCAAGTGCTGAGTTCCATTGCGAGCCTCTTTCTTGAGTCTTCGAGCTATAAATTGATTGTAGTTGTTTTACTCTAAGGCTGCTTGTGTTGAAGGCATAAATTTTTGATTTTGAACTTGCCAGCAAAAAAAATTTACCTAAAATGCGTCAATCTGCTATTTATTATTGAGTGAAGGTTTAATTGCTAATTGTGACAGTTGAAATTGTCGCTTTTAGAATGGCGAGCCTTTGACGCTACACCCAGTTAAATAGAAACAAAAGCGGTAAATGGAATGGAAAACGCAACTTGTTTCTGAACTCTGAGTTTAGTCACACTCTGTATTTTATTTACTTAACAAGTGGACATTAGTTTGCTTAATATCCACTTTGTTTCCGCATGGTTTTCTGGAGGTACTTATGTCGATTAATTCAATTGATCATGATGACATGACTGGAATTGCAACAAGTTGGGATAATAATGATGATTCGAATTCTCAAGCGACGCCGAAGCAAATGAAAAGCGCTGAAGCGAGACGTCGAATCGAAATGTTAAAAGAGATTCGTGAAAGCGGTCTAACGTTAGAAGAAGCGAGAGATCTTGGCTTACTTCATTGAGATACTTAGCTAACCTCAGTTAAGAGGAATAGTTTATAAAGACAGGGTGTTTATTCATTCTGTCTTTTTATTTTCTATTTTTGCCATTACTTGGATATATACCCAAAGTAATTGGAGTTGCAGTGAGCGGCAAGTGAGTGAGGCCCCATGAGCATAGCTTGTCTATGTGATTGGGGTAAATGAACGCTGAGAAAAAAGCTGCAGCTTTAAGTACGAAGGGTATAGCAATATGGTTTGTTTACTAAGCTCGTTGAATTGCTTGCTACTAAATATCCTAAATTTACACTGTAAACCGATGAATATCTTTTTATCATTTGCCCCCTGCTATGGTATATTCCTGTGACTAACGACTCTTGAGCATAGGCCATTTTAATGTCTATAAATTTATCTTTGTTGTCACCAACTGAGAAAAATAAAATTGAATTGGATAAGCAAGCTTCATATGCAGTTTGGCAGTTAAAGCAAGCAAAAGCTGGACCTGAACTATTGCTAACCGAAGCTGAAAAAATTCGTAATGAAGATGAACGTAGATTCTTCGAACAAGCAGTCCAAAAATACAAACGGATAATGGGTGTCGCTTAAATCGCGAATTCGTTATCGGTATTCATAAGAGACATATTGCCAATTTGCTTGAATGGTAATAGTGATACGCAAACTTTTATGATAAATATAACGCGTTAAATTGAATCAGAGAGAACATTCCCATGGGAAGAAGTTTTGAAGTGCGCAAGGCCTCAATGGCAAAAACAGCTGGCGCAAAAATTAAAGTTTATTCTAAATACGGTAAAGAAATTTACGTTACCGCTAAAAATGGTGGTTCAGACCCTGATATGAACCTTTCGTTAAAGCACCTTATTGCTAAGGCGAAAAAAGACAACGTACCGGCTCACGTTATCGAAAAAGCATTAGATAAAGCGAATGGCGGTGGTGGTGAAGATTTCCAGCCAGCACGCTATGAAGGATTTGCACCAGGTGGTGCAAGTGTGATCGTTGACTGTTTAACAGATAACGGTAACCGTACTTTCCAAGATGTTCGCCAATGCTTTGTGAAAACGGGCGCTAAAATTGGTAGCCCTGGTACAGTCGCTCACATGTTTGATCACCAAGCGGTATTCCAGTTTAAAGGTGAAGACGAAGAAGCCGTATTAGAAGCACTAATGATGCAAGATGTGGATGTAACCGATATTGAGCTAGAAGATGGTGTGATTACTGTCTTTGCTCCTCATACTGAGTTCTTCAAAGCGAAAACAGCACTAAATGAAGAATACCCAGATCTTGTTGTGGATGTTGAAGAAATCACTTTTGTTCCGCAAAATCATACACCAGTAACGGGTGATGATGCCGTTAAATTCCAGAAGTTCTTAGACATGCTAGATGACTGTGACGACGTTCAACAGGTCTACCACAATGCTGAATTAGAAGGCTAATAAGCTAACCGCGTTGTCTGATAATTTAAGAAAGTTAAAAACAAACACCGAACTTTAATTGTTCGGTGTTTTTGCTTTTGAAGTGTGGTGAAAAGGAATTCTTATTGATGTTAATCGAAGAACTTACCACAAGGTGTGCCATCACTATCGACTTGTAATTGTTGATTCGAGCAGTGTTGGTAGAAGTAGGCCGCTTCTGCTTGAGTGGACATTTCATTACACATTTTTCGACTATCGCAAGCGAAACCTTGTTGTGAAGGTTTGTTTGATGACGCTGTGCTACCCATACCAAAAAATTCCGCTATTTGAGGTTTATAATCGGCATTATTTTGGGGGCGGCTTTGGTAAAAAAATTGCCAAATAGCTAATCCAACTAAGATGATGAAGGCGATTTTTTTCATAGTGAGTTTGCGTAGGTTTTTGTTTGATTATTGAACACACCATGGCGCAGTTAAATTATAAAGCCAAGGCGCAATAGAATACGTCTTGGCTTTTTGCGATTTAATTCTCAATTTAGTGGTCAGTATTCATCACTGACAGAAACATATGCGGTATTTTCAATAACTTCATCTGAGGTTAAATAGTCTGAATGGTTAAATTATTCAGCCATTTTCGTTTTAAATAACGGGTAAAACACAGACTTAACTTGACGATTTCTTCTGATATCATCAATAAGTATACCCAAGCAAAGCTTAATTCTGCGACAAAAGCGCCATAAGCGGTGAGTGGAATACCGACCATCCACATGGCAATAAAATCCATGCGTAAGCAGAAATGATTCTCTCCACCGGCGCGTAATATGCCGTTGATGATAAGCATATTAAGCATGCGGATGATAATAGCAAAACTCATCACCACAAAAGCCGGATCGGCAATACCGCTGAAGTTAGGACTATCGAGATCTAAAAAGGCGATCACATGGTTTCGCTGTAATAGCATGATACCGCAAGCAATCACTCCCATGACTAAAATGCACTTTATGAAAAATTTAGACATGGCTTGCGCTTGTAGATATTCATCTCGACCTAAAGATTGGCCAAGTAATACCGAACAAGCCACCGATATTCCCATAAAAATCGCATAACATAAGCCTTCAAACGGCCCTATCATGCTATAAACTGCTAGCTCTGTGGTTCCCATGTGGCCATAAATAACCTGATAAGTGAGCGTACCAAAGGCCCACAGTACAGCATTACACGCATTCGGTATCGCGAGTCGTTTATAAGATTGCCATAGGCGAGTGTTTTGCTTTTGGTAATCGCTCATGATTAACCAATGTTGCTGAAATTTTAACACACCATAAATAAGCAGTACCTGTACTACACGTGCAATAGTGGTTGAAAGTGCCGCCCCCGCCACGCCCATAGCCGGAACTCCGAAGCCACCGTGAATTAACCAAAAGTTAAGGGCTATATTAATCGCGATGGTAATGGCGGCTAAAATCAAAGGTAGCACTGCGTTACCACTTGAGCGTAAACTGGCTTCTGCGGTGATTACCCAATGAGTTAACATAAGCAAAGGCAGGCTATACAGCAAGTAGTCGGCACCTTGTTGGATCACTTGCATATCTTCAGTTTGCAGTCGCATAATTTGTGAACCGAAGCCCACCATTAAAATGGTTACTGGGATCATGATAATTGACCCAAACTTCAGCGATTGCATCGTGACGGTTTTAGCGGTTTCTTTATCATCACGCCCCCAGTATTGAGAAACAAGGGTTCCAGTGGCAGTGGCTAAGGCGGCCATGATCATGATTGCCACGAAATGCCAGCGAGATGCGATGCCTACCGCTGCGGTAGCGGTTTGTCCAAAATCACTGACCATCAATACATCAGCCAGCGCTAAAATTGCAACTAAAGCACTTTGTAGCGCCACAGGAAACGCCAGTTTCACTACCTTAGAAAATAACTTAGGTGGCAAGTATGACGTTGGTGGATTGGTTTGTATGCAAGAGTGTGGTTGAATGGACATGGTACATTTCCTAAAAGAACGGACTCTGTGATTACTGTAATTAGACTGCGAATATAGAAGAGCTTGGAATAAACCAACATGTTTGAAACCTCGAAAAACCTGTGCAAATCCGTCATTGAACAAGAGTTGCTCAATCGTCATTGGCAAGATGATGTTTATCTCGCTGAAGCATGTAAAGAGCGCTTTATTGTATCTTCAGAGATTCCTGAATTGAGTAATGAAGAAATTTCAATGGCAGGACTAGGGGAGTTTTCGCAGGGGTATTCTGTTGAGCGTCGTGAACCTGAAATCCATACGATTTTGTTTACTTTAGAAGGGGGAGGTTGCTTATCTACTCGTCATGGCGTTCATTATATTCAACCTAATAGTGTGACTGTTTTACCGCAAGGTCTCCCTTTTCGTTTTGAATTAGGCGAAAGTCCTTATTGGAAGATGGCGTGGATTTTATTACCTCCGACTGAAAAATGGCAACAAATCCAACAAAGCAAACAAAAGGTAGAGCAGACCCATCTTAGCGAATCAGTCTGGTCACTACTTAATTTAACCCATCAAGAAATTCATGGACGAGCCACCTTTCGTCAACTGTTATTAAGTGAATTATCCCGAGTGTTAATGGGTTCAACAGAGCTTAATCCATCGAATGCCGCCATGCGGGTGCACAGTGTGTTTAATCAAGTTGAAGCGCAGTTGCATTTGCCTTGGACAGTCAAAGAAATTGCTCAGAAAAGCTTTTTGAGTGAAGAACAGCTTAACCGTGTTTCCAAGCAGCTATATCAACGTTCCCCAAGCCAAAAATTGATCCAATTGAGAATGGAAAAAGCACTCGATCTACTGCATCACCGCGATTGGAGCATTACCATGATCGCCCACCGTTTAGGCTATCCCGATCCGTATAACTTCACGCATCGCTTTCGAAAAATCTATGGCATGTCACCAAGGGATTATCGTAAAACCAAATTATGAATATTTGTAGAGAATAGTACTCAACATGAATTTTCTTCATCTTCATTAGTAAATAAACGACATATCTATGCTGCGCTTAAAAGGTTATAAATTAAGCACGTTATCTTTTCGGATATAGGGACAGTCATCGATATGAGCCACGAATTTTCATTTAGTATTAAAAGCATCAGTTTTGATGAAAACTACCAGCCAGCGCAAAGCACTCGCGCCACGACTAATTTCGCCAATTTAGCGCGAGGTGAAAACCGTCAAAATAATCTTCGTAATACTCTGAATATGATCACCGATCGCTTCAATACACTTGCGCATTGGGATAACCCAACCAGCGATCGCTACACCGTTGAGCTCGACATCATTTCTGTAGATATGCACATTCAAAGCCATTCTGATCCTTTTCCATCAATTGAAGTGTTAAAAACTAGCATTGTTGATAACAAAACTGGTCAGCGTCATCAAGGTATTGTAGGTAATAACTTTTCATCGTATGTAAGAGATTACGATTTTAGTATCCGGTTACGTGAGCATAATAAAGATAAAGATCAATTTACGGTTCCCGATGATTTTGGCGATCTCCATGGCAACATATTTAAAGCCTTTGTCGAGTCTGATCTTTACCGCGACCACTTCAGCAAACGCCCAGTGATTTGCCTGAGCGTGTCAGAAAATAAAGTTTATCGAAAAACTACCAATCAACACCCTGTGCTTGGCGATGAATATCTCCCTAATGAATCCTCACTCACAGAACAATACTTTCAGAAAATGGGCCTGCAAGTACGCTACTTCATGCCGCCACAAAGCCGTGCGCCACTTGCCTTTTTCTTCTTTGGCGATTTGCTCAATGATTACACCAATCTTGAGCTGATTAGCACCATCAGCACGATGGAGACATTCCAAAAGATTTATCGCCCAGAGATTTACAACGCGAATGCAACCGCTGGTGAGCACTACCAACCTAGTTTGAAAAGCTCAAATCATTCGTTCACACAAATTACGTATGACCGTGAAGAACGCAGCCGCCTTGCTATTGAACAAGGAAAGTTTGCCCAAGAACATTTTATTAAGCCGTATCAATCTAGCCTCAAGCAATGTTTTAAAAACGTCGCGGCTTAATCAAGTAAAGGATCGAATCATGAAAACACTTTTACCGACTTCAACCGCAGGAAGCTTGCCGAAACCATCATGGCTAGCAGAACCGGAAACCCTTTGGTCACCATGGAAGCTAGAAGAGCAAGCACTTATCGATGGCAAGCATGATGCCTTACGTATTGCTCTGCATGAACAAGCTCAAGCGGGTGTCGATATTGTCAGCGATGGCGAACAAACACGACAACACTTTGTGACTACCTTTATCGAACATTTAAATGGCGTGGATTTTATCAACCGCAAAACCGTGACTATTCGTAATCGTTATGAGGCGAGTGTCCCAATGGTTGTCGGTCCTGTAAGTCGTAAAAGTTCAGTGTTTGTTGATGATGCAAAATTCCTCAGACAACAAACGACTCAGCCTATCAAGTGGGCATTGCCTGGCCCTATGACCATGATTGATACCTTATATGATGATCATTATGGTAGCCGTGAGAAATTAGCATGGGAATTTGCCAAGATCTTAAATCAAGAAGCCAAAGAGTTAGAAGCGGCAGGCGTGGATATTATTCAATTTGATGAGCCAGCTTTTAATGTGTTTTTTGATGATGTGAATGATTGGGGTATCGCCTGTTTAGAGCGAGCGATTGAAGGGCTAAAATGCGAAACTGCTGTTCATATTTGCTATGGCTATGGCATTAAAGCCAATACCGATTGGAAGAAAACGCTCGGTTCAGAATGGCGTCAATACGAGGCGGTGTTCCCTAAATTACAACAATCCAATATCGATATCATTTCACTGGAGTGTCATAACTCACATGTGCCGATTGAACTACTTGAATTGATCCGAGGCAAGAAGGTTATGGTTGGTGCAATTGATGTTGCCACCGATACCATTGAATCGCCTGAGGAAGTCGCTAATACACTACGAAAAGCACTACAATACGTGGATGCGGATAAGCTCTACCCTTGCACCAACTGCGGCATGGCTCCACTTTCCCGCGATATCGCCTCAGCAAAATTGCGTGCTTTGAGTGCGGGTGCAAAAATTGTGCGTGATGAATTGGCTTTGAGTTAATTAACGCCACAATTGATAGAGCAGTTAACGCGCTCTGATCCATTAAATCTGACACATATAAAAAATCCGATAAACACTGAGCTGTTTATCGGATTTTATGGTTTTAGTCTATGCGGGTAATAAAGGTTTGCTCGTCATCCACAAAAGCGACAAAACCGCCGTGATAGATAAACACCCGACCACGCCCCTCAACGAGGCAAGCAAGCTGTGGATTCAAATCTTCTTCATTGTCCGGGCTTTGAAAAGTGCCGGTATCGGTGATGGTGCCTCGGAATGTAGGCAAATATCCATAAGTGCGCTTGGCTTGATCAATCAGGCTCAATTCGCTGGTGGTAGAAAAGCAAGATGGAATCGCCCCAGCTTCTTCAATAAATAGTGTTTTCAGTTCTTCAAAAGCGGTAATCACCAGCCAGTCGATGTCGTTAACATGATGGATAAACATAGAGTCTCTCGATAATTCTGATGTGGAGATTCTATCATTATCAGGGGTAAAACGTAGTAGGAATTGAGTGTAATCAACCCCATCCCCGCTTTCCCTTATATCGACATCTGCTGCCAAGTGGCTTCATTTATCAAGGGGAAGAGCTGATCTTTGGCGCTTGTAGTTGTAATGCCTACTCAAGATTGACCGCTCATTATTGGGTCGTCATTCCAGCCGAGCCTAAGCGAGAGCAGGAATCTACTAATCACGCGCTGAATAGTTACAGTGTTTTTTATGTAGATACCGTTAAACAACAAGCGGTCACAAACAACTCCCTCCCTTTACCAATGAAAAATACTTGGCATCAATAATACAGCCAAGGGAGAGCGGGGGAGGGGTGATGCCGAAAAGCTAAGTTATCCAGAAACCCTACAACTTCTACAACGGCTATCTTTTATCATGTTAAATATTGCCAATACTGCCTAGTTTGAAATTAGAGTCATTGGATTTTTAGTTAGAAAATTAGTTATGTATTAGAGATATAGTTTCAGTTTTCGGTACTGAATAAATCTACAGTTCTTTATCACGAGTTGGCTTTGGTGAACTATACGGGTTATTTCCGCATTTTATGATGAATAAATATGAGGCGAATTCATATTTTATTAATCAATTTAGTTGTTTAGCTTGCTGTTTAAAAAAGTGACTGAGAAGATAGATGGAAAGACTATACGGATTTTTTTCGTCTATTAAATTGTTAGTTGAACAAGGAGAGTTTAGTGGATATTTTCGGAATATTAATAGGTGCATTAGCTCAAGTTTGGTACATCATACCTTTGTTGATTGTCGTTTCGATATTCAAGAGTCGGTGGTTTAAAGGTGTATTTGGCGAGTTTCTGGTAAACAAACTACTATCTCAGTTGCCTGATACCGACTACACACTGGTGAGGAATGTAACCCTACCTACAGATGATGGTACAACACAAATCGACCATATTGTTGTCTCAAGGTTTGGTATTTTCGTTGTGGAAACCAAAAACATGAAAGGTTGGATCTTTGGCTCTAAAAACCAAAAGCAATGGACTCAGAAAATCTATCGTCACTCATCAAAATTTCAAAATCCACTTCACCAAAATTACAAACATGTTAAGACTCTTGAATCCTTACTGGCTGTAGACAGTGAAAAACTGCACTCAGTAGTTGTTTTCATCGGAGACAGTACCTTTAAAACTGATATGCCTGAAAACGTCACTTATGCGCGTGGTTGCTTAGAATACATCAAAAAGTTTGAACAACCAGTGTTCTCTGAATCAGAATATAGTCAATTTGTGTACTCGATAAACGAAGTTAAGCTCAAAAAAGGCATTATTACGGATATTAAGCACCGTCAACATGTGAAAGAAATCGTAGAAGCAAAAGAAGCTATAAAGCAGTGCTCACGTTGTGGCTCAGAAATGGTTGTTCGTGAAACTAAGCGTGGTGAAAACAAAGGTAAACAGTTTTGGGGGTGTTCGGCATTTCCCAAATGTAGATCAGTCGAACAGTTCAACTAACAAGATAATTGGGCTCCCGCTCTAATAATGATTAAACTAAAACTGAGTCATTAAAGCTGGGAGATCAAAGATGA
>NZ_JBLWZK010000002.1:205577-265263 GCF_048266485.1 Vibrio sp. | reverse complement strand
GATTATCATCAACGAGTGCCCACACAGATTGATAGGTTTAAATTGTTAAAGAGCGTTGTTCTTATTGAAATCGCTTAATGCGTCTCGTCGAACAGGGCGGCCATTTTAGCGATTTAAAAGTTCGTGTCAAACACTTTTTTAAAACTTTTTTCGCTAACCTTTTTGAGAAGGTTTTGACCTCTGACTCGTTGCTGAAGCTAGGCTGTGTGCTCCGTGTCAGTGAGGTCGCATTATAGAGATCCAAATCACATTAGCAACTCTTTTTTATAAAAAATCTCAAAAATAACGCTTACATGCACAAAATTACACCAAATGCTTATTTGTACAATTTTACACAAGCTTTAACCCAGGTTACCCACAGAGTTATCCACAAAAACGAAAAGAGAGCCAGTTATGACTCTCTTTATTTCATGCATTATTAAGATAGTTAAATACCCAAACCATCGATTTGTTTATCAGGATCATCCTCATGAAGCCCACATTCTCGTTTTAATCCAAAGAATCGAGTCTCTTCTTCTGACATTCCGGGTTCCCACTTACGAGTTGTGTGTGTATCACCTACAGATAAGTACCCTTCTTCCCAAAGCGGATGATAAGCCAGTTGATGTTTTTGAAGGTATTCAAAGATGTCTTTATTCGTCCAATCGATAATAGGAAGAAATTTAAACACACCATTTTGAATCGCAAGAATAGGTAAATGATTACGTGAGCTAGATTGATCTCTTCTCAAACCCGAAAACCAAGTCGACACATTTAAATCATTCAATGCTCTACGCATAGGCTCAACTTTGTTAATCTTGTTGTATTTCTCTATCCCTTCTACACCTTGTTCCCACAGTTTCCCATATAAAGCTTCCTGCCAATTTGGGCTTTGCTCTGCGCGAAACACCTTCAAGTTTAAATTCAACTTATGTGTTAACTCATCAATAAAACGATAAGTTTCCGGAAAGAGATAACCTGTATCTGTCAATATAACAGGGATATCTGCTTTTTCCTGCGTCACTAAATGAAGCATCACCGCGGCCTGAATACCAAAACTAGAAGAAACCGCAAACTCTCCTTGTAGGTTATCTAATGCCCAACGCACTCTTTGTTGTGCACTAATCACTTCAAGCTGACTATTAATTTCAGCCAGTTTCAAGCTTTGTTCCACCTTATTAAGGCTAACCAAGCTTTCTAAAGATATATTCACATCTTCTGTATTAAGCATAGAAGTCCCTCTTAGAGATTACGACCTCACTAATAATACCAACACGAATCACAAAATCACCGAACGCTTCTTTATCTTTACGCTCTTTAGACCAGCGAGCCACTAGATCATCGATTTCTTGTAGAATTTGTTTATCCGTAATGTTCTCTTTATACATCTTAGGAACACGAGTACCACTACGGTTACCACCTAAATGTAAGTTATAACGCCCCGGTGCTTTTCCGACTAAACCAATCTCAGCCAGCATTGCACGACCACAACCATTAGGGCAGCCTGTTACACGTAAAATAATATTCTCTTCTTTCGGTAACTGATGCTTTTTTAAAATCCCTTCTACTTCTGTAACAAAAGAAGGAAGGAAACGTTCTGCCTCAGCCATCGCTAATGGACAAGTTGGAAATGCCACACAAGACATTGAGTTTTTACGTTGCTCACTTATCGATGCATCCATTAAACCATGAGCGACTGCAATACTTTCTATTAATTCTTTTTGATCGGCTGATACCCCTGCGACAATCAAATTTTGGTTTGCCGTAATGCGAAAATCACCTTTATGCACTTTCGCCAGTTCAACCATACCCGTCTTAAGTGGTTTACCTGGGTAATCTAAAATACGACCGTTCTCTATAAATAAAGACAAGTAATATTTCCCATCAATTCCTTCAGACCAACCAATACGGTCGCCACGCTCAGTAAACTCATATGGACGACTGGCTTCAAACTGACTTCCAGCGCGTTTTTCAACCTCTGCCTTAAAGACATCAATACCAACACGATCTAATGTATATTTAGTTTTCGCATTTTTACGGTTAGAACGATTACCCCAATCACGTTGCGTGGTTACCACTGCTTCAGCAAATGCCAAAGTTTGATCAACCGGAATAAAGCCAAAATCATCAGCACGACGAGGATAAGTAGAAGTATCACCATGAGTCATCGCAAGACCACCGCCCACCAGCACGTTAAAACCAATTAACTTACCGTTTTCTTCAATAGCCACAAAATTTAGGTCATTGGCATGAACATCCACATCGTTCAAAGGCGGGATCGCAATCGTAGTTTTAAATTTACGAGGTAAGTAAGTACGACCTAAAATAGGCTCTTCTTCTTGAACCGTACTATCAATTTTTTCTGCATCTAGCCAAACTTCCGCATACCCTCGAGCGTGTGGTAAAAAGTGCTCACTGATCTTCTTTGACCACTCATACGCTTCTTTATGTACTTCTGATTGATATGGATTCGCCGTACATAGAACATTTCGGTTCATATCTGCCGCAGTACCAATTGTATCAATACCAATCGAGTTCAACGCTTTATGAACCTTCTTAATATTAGGCTTTAAAACACCGTGATATTGAAAGGTTTGACGCGTGGTTAAACGAATACTGCCATATAAAGTATGTTCATCCGCCCACTTATCGACACCAAGCCATTGCGTTGGTGTGATCACACCCGCTGGTAAACGTGCACGAACCATCAAAGTATGTAATGGCTCCAGTTTTTGCTTGGCGCGCTCAGCTCTAATATCACGATCATCTTGTAAATACATGCCATGGAAACGAATCAATGTAAAATTGTCCCCCGTTACTGCACCAGTAATTGGGTTTTGTAGATCTTCTGCAATCGTACCACGTAAAAAATTACTCTCGGCTTTTAAACGTTCACCATCAGAAAGTGGACCTAATACTTCACCTAATACTACTTGTTCTTTCGTGCTCATTAGTACACATCCCTTTGATAACGTTTTGCTTTACGTAAGTCATTCACAAAAGCTTCTGCTTGTTCGCGACCTAGTTTTCCTTGTTCTTCAGCTACTGAAATTAATGCTTTATGCACATCTTTGGCCATACGATTAGCATCACCACATACATAAATATACGCACCTTGCTGTAACCATTGCCATACTTCAGCGGCATTTTCTAAAATTCGATCTTGGACATATACCTTCTCTGCCTGATCTCGGCTAAAGGCAACATCGAGTTTTGTTAGCACACCTGATTTCAAATACTTTTGCCATTCAACTTGATATAAGAAATCTTGAGTGAAGGTACGATCACCAAAGAATAACCAGTTTTTACCTTCGGCATCTCTCGCTTCTCTTTCTTGAATAAAACTACGGAATGGTGCAATCCCCGTACCCGGGCCAATCATGATCATTGGAGCAGTGTCGTCTTGTGGTAACTTAAAGTTATTATTATGCTCAATGAATACTTTAACATTATCCCCTTCTTCCAAACGATGAGTCAGATAATGAGATGCGCCACCATAACGAGTCTCTTCACCTTGCTGATATTCAACCAAACCAACCGTTAAGTGCACTTCATCCTCAACATCGGCTTGGCTAGATGCAATTGAATACAATCTTGGCGTTAATTTACGGAATAAACTCGCGAGTTGCTCAGCCGTAAGAGTCGTTTTCTTCTCTTTTAACACATCAAGTACCTGAGTCTTACTTGCATACTCACGAAGCTTATCTTTATCTTCCACCAGTTTTTGCAGCTTTTTACTGCCCGAAATCTCTGCATATTGGCTCACAAGCTGTGGATTCGATGCCGTAATTTCAAACTTATTAACCAGTGCACTATGAATAGAAATGCTTTCACCATCGAGTTCAATGCTTTCAATTCCAGATAAACCGACTTGCTCTAAAATCGCAGCAACCAGATCTGAATGGTTTTCATACCATACCCCTAGTGCATCACCAGGCTGATAAGTGATACCCGATCCTTCAAGATCAATTTCAATATGTCTAACATCTTTACCTGAATCACGACCGGTAATCTTTTGACTAGTCAGTAAACTCGCAGTGTAAGGGGTTTGTTTATTCCAAGGGCTTTCAACATGTGCGCTTTGCCCTACCGGTAATTGCACCACTTGTGCATCACTCGCCGATAGCGTTTCTTTTACTTTTTCTAATGCTTGTTTACGCCACTCACTCGCCGGAGCTTCATAATCAACATCACAATCCAGGCGGTCAAGGAAAGCCGTTGCACCAAGCTTGCTTAAGTAGTTATCGAAATCTTTACCAGTTTGGCAGAAAAACTCATAACTAGAATCACCTAATGCAATAACCGCATATTTTAAGCTGGCTAATTTAGGGGCTTTTTTCGATTGCAGAAATTCATGCAACTCAATCGCATTATCTGGCGCTTCCCCTTCACCATTGGTTGAGGCAACAATAATGACATGAGTTTCTTTGGCGAGATTCTTACCTTTGTAATCACTGGCATCAAATAACTCTACAGCGATACCATTGGCATCTGCTTCATTTTTTAACGCTTCAGCGACGCCTTTGGCATTACCGGTTTGCGAGGCATAGATAATAGTCAATTTTCCCGCTGGTTCAGCGGCGACTGAAAGTTGAGATTGAGTAGCGCCTCCGGCTGCTGGTTGTTCGGTTTGGCTTAGCCCCCAGAAGTAACCACTCACCCACGCAAGCTGCTGCGGTGATAACTCAGACATAGCCTGCTGCAATTGACCGATTTGTTGATCATTGAGCGGACTTGCCAAAGCAGAAAGATCCTTAAGTAACATGTCACGACATCCTATCTTTTATATAAGCTCAAACGTTCTCAATTCAGGTGGGAACATTTAGAGATACAATATTATTGCTTCATGACAATAGATTAACGACTCTAATGAATCGCGAGAAAGAATTGATAAGTATGTTTTATAACTTTTTGGAAATAAGAAAGGAGAGGAATAATAAAAGTAGATATAAAATAGCCGTTAGTTCGCTGTTTTTTAATGACTATTTATTAGCGATGCGAATTTGTTTAAAACCCACATCTAAAGCAGAGTGAGAGGCTTCGTCGGCATCTTGATAATGACACTCTTTTCCGTGCTCATCAGTCAGCAACACTAAGCCGCCTCTATTATGACGAAATTCGACAATCCAACGTTCCTCTTCAATAGAGGACTCAATAATCGCTTCAATCAATTGCTTATCTTGATATAAACAGCGAAGTTCTGTCACGGTCATGATGTGCCCTTCCATGTCACTCACAATGCTCAGTATTAATCATGGCGCAAATTTCAGAACTTG
Organism: Vibrio sp.; assembly: GCF_048266485.1. GTDB lineage: Bacteria > Pseudomonadota > Gammaproteobacteria > Enterobacterales > Vibrionaceae > Vibrio. The sequence continues at coordinate 260,008 of NZ_JBLWZK010000002.1, read as the reverse complement.
CTAGTTTGGCCACTAAATTACCCTCCTGCTGTCAAAAAAATTAATAAGAGCTTGGCTTATTGTAGTGTTTATAAATATACAAACCTATCAACGCTATAATGATCCAAGGCAGTAGTTTTATCACCGCCCCTACCATGCTCACGATAAAAGCAAACACGAGTGCAGCCGCGAAAGCGATAAAGAAACTCACCAGGGTTACACCCGTGAACATCAACATACCAATAAAAACGAGAATACAAAGCAGTTCAAACATAAATGGTCCTATTTAATCAAAATCAGATATTGCACCTAACTAGCTATGCAGATTACGCGCCAAGTTTAACCAAATATAAAGACTTAAGATTCAGCAGCTTAAATAAGTAAGGAAAAGGTAAGATAATAAAAAAGCGGATTTAACCAATAAAAGGCCAAATCCGCCATCGTAGAAATGAGATTAAACGTCCAATTCTGCTGGAATTTTGGCTAGTGCCGCTTCAACGACTTCAATACCCGCACCCGGTTTATGCGCATTTTCACTAATATAACGTCGCCATTGACGAGCGCCTGGCATTGCTTGGAACAAACCTAGCATGTGACGAGTGATATGACCTAGGCTAGCACCGGCCGCCATTTCTTGTTCAATGTAAGGCAGCATTTCTTGTACTACCTGACGACGTTTCTTAATTGGCTTATCACTGCCAAATATTTTCTGATCAACTTCGGCTAACAAATAAGGATTTTGGTAGGCTTCACGCCCAACCATCACACCGTCAAGATGCTCTAAATGCGTTAATGAATCCTCAATAGTTTTTACGCCACCATTAATCGCAATAGTTAAATCAGGAAAATCTTGCTTAAGTTGGTAGACACGAGGGTAGTCCAACTCTGGAATCTCACGGTTCTCTTTGGGACTTAATCCACTTAGCCAAGCTTTACGAGCATGAATGGTAAATTGATCAACGTCGCCCTTTTCACTCACCATAGAAACAAAGCGAGTTAAAAATTCATAAGAATCTTGATCATCAATACCAATACGCGTTTTTACCGTAACCGGAATATCCACCACTTCACGCATCGCTGCCATACAATCAGCCACCAGCTCAGGTTCTGCCATTAAGCACGCACCAAACTTACCATTTTGTACACGATCGGAAGGACAACCGACATTTAGATTTACCTCATCATAACCACGCTCTTGAGCAAGCTTGGCACAATGGGCTAAATCAACAGGATTAGAACCACCAAGTTGCAACGCCACCGGATGCTCTTGCTGACTAAATTGCAGAAAATCCCCTTTACCATGAATAATCGCACCGGTTGTAACCATTTCAGTGTATAACAACGTATGTTCAGATAATAAGCGATGGAAGTAACGACAGTGGCGATCAGTCCAATCAAGCATCGGGGCAACAGAAAAGCGATTTATGCTAAAATTCATAAATAAATCACTCAAAATTAACACTAAAAACCAAAAATAAACAAAAACTTAGCATATAAAACCAGAGATTAAAAACAACAACAAAAAAAACCAAAAAAAATCAAACAGTTAATAAATTACAATTAAATCAATAAGATAGATAAGCATGTTTAATGAGATCATTTTAGCATAAAAAGATAGATTAGAAGGTGACAAAAATACCATCATTATTCTTAAACAAAACTCATAATCAGTATATTACTCTGTTTAAATTGATTAAGTAGATTAACCCACATCTCTCAAGCAATGTTATTTAAACCCAAAATGGCCTTACAAAAGCAAGACCATTTGGAATTAACATTTATTAACTTATAGAGAATTGTTATTTATCACATCAATAACATTCTTTGATATATGCCACATCATTACGGGAGGAACAGCATTTCCAATCGCCTTAAAAGCGCGAGTATCAGAGACTTGAAACCTAAAGCTTTCAGGAAAAGATTGTATCCGAGCGGCCTCTAATGGTAAGAATCGTCTATATTTTCCATTAAGGCACATTACAGGATCAACACTATTTAAACTTGCTTTCGATAGATGTGCACTAATAGTGTTGCAAGGCTCCTGTGGATTTTGAGACCGACCCTTATTCATTTTTTCTCTATTTTTCATCATCCCAAGAACAGCCTTTTCGCTAAAATAATATTTCTCAGGAATTTTACTTTCAGGTATCAATATATCATTTAATATTTTTTTATCACCTTCAGGAACTGATACAGGAAAATTAAAACTTTCCATATGTTTTTTATCTTTGAAACCGACTATAAACACTCTTTCTCTTTTTTGTGGAACACCTAATTCTACCGCATTTTGTAAAACAAACTTACAAAAGTATCCTGCTTCTTCAAATGTTTTTAAAATAAGAGGAAAAGCTTGCTTTTTATTTGCAGAAAGCAATCCCTTCACATTCTCTGCAATAAAAGCTTTTGGTCTATGTTGCTTTAAAACATCAACCATTTCAAAGAATAATTTTCCAGTATCATTTTCATAACCCAACCGAGGTGGATTTTGAGCAACTATTGAAAATGATTGGCAAGGAAACCCACCGATCAATATATCGTGTGGAGGAATTGTAGTTTTTAACTCTCTTATATCACCACAAATAGCTTGATGTGAAAAATTATCATTATAAATACTCACAGCATAAGGATCTATATCAGAAGCAAATACCAGTTCAACAGGGTTTAACTGATAACTTGTCCCTAAATAGTCAAACCCACCTTGAATTCCAAGATCCATACCTCCACAACCGCTAAAAAGTGATGCAACTTTCAATTTCATGCTAATAGTTTCTCATCCCAACCAGATTGTTCATTATAAATTATGTCAAATCCACTTGGGGACATCACCTTAACCCGACCATCTTTAAAAGCTCCAACAGGGTCTTTTATTATAAATAAACTTCGCTTTTCAGATGTAATTACTAAGCGATATACAAAATAATTCTCTCTATTTGTAAAAGCTGAATTCCATTCATTTGGAGTTAAATGAAAACGATATTGTGTTAATTTTTTATTGCTAACTGTTGTTTTCACTTCTATAAACTTATGAGAATCATCAAAATCACGCGACTGCACATCATAACCAACAGCTAAATGCGTAGGCATAAATTTAACTAAGTGAGTTAAATGTTCAGCTCCTTCTTCTATCAATTTAGCTTTTTCGTGAGCTATTATGATTGCTTCACCTTTATCACCAATTTCTTTAGTGCTCAACTTATGAACTTTTTCATAATCAATTTCTATATCAACATCTGTTTCTGATGTATGTGAGCGGATGAAATTTCCAACGTTGGTTTTAAACTTACTAAATTCCAATTCGTTAACATAATCAAACCATTTCTCCCTAACATATGAAATATCAGATGGTTGTAGATCATCTTGGCCATAATAAGCATCATACTCATCAAAAAAATCTGGATTTTTTATAAAATCATCGATAATAGTGCGCTCAGAGTCATTGACCATAAACTTCCGTTCTTTCACTACAAGCAGGTTAGCTAAGGTCATATAATCTAAAATATCACCAGCGGTGCGAGTTTGATCGCCACGAGATTTTGAGCATCCCAGTTGACCTGAATATTCCAGATTTTTTTCACATCTATTTTTAAGTATTATTTTAACAGCTAAATTTAAATCTGATGTCTCCGATAAAAACCGAACATCATTGAGCAAAACATATGTTGCTTCTTCTTTGGTTAAATATGCATCCTGAGGAGATTTTATTTTCAACAAATTTATAACTTTCAAAAATAATAATGCTGGCTTAAATTTCACTCCAAGATTAATTAGTTCGCAATTAAACCTGTCTTTTATATGTCCACCTGGAAATTGCAACTTAACAGAGAAACACTTAAAGAAACTGATGAAATCTTGTTCATCATTCAACTCTCGTGCTAATTTACTGGACTTTACATTACCATTTTCATATTGAATGAAGCCTAATAGAGAAGATATTTCAGTTCTCCAATTAGCAATCGTTTTCGGTGATAAACTATCATTCCCTTGATAACCACGAATAAGATTATCTAACTTTTGGTTAAATTCCTTAGGTGGACACTCTTCAATTTGGCTAATGGCATTTGAAAAATAAGATAAAACATCTTCCAGTTCATTTTTAAAACGAGGCCTAACAAAGTGCATATCAATATGTGAGGCAATTGGAGTCCGATAAATACTTACTGTAGGCATTTTTTTATTTCCTTTGCTATAGCACAACCTAATAAAGGTGGAACAGCATTTCCAACCTGTTTATATTGTTCGGTCTTATTGCCATAAAATACAAAATTATCAGGGAATGATTGTAATCGAGCATTTTCTCTTACTGTAGGAACCCTATTATATTTATAATGAAAATGGTGTCTATGACCAGTATCTATTGTAGGAGATGGTTTTTTGCTATGGTATCGAGTCCAAGCAACATTAAAATTTCTCGTGTTGCGTAAATGCTCTGGTAAGCTTTTATAATTCCCACCTTCTGGGACTAATGCAATGGTATTCTTTACCTTTTCTTGATGCTTAGTAATTAGATGGTTTTTAACTATATCTGCACCCATTCTCATAAGTTTTTGATAATCATTTTTCTCAGCACAAGCATATTCATTACTTTCGGGCATATCGGTTTCATCTAAAGCGTGCAGATCGCTTAACGCATCCTCACAAGATACATAGTCTATTGGACGACAAATAGGCTGAGGAAAGTTAACTGATAAATTAAGATCGCGTCTAACACCTATAAAAATCGTCCTTTTTCTGATTTGAGGAACTCCATAATCAGCAGAATTCAATACTTTGTAATCAATGTCATAACCAATTGCTTTAAACTCTTTAAGGATTTCATCTTTAACTTGCCCTTTAAATAAACTCACAATACCCGGGACATTTTCAAGAATAATAACTTTAGGCTTCAAATGTTGTGAGATTTTCACGAAAGATCTAAATAATCGATTTCTCGCATCTTCAAATTTTCGAGGGCCAGATAGGGATAAGCCTTGACAAGGTGGGCCACCAATTATCACATCGATATCTCGCCCTTCAATAATATTGTCAATCTCATTTAGAGTAATTTGTTCAATATCACCACAGATGACTTCCGAAGATTTGTGATTTTTTTTAAACGTTTCAATAGCTGCAGCATTATTATCTATTCCTAATAGTATATTCGCTCCGCTCATCTCAAACCCCATAGAGAGGCCACCACATCCACAAAAAAGATCTACAACATTCATACCCAAAACACCTGTATTTATAAACAGCACTAATATAACAAAAATTTTTCATTATCGCACATATACCAATGTGACTTAACCAAAACTGTCCAGTGCTTTTCAAGTTTTATCATTTGGACATGATTTATTTACTTATCCTATTTTTCATCATTAAAATTGAAATCCCAACTGTAGGCTTAACACCCAAAGCCTCACAATATCTCACATACTCCAACACATCGAGTTTACGCTCACATTGCTCAACCTTTCCCACATAGGAATGAGGAACATCAAGTTTAACGGCTAATTCACGCATAGTTAAACCTCGCTCGGCTCTTGCTTCTTTAAGCCATTCGATAAGTTTTGCGTATTCAGGTGTAAATAGTGTCTTTTTCATTGTCCCTATATTAGAGACAAGATAAAATGTACCCAATTCAGGAACAAAGGACAACACTATGACTTTAATGACCCCTAGTAAAATGGGAAACAAAAGAGGCAAGCCCAAAACGGATCGCTTTACCACTACTCATTATCTATTGCTTGCGCAGTTTGGAAATAGGTCTTTGATCTTGATTGAAGAAATTGCGGAAGATTTACTCGGTTTGTCGGTAGCAACAGCAAAAAAACGGGCTTCTAATAGTGCTCTACCGTTTCCTGTTTTGCGACTTGGTGAAAGCCAAAAATCGCCTTGGTTGGTGCATATAGATGATCTTGTGAAATATATAGATGCAAAAACGATTAAGGCTCGAAATGAGTGGATATTGCTTAATTCTTGATTTGTTTATATCGTCAAAAAATTGCCCCAAATCCTTAAAATTTTCCCAAAATTAGACTTTAAAAAATAAAAATACAATTTACTTTCAGTGACTTACAAAGATTAGGTTTTTTTTGAAAAAAAGTGCCCCACACAGTGCCCCAAATTTATTTTTTACCTTAAAATATCGTTAATTATCAATAACTTAGCACAAGGAATCACCCTTATCGAGCATCGGGGCAATGGAAAAACGTTGCATTGGGTAATTATTCATAATGGTATATGGGATAAATATCTCTGACTTATTTGGCCAAATATTTTACCATAGGCAGCAAAGGCGTACACCAATGAAAATTAAGGTTAACAGATTTTGAATAAACGTTTGATCCAACAAGTAACGGACCTTTGCCAACAACGAGGGGTTCGCCTCACCTCGCAGCGTCAACAAGTGCTTGAGTTAATTTGGCAACAAAAAGGCTCTTCGACTGCTTATGAGTTACTCGATAAACTCAAACAAACCGAACCTCAAGCAAAGCCGCCGACCGTTTATCGCGCATTAGAATTTTTGCTTGAACAGGGATTTATTCACAGAGTGGAATCAACCAATAGCTTTGTCTCCTGTTGCTTTTTTGATGAGCATGATTGTCATGGCAGTAATAAACACTTTTCACATTTATTGATCTGTGACAAATGTGGCGATATCAGTGAACTTCAAGATAAATCCTTAGTTGAATTGCTAACCAGAAATATTGCTCAACATGGATTTAAACTCACTAACCATGTCATCGAAACTCATGGGATTTGCCAAAACTGTCAATCTGATTAATTAGATTGGTATTACTCCCCTTCATTATCCTTAATGGCAAAATTGACAAAAAAAGAGAAGCCCAATTTGAGCTTCTCTTTTTTAATATCAGTTTGTAAATCACTTACGTTTTAGTTAATCGCTTAGGCTTTAAAAGCTTTGAATGCGTTAATCAAACCATTAGTTGAACTATCATGCGAGTCTACCGCATTGTTGTCCGCCAGTTCAGGCAAGATTTGATTAGCAAGTTGCTTACCAAGCTCCACGCCCCACTGATCGAAACTGAAGATATTCCAAATCACGCCTTGAACAAAAATCTTATGCTCATACATCGCAATTAAATTACCTAGTGTTTTAGGCGTAATTTGCTTAACTAAAATAGAGTTCGTTGGGCGATTGCCTTCAAACACTTTAAAGTTCACCAAATCTTTCACTTCTTCTGGTGATTTGCCTGCTGCTGCAAATTCCGCTTCAACTTGTGCTTTTGATTTACCAAAAGCCAAAGCTTCCGTTTGAGCAAAGAAGTTTGACATCAATTTTTGATGATGATCGCTGACTTGGTTATGGCTGACTGCAGGTGCAATGAAATCACATGGAATCAACTTAGTGCCTTGGTGGATCAACTGATAGAATGCATGCTGACCATTGGTACCCGGTTCACCCCAAATAATTGGACCAGTTTGGTAATCCACAGCATCACCATTACGGTCAACATATTTACCGTTTGATTCCATGTTCCCTTGTTGGAAGTAAGCAGAAAAACGGTGTAAGTACTGATCGTAAGGAAGAATGGCTTCTGATTCCGCACCATGGAAGTTGTTGTACCAAATACCAATCAACGCCAAGATCACAGGAATGTTATTTTCAAATTCGGTATTAGCAAAGTGCTGATCCATCTCATGGGCACCTTCCAATAACTCAATAAAGTTATCAAAACCAACTGCAAGACAAATAGAAAGACCGATTGCCGACCATAAAGAATAACGACCGCCAACCCAATCCCAGAATTCAAACATGTTATCCGTATCAATACCGAACTCTTCTACTGATTTTGCGTTTGTAGAAAGCGCCGCGAAGTGTTTAGCAACATGTGCTGAATCTTGTGCCATCGCTAGGAACCAGTCACGTGCACTATGCGCATTAGTCATAGTTTCTTGCGTAGTAAAAGTTTTTGATGCTACTAGGAACAAGGTCGTTTCTGGATTCAAGTTCTTTAGTGTTTCAGCGATATGAGTACCATCCACGTTAGATACAAAGTGCATGTTCAGACGTGTTTTGTAAGCTGTTAATGCTTCAGAAACCATGTAAGGACCAAGGTCAGAACCACCGATACCGATATTCACAACATCCGTGATTTCTTTACCGGTATAGCCTTTCCATTCACCCGATACGATACGGTTAGTAAAGCTTTCCATTTTCGCCAGAACAGCATTTACGCCAGGCATGACATCTTCACCATCTACCATAACCGGTGTGTTGCTACGATTACGTAAAGCCGTATGTAAAACGGCGCGACCTTCAGTTTGGTTGATCTTATCGCCAGCAAACATTGCTTGAATCGCGGCTTTAAGTTCAGTTTGCTCAGCAAGGGCAAATAAATGAGTGAAGGTTTCTTTATCCAACAAGTTTTTAGAGTAGTCGACTAAAATGTCGGAGCCAAATGTTACAGAAAATTGATTAAAACGATCAGCATTTTGAGCAAATAGATCAGCTAACTCCATATCTTGTGCTGATTCAAAATGCTTAGTTAGCGCTTTCCACGCCGCCGTTGTGGTTGGATTGATATTTTTCAACATTACTCATTCCCGATAAGTCTATTGGATTTATTCAGAACAAAAAACGATCGTGTTTATTAAAAACATGAGCGTTAATTGCCTACCCCGATACAAAACAAGCTTAGCCGCATTCCTAGGCTCAACTTAAAATTTCTTATACTGCTATTGAATAATTATCGCAGTGATTTATGTGATCTATATTGCGTTACATCAGTTTAAAGAAAAGTCACAATGAAAGAAATCAACAAATCTCAGATTCAATTAAATAACGGCAATAATTTAAAAGGATGATTAACCATTACTCGGAACATGCTTTCTTCATCGGCTAATCGACCAACATCGGTAAACAGTCCCCATAGCCACCATGGCACTTTATAGCAATCAAACACTGGCCAGTTTTGTAATGGCTGTTAATCTGGCATCACTCGATATTCGAAACTAGAGTTAATTGCCGCTCGGCTGGTGAATCGACTGAAAGAAAACCAAATGACTTTTTTTCATCATTCGTTTCTGGCTATTCCGAATAAAGCAGTGCAACACGCCCGGTTAATTTGGTCACTAACTCATAAGCAATCATACCAATATGATGAGCCACTTCTTCTGCTGGTAATCCATTTCCCCATAAGGTTGCCTCATCGCCCACTTCATCTTGACTATCCGCCCCCAACTCAACCGTCAACATATCCATAGATACTCGCCCAACTAACGGTACTCGACGTCCATTAATCAATACCGGTGTACCATTTGGTGCGGTGCGTGGATAACCATCACCATAGCCCATCGCAATCACACCTACTTTAGTGTCTTGTTGAGCAGTCCAAGTAGCGCCATAGCCAACACTCTCTCCTGATTTGACATCTCGCACCGCAATTAATTGAGAGGTTAAGGTCATGGCAGGCTTAAAGCCTAAAGACTCAGCGGTTTGATTTTCAAAAGGTGAAACACCATACAAAATAATCCCTGGCCTTACCCATTCAAGGTGACTATCTGGCCAAGCTAAAATTCCTGATGAAGCGGCAATAGAACGCTCACATTCAGGTTCAGCTAATTGGGTAAATAAGGTTATTTGCTGCATAGTGACCGGATTATCAAGCTCATCAGCACAACCAAAATGACTGATAAAGCGCAGTGGTTTCACGACATTCGGGCAAGCATGGAGACGATCAATAAATTCATTAAGATCTTCAGGCCGAATCCCTAGCCGATGCATACCCGTATCAATTTTCAGCCACACATGAATAGGAGAAGCTAAGCTTGCTTGCTCTAATGCAACTAATTGCTCTTCACAATGTAGCGCTGTATGAAGATTATTGGCTTGTAAAATAGGGAGATCGGAATCAGCATAAAAGCCTTCGAGTAATAAAATCGACTGACTGATTCCAGCACGCCTCAACTCTAAAGCTTCTTCAATTCTCGCCACGCCAAAGTTATCTGATAATGACGCTAGCGCTAACGCGACAGGAACTGCACCATGACCATACCCATTGGCTTTAACAATTGAGGTAATTTGGCTATTCGGTACCTTGAGCTTGATTTGCTCCAAGTTGTGACGCAATGCTGCTAAATCTATCTTGGCAGTCGCGGCCAGAGTTGGCTTCATTTCAGTGTGTCCTTGAGATGCTAGGAGGGATAATCGGCAATAAAAAAATCAAGCTGACCAATAAAAGCTAGCTTGATTGTGTTATTTATTCATCATCAAAAGCAGGGCCAGCGTAATTATCAAAGCGAGAGAACTGACCTTGGAAAGTGAGTCGTACTGAACCGATTGGGCCGTTACGCTGCTTACCAATAATAATTTCTGCGATACCTTTAAGCGCACTATCTGGGTGATACACTTCATCACGATAGATAAACATAATCAAATCGGCATCCTGCTCAATCGCCCCAGATTCACGTAAGTCCGAGTTAATTGGGCGCTTATCAGCACGTTGCTCCAAAGAACGGTTAAGCTGAGATAGTGCAACGACTGGAACATTTAACTCTTTAGCCAGCGCTTTAAGAGATCGAGAGATCTCTGAAATTTCCAAAGTACGGTTATCTTGCAGACCCGGCACACGCATCAACTGAAGGTAATCGACCATGATCATCGATAAGCCACCGGTTTCACGAGCAATTCGACGTGCACGAGAACGTAAATCGGTTGGCGTTAAGCCCGAACTATCATCGATATACATATTCTTCTTCTGCATCAGAATACCCATGGTCGATGAAATACGCGCCCAATCTTCATCATCCAATTGACCGGTACGGATCTTAGTTTGGTCAACGCGTGACAATGAAGCCAACATACGCATCATTAACTGTTCGGCGGGCATCTCTAGTGAGAAAATCAGTACCGGCTTTTCTTGATCCATTGCGGCATTTTCACACAGGTTCATCGCAAAAGTGGTTTTACCCATTGAAGGACGTGCCGCGACAATAATCAAATCAGAGCCTTGCAAGCCTGCCGTTTTCTTATTGAGATCAGTAAAGCCCGTCGAAACCCCGGTCACCCCATCTTGTGGTGATTTGTATAATTCTTCGATTCGCTCAAGAGTTTTTTCTAGGATATTATCCACCCCTTGAGGACCTTCACTTTCGGTGGTGCGTTCTTCAGCAATGGCAAACACTTTACTTTCTGCCATATCAAGCAAATCAGCCGAGCTACGCCCTTGAGGGTCATAACCTGCATCGGCGATTTCATTCGCAATACCGATAAGATTACGAACTAAGGCACGCTCACACACAATATCGGCATAGGCATTAATATTGGCAGCACTAGGTGTGTTTTTAGCGAGATCGGCTAAATAAGCGAAACCACCGACAGATTCAAGTTCTTCTCGCTGTTCGAGATGCTCAGATAAAGTGATAAGATCAAGGGGTTGGCTATTTTCTAAAATCGCTTTGATTGCGGCAAAAATAAGACGATGTGGTCGACTATAGAAGTCTTTTTCTACTACCTTGCCAGCAATCGCATCCCAGCGTTCATTATCGAGTAAAAGACCGCCGAGTACAGACTGTTCAGCCTCAAGAGAATGAGGAGGAACTTTAAGGGCATCAACTTGAGCGTCTATGATTTTACGAGGTTTATTTTCTGCCATGGGACCACTTACTTACGAAATGAAGTCGACTATTATAACTGAGTGTGTCGATTTGTAATCACACTATCGAATAAAAAAAGTTTTAACGTTATGATGACGGCAAAATATCGACATCCTTTATTATCGTCGACTGTTATTTTATTGAGGTCTCACGCTTAGTGCAAAATCGATTATTACTACTATTGTATTTAATTATAAGCAGCCAAGCTTATAGTGAAGACGCGTTACCCTATCAATCATCAACAAATGGTGTGACAGGTAATAATAACGTGGTAACCGACAATTCCGTAATCGTAGCCAAGGATGATACTCAAACCGCAACGCCTTCCTCTGAAAGCACTCAGCAGGAGAACTCAACGACAGCTGAAACAAATCAAAATGTAGATTCAATTGAAGAGACAGAAGTTGTTGATAGTGATTCTGAAGAGATCACATTCGAACCAACACCTAGTGCCGAGACTACAGCAGATTCAGCAGATTCAGCAGATTCAGCAGATAATAATCCTACCGATCCGTCCACCCAATCAACTGAGCAAGTTGCAAGTTCAGACTCAGAAGATGATGGTATCGATGAAGATCTTATTGCCGAGCTTCTTGATGAAGGAAAGGGAAAAGAAAAAGTAGCCAAGCCAAGCACTGGCACAGAGAAAAAAGCCGTCAGTGAAACGCTAGACACAACGAAAAACTCCGCATCAACAAAATCTAGCTTTGTTGGCAGTTCAACCTGGTTGCCTGAAATCGAGTTTGGCTATCGCTCAGAACAAGGCAATGAAGATGAACGTGCTTTAAATGCCCGCCTATCATTATCACAAATCAGCGGCCGCTTACGTAATAGTGGTGAAATAAAAATCTATCTAAAAAATGAAGATGGTAAAGAAGACGAACGCGAACAAACCTATCAATTAAAAAGCGACTATAAAATCAGCCCTAAATTCTATATCTATGGCAACTTTAAAGGTATAGATTCGAAATACAGTTCATACTTTCATGATTATACCGTTTCTACCGGTTTGGGTTATCAAATCACAAACACCGATACCCTAAAAGTTGAGACCGAACTTGGTCCTGGTTATCGTTATCAAGAACCCAACACCGATGAAATCGATGACGACGATCCAATATTTCCAGACAATGTTGATGAGCCGATTGTCCGTGCAAGCTTCACTCTTAACTGGAAACCGCTTGATAGAACCTCATTTAACTTTGATGGTACTATTGTCAGTGGTTCAAGTAATACTCGTTTTGATACTGAAATTAGCATTATTAACGATATAACCGAAGATATTGCTTTGAAAATATCACAAAGCATAGAGCACCTTAGCCGAGTACCTAATAACCTAGAGAAAACAGATACCGTGCTAACCATCAATATATTGTACTCGCCAAAGTGATGTCATTATTAGGCAACTAATCCACTAAACACACTCTATACCCAACACAAAGATCATAAAATTTAGGCATAAAAAAACCGACACTAGGCCGGTTTTTTTATTACGCTTTGATGCTGGCTATTAAGCAGCAACAACTTGAAGTTTAACTTCAGCAAATACTTCAGAGTGAAGTTGGATGCTAATTTCAAACTCACCAGTTGTACGTAGTGCGCCTTCAGGAAGACGAACTTCGCTCTTAACGATCTCAACGCCAGCTGCAGTAACTGCATCAGCGATATCACGAGTACCGATAGAACCAAATAGTTTACCTTCGTCACCCGCTTTAGAAGCAATAACAACTGCTTCTAGTGCGTTAACTTTCTCAGCGCGAGCTTGAGCAGCAGCTAGTTGCTCAGCAACTTTAGCTTCTAGTTCAGCGCGACGTGCTTCGAAAACTTCAACGTTAGCTTTAGTCGCCATAACTGCTTTACCCTGTGGGATAAGGAAGTTACGAGCGTAACCAGATTTAACGTTAACTTGGTCGCCAAGGTTGCCTAGGTTACCGATTTTATCAAGTAGAATAACTTGCATTATCTTAGTCCTCTTAAACTTAATTAAACTGCTGCCAATTACTGATGTTTGTCAGTGTATGGAAGAAGTGCTAGGTAGCGAGAACGCTTGATAGCGCGAGCTAGTTGACGCTGATATTTAGCACTTGTGCCAGTGATGCGACTAGGTACAATTTTACCAGCTTCAGTGATGTAGTTTTTAAGAGTTGCTACGTCTTTGTAATCAATCTCTTGTACGCCTTCTGCAGTAAAACGGCAGAATTTACGACGACGGAAGAAACGAGCCATGGGCTATCTCCTGATCTTAAATTTGAGTAATGTTGTCGGCATGTAACACCAATTTCCCCAAACCATTTCGGCCGGTGTGATAAGCGACAAAACCACTTACCTTGATGTGACTACCTAAAACTAAATATTGAGTTAATTCTTGTGACCCTTGCCCACTCACGACTACCTGCATACGACAATAAACTTGTCTCGGTAAATTCGCTTCTTGTACTGTCGAGCGGTGCTCAATACTAAAATGGCAATGAGCGATGCCGGCAGGACTTAGGCTTCTAACCGGAGCTTTAACGACAGTGCCGCTTAACTCCAATCGATTGGTCATCAATGATTACTCAGCTGCTGCTTCTTCTGACTTAGCTTCAGAACGCTCTTCACGACGAGGAGCGCGTTCTTCACGTGCTTTCATCATGATTGATTGTTCAGTTACTGCAGATTTAGTGCGCATGATCATGTTACGTAGAACTGCATCGTTAAAACGGAAAGCAGTTTCTAGCTCGTCAATCACTTCTTGGTTAGCTTCTACGTTCATAAGAACATAGTGAGCTTTGTGAAGTTTATTGATTGGGTAAGCCATTTGACGACGACCCCAATCTTCTAGACGGTGGATAGTACCGCCAGCTTCAGTGATAGAACCAGTGTAACGCTCGATCATGCCAGCAACTTGCTCGCTTTGATCAGGGTGCACCATGAATACGATTTCGTAATGACGCATAGGTTGCTCCTTACGGATTATTAGTTTCCACATTGGCTCGGTCATCCGGAGGAAACAAGGAACGAAAAATATAAAAGACCGAGATTTCAGGACGGCGAATTGTATAAGACGTCACCAGATTAGGCAAGAAAAAAGATTGTTACGTGATGCGAGTACGCTTCGCTTCGAGTTACGAGAAAGAGCAAAAGCAGAAAATCAGGTTGCGAGAGCCGAGTGCGCTACGCTTCGAGTTACGGGAAAGAGCAAAAGTAGTTGCCAAGCACGAAACACGCAACTCGACACACTTACCTGCTTTTCGGCTCCCGAGCGAAGCATCCCCGCATCTCGGCTCTAGCTCTAGCTTTAACCTAAACGCTGACGCACGGCTTCAAACAAACATACCCCAGTGGCTACTGAAACATTTAAACTTGAAACACTACCCGCCATCGGGATCTTAATTAAATCATCACAGGTTTCACGAGTTAAGCGACGCATACCGTCACCTTCAGCTCCCATGACAATCGCTAGCGGGCCTGTTAATTTGGCTTGATAGATATCGTGAGTCGCTTCACCAGCGGTGCCGACAAACCAGATACCTTGTTCTTGCAGCGCTCTCATGGTGCGAGCAAGATTGGTCACTCGAACAAATGGTACCGTCTCTGCCGCGCCACAAGCAACTTTGCTTACCGTACCGGTCAAAGGTGCCGATTTATCTTTTGGTACGATAACCGCAGCAACACCTGCCGCATCCGCATTACGTAAACAAGCGCCTAGGTTATGCGGATCAGTAACACCATCTAAAACTAATAATAAAGGTTGTTCACCTTTTGCTTGGCACGCTGCAATAATGTCATCGAGGTGATGCTCATTTAACTGCTTAGCTGGTTTTACTTTGGCAATAATACCTTGGTGGTTCGCCCCTTGCGCTTTATCATCAAGCGCTTTACGTCCCATTTGTTGTACTGATACACCAAACTTCTGTAATTGGTTAATCACTGGCATGAGTCGGTCATCTTCACGGCCTTTTAGAACAAATGCTTCAATTAGGCGAGCTGGGTCTTTATCTAACACAGCGTTAATGGCATGAATGCCAAAAATAAATTCGTTACTCATTGTTTACCTTGAGGGTGTTGCCACCCGTATTTATTAATGCGACTCCCTGCAATTCAAAGAGCCACTAAACTTAAGAATTTTGTTGTTTCATCTTGGCGCGCTTAGATGCCGATGGTTTACTACGCTTAGGCTTCGTGCCCGGTTTTCCGGCAGTGGCTCCTTTCGGCTTACGTGCTTTTTTCTTTTTCGGTTTGTCAGAACTGTCATCTGGTCGCTTAGTTGGCTCAACGAGTGGCTTCGCTTTTTGACCAGGTTTATTAGCTTTAATCGCTTGTTTCTTTTGAGTCGATGCTTTTTTATCCGCATTAACAGCACGCTTCTTAGCTGTCTTACCTTTACCGCGAGGTTGACGCTCAGTGCCTACCACTTCAAAGTCAATTTGGCGATCATCAAGATTTACCGCTAATACTTTCACTTTCACTGAATCACCCAAGCGATAAATAACGCCTGAACTCTCACCAATCAAGCGTTGACCTAGAGGATCAAATTGATAATAGTCGTTTGCTAATGAAGAAATATGCACTAATCCATCAATGTGTAGATCGCTCAATCGAACAAAGAAACCAAAACCAGTTACATTGGCAATCACCCCATCAAGCTCTTCACCGACATGGTCTTGCATATATTCACATTTTAGCCAGTCAGAGACATCACGGGTAGCATCGTCCGCACGACGCTCGGTCATTGAGCATTGTTCACCGTAAAAGTCCATATCATCAAAGCTATAATGATAACCACCAGTTGGCGTCCAGCGGTCAGTATTCACACCTTCATTCTTCGCAATTAAATATTTAATCGCACGGTGAAGTAATAAATCAGGGTAGCGTCGAATCGGTGAAGTAAAGTGAGCATAACGCTGTAATGCCAAGCCGAAATGACCACCATTTTCCGCATTATAAACCGCTTGCTTCATCGAACGTAATAGCATGGTTTGAATCAGCTCTTTATCTGGACGCTCACCAATCGCTTTTATCAATTGCGCATAGTCAGTTGGTGTAGGCTCAAGTCCACCAGTTAAGTTTAGACCTAACTCGCCCAAGAAATCTCTAAAGCCTGTAAGTCGCTCTTCACCAGGAGTGTCATGCACACGGTATAGTGCAGGCTCTTTGGCTTTTTCGACAAAAGAGGCCGATGCGATATTGGCTAAAATCATACATTCTTCAATGATCTTATGCGCATCGTTACGCACCACAGGTTCAATACGATCAATTTTACGCTGCTCATTAAAGATAAATTTGGTTTCCGTGGTTTCAAATTCAATCGCCCCACGGTTTTCACGCGCCACTTTCAGCACGTTATACATTTTGTGTAATTCTTCTAAGTCCGGCACTAAAGTATGATAACGAGTACGTAGTTCTTCATTCCCCTCTAAAATATCCGATACTTTATTATAGGTTAGACGAGCATGTGAATTCATCACCGCTTCATAATGCTTATAGCCAGAAAGCTTGCCCGAAGCCGAAATGGTCATTTCACAGACCATACATAAACGGTCAACTTGTGGGTTTAACGAACATAAGCCGTTCGACAATACTTCTGGCAACATTGGTACCACTTGCGATGGGAAGTAAACTGAGTTGCCACGATTAATCGCTTCTTTATCTAGTGCAGTATTCGGGCGAACATAATAACTCACATCCGCAATGGCGACCCATAAACGCCAACCACCACCTTTTTTAGCTTGACAATAAACCGCATCATCAAAGTCACGGGCATCTTCACCATCAATAGTAACCAGCGGTAAATCACGTAAATCCACTCGACCTTCTTTCGCTTCTTCCGGTACTTCTTCACCAAGGTTTTCAACTTGCTTTTCAACGGCAACTGGCCATTGATCGGGAATTTGGTGTGTATGGATCGCAATTTGAATTTCCATACCTGGAGCCATATTTTCACCGAGTACTTCAACGATTTTGCCCATCATGCCACGAGAACGCGTCGCGCGAGCGGTCAACTCAACGACTACCACATTCCCCATACGAGCCCCTTCCCGGAACTCATCTGGGATCAAAATATCTTGGCTAATACGAGAATCATCAGGTACGACAAAGGCATGGCCATCTTCTAAAAAGAAGCGACCTACAAGATTAGTTTTACGTGCTTCAAGAATTCGAACTAAGCGCCCTTCTTTACGACCTCGTTTATCTTCGCCATTCGGCTGAACGAGAACATAGTCACCATGGATCACTGTACGCATTTGGTGATGAGGAAGTAGAACATCATTGTCTTTGCCCACGCTTCCTTCAGGACGAACCCAACCAAAGCCGTCACGATGCCCAATTACAGTGCCTTTAATTAAATCAATTTTTTCTGGCAAGGCATAGCATTGACGACGGGTAAAGATCAGTTCACCATCTCGCTCCATTGCTCTCAAGCGACGGCGTAAACCTTCATATTCATCCTCACCTTTTAAGTTCAGAGCTTCAAATAAATCATTACGATTCATTGGCATATTTGCTTGCTTTAAAAAATCAAGAATGAACTCTCGGCTCGGGATTGGGTTTTCGTATTTTTCGGATTCACGAGTTGCGAAAGGATCAATATGGGTACGTTCGGACATGACAAACCTGCTTATGTGCGCAAAGTGTAATGATTAGTATATCTGAGTGAGACGCTAACCTACAGAAATCGTTTAAATATCTTCTTTAATTAAAGCAGATAACAATGACAAGCGTGTGTCACACAGGAGTAAGGAGTAATACCAGATCATCATTATTATCAAGCAAGTCAGCCAAAGTGCATTGATCAAGTTGAGACAAGAATGCTTCTTTTGCTTTAGCGAGTTGCGCTTTTAAACGACAAGCTGATGTAATGTGACAGGCACTTTCAGAGCAATCAATTAACTGCAATGGCTCTAAGTCTCTAACCACTTGGCCGACGACAATCTGTTCAGCCGGTTTACCTAAAACAATACCGCCATGCTTACCTCTTGTGGCTTGAATATAACCAAGCTGTGCAAGTTTATTGATAATTTTAATTAAGTGATTTTTGGGAATAGAGAATCGCTCACTCACTGCTTGTATATTAGAACGCTCCCCCTCAGGTAACACGGCTAAATAAAGTAATGACCTCAAACCATAATCAGTAAAAGATGTTAATTGCATATCTACTCCCAACTTCGAATTGCAACATTATATACCCAAGTAACTTCAAGATGCAGAATTCACTTGAGTATAAGTATTAGATTGACTGAATGATACATTTAGATGACAATAAAGATGCATTTAAAATACAACTTTAAAAAGGTACGAATATGTTAAATCAATCAACCATAGATATTGTCAAGTCTACCGCTCCACTTATTGCGGAAGCAGGTCCTTCAATGACGACTCATTTTTATGATCGTATGTTCAAACATCACCCTGAACTAAAAGATGTATTTAACCTAACTCATCAAGATACAGGTCGTCAGCGTGAAGCTCTATTCAATGCAGTTTATGGTTACGCTGCCAACATCGATAATGTTGAAGTCTTATTACCTGTAGTTGAAAAAATAGCCCAAAAACATACCAGCTTTAACATCACAGCCGAGCAATACGATATTGTTGGTACTCACTTACTGGCCACAATTGATGAACTAATGAACCCAGGGCAAGCTGTTCTCGATGCTTGGGCTGAAGCTTATGGCTTACTCGCCACAATATTCATCAACCGAGAAGAAGAAATTTATAAAAAAAACGAACAAGAAATCGGTGGTTGGCGTGGAACTCGTGAATTTAAAGTCATTGAAAAAACGCCGGAAAGCGATGTGATCACTAGCTTCGTTTTTGAGCCTACTGATGGCCAAAGCGTTGTTGGTTACAAACCTGGACAATACATTGCTATCTATCTCAACTCAGATAAACTAGCGAACCAAGAAATCCGCCAATATAGCTTGTCAGATGCACCAAACGGTAAGACTTACCGCATCTCGGTAAAAAGAGAAGATCAAGGTGTGGCCTCTAATCACATTCATAATGAAATCCAAGTGGGCGATACCGTTCAGCTTGCAGCCCCTGCCGGTGATTTCTTCTTTACTAGTGAAAGTGACAAGCCTGTCGCCTTAATTTCAGCTGGTGTAGGGTTAACGCCAATGCTATCTATTTTAGAAAGCATTAAAGATGCACATAAAGCCAATATTCACTGGTTACATGCGGCAGATAATACAGATCGACATGCTTTTGCTACAAAGGTCACCGAGTACGCTGAACAACAAGAAAATTTAACTCAACAGACTTGGTACAAAGATCAACAAGGGTTTATGGATTTAAATACAGTTAATTCTATCGACTGGCAAGCGACTGATTTCTACTTATGTGGCCCAATTGAATTCATGCAATTTATTGCGAAACAATTAATCGAAAAACAAGTCCCCGAAGCCAACATTCACTACGAATGCTTTGGCCCTCATAAAGTACTGTAATACCAATCAAATTAATTAGGTGACCAAAAATTGCGAAGGAAAAAGCCTTGAGAACAAGGCATAAATTTTCGATAACTAGTTGCTCTACAATCAAAATTTATAACGCAGTTATCGAGGCTTTTAACAAGCAAGAATGATCATATAATTAGTGCGATTGGTATAAGACTAATAAACCCTAAATTACAGACAACAAAAAGCCGACCCTGAAGTCGGCTTTTTATAACTCAGTCTAATTCAAAATTAAGAATTAAATGGATGAACCTTAATGATGGTTTCATTACGATCTGGACCGGTTGAAATAATATCAACGGGTACACCCGTTAATTCTTCAATGCGTTTGATATAATCAAGAGCTGCTTGAGGAAGCTCATCGATAGATTTAGCACCGAAAGTATTTTCAGACCAACCAGGCATGGTTTCGTAAACTGGTGTCGCTCTTTCAAAATCATCTGCTGACATTGGAGACACTTCAACAGTAGAACCATCATCCATCTTGTAGCTAGTACAGATTTTGATTTCTTTTAAACCATCAAGTACATCAAGCTTAGTTAGGCAGAAACCAGATAAAGAGTTAATTTGAATTGCACGACGCATAGCAACAGCATCAAACCAACCAGTACGACGTAAACGACCAGTAGTTGCACCGAATTCGTTACCCACTGTACCTAAGTGTTTACCAATCGGATCTTGCTTATCTAAACCATCATATAGTTCAGTCGGAAATGGACCTGAACCAACACGAGTACAGTAAGCTTTAGCGATACCTAAGATGTAACCTAAGTGACGAGGGCCAAAACCAGAACCTGCAGCAACACCACCAGCAGTGGTATTGGAAGAAGTTACGTAAGGGTAAGTACCGTGGTCGATATCAAGCAATGTCCCTTGCGCGCCTTCAAACATGATTTTATCACCACGTTTACGAGCAGAATCAAGCTCATCGGTCACATCAATCACAAGTGAAGTCAGTAATTCAGCATAGCCTTTTACTTGCTCCAACACTTCTTCGTAGCTCACTTCTTCTACTTTGTAGTAGTTCACTAGTTGGAAGTTATGATATTCCATCACTTCTTTTAATTTTTGCGCGAAAGCTTCCATGTCAAACAAATCGCCCACACGTAAACCGCGACGAGAAACTTTATCTTCATAAGCTGGACCGATACCACGGCCAGTTGTACCAATTGCTTTTTTGCCACGAGCTAATTCACGAGCTTGGTCTAAAGCAATATGATAAGGAAGAATTAGAGGACAAGCTTCAGAAATGTATAAGCGTTCGCGAACTGGAATGCCGCGCTCTTCAAGCGGTTTCATTTCTTTTAATAAAGCGTCAGGTGAAAGTACTACGCCATTACCGATAATGCATTTTACATTTTCGCGTAGAATACCTGATGGAATTAAGTGAAGAACGGTTTTTTCACCGTCAATGACTAGAGTGTGACCTGCATTGTGACCACCTTGATAGCGAACCACATATTTTGCATCTTCAGTTAAAAGGTCAACGATTTTACCTTTACCTTCGTCACCCCATTGGGTGCCCAGAACGACTACGTTATTTCCCATCTTTCTAAGTCTGCTTGCTAGTTAAAAAAGGATTCTAGCATAGCCTAGTACCATCTTGCAGTCATTTTTTAGATGATTTTTTATGCAAATTAATTTTACGACAAATATTGTATATTAGGTTTTACAAAATTGAAGCGTAAAAACTAACTCACCATCAATAACACAATAATAGCACCAACCAGAATCAGACCCGCACCAATACGCTTTAATGTCTGCTCAGGCTGCTGAGCCATTTGACTCACCATGTCGCGCCACTGTTTTGGAAATAATGCCGGCCCCATCCCTTCAAAAATCAATAATAGACCAATGGCGATCATCAATGCGGTCATGTTCAACCTCTCTTTTATGCCCCAAAAACTGTTATATATCCAAAAACAAGAAAGACCCACGAAGGGCCTTTCAAATCTTACTGCCGAATAAGTTCAATCAACTTATTTTCGGCCATTGCTATCATTCATGTATTTGAAGAAATCGCTCTTAGGATCAAGCACTAACAAGTCACTCTTGTTGCTAAATGACTTCTCATACGCTTTCAATGAACGTAAGAAGCTATAAAACTCAGGTGATTGTTTATAAGCTTTTGAGTAAATATTCGCTGCAGTTGCATCAGCATCACCTCGTGTTACACGAGCTGTCTTATCAGCTTCTGCAAGAATAGTCGCTACTTCTAACTCAGCTTGAGCTCGAATGATCTCTGCCTTTTCACGACCTTGAGAACGGTGCTTACGAGCAACCGATTCACGCTCTGCACGCATACGGCGGTAAATAGACTCACTGATTTCATCAGGTAAGTTGATTTTCTTCATACGGAAGTCAACCACTTCAACACCCAAATCTTTCATCGCACTACCACGAGTATCTTCCAATACTTCTTGCATAATTTGATCACGTTCACCATCAATTTCAAGTGCTTCTTTGGCTGATTCAGGCAGCACTTCATTATCATCGATAGAATCTACGGCAACAATATCACTGCTTGGTCCAGAAACAATTTGCTTAATTTCACGCGAACCAATTTCAGAACGAAGTACATCTGTCACTTTACGTTCAAGTAATGTTTCAGCGGTTAAGGTATTCCCCCCTCCAGTAGCAAGGTAATATTGACCAAAATCACTGATTTTCCACTTCACATAAGTATCAATGATAACGTCTTTTTTCTCTGAAGTGACGAAACGATCAGAACGGCCATCCATGGTTTGGATACGCGCATCTAATGTTTTCACACTATCAAAGAAAGGCATTTTAATGTGTAACCCTGGTGGATAAATCTTAGAGATCTCATTGGTATCTTTAAGCACACGACCAAAACGGATCACAATGCCACGCTCGCCTTCTGGGATCACGAACACCGACATTAACGAAACGACGATTAAAATCGCGACTAAAGGGATAATTAACTTACGCATGCTTAGAATCTCCCTTGACGTGTAGATGTTGAGTTAGTGCCCGAATCTTGAGATCCACTGCTATTTTGTGGATCCAACTGAATACCATCATAGGTTGGTTGCGTTTTATCTTTAGCACGAGTTGAACTGTTGTTTTGTTTAGATTCTGAAATCAACTTATCAATTGGCAGGTATAACATATTGCCAGATGAGTCAGAGTCAATGAGCACTTTCGAACTATGAGAATAAATCTTCTCCATTGAATCTAAGTACAAACGATCACGAGTGACACCTGGTGCTGCATTATATTCAGGAAGTAATTTCTCAAACTGAGCAACTTGACCTAATGCTTCATTTACCGTGCGTTCGGTATAACCTTGCGCTTCTTTCTTCAAACGTTCAGCTCGACCCGTTGCTTTCGGTAAAATTTCATTTTTATAAGCTTCTGCTTCGCGAATGAAACGCTCTTCATCTTCTCGAGCGGCAATAGCATCATCAAATGCATCTTTTACTTGCTCAGGAGGGCGAGATGATTGGAAGTTCACATCAATAACCGTTAAGCCCATATCGTACTTATCGATAATTTGGTTTAAAGTTTTTTCTGTTTCTTGACGAATCGCCTGACGACCACTAGTCAAAATACTATCCATTAATGAATCACCGATAACCGCACGTAGTGCTGAATCAGTTGCTTGACGTAAGCTATCATCAGCATTCGTCACACGGTACAAATATTTATAGGGATCTGATACGCGATATTGAACGCCCATTTCAACGGTCACTACATTTTCATCTTTGGTCAGCATCAAACCAGATGCACGTAAAGAACGAATCGCTTGTACGTTTACCGCAGTAACTTCATCAATAAAGCGAGGACGCCAGTTTAGACCAGGGTCAACCATACGCTCATATTTACCTAAGCGTAAAACCACGCCTCTTTCTGCTTCACCGATAGTGTAGAAACCAGAGAACACCCAAATTAAAATGGCAATAATAGCAATGGCACCAAAGCCTATTGCACCGCCACCACCAAAAGAAGGCCCTTTACCACCTCCTTTCTTACCAAATTTTCCGCCTAACTTTTGGCTGAGTTTATTAAACACCTCATCCAAATCAGGTGGACCTTGTTCACGACCGCCACGATTATTGTTCTTACCCCAAGGGTCATTATCGCGGCCGTTATTGTCGTTATTATTTCCAGGCTCATTCCACGCCATTAGAAAGCTCCATCGTATAGATATGACGTTATATCAATCTGTCTCGTAATAATTGATATCATACTGTAGCAGTGATGTCTGTGACGATAAAGTCACTCATTACTGCCCCTTCTCTTTTCACTAATCTTAACCAATCAACTTGTTGCATTCTAATATCAATCAATAAATTGCCTTGTTCATCATACTCTTCCGCTTGAATTGCATTCAATTGGAAAAACAGGCTCCGAACTCTCCCCTGGTTCATAGGAGGAATACACAATTGATATTGAACAATTTGAGTTGCTAGACGTTCTGTCAGCCCAGAGAATAGCAAATCGATACCTTGCCCTTCCATCGCTGACACCCACACAGTGCGAGGTCTACCTTCATCATCACGGTCGATTCTTGGTTTTTGATCGTCCATGCTATCAATCTTGTTCATCACTAATAGCGATGGAACCTCATGAGCATCGATCTCTTCAAGAACTTCGTTTACCGCATGAATATTCTCACGAAAACGGTCATCACTTGCATCCACAACATGTAACAAAATGTCAGCTTCTTGCGTTTCTTGCAATGTAGCTTTAAATGCAGCGACTAAATCATGTGGAAGGTGGCGAATAAAACCAACGGTATCCGCTAATATTGCCCCACCAACATCTTCTAACTCGATCTTACGCAAGGTCGGATCTAGCGTTGCAAACAATTGGTCTGCGGCATAAACCCCAGCTTCGGTAATACGGTTAAATAAGGTAGATTTCCCCGCATTGGTATAACCTACTAATGAGATAGTTGGAATTTCTGCACGTTGACGCGCTTTACGTCCTTGCTCACGTTGCTTAGCCACTTTCGCTAAACGACGTAAAATCGCCTTAATACGCTCACGCAGTAATCGTCTATCGGTTTCAAGCTGAGTTTCACCCGGCCCTCTTAAACCAATACCACCTTTTTGACGCTCCAAGTGCGTCCAACCACGAATCAAGCGAGTAGAAAGATGACGTAACTGTGCCAACTCTACTTGCAATTTACCTTCATGGGTTCGAGCTCGTTGGGCGAAAATATCGAGAATTAATCCGGTACGATCCAACACACGGCATTGACACAAATATTCTAAGTTCCGCTCTTGAGCTGGACTTAGTGCATGATTGAAAATGACAATTTCAGCGCCTAAAGCCTTAACTGTATCCGCGATTTCTTGAGCTTTACCGGTTCCAACATAGTATTTTGTATGCGGAGATTGGCGGCTACCTGTTACAACTTGTAGCGATGTGACGCCAGCGGAAGATACCAGCATTTCAAACTCGCTGAGATCTTCCCACTCACCTTCTTGTGTGAAGTTGATATGAACAAGTACAGCCTGCTCACCGGCTTCATAACGGTCAAACAAGCAGCTCGCTCCTTAATAATTGATAGTTCAAAATTAGATAGATATTAATCTTCAGAATTCTCTTGTTGAGGACGTTCCGCACGCTCACCTTGTGGACGCTCAGCCGTATGATGACTAACCGCACGAGCAGGAACGACGGTAGAAATTGCATGCTTATAAACCATTTGGTTTACCGTATTTTTCAATAAGATCACAAATTGATCAAATGACTCAATTTGGCCTTGTAATTTAATGCCATTCACGAGATAGATTGATACAGGGATACGCTCGCGACGTAACGCATTTAAGAACGGATCTTGTAAAGATTGCCCCTTAGCCATTTTATATTCCTTATATTTGTTGTTTATTTTATTTTTAGTTGACTTTCTCTTTTTTCCTAAGTTCCAAAATGGGACTTAGCATAGAAAATCAAAAGTGCTTACTTACACAAAAAGCAGTGCCAATTCTTACCTATATTGCTGGTTTCTCAGCATAAACGGATAAGTCATGCATTAACGGATGAATTCACCCGACTGCTAAAGTTTCTTTATACCAATCAATATAAGTACATGGTCTCATTAGCGCAGAAAAAAAGCTTGATAACAAGGCATAAAATTTCTGTTAGTAGTAGTTCTACATACAAATTTTATAACGTAGTTAGCGAGTTTTTTTAACAAGCTAAGGTGAACCGTTACTTATTGCGATTGGTACTATATAGCGATTTCAACCTTGACGTCGCTTTTAACACATACGCAAAGTACTAAGTACAAAGAGCATAAATACAAAGAGTATGAGCAATTACAGTATATACTCAAACTCATTTAAGATACTGCATCAATCAGAATTTACTTACAATTTGATTAATAAAGCTATCCATGTGAATAATGATCAATTTCGGCAGAAATAGCTTTAACTCCCGCTTCAATATCTTCACTATCTAACCAAGTTAAGTCATTCCAACTGCGTAACCAAGTAATTTGTCGCTTAGCCAATTGACGAGTGGCACACACGCCACGGAAAATGGCTTCATCCAATGTACCATTGCCATCTAAATATTCCCACACTTGTCGATAACCTACACAACGAATTGAAGGAAGATCAAGATGTAGATCACCTCTGGCACGCAAAGCTTTCACCTCATTTTCAAAGCCAGCTGCCATCATTTTTTCAAATCTCAGCTCAATCCGGCGGTGAAGCTCCACTCGCTCTTTTGGCATAATGGCAAACTGCTTCACTTGATAATGCAATGCTTCTCCCTTTTGTTCCGTCAATTCGGTTAAGCTTTTACCTGAGATACGAAACACTTCTAATGCACGAGACAAACGTTGCGGATCGTTAGGATGAATACGTAAAGCAGAAACAGGATCAATTTGACTTAGCTGTTGATGCATTACATCCCAACCTTTTTCATTGGCTTCTTGTTCAATTTGTTGGCGAATGTCCGGATCGGCAGCGGGTAATGGTGATAACCCTTCAAGTAAAGCTTTGTAGTACAGCATCGTCCCGCCAACCAACAATGGAATTTTACCTTGAGAGACGATTTCATCCATCTGCTGCAACGCATCACGACGAAAATCCGCGGCCGAATAGGCTTCACTCGGATCGAGAATATCGATCAACCGATGCGGTGCAAGTGCTAACTCTTGTGCATCAGGCTTGGCAGTACCAATATCCATGCCTTTATAAATTAACGCAGAATCAACACTGATTATCTCAACCGGATATTTTTGTCTTAAACGAATCGCTAGATCCGTCTTACCCGATGCGGTTGGACCCATTAAAAATAATGCGAGTGGTAATGGTTGTTTCATGATTGCAGCGCCGCTATTGATTGAGAAAAATTCACAGGTTGGATCCAGTTATATTGATGATAAGGTAAATAAACACCCCAGGTTTGTTCGAGTTCTGCGACTAACTGAATCGCTTCAGAAAGCCTATATTTTGGTTTTGCTACCACAATCTTGCTTGTGAGCCATTGAGTGATCAAGGGGAGTTCAACATTTTGTTCTTTTTGTAACTCGATCAATAGGTCGGGTATTAATTGCTGTAAATTTTGCTGACGTAATGGTTGTGGTACGCCCATCACCATTACACTGTTTTTCCCTTTCGCTGTTAATTCAATTCCAAGAGTGAATAATAGATTCTGATAAGTCGTTAACGTTTCAATATCTTCAGCCGACATTGGTATATTTAAAGGGATCAATAAAGGCTGAGCTTTCAACTTATCCCCATCGACAAAATTAAACTGACCTTGAACCCGCAGCGCTTCTGCTTTATTTAAATCAACCAAATGACAACCTTGCGCATTTTGCATCAATAAATAAACATCTTGGATCACCGTTAATGCTTTACCTAGGTCGGTGATATTAATTTTTGAGCTCTCATGCTTTTCCTCGGAAGGTTGAGAAACAGAGATAACACCCTGCTCCATAAAACCTTGCTCCTCGTCAGCAACATTTGTCAAAGGCTCAAATAAAGCACGATAAGCATCGGTTTGCTTTTTCTGGACTATGGATGACAGGCGCGAGCTTGGATAAGACACAGCGGAAGACGATTGAGAGTGCCCCGATGAAACACGAGATGATTCCCACGCTTGAGTACTAACACGATGCTTAGAGCTCGTATGCTGAGGTTGATGGACTGGTGCTGACTCTCGAATCGAGTAATCATCACCTCCAACGGGTTCAGTTGCGTACGCCGATTTAGATATCGATGGTTTAACTAACTCAATACTTTGCGCCAATGCATCACTTAATGCTTGGTAAATAAAGTCATGAACTAAGCGAGCATGGTGAAAGCGTACTTCATGCTTAGCGGGATGAACATTAACATCGACATGATGTGGATCGACTTCAATAAACAACACATAAGTCGCGAATTGCTCGGGGCGCAGTGCATTTTCATAACTTTGGCGGATAGCATGATTAATTAACTTATCACGCATCATTCTGCTATTAACATAACAATACTGAAGGTCACTTTGATTACGTGCACCATCCGGTGTGGTGATCCAGCCTTTAAGCCTTAAATCATCATGATTAAGTTCAATCGCAACCGCATGATCCATAAAGTGATTACCGCATACCGCAGCCACTCGTTTTTCAATTTGTAGATCGGTTTTAGCTGAGCGATATTGACGTATGACTTTGCCATTATGGCGCAAAGTAATGGAAATCGAAAAACAGCTCAATGCAATACGTTTAAGTAGTTCATCAATATGAGAAAATTCGGTCTTTTCGGTTCGTAGAAATTTGCGGCGTGCAGGCGTATTAAAAAAGAGATCGACCACTTCAACTGTGGTTCCAATCGGGTGGGCAGCAGGGGTTAATTGCACCGCCATATCTCGACCTTCCGCATACGCAGCCCATGCTTCAGTTTGTGTTGCAGTACGAGACGTTAAGGTTAAACGCGAAACCGAGCTGATACTGGCCAACGCTTCGCCTCGAAAGCCTAGGCTAAGAATAGCTTCAAGATCATCAAGAGAATGAATTTTCGAGGTAGCATGACGACTGAGTGCCAAGCCTAGTTCATCTTTTTCAATACCCGAGCCGTTATCGCGCACTCGAATCAGCTTGCTGCCACCCTTTTCAATATCAACATCAATGCGCGTCGCACCGGAGTCGATACTATTTTCAACCAGCTCTTTAACCACCGATGCAGGGCGTTCAACTACTTCACCTGCCGCAATTTGGTTGGCTAATCGAGCGGGTAAAATTTTTATCGCCATAACGCTACTGCACCATTTAATCGATTGAAATTAAGAGCAAGCTTAAGATTGAGGTATCGTCAGCTTCTGACCTACTGCTAGGCTGTCGGATCTCAAATCATTAGCTTTGCGAATATCAGAAATACTAACGCCATATTTGTCAGCGATCTTACCTAAAAAGTCGCCACTTCTTACTTGGTAGATCGTATTTTTCACAGGGACACTGATTTGTAATTTTTGGCCAATTTTTAAAGTATTGGATCGCAAGTTGTTCTGTTGCTTAATGCTATTCACCGATACTGAATATTGTTCCGCAATTTTACCTAGGTAATCACCACTTTTTACCACATGAGTCACGGTGGTATGACTAGTACGACGAGAAGCCGTTGAACCATTATTAGATGTGGCTCCTGATGAAGCAACTTTCAACTCTTGGCCAACAAATACCGTTGAACTTTTTAAGTTGTTCCACTTCATCAGGTTTGCTGTTGTGGTGCCATAATTATGGGCAATCACTGAAAGAGACTCACCACTTTTCACTTTATGTGTCGAACCTGATGATTGATTTACCACAATCATGCCTTCCGGTGGATTGGCTTTAAAATACTCAATAACCGCATTGGAAATTGCACCGGCTAATTTATTTTGGTGGTAATTTTGAACTAATAATTTCTCTTCCTGTGGATTAGACATAAAGCCCGTCTCAACTAATATTGATGGAATATCTGGAGACTTCAATACGGCAAGGCTAGCATAAACAGGCTTAGATGTGTGCATACGTGTCACTTGTCTTAATTCTTGGATCATTTTCAGTGCAAGTTTATTCCCTTCAGTTTGCGAATGACTAAACTGCAAATCTAATACTGTTTGGCTAACGTTTTTATCATTGCTGTTTTTAGACAGTAAAACACCACCACCACCTAAAAGCTCAGATTGTTCTTCTTTTTTTACTACCCAACGACCAATTTCAGTATTCGCACGACGAGTACTTAATACGAATACGGAAGCACCACGTGGCCCTGCCGACGTATAGCTATCAGCGTGAATCGAAACCAATAGTAGCGATTTATTTTTACGGGCAATTTCCGAACGCTTATTCAAGTTAACGTAATAATCACCAGTACGAGTTAAGATTGCATGAATATTGGATGTTGAATTCAGTTTAGCCACTACTTTTTTCGCAATCGCTAATGTGACATGCTTTTCATATTTACGAGTCGGCCCAATAGAGCCAGGATCTTCACCACCATGTCCAGGGTCAATCGCCACTACAATTTTAGAGGGTGGAATGGCGCGCGTTGTAACCGCTAGAGCGGATGTTTTTTGAGGGGTACTTTTCGCAGCAGTCGCATTTGATGATGTCGAAGCCGTTTCTTCATGCTTAAAGTCTACTACTAACCTATGCCCATATTGACCATCTGCCGTTGGTGCTAAAGTAAATATTTCTGGTTTTTGCGCTGATTTCAATTCAAACACTAAACGATAACTTGATGGCTCAGTTGGTGTACTATGACGAATTTTAGTTAATACCGGACTATCTTTAATCATAATCGGTAGCTTAGTTTTTAACTGTGTTTGTTTTAAATCCAGAACCAAACGATCTGGTCCACTTAAGGTAAAATAGCTAAATTTGGCTTCACTACCCATGTCCATCACCACACGAGTGTCATGAGGTGAAGGCCAAACTCGAATACTATTTAAAGAATTAGCATTGACACTCGCAATAGCACCAAGCCATAACATCATGAGCAGACACAACGCTCGAAAATAAGAATATTTCAACACAACTCCAACTTATTTACTAAAGATTGCCCATATTCATTATTTGCCGTGATAACAACCTGACGTTGCACATCGACGTAACGTAGTTCTATATCCAAATCTGCTAAAGGAAGCAAACCTTCACCTTTTTCAGGCCACTCCACCAAGCAAATCGCATCGGGGGTAAAGTAATCTCGGATCCCCATAAACTCGAGTTCTTCAGGATCCGCAAGACGATATAAATCAAAATGAAAAACTTGCCAATTATCTAACTGATACGGTTCAACCAAGGTATACGTTGGGCTCTTTACATTACCTTCATGGCCTAAAGCACGAATGAAGCCTCGGCTAAAGGTCGTTTTCCCAGCACCAAGATCACCATGCAAATAAATAGTGGTTTGCTGAGAGCATAACTTAGCTAGTTGTGTTCCAAACGCGATGGTCGCAGATTCATCACTTAACATAGCTTGTTTTCTCGTCTGCTTGGTCGTCATAAAGTGTCATCACCCGTATAATAAATGGCCTATTGGCAGCTTATAATTCCATCAATAAAAAATAGTAAACTGACTGAGTCAATAGTAGCAAGACTCAATTGGTCTATTATTCTATATATTGACGACAAATTCTAAACAAAGTGTCAAAAAGAAATAGAAACTTGGTCAAAATTACGTTACTTAGCAAATAGAGATCATCGTTGCTACTGAATCACACTCCTAACTCATGCTAGAATTCTAATATAAACCTTACTGAAATAGCCCATCTAACATGAACCATCAAGAACTTGCTAATAAAATCAAACAATGGGGTAAAGAACTCGGCTTTCAGCACGTCGGGATCACCGATGTTGACCTCTCGGAACATGAAGCCCAATTACAACGTTGGCTTGATGCCGGTTACCATGGTTCTATGGATTGGATGGCACGACACGGCATGATGCGAGCCCGCCCTCAAGAACTCCATCCAGGTACTATCCGTGTGATAAGCGTTCGTATGGACTACTTGCCTCCAGAAGCTCAATTTGCTTCAAACCTATCCGATCCTACTCAGGCTTATATTAGTCGTTATTCATTAGGTCGCGACTACCATAAACTCATCCGTAACCAATTAAAAAAGCTGGGACAGAAAATTGAAGAAGAAGTGGGAGAATTAGGTTATCGACCTTTTGTTGATTCTGCCCCCATTTTAGAACGCCCTTTAGCACAAAAGGCAGGATTAGGTTGGGCAGGAAAGCACTCTCTCATTCTTGACAAACAGGCTGGTTCTTGGTTTTTTCTTGGTGAACTATTAGTTGATATCCCTCTTCCTATTGATGAACCTCAGACAGATCAATGCGGCCAATGTAAAGCTTGTATGACATCTTGCCCTACAGGAGCAATTATCGAAGAAGGCATAATTGATGCTCGTCTATGTATCTCTTACCTCACCATTGAATTAGATGGTGTTATCCCGGAAGAACTTCGTTCTAAAATAGGCAATCGAATTTATGGTTGTGATGATTGTCAATTGGTCTGCCCGTGGAATCGAGCGGCAGACGTCACAAATGAAGCCAGTTTTCACCGACGTGACATATTCAATGATGCTGACCTTATCAAGTTATTCCAGTGGAACGAACTTCAATTCTTAAAAAATATGGAAGGCTCTGCTATTCGTCGTATTGGTCACATTCAGTGGTTACGTAATATTTCTATCGCCTTGGGCAATGCCCCTTATCAATCCACAATCCTAGAAGCATTAACCGCACGCCTAGGATTAGATGATAATTTGGATATTCATATTCAATGGGCGATAGAGCAGCAAAATAAAAAGAAGAATGATATTGATGCCAATACAGCACGAAATACTAAATTAGAAAGGCTAGTTAGAATTATAGGAAAAGGGTTACCAAGAGACGCTTAGTGATACTTATCCCAAAAAATATTAGAAATGTGGAAAAAGTGACAAAAGCGAGAGCGTGACAGGGCGTAACAAAAAGTTAAGCACATTCAAAAGAAATGATAAAGATCAAGTAAAAATCAAATAAAGATCCTTATCTCGCACTGTTCTTTCATACAGTAAAACCAAAATAACGAGAAAAAACAACGATTTACAGCATTGTCATTTAATTTGTGATTTCAGTCAACTTTAAATGATCCATTTAAAATGGATTTTATTACAACTAAAAAACAACTTACACACCAAGTTATCCACAAAAAAAACATGTGGATAAGTTTGTAGATAATTATCCATTTTTCTCAGAGAACGCCGATAATAATGCAAGAGGAGCATTGGAATCAAACGTACGAATTGAATTTGGAAATATAAACTGTAGCAATTAAAGAGCAGAAATCCAGAAAAACTGAATTTATTATTGAATAGTGATATCACTCACTGAATTACAAAGAATAAAAAACGATCCCTAAAGAGATCGTTTTTTTATATATTTTAAGGAAGCTAGGATGCTAGTCCTTAGGTTCTCAGTCTTCTCCCCTAGAAACTAAGGACTATAAACTAGAAACCTTATGTATTTGGAGCGACACACGAGGTTCGAACTCGTGACCTCAACCTTGGCAAGGTTGCGCTCTACCAGCTGAGCTAGTGTCGCATTTGCTACATAAATGTAGACTTTAATAGATGGTGCCCCGGGCCGGACTTGAACCGGCACAGCGCGAACGCCGAGGGATTTTAAATCCCTTGTGTCTACCAATTCCACCACCAGGGCACGCAATTCATTGCGATGCCGTGACTTATCAAAGATAATTGAAAAGTTAGAACACCATCTGAAACCGAACTTACATTCCATTTCATTAATTTGGAGCGACACACGAGGTTCGAACTCGTGACCTCAACCTTGGCAAGGTTGCGCTCTACCAGCTGAGCTAGTGTCGCATTTGCTACATAAATGTAGACTTTAATAGATGGTGCCCCGGGCCGGACTTGAACCGGCACAGCGCGAACGCCGAGGGATTTTAAATCCCTTGTGTCTACCAATTCCACCACCAGGGCACGCAATTCATTGCGATGCCGTGACTTATCAAAGATAATTGAAAAGTTAGAACACCATCTGAAACCGAACTTACATTCCATTTCATTAATTTGGAGCGACACACGAGGTTCGAACTCGTGACCTCAACCTTGGCAAGGTTGCGCTCTACCAGCTGAGCTAGTGTCGCATTTGCTACATAAATGTAGACTTTAATAGATGGTGCCCCGGGCCGGACTTGAACCGGCACAGCGCGAACGCCGAGGGATTTTAAATCCCTTGTGTCTACCAATTCCACCACCAGGGCACGCAATTCATTGCGATGCCGTGACTTATCAAAGATAATTGAAAAGTTAGAACACCATCTGAAACCGAACTTACATTCCATTTCATTAATTTGGAGCGACACACGAGGTTCGAACTCGTGACCTCAACCTTGGCAAGGTTGCGCTCTACCAGCTGAGCTAGTGTCGCATTTGCTACATAAATGTAGACTTTAATAGATGGTGCCCCGGGCCGGACTTGAACCGGCACAGCGCGAACGCCGAGGGATTTTAAATCCCTTGTGTCTACCAATTCCACCACCAGGGCACGCAATTCATTGCGATGCCGTGACTTATCAAAGATAATTGAAAAGTTAGAACACCATCTGAAACCGAACTTACATTCCATTTCATTAATTTGGAGCGACACACGAGGTTCGAACTCGTGACCTCAACCTTGGCAAGGTTGCGCTCTACCAGCTGAGCTAGTGTCGCTTTACATTTCTCGTGGTAATAAATTTAACACTTTGAGAATTGTCACCCTGAACGTCTTTCATTGTTCAGGGCTGCGAATTATAAGAGCATTTTTTTTTGATGCAAGTACTACTTCAAAAAAAAATGTAAATACCGATTCAATCGTTGAAAAATAACTCAACTTGCGGTTTATAGCCGCACTTTTATAGCAACCGACTGAGCATTATTAGATTTTAAACACACTTGAACGATAGTACTGCAATTCTGCGATCGATTCACGGATGTCATCAAGCGCTAAATGACTACCTGATTTTGAAAAACCATCAAGCACTTTTGGCTGCCAACGGCGGGTTAACTCTTTAATAGTGCTGACATCTACGTAGCGATAATGAAAATACTCTTCAAGTACTGGCATGTGCTTATATAAAAAACGACGATCTTGACCAATACTATTGCCGCAGATTGGTGACTTACCCTTTGGTACCCATTGTTCTAAGAAGGCAATAGTTTGAGCAACTGCATCATCTTCTGAAACCGTACTGTCTTGAACACGCTTCACTAAACCGCTATTGGTATGAGTATTCGTACACCAGTCATCCATCTTAGCCAGTTCAGATTCTGGCTGATGAATAGCAAGAACCGGCCCTTCGGCTAGAATATTCAATTCACTGTCAGTCACGATGGAAGCGATCTCAATGATTTTATGTGTTTCAGGATCAAGTCCTGTCATTTCTAAATCGACCCAAATTAAGTTTTGATCACTGAAAGACGCATTTGACATAGATCTTTGCCTTTTTTATCCAGAAAAGAGGTATCATACTCTGCTTATATAGAAAGCCAAACACACTGTGTGTGAATTTAGAGTATCCAATAGGGAATAAGTATAACCTGTGGCAAAAAAGAAAAAACTCACTAAAGGCCAAGTTCGCCGAGTTCGAACCAATCAAAAAAAACGTCTGACTCAAGAAGATTCCATTCAATGGGATGAAAACATGTTGGGCGATATGCAAAAAGGCTTAGTGATCTCTCGCTTTGGTCAACATGCCGATATTGAAGATCTTGAAACGGGCGATATTCAACGCTGTAATTTACGTCGAGGTATTGAAAGCCTAGTCTCTGGCGACCGCGTTATTTGGCGTCCAGGCCTTAAATCTATGGCGGGTATTTCTGGTGTAGTTGAAGCAGTTGAACCTCGAAGTTCAGTACTCATTCGCCCTGATTATTACGATGGCGTAAAGCCGGTAGCTTCCAATGTTAACCAAATGGTGATCGTATCGTCTGTTTTACCAGAGCTATCACTTAACATTATCGATCGTTATTTGATTGCAGCTGAAACACTCAAGATTGCACCACTCATCGTATTAAATAAAACCGACCTAATTCCTCAAGGTGAAGAACAACCGTATCACCAAGCGCTTAGTCACTATAAAAAAATTGGTTATGAGGTGTTATTTGTTAGCCGCGAAACCGAAGATGGCCTAGCCGAATTGCAAGAAGCCCTTAAAGATCGTTTAAGTATCTTTGTGGGTCAGTCTGGTGTAGGTAAATCAAGCTTAGTTAACGCCTTAATGCCGGAAGTAAAAGTACTTGAAGGCGACGTGTCTGAAAACTCAGGCCTAGGTCAACACACCACCACCACGGCTCGTTTATACCACTTCCCAAAAGGCGGCGATCTTATCGATTCTCCGGGAGTTCGTGAATTTGGCTTATGGCACTTAGAGCCTGAAGAAGTGACGCAAGCATTTGTTGAGTTTCGTCCCTATCTTGGTGGCTGTAAGTTCCGTGATTGTAAACACAATGACGATCCTGGTTGTTTACTACGCGAAGCGGTTGAGAAAGACGATATTCCGCGCGTTCGTTTTGAAAATTATCACCGCATCATTGAAAGCATGACAGAAAACAAAGCCAATCGACAGTTTTCTAAAAATAAGAAAGATTTATGATACCAATCGCAATAAGTAACTGCTTATCTTGATTGGTATAGCTTTAATTTTGAAAAGCTGACAACAGGGTTGCTTTTAAGTAAAATCGGCTACCCTTTTCGTAACTCAGACGAAATGTTCAACAAAAACGGATATTCACGTGATAGATAAAATGAAAGTGACTCTGCAATACTGGATCCCACAGCACGGTTTAACTCGCCTGATGGGTAAATTGGCCTCAGCCAAAATGGGCAGCCTCACTACCGCAGTTATTCGCTGGTTCATCAAGCAATATAACGTCAACATGGACGATGCGGTACATTCTGATCCGGCTTACTTCAATAGCTTTAACGAATTTTTTGTTCGTGAATTGAAAGAAGGCATTCGCCCAATTGCAGAAGGTAGCAGTGTGATCACTCACCCTGCCGATGCTCGCACGAGTCAGTTTGGTCCAATTGAAAATGGTCGCTTAATCCAAGCGAAAGGCCATGATTTTTCAGCTCAAGAGCTACTAGGTGGCGATGCAAAATTAGCGGAAGAATTTATCGATGGTGAATTCGCGACGTTATATTTATCACCAAGTGATTATCACCGTGTTCACATGCCTTGTGATGGCACACTACGTCAGATGATTTATGTTCCTGGTGATCTATTTTCAGTGAATCCACTGACAGCGGCGAATGTACCTAACCTATTTGCTCGAAATGAACGCGTCGTGTGTATTTTTGATACGAAATTCGGCCCAATGGCACAAGTACTTGTAGGGGCAACCATTGTGGGTAGTATCGAAGTTATCTGGGGTGGCACCATTACGCCACCAACCGGTTCATCGGTACATCGTTGGAACTATGAAACCACCGGTGATAAAGCGATCCACATCAAGAAAGGTGAAGAAATGGGTCGCTTTAAACTTGGCTCAACCGTGATTAACCTATTTGCAAAAGATCGAATCCGTTTTGATTCAACAATGGCAGAAGGTGAACAAACCGTACTTGGTACGCCTTACGCCCATGGTATCAATAATGATGCCGAAACGGCTAATGCTGAACCTCAAGCAGAGCAAAAGTAAGACCGAAAGCAAACTATCGAGGGCTGCCATGATTTGGCGGCCCTTTTTATGTGTTCAACTCTCTTAGTCAACGCCCACTAACTAAGCCCTTCTCAATTCCACAACTATACCCAAGTGACTCTAAGATGAAGCTTCCAAAACAAGCCTTATTCTTACTGAAACTTGCATCTTGAAGTTACTTGGGTATATAAACACTTAATCTTCGAGTTCAGGTTATTTAATTATGTTAATCATTGCTCACCGTGGCGCGCGATCTACCCATCCAGAAAACACTTTAACCGCGATACAAGCAGCAATCGATATGGGATGCAAAGCTATTGAAATAGATGTACATGAGCACGATGGGCAGTTTTGGGTCATTCACGACAAATGGCTGAACCGCACCACAGATCATGTAGGTAAACTCCATTGGATGAGTAGTGATAGGCTCAAAAAAGTCGTGGTCGAAAAAACCGAGCCCTTGCCGACTTTATTAGATGTACTAAAACTGGTTAACGGAAAATGTGCACTCAATATTGAACTAAAAGGGGTTCAACATCTCGAACTATTCTACTTTCATCTTCAATTTGCCATCGAACAATGTCAGTTCAACAATAATCAATTAATCATTTCATCGTTTAACCACAGTTGGCTACAGCAAATCAAACAAGAACAACCGCAATGGCTGATTGGTGCACTTACCGCGTCAAAAAGCACAGACAAGGCCAATTTTGCCAAAAATTTAAATGCCACTAGCTTAAATTTAGATATCGATGTGGTCGATGAAGATTACGTACAGCATGCAAAATCTCTAGGCTTAGCGGTTTATGTCTATACGGTTAATCGACCTGAAGATTGGCAATGGTTAGAGGAAATAGGAGTTGATGGTGTATTTTGTGATTGTCCTGCCGAAGCGATAAAACACTATCCTCAGACAGATGGATTTGCTTGGTATTGAAATGAGAGGACGCTTCGCTAGAGGCGCGGGGACGTTTCACTCGGGATCCGGCTTCTCGCGTCTCGAAGCGCAGCGCACCCAGCTCTCGTCACATCTTTTGGACGTCATCTTGGACAAGTAAGGGACGAACGCGATTCAGGATCTCCTAAAGCGCGTTGAGACGGATCTGATTTATTGTGTAAGTAACTTGTTGTTGGAGATCCCGCATCTTCTTCGCTTAGGCTCATGTGCGGGATGACATTTTTGGCTCTGCTTCTCGCGTCTCTAGCGTAGCGTCCTCGGCTCTCGGCTCCGCACTTCCCCTTAAGCTCTCGGAAATGGAAACGCCGTTACCTGATCGATATGATCCGCGCCGATCGCCAGCATGACTAAGCGATCAATCCCTAGCGCAACCCCTGCACACTGAGGTAACCCTGCTTCTAACGCGGCAATCAAATGGTGATCTATCGGCTGTGGTTGCAATCCCATTTCAACCCGTTGTTGATTATCTTGCTCAAAACGCGCTAACTGCTCCTTAGCATCATCCAGTTCATGAAAACCATTGGCCAGTTCAATGCCTTTAAAGTACACCTCAAAGCGATCGGCAACTCGTGGATCTTCTTGATTAATCTTAGCTAAGGCTGCTTGCGATGCTGGAAAGTCATAAACCATCACCGGAATTTTCTGGCCAATATGCGGTTCAATCCCAACGCTGAATAAAAGTTGCAATAATGTGTCACGATTGTCTTCGGGATCAGCAATATCAGCTAAGCCTAAGGTCACTGCCACTTCTTTTAGTTGACTCATGGTTGACTTTAACGGGCAAATATCGAGTACCTGCTGAAAAGCTTGTTGGTAAGTGATTTTTTCACATGATTCACAACCAAGCACCATTTGTAAAAGCATATCCATTTCCGCCATTAAGTCATGGTGATCAAAACCAACGCGATACCACTCCAACA
The DNA here is from genome assembly GCF_048266485.1 of Vibrio sp. GTDB lineage: Bacteria > Pseudomonadota > Gammaproteobacteria > Enterobacterales > Vibrionaceae > Vibrio. The sequence continues at coordinate 220,466 of NZ_JBLWZK010000002.1, read as the reverse complement.
TAGTGAATTCAGGGTTGTGATAACGGCCATTTTCTTCATTACGAAATGCTTTATTAATTTGATAAATCGAACCACTACCAGCCGCTAATAATCGCTTCATATGAAACTCTGGACTGGTCATCAAAAATACATTTTTTCCAAACGCATATTCAGGTCCAATAAATTCAGTTTTAAAGGTATGAAGATGAACATCGGTAACCGTTGCGTGGCTCATGGCTGGTGTATCTACTTCCAGAACCTGTCGCTCGGTAAAAAACTGACGGATAGAAGTAATAATCGAAGCACGTTGCTTTAATTGAAAAATTGAACAGGAAGGCTGCCAAGTATGCATAAAAAACTCAAAACAAATGAAAGTGTACTCAGTTTAATTAAACTAATAATGATAACCAAGCCTTACCTTAAAACCTAAGCAACCTCTCACTATTAAAACAATCAATTAAACACTACTACTTTAGGGTAGCAAAGTGCCTATTTACCCTTGTCAGATCAATTTATTATTCATCATTATTGCCTACACTTATTACGCACAAAATTTATAACTACTATTTTTCCAATCGTGCTCGTGAAACAAAGCTCTTATGAGCACACCTACTCTGGAGGATAACTGTGAAAGTCATAACCACAGATATCGCAGTCATTGGCGCTGGTGGCGCTGGTTTACGTACTGCAATTGCGGCAGCAGAAGCAAACCCTGAACTTGAAATTGCATTGATTTCAAAAGTGTACCCTATGCGTTCACACACGGTTGCTGCCGAAGGCGGTTCAGCGGCAGTTATCAAGGAAGAAGACAGCTTAGATAATCACTTCAACGATACCGTTGGTGGTGGTGATTGGCTATGTGAACAGGATGTTGTTGAATACTTCGTAGCAAACTCAACCCGTGAAATGATCCAAATGGAACAATGGGGTTGTCCATGGAGCCGTAAAGAAAATGGTGATGTCAACGTTCGTCGTTTTGGGGGAATGAAAATCGAGCGTACCTGGTTTGCGGCCGATAAAACTGGCTTCCATATGCTACACACACTTTTCCAAACCTCTATTAAATATTCCAACATCAAACGCTTTGATGAGTACTTCGTAGTTGACCTCTTAGTTAATAACGAAGGGCTTGACGGCGAAGATGACGCAAAAGAAGTGCAAGGCATCGTAGCTATTCATATGTCTGAAGGTGAGCTTGTTGCAATCAAAGCAAAATCAGTGGTACTTGCTACTGGTGGTGCGGGCCGTGTTTACCACACCAACACCAATGGCGGTATCGTAACAGGTGATGGTATGGCAATGGCTTACCGCCACGGTGTACCTTTACGTGATATGGAATTTGTGCAATACCACCCAACTGGGCTACCAGGCACAGGCATCTTGATGACCGAAGGGTGTCGTGGTGAAGGCGGTATTATCATCAATAAAAATGGCTACCGTTACTTACAAGATTACGGTATGGGCCCTGAAACGCCAGTGGGTCAACCTAAGAACAAATACATGGAACTCGGTCCTCGTGACAAAGTTTCTCAGGCGTTCTGGCATGAACAACAAAAAGGCAACACCATCAAACACCCACTTGGTGATGTCGTCCATCTCGATCTCCGTCATCTAGGTGAAGCGTACCTACAAGAACGCCTACCTTTTATCTGTGAGCTAGCGAAAGCTTACGTCAACGTTGACCCAGCGAAAGAGCCAATTCCAATTCGTCCAACGGTTCACTACACCATGGGGGGGATTGAAACTAATGGTCAATGTGAAACTCGCATTAAAGGTCTATTCGCAGTAGGTGAATGTGCCTCTGTTGGCTTACACGGTGCAAACCGCTTAGGTTCAAACTCTCTGGCTGAATTTGTGGTATTTGGTCGCGTCGCAGGTGAACACGCCGCTGAACGCGCTAAAAAATTCAAAGGCTGGAATGAAGAGAACATCAAACGTCAAATCAGCGATGTAGAAGCTCGAATTCAAGCGATATTAGATAATGATGGCACTGAAAGCTGGTCTGATATTCGTACAGAAATGGGGCACACCATGGAAGCAGGTTGTGGTATCTACCGCAAAGAAGATTTGATGCAAGCAACCATCGATAAGCTCACTGAGCTGAAAGAACGCTACAAGAAAGTGGGCATTAAAGATAAAGGCAAAGTATTCAACACGGATCTACTTTACGCTATCGAAGTGGGCTACGGCTTAGAAGTGGCAGAAGCGATGGCACAATCAGCCATTCGTCGTAAAGAATCTCGCGGCGCACACCAACGTTTAGACGAAGGTTGCACCAGTCGTGACGATGAGAACTTCTTGAAGCATACGCTCTCTTTCTACCAAAAAGATGCTGCTCCTGTGATCGACTATAGTTCAGTGAAGATCACTAAGTCTCAACCGAAAGCTCGCTTATACGGTGCTGCAGCAGAAGAAGCGGCAGCCAAAGAAGCCGCAGAAGCGAAGGAGGCAAAATAATGTCTGCAACTGCAACTCGTATCCAGAAAGTAAATATTTTACGTTATAACCCAGAAACCGATAACGAACCACATTTACAAACGTTCGACGTACCTTGTGATGACACCACATCCATCCTAGATGCGATTGGTTATATCAAAGATCACCTAGACAAAGATCTGTCTTATCGTTGGTCTTGTCGTATGGCGATCTGTGGTTCATGCGGCATCATGGTGGATAGCGTACCTATGCTCGCCTGTAAAAGCTTTATGCGTGATTACCCAAATGGCGTGACCATCGAGCCTCTTGCTAACTTCCCTATCGAGAAAGATCTTATCGTTGATATGACGCCTTTCATCGAACGTTTAGAAGCGATCAAGCCATACATCATTGGTAATGACCGTAAACCAGAAGACGGTGCCAACAAACAAACGCCAGCACAAATGGCGAAATACAAACAATTCGCTGGCTGTATCAACTGTGGTCTTTGCTACGCGGCGTGTCCTCAATTTGGTTTAAACCCTGAGTTCATCGGCCCTGCTGCATTAACATTGGCTCACCGTTACAACTTAGATACTCGTGACAATGGTAAAGCAGAACGTATGAAGCTTATCAACAGTGACAATGGCGCTTGGGGGTGTACTTTTGTCGGTTACTGCTCAAAAGTATGTCCAAAACACGTCGACCCTGCTGCAGCGGTAAACCAAGGGAAAGTGGAATCTTCAATGGATTTCGTGATCTCTATGTTCAAATCTGAGGAGATCTAGAATGAGCAATCGTAAGCCTTACGTTCGTCCTATGAATCGTACTTGGTGGAGCAAGCATCCGTTCTACCGTTTTTACATGGTTCGTGAAGCAACGGTACTGCCGTTAATTCTATTTACCTTGTTCATGCTTTGCGGTCTAGCAAGCTTAGTGAAAGGCCCTATGGCTTGGGTAGAGTGGCAACACTTTATGCAAAACCCACTAGTGATCGCGATTAACATCGTGGCATTAGTCGGTAGTTTATTCCATGCGGCAACTTTCTTTAGCATGATGCCACAAGTGATGCCTATCCGTTTAGGTGGCAAATTAGTAGAGCCGAAAATGATTATTGCCACACAATGGGGTGCAGTTGCTGTGATCTCACTGATTGTATTGGCATTGGTGTAGGAGAGAAGACATGATTAATCCAAACCCAAGACGTTCTGATGAGCCAATCTGGTGGTCACTATTTGGTGCTGGCGGTACTTGGTTTGCCATGATCACACCAGTAACGATTTTAGTACTGGGTATCTTGATGCCACTAGGTATGTTTGATTCGAGCACTTTTAATTTTGTGCGCGCCCATGCCTTTGCAAGTAGCATTATTGGTGGTCTATTTATTGTCGCCTCAATTGCACTACCAATGTGGCATGCAATGCACCGTGTTCATCACGGCATGCACGACCTAAAATTCCATACAGGGATCCTAGGTAAAATTGGTTGTTACGCAGCCGCCGCCATTGTCTCTGTTCTCGCGATTGCTTATATTTTCTTACTATAAGAAAGCTTCGTAACAAAATGAAAAGCCGGCATTTTTGCTGGCTTTTTTTGTTTTAGGAATAAGATCTCGATACTCGTGGCTCGGGCGCTTTGCTTCTCGTAACTCGAAAAAACAGTCGTCATCTTTGAGGAGCCTAGGCGACATCGAGGATCTATACACAGCACGTGCTAAGTAGATTCCCGCTCTCGCCTTAGGCTCGGCAGGAATGACGGGATTTTGTTACCTGTTCGGTGTTTCAAATCGCCTGCAAAAAAGATACCTAAAGTTAGCTCGTCATCCTGAAAAGCGACGAAGGAGCGCAGTTCAGGATGACATCATTTTATTTCGTTTCTCGTTAATAGTGACTAATAACTTTATTCCCTTATTCCCTTATTCCCTTAAACAAAAAACGGGCCGCTGAAAATTCAGCGGCCCGTTTGCCATTCTTCGAGCTACGAGCAGCGAAGCGCCCTAGCTACGAGAAACGTAAAATATTACTTCACACGACCAACATATTCGCCAGTACGCGTGTCCACTTTCACTACTTCACCAATCGCGATAAATAGTGGTACGCGAACGACTGCGCCAGTACTCAATGTGGCAGGCTTACCGCCCGTACCTTGAGTGTCGCCTTTAAGGCCAGGATCAGTTTCTGTTACTTCAAGCTCAACAAAGTTTGGCGGAGTCACAGAGATAGGGGTATCATTCCACAACGTTAGAGTACAAACGTCATTTTCAACTAACCATTTAGCCATATCGCCGACTGCTTTCACGTCTGCTGCAATTTGCTCAAAGGTTTCGTTGTTCATGAAATGGTAGAATTCACCATCGTTATATAGATAACCTAGTTCTACATCAACTACGTCAGCCAGTTCAAAGCTTTCACCTGACTTGAACGTTTTCTCTAACGTTTTTCCAGACAAAAGTTTGCGAAGCTTAACGCGGTTAAACGCTTGCCCTTTACCAGGCTTAACGTATTCATTTTCGATGATTGAGCAAGGCTCATTATCCAACATGAATTTTAAACCGCCTTTGAATTCATTGGTGCTAACTGTCGCCATGATTTCCTCTATTATTCTTCGAGTTCAATTTAATGCCCGATATGATAACCCGAAAAGTCATTTCTGTTGAGCAAAAGTGGTGTAAAACCTCGACAAATGCCCGACAAAATGATCCAACTCGACAAAATTCTTGGTTAACCGAATTAGCACAAGCAATTTCCGATCCCATACAATTGCTTGAGTTATTGGAAATCGATCCTACACCGTGGTTATCGGGGATGAAAGCACGTCAGCTATTTGCCCAACGCGTCCCTAGAAGTTTTGTCGATAGAATGGAAAAAGGCAATCCACACGATCCTTTATTACGCCAAGTATTGCCTTTAAATGAAGAATTTGAAGTGCATGATGGATACTCAACCGATCCACTAGATGAGCAAGACAACGTGCTGCCCGGCTTATTACATAAGTACCGCAGTCGAGTACTGATGATCGTAAAAGGTGGTTGCGCAATTAACTGCCGCTACTGTTTCCGTCGCCACTTTCCCTACCAAGACAACAAAGGCAATAAAACCACTTGGCAACAAAGCCTAGACTACATTGCTTCGCATCCTGAACTCGATGAAGTGATTTTGTCAGGCGGCGATCCATTAATGGCTAAAGACAGTGAATTACAGTGGCTTATCGAAAATATCGCTCAAGTCGAACACATCAAAACGCTACGAATTCATAGCCGTTTACCGGTAGTGATCCCATCGCGCATTACCGATGACTTATGCCAACTCCTCCAACACACTCGCTTAAATGTCGTGATGGTGACGCATATTAATCACGCTAATGAAATAGATGATGAACTAAATGCCAGTTTAAACAAGCTACGCCAAGTTGGTGTGCACTTACTTAACCAGAGTGTGTTATTAAAAGGGATTAATGATTCGGTCGAGGCTCAAGCTGCATTAAGCCACGCTTTATTTCATGCGGGTGTTCTACCTTATTACTTACACTTGCTAGATAAAGTACAAGGCGCGGCTCACTTTTATGTGTCAGATGAGAAAGCGAGACAAATTATGTCGGAATTGCTCAAACAGGTATCAGGCTACCTAGTTCCTAAACTGGCACGAGAAGTGGGTGGTGAGGCGAGTAAAACCCCCATCGACCTTCGTTTATCTTAATAAGGCTGCACTATGGAATTGGAAGATATTTATCGTCGCGATCTTAATTTGCTTATTGCCTTACAAGTATTAATTGAAGAAGGCTCGGTGAGTAAAGCAGCACAGCGCCTTAATCTTAGTCAATCTGCCATGAGCCGAGTTTTAGGTCGCTTGCGAGTACTACTCGACGATCCTTTATTTACTCGTCAAGGACAACACCTTATTCCCACTCAAAAAGCTTTGGATTTTAATCAATCGCTTACTCAACCACTTGAGAATATCCGCGATATCTTATCCCCTCAAGAATTTGAGCCCAAAGCGTGCCGCCAAAAATTCACCATCGCGACTACTGATTATGCAATGCAAACCATTCTACCCTTTGCTTTGCCGCGTATTTATCAAGAAGCACCTAACCTACAACTTGAACTCGTTCCGCTGCAACATAATAACCTCATCCATCAGTTAACGGCCCAAGGTGCCGATATCGCAATCTGCCGCCCAACCTATTCTGTTGCGCCACTGCACAGTGATATTCTCGGCAAAGTCAGCGTCTTTTGCCTATTGTCGAATAACCATCCACTAGCCAATGTTGAACTGACATTGGATGATTATCTAAATAGCCGACATGCGATGATTGCGATCAGTGATGGGGTTAAAGCTCTAATAGATGAAGCACTTTCTGACTACCCTAGCCCTAATTGGGTTCTACGCTCTTATCATTTAGAAGCGGCATTAGCGGTGATGGATACTTTACCTTTAATTGTCACCGTGCCCGCCGATCTCGCCTACCTAGTGGCAAAGCGTTACAACCTAGTGATTAAGCAACTACCTTTTAATTTAACCCCATTCGATTACTCGTTAATTTGGCATTCTCGTTGTGATCATGCCGCCTCACAACAGTGGCTTAGAGGAGTGTTAAAACAAGAGTGTGGTAAGTTAATCGCTGAAAGGGTTAAGGTGATGGGGATAGAATAAAGGGGTTAAAGGTTTCTGGTTTCTGGTTTCTGGTTTCTGGTTTCTGGTTTCTGGTTTCTGGTTTCTGGTTTCTGGTTTCTGGTTTCTAGGAAAAGAGTATCGAGTCTCGTGGCTCGGGCGCTTTGCTGCTCGTGACTCGAAAAGAAAAAAGCCAAGCAGCGACTCATGTCAAAGCACTGCAAGGCTTTATAATCAATTAAATACATTACTATTTTACTTTTCTCATTACTCAAAAAACCAAAATCGAGTAACAAGAAACGAACAAGCGTAGCGTTCTAGCCTCGGACGTTAACCACAACACGACCAGTCACTTGACCATTAGTAATGTCTTCTGCGTATTGTGGTACTTCTTCTAACGTAATTTCTGAGCAGGCTTGATCAAAGTAACTTGCTGGCAGAATCTCAACCAATTTATTCCACGCGGCAATACGTTTTTCTGCTGGGCAATTGACCGAATCGATACCTTGTAGACGCACATTGCGTAAGATGAAAGGCATCACCGTTGTTGGTAGATCAAAACCAGCTGCTAGGCCACATGCCGCCACGGTAGAATCGTAATCCATCTGAGCCAACACTTTAGCGAGCACTTTACTACCCGCAGTATCAATCGCTCCCACCCACACTTGTTTTTCAAGCGGACGAGCTGGTTCTTCAAATTCTGAACGGTCAATAATACGAGAGGCACCACGCGCTTCAAGCCAAGGGCCGTTGGTTTCTACACGTCCAGTTACTGCCGCGACTTTATAACCAAGTTGGCTTAATAAAGTGACAGAAACTGAACCTACGCCACCACTTGCGCCGGTTACTAGGATCTCACCATCTTCTGGTTTTACACCCGAATCTAAAATGGCTTGTACACATAGCATGGCAGTGAAACCAGCAGTACCGATCATCATGGCTTGTTTAGGATCAAAACCTTGCGGTAATGGCACTAACCAATCGGCTTTTAAGCGTGCTTTTTCAGCCATGCCGCCCCAATGGTTTTCACCAACGCCCCAACCCGTTAGAACGACTTTATCACCTTCAGAGTAACGATCATTTTGAGACGCTAAAACCGTACCGGCAAAATCAATGCCAGGTACCATTGGGAAGTTACGAATGATTTTGCCTTTACCTGTTACGGCTAGGCCATCTTTGTAGTTAATTGAAGAGTAATCAACCGCTACCAGTACTTCACCTTCCGGCAATTGGCTTTCATCGAGTGTTTCAATGTTCGCGATTGTACGTTTGTCTTCTTGATTAAGAACTAAAGCTTTAAACATAACATCTCCAACGTGTGAGTTAGCAATTCGATTTATGCTCAAGTAATTGGAATTGCAGTGAGGAGCAAGTGAATGAGGCCCCATGAGCATAGCTCGCCTATAACTTTTTTATAACGAAATAGGAGGACGAATGAACGCCGTCAACAAAACTGCAGTTTCAAGTACGAAGAGTTGAATATACTGAAAGTATAAGTAATTAACCTTATTAAAAACAGTGATAACAACGCATACAGATCATGCACAAAACACATGTATTTATCATTAGTAAATGTGTTTTTGGCATTTAATTTAGATATAGTCAAGTAATCGACTAGGAAGAAAAAGTGTGATTACACTGGTTTAATTTCAACTTGGTATCCCATATCTGAACTCCCAACAAAGTCCACATAGTTACGGATCGCCGGCAATGCATCATCGCTATGATGAGAAACATACAGAATCTGACTCAAATTCTCTTCAGCAATCATATTGAGAGTATTCATCACCAACTTACGATTAATAAAATCTAACCCTTGATAAGGTTCATCAAGAATCAATAACACAGGTTGCTTAATCAAGGCACGTCCAATTAATAACAACCTCTGTTGGCCATAATCGAGTTGTTTAAAGCCGGTTCTCTCAAATGAATCCATATGTAGAATCGCCAGCCAATCTTTAGCTAAATCCATCTGCTTTTTACTTGGTTTTTGATAGAGGCCTATCGAATCAAAGAAACCGGAAAGCAAGACTTCTATGGCGCTGCAATTGACCCGATACTGTAAATGTAAAGCGGATGACACGATGCCGATTTGCTCTTTTACCTGCCAAATCGTTTCGCCACTGCCGCGAGGTTTACCAAATAAGGTTATATCATTGCTATAGCACTGTGGATGGTCGCCAAGAATCAAACCAAGCAAGGTACTTTTACCACAGCCATTCGGACCACGTACTTGCCAATGTTCACCGTTATTAATTCGCCAATTCACCTCTTTGAAGATTAAACCATCGGTATATTCGACTTTGCCATTTTTAAGCTCCACTAGAGGATCGGGATATTTGGCTTGATAACGCTGCTGCTTAATTAGTTCAAGTACTTGCTGACTACGTTGCTGCGAGAGAGCATTGAGCTGAGCCATGACTGGATGGTCATGCCATTCACTGATAGTCATAGGATCGCTTAGACGATGAATGATATTACTCGCGTTATCGACTTCGACATTAAACATCGCCACATGAGTAATACAGCCTGGTAATTCATCTTCACGGGAAGTAATGATAAGCAATTGGATTGATGTCGAAAGGGTTTGTAGTAATTGGGATAATTGCTGTTGATGGTCAATATCAAGTCCAGCGTAAGGCTCATCAAGTACTAATAATTCAGGCTCAATTGCCAGCGCTCGGGCCAACATAACTCGACGGGTTTCGCCAGTCGAAAGCTGACGAAAACCGCGCTGACGTAGATGAACCAGATCAGTTAACACTAACAAGCTCTCTAGTTGTTCAGAATTGCAGCACGCTTCCGAAACCAATGATTCGACACTCGAACCGAAATCCAAACGGTCCATAAAATCCGTGTCATCATCTGCTAATTCTTTTTCAAGCAACTGCTGTTGAAGATACAAAGAAACCCAGCCAACTTTATTAGGTCGACCTTCAATCTCTGCTTGTTCTAGTTTGAGATCATCGACTAACAAACGACCAAGCAAGGAGCCGGCATGGCTATAGGTTGAAAATATCCCCCAATGCTGACCTGTTTCCATCGTCCAATCATCAATTCGCAACCCATAACAATTATCAATAAGGTTTTTTATCTGCATCGCCAAAATAATTTCATCCCTATAAACACACACCAACACAGTAGCTACAAACAAAAAATTAACATAAAAAACAGACAAAATCGCAGAAGACCTAAAATAATGCTTAAAAACGATAATAAAAAAGGCTCACAACCTAAGCTGTGAGCCTTAATATGCTTCTCTATATATGTTTAGCTATGAGAGATTTAGATAGCAAGTAATCCGCAGATTACATCATGCCACCCATACCGCCCATTCCACCCATACCGCCCATATCAGGCATTGCAGGAGCAGAATCTTGTGGCTTGTCTGTTACCATCGCTTCTGTTGTGATCATAAGACCCGCAACCGATGCAGCGAATTGAAGAGCTGAACGGGTAACTTTAGTTGGATCTAGGATACCCATTGCGATCATGTCGCCGTATTCGCCTGTAGCCGCGTTGTAACCGTAGTTACCTTCACCAGCGCGAACATTGTTAGCAACCACTGATTCTTCATCACCAGCATTCTTAGTAATTTGACGAATTGGTGATTCCATAGCGCGAAGTGCAACGCGGATACCCACGTTTTGCTCTTCATTGTCACCTTCAAGGCCAACCACTTTAGAAGCAGCGCGAATCAATGCAACACCACCACCGGCAACAATACCTTCTTCAACCGCAGCGCGAGTGGCGTGAAGTGCATCTTCAACACGGTCTTTCTTCTCTTTCATTTCTACTTCAGTTGCTGCGCCAACTTTAATGACAGCAACGCCGCCAGCCAATTTCGCTACACGCTCTTGAAGTTTTTCTTTGTCGTAGTCAGACGTTGCATCTTCGATTTGTTGACGAATTTGTGCAACACGACCTTGAATCGTTTCTTCTTCACCAGAACCATCGATGATAGTGGTGTTTTCTTTAGTGATCGTCACACGCTTCGCTTGACCTAGATCTTCAAGTGTCGCTTTTTCTAACTCAAGACCGATTTCTTCAGAGATAACCGTACCCGCTGTTAGAACTGCGATATCTTGTAGCATCGCTTTACGACGGTCACCGAAGCCAGGAGCTTTCACTGCAGCCACTTTCACGATACCGCGCATATTGTTCACAACGAGAGTCGCTAGTGCTTCACCTTCTAGATCTTCTGCGATGATCAATAATGGGCGAGACGCTTTTGCAACCGCTTCTAGTGTTGGAAGCAATTCACGGATATTTGAAACTTTCTTATCAACCAAAAGGATGAATGGATTGTCTAGATCCACACTACCTGCTTCTTGGTTGTTGATGAAGTAAGGCGATAGGTAACCGCGGTCAAACTGCATACCTTCTACTACGTCTAGCTCATCTTGTAGCGCTTGACCTTCTTCAACAGTGATAACACCATCACGGCCTACTTTTTCCATCGCTTCAGCAATGATTTTACCCACTGAGCTATCAGAGTTTGCAGAGATAGTCGCCACTTGTTCGATTTCAGTGCTGTTTGAGCAATCTTTAGAAAGCCCTTTAAGCTCTTCAACGGCTGCTGTTACTGCTTTATCGATACCACGTTTTAGATCCATTGGGTTCATACCCGCAGCAACCGCTTTCAGACCTTCAGTGATAATAGATTGTGCAAGAACCGTTGCCGTAGTGGTACCGTCACCGGCTACATCATTTGCTTGAGAAGCGACTTGCTTCACCATTTGTGCGCCCATGTTTTGGAATTTGTCTTCCAATTCAATTTCACGAGCCACAGACACACCATCTTTAGTGATCGTCGGTGCGCCATAAGATTTGTCGAGTACGACGTTACGACCTTTAGGGCCTAATGTTACTTTTACTGCGTCCGCTAAGATGTTCACACCTTCAAGCATTTTTACGCGAGCATCATTACCAAATTTTACGTCTTTTGCAGCCATGTTCTTATTCCTTATAAAATCTATTGAATGCGTTTGGTTTTGAATTCAGAAGTTATTTGTCTTAGTCAATAATGGCTAAAATAGCATTTTCAGACATAACTAATACTTCTTTACCATCGATTTTTTCAGAGGTTACATAGCCTTCTGCAAAGATCACCGTATCACCCACTTTTACGTCAAGTGCTTGAACTGTGCCATTTTCTAAAATACGACCTTTGCCGACAGCTAGAACTTTGCCGCGTGTTGATTTTTCCGCAGCTGAACCAGTTAATACGATGCCACCAGCAGACTTTGATTCTACTTCTTGGCGCTCAACGATAACTCGGTCATGTAAAGGACGAATGTTCATCTGTGCATCTCTCCTGATTAGATGTTCATAGAAAAGTTAAAGACACCGATCTATTTGTATCGGTCTGCTTGAATATGTTGGGGGGCCAACAGCAAAACCCAAGGGGTGAGGCGAAAAAAATTGTGATGGGGATCAGAATAAAGAAAGTTATGAGTAGAGTATTCGTCTCTTGTATATCGGGCGCTTCGCTGATCGTGGCTCGAATAGAAGTAAAAGTCCCTAGTTTCTAGTTCCTGGTTCCTAGGAAGAGCAAACAGCGATCGCTTTACTTTTATACGCCACACGAAATCTGCAATAAAAACGTCATTCCTGCCGAGCCTTAGCGAGAGCGGGAATCTAATCACAACACGCAGTAAATTATTACTAACTGAACGATTCGACACGCTTTTAGTCGATCCCCTATCTTCTTCGCTTTGGCTCATGTAGGGGATGACGGCATATTTAAACTTCGGCTCATACCTTACGCTTTTCCTAATCACGAGCAGCCAAGCGACCGAGCTACGAGAAACGAAACAAATGAACACGCTACTTCTCCTCGGCTCCCGAGTGAAACGTCCTCGACTCCCGGATATCGCTTTACCCTAGTCACAAGTACCAAAAAGCCTTATCCTAAGCTCTTCATCACCAGCGAATCATTTCCATGCAAGATAAACACGGCTTATTGACTGGCCCAATTCCCCAAGTATTACAAACCATGACCTTACCTATGGTGGTTGGGTTATTGGCGATCTTAACTTTTAACCTAGTCGATACCTTTTTTATCTCACTGCTTGGTACTCACGCGCTTGCCGCGATCAGCTTTACTTTCCCTGTCACTTTTGGGGTGAGTTGTATTACATTAGGCATTGGCATGGGTTTATCTGCTAATGTTGGACGCTTGCTTGGTCAAGGTGATACTCGTAATGCTGCGCGCTTTTCCACTCATGGCCTTATTCTCGCCGTTTTATTAGTGACACTCGCCTCTACGTTCGGGTTACTGACCATCGAGCCACTATTTCGCATGCTAGGTGCAACCGACGATTTACTGCCCCTTATCAAGCAATACATGCAAATTTGGTATGCCACCATTCCGCTCTTAGTGATCCCTATGGCTGGAAACAGTGTCATTCGCGCCACGGGAGACACCAAAACCCCCGCTAAAATCATGATGACGGCAGGGCTAATTAATGGAATGTTGGATCCGCTGTTAATCTTTGGCTACGGGCCGTTTCCTGAACTGAGCATTCAAGGTGCCGCCATTGCCAGTGCCATCAGTTGGTTTGGGGCATTATGTGCCGCGTTATATGTGTTGATTAAACGAGAAAAATTACTGGCCCCACCACAATTAAAGCGAGTGTGGCAAGATTGGGGTCAGATCTTAAAAATTGGCACTCCAGCGGCATTGTCCAGCGCCATGAACCCACTTTGCGGTGCCATTTTAATGATAATGCTAGCCAGTTTTGGTACCGAAGCCGTCGCCGCTTATGGTGCAGCACAACGGGTTGAATCACTGATGATCCTCGTGCTGATGTCGCTCGGGTCAGTACTCACTCCTTTTATTGCACAGAATATCGGTGCCAATCAACCAGAGCGCAGCTTCAGCGCCTTATTTTTAACCATGCGGTTTACGGTGATATTTCAATTAGGCTTGTTTGTCTTAATGGTGCCATTAAGTATGCCAATTGCCGCCATGTTTAGCCAAGAACAAGCAGTACAAGACTTGCTATGGCATTTTCTCATTGTGGTGCCAATCAGTTACGGCTTTCAAGGCATTGTGATGATGTTAGTCAGTTGCTTGAACGCCATGCATTTGCCGGTTAAAGCCTTTATGTGGAACTTTGCACGTTTGTTTATTTTTACCTTGCCGTGCGCTTGGGTTGGCAGCCAAATGAATGGCGTGGAAGGCCTGTTTATTGGTATTGCTGTAGGAAATGTGATTGGTGGGATGATGGCGTATGGGTATGCGGTGAAGATGAGAAAAGAATGTTATGAGACGCCAGAGTACTGTAAAAATAGTGATGAGTAACGAGAACACTTTGCTGCAAGTAAAAGCTTTTCTACGCGCTGTAAAAAACCGTTACGAGATCCGAATGCGAAAAAAATAAACTCCGTCATCCTGAATAGTGAGGCACGAACGTAGTTCAGGATCTCCTACCACACGTTACTCACCAACAGAATAATTCAATATCAACACGCTGTGGGAGATCCTGAACGGCGCTCCTACGTCGCTTTTCAGGATGACGTGTCTACTTTTGGACTATCTTTACTTTTACACTCAACACAAATATCAAAAAGTCCCTCATTCCAGCCGAGCCCCATCCGTCATTCAGGCCAAGCCTAAGCGAGAGCCGGAATCTACTCACCACGCGCTGAATATAGATCCCTGATGTCGCTTAGGCTCCTCAGGGATGACGGCTTAATTGGCTGCCTCGCAACAAAAAACGTCATTCCAGCCGAACCCCATCCGTCATTCCGGTCGAACCCCTATCCGTCATTCCGGCCGAGCCTAAGCGAGAGCCGGAATCTACTCACCACGTGCTGGACATAGATCCCTGATGTCGCTTAGGCTCCTCAGGGATGACGGCTTAATAGGCTGCCTCGCAAC
>NZ_JBLWZK010000002.1:191371-205477 GCF_048266485.1 Vibrio sp. | reverse complement strand
GACATAGATCCCTGATGTCGCTTAGGCTCCTCAGGGATGACGGCTTAATAGGCTGCCTCGCAACAAAAAACGTCAGTTCAGCCGAGCCCCATCCGTCATTCCGGTCGAACCCCTATCCGTCATTCCGGCCGAGCCTTAGCGAGAGCCGGAATCTACTCACCACGCGCTGGACCTAGATCCCTGATGTCGATTAGGCTCCTCAGGGATGACGAAATTTTGAATTCCAGCTCCCAAACGTAGCGTTCCTGAATCTCAGCTCTACTTGTTATTACTGAATAAGACCATATTGGGTGGTGCCGGCGGCGTCGACCCAGATGGTTGTCTCATTAAGCGAAACACCTAATAAACCCAACGTTGGAAGAAGAACATCGGATAGTAAAGACGATACAATGCCATTTAACACACCTGAATCGCCTAGAGATATAATACCAAGAATTTTAATTGTAGAATTAATATCAGTAAAACTTATAAGATTAGATATTTTTTTTGTATAAACTTCCTCACTGGATAAATCAGATAAAGACACCTTTATAATTGACGGTAGTGCTTCAGAAACAGTAACGTTAATATCTGCAGTAATCAGAGAATCTAACATACCAAGAGATATATCAAAATCAGATAATGAACTACTAACTTGTACTTTAATATACTTCCCATTTTCATCACCCCCTACCTCTATAATTTTTGCTGTAGATTCCGCTCCTTTCGCATCAACAGTAATTGTTCCAACACCAAGGCCAGGAACTAAATCTACAACCAAAGACAAGTCAAGTTGGGATGTTTTAACTAAAGTATTATCACCTTCCTTTATAGGTAAAAGCACTGTTTTAAACTGAGGGGCTTCAACCACTTTAAGATTTGCATTGATACTACTAACTCCCGGTATAGTAATTCCTAAGTTATCAAGTTCGATACCATTCCCTTCATGCGCAGCATATACACTAGCTCGAATTATATCCAACGCACTAAGAGTAGTTCCTAACGCTGCTGATTCTCTACCCGGAGTTATTCCTAAAATATCGCCAACTTTTACATCCAATGCACTGACTTGATTTAATAGTGCCCCTACGCCACCATCAAGATCGAGAAACTCAGAAAGATTGGCTAATTCTAAATTACTATTTAAGACCTCATTCATCGAGCCAATCGTAGCTTGATTGACTAATGAACCTAACATAATTTGAGTGTCCACTAATCCTTTATAACCTGCCGCACTCAAATTCACCGGTGAACCTAATATCCCTGTAAATATGCTATTCAATAATTCTGATTGTTTAGCATTTACGTTTAATAGCTCTGTCCCAATCCCAAACCTCACCACACCACTTTTTTGAATCGCTGCTGTAGCAGTTAGTTCCACCTTATTATTATCAAACAAACCACCAGCAATCATACTTTTATCAACTTTTTTAGTCACCACCACTTGCGCCGCTGGGTAATCACTATTAAAAGTCGGTACACTCGGTTTTGATTTAGAAAACACCCACTGATTACCTTCAATTTTTGCCGAGCCAGGTTTAACCGTCAAAGTATCAACTTTACCTTCATATTTAGCCTCTAGCTCACTTGCAATACTCGTCATATCGCCATCAATAAAATACGGATTACTCCTTGATACCTCTAACGCTGCAACATCCGCCACACTTTGTAACGCTTGTTGTTGATAGGTAAGGCGAGCCATGTCGATGGCTAATGCGGCAAATAACACCAATACGAGCATCATCATCGCCATCATTAAGCCTAGGGCTCCACGTTGTTTGCGAATGCTGCTCGTTTTCATGGTTATTCTCCAAAACTATCAGTAATGAACTTTTCAGGAATGGCGTGTGTGAAACTTTTCTTGGCTCTTTCTTGAACCGCTTTTGCCATGTCAGGCGACAGCTCATCTTGGTACGCCGTTGCTTGAGTATTACTGCGTTGTAAGGCTAGCCATGAACGAGTTCGATCTTCCCGTACCACTTCATCGTTATTCGATTGACTGGATGGCTGATATTGAACCGGTTGCTGACCTTTGCTATTGAGCGCTTGTTCTTCTTGAGCTGCATTCACTCCCAGCGTCACCAACCCTAACAACCCGACAAGTAACTTGCTTTTGATTGGCTTAGTCAACCGTAACGAATGTCTCGCTATTATTGATTCCATATATCTTCCTTACCTGTAATTCAGGGCTACTGTTTACTTAGCTTGCTTGAAGCATATTACGGCTTATCCACATCTATCGGGCTAAATTGGGTCGCGGCTAACGTCAATTTTTGTGTTTCGACGTCACTCCAACTAAAGCGCTGATTTAGACTAGAGGCGGCTTTAGTTTCATGATTACGAAAAAGCACTAACCATAAGTTTTTCGCGGCTGTTTCATTGGTTGGTGCCAGTTCTAAAGCGGTAATAAATTCGCCTCTTGCTTTTTTTTCTTCCCCAATAGAAAGCAATAAAAAACCATAATCATTACGAATATTAGGGTTAGCCGGTTCCGATTTTGCGGCTTTCGATAGCCACATTTGCGCCGACTTCATATCACTTTGGTAAGCAGAAATAAGCCCAAGACCATGTTGTGCATTCCCCTTTACACACGTATCGAGCAACGACTGATAGATTTTTTTTGCGTCATCTAACTCACCCACTTTTCGGTAAGCACTAGCTTGCAGAGCCCGTTTGGTGATGGAATCTGAATCAATTTTTTCCAACGTTGCAAGAGAGGAATAATATTGCCCTTGCTGAAAAGATTGTTTCGCCATGCTGATTTGCATGCCCATATTTTTTGACAAATGCTCCCCACAAAGACCAGGCTCTTGCTCTGGCACATTTTGCACCGAAACCGGTTGGGGCGATGAAGAACAAGCCGATAGCAACACACTTAAGGTAACAGGTATTATTCGGTTCATTTAACCTCCTAGGGCAGTTTTGAGCGCTAACGCCGCAGGCCCGCCAAGAACAATGAATAAAGCAGGAAACATAAAGACCATCATGATCACTGAGATCTTACCCGACATCTTAGTGACTTTTTCTTGTAAATCGGTTCTCTTTCTATCTTGAAGAATTTTCGCTAATGATTGAAACGCACTTTTTAATCCACCACCTGAATCCCCTGCTTGAGACATCATGGTCAACAGATCTTGGAAACCAATCGATAGTGTTCTTGAAGCCATATCGTTAAAGACTTGTTCACGATTTTGACCGGTATCAATACGAGCTAAAATCAAACCAATTTCCTTATTTAGCTCTGGAGTGAGTTCTTCTGCTTCTTGATGATAAGCCCGCAACAAACTTTCAAGAGACAACCCCACTTGCCAAAGAATCGACATTAAATGCACAGTAATCAAAATTTCATCATCCATTTTCTTCGCTCGAGATTTGGCTTTATAACGAAACCAACGCAACGTCATCCAAAGTAAAAAACACACAAAAATAATGAATGACAACACTCCGTGGGTCGCGGTTTGTTCTGAAAAAAACTGTTGCCCGAAAAACACAACCGAAATCACAATCCACACTAATAATACTTTAAACAAACAGACCGTTTGCTCACGACTGCTGATATAACCAGCTTGTCGCATAGTACTGACCATATCCGTTAGCCTTTGTTGATTTTGTTGTTTGATTCGCCCCCACAGCTTTTGCCCTTTCTGGAGCCATTTTTCTTTTCTTTCTTCTGAGCGAATTTTGGAACGCGCTTTCAAGTTTTGGGCTTTAACCGCTTGAGCTTGTTTAGATTCTGGTGTTATCACGGTCAATGACTGCATCCATAAAAAAGCGGATAAGGCTAATAATAAGCACGATGCAGCCAACCAAAAGAAAAATTCTGCTCCCATAGTGCCTCCTACAAGCTCTTTAGCATTCGCCAAATAATAATAATACCCATCAACTCCAGCCCCCCCGCAAACATCAATAATGGACGCCCTGAATCCGATTCCCACATATCGATTAACATGGTTGGGTTTTGTGACAACATATACCCCGCGACCAATATCGGTGCGACACCGATGACCCAAGCAGTAACTCGTGTTTCGCCCGTTAAAGAGCTTAATTCTCGCCGGCTAGAATCTTGCTGACGAAGCAATTGCACCACGCTTTCTAAAGAGTCATTGATACTGCCGCCAAAACGAGCATTAACACTGAAAATAGAACCTAGCAATTGAAAAGATGGCACCCCTGTAATACGCCACTCTTTATAAAACGCATCTTGCAATTCAATACCTAGTTGTCTTCTTTGATTAACCCTTTCTAAAATGGTACTTAACGGTTTTGGCGTTGTTTTTGTTGATTGTTCTATTGCGCGAGGTAAACTGATCCCCACTTGAATGCGGCGATTAACTTGATCAATAAAAGAAGGCATAAGATTGGTGACTCGGCGCTGAAACTTGGCTCGACGCCATTGAGCCAGTAGAAACAAAATAAATATGCTGGCGGAAACACCAACCAAAGCGCCGAAACTACTCATAGACACAAAACCCAAAAATCCCACCATAATAATCAAAAGAATCAATAACACATTAATAAAACGAGAAGTACTAAATCCCGCTCTTAACCACCATTCATTGATTTTTTCTTGCTGAGAAGTTTTGCGTTTTTTCTTTTTTGGGTGCTTCAATGCTGCCGATACGGAGGTCGGCTTGGCGATTGGCATTGGAGCACTTTTAATCAATAACATCATCGAGACAGCGACCAGAACAAACAAGCAGGCGGCAACAATAAACCATATATTCATGGTGTTTCCTCCAATTGTTGCTGTAATCGTTCCGATAATTGTCCAACATGCTTAAAGGAATGAGACATCGAGTCATAATGATAAATAGAATGGGTCGATATTTTATCACCATCGATTTTTCTGACTTCCACAATGTCCGTTATGATCCTTTTTCCATTGGGCTGGCGGGTGATCTGAATAATGACATCAAGCGCAGAAGCCACCACTTTACGGATAAAGGTTTCACTGGAATGAAACCCTGCGAGAGTCACCATCATTTCTAATCGAATTAAGGCATCACTAGGTGAATTAGCATGTAAAGTACTCATAGAACCCAAGTGCCCAGTATTCATGGCTTGAAGCATATCCAACACTTCTCCGCCTCGGCTTTCTCCTAAAATGATTCTATCTGGACGCATCCGCAGCGCATTTTTCAATAGCTCACGTGCGCTGACTTCCCCTTTGCCTTCAGCATTCGGTGGGCGAGTCTCTAAGCGAACGACATGGCCATTTCTAAGTTGTAACTCTGCCGCATCTTCAATCGTGACAACACGCTCATGATGTTGAATAGATTGACTTAAAATATTGAGTAACGTGGTTTTACCCGATCCTGTCGCTCCACTTATTAACACATTAAACCGAGCTTTAACCACACGCCTAAGAAATGTCAGCATTTCCTCATTGATCGAAGACTTCTCTAATAAGTATTCCCCAGTCAGAATATCTTGTTTAAATTTTCGAATGGAAAGGCAAGCACCATCAAGCGCCAATGGAGGAATAATGGCATTAATACGGCTACCGTCGGGCAAACGAGCATCCACCATTGGGTTCGACTCATCTACCCTTCGACCAAGAGGTGCTAACATACGCCGGATCACACGAATAATATGCTCATCATTAAGAAATTGATGATCGACTTTTTCTAAACAACCGAATCGTTCAACGTAAATTCGACGAGGCCCATTGATCAAAATATCGTCTACCGTATCATCATTTAAAAGGCATTCAATTGGCCCATAACCAATCATTTCATCGACCAGTTGATCAGCAAGATCCTCTATCGTTAAATTAGGCGGAAGCGTATGGGATTCTAAATATTGTTGAATATAAGAATTCACTGGAAGCAATATATTGGCTTTATCTTTCATTGAAGCATCAAAAATCACGCCATCGTCTTCCATACATTCCAATACATACTGATGTAGGTGCGATTTAAACGTTAATGATTCTATAAATTCAATATCTCGATTATTGAGAGATGAGGCCGTAATATCATCCATAAATCAACCTCTACATGCCATCAGAAAAACCAATGCCTTGCGGTAGCTCATCGGGCTCTTTATTTAAGAATATCAACTCAAAAAAGTTAGGGTTATAACGTCGATATACATCACCAGGTAAGGTGGGTAATGGCGTATTTTTCGCTAATGGTTTAACCAAATGTGGTGTGACGACCATCATCAATTCTTTATCATTTTGTTCTAAACGGCTCGCGCTAAAGAAAGCACCAATAATAGGAATGTCTCCCAGCCCAGGTAAACGATCGGCATTTTTCATAGTGCTGCTACTGATAAGCCCACTGATTACAAAACTTTCACCATCACCAAGCTGTATCGTGGTATCAGTTCGACGAACACTGATCCCCGGAACCAAAATGCCAGAAGAACTCACGCCTTGACTGTAATTTAACTCACTCACCTCTGGTGCTACTTTCAATAAAATTCGACCGTCTTCACGTACCGTTGGTGACAAGCTTAAACGCACACCAAATTCTTTAAATTCGATACTGATATCACCATTATCCGAGCTTACCGGATACGGAAACTCGCCACCCGCTAAAAAAGTCGCGCTATGCCCAGACATCGTCACTAAGCTCGGTTCTGCTAACGTATAAGCAAAACCATTGGAGTTTAATGCACTGATCGCACCTAAAATACCTTTAGACTGATTACCCAAAACAATATTGAACGCATCTGAAAACGGCAGCACAGACGAATTTCCAAATAAATTCCCTAAAGGCCCAGCCACATCCCCACTGCCGATTCCAATCGTTGTATTTCCAGTACTTTTACCAAAAAAGAAACCAGCTTCTTTTAACGCAGACTTACTGATTTCAACCACTTTAATGTCCGTTTGAACTTGAATATCACTCACTTGTATTCCAGAAGGTACAACATGAATTTTTTTCCTAATCGGCTCTTGTTGCCCTTGTCCCCACACCAACAAACTCGTCTCACCAACCGTTGTAGCCGAAATCAACAGCGTACTACGGTTAATAACACTTAAACTGGCAACATCTGGATCACCAATAGCCGCTCGGGTAATACTTCCTCCTGAATAAGACCATTCCACTTGGCCGTTAGGATTTAGTTCAATTTTTTCACTACTCGAGTTAGCACCATAAGCCCAACTGTTTATTGAAAAAACAAGCACCAGTAATGTGACTATTGAGAATCTGAGCATCGAAAAACAGCACAATAAAGTCCCTGAGAATTTTTTAATCATTGTCCATTCCTCACTTACCTGAGTTTATCCACGCCCGTTTGTCACCTTGAATAATTTCAATGTAATGACCCCTTGATACTGTCGATTTTTTTTTCGTTTTAGAGGATATTTTTTTGGATTGTGAGTCAATTTTGAATTGCTCTAAACTGGCGAGGTAAATGTCTTCTTTTTCCGGTTCACCTTGTTTTTTTTGAGCCATCATTTGTTCTTCGCTCAAAGAAGTAGAGGTAAGAGTAGAGTCGACAATAGAGGTGTTGTCATCATCGGTATTGGTGGCATATTGATCGGGATGCTCATCTTTTAACGACGCCATCTTTTCATCAGTACCAACAATCGATAAGCGAAGGTCGCCTGAAGATTCCGCCAATAAAATCATAGGGGCAAGCGGTTCTTCTACCGCAAGAACGACCGATCTCGCCGCTCTGGTAGTGGATTTGGATTTTTGATTTTTTGCTTCTTTTTTTATTCTCTCACTTTTACCTAAATCTCCTGTTATATCAGAAACTTGCTCACCAACCGCCAACACTTTGATATTACTAGCTAATCGACGTGCTGTGGTAAGCTCCCCTGATTCATCATTCGGTTTTAACAGATAGATAATGTCAACGTTATCGCCCGGTTTCAGATGACCGCCAATGGTAGAAACCTCACTAGCTTTGACCGCCAACGCGCGATACCCAACTGGGAGTTGATCAACAATCGCTCTTGGCTCTTCCAGCATGTCCGTTGTTAAAAATGTGCCAGAAACAATGGGCCTTTTCACCCGAAGAGACAATACTTGACCAAGATCTTGAACTTGATTCGGTGATACTTTTTCCACCGTTACTTGCTCTACACTATCCTTGGTCAACTTTTCGCCCGGCGATACATCTTGTATGAACCTCCACAAAGTGTGCTGAGTCAGGGCTGGGGTAAAGGTATTGCTCAAGGCTTTAGAGGTCGTTTGAGAAGTGTGCTTTTGGTTTTGATACCCCATCCAAGCAAAAAATACGGCCACGATCAAAAGTAATCCCGCAGATATTTTTAACCTTCTTGGTGTCATAAAATTAAGCCGCATAATCATTCCTTTTATTGAGTCTCTGCGTACCATTAATTCCGATGTGCTAATTTTTACTGTTTATGACGCTGTTATTTTTGATAAGGTTGTTGCTAGTTCAATTTCATTGAGGCGGTCGCGGTAATATCTTCAGGAAAAACCGAGCCATCTCCCGGTAATAAGCCATCAATCATCTCTGTGGGTAAAAAAGGTTCTGATGCATAATCTTGTAACGATACTTTCACCTGGCAGCAATCCCCATCAGACATAAGTTTTACATCAATTGTGTCGCCGTTTTTATTACCTAAATCCACACCAAACAAAACCCCCAAACTATCACCCGTTCCACCCGTAAAGTTTTGAATAACGGCGGCGGTATTGTCGGTGATTGGGCGTCTAAAAATATCTTCTATTTCAGCCGCATCGCACTCCGTAAAATAGCAACGCTCATCCACATACGACATGCTATTGCGAATGCCCTCTTTGGCGGC
Source organism: Vibrio sp. (assembly GCF_048266485.1). Classification (GTDB taxonomy): domain Bacteria; phylum Pseudomonadota; class Gammaproteobacteria; order Enterobacterales; family Vibrionaceae; genus Vibrio. The sequence goes on along the minus strand of NZ_JBLWZK010000002.1, from coordinate 196,761 downwards.
ATGTTCAAATAAACTGGCCGCAAAAAAAATCATGCTGTAATGAATAATCGCGAACAATAAAAGAAGCACCAATGGTAATAAAAGCACCGCCTCAATCCCTGCCGCACCCTGTTGTTTTTTCTTTACCGTTTTCTTCATCCATCGTTTGTTGTTTGTCTTTATCACCTTTTTATTTCTAAGTAAGTAACGGCTAAATAAATAAGAAGGTCGTGTCTTTTCCATGTTCACTTCCTCCTTATTGATGTTTGCTATTCAGGTGACAGATAGATCATCAAGTGCTAAATCATCGTACTCACATGAATAAAATAAAGGCACCTAATACCGCGGGAATAAAAGGCGCTTGTTTGATTGGGCGGTAACACACCACCCAATACAGGCTGAAAATAATAAAAGAAGCCAATAACATCATGAGCATCTTCTCTATTGGCGTCACCAAAGCGATAGCGAATAAAATTTTAATATCCGCAGCGCCAAAAACGCCTTTGCAATACCCTGGGAGAGTTAATAACAAGGTCACCCCCACAGAATAAAGCACGCTTAAAAAAGTGATACTTTCTGGTCTAAGCACCAGCCATAATAAAGCGGTGATAATAAAACCAACGCTTAAAATATTCGGTACGCGTTGGTTTTTAATATCAAAAAGGCTTGAAATAGCCAATAGAGTAATCACTATTGAATTCAATATCATTCTTCGGTTACTTATGAAACTGCGGTACCGCCGAGTGCCTCTAGAACCTTATTTAATTCCGCTTTTATTTGAGTACCCATACCTGTAGTAAATAACGCAATCACAATTGCAACCATAACTGCAATTAACACATACTCAATCCCCGATGCCCCTTTCTCATCACGAGAAAACGCGACCAATTTGCACCATGCTTGTGTTAGGAAATCATTTACACTTTGAATTTTCATAATCACTCTCCAATTTACAAACTGCTCAATTAAAAGGTTTTTTTCTTCAAATATTTCTCTGCTTTCAAATTAAGATTAGTTCACAATAAAAAGACAGGAAATGTTAATTCACGACATAAATCACAAAATTAAATGTAAATTGATAAGAAGAGATGAAAATGAGACAAAACGAACGCTTTGTTTTTATTGGAAATAATCAATAATTACGTTGAAGGGGGAAGGCTTTAAGACAAGCTTTATGCTGCGTTAAATTGAATAGAGATAGAATAGCCTTGCCTATAGCTTGTTTTATTCTTACTGAAACTTGCACCTTGAAGTTACTTGGGTATATACCACTGTAATTGAAGTTGCAGTGAGGCGACAAGTGAATAAGGCCCCGTGAGGATAGAGAGCCTATGTGATTGGGGCGAATGAACGCAGTTAACAACGCTGCCGCTTCAAGTACAAAGAGTATAATTTGGAAAAGACATCATTAGAGACCGAGAAATCAAATCCCAGCCCCATCAATTAACTTATGACCATTACCATTAAACGCTTGATCCATATCTTCTGATGGTTTGTTGCTTTGTGGACGACCGACAATTTTAGCGGGAACACCTGCAACTGTCGTATGAGGAGGAACGGCTTGCAGCACGACAGAACATGAGCCAATCTTCGCGCCTTTACCCACTTCAATATTGCCAAGAATTTTTGCGCCAGCACCAATCATCACGCCTTCACGGATCTTCGGATGACGATCACCACCTTCTTTACCAGTACCGCCTAGTGTCACATCTTGCAGGATAGACACATCATTTTCGACGACCGCAGTTTCACCAATCACAATACCCGTGGCATGGTCGAGCATGATCCCTTGACCAATACGCGCAGCCGGGTGAATATCAACCTGACACGCGACTGAAATCTGATTTTGAAGATAAGTGGCTAAAGCGAAACGACCTTGCTTCCATAGCCAATTCGCCACACGATAACCTTGTAACGCGTGGTAACCTTTCAAATATAACAAAGGCGTAGAATACATAGAAACCGCTGGATCTCGGTTTACAATCGCACAAATATCACAAGCCGCACTGTCGGTAATAGAAGGATCATCTTTAAAGGCTTCTTCCACCACTTCACGTACCGTCATCGGTGGCATGGTCGCAGTTCTTAACTTATTGGCTAAGATATAACTAAGCGAGGCGCCGAGGCTATCATGATTAATGATGGTTGAGTGATAAAAGCTTGCTAACATCGGCTCTTGTTCAGCCTGATGTCTCGCTTCATCAACAATGGTATTCCAGACTTTTTGTTTTGCGCAGTGTTTCATATATGTTCCTAGATACTGGTCCTTGTACAAAGTCCATTCGAGACTCGTCTATCGGGTGCTTTGCTGCTCGTGGCTCGGGTAAAGTTCCTAGTTCCTAGTCCCTGGTTTCTGGTTTCTGGTTTCTAGGAAGAACTCGATCGAGTTTCAGCATAACCCAACAGCCAATAGATAATGCAATCACGTTAGGAGATCCTGAACTATGCTCCTACGTCGCTATTCAGGATGACGAATAACGTCTAACGACCGCTTTTACACGCAACTCGAAACACGCTACCGTCTTTTCGTCTCTCAAGCGAAGCGCCCGAAAACCGAGGTTCGCTATTTACCCTTCCGCCTTTTTTTGTCTTGCTAACAAATCTTGCGCTGCGAGACGGGCATCTTTTCCTTGATACAGCACTTGATAAATTTGTTCAACTATCGGCATTTCAACACCCATTCTATCAGCTAATAGCCAAACTTCTTTGGTGTTTCGGTAACCTTCAACGACTTGGCCAATTTCAAGCTGCGCAGTATCAACATCTTTACCTTTACCTAGTGCTAAACCAAAACGACGGTTACGCGATTGGTTATCAGTACAAGTTAGAACTAGATCACCTAAACCCGCCATTCCCATAAAGGTTTCTGGTTGAGCACCTAATGCAGCGCCTAAACGACACATTTCCGCAAGACCGCGAGTAATTAATGCGGTACGTGCATTAGCGCCAAAACCAATACCATCAGACATTCCTGCGCCAATCGCGATTACATTCTTCACCGCGCCGCCAAGCTGCATACCAGTAAAGTCATTATTGGCATACACACGAAGAGATTTACTGCAGTGAATGGTTTCTTGAAGATCTTTTACAAACTCAGCATCTGGTGACGCGACCGCGATCGCAGTCGGCATACCTGCCGCTAATTCTTTAGCAAATGTCGGTCCCGACAATACTGCAAGAGGTATTTGATCGCCAAGCACATCATGCGCGACATCTTTTAACAAGCGTCCGGTTTCAGGCTCTAAACCTTTGGTTGCCCAGCAAATACGAGTATCACTGCGCAAATGAGGCTTTAAATTATTTAATACGATACCAAATACATGACTCGGTACGACCACCAGCAAGTCTCGGCTCGCGGCAACCGCTTTCGACAAATCTGACTCAATAATCAATGACTCTGGGAAATCAATACCCGGTAGAAACTCTTCATTAGAACGATCTTGCTCTAAAGCCGCCATATGCGAAGGATTATGTCCCCATAAAATCACTTTAGATCCATTACGTGCTAAAGCAATCGCTAACGAAGTACCGTATGAACCAGCACCGATCACTGTCATTACGACATCATTATTGGCAGTTAAATTTGTCATGGTGAGACCTTTAAATAGTTAATACGTTGCTCGGGCGCTTCGCTGTTTGTTATTCGTATGTCGAAAAAAACAAAAGCGATAACGTTGCTATTATACGCAACTCGTCATACGAAAAAGCTGCTTTTGTTACGTGTTATGTGAACTCTTCGCTCCGTATTACGAGGAAAGTGTATTCGAATCACGCTAGGAGATCCTGAACTACGCTCCTACGTCGCTATTCAGGATGACGAATAACGTTTAGCCCCCGCTTTTACACGCAACTCGAAACACCTAACTCACTCGATACAATTTCTCTTCGGCTTTCGAGAAGCGAAGCGACCTAGCTACGAGTAACGGGCCTGTAAGCACAAAGAGCGAGACACTGCTGTCTTCGCTCTTTTAGTTTAGCCTGAGATTAAAAATAAAAAGCGAACTGAACTTACGCTTCTTGTGGTGCTTGCTCAGCTTGTTGTTGTAGGTAGTTCATGAACAAAGCATCAAAGTTAACTGGAGCTAGGTTTAATTGTGGGAACGTACCTTTAACCACTAGGCTAGAAACTGTCTCACGAGCGTATGGGAATAGGATGTTCGGGCAGAACGCACCTAGACAATGTGCTAATTGACCTTCTTCCATATTCTCAGCAGTAAAAATACCACCTTGTTGGATTTCACATAGGAAAGCCACTTCTTCAGCATTTTTAACTGTAACGGTTAGACGAAGAACCACTTCATAAACATTCTCACCTAGCTCACGGCTTTGTGTGTCTAAATCTAGCTTCACATCTGGTTCCCATTCTTTTTGGAACATTTGTGGCGCTGTTGGTGCTTCAAAAGAAAGATCTTTTAGGAAGATACGTTGAATAGTGAAGTTCTGTTGTTCTTGAGGTGCTGCTTCAGCCATGATGGAGTCATCCTTATTAATTAAAATTTTGTCGATTATCGAGCGCTTCGCTGCTTGAACGCTGCGCTTCTAGTGGCTCGAGTAACGAGAATCGAGCCATCGAGAACCGTGATTACTTCTTACCTTTCTTACTTGCTGGCTTATCAGAAACCAAAGGTAAGTTATTTTCATTCCAAGCTGTCATACCATTTTTCAGCATGTTCACATTTTCAAAACCAGCTTTCGCTAACAGGTTAGCACTTTCGTGTGACGTTTGACCTGTCTTGCATACAACAATAATTGGGGCCGCTTTGTATTTTTCAATGTTAGTGATGGCACCAGATTTGATTTCAGATGGCAAAATGTGAACTGAGCCCGCAATATGACCACGTTTAAACTCATCGTTAGTACGAATATCAACCACAACACCATCTTCACGGTTAATAAGGTTTGTTAATTCACTCGCACCGATTGTTTTATATTTAGCGGTTGATGACTTAAAGATAGTCGCGACTAGGGCCGCTAACACCGCAACCCAAACTAAAGACAAAATCATGTTCTGTTGAAAAAATTCGATATATTCTTGCATGCCCTACACTCATAAATGCACTAGCTGGGAACATCCACAGCCAAATATTAGAAAGGCCAGAGTATAACGGGCAAAGCGGCAAGTGGCGAGAGTAAAGGTGGAAAAGACGATTTAGATCTATTTTCGAGGCTCGTAGCTCGGGCGCTTCGCTGCTCGTGGCTTGAAAAAGAAATAAAAGTTCCTAGTCCCTAGTTTACTGGTTCCTAGAAAGAGCGGTTTCGAGATCACTTACTATTAATCGTAATGCACAAATCCCAACATAAAAACCGTCATTCCTGCCGAGCCTCAGCGAGAGCGGGTATCGACTCTCCACACGCGAAATATAGATCCTCGATGTCGCTCAGGCTCCTCAAGGATGACAATTAACCTTCAA
>NZ_JBLWZK010000002.1:86813-190814 GCF_048266485.1 Vibrio sp. | reverse complement strand
AAATATAGATCCTCGATGTCGCTCAGGCTCCTCAAGGATGACAATTAACCTTCAATACTCGCTGTTACGCATAACTCGTAGTACACAATCTCAACAAAAAAACGTCATTCCTGCCGAGCCTCAGCGAGAGTGGGTATCGACTCTCCACACGCGAAATATAGATCCTCGATGTCGCTCAGGCTCCTCAAGGATGACAATTAACCTTCAATACTCGCTGTTACGCATAACTCGTAGTACACAATCTCAACAAAAAAACGTCATTCCTGCCGAGCCTCAGCGAGAGTGGGTATCGACTCTCCACACGCGAAATATAGATCCTCGATGTCGCTCAGGCTCCTCAAGGATGACAATTAACCTTCAATACTCGCTGTTACGCATAACTCGTAGTACACAATCTCAACAAAAAAACGTCATTCCTGCCAAGCCTCAGCGAGAGCGGGAATCTACTCACCACTAGCTGTAAACTATTACGGATTAAACGATTCGACACGCTTTTAGTCGATCCCCTATCTTCTTCGCTTTGGCTCATGTAGGGATGACGACACATTAAATTCCTAATTCACGCTTTCGCTTTTCCGAGCCACAAGAAGCGAAGCGCTCTAGCCACGAGAAACGAAACCGCCTTTTAACCTATCAAACCCATCGTTCAATTCGATTGTCATCTAGACTAATTATTAGGCATAATGCGCTCATAGCTTGAAAATTAGCGCCAGATAAATGTGACACTAAAAGGGTGAGACTAGTTAAATTGATCTTACCCTACAGTTTAGAGCGAAAAATGTAGTAAAATTACGCTCAGTGCAGTTTTTTAAATTAAACGAGGTTTGAACATGTCAAATAAGAAGCCAATGGCTCTAGTGATTCTCGATGGTTGGGGTTACCGCGAAGACAACAGTGATAACGCTATCGCAAACGCAAACACACCAGTTTTAGATGGTTTATTTGCTAACCAACCAAATACCCTAATCTCTGCATCAGGTTTCGATGTTGGTCTACCTGACGGTCAAATGGGTAACTCTGAAGTAGGCCACACTAATATCGGCGCTGGCCGCGTGGTTTACCAAGACCTTACTCGTATTACTAAATCTATCGCTGACGGTGAATTCAAAGACACGCCAGCGCTAGCCAACGCAATTGATAAAGCAGTAGCAGCGGATAAAGCCGTTCACATCATGGGACTTATGTCTCCAGGTGGCGTACACAGCCACGAAGACCACATCTACGCTGCAGTACAAATGGCGGCTGAGCGTGGTGCTAAGAAAGTTTACGTTCACGCTTTCCTAGATGGCCGAGATACTCCGCCACGTAGCGCAAACCACTCTCTGCAACGCTTCCAAGATTTATTTGCCGAGTTAAACCTAGAAGAAGGGCGTATCGCTTCTCTTATCGGTCGTTACTACGCAATGGATCGTGATAATAACTGGGATCGTGTACAAAAATCTTACGACTTATTAACTCAAGCAAAAGCCGAATTCACGTTTGATTCTGCGACCGCGGGTTTAGAAGCAGCTTACGCTCGTGAAGAAAACGATGAGTTCGTTCAAGCAACTGAAATCCGTGCTGAAGGCCAAGCAAGTGCCGCTATCGTAGATGGCGACGCAGTGATCTTCATGAACTACCGTGCTGACCGTGCGCGTGAAATCACTCGTACTTTTGTACCTGAATTTAGCGACTTTAAGCGTGAAGTATTCCCAAGCATCGACTTTGTTATGCTGACTCAATACGCCGCAGACATTCCACTGCTTTGCGCATTCCCACCAGCATCACTAGAAAACACTTACGGTGAATGGTTGTCTAAATGTGGCAAAACTCAGCTACGTATTTCTGAAACTGAAAAATACGCACACGTGACTTTCTTCTTCAATGGCGGTAAAGAAAACGAATTTGAAGGCGAAGAACGTCAATTGGTTGCTTCTCCAAAAGTGGCGACTTACGACATGCAACCAGAAATGAGTGCACCTGAGCTAACCGACAAGCTAGTTTCAGCCATCAAATCTGGCAAGTTCGATACCATCATCTGTAACTACCCAAATGGCGACATGGTTGGTCACACCGGTGTTTACGATGCGGCTGTAAAAGCATGTGAAGCCGTTGATGAATGTATCGGTCGTGTAGTAGAAGCGATTAAAGAAGTCGATGGTCAGCTATTAATTACTGCCGACCACGGTAACGCAGAAATGATGATCGACCCTGAAACCGGTGGTGTTCATACTGCACATACTAACCTTCCAGTACCATTAGTTTACGTTGGTAATAAAGATCTTGAATTCAAACAAGGCGGTAAGCTGTCAGATCTTGCCCCAACGATGCTTGAATTAACTGGTATGGAAATCCCTGCTGAAATGACAGGTCAGGTTATTGTTAATCTAAAATAATCCCTATCAATTGTATGTTTGTCTGATATATCATTAAGATTCATCAGGCTTTCTATACAATTTGTACCCAAAGAATTACCTTAATGTAGGCCTTCTTTCAGGTATAGAACAAGGCTCATCAACACGGTGAGCCTCATTCTTGGGAAATGTTTCGTTTATGACAATGACTTCGTCAATACCTAATTCAAGCGCCAGCTTACGTGTTTCGTTTTCTGGCGCTTTTCTCTACGCTCTACTTAGCTGTTTTTCTCTTTTCAGCACTTCCGCCCATACAGCATCTAAAGAAGAGTTAAAAGGCGTATCGGCTGAAATATCACGCCAAACCTCATCATTAAGCTCTCAGCAAAAAAAGCTAAACCAATTACAAAGCGAACTAAAAAAACATGAAGTCGCCATTTCAAAACTAGGTCAAGAAATCCGCAGTAACGAACGAGAACTATCACAAGTTCAAGCCAACTTAATCGAATTAAAATCTCAAAAGCGTCAGTTAGAACAAACCAAACAACAACAAACTGACACACTCGAGCAGCTCATAAAAACATACTACCTCACCAGTCGTAGCAATAACCTTCCGCAAATTATTCAAGGCGGTGAGGCAGAAAAGATGGATCGTATTAGCCAATACTTCCAGCATTTAGCCCAAGCACGAACTGAAGCAATTGAAGCCCTAGCAAAAACACAAAGTGAATTAACCGAAAAAGAACGTCAACTTTCAGAAGAAGAAAATCGCCAATCCACTCTACTGGCTAACAAAAAAGCCAAGCATAATGATTTGGTTAAAGCACAAAGCCAACGTAAAGGCACCGTTAATAAAATTCAAGGGAATATCCGTAGCAACCAAAGCAAACTGGCCGAACTACGTCGCAACGAAAACCGTTTAAGGGCCGAAATAGCGAAAGCGGCCAAACGTAATATTTCGCCAATGAATGGATTAGGATCATACCTAGGCAAACTTCCTTGGCCACTGAAAGGCAGCATCCTGCATAACTACGGCACCTCACAAAGCGGGCAAATCACCTGGAAAGGTATCGTGATCAACGCCAAACAAGGCGAAGCAGTTAAAGCCGTACATTCAGGTAAAGTGGTCTTTGCCGAGTGGCTACGTGGATACGGTTTAGTACTACTGATCGACCACGGTAAAGGTGACATGACCTTATATGGTTATAACCAAACCTTATTGAAGAAAGATGGTGATGTAGTTGCAACAGGAGAAACCATCGCTCTGGCCGGTAACACTGGTGGTCAATCTCGACCTTCACTGTATTTTGAGATCCGCCGTAATAGTCAGGCTCAGAATCCGAGGCGTTGGTTGAAGTAGAAAGGAAAAGATTGTTGCGAGATCCGAGTGCGCTTCGCTTCGGGTTACGAGTAAAAAACAATCGAATCTCGTAACTCGGGTGCTTCGCTTATCGTGGCTCGAATAGAAAGAAAGCCCCTAGACCCTAGTTTCTGGTCCCGAAGAAAAGCAAACAACGATCGCTTTGCTCTTCCACTCTACACGCAACTCGAAACACACTACCATCTTTTCGGCTCCCGAGTGAAACGTCCCCGTACCCCGGCTCTGCCCCTTAGCTTTTCCACTCTACACGCAACATGCTACTAGATCCTTAAACAAAGGCCGTCACTTTATTAGCAAGGTGAACGGCCTTTGCTTTATATAGGTCCTTTATTTTTTAATGTTTCTATTTCTACCTCATCGGCTTATACTCAAAAGTGCTTTCAATGTTATTCATACTTTAGGTGAATATAACCTTATGCCTCAGCTAGATACGACTTTTGATCATTTAGAAGAAGATGAACTTCAAAACCAACAAGTACAAACTAGCATCTTAAAGCGATTTAGATTTATCTGGACCGCCTTCAGTTTACTTTGCTTGGCGTTAGGAGCCTATTGGTATCATACCTACTCTCAAAACTTAGAACATAAGTTACTCGCCCACGAAGAAGCGTTTGTTGTCACGACTCAAAATGCGCTACAAAAAGAGATGAAGGTGCAACTCACCGTTTTACACATGGTATCTAAATCAAAAGTCATTGCTGATTATATTAATCACCCTACAGAACAAGACAGCAAAGAGGTCGTTGGATTATTTTCTAATTTAACTCAAGCATTTCAATATTATGATCAAATTAGACTTTTTGATCTCCAAGGTAACGAACTGATTCGAGTCGATTATCATGATGGCGTCTCTACACAAACTGATATCAACCAATTACAGAGCAAAAAACTCCGATATTACTTCCAAGAGTCATTATCATTAAAGCCCGGAGAGATCTATATCTCTAAAATGGATCTCAATATAGAAAACGGTGAAATAGAAGTCCCATATAAACCAACATTACGATTCTCTACTCAGGTTTTAGATAAAAAGGGAAAGGCGATTGCTGTCGTCATCCTCAATTACATGGCGAATGACTTACTTAAGAACTTTCGTCACCAAAGCAAATTACGTATCAATGGTCAGGGAATGATTATTGATAGTCAAGGCTATTGGTTAAGCAACCATGACCGAAGCAATGAATGGGGACACAGCCTGGGAGAACCTGAAAAAAATTTCAAGCAACGTTACCCATTAGCTTGGCCAACTATTTCAGCTAATGACAGTGGGTGGCTAAAAACACGCAAAGGTTTATTCCGTTATCAAACGATTGAACCATTAGATTTCAGTGCCATCGAGACCCCAGAACTTAACACCTTTACTACACAAAACTTTCCTGTATCTAAAAATTCAATTTCCAACACGAATTGGAAGTTAGTTATCTTCCTACCGAATGAAACGATTCATGAAAATTCTCTTTTTTATAACTCCATTTGGCAACTGATATTATGTTTATTCTATCTAGTAAGCTCTGTCTTGATCTTTCTATTGATCAGCCATTTTGAACAAAAGAAGTTTCGCCGTAAAACAGATCGTCGTATTAGTGCTGAACTTCACGACTTATATGAAAATGCACCATGTGGCTACCATAGCTTAGATGCAAATGGTATCGTCACACGTATTAACCAAACCGAGCTAAATTGGTTGGGTTATGACAAAAAAGAAGTCATTGGCCAATCATTTGAGCGCTTTCTAACTCCAGCCAGCCAAAAGACATTCCAAGCATTTTTAAAGCTGTTACCTAATGAACCAGAAATTATCGGTGTCGTATTAGAAGTCAAAACTAAGCAAGGGGAAACGTTCTTTATTTCGACTGCTGCTGTTTCACTCTTCAATGAAGGCAACTTTGCCGTCGCACGGACTTCAGCATTCGATATTACAGATCGGATTGAACTAGAAAAACGACTTGAATACATTGCTCATACCGATGTACTTACAGGGATCAGCAACCGACGACATTTTTTCGCACGAGTGACTCCTATTTTTAAACAACACTTGGCAAACCAAGAGCCATTATCATTATTAATGATCGATATCGATCACTTTAAGCAAATCAATGATGGTTATGGGCATGATGTTGGCGATATAGTTTTACAACAAATGTGCCTAACCATACAAGAACATATAAAGGACAGAGATATCTTTGCTCGCTTAGGCGGAGAGGAATTTTCGGTTGTCACCACTAAGACTCAAGAAGAAGCATTAAAGCTAGCCGAAAACATTCGAAAAGTGATATCTGAACAACCTATTGAAATTTCAGTCAGTGCTACATTAAGTGTGACTTTATCGATTGGAGTCGTAACGATGACACCAGAAATATCGAATATCGATGAGATGCTCAAGCAAGCTGATATAGCCCTTTATCAAGCAAAAGAAAACGGTAGAAACTGTGTGGAAGTGGTGGCATAGATTGAGTCAATATAATGAATTAGATCCCGGATAACTCGTCCCTCGTTTCCGGGATGACAAGTTTCTTCACTTTAATAAGTCACGAAAAAACCGTCATCAATAAGTCATGAAAAACCGTCATCCCTGAGGAGCCGAAGGCGACATCAGGGATCTAGCCAACTCAGATTTGGTCATACAAGTCTTTAAGTTCGGGATTAAACTTCTGAATTAATTCGACTTTCCAATCACGCTTCCACTTCTTTAGCCTTTTCTCTCTAGAAATAGCTAAAGATATATCATCAAACAATTCATAATAAACTAAACATGTCGTGTTATAGCGATTAGAAAATCCTTCAACTTGCTTTGTTCTATGTTGCCAGATCCTTTGCTTAAGTTGACTGGTTACTCCTACATAAAATACTTTTCGATTATTTGATGTAAGAATATAAATACATGGTTGCTTGCTCATTAGATATCCCCAAGAAATACCAACAAACAATATCAATAATTAGTATGAGTGAAGACTGAAATTAGATCCCGGATAACTCGTCCCTCGTTTCCGGGATGACAAGTTTCTTCACTTTAATAAGTCATGAAAAAACCGTCATCAATAAGTCATTAAAAAACCGTCATCAATAAGTCACGAAAAAACCGTCATCAATAAGTCATGAAAAACCGTCATCAATAAGTCACGAAAAAACCATCATCAATAAGTCATGAAAAACCGTCATCCCTGAGGAGCCGAAGGCGACATCAGGGATCTACTAACAACAGGCAGAAAACCTATTTACACCTAAAATAGCAAAGCCATGCTTATGTCTAGTAATGGAACCGTTTCTCCATCGCATGAATAAACAGCTCCAGATCCTCAAGAGGAAGCTTATTAATCCCTGCAGCCGCACGTCTTCCACCACCAGTTTCAAATTGACCACACACCTCATCCGCCCCTTCTCGACGATTTAATGGCGCACGAACACTCACCGTATAATCGGTTTGACTTTCATTAAGTGTTAACACCGCAAATGCTTTGTCTGGTTTGTGATTCGCTAATTGATTACCAAAATCACCACTGATACGTCTCGCCCAAGCAGCATTAGGCAATAAGAAAACTTCGTAATCTTCCGCTTTAAAAGTCGCTTTAATATCTTCAAGCTGAGCCAAATCTTGCTCGTACCCCACTTTTAATTGATAAAAAACCGATGAGGTATCTTTTTGTAAATCAAATGGATTGCTATAAGTAAGTAGTGTTTGAAAAAGCTTAGCAGGAGCAATATGAAGATCAGCTAAGCTTGCGCCATAACCATTATAATTAATCAATTTACCGAGTTCTTTTAAGAAGGCAACTTGAGAGCTTGATAAGCCACTTTGGTGAGATAAAGCCATGGCGCGCTTTGTCATATTATCACCAAAGGCACCAGCAATCGCCCAAGTTTGAAATTGGCCTTTCAAATGCAAATTGATCAACAAGCTGGTGCAAACCTCAGCATCAAGGTTGATTAAAGTAGTGAGATATGGAGACTGCGGAATATCACCACTTTGATGATGATCGCAATAAAAGGTAGGAATTTTTTGCTCAAGCAGAGAGTTAAGCGCAATAAGGTTCTTTTGTAGAGATATATCTAAGACTGTCACGGATGTCACATCTCTCTTTCCCACTACCTGAGAAAGTAGTTGAATATCACGCTTCACTCCCGTAATTAACTGAGTTGCCTTTGGTTCAGCTAAACGTAACTGTAGTAGCGCAATGATCCCATCCGCATCACCGTTAAATACATCGTAGTGCATAAAAATCCTTTTAAATGCAAAGAGGTTACTAGTTTCGAGTTCCTAGTCCCTAGAAAAAGCAGTTTTAAGATCGCTTTGTTTTGCGCCTACCCAGAAAAGCATCATTCCTGCCGAGCCTTAGCGAGAGCGGGAATCTACTCACCTAAAAATCCGTCATCCCTGAGGAGCCTAGGCGACATCAGGGATCTACTCACCACTCGTTGTAAATTCAATTGATTCAGCGCGCTTTAAGTAGATCCCGGATAACTCGTCCCTCGTTTCCGGGATGACAAGTTTCTTCACTTTAATAAGTCACAAAAAAACCGTCATCAATAAATCACGAAAAACCGTCATCAATAAATCACGAAAAACTGTCATCCCTGAGGAGCCTAGGCGACATCAGGGATCTACTCACCACTCGTTGTAAATCCAATTGATTCAGCGCGCTTTCAGTAGATTCCAAACAGTTCGTCCCTCACTTTTGGAATGACGGGATTGACTCTCGGCTCCCGAGTGAAACGTCCCCGCACCTCGGCTCTGCTCTTAGCTTTTCCACGCTACACGCAACAATCTTTTTCGCTTTTAGTCTGAACCAAACAAATCTCTGGTATAAACCTTACCCTCAACATCAGCAAGCTCTTCTACCATACGGTTTGAAACAATCACATCCGAGATTTGCTTAAACTCATCAAAGTCACGAACAACGCGAGAGTGAAAGAAATCATCTTCTTTTAAGACAGGTTCATAAACGACAACTTCAATACCTTTGGCTTTCAAACGTTTCATAATGCCTTGGATACTGGAAGCTCGGAAATTATCTGAACCGGCTTTCATAATTAAACGGTAGATACCCACAACTTTAGGGTCACGTTTTAAAATTGAATCGGCCACAAAGTCTTTACGAGTACGGTTGGCATCAACAATGGCACCAATAATATTATTGGGTACAGAATCATAGTTAGCCAACAACTGCTTGGTATCTTTTGGTAAACAATAACCACCGTAACCAAATGATGGGTTGTTGTAATGATTGCCAATACGAGGGTCTAAACCAACCCCTTCGATGATTTGACGCGCATCCAAACCATTGGCTTCAGCGTAAGAGTCCAATTCATTGAAATAAGCAACTCGAAGAGCCAGATAAGTGTTAGAGAACAGCTTCACTGCTTCTGCTTCAGTCGAATCAGTAAACAGCACATCAATATCTTGCTTAATCGCACCTTCAACTAATAAGTTGGCAAAGGCTTTAGCTCGTTCAGACTGCTCACCAACAATAATGCGAGATGGATGTAAGTTATCAAATAGAGCACGACCTTCACGTAAGAATTCAGGTGAAAAGATAATATTTTCACACTGCATTTCTTGCTTAATATTAGCGGTATAACCCACTGGCACAGTAGATTTAATCACCATCACTGCATTTGGATTCATCGCCATGACATCACGAATCACCGCTTCAACGGATGAAGTGTTAAAGTAGTTGGTTTGCGGATCGTAATCCGTTGGCGTTGCAATCACGACAAATTCTGCATCTTGATAAGCGGCTTGTTTATCTAACGTTGCGGTAAGATTGAGATCTTTTTCAGCGAGAAACTGTTCTATTTCAGCATCCACGATTGGTGATTGACGACGATTAATCATCTCCACTTTTTCAGGGATGATATCAACCGCAACCACTTCATGGTGTTGTGACAATAAAACAGCGTTTGAAAGGCCGACATAGCCGGTACCTGCGATAGCAATTTTCATAATACATTCTCATCAATTAATATGTAGATAGTATACTCAACCAACCTTAAGCTGCTAGTTTCAAATAAAAAATTCACATTTAAACAACACGATCCCCTGCTCCCTTTCCTAATATCGTTTGCATAATATAAGAAAAGTAATTATTTACCGTCATATTCTGAATCATCTGTTGATCCCACTCGGCCAATTTTTCAGGTTCAGACATATCTATTTCATTGACCTGAGCTAACCCGGTAATACCAGGGCGCACGCTATAAACATTTCTTTTATTTCTTTCTGCAATAAGCTCTTCTTGATTAAATAAGTTAGGTCTCGGACCAACTAAACTCATTTCCCCTTTCACGACATTAATCAATTGAGGCAATTCATCCAACTTGGTTTTACGTAAAAATGCCCCCAGTTTTGTCACCGAGCCAACACCAACCAAATGGGTTGCAACAGACTGCGTATTAACTGGCATAGTCCTAAATTTAATCAAAGTAAAAGGTTGTTGGTGTCTACCGACTCTAACCTGAAAAAATAATGGTGAACCGGTATCGAAATAACCAATAATCATAATGATCACAAGCACAGGCCAAAGAAACAACAAACCGAAAAAAGCAAAAATAAAATCAAATAACCGCAACATGAATGTCGTTCCTAATAACTACTTTGATTGGAGATGATATTTAACCGTTTCGAGCACACCTTGTTGCCAAGAAACCGGAGGTAGCCAGTTTAACTTTTTTTTAGTGTCAGAGATATCCACTTGAAGAGAACCACATAAACGTTGTGCAATTTGCGGCTTACCTATCAAGCTGGCAGCAAGTCTAAACCAGACCATTGGAATAGGAATTAATACGCAATGAGAATTGGAAGATTGTTTAATCTGCTTTAATAATTGAGTCGTCGAAACATCATAATCATCAGACACTAAAAAGGTTTGATTCGCTGCATTGGGATGCTGGCTACACACCATAATAAGATCGACTAAATTATCCAAATAAACCAAACTTCGCTGATTTTTAATCGCCCCTAATGGCAAAGGAACAGACCTACTCACCCATTTCATCATTGATTTAAAATTGGCTTTTACTTTTGGTCCATAGACTAGAGGTGGGCGAATAATAACAACTTCTAACCCTGTTTTTTGAGCAAGCTCCATCAAGGCCATTTCTGCTTTATATTTACTCAGACCATAAGGATCACTTGGTGGAAATGAGACTGTAGACGTAAAAGGGCTACCCGCCTCAGTTTGTTCTCCA
Source organism: Vibrio sp. (assembly GCF_048266485.1). Taxonomy (GTDB): domain Bacteria; phylum Pseudomonadota; class Gammaproteobacteria; order Enterobacterales; family Vibrionaceae; genus Vibrio. Next base: position 179,915 of record NZ_JBLWZK010000002.1, on the reverse strand, counting down.
TTCACCTTAATCGAACTCAAAAAAAGAAACCGCTTCACACCTGCTTCAACCGCTTGTCTTGCTAAATGTAAAGTGCCGTGAAAATTAACCTCATCATAGACTGCTTGAATATCCTGAGCCTCTTCTTGCATTTGGTGGACACGTGCAGCACAGTGGATAACACATTCAATCCCTTTCAAATGTACTGACCAATCAAATTCAGGAGAAAGATGTCCAACACACCAGTGTATATTCGAATGAGACTTAACATTCTGTACATTGTCAGAACGCATGACAGCCGAAACCTGATGCTTTGCCGTTAATGCAACATCTACTAAGCGACTTCCCACAAAACCAGTTGCACCAGTGATTAATAAATTCATTAAAATACTCTTAATTTAAAAGATAGATCCTAGGTTCGAGTGCGCTTTACTTCGAGAGCCGAGTTATCCAAGATCGCTTCTCGTATCTCGAGCGCAGCGTACTCGCATCTCGAAACTCAAGTAAGCCATCATGCTGAACAAGTAAGGAACGAACGCGATTCAGTATCTCCAATAGCACGTTACTCACATTGTCTATACATTAAGTCTCAACGCGCTTTAGGAGATTCCGCATCTTCTTCGCTTAGGCTCATGTGCGGAATGACGTTTATTTCGTCATCCTCGGGCCGAGTCACAATATAATTCACAACATCAGTTCACTCAAACAAACGAGGAACCGGGGATCGACTCACCACGTGTTGTAGACCATTACGGACTTAACTATTCAGCGCGATTCTAGTAGATTCCTGCTCTCGCTAAGGCTCGGCTGGAATGACGTCCTATGCGTCATGTGCGAAATGACGATTATTCCGTCATCCTCGGGCGACACCTCTCGCTTTTTGTTTTTCGCCTCTCGCCTCTCATCTCTCCCCAAAATCCCATATAGAAAATTCCCACAAATCCGTTTACAATCATCCCTCATATTCTACCTACACAAGTTGCCTTCTTAATGCTCAACATCATCAAAAACTTGTTAAAAATTAATCGTCGTGAAAAGCGTATTATCAATGTTATATACGACATTACAGCAATTCTACTTTCTATTTATTTTTCTATTGTTGTACGCCTCGGACATAGTAACTTTCAAATAGGGCAAGAAGAAATTCTAAGCTGGTCAATCACAACATTAGTCACTGTTTTTATCTTTCTACACTTAGGAATGTATCGTGCGGTAGTCCGTTATATGGTGGTGGCTGCTTTAAGTCATATATTGATTGCTGTGATGGCCTCTAGCATCACTCTTATGATTACTAGCTTTATATTCCATTCTTTCTTACCTAGAAGTGTCCCTTTTATTTTTGCTGGTTTTGCTGTGATGACTCTAGGAACACCACGCATTCTTATACGAAATTATTATCATCAGTTTTATCGCCGCAATAAACCTAACGTCTTTATCTATGGCGCCGGCGCAACTGGTCGAGAACTTGCTTACTCACTGGCTCATGGTGAAAAATATAACCCAGCAATCCTGTTTGATGACGACCCATCTAAAGTCGGTCAGGTTATTCATGGTGTTAAAATTCACTCAAGCTCAGACTTCCACCGCCTTCAACCACTGTATCAACCGGTTAAGTTACTCTTAGCAATTAATAATATTAATAAAGGCGAACGATTACGCTTGGTTGATAGGCTTTCAAACTTACCAATAGAATTACAGTCGGTACCCTCTGTCGAAGACATCGCGACAGGGCGAGCGCAAACTGGCGAGATTAAAGACTTAGATGTCGCAGATTTATTAGGAAGAACCCCGGTAGACCCTGTACCAAAGTTACTCAGTCAAAACATCACCAATAAAAACATCATGGTCACTGGTGCAGGTGGCTCTATTGGCTCTGAACTTTGTAGACAAATACTCAAGCAAAACCCAAACTGTATCGTGTTATTTGAGCTCAATGAATTCAATCTATATAAAATTGACCAAGAACTACAACAAGCAAAAAAACACTTAAAATACGAGACAAAAATTGTCGCAGCACTTGGCTCGGTACAACGTCAAAATCGAGTAGAAAAACTAATGAGAGCTTACAAGGTTGAAACCGTTTATCACGCAGCCGCTTATAAGCATGTCCCCTTAGTTGAAGATAATATCGTCGAAGGCATACGCAATAATGTTTTCGGTACTTGGTGTGTGGCAGAGGCGGCAATCAATACCGGTGTGAAAAACTTCACCTTAATTTCAACCGATAAAGCAGTGCGCCCAACCAATGTAATGGGAGCCAGCAAACGCTTAGCAGAACTCGTATTACAAGCTTTATCTGATAGACAATCTGGTACCAGCTTTACTATGGTTCGTTTTGGTAATGTATTAGGTTCTTCAGGCTCAGTAGTACCACTATTCAAAAAGCAAATTCGGAAAGGTGGGCCTGTTACCGTCACTCATCCTGATATCACACGTTTTTTCATGCTCATTCCAGAAGCAGCACAATTAGTCATACAAGCTGGCGCAATAGGTCATAACGGCCAAGTATTTGTGCTAGATATGGGAGAGCCGGTAAAGATTCTAGACCTTGCTAAACGCATGATCCACCTTATGGGTATGACAGAAAAAGCCACTGAAGAAGGCAATAAAAAAGAAGGGGATATAGAAATTCGCTTTACTGGTCTAAGGCCGGGAGAGAAACTTTATGAAGAATTGTTGATTGGGGAGAATGTAACAGGCACTTGCCACCCTAAAATCATGACAGCAAGTGAAGAAAGCCTAAGCTGGCAAGAAATGGAGGTCGTGATCAAACAACTTGATAGTTGCTGCCACGACTTTGATTTGGAATGTATTAAACGTATTTTGCTGGAAACGCCGACCGGGTATAAGCCTAAACAGCCGTAGTGAGAATCAAAAGACTTCATTTAGGCATATACCCAAGCGACTTCAAGATGCAAAATTCAGAACTATCATCCAAACCTTTAGACAAGGAAGATTGGTGAAGGAATGTAAGCACCTTTCAAACCAATCTGATGCTGACTATCTCTTATAAAAAAGAAAGGGTTGGATGAAGCTCCCAAAAGGCAAGTTAAAACAAGCTTTATACTGCGTTAAATTGAACAGAGATAGAATCACACTATGATCATATTCAATTTGCCTTGCCTAAAGCTTGTTTTATTCTGACTGAAACTCGTAGCTTGAAGTTACTTGGGCATATACTTTTCGTGATACTTAAATCGATATGACATCGCATCCTCTAACGCATCAAGTATCACTCTAATTTTCTTAAACTCGAACCTGACACAACAATAAGCAACGACCAGACAAGCTATCAAATAAGGTCGATTACGTACAAATCTATTTTCACCATAAAGTTTTTGAATTCGAAAGAAGTTACGGTAATTAAAATAGGTTTTCCAACTTGCAACATCGTGACTATTACCACTCTCAACCCAGCGAGTCATTCCAGCCTTAGGTATGCATCGAATTTTAAAGCCTAATTTCCTTGCTCTTAACGCAAAATCTAAATCATCACTAAAAATAAAATAGAGTTCATCAGGCAAACCAGTAAACTTCAATACCGGGATAGGGACAATCGGGCCCTCGAAGGGCATAAAATCTATTTCAAATGGCTCTTTATTATACTTTTCGTGGGTATCTTTAATTGAGTTTCGTTTATGGTTAAGTATCCACACCGATTTTAAATCAACATCCGTTGAAGACTGTTCAGCATTCTGCCCTTTTATATCGTATCGCATCGGTTGTAATATCGTTTTTTTATCTAGATAGGGTGTCAGTTTTTCTAAACAGTCATGGTGAAAGGTCACATCATCATCAGAAAACCACACATGGGTAAACTTCTCTTCCGACTCCAAAGCCAATTTACAACCTAAAGCAAAACCACCCGCCCCACCTAAATTGGCACCAGTATTCACATATCGAACCCGACCTTTCGTCTTGTCAGCCCAAGCTGAAACTACATTATACGTTTCATCTTTACTGTTATTATCGATGACATAAATGGTATCTACGTTTTGTTTTACCAATGAAGCTAATGTTTTTGTCAAAAGGTGACAGCGATTATAAGTCACCACAATCGATGCAATTTTGTAAGGTTTCATAGACATTCACCTAGACAACATCAACAAAAAACGAAGGGATAGATGAACCCGTTCTAATGTTCGCTAGAATCCACTTTGAAGCATGAAGCGCTTCACGAATCGTCACATCCATATCAAGATAACGATAGGTCCCTAACCGACCAATAAAAGTCACTTTAGATTGCTGTTTCGCAAGTTCTACATAATTGGATAATTGCTCAACACCTTCACCACCAGCAAAACGAATTGGGTAATAAGGAATATCATTATCTTCAGCCAATCGACTGTATTCTTTATAGATCACAGTGTCGTCATGCTTTTCCCAAGGAGAAAAGTACTTATGCTCAGTAATTCGTGTATAAGGTACGGATTCATCTCCATAATTCATCACCGCTGTACCTTGATAATCCCCTTCATAAATTTCAGGTTTGAAATCTAAAGTACGGTAACCTAAACGACCAAATCTATAGTCAAAATACGTATCAATGGGGCCGGAATAGAACACATGGTCAAAGTCTTGTTCCATTGATTTATCAAAGCTCGTACTTAACTTCACTTCAATATTATCGTGATCTAAAATCTTCTCTACAATTTCGGTATAACCATTAACTGGCATGCCTTGATATTTATGATTGAAATAATTGTCATCGTAATTAAAGCGAACAGGCAGACGCTTTAAAATACTTGCAGGGAGTGTTGAAGGCTCAACACCCCATTGCTTTTTGGTGTAGCCTTTAAAGAAAGCTTCATAAAAATCTTTACCAACAAAGCGCATTGCTTGCTCTTCAAAGGTTTGAGGATCAACAATCGAAGTATCCGCTTGAGATTCAATAAATTCTTTTGCTTCGGTAGGCTTGAGTGTTTTAGCAAAGTATTGATTAATCGTATGTAAGTTAATAGGTAATGAATACACAGCACCCTGTGAAGTCGTTTTCACACGGTTTACATAAGGCTTAAACTCGGCCCATTGATTTACATAGTTCCAGACCTCTTCATCGTCAGTATGAAAAATATGAGGGCCATATGTGTGAACCAAAATATTGGTACTATCATGCCGTTGAGTATGGCAATTTCCAGCCACATGCTCCCGAGAGTCAATAACCACCACCTTAAAACCCTGCTCGGCAAGTTGTCTTGCAATAATTGCACATGAGAAACCAGCGCCAACACATAAATACATATTACACCTCATCCTTTAAGCTGACTTTTCCCTGTAACTTAGCCGTATAATTCTGGTTCAATTGATGTTCTTGAGATTGAAGAAGAAAGGCAACCTTAAGCACTTGTACCTCTTGCTTTAGTCCATGAGCCTCACGTTTAACATGCTGTAACTCTTTTAATAAACGTCGATTTGATACCCATAAAAAAGAATGCATTTTCAAGTTATATCGGTATTCCAAGTACGCTTTTATTTTTTTTAATAAAGCTCTAAAACCTTCCGTTTTATATGTATGTATAGATTGTGTGAATAGAGAATTTATTGAGGTATTTGGAGGGGGAAATTTATTATTTTGTTGCTTATTATCAAGTTTGAGCTTCTTCCCTTTTGCCACAACACAAAAAGCTTCATAATCATTTTCCAGAGCGGTTCTCACTAAATCAGAGCCGTAACGCCCCAACACTGGTGTATCCAATAAATTGGTTACCCAATCCAATGAATAAAAAGAGGTCTGTTGCTTGAATGCAATAAATAATTCTTGCATAAACTCAGCTTCCATCTTCCGCGCAATCCAGCATGTATTGCCGACTAACCAACCAAAACTTTGCTCATAAAATCGACTAGAATCAGTCGTATTTAAGATACTCAAAATAGTTTGATGATGCTCATACATCGCCAGTAACTTTTTGTCCGCCCTTGCCATTGATTGTCCAGGGCGGTTAATACGATGATAACAACCAATAAAGTCATCAAATACAATCTTGCTTGCTAAAATCGTACTCTGCCAATGAAAGGGGTTATCTTCAAAAAAATAATCGCCGACAGGGAAACGGATTTTGTGGCTTTCTAACCAAGTTCGTCGATAAATTTTTCTCCAAGGAACCGGGTTTAATCGCAACAATTTGCGCTTGAATTCGTCAGAATCATTAACTTGCCCCATAAATGAATGGATATCTGGCCATTTTTTTCCATCTGAAGGCACTTTTTTCTGGTTGTTGCTTTCATCAAACTCTAGGTAATTACAAAACGCGATATCGGCATCACCTGAACTCGCCAACTCAAACAAACGCTCGAACATATCCAGCTCATACCAATCATCACCATCAGCAAATCCAATATACTCACCGGTCGCGATATCAAGCCCAGCGTTCGCCGCACTCGATACCCCACCGATAGTATTTTTTTCAAAGTATATGGTTTTTATTCGATCGTCTTTTTTAGCAAATTCATCAATAATTTTTCGGGTACCATCCGTTGATGCGTCATCGACCACGATAATTTCAATATCACTTAAGGTTTGGTTCGCAATAGACTCAAGACACTGATGGATATAGTTTTCAATATTAAATGTGGTAACGATGATTGATAGTGTCATAGTCCATTCCTAATTTGAGCAACCCGGCTTGTAGAGCCGTAGCAGGATGATGCAAACTGGCTTCCAATACGGTTTGCGATGTGATGTCTTGATATGAATCTTGGATAAGCTGAGATAACTGTGGTTTCAATTCGGGTTGAATACGCTCATAGGCCCAACTTAAAACACTTCGTTTAAACTCTAAAAAAGTAGGATAGAAAACTTTAGAATGGTCTTTATTCTGGTAAAAATAAGCTTGAACTTCTTCCAGCACGGGAATAATGGCTAAGCGTTTCCCATTAAATATGTTGGTAATTTGCTGATTACCAGAGATCACAAAATGATGACAAACAGACTCGGAAAATAAACAGGGGGCTTGAGCATTAAGTAAAATGATCCAGTGTGCATAAATATCGTTATGGACAGGCGTCGTTGAAAATCGCAATTTAATTCGCTTCAAAAAATCATAACGAAGTAGTTTATTCCAAGGGTAATTAATCATTTTAAGAAGCTTGGAACGGTTAGCTTCATTAAATAGTGGCTGCTCAGAGTTAACCAATTGGTTCCAAAGTTTTTCATCGGCCTTATTCATACCAATACTAGCTGTATCAGAAACATAGTATTCATACTGAGCAATAGACACATCGCTTTGATTTTGTTCAAGTGACTCGACCCAACGGGACAATACACCTGCAGGCATAACGTCATCCGCGTCAAAAAATAAGACATAATCTGTATTTTCTGGGATATGAGATATACCTAAATTTCGACAAGCGCCAGCCCCTACCCCAGAAGAGCCATCATTCAATAACACCTTACCTTCAAAATCACCTGATGCTAGAGCGTCATTCGCAATAGATAACGTTGAATCGGTAGATTGATCATCGACAACAATGAAGTAGATTCGGTGAGAGTCACCAGATTGAATAGAACGAATACAGCGTAAAAGCTTATCTTGCTCGTTCTTCACAGGTATGATGATTGAAATGTGTGACATAAAAAAGCCCATTAAAGTTTTTTACAATAATGGGCGTTTTTTGTGTCAGTTATTTTACGGAACAATTAATAAAAGATGACAAACCTCATTTAATGAGTGAGATCATGGATTTATTATTGAAAATTTTTAAATACAGAGCCTATCGTCTACTTATAAAAATCCTAACTCCAGAAATTTTTCAATCATATTTACTCGTACTTGAATTAATATCAATGAAGCCTAATAAGGCTTCATTAATCGTTTACTTACTCTCTAATAACCCATAGAATTGCCCTAAAGCTTTAGCGTTATATTCATCCCAATCAACCTCTGCAGAAAACACACTCCCACCAAGGAAATCATTCATACCTTGATACAAACCATCTGTACTATTTTCTACAATAGTGCCATAACCTTTTTCTAAAAAAGCTCTCGGGGCAGGAATATCTGTAGAAATGACTGGTACTCCTAAAGAAATCGCCTCCAACATCACCAAGCCTAATCCTTCATAATGAGATGATAATAAAAATAGATCACACAACTTAAGAATAGGGAATGGATTCCGAATAGAATGGATAATCACAATTCGGTCACTAAATTCAGAGTTTTTTGCCAATTTTAGAGTTTCATTATAAGTTCTTCCAGGTCCACCTATAATAATTAGATATAAATTATTATCCTCAACACAAGCTTTTTCAAATGCAGATATAAGTCTATCGTGGCCTTTTTCTGGTGAGAACCTTCCTATATTAATGAATTTTTTATTTGAATCATCATTCAATATTAACTCTAATTCACTCTTAGATATATTAGATTTAGTTTCAGGATCAAATATTATAGGCATGCATGATTTATGTACAACTAAATCATGAGGATGTAGATTTTCGACAACAGTTAACTTCGAACGATCAACTTTAAACTTACCAAAACAATCAGCTAAAACCGGATTTACTAATGCAATATTATCATATGAGGTATAAGCATTATCCATCGTCGATTTATGAGCAAAACCTCTAGTTTTATATTCTTTCCACATATCATTATGTACATAAATTGTTTTGGTCATACGTGATGAACCAAATAAATTTATCACATGTCGATCATAACCACTAAACTGAATTAAGTGTGAAAATTCACAATTTGGGTATGCTTTTTTAAAGTTTTTACTGTATATGTTTTTTATCACTCTGCTCAAAAAAGAAAAGTGAAAATTAAAATACAAAAACAATAATAAGGCATCTGTATAAGTATAATTTAACATAGCCCTAAATGGTATGTAACCAATATCGCGATCAAAATTCAATATAATATCTTTGTTATTTTTCACTGCATTTTGAGAAAAAGTTAAAAACACATTAAACCGACTTCTATCAATCTCACCTAACAAACTTAAAATTGAGGTTGTAATCCCATTTTTAGCCAAATTCCCAGGGTAAATTAAAATATTTTCTTTATTATTACATTCTGGATAGCCGAAGGATATAGTGTTTTCTTTATTGTAAAATAAGAAGTCATTTACCTTTTCAGAACTATAAGCTGTTTCCCATTCACAAAATCTTAAATCTAAAGAGCTTTCTATATTGTCAACATTATCATCTTTAATAAAACTGATAACCTCATCAATATTTTTAGATTTAAAAAATGGGAGACTTTCATTATCAATAGTCACACCTCGATATTCATCATACTCATCATAATCGAACTGATACAACGCAATTTTTTTATTTGAATTTATAAAATCAAACATTACAGATGAATAATCCGTAATTAAAACATCGGCAACATTCAAAAAGTCATAGGTTTCAACGTACCCTGGGATATAAAATGTATTTTTAAAATCACCTATATTTATCCCTTTCTTCATTAAATAATGAAAACTGACAAATAAAACCTCATTATCTGAAAGCGATCTTGATAACTTTTCAATAAAAAGATATATGTTGGCCAACGTGTACATGTTATTATTTCGACCTAATTTCCCCCTCCATGTAGGCATATACACAAAAACTTTCTTTTCACTTAAGCCTAAATCATATTTTAATTGTTTGTTTCCAGAGAAAAAAACATCATTTCTAGGGTAACCTTCTAGGATGAATTTCCCTTTATATAAATTAGATAACATATATTCTTTCTCCATAACTCTTTTTGTATGAGCATTAGGAAATAGAATATAATCAGACATCAAAAAGTTTCTTTGTATATTTGTTATCATATGTGGCTCATCTACATCAGATCTGCCCATATTTTTTAATGGCGTACCATGCCAAGTATTCAAATATATTTGGCCTTCTCTTTTAAAGAAGTAATCAGGAAAACTAGTACTATTGATTAGAAACTTTGCGACACAAAGCAGATGGCAATATTCTTTAGAATGTATGCGAACAAGCTTAACATCTTCAATGCCATAATAACTTAATCTTTCTTTAATTCTTCCTTCGGAAGATTTTGTGCACGCAATAAAAATATCTACACTTCTATCGCCTCTAAAATATAAATCCTTCATTAAATAAAATTCATTACTAGATATTTGACTACCATGATAAGATTCAAACAACACAACATTTTCCAATGTTAGGTTTTTATTTCTTTCAATTGTATAAATTATCTTTGCTTTTTTATTTTCTTTTTTTATGACAGATTTAAAAAATTTTTTTATTTTATTATACATAGAAACCAACAATTATTTATATTTATTCATAACTTCATCAACAGAACCATCTAGAACCACTTTCCCTTTATCTAGATATATCGCTCTATTACACATATTTTTTATATCTGAATCCGAATGCGAAACAATAATAATAAGGCGTGATTGCTTCATAATTTCTTGCATTCGTTTTTTACACTTTTCCCGAAAATACTTATCACCCACACTTAATACTTCATCAATGATCAAAATATCGCTGCGATAAGTAGTCGCGATCGAGAAAGCCAAACGTGAAACCATACCACTTGAGTAAGTTTCAATGGGCTTATGAATCGATTCTTCTAATTCAGAGAAATCGATAATTTCTTCAATTTTATCTTCTATTTCTTTTTTATTCTTACCTAATAATGCACCAGCAAGATAGATATTATCTAATCCGCTGAGCTCTTTGGCAAAAAAAGAATTCAAAGAAAGTAACGAGCCTACATCTAACTTTGAGTAAAACTGACCACTGGTTGGCTCAAGCACCCCAGATAACACCTTACATATTGTCGACTTTCCCGCACCATTACGCCCGACAATACCAACAATATCGCCCTCATAAAATTTCAGAGACACATGACTCAAAGCCGCTTCACGATTGGCATTAGAGTTAGATACTACTCGCTGCCTTTCATGTTTCGATAAGAACAATCGCTTTAAATTAAAGCTGGTACTATTTGCATACTTAAGTGTGACATCATCAAGCTCGACGACTAAGTTTTTTTCACTCATGTTATACATTCCTGATGATTTGAGGGGCTAGCTTCTTACACATTCTAATTAATACGACTAAGACTAACGATGAAAAAGCTAAGCCATAAAACATATTATCGTATTGAACTTTATCCGTATAAATCAAAGCATTATTATAATAATCAATTAAGTATGCAAATGGATTCAGATCGACTAAAAAACGAAAGTTCTCTGGTACTCTGCTAGAAGGGTAGATAATCGGAGTAATGTAAAAAAGGATCCTTAGACCAAAGCCCACCAAAAATGCGGTGTCTCTTACAAAGACATTTAACATTGCCAAAAATAAAGACAAAGCCGTCACTGCCACCATTGAGGTTACAAATGCCATTATTAAAGCGAATATGTCAGGAGTAAAACCTAGGTACAAAAGTACAGTTTGCAAAATGACATAAGCAAAGAAGAACATGTAACTCTCACCAAATACTTCAGAGGTTGGTAAGATAGGCAATGGCATCTTCACTTGGCAAACAATCCCTTTATAACGCCTAAAAGAGGTGGTTGCTGTCGACATACTGGAGCTCCACCATTTCCAAAGTGTTACCCCTATTGCAATCATAAGTATTTGATCAGCTCCCCTGTGCCCAAAGATCATTCCTACAACATAACTGTATAAGGCAATGAGCATCATAGGTTCTATGATCCACCATAAATAGCCTAAAAATGTGCCACGAATATTGGCTTTTTTCTTCAAATGCGCCAATGTGTAGAGAATATACAAATTTCGAGAGATGGCTTTTGTATTCAATTGAGTACCTATTTAATCATTAACTCTTCATGAGTTGGAATATTAAGTGTGCATTTTGCTTCGCTTGATCAACTTGCACAGAATTAAGCCAATCATTGGCATCTTCACGCTCTTGCGAGTAATACTCAGAATTAAAGAGTAATTGTTCCACTTCTTGTAAAAATTGTTTCTGTGTTTTTGGCTTTGGCCCTGGCGTGGCTTGTTGATATGGAATGGTAAAACCGATGTTAGATTTATACATTTCATAATCATAAGGCAAAAATAACATCGGTTTTTGCGTTAATAAGTAATCAACATAAATGCTCGAATAGTCTGTAATGAGCAAGTCAAATTGCCCAAGCACTTCATTAATATCTGTAATACATGCACGAGATAGGATATTAACACCCTTTATATTTTGTATTTTTTTAGGCATGTTTGATTCAAAATTCGGATGAACTCTCAAATGTAATATACAGTTATACTTGTGTAAAAATGCTTCGATTTTCTCTTCATTGAAATCTAAAAAAGGGAAAATCACCGTATCATCAAATGGCCGCCAAGTAGGTGCATAGAGTATGTTTTTTTTCGATGAATCAAGCTTTAATACTTCATTGTAATGCTGATAATCACTTCTCAATGCGTCATTTCTCGCTTGACCCGCAATGACGACCTGTTCTTTTCTCAAATTCAAACACGCTCGCCAAGTTTCAGAGAAAGCTTCTGAAGTGGAAAAAAAGTAACTAAAGTTCCCTTTAATTAATCGATAATATAAGGATTTTTTCCAGTTCAAATACTTTTCAGCTCGACCAATCCGTTTTAAAGGTGCACCATGACCTAGATGAAAAACATTTCGTTTATAAGCCTGACAAAACCCACCTATAGGTGTTTCTAAAGAAGATGTAATCCACGTTTTTGCTTGTAAGATGTACCAACGGCTTTTGATGCTGTAGGTGTCTATAAAGTATGGTCCAATCTCTTGATTAAGAGACTCTTTAAGCTCAAGATCATTAATGACAAAACGTACATCATATTCTGGGTGATGTTTTAAGATATATAGAAACAGATACTTAGAGTTATGGTTAAACTCAGTATTAAATTCCGAATTGAAAATAATCCGTTTAGACTTTCTACTAACAAAAAAACCAAGCAGAGAAAAAAGCGCGCCTTTGATGAAGAGCGCACTTCTTAGCTTTAAGTAACGGTTGCGGTTCTTATTCAAAACTGTATACAACCACTAGATATTTTTAGCTATTTCAATGATTTCAGAAGTGGAAATCGAAGGTGTGCGAGGAAAATACACCACTTCGCAAATATCTGAAAACTCATCAAAACGGCCTTTCCAGTCATCTCCCATCGCTAATACATCTGCTTTATAAAATTCAATATACTCACGTTTTTTTTCTAAAGAATGCTCAATGAATACTTCATCAACAAAAGAAAGTGATTGAATGATCTTAAGTCGGTCTTGCTCTGAGTAGATTGGATTACGTTGTTTTTTAGAAAAATTCAGTGCATCACTGGATACTCCAACCACTAAGGTATCTCCCAATGTGGCACAACGCTCAAGAATGTTAATGTGTCCCACATGAAAAACATCGAAAGTACCAAATGTAATAACTCGCTTAGACATAGATTAATTACCTAAAATTGTTTGAATGACACGTTGAGCAGACCGCCCGTTTTCGTGAGGATTATAGATCTGATTAAATTGCTTTCGTTGTACTAATGATTTTTCTGGTTCTGTTAATAGCTGAACTAAATCATCCTGCCGTTCAACAACAGGCCCTGGCATATCTGTTTCGACATTCAGATAAGTGCCCCGTAAGTGATTCAGGTATTTATCTTTGTCGTACATATAAAAGTATAGAGGGCGCTCTAATACTAAATAATCAAAGAATAGACTTGAGTAATCGGTAATCACTTCATCAGAGATAAGTAGTAAATCATTAATACTAGGATAGTCAGAAACATTGATAAAAAAGCCATCTTTAGGCTGTTCTACCTGAGCAAAGTAATGCCCTCTAAATAAAAATTGAACATCTGAACCAAAATGTTTTTTAAACTTCTCGTTATCTAATTGATTCACGGCAACATGCTTACCGGCAATAAAGTCATCATCTCTAAATGTTGGCGCGTATAAAATAACTTTTTTATTCTGCTCTATTCCAAGGCTGTCTTTTATTTGGTTCTGATAAGATTTATCGTCTTTGTAATTAACTAAATCATCATTTCTAGGGTAACCCAGTTCCAAAACTTTAGATTTATCTAAACCAAATGATGTAATGAAACATTGTGATGCATAAGCGCTAGGAGATAAAAAATACTTACAGCGCTTTCCTTCCCAGTGATATGCAAAATGCATAGCCTTTAAACTCGAAGTAGGGTGATTCTCAACTTGAATATCTAAACCTAATTTTTTTAACGGCGTACCATGCCAACATTGTAATAAGGTTTGGGTTTTTCTTGGCAACAAACGGTATGGTAAACGGCAATTTACAATCCAGTATTCGCTTGAAGCGTAAGCATTGAAGTAATCTTTACTCCCTCGTTTTACGCACACTGTGTTTGATTCTTGTGAAAGTTTAGAGCAGTCAGAGTGTTTAAGGTTATCAAATACCCATATAAATTTAGCATCAGGTTTAACTTTCTTAAGCTCAAGATAAAGGGCGTAAGGTGAGTCAGAAGCAGATTTACCTTGAAAACTTTCAAAGACAAACTGATTTGATTGAGTTGCTATGCCAATGTGCTTTAATTTGTATATGTACACCGTTAGATGGATGTAAAGCTGCTTAACATAGAGGTCTAAAGCTCCTGTTCTGGATAAAAACTGCTTTACTAACATCTTAAATTGCTTCATTTCACTTACTAGGTCACCAAAATTGGCCGAAATTCTACCACTAACGAGGGCTCTGCGCGAGCGCACGTAGGACAAATCTTCATCAAGATACTATTCTTACTTATGACATTTTAATAACAATTACTAATAACAAAGGATAACTTGATCGAAAACAATACGCCCTATCCAGACTTTCTAACATTAAGCCTTTAGTATTCATTTAAATCAGCAGGTTAAACTTTATTGATAAGGCTTACTTATGACGACTCGCATGTATCAATTACACGATGAATACCAATATTTTCTTCTCCATCATGGCGGTAAAAATACGGTTACTGGATCATGTCATGAATTGCGTATTGATCAGTATGGCATCTTAATTGATTGTGGGTTGTTTCAAGGTAAAGATGCCGCCTCGGACCCCATTACCGCACTTAATATTGATTTTGATATTCAGCACATTGAAGCCTTACTAATAACCCATACCCATATCGACCACATCGGCCGCCTACCTTGGTTGCTCGCTGCTGGGTTCGATAAACCGATTTATTGCACCAAAGCAACTGCGGCACTTATTCCATTAATGTTGGATGATGGTTTAAAGCTTCAACTGGGGTTGAATAAGAAACAGAGGGCGGTGGTTTTAGAGCGGATTGAAAGGCTTATTGTGCCGGTGGAGTATGGAGAGTGGGGAAAAATAGAGCCGAGATCTGAGGACGTTTCACTCAAGAGCCGAGGAAAAGTGTCTCACTCGGCAAGCGAAGCGCACTCGCTTCTCTTCAGGTTCCAGCCTGCTGGGCATATTCTAGGTTCGGCTTATATCGAGATTAAACTACCAAATGGTGAAATTATTGTCTTTTCTGGTGATTTAGGGCCGAGTAATACGCCATTATTACCGGATCCTATTCCACCGAAACAAGCTGACTATCTAGTCATTGAAACTACTTATGGTGATAAACAGCACGATAATGTAAGTACTCGCTCACAGCGGTTGGAACAGATCGTTCAAAAATCATTACAAGATGGCGGCGTGATTTTAATTCCGGCTTTTAGTGTTGGGCGCACGCAAGAGATTTTATTTGATATCGAACGTTTGATTGAACACAGCATTAAAACCAAAACTACTTCCGATGATTTTTGGCAACAACTGCCTATCATTTTAGATTCTCCACTGGCATTAAAAGTCACCAAAGAGTACGAACGTTTCAAACAGCTATGGAATGATGAATGCACTGAGTTTGATGAGAATATCGATAGGCATCCACTTTCTTTTGAGCAACTCATCACGGTTGATAACCATAAAGAACATACCAAACTCGCCAATCGACTTGCTTCTACGAACGAACCCGCCATCGTCGTCGCTGCCAGCGGCATGTGTCATGGTGGTCGTATTATGAACTACCTACAAGCGCTACTTCCTCACCAACAAACCGACGTGATTCTCACAGGCTTTCAAGCTTATGGAACGCTTGGCCGCGAGCTACAAGAAGGTGACAACTATGTTTATATTTCGAATCAAAAAATAGAGGTAAATGCTCAGATTCATTCGATGTCTGGATATTCAGCTCATGCGGATCAAAAAGATTTACTGCGGTTTATTGAAGGGATTGAAAAATTACCGAAGAAGGTATTTTTAATTCATGGAGAGCCAGAGGTGAAGGATGAATTCAAAGCGTTGCTTAAGGCAAGGTTTACAAGCGACGTTATTGTGTAAATTGAGAATAGATCTTCGATGTCTCTTAGGCTCCTCAAGAATGACGAGTTAATAACAACCTCAAAAAGGAATGATAGCTCTGTGAAGCCTTTACATTACTGTCATAGCCTTAATGAATCCGTCATTTCTGCGAGCTTTATTCCATCCGTCATTCCTGCCGAGCCTTAGCGAGAGCGGGAATCTACTCACCACGCGCTGAATGTAGATCCTCGATGTCGCTTAGGCTCCTCAAGGATGACGGTTAATAACAACCTCAAAGGAATGACGACTTGATACAGACCTCAAAAAGAAATGACGGCTTAATGCAAACCATAAAGGAAAATCAATGATGAAACAGCCTTGTGTGTACATCCTTTCATCCAATAATAAACAATCGTTATATGTTGGTGTCACCAGTCAACTAAAACAGCGTGTATGGCAGCATAAAAACAAACAAGTCAATGGGTTTTCATATAGATATAACACTATCAATCTAGTTTATTACGAAATTCATAATGTAATGGAGTCAGCAATTTCAAGGGAGAAACAATTAAAACATTGGAAAAGACAATGGAAAAACAACCTAATTACAGAACACAATAAAGAATGGGTTGATTTATACTATCAACTGTAAGTTCCCTGCTATCTGTAGGAGATCCTGAACTACACTCGTGACTCGCTATTCAGGATGACGCATATTTTTAGCCTTAGTGATAAAAGAAGCGTCCTCGAGTCTCGGATCTTGAAGTTCGCTTTTATTTCCTCTCTCAACTTATCTTCTGATATACTTCGCCCTGTCTGTTTTTTAAATTCTTTAGGAAGTAAATATGATTATCGTTACTGGCGGTGCTGGCATGATTGGCAGCAATATTGTTAAAGCACTAAATGAAGCTGGTTACAACGACATATTAGTAGTCGACAACCTAAAAAACGGTAAAAAGTTCGTTAATTTAGTCGACTTAGATATCACGGATTATATGGATCGTGATGACTTCCTAACTCAAATCATGGCTGGCGATGATTTCGGCCCGATTGAAGCGATTTTCCATGAAGGTGCATGCTCTGCAACGACTGAGTGGGATGGTAAATATATGATGCTCAACAACTACGAGTATTCTAAAGAGTTACTACACTACTGCGTTGATCGTCAGATTCCATTCCTTTACGCCTCTTCTGCTGCAACCTATGGCGCACAACCTTCTCGTTCGCAAAAGCCAGAATTCATTGAAGAGCGTGAATACGAAGGTGCACTGAATGTTTACGGTTATTCAAAACAGCAATTTGATAACTACGTGCGCCGCCTATGGGCAGATGCAGAAGTGCACGGCGAAAAACTGTCTCAAATTACCGGCTTCCGCTATTTCAATGTTTATGGCCCACGCGAACAACACAAAGGCAGCATGGCTTCAGTCGCTTTCCACCTAAACAACCAATTACTTGCTGGCGAAAATGCAAAGTTATTTGAAGGCAGCGACGAGTTCAAACGTGATTTCATCTATGTGGGTGATGTGTGTAAAGTCAACCTTTGGTTTATGGAAAACGGTGTATCAGGCATTTTCAACTGTGGTACTGGAAAAGCCGAACCTTTCCGCGCAGTTGCTGAAGCGGTAGTGAAACATCACGGTAAAGGCACGATTGAATCCATCCCATTCCCCGAGCATTTAAAAGGCGCTTACCAAGAATACACTCAAGCGAACTTAGATAAACTTCGCGCTGCAGGTTGCGATGTTAAGTTTAAAACCGTTGCAGAAGGTGTGGCTGAGTATTTGGCTGAGATTAATAAGTAAGCAGCAGCCCTTAATCGAACAACACCTTGATTCCAAAAACGAGAATAAAAGCACTGTCATTCCGGAAACGAGGTACGAGTTATCCGGAATCTACTTAAGAATAATGAATTCTTTACGATAACAGACCCTGAACTGCGCTCCTGCGTCGCTTTTCAGGATGACAGATTAACACTTTAACATTGCCTTCATATGATAGATAAGTTGATAGAGTATTTATGACCCAGCAACGTAATGACTTTGATGAGAAAGCGTATAACCCAACCTTTGAATGGTCGTTTCTAGCCCCTAAATATTGGGGAACTTGGGTTGCTCTGTTCTTGGCTTGTCTATTCGCATTTTTTCCTCGTTCAGCCAAATTAGCATTATCAAAATTTGTTGCTAAACAAGCAATAAAACTTAAATCTGGGGCAACTCATCGCGCTCGGGTTAACTTGTCTTTATGCTTTCCAGAGAAATCAGAATCAGAACGTCAAGCTATTCTGTATAAGCTATATGTCACCGCTTCTATGTTTATGCTGACATTCCCGCTTCTTACATTAAGAAGTAAAGAGTGGTTAGAAAAAAACACAACTATTCGTGGTTTTGAGCACCTTCAAAACGTACTCGACAACGATGAAAATGTTATTTTATTGGTCCCTCATACTTGGTCTATTGATATCCCTGCGGTACTTCTGGCCTCTCGTGGATTACCTGTTTCTGCCATGGCAAAAGGCCAAAAAAATAAAGTGGCAGACTGGTTAATGCATAAACAGCGAGTTCAATACGGCGGCCGTGTTTATGATCGAAGTGTAGGGATCAAACCTTTCATTAAATCAGTACGTAAAGATAAGTACCTAGGTTACTATCTACCCGATGAAGATCTTGGCCGTGAACACAGTGTCTTTGTCGATTTCTTTGCAACAAAAAAAGCTACGATTTCAGGGTTAGGTCGTTTATCGAAACTAAGCCAGGCTAAAATCGTTCCTCTATTTGCTATGATCAACACAGAAACAGGTCAGTTCGAATTAGATTTCTACCCTGCCCTACCCTTTCCAACCGGTGATGAATATCAAGATGCTAGAATGATGAATGAGTGTATTGAACATTATGTGACTGAAAGGCCTGAGCAGTATATGTGGATTTTGAGGCTATTAAGAACTCGTCGAGACCCTGATATTAATCCTTATAAAAAATAATACCAAAGAGTACTCGCCGTAATGTCGACTCGCTACCAAGAACAATCCACATTTAAAACTCAACTGGTGAATCTAAGTGTGCTATGTGCCTTTACTTCATTATTAATTATCGGAAAAGGCCATAATGTTTCCGGTGTTTTCCTACTACTTCCTGCTCTATTTTTAGCTTTCCCAATAAAAAAGACTGACCTTCCGAAAAACTTTTGGACTTTGACCGCTATCTTTATTGCCTTTTTTAGCATATCGGTATTATCTTTTTTATTTAAAGGTGGTAATACTTCCGATTTTGATCAGCCTAGTCGTTTTATATTTGTACTCTTAGTAATACTAATGCTGATAAAGTACCCACCAAAAGTAAACTTTATTATCCTTGGTGTCACTTTATCTTCTATTCTCGCCCTTATCGTTGCAATAATTCATACTCAATATTATGGGATGAACCGTGCTTTTACTGGAATAAATGATATAGCTTGGATGAAAGGTTATATGCCGATACAAGATGGCGGCATTGTCATGACCATGGGACTACTTTGTGGCAACTTTTTTATTTATTCACTTAAAAACCAACAATATAAGATTGCCACCTTTACCTTTATCGGCTGTCTTTGTGGCCTTGCTGCAAGTCTTATGTCTGGCTCTAGAGGTGCCTGGATTGCCTTACCCGTAGTATTCATATATCTCGTTTATTCTCATCGTCATTACTTTAGGAATAAAGCCATCATTCTTTTACCCATGTTATTTCTCTCTCTGTTCATCTTTTCGGCTCTGCAATCTGAGCATGTTATGAACAGAGTTAATCAAGCTTCTCAAGATATACAAAAACTAGAGAGTGGCAATCTAAACTCTTCGGTGGGTGTAAGGGTTATGTTATGGAAGAGCGCCATACTAGCCACAAAAGAATACCCTATTTTTGGTTCGGGTTATCCACAAAGATTAGAGATTAGAAAAGAACAAGTTAACACAGGGGTTATGCCTAAATTACTCAATAAATGGCGAAATATACATGCTCATAACCAGTTTTTAGAGTATTTATCTGTTTATGGTATTGTAGGGTTTATCAGTTTGATCTCAGTTTTTCTATATCCATTATACTTATTTAAAAGAATGGAACAGACCTCACCAGAACATAATATTTTAAAAGAATGTGGCGTGATTCATATTTTAGCGACCATGAGTTATTGCTTAACTCAGGTATTTTTCGCTCATAATTCTGGTACTATTTTTTATCCATTAATTTTATCCATATTTTTAATATCAAGTGGTGCAATTAAATTAAACCACTCTCAAGGTAACTGATGAATATCTTAATTTTTAGTTCCTATAAAGATACCTGGAACAGTGTTCGCCCAGAAGCAGAAATGTTCATTGAAATGGCTAACTTAGGCAATAATATCACTATTGTTACCCAAGGAAAATCCGAATACGTTAAGCGCTTTAAAGCAAATGGAATCAAGGTTATCGACTGTTATCCAAGTAAAAAAGTTTGTTGTAAGACTATTAAAACTTTACGCAATGAACTTAAAGCTACGCATTACGACATTGTTTATGCCATGAACTCCAAAACCATACCAAATGCCGCTTTTGCCTGTATTGGATTTAAAAACACAAAGATGGTGACATACCGAGGAACTGTTGGTGGTTTGTATAAACATGACCCAAGTGCCTACTTGACTCACTTACATCCAAGAGTAAATGGCATAAGCTGTGTCGCTCAGGCTGTAACTGATGATGTACAAAAGCATGTTTGGATGGATGCAAATAACGTAGTAACTATCTATAAAGGACATGATATTTCTTGGTATCAAGCCAAGGCGATATCACGAGAAGAATTAAACATCCCAAAAGATGCGATCATCGTAACTTGTATCGCAAATGCTCGCCCTAGTAAAGGTGTTCATGTGCTGTTAAAAAGTGCATCTCAACTATCTGACCTCGACAGATTACATATTTTACTTATTGGCCGTGATATGGATACCGAAGCTAACCTTGCTCTCGCTAACGCGAGTGGGATGAAAGAACGTATCCATTTTCTAGGTTATAGAAAAGATGTCCCTGAAATTCTAGCGACTAGTGATATACAAATTCAACCATCAGTTAGCGGAGAAGGCTTACCTAAAACCATTATCGAAGCAATGGCAATGGCAGTGCCTTCTATCGTCACAACAACTGGTGGTGGTAAAGAATTAATCATCGATGAGGAATCCGGCTACATTATTCCCGTCAATAATCATATGGCTATTGCAGATAAAATCCGCTTACTCTGTGGCTCGAAAGAAAAACGTCAAAAAATGGGATTACTTGCTCAACAACGTATGATTAACAAGTTTTCCGTTCAAAACACAGCCCAACAACATCTAAACTTTTTTCAAACGTTACTCACTAATAAATAGCGACGATCTTCTATTATGTTAAAGATCCTTAAAAACAAAAATCGCGCCTTTAGAAATAAAATCAAAGCTTGGAAATTAGCTCGAACTTCTCAAAAATACGATAAAGATCCACTATCGGGCAGATCTCCTAAAATAGCTCATGTACGCTCATTAGCAATCCTACGCTGGGATAATAAACTCGGTGATGCGATAATGTGTGGTGTATTTATTCAGGCTTTACAGCAATATAGACCAGATATCAAAGTTACCGTTATCTCACCTGACTTTTGTGCCAACTGGCTGAAAAATGCAACCCATTGCGACATACTTTTATGTGGTAAAAGAAGTCAAAAAACAGCTCTAGAGTTTAAACAATATCGTGGACAATTTGATGCAACTATAGAACTGGGTAGTAGTTTTGATTTTAAAGAATTAACTGCGCTATACCAATTAGGATCACCAATAAATATTGGCTACGAAAAATTTTCTCACCCAATTTTTAATATTAATATTGACTCAAGTGCCGTTCACTTTAAAGACCGTTATTTAGCCGTCGCTAAACTATTTATTCCAAAAGCTTCACTGAAGAATATCAAGATTCCGATGATTCCATTTAATGAATCCATCACGTTGCCCAATCTTTCAAATAATAATAACATCGCTATCAATCTTTTCGGTTCCAGTAAATATAGACAATTCTCAGAAATAGAAGCGATAAAACTACTCACTCGCTGGCTAACAGAGTTTCCAACAGATAATCTTTATTTAATACCGGTACCTGATAAAGTCCCTGTTTTAAAAAGCATCGTAAAGAAAATCAATCATGATAGAATTTTACTCGTATCTGAAATACCATCTCTAGAATTGACTCTAAAATTACTTTCTGAAGTTGATCTATGCTTTACTCCTGATACCTCTGTTGTCCATATGGCAAGTGCTTTAAACACACCAATCATAGGCATTTATGCTGATGACCCGATAAACTTAAAAGAATGGCATCCTTTATCATCACGATATGAAGTGCTATTAAACACTAAAGCAAAAGATAACAATGATCGTGTCTATGTGCATGATTTTAAGTGGCAAGACTTAAAAGAAAAACGCCTAAAACTTTTACAAGAATAACTGGATTACATTATGAGAATTCTAATCATCAGCCCTTCTTGGATTGGCGATATGGTGATGTCACAATCACTCTATATCACATTAAAGCAACAATACCCTGAAGCCTTGATTGATGTGCTTGCGCCCGCATGGTGTAAACCCATTTTAGAACGCATGCCTCAAGTTCATCAGGCAATAGAAATGCCGCTCGGCCATGGTGACTTTAATTTTCTAGGTCGTCGTGCATTGGGTAAAGAACTTGCACTACAACACTATACTCATGCTTTCGTTTTGCCTAACTCAGCTAAATCTGCCTTAATTCCCTGGTTTGCAGGGATCCCAGTCCGTACTGGATGGAAAGGTGAGATGCGTTATGGCTTATTAACCGATTTAAGAAGTAATAAAAAGGATTTTCAGTACATGGTCGAGCGTTATGTGGCGCTTGCTCACCCAAAATCAGACATGCAAAGCTCTGCTTCTTTACCTGGTCTCGAACAGCTCCCAAAACCAAAACTGCATATTGATGCTTTTACTCAGTCACGTAGTATCGACAAGTTCGATCTCAACCAAGACCGTGCCATAATCGGGTTATGTCCGGGGGCAGAATTTGGTCCAGCCAAACAATGGCCTGTAGAGCATTATGCAGCCGTTGCAGATGAATTCATCTCACAAGGCAAACAAGTATGGTTATTTGGTTCCGCTAAAGACCAAATAACTACCGATGCTATCAAGCAAAAGATCTCAGTTGAAAATCAAGTTCATACCTATGATTTAGCGGGGAAAACTAACCTTATTGAAGCCGTAGACTTACTTGGCGCTTGCGAAACTGTTATCAGTAATGACTCGGGTTTAATGCACGTTGCAGCCGCCGTTGGTTGCCAGGTGATAGGTGTTTATGGCTCAACGTCACCACAATACACGCCACCTTTGGCTGATAAAGTGGCCATTGTTCATACTGATATTGAATGCCGCCCATGTTTTAAGCGTGAATGCCCATTAAAACACTTAAAATGCTTAAAAGAGCTCGCACCGGAACAAGTTCTGAATGCTTACCGTAGCTTATAGGATAAAGTACACATGATCCGATACGTCTACACGTTTCTATTATGCTTGGCAGCCCCTTTTTTGCTGTTTGGACTATATAAGAAAAAACCGGGGAAACCTGCATTTGGCTCTCGTTGGAAGGAACATTTTGGACGAACACCGCCGCTAAAAGATCAATCTACAGCTCCAATCTGGATTCATACCGTTTCGGTTGGTGAAACAATCGCAGCCACGCCCTTTATCAAGCAATTGAAAGAAAAATATCCAGATACACCCATAGTGATTACGACAACAACAAGTACTGGTGCTGAACAAGCTGAAAAACTCAGTGATATTGCCGAACACCGCTATATGCCACTGGATTTACCTTTTGCGCTCAAAAGCTTTCTGCGCTCTATTCAGCCTAAAATGATGCTAATTATGGAAACGGAACTCTGGCCGAACACGATTCATTATGTCGCCAAATCAGATATTCCTATTACAGTCATTAACGCTCGCTTGTCTCAGCGTTCGGCCGAGCGTTATGCGAAGTTTCCATCTATATTCAATTTACTATCAAATGGTATTACTCGTATATTGTGTCAACATCAAGCTGATGCTGATCGATTTAAACAACTAGGGGTATCAGCTGAAAAGCTTGCAGTCACCGGTAGTTTAAAGTTTGATATCACCATTCCCCCAGCAACGATTGAAGCCGGTAATCAATTAAGAGAGCAACTTGGTACGGAAAGACCTGTCTGGATAGCAGCCAGTACTCATCATGGGGAAGATGAGCAAGTTTTAGCGGCTCATCAAGCATTATTAAAGACTCATCCCAATGCTTTATTAATCTTAGTTCCTCGTCATCCTGAGCGATTTAATGACGTTTATCTGCTATCAAACACATTGGGATTTAACACAGCAAGACGAACACAACCCCAACCTGATTTTTCTCAAACGCAAGTCTACTTAGGCGATACCATGGGCGAAATGCTTATTTTAATGCAAGCTACTGATGTCTGCTTCATGGGCGGAAGTTTATTGGGAGATAAAGTTGGAGGGCATAATGTGTTAGAACCAGCAGCATTGGGAATACCTTGTCTTATTGGGCAGTCTTATTACAACTTTTCAGATATTACTCATCAATTGACTCAGGTTAAAGCTGCCTTTATTTGTCAGGGGGCAGATGACATATATCATAAATTAATTAAACTGATTGAATCTGAATCAATAAGAAAACAATGCCAAGAACAAGCATTAGCTGTGATTAAAGGAAATCAAGGCGCGGTAAAAAAGACAATTAAAAGTATTTCTATTACGTAACTTTTTCTCTTAGAGGTATTTATTGCTGATAACCTAACAACAACTGAGCCCAATTTTGCTCCACCCATTGAATATTACGTTTATTCCTTTCCTTTTTAAAAGAACGTAATAGGCGGTCTAAATTAGACTTTTGCCAAACTGAAATATTGCTTTCAAATCTATTCGACTCTAAATGACACTTATCAAAATCAATGATCCATACCTTATTAGCTTCATCTAGTAAGATGTTATGAATGTTGAGGTCGGTATGATTTACATTCGCTTCATGCAACTTTTTAATTTGCTGGCCGATAAGTTGATACGTCGCTTCACTCAAGCTGCTCTTTTGCAGAACCGACACTAAATCTTGAGCCCCTTCAATTTTTTGGGTCAGAATATCCGCTTGATAACAGATTGATCGTTTGACCGCTCTTGCCGCAATCGGCTTGGGAACATTCACCCCCGCATCAACCAGATGCTGTAATAGCTGAAACTCTTCACAACTACGGGTTTTATGCCATTGTCTAAACCAATAATGGTCTTTAACTAGCTTGCCAAATAACCCACCACGTCGGTAATGACGTAACGCCGCTGGTAATCGCTCGGTTTGCACAAACCACGTCGTGCCGCGGCCTTGTGCCGAACCAATCACTTTTCCTTGAGCGTGCCAATATTCAGGGTCAAACACCTGCTCAACAGAGTTGGTAATTAAGGTTTCGTCATACCAGATGACTTGTTTATGAGATGTGAGTGTTTTCATGTGAGTAGGATACCGTGTCTCGTGTCTCGTGTCTCGTGTCTCGTGTCTCGTGTCTCGTGTCTCGTGTCTCGTGTCTCGTGTCTCGTGTCTCGTGTCTCGTGTCTCGTGTCTCGTGTCTCGTGTCTCGTGTCTCGTGTCTCGTGTCTCGTGTCTCGTGTCTCGTGAAGAAGTTTTTCAGCTATATATTTCACGTCAATATATTTCTTTTTTCTCGGCTCTCGAAGCGAAGCGCCCCCGATTCCCGACTCAATTTGAGTTACTTTTCACAAATATAGGGCTTTGCATTATAATCAGCAGAATTTCTTACAAAAATGAATTCTATATGCCCTTATTTACTTCTGCCCCTGAGTCTCTATGTTTCTTGCGCTTATCCGCTATTGGTGATGTATGCCATGCGGTCGCGGCAGTACAAGCAGTACAAAGGCATTGGCCTGAAACAAAAATCACCTGGATTATAGGCAAAGTTGAAGCTCAGTTACTTGAAGGGTTAGAGGGCATTGAGTTTATCATTTTTGATAAGAAAGCAGGTTATGCCGGCATGAAGTCGGTTTGGCAAAAACTTAGTGACCGTCACTTCGATGCTCTCGTTCATATGCAACTCGCCTTACGCGCGAGCCTTCTCACGCTCGGCATAAAAGCTAAATACAAAGTAGGCTTTAACAGACAGCGTGCCAAAGAAGGCCAATGGCTATTTACCAATAAAAAAATTGATGATGTTGAATCACAACATGTTTTAGATAGCTTTTTAGCATTTGTCGAATATTTAGGGGTTCCCAAGTCTGAGCCTAAATGGAATATGCCAATTTCACAGTTGGAGACAGACTGGGTAAATCACCAGATTCCAACACAGCAAAAGGTTCTTGTTATCAGCCCTGCGGCCAGCAAAGATGAAAGAAATTGGCTGACCGAACGATATGCACAATTTGCAGACTATGCCATAGAACAGGGTTATCACGTTATACTATGTGGTTCACCAAGTGAGCGAGAGATACAGCTTGGTGAGAATATTCGTCAATTTATGTGTCATCAAGCCACCAACCTTATTGGTCAAACATCACTCAAGCAGTTACTCGCGGTTTTAAATCGAGCAGATATTGTATTAGCACCAGATTCTGGCCCTGCCCACATGGCTACAACTCAAGGCACACCGGTTATTGGTTTATATGCTCACAGTAACCCGAAGCGAACAGGCCCATATTTAAGTTTAGATACAACTGTAAGTGTTTATGATGAATGCTTGTTCAAACAATATGGAAAATCAGCGTCAGAATTATCTTGGGGAACTCGGGTAAAAGGCTCTGATTTAATGGCGACTATCACTTTAGAAGCCACTATTAACCAACTTAAAAAAATCATTACTAAGCAAAAGGTTGAAGTTTTATGAGCACTCCTACACTGACAGTCGCATTAATTGTTAAAAATGAAGAAAAACACTTAGCGAATTGTTTAGATACAGTAAAGGACTGGGCTGATGAAATTGTTATCTTAGACTCTGGAAGTACTGATAAAACCGAAGAGATTGCTCGTCAATATACGGATAAGTTTTATGTTAATTTAAAGTGGCCGGGATTTGGCCCTCAACGTCGTTTAGCTCAAAGTTATATTTCAAGTGATTATGTATTATGGTTAGATGCTGATGAACAAGTAACCCCTGAACTAAAGCAACAAATACAGAAAGTAGTTAAAGAAAACCATCAACATTGTGTTTATAAATTAGATCGCCTAAGTACGGCTTTTGGAAAACAAATTAAATATTCTGGATGGTCGCCTGATTGGGTTACTCGATTATACAGAACTGAAGATACCCAATACAACCAAGCACTTGTACATGAAAGTGTCGAAATACCAAGCAGCCATAAGGTAATAGCGCTTAAAGGCAAACTATTACACAACACATTTGATGAGTTAAGCCAGTATACTCGAAAAACGTCCCTATATATGAAATCATGGGCAGATCAACGTGAAGGAAAAAAGAAAAGCTCACTTTTTTCAGCCATATCACACGCTTTTTTCCGATTTTTTAAAATGTACATTATTAAACGTGGCTTTTTAGATGGTCGACATGGGTTATTACTAGCAATATTGAGTGCGAATACAACTTTCATTCGCTACGCCGACTTGTGGCTTAGAGAGCGAAATAAGAAGATCAGTTATGATATGAATAACGCTAAAGTTTGTTTTGTCAACACATCGGACTCTTGGGGTGGGGGAGAAAAATGGCACCATACTGCTGCTGTTCAATTATCTAAAACCGATAATGTTAGCGTCATTTCTCGGCCTAATAGTAAGCTACTCAACTCTTTAGTCGATTCAAATATAAGCCTTTTTGAGTTTAGTATTACCAACACTAGTTTTGTTAACCCGCTTAAAATGTTTCAGCTTTATAGACACTTTAAGCGTTATCAATATTCTTCTATTGTGTTAAACCTCCCTGCCGATGTAAAAAGTGCAGGTATTGCGGCTAAATTGGCCGGAATTAAAAAGATTATCTATCGACGAGGAATGCCACACCCTATAAGAAACACTATACTCAATCGTTATTTATTTGGTAAAGTTGTGACTGATGTGATCGTAAATTCAGATGAGATTGGTCGGTCTATTGTCCAAAATAACCCTAATATTATTCCCTCGGATTCAATACATACGATATATAATGGGGTGAATATTCAGGAATATAACAAAGAAAATATCACACCTCTATTCTCTAAGAAAACAGGGGACGTACTTTTAGGTACTGCCGGTCGCTGTGTTAATCAAAAGAATCAATTAATGCTTATCGATATGATGGTACACCTGAAAAAAAGTGGACATAGAGTCAAACTCTATATTGCGGGTACAGGTCCACTATATTCACAATTAGAATCTGCTATTGTAGAAAATAAACTCACTAATGATGTCTTCTTGCTGGGTTTTGTAAAAGACACTAAAGCATTTTTGGCTAGTTTAGATATATTTGTTTTCCCTTCTCACTACGAAGGTTCTTCTAACGCGATTATTGAAGCTTTGGCGACGGGCTTGCCAACTGTCGCCTTCGATATAAGTAGCATGCCAGAAATGGTGATTGAGGGTGAGACAGGTAAGTTAGCTCAATATAATCATCTAGAGAGCTTTACCGCTGCAACAGAGTCTTTAATTCTTGATGTTGACCTCCGAAAAAAAACTTCACACCAAGCAAAAGTATTGGTCAGTGAGAAGTTTAATAATAAAATAATTTTCCAGAAAATCAAAACTTTACTATCAGAGTAATTTATAACGAAAAAATGGGGGATGACTTACCCCCCCATTGAATCCACATTCTTCGCTTTAGTTTTTATAAAATTCTTTATACCACTCAACAAAGTTAGCAACACCTTGCTTCACTGACATTGATGGCTTATAGCCTGTGACATTAAATAAATCTTGTGTGTCAGCGTAAGTCGCATAAACATCGCCCGGCTGCATTGGCATGAAGTTTTTCTTAGCCTCAACACCGAGAGCATCTTCAAGTGCTTCAATATACTCCATCAATTTAACCGGATTACCATTACCGATGTTATAGACTTTATAAGGGGCTGAACTGGTTGCTGGTGATCCTGTTTCTACTGTCCATTGTGGATTTTTTTCAGGTATCACATCCTGAATTCGAATGATACCTTCTACAATGTCATCAATGTATGTAAAGTCACGTTGCATATCGCCATTGTTATAAACATCGATTTCCTCACCTTCTACTATCGCTTTAGTAAATTTGAACAGAGCCATATCAGGACGCCCCCAAGGACCGTATACCGTGAAGAAACGTAAACCAGTCGTTGGCAATCCATATAGATGGGAATAGGTATGCGCCATTAATTCATTCGCTTTTTTGGCTGCCGCATACAAAGATATAGGATGGTCTACAGTATCGGAGGTATTGAATGGCATTTTTTTATTTAAGCCATACACTGAACTTGAGGAAGCATAAACAAGGTGTTCAATATTATGGTGGCGGCAACCTTCTAGAATCGTTAAGTGCCCCACTAGATTACTATCTGCATACGCCATTGGATTATCAATTGAATAACGCACTCCTGCTTGTGCCGCTAAGTGAATCACTCTTTGAAATCCTTGCTCTGCAAATAATGTAGCCACCCCTTCACGGTCAGCTAAATCCAATTCGATAAAAGTAAAATTATCATGATTAGCACGGTTTAAACGTGCATGCTTCAATTCAACTGAATAGTAGTCATTAAGATTATCAACACCAACAACTTGATGACCTGCTTGACATAAACGCTCTACCACTGCTGAACCGATAAAGCCCGCCGCACCCGTTACTAAATATTTCATATCGCTTTCACCTAATTACATTAATGCAGTGATTTTATGCCAATCTCCTTGTAATAGCCAACAACAGAAAACCTTAATCAATAAACTTAATAATGCAGATAGATTTACAGGCTATATTTTGAAATACTGCCGTTAGATCTAAATATAGTAATCATTAGATTCTTGGTTTATAAATAACAAATCAATGATTTACACCCAAATAGCGAGCAAATCAATATGACTAAGCTAATCACACCAGCCATTTACCCAGGTACTTTTGATCCCATCACTAACGGTCACTTTGATTTAATCAAACGTAGTGCTTGCCTATTTGACAGTGTCGTCGTTGCAGTTGCAGAAAGCCCAAGTAAAAACACCATGTTTAGCCTGCAAGAACGCGTTGATATGGTGAAAGAAGTCACTAAAGATCTGAAGAATGTCACTACGGTGGGCTTTTCTGGTCTACTTGTTGATTTTGCTAAGCAGCAGAAAACTAATATTTTGATCCGTGGCCTACGTACAACGATCGATTATGAATATGAGTTTGGCTTAACCAGCATGTACCGCAAATTAATGCCAGAGTTAGAAAGTGTCTTTTTAACTCCCACCGAAGAGTTTGCTTTCCTGTCTTCGACTATTGTTCGTGAAGTGGCCATTCATGGCGGAAATGTTGATCAGTTTTTGCATCCGTATGTGGTGGAGAAGGTTAAAGCAAGAACGTGACTCGTTTATCGGGCGCTTCGCTGCTCGTGGCTAGAAAAAGATAAGACCATCCTGCCGAGTCTAAGCGAGAGCGGGAATCTACTCACCACGTGCTGTATATAGATCCTCGATGTCGCCAAGGCTCCTCAAGGATGACGCCTAACTTTTAGTATTCGCTGTTACACTCGCCCTATAACACGAAACTCGCAACCATCTTCTAATATTTTCAGCTCCCTAGCGCAATCCCCCACCTCTCGGCTCTGCTCTTCCAAGTTACGAGTAACGAAATGCCCTAGAAACGAGTTACGAAAACGCTTTCCCCTGACACCCTTCACAATAAAAACTATTCCTCTGTCCAATTTTTTCTTCAATGATCAATTCGCTACAAACTGGACAAGGCTTATCGGCTTTGCCATATACCAATAGTTCTTGAGCAAAGTAACCAGGCTTACCATCGGCCTGATTAAAGTCTTTTAACGTAGTACCGCCTTGAGTAATCGCTCTTGCTAACACTTTTTTAATTTCATCCACCAACAAGGCAATTTGCTCTAGCGTTAATGTACTGGCGATTGCTTTAGGATGAATTCTGGCACTAAACAAAGATTCACTAGCATAAATATTACCCACCCCAACCACGACTTTATTGTCCATGATGAATTGCTTAGCCACTACTTTACGTTTCTGAGCTTTTTCAAATAGATACTGTGCATTGAAGTCATCAGTTAAAGGCTCAGGTCCAAGGTGACTCATCACGTCATGTTCAATGCCAGTTTCACACCACAACCAAGCCCCAAAGCGACGAGGATCGTGATAACGCAACACTTTGCCATTGGTTAAAATAAGATCCACATGATCGTGCTTATTCGGCTCGATCCATTGATCTAACACTCGCAAATTACCCGACATGCCCAAGTGAATAATCGCTGTACCTTGATCAGTTTCAATTAATAGGTACTTTGCCCGACGTCGAATAGAGCGAATCACTTGCCCTTGAAGTAATAAGATGTCTTCAGGCACAGGCCAACGCAATTTCGGTTGTCTAACGTCAATTTTTTGAATCTTCTGGTCGAGAAGGTGTGGGGTGATCCCCATTCGGCTCACTTCAACTTCGGGTAGTTCGGGCATGATATATCCGGGTAAATAGTTCCTAGTTCCTGGTCCCTAGGAAAAGGTTAGAGACCACCTAGTCGTTGAAAGTGCATCAAAGCCGAAACCAAGTCAAGAAGGATATAAGTTCCTGGTTCCTAGCTCCTAGTCCCTGAGAAGAGCAAATTGTGGGCGCTGTTTTTTACTCGAACTCCATAGATCTCGGCAAACTAACCGTCATTCCTGCCGAGCCTAAGCGAGAGCGGGAATCTACTCACCACGTGCTGTATATAGATCCTTGATGTCGCTTAGGCTCCTCAAGGATGACAACTTTTATCACTTTCAACTACCTTTTTAAACACAGCAACATACAAAATTATTTTTAGACCTACAGTCTTCCAGCACCCACCTCTAGGAACCAGGAACTAGATACCAGGAACTTTGTTAAAAAAAAACCCAGCCTACCGAAGTAGTCTGGGTTTTCAATTTCTAAAGAGGAAAACCAATTACTTGATTTTAGCTTCTTTGTACATAACGTGCTGGCGAACTACTGGATCAAATTTCTTGATCTCAAATTTGCCTGGCATGTTGCGTTTGTTTTTGTCAGTTGTGTAGAAGTGACCTGTTCCAGCAGATGATACTAGACGGATTTTCTCACGAATGCCTTTAGCCATTGTTCAATTCCTCTTATACGTTCTCGCCACGAGCACGGATATCAACAAGAACAGCATCGATGCCTTTCTTATCAATAATACGCATACCCTTAGCAGTTAGACGTAGTTTAACAAAGCGTTTTTCGCTTTCGACCCAAAAACGGTGAGTTTGTAGGTTCGGCAGAAAACGACGCTTGGTAGCATTTCGTGCGTGTGAACGGTTGTTACCCGTTACAGGACGCTTACCAGTTACTTGGCATACTCGGGACATGAATGTCTTCTCCAAATCGTTTCAGCTCGATATCACCTTGGGGCAAAAACCGCTATGGAAAAAACCATACCAAGGCTATCAAAGGTCGCGCATTATACTAACTTGACATGCATTGCTCAAGACCTGTGCGGATCCTTTTTAGGAAAAACACGATCTTTTTTTGAGCAGAGCAGTTTTTAAACGCTTTTTTTTGCACAAGAACACAGAGCTGAATAAGGTTCTATAAAATTAGTGCGCGGATTGTAGCAGATTTTCGGCAAAAGCTAAGTGATTTTTTTAATAAAAGAGTAATCGTCGCTCGGAATCTCGTTGCTAGTGGCTCGAAAAAGAAAAAAAGCCATAAGAAACAGCGCTATACCTAGTATTGAATTTTCACCTTTAACCTATTTTTATCTTAATCCCCCTAGAACTAATAAGACCAGCTAGCATCTTAGAAATATCACGTACGAGTAGTTCATACTCATCTGCTAGTTCATCATCAAGATACCCAAATTCACGATCCAGCATTAATTGAGTTAAAACTTCTCCTGCCGAGCCTTTGGCAATGTAAAGAAATCTAATGGATTCTTTTAATGTTTGTCGCTCTTCCCCTTCTGCAATATTCGATACTATGGACACAGTGGCTCTGCGAATTTGATCTTTTAAACCGTAATCTTTCCATTTCTCTGATTGTTTATAAATTTTCTTGGTAAGATCAAAACTAAATTGCCATACCCTTAATTTTTCATACCGCATAATCGCCCTATCAATTAGTTAATTGAGATTCCCAGTGTCTTTTCCGAAATACGAGAAACGAAGCGCTCTTAGTCACGAGCTTCGTTTGCTCACATCCATCCCCTTTCCGCAAATGACACCACTTCCCCATCACCAATGACAAAATGATCCAGTATTCGTATATCCACCAATCCCATTGCTTCAACTAAGCGGCGAGTGATTCTTCGGTCGGCATCACTCGGTTCGGCTATTCCAGATGGGTGGTTATGGGCGAGAATTAATGCAGCAGCATTGTGGTGCATGGCGCGTTTAACGACTTCTCTTGGATACACAGAGGCCGCATCAATCGTGCCTTCAAACATGACTTCATCGCTGATCACTCGGTTCTGGTTATCTAAAAACAAAACATAGAAAGCTTCTCTATGACGGTCTCGCAGTACACTACTAAGGTAATGCTTGGTGTGCTCTGGGCTGGTTAATGCATCGCCACGTTTGATGGTTTCAGCTAAATAACGCTTGGTCATCTCAACCACAGCTTGCAGCTGCGCGAACTTGGCACTGCCGAGTCCTTTATGGGAGCAGAATTGTTGTTGTGAAGAAGAAAGCAACGCACGTAGTGAGCCAAAGTTTTTTAATAAATGGTCAGCGAGTTCTATCGCATTCATGCCTTGTAGGCCGGTACGTAGAAAAATCGCTAATAATTCTGCATCCGATAGCGATTGAGGGCCTCGTGCGAGTAGTTTTTCACGAGGGCGAGATTCTTCAGGCAATAGTTTTAAAGACATGATAAAGGCTTATATTGAGCAAAACTCGATAACAACAAGCTTTCTCTCATCACTCAAATGGATAAAGCGAAAAAACCGATAAGATCTTAACAATGGGTGAGTAAAAAAAAGGTTACAATCAAAATGTTAATTGGATCGAAGTTACCTAAAATAAGTTTATCGATGCTGAATTATTCTCAATTTATAAACTTATGGTAACTTATACCCATCGACTTCATGGTGACACTCTCTTTTATCGTTTTCTAGCAAGTAATGTCGAGGAAGCAAAAAGATGTAAATCGTGTCAATTGAAGCTTAACTTCATTTCATTCAGGTACGGTTATTGTGATTGAACAAAGCTTAGCAGGAAAAAAAATCCTTTTAGGAATCAGTGGTGGTATTGCGGCTTACAAATGTGCTGACCTCACTCGTCGTCTCATTGAACGCGGTGCACAGGTTCAAGTAGTGATGACACCTGCGGCCAAAGAATTTATTACGCCACTAACCATGCAAGCCGTTTCAGGGCGTCCCGTTTCCGATAGTTTATTAGATTCTGCAGCAGAAGCTTCAATGGGCCATATTGAATTAGCCAAATGGGCTGATTTAATTTTACTCGCCCCCGCCACTGCCGATTTAATTGCCAGAATGCGTGCGGGCATGGGCAATGATTTGCTTACTACATTGATTCTAGCCTCTGATGCTCCAATAGCGGTGGCTCCGGCGATGAACCAACAAATGTATGCCAATGTTGCCACTCAAGAAAACCTGTCTGCTTTAACTCAACGTGGCATGATGATTTGGGGCCCAGCAGCAGGACAACAAGCTTGTGGTGATGTGGGCTATGGTCGCATGCTAGAACCAATGGAGCTTGTCGCCCATTGTGAAGCCTTTTTGGGCCCTAAGCCATTGCAAAATATTAAACTCGCAATTACCGCAGGCCCGACTCGCGAAGCCATCGATCCGGTGCGTTATATCTCTAATCACAGCTCAGGTAAAATGGGCTTTGCAATTGCAGAAGCCGCCGCCAATATGGGCGCAGAAGTAACATTAATCAGCGGCCCAGTGGTATTAGCGACACCTACCAACGTCACACGCATTGATGTCGAAAGCGCAGAGCAAATGCACAAGGTAGTGATGGAACATGCGACAATCAATAATATTTTCATCAGTTGTGCGGCAGTTGCCGATTATCGACCAAGTAACGTCGCAGAGCAGAAAATCAAAAAAACCTCCGATAACGATCACATGCAGATCAACATGGTGAAAAACCCCGATATCGTTGCCTCAGTTGCCGCGCTAACAAAACAACGTCCATTTACTGTAGGCTTTGCCGCTGAAACTCAAGATGTCGAACAATATGCTCGCGGCAAACTGAAAAAGAAAAATTTAGATCTCATCTGCGCCAATGATGTTTCCATCGCAGGGTTAGGCTTTAACAGTAACAACAATGCCCTACATTTATATTGGAATGACGGCGAACAAGCCTTGGCAACCTCAAGCAAAACGCAATTAGCCAAACAGTTACTTAACATTATTGCCGAACAATTTAATCAGTAAAAGAAGACATTAAACATGACGAAGAAGATTGATTTAAAAGTATTAGATAGCCGTATCGGTAAACAATTCCCTTTACCAGCCTACGCAACTGAAGGCTCTGCTGGCTTGGATTTACGCGCTTGTTTAGATGAAGTGCTAACCGTTGAACCGGGACAAACTCACCTTGTTCCAACCGGCCTTGCCATTCATATTAATGATCCTCATCTAGCGGCAACTATCCTTCCTCGTTCTGGTTTAGGCCATAAACATGGTATCGTGCTCGGAAATTTAGTCGGCTTAATTGATTCAGACTACCAAGGCCAATTAATGGTTTCAGTCTGGAATCGCAGCCAAGATACTTTTACTATTGAACCTGGCGACCGCATTGCACAATTGGTTTTTGTGCCAGTCGTGCAAGCTGAATTTAATATCGTAGAAGATTTTGATGCCACTGTACGTGGTGAAGGTGGTTTTGGGCATTCGGGGAAGGCATAAAAAGCCGAAGCTCGTGTCTAGGGCGCTTCGCTCCTCGTAACTAGGTATAGATTCGCGCTCTTACCACAACTATCTGCTCAACTTAAGTCACATAACCTCGAGAAACGAGAGACTAGAAGCGTAGCGCTCGAAAAACGATAAGATAAAACAAGGAAAAACCATGGCAGGGCCAAAAAAACATAATCGTCGTGAAGAGATCCTTCAGGCATTGGCGCAAATGTTAGAGTCAACAGATGGTGCCTCGCGTATTACTACCGCGAAATTGGCGAAACAAGTTGGGGTTTCAGAAGCGGCACTTTATCGTCACTTTCCAAGTAAAGCACGTATGTTTGAAGGGTTAATTGAGTTTATTGAAGATGCCTTGTTATCTCGCATCAACCGAATTTTAGCCGAAGAAAAAGATACCTTGAACCGCATTCGTTTGGTCCTACAATTGTTATTAGCCTTTGCTGAGCGTAACCCTGGCTTATCTCGTATCATGTCTGGTCACGCATTAATGTTTGAAAATGAACGCCTACGTAGCCGTATTAATCAATTATTTGATCGCATTGAAACTCAGCTACGCCAAATCCTGCGTGAACGTCAAATTCGTGAAGGTAAAAGCTTTCCGGTCGATGAATCGATTTTAGCAGCTCAATTATTAGGTCAAGTCGAAGGTAGTTTAAACCGCTTTGTACGCTCAGATTTTAAATACCAACCAACAGAAAATTTTGAGCAATATTGGGCGTTGTTAAAAGCGCAGATGGAATAAAAGAACGAGACTCGTTACTCGACCGCTGCGCTGCTTGTTTCTCGAAAAAGAAACAATTGCGAAAGTCGAAATCATTTCGAGCAACGAGTCACGAGAAACGAAGTGCCCGAAATTCGTAAATCTTTTAACCATCAATACGCATAATTTTAGAGAGAAATGAATGACCGATAACAAACCATCCCAAAAAGAGGAATCTCTGGTCAATTTTGTGCCACCAAAGTTTTCACTTAGCTTATTACACCCGAAATACTGGGGCGTTTGGCTCGGCTTTGGTTTTATTGCTTTACTTGTCAATGTCTTACCGTATCGCGTTTTATATTGTGCTGGCCGTTCATTGGGTTACTTATCGATGTTTATCGTTAAGAAACGTGTAAAAGTTGCCCAACGTAACCTTGAGCTATGCTTTCCAGAAATCAGTCAGACTCGTCGTGATTATGTGGTTAAGGAGAACTTCAAAAATACTGGCTTTGCGATCTTTGAAAGTGCGATTGCTTGGTTTTGGCCTGATTGGCGTTTAAAAAAACGTGTGGGTTATTATCACGTCGATCGTCTAACTCGATTCGAAGAGCAAGGTCGCGGCACGTTGATCTGTGGTGTTCATGCCCTTAATGTTGAATTAACCGCACGCTGTTGCGCGTTATTCTCCCCAGGTTATGGTGTTTATCGCCCACACAACAATCCAGCTTATAACTTTATTCAGCATTGGGGCCGTACTCGCAACGGCAACATTATGGTCGACCGTAAAGACGTAAAAGGTATGTTGAAAGTTCTACGCAGAGGCAAAAAGTTATTCTATCTACCAGATCATGACTATGGCCCTAAAAATTCAGTATTTGTGCCTTTCTTTGCAGTTCAAGATGCCTGCACAACCACCGGCACTAGTGTGTTAGTTGACGCAAGTAAATGTGCGGTACTTCCTGTTTCTTGTTTCAGAGTCGGTTTCCGTTACGACTTCCGAATCGAGCAGGATATTAGTGAAAGCTTCCCACGTCGTGATCCTGAAGGTGCCGCTACTCTCATGAATAAAACCATTGAAAAACTGATTTTACGTGGTGGTGATCAATGGATGTGGCTACATAAACGCTTCAAGACCATGTCTGATGGACAGCCGAAAGGGATTAGGTATAAATAAACGCGAGGCTCGATCGCTTCGCTTATCGTAGCTCGTGACTCGATAGCACTACCATTAACCGATGAAGTGCTTTATTCGAAAACGTAGCTCCCTAAAACGAAACACGAGAAACGCTCTGCTTGTTGGCTCCTTCTTTTTCGAGTCACGAGCAGCGAAGCGCCCGACATACGAGAATCCTCAATGCAACCACAAATCCTTTCCGCGGTACCATTAACTTCCCTTTCAGGTGTTGGGGCAAAGGTGGCTGAAAAACTAGCCAAGATAGGTTTACATTCAATCCAAGATTTACTGTTTCATTTGCCTTTGCGCTACGAAGATCGTACTCGTGTCTACCCTATCGCCAAATTACATGCCGGATTATTTGTCGCGATTCAAGGTCGAGTGATGAGTTGCGATACTCACTTTGGTCGCAAAAAAATGCTGACCGTCAAAGTGAGTGATGGCAATGGCACCCTGACTTTACGCTTTTTCAATTTCAATGCTGGCATGAAAAACAGCTTTGCCGAAGGTCGCCCGCTCTACGCTTATGGTGAAATCAAACGCGGCAATATGGGGCTTGAGATCATGCACCCTGACTATCACTTTTTAAATGGCAATGATACGCCGCAGTTGGAACAAAGCTTAACGCCGATTTATCCAACGACTGATGGTTTACGCCAAAATACGCTCAAAAGCTTAACCGACCAAGCACTCGAATTATTAGATAGTTCTGCAGTAACTGAATTACTGCCTAGCGGTTTATACGATCATCAAATTACCTTAAATCAAGCGCTGCATACCATTCATCGCCCTTCTCCTAACATCGATATACAACAATTTGAATTGGGTAAGCACCCAGCACAACGACGCTTAATTATTGAAGAATTGCTCGCACAGAATTTATCTATGTTGGATGTGCGTAGTAAAGGGCAACAAGATCAGTCATTACCACTCAACTGCACTGGCCAACTTAAACAGCAACTGCTCGCCACTCTACCTTTTACGCCAACTAATGCTCAAGCTCGTGTAGTCAGAGAGATTGAAAAAGACTTACAACAGCCACACCCAATGATGCGATTAGTGCAAGGCGATGTTGGCTCCGGTAAAACGCTCGTTGCAGTGTTAGCAGCCACTCACGCATTAGAACAAGGTTATCAAGTCGCATTGATGGCACCAACCGAGTTATTAGCCGAACAACATGCAATTAATTTTGCCCAATGGTTAGAGCCACTCGGTATTTCAGTCGGCTGGTTAGCAGGTAAATTAACAGGAAAAGCCAAACAAACTCAGCTAGGACGCATTGCCTCTGGTGAAGCAAAGATGATAGTGGGCACTCACGCACTTTTTCAGCAGCATGTGGAATTTAATCATCTAGCGCTAGTGATCATTGATGAACAACACCGCTTTGGTGTTCACCAACGTTTAGAGTTGCGCGAGAAAGGGAAGCGACAAGGTAGTTATCCTCATCAGCTAATCATGACGGCGACGCCAATTCCGCGCACCCTTGCGATGACCGCTTATGCCGATTTGGAAACATCCATTATTGATGAGCTGCCGCCCGGTCGAACGCCGATTCAAACCGTCGCGATTGCTGATACTCGCCGAAACGACATTATCGAACGAGTTCGCATCGCTTGTGCCCAAGAAGGTAAACAAGCATATTGGGTGTGTACTTTAATTGATGAATCCGAAGTATTAGAAGCTCAAGCTGCTGCGGATACCGCAGAAGAATTACAACACCAACTATCTGAACTTAACATTGGTTTGGTGCATGGTCGTATGAAGCCCTCCGAAAAACAGCAAGTGATGCAGCAATTCAAATCCGGTGAATTACATTTATTAGTCGCTACTACCGTGATTGAAGTTGGAGTCGATGTACCTAACGCCAGTTTGATGATCATCGAAAACCCTGAGCGTTTAGGCTTAGCACAACTGCATCAGTTACGTGGTCGAGTAGGACGTGGCTCGGTTGCTAGTTCTTGTGTGCTGCTTTATCACGCGCCACTGTCTAAAACCGCGCAAAAGCGTCTCGGCGTGCTACGTGAAAGTAACGATGGTTTTGTGATAGCCCAGAAAGATCTCGAAATCCGAGGACCCGGCGAAGTACTCGGCACCAAGCAGACTGGCGTAGCGGATTTTAAAATCGCCGATTTACTGCGAGATCAATACCTAATCCCCGAAGTACAACGCATTGCTCGCCACATCCACCAGCAATATCCAAACAATGCCAAAGCGATCGTTGAGCGTTGGTTGGGTGAGCGTAGTGAGTATGTGAAGGCGTAAGAATAAAAGCGGTTTCGAGATCCGAGAGCGCTACGACATAAAGGTTCCTAGTCCCTAGTTTCGGTTCCTAGGAAGAGCCGTTCAGCGCTCGCTATTGCTTTTACACACTACACGAAACCCGCAAAAAAATGTCATTCCTGCCGAGCCTTAGCGAGAGCGGGAATCTAATCACCACGCGCAATAAGCTATGACAAACAGAATGATTCAATACGTTTTTAGTAGATCCCCTATCTTCTTCGCTTAGGCTCATGTAGGGGATGACGACGTACTTACCCCAAGCTCACACGCTTTTACTTTTAATCAAAACACTCAACTCGCCACAATCACTCTGCTCTTTCTTTTCCGAGTCACGAGAAGTGAAACACCCTAGACTCGATAATCGCTTACGCGCAAACGTTTGCTTTCTTCATCCAACCTCTTATAATATGCGCAAAATTCTTGACGTATCAGTCAAAAAACATTGGGATTATAAGGAAGATTATGACTGCCCCGCATGCTTCACGACCTACGGAACTGGTGTATCAATTAAATGATCGTCCACCCTTTCCTCAAACCATTTTTGCCGCTCTGCAACACTTACTTGCGATGTTTGTTGCGGTCATCACCCCTTCCCTTATAATTTGCCAATCTTTAGGGGTGCCTGCCGAGCAAACCAATACCATTATCAGCATGTCACTATTTGCTTCGGGTATTTGTTCATTTATCCAAATACGCACTATTGGGCCTATTGGTTCTGGTTTGCTTTCCATTCAAGGCACTAGTTTTAACTTTCTCGGACCGATCATCGGCGCTGGCTTATCGTTGAAGGCCGGTGGCGCTTCGATTGAAACTATGATGGCAGCGATTTTCGGCACTATCTTGGTAGCTTCTAGTGCGGAAATCTTCTTATCTCGCATTTTGCAGTACGCACAAAAAATTATTACCCCACTCGTGTCGGGCATTGTAGTGACATTAATTGGTTTAACGTTAATCCAAATCGGCTTAGTCTCAATTGGTGGTGGCTATGGCGCAATGGAAAACAACACCTTCGGCAGTTTGGATAACCTAGCACTTGCTGGCGTAGTATTAGGTTTAATCGTGATTTTAAATCGAGCGAAAAACCCATATTTACGTGTAGCATCCATTGTGATTGCGATGCTTGTCGGCTGCGTTGTAGCTTATTTCATGGGAATGCTTGATCTCAGCCAAACCGCTCATACTGAAGTAGTCGCCTTGCCGATTCCGATGCAATTTGGTCTAGGGTTTGATTGGTCGCTGTTTATTCCTTTAGTGCTAATCTTCCTTATCACCGCACTAGAAGCGATTGGTGATATTACCGCAACGTCAGAAGTTTCAGGCGAGCCAGTTGATGGCCCGGTTTACCTAAAACGTATCAAAGGTGGTGTGTTAGCCGATGGTTTAAACTCTGCCATTGCCGCACTTTTTAACAGTTTCCCTAATTCAACCTTTAGCCAAAACAACGGCATCATAATGTTAACGGGTGTCGCGAGTCGTTACGTGGGTTACTTTATTTCTGGCATGCTGATTATTCTGGGTTTATTTCCGGGCGTAGCAAGTTTTGTACAGTTAATTCCAGAACCAGTACTTGGCGGCGCGACTATCGTGATGTTCGGCACAATTGCCGCAGCTGGGGTTCGTATTATTTCACGTGTTGATTTAGACCGTCGCGCGATTTTAATCATGGCACTGTCGTTCTCGATGGGGCTAGGCATTGCGCAAAAGCCAGAGATTCTGCAATTTATGCCTGAATTTATTAAGAGTATTTTCTCATCAGGTGTGGCTGCAGGTGGGATCACCGCAATTTTACTCAGTATGTTGTTGCCGACAAATAAAGAGGATTAGAAAGTGTAGCTAGATCCGAGTGCGCTCCGCTTCGAGTTACGAGAAGCGAGGCGCACTAGATACGAGTAAGGAAATAAAGGTTCCTAGTTTCTGGTCCCTGGGAAGAGCAGTTCAGCGATCGCTATGCTTTTACACGACCCCCTCAGAAAGCGTCATTCCTGCCGAGCCTTAGCGAGAGCGGGAATCTAATCACCACGCGCAATAAGCTATGACAAACAGAATGATTCAATACGCTTTTAGTAGATCCCCTATCTTCTTCGCTTAGGCTCATGTAGGGGATGACGACGTATCTACCCAGCCACACGCTGTTGCTTTTTACACGCTACTCGAAACACGTCACACGCAACAATCTCCCCGGCTCCCTAGCGCAGCGTCCCCGAAGCTCGGCTCGCGCTTACCCTTCTCTAACCAATCTCTTATCTTTCTTCGCGGTTGGAATACTGATCTGCACTTTCAAACCACCTTGAGTACGGTTGGTGACGACAATTAGGCCTTGATGCTGGCTGACAATACGCTTAACAATCGCAAGCCCTAATCCCGCACCTTCACTGCTACCACGAGCAGTATCCCCCCGGGTGAAAGGTTCAAATAACGATGCGAGTTGGGCTTTATCAATGCCAGGTCCATTATCTTCAACAGTAACCCAAACCAACTTATTATCTGCCGTCATACCGGTAGACACTTTAATCCAGCCATTGCCATAACGTAATGCGTTAACAATTAAGTTAGATACTACACGCTTAAGCGCCACGGCTTCACCTAGAGCATGACGAATCCCTTCAGTAATGGTTAATTCAAAATCGGTACTGTGTTTATCTTGCTCTGCAACCACCACTTCCGAGACAATTTGATTTAAGTTTACCGCTTGGTGATCTTTGGTATGAGCTGGTTTAAGGTAATCCATAAATTGACTAATAATTTCATTACACTCTTCGGTGTCTTTAATCATGCTTTCAGCTAGGTAATCATCTTGCGGTGACATCATTTCGGTGGCTAAACGAATACGTGTTAACGG
Source organism: Vibrio sp. (assembly GCF_048266485.1). Taxonomy (GTDB): domain Bacteria; phylum Pseudomonadota; class Gammaproteobacteria; order Enterobacterales; family Vibrionaceae; genus Vibrio. The sequence goes on along the minus strand of NZ_JBLWZK010000002.1, from coordinate 136,658 downwards.
GGTGCGTAAATCATGGCTAATGCCCGACATTAATAAAGCGCGATCTTCTTCTAGGGCTTGGATACCTTTCGACATTTGGTTAAACGCTTTGGTTACAGCTAAAATTTCTGACGCACCTTTTTCTGGTACCGGATCAGGAATTTCCCCTTTACCCACTTTCTTCGCCGCATCTTCCAATGCCACTAATGGCCTATTTTGCAAACGCATGAAAAACCACATACCAGCAATTAATAACAAGGCAATTAACAGGCTGTTGCGAAACAAAGGTGCAAAATCTTTTTCAGTTAATTCGGTTAGCGGAATACGGATGAGGTGATCGGGCAAAGCATCGACTTTAAGCCATAGAACATAACTTTCAGCACTTAAAACTAACCGAACTTCCGTCGGTGAGCCCACTTCAGCCCCCATTTCTTCACTCAAAAAGTCGATAGCTGAGGCAACCTCAAACTCTTTAGCTTGCGGAGAATCTTTCGGGTAAATTGACACCCCAAGTTCAGCTAGTAGCTCACGACGAAATGGTCGTTCTTGTTCACCTGATTGCTTCAACATATCTTCTTCGTCTAACATCAGCCGAACTTCGTGGGAAAGAATCCGATTAAATTGTTTAAGGCTCGGAAGTAACGCGTAGTTAAACACGATCATATAAGACAAAACTTGGCTAGCGATCAGAAGAACCACTAAGAAAAAAACAGTTTGAGTACGAGAACTGCGAAAGCGAAGCATGGAAAGTACCGATTAAATAAGAAATAGAAAGGTTACTAATAATTAAAAAGAAGTTTGATAGTCATTAGGGTGACTGTCAATCAGTTATCGTTTCTCATGGCTAGGGCGCTTCGCTTGTCGTAGCTAAGATCCATCATAGAGCACATAAAATAAAAGCGCGTTGCTTTGCAGCTCTGCGCTTTTTCGAGTAACGAGCGACGAGGTTCGAGCCCCGTATTACACCTTCTTCCCATCAGGAACAAAGACATAACCTAAGCCCCAAACCGTTTGAATATAACGAGGATGGCTTGGATCTTCTTCTAGCATGCGGCGAAGACGAGAGATTTGTACATCAATCGAACGCTCCATTGCTGAATATTCACGGCCACGTGCCATGTTCATTAACTTGTCACGGGACATTGGTGTACGAGCATGGGTGACCAAAATCTTCAATACCGCAAATTCGCCCGAGGTTAGTGGCATTGGCTCTTCACCGCGGAACATTTCACGAGTACCTAAGTTTAAAGTAAATTCACCAAACTTAACGATTTCTTCATCTGAGCTTGGCGCTCCCGGCGCTTCTACTGATTGGCGACGCAATACTGCACGTAAACGCGCTAGCAACTCACGTGGGTTAAATGGTTTTGGTAAGTAATCATCGGCACCAACTTCTAGACCAACGATACGATCGATTTCATCCCCTTTCGCAGTCAGCATTACAATTGGTAGTTGGTTATTATCTTTGCGTAAACGCTGGCAAATAGATAAGCCATCTTCACCAGGCAACATTAAATCGAGCACCATTAAGTGAAAGTTTTCACGGGTTAATAAACGGTCCATTTGCTCAGCATTGGCAACACTACGTACTTGAAAACCTTGCTCTGATAAATAACGTTCGAGCAATGAACGTAGACGGGCATCGTCATCGACCACTAGAATTTTGTAATTTTCTTGTTGCATTGAATTCTTCCTATTCACTATCACTGGTGATTTTAATCAATATACCCTATACCCAAGTGACTTCAAGATACAGAATTCAGAGCTATCATCTTGAAGTTACTTGGGTATCAATCGGGCTGAACATACACCTAATCGAAACTTTACTCAGAATACTTAAATATAAAGCAAATTGTCTTTAACTAAGTACCAGTTTGTAACAAATGCATACTCTTTTTATGGTTTTTTATAACTAATAGCGTTCACAAACCATGCTTTATCACCATCGGGGGTTTTGACTACGACTTCATCGTCTACTTCTTTTTTCAACAAGGCTCGTGCCATTGGTGAATCAATTGAAATATAGTCTTTTGCATCGCCATAAATTTCTTCCGGCCCCACAATGCGAAATGACTTCACATCCCCAGCTTCGTTTTCAATTTCGACCCAAGCTCCGAAGAAAACCTTTCCTTCTTGTTCAGGAGAATAATCTACTATGGTTACTTCGGGCAGAAACTTGCGTAGGAATCGCACCCGTCGGTCTATTTGACGAAGTAAACGTTTGTTAAAGGTGTAGTCAGCGTTTTCAGAGCGATCACCTAGGCTAGCAGCCCAAGTCACTATCTTAGTGATCTCCGGGCGTTTTTCATGCCACAAATGATCGTGTTCAGCTTTTAGCTTATTATAGCCCTCTCGGGTGATCAGTTTAGTTTTCACATCGATATCCTGAAAAATAACACCAATTAAACGTTAATAGTTTTGATTATACTGCAAAGTCGATTGTTAATTTATCGCCAACTCAAGATTAATCCCTTGCTCCCTAGTCGATTAGCTTGCAGAATCCTAGCCAACAGTAAGCATTATAAAGAGAGACACCATGAGCCAACAGAACCAAATCTGTCAGATCATCGCTCAAGAATTAAATGTTCGCGTTGAACAAGTTCTTGCCACGGTCACCTTAATCGACGATGGCAACACTGTACCTTTTATCGCGCGTTATCGTAAAGAAGTCACTGGCGGCTTAGACGATACTCAACTACGTAATTTAGATAGCCGTTTAAACTATTTACGTGAACTGGATGACCGCCGCCAAACCATTCTAAAATCGATTCGTGATCAAGATAAGCTAACGCCTGAGCTTGAAAAAGAAATCTTAACGACCGATAGCAAAACCCGCTTAGAAGATCTCTATCTCCCTTACAAACCAAAGCGTCGTACTAAAGGCCAAATCGCTATTGAAGCAGGCCTTGAACCTCTAGCCGATGCGCTATGGCAAAACCCGCAACTCGATCCTGAAGTAGAAGCGGCTAAGTACGTTAAAGATTCCATTGCCGATACCAAAACAGCACTGGATGGTGCGCGCGCAATTTTAATGGAACGCATGGCGGAAGATGCTGACCTTCTAGACAAAGTGCGTACTTACTTGCAAAAAAATGCCGAGCTGCAATCTCGTGTGATCACTGGCAAAGAGCAAGAAGGCGAGAAGTTTAAAGACTACTTTGAACATAATGAACTGATCAGCCGAGTACCGTCACACCGCGCCCTCGCCATGTTACGTGGCCGTAATGAAGGCTTCTTACAATTAAGCCTTAATGCTGACCCGGCGCAAGAAGAAAGCGTACGTGGTTCGTATTGTGAAACCATTATTGCTGAACACTACCGCATTCACTTCAGCCCTATTGCTAGTGAGATGGCCCCTGCCGATAACTGGCGCAAACAAGTAATCAGTTGGGCGTGGCGGATTAAGATTTCAATGCACCTTGAAACCGAATTGATGGGCGCAATGAAAGAACGCTCTGAAATCGAAGCGATTGAAGTGTTTGCTACCAACCTAAAAGATTTATTGATGGCAGCTCCCGCTGGCCCTCGCGCGACTCTAGGTTTAGATCCAGGTTTACGTACTGGCTCAAAAATCGCAGTGGTCGATGCCACTGGTAAAGTACTGGCAACGGAAACTATTTATCCACATCAGCCGCATAATAAAATCGAAGCATCGACTAGTACGATTTTGAAATTAGTGAAAGCGCACAATGTCGATTTGATTGCGATTGGTAATGGTACTGCTTCACGTGAAACCGATACTTTGGTTGCCGACATCATCAAGCATCACAACTTAAAAGTGCAAAAAATCATGGTCAGCGAAGCCGGTGCATCAGTGTATTCTGCCTCTGAATTAGCCGCCAAAGAATTCCCCGATATGGATGTATCCCTACGTGGTGCCGTGTCTATTGCTCGTCGCTTGCAAGATCCATTGGCAGAATTAGTGAAGATTGATCCTAAATCGATTGGGGTTGGTCAATATCAACACGATGTCAGCCAGTCAATGCTCGCCAAACGCCTTGATGCGGTAGTAGAAGACTGTGTGAATGCGGTTGGGGTAGATGTCAATATGGCGTCTGCTGCACTGCTGACTCGCGTGGCCGGTTTATCGACGACGATGGCGCAAAACATTGTTGATTATCGTAATGAGCAAGGCCGTTTTGATTCACGTACCGCGCTGAAAAAAGTGCCTCGTTTAGGGCCAAAAGCCTTTGAACAGTGTGCGGGTTTCTTACGTATTATGAACGGTAAAAACCCACTGGATGCTTCATCGGTTCACCCAGAAGCCTACCCTGTCGTCAAGAAAATTGCTGAGCAAACCGGTAAAGCGACCAAAGCATTATTGGGCGATAGCGATTTCTTACGTAATCTACGTGCGACAGATTATACCGATGATACGTTTGGTCTACCGACCGTTACCGACATCATCAAAGAACTAGATAAGCCGGGTCGAGATCCTCGTCCTGAGTTTAAAACCGCAACCTTTGCTGAAGGGGTGAATGAAGTTAAAGATCTGGAAATCGGCATGATTTTGGAAGGTGTGGTATCGAATGTGGCTAACTTTGGTGCCTTTGTTGATATCGGCGTTCACCAGGATGGATTAGTACATATTTCTGCTTTGACCGATCGCTATGTGGCAGACCCACGTGAAGTAGTGAAAGCGGGTGATATCGTGAAAGTTAAAGTCATGGAAGTGGATATTCAGCGTAAACGTATTGCACTCACCATGCGTTTAAACGATCAGCCGGGCGAGCAAAACTCACAACGTAGTGCTAAGCCGAATAATGATCGTCGTCAGGCTCCGCGCCAACAAAACCAACGCCAAGCAGAACCGGCTAATGCAGCAATGGGCGGTGCGTTTGCAGCAGCATTTGCTAAAGCGAAAAAGTAGAAAAGAGGTAGCGAATTCAAGTTCCTAGTTTCGAAGAAGAGCGATTTCTCGATCGTTGTTGCTTTTGCACACAACCCGAAACTAGGTACTCATGACTTTTTGTTGCGTTTTACCTGAACGCTGCGCCCGAGTTATGAGAAAGCATGCTCATAACTCGTGCTTCTGGCGCGTTGCTGCTCGTGGCTCGAAAAACCAAAAACACCATTTCCTACAAATAGTTAATAATCTGTTAGCTATGATGCACTGAATATCAATATTCCAGGGTCTAACTTGCAACTATTATTTACGATGCAAAAATGTCACTGCTTTATCTGGAAAATCAGTAAACACACCGTCGACCTTAGCTTTGTTGTAAAAAATATCCAACATATCATTGAAATCTTTCGCATAACTCGGAATACGGCCTTCATCTGCTCGGAAAGTATAAGGGTGAATTTTCAACCCAGCTGTTTTAGCCCGTTCCACCAGAGGCATTACCATGATATTAGAAGGCGTTGATTTTTCATCAATCACCATCGGTTTCCATGGTCCGATACCATCGGCATATTTCGCGACTTTTTGCATTCCATCGGCTTTAAACATCCAGTCATAGCTATAAGGGGTTGATTTGTCACCTTGATATACCATGGTTGTATTCCAGTTGGTATAAGCCATTAACTGAACCAATTTAAGATCCATATTCATTTTTGGCATCAACTCTTTATCAATACGTTTAAGCTCAATTGGATCAAAGGATTGCAAATAAACCTTATCGTTTTTACTGGTGTACCCATAGTGTTTCAACATAACCAGCACCGCCTTGCTGATATCCTTCCCTTCATGGCGATGAAAAGCAGGCGCTTTAATCTCAGGATACAGCCCCACGTTATAGCCTAAAGTTTTATTTAAACCTTGAATCATTTCAATTTCTTCGGCAAAGGTGGGAACAGAAAAGTTAGATTGCCAAATAGGAAAGCGCTCTTGGAATGTGGCTTTAGGGTGACCAGAATTATCCAACACAAAACCTTCGGTTACTTTTAACTGTTTAATTTCCGCCAAAGTGAAATCAATGGCATAATAACGCCCATCTTTTCGAGCACGGTTTGGAAAAATTGTTGCCACATTAGTCACACGATCCAAATAATGGTCATGTAAAACAACCAGTTGGTCATCTTTAGTCATTACTACATCTTGCTCGATATAATCAGGTTTCATTCCATAGGCTAACGCTTTTGCCGGTAAAGTATGTTCAGGTAAATATCCAGAAGCACCACGGTGTGCAATCACGATTTGAGCCGGATCTTTAGCCCAACTAACATTTACTAAACCAATATTCGAAATCACCGCTAAACCCAATAAGCAGGTTCTTTTTTTCATTAACTTTTTTTTCAATAAAAAATGAATTGACAACATTTATTGCTCCTTAAGGCGAATCTGTTAATTGTATTTATCTTGCACATAGTTATTCAAATACGAACAAAAAACACTGTGCTCTTTTAAAGTGACCCCTTAAATAAAGCACAGTGAATTTTTGATGATACATTAATCAATGTGATTAACTTACTTTGAATTTAAGGCTATTTTCACCACGGTATTTACCTTCACCAAAATGCGCCACGATGAAGCAAAGTATAGAAATCACACAGGCTGCGGTTAATACCATGAAGCCGCCATCCCAACCGAAGTGATCGACGGTATAACCGAGAATCGCGTTCGCTGCAACTGCACCACCCAAGTAACCAAATAACCCCGTCAAACCAGCTGCCGTACCTGCCGCTTTTTTAGGCACAAGTTCCAGCGCGTATAAACCAATCAACATGACCGGACCATAGATTAAGAAACCAATAGTGATCAAGGCCAGCATATCGATGGTAGGTTGACCTGGTGGGTTAAACCAATACACAAGCACCGCGATAGTAACAAGTACCATAAATAAGATACCGGCGGGTGCGCGTTTACCTTTAAATAACTTATCGGAAATCCAACCGCACAATAAGGTTCCTGGAATACCAGCCCACTCATAAAGGAAATAAGCCCAAGAAGATTTATCAACCGTAAAGTGCTTTACTTCACCAAGATAAACAGGAGCCCAGTCAAGCACACCATAACGAATTAAATAAACGAAGGCGTTAGCAACAGCAATAATCCAAAGTACAGGGTTATTAAATACGAATTGAAAGAAAATTTCTTTGGCTGAAAGCTCTTTTTCATATTCTTGACTGTAATCCTCTGGATAATCATCTTTATATTCTTCAATAGGAGGAAGACCACATGATTGAGGTGTATCGCGCACAGTTAACCAAATAAAGAAAGCAACTAAAATTGCTGCAAAGGCTGGCACATAAAAAGCCGAACGCCAATCATCATTAAATGCCCATAAACCAACTAAAAACAATGGACCAATTAGACCTCCGCCCACATTATGCGCGACATTCCAAACAGAAACGATCTCCCCTCGTTCTTTTTTAGACCACCAGTGCACCATAGTTCGACCACAACCTGGCCACCCCATACCTTGGAACCAGCCATTTAAGAACAACAAAATGAACATGGCAGTAACACTACCTGTTGCCCATGGCATAAAACCAAAACACAGCATAATCAATGATGACATGACCAGACCAACCGATAGGAAATACCTAGGGTTAGAGCGATCCGATACACTCCCCATTAAAAATTTAGATAAACCATAAGCAATAGATACCGCAGAAAGTGCTACGCCTAATTGCCCACGAGTAAACCCTTCTTCAATCAAGTATGGCATTGCCAAACTAAAATTTTTACGTACTAAGTAATATCCCGCATAGCCAAAAAAGATGCCCAAAAAAAGTTGCCAGCGTAAACGAGTATAAGTAGTACTAACTTCACCTTCGCTCAAGCGTTCTATATGCGCTTGAGGCTTAAATATATGAAACATAATGACCCCTGTTATTATTGATTTTATTTCATAACGTATTTTTATATCACTGGATAAATTAAAAGATCAGCAAAGTATTCATATTGAAATACAAGCAATAAAAACCATTCAATCAATATAAAAATAAAATTCACACAAACTAATCATGATCAGGTTTTAAAAAGTCAGATCAAAATTAATTAAAACGTAAGCATAAAAATATTATTATTTTCATGCTTGACGTTTATTTTCCAACATGAATATTAATTTACTCCTGCACCCAACCTTTCGCACATTCAACCGCGCGCTTCCAGCCATCATGACGGCGTTGACGTTTGCCATCATCAGCACATGGTTGGAATGAACGATCGAGCACAGATTTGTGTTTTAACTCATCAATACTTCCCCAAAATCCAACGGCAAGACCAGCAAGGTAGGCCGCACCTAATGCCGTCACTTCGGTGACCACTGGGCGTTGCACCTCAGTATTTAACACATCCGATTGGAACTGCATTAGGAAGTTATTAGCAACTGCGCCGCCATCAACTTTAAGGAAATCCAACTGAATGCCTGAATCAGCCTGCATCGCTGAAATCACATCTAATGATTGGTAAGCAATACTTTCTAAAGTCGCTCGGATAATGTGATTACGATTCACCCCGCGAGTTAAGCCAACAATTGCGCCACGTGCATACGGGTCCCAGTGTGGCGCACCTAGTCCAGTAAATGCTGGTACTACATAAGCACCGTTAGAGGTTTCTACTTTCGTGGCGAAGTATTCGGTATCCGCAGCATCAGTAATTAAACGTAATTCATCACGCAACCATTGAATTGAAGCTCCTCCCATAAAGACTGCGCCTTCCAATGCGTAACTCACTTCACCTTTAGGGCCACATGCCAGCGTAGTCAGAAGCCCATTTTGTGAGGTCACTTTTTTCTCACCGGTATTCATTAATAAGAAGCAACCTGTACCGTAGGTGTTTTTGGCTTGACCTGCTTCAACACACATCTGACCAAATAATGCCGCTTGCTGATCGCCTGCAATCCCTGCGATTGGAATACGGGTACCGCCTTTACCACCAATATTAGTTTGCGCGTAAACTTCTGAAGAAGACTTCACTTCTGGCATCATGGATTTAGGAATGCCCATCGCATCAAGCAGCTTATCATCCCATTCAAGTGTATTAATGTTAAATAACATTGTACGACTAGCGTTCGTTGGGTCGGTCACGTGAGTACGACCTTGAGTCATATTCCAAATCAGCCATGAATCAACGGTACCGAAAGCAAGTTCACCATTTTCAGCTTGCTGACGAGCACCTTCTACATTATCAAGAATCCATTTTACTTTGGTTCCAGAGAAATATGGGTCAACTACTAGGCCTGTATTTTCTAGAATGTACTCTTCAAGACCGGCTTTTTTTAGCTCTTCACAAATACTCGCAGTGCGGCGGCATTGCCACACAATTGCATTGTAAACTGGTTTACCTGTTTTACGATTCCATACAATCGTGGTTTCACGTTGGTTAGTGATACCAAGCCCGGCGATTTCATCAGAATGCAAACCACCTTTGGCTAATGCTTCAACTAGAGTTGAACTTTGCGATGCCCAAATCTCTAAAGGATCGTGCTCTACCCAACCAGCTTGAGGATAAATTTGAGTAAATTCACGTTGCGCACTACAAACGATATTAGCATCACGGTCGAGTACGACAGCGCGAGAGCTTGTAGTGCCTTGATCTAAAGCGACGATGTATTTCTTTTCCATGTTATTTCCCTACTTTATTCGTTTTATTATTGTGATAATTAAATATTCTTTGGTACTTGAGGTGATTGTTCTGCGGGAACATTAACCTCTTGTGGATCATTATTCAGGTAAAAACCGATTACTTTTGGATACAACCAACCACCAAATGAAGCCCCAAAAATCGGTGCAAGAATTGGTACAATAAAGTACGGAATATCTTTACCACCGGTTAACGCCATATCGCCCCATCCGGCTAAATAAGCGAAAAACTTCGGCCCAAAATCACGTGCAGGGTTCATTGCAAAACCAGTCAATGGTCCCAAAGAACCGCCTATTACCGCAATCAATAGACCGATTAATAACGGAGTCATCGCACCATTAGGAGCACCATTGCGATCATCAACTAAAGCAAGAATTGCGAACATTAATACGGCAGTGATGACAAACTCCACAGCAAAAGCGCCACTAAAACTAAGTAAAGGATTGGGATAAGTCGAAAAGATACCCGCCAACGCCAAACTCTCTTGTGAACCACGCACCATATTGTGTGTCAGTTCATAATTGATAAATAAATTGCCATATAAGCCATACACTAATGCTGCAGCACTGAATGCACCTAGTAATTGTGACCCAATATAAGGCACCACTTTACGCTTATCAAAACCGTGGAATAAAGCGAGCGCGATTGTCACCGCCGGATTAATATGTGCACCAGACACACCACCTGTGCAGTAAATCGCTATCGCAACCCCTATCCCCCAAATAATACTAATTTCCCATTGGCCAAAGCTTGCCCCAGTTAACACTAAAGCAGCAACACACCCGACTCCGAAAAATATCAGTAGGCCAGTACCGATAAATTCCGACAAACATTCCCCGAGCAATTGTTTTTTATTATTTGTAGACATACTGACGACCCATTCTTATTTTTAGTAAAGCTAGTTATTGGAAGAATTCGTTGCTAAACCTACAATATGTTTCATTTATGTAAACAAACAATCACCATAAATGTGCGTACGCTCATACTTTTAATTATTCGAACACAAACGAATGGAAGTAAATTTCAAAAATCAATAATTAAAATCAGTAACATATCGATGAAAAATAATAAAAAACAAATAAATCAATAAGAGAAAATCATATAAAATCTATAAAATACAACTAGATAAAACAAAATTCACCTAAACTTACTACAAAAAATTTAAAAATAGCTCTGGACAGAAATTTTATTTTCGGTAGATTAAACAAAAATGCTCGAACGAACATTTAATCGCTAAATTCGAACAGAGGTTAAGATGAACAAGCCAGAAAATGTAAATACAGTGTTAGATATCATTGTTGTCGGTGGTGGGATCAACGGCGCAGGAATCGCTGCCGATGCGGCAGGTAGAAACTTAAAAGTTGGTCTTTATGAGTCGAGTGACTTTGCTTCTGCTACGTCATCAGCCAGTTCGAAATTAATCCATGGCGGCTTACGCTACCTAGAGCATTATGAGTTTCGTTTGGTATCTGAGTCACTCGCAGAACGTGAAGTATTACTGAAAAAAGCGCCTCATATTGCCAAGCCGATGCGTTTCCGTTTGCCACATCGCCCATTTTTACGCCCGGCTTGGATGATTAGAGCGGGTCTATTTCTCTATGATCATCTAGGCAAGCGTACAACGTTAAAAGGCAGCCATGGTGTTGATTTTCGCTCGACCAATGTTTTAAAAGAAGAAATGGTCAAAGGCTTTGAATATTCAGATTGCTGGGTCGATGATGCGCGTTTAGTGCTACTCAATATTCAACAAGCTGAGCAACATGGCGCAGAAATTAAGAACTATTGCCATGTCGAAAAAGCCGAGCGAGTAGGCGACTTGTGGCATGTTACCTTATTGGACAAACGAACTAACACCCGCTTTACACGCCAATCTCACGCGTTAGTGAATGCCACAGGACCTTGGGTTCGTAGCTTCATCACCGATAATATGGATGCTCAATCACCTTACGGTATTCGCTTGATCAAAGGTTCACACATTATCGTACCGAAAATCCACAATGAGGAACAAGCCTACATTCTACAAAACGATGATCAGCGCATTGTGTTTGTCATTCCTTATCTTGAAGACTATTCATTGATTGGCACTACCGATGTCGAATATAAAGGTGATCCACGCCAAGTAGCGATTGATGAACAAGAAATTAACTACCTAATCGAAGTGGTCAATAAACACTTTATTCATCAAATATCGCCAGATGATGTGGTTTCTACATACAGCGGTGTTCGTCCATTATGTGATGATGAATCGGATTCACCGCAAGCCATTACTCGCGACTACACCTTGTCTCTTGAACAAGAAGGTGAAGAAGCGCCACTACTGTCAATTTTTGGCGGTAAGTTAACCACTTATCGTAAACTGGCAGAGTCAGCGATGAAGCAACTGTCTCCTTTCTTCCCACAAATGGGCAATAGTTGGACAGCAGAATCAGTATTACCAGGCGGTCAAGGTTATGATGAGAACTTGCTTACCATGAAACTGCGTCAGCAATGCCCTTGGATGAAGGATAAAACTTTACGCCGCTACTGCCATCAATATGGTGTTCAGGCTCGAGAAATGCTGAAAGGTATTACTTCGGAATCGGAAATGGGGCAACACTTTGGCCAAGGGGTTTATCAATATGAAATTGATTATTTACTTGAGCATGAATATGCCTATACCGCTGAAGATATTTTATGGCGTCGAACTAAATTGGGTGTAGTGTTATCTCAAGTTGAGCAAGCGTTAGTCAATGACTATATTGAACAAAAAACTCAACAACGTACGTCTCATGAAACAGATGACAAAAAGCTCGATTGCGCACAAAAGATGGGATAGTTATAACATTTTGAACATTACTTGAGTGTATGCGATCGGATAAATTGCCTTTCATTACGCGAATCACGTAAACTAGTTTTTATATATTAATGACAAGAATTAAAGGAAAAGCAGCGTGAAAGCGAGTGAAAGGCATCAAAAAATCATCGAACTAGTCAAAGCGCAAGGCTATGTCAGTACCGATGATTTAGTAGAAATGTTTGATGTTAGTCCTCAAACTATTCGCCGCGATCTGAATGAATTAGCGGATACCAACAAAATTCGACGCAATCATGGTGGCGCGACCATGGCCAATAGCGCGGAAAACTCGCCTTATAGTGACCGTAAAGTAATGAATCAAAATGAAAAAAATGACATCGCTCGCGCTCTAGTCAAACACATTCCTGATGGCTCAACTCTATTTATTGATATTGGCACCACGCCAGAAGCCATCGCGAAAGCTTTACTTGAAAGCCACCAGCACTTACGAATCGTAACTAATAACATTAATGCGGCAATTATTTTAATGAGCAATCCAGACTTCAAAGTCATCTTAGCTGGTGGTGAAGTACGCAATAAAGATGGTGGCGTAACAGGTGAAGCCACTCTGGATTTTATTTCTCAATTTCGTTTAGATTTCGGCATTTTAGGCATTAGTGGTGTCGACTTTGATGGATCACTACTCGATTTTGACTATCATGAAGTGCGGGTAAAACGTGCGATTATCGAAAATAGTCGCGCGGTATTCCTACCAATCGACCATTCTAAATTCGGCCGTAACGCGATGGTGAATTTAGGAAAAATTGAAGATGTCGATTTGATCGTCACCAACCAAAATCCACCAAAAGAAATTATCACTTTGATTAAAGATTTAGATATTAAGATTGAGGTTTTAAGGGGATAACATTTGAGGTTGCTGGTTTCTAGTCCCTAGTTTCTAGGAAAAGCATTCGAATCTCGTTTCTCGGCCGCTGCGCTACTCGTTGCTCGGGTGCCCTCTTGACGTTTCTTTTTCAAGCTACGAGAAGCGAAGCGCCCTAGCCACGAGCAACGACACTCTTTTATGCTCTATTCACAAACAAACTCCACCACCTTCTCACAAAACAAATCATGTTCGGTCATAAATGGCGCATGAGACGACGACTGAAAAATATAACAATCACTATTCGGTGCGTATTCACTCACTAAGTCCGCGACTTTCTTTGGTACTAGTCCATCTAGGCGACCATACAAACGCAACATTGGCGCTTGAATATCCGAAAGTGCGGGGCGTAAATCGACAGTTGCCAAAATATTTAACCCAATGGCCAGTGCTTCAGGGTTGGGCATTGGACGTGAAAATACCTGCTTTTTAATCGCTTTGACGTCTTGTCTTGCCGATGGACTACCCAAGGCTTGCAAGGTCATAAAGCCTTCAATGGTAAGTTTAAAGTTATTGGTCAGTTGTTCGGTAAAATCAGTCAGCACTTTCGGCATAATGCCGCGCCAACCTTTTTCGGCAGCAAACTTGGGTGAACTGGCTAGCGTGATCAACTTATCGACTCGTTCAGGATGCTTTACTGCAATATTGGTTGCGACTAAACCACCAAGAGACCACCCAAGATAGACTGCGGTTTCCGGCGCTTGGGCTAATACTTGGCAACAAATATCATCAAGATCGTCAGCGCTTGCTTGATGACTTAGTCCATAACCGGGTAAATCAACGCTATGCACGCGAAATTGTACCGATAACGCATCTATAGTTTGTTGCCATACCGCGCCATTCATTCCCCATCCGTGAATAAGAACGATATCTTGTCCTTCACCTTGTGATTGCCAATGCAGTTGTGTCATTGCCTTTTCCTACTAATTTCATACCTAATCAATATTATTCTGGTTGATGATGACATCATTGATTCACTTTTTCATTTTTAACTTAAATAAAATGACGCCAATGAAATTACTCGAACGCCTAAAACGTAACTTACCTCGTCAATGTCATTTATGTCGCTTAACCATCACACCACAAGATGCACATCCATTACATAACCTGTGGTGCCAACATTGTGTTGAACGTTTTATCGATACCACTCCTCGCTGTCAACGTTGCGGCCTGAAAACCGTTACTCGGATAGAACAATGTGGTCAATGCTTGGTGCAACCGCCCAAATGGGATCGCTTATATTGTATTAATGACTATCAAGCGCCATTAAAAGGTTACATTCAAAAGTTAAAATATCGTCGTCAATTCTGGTTAGCCAGCGATCTTGCCTTGTTACTTGCGCCTATTATCACTGAACCTTGTCATGAATTAATTCCCGTACCATTACATTGGCGCAGGCAGTGGTCACGCGGTTTTAATCAAAGCGCTGAAATCGCGCAACAGCTCGCCAGCCACTGGCAAAAAAATCAGTTCGATTGCCAAGTAAACCATGGTGTATTTCGCCGAGTTAAAGCGACACCACAACAAAAAGGGCTGACGAAAATTGAACGTCAACGTAATACCAAACGTGCTTTTCAACTGAAAAATACACGTATCAATCAACATGTGGCACTGGTTGATGATGTAGTCACCACTGGTAGTACTTTAGCGCCTTTATGTATATTACTGAGAAAAGCAGGCGTGAAGCGAATTGATATATATTGTTTATCTCGTACCCCCACACCAAACTAAGTAAGCTTATACCCAAAGTAGTTGTAGTTTCAGTGAGGCGACAAGTGAATAAAACCTTATGAGCACAGCCTGCCTATGATCTTCTTTAATAAAGAGATAAGGAGGCGAATGAATGCTGTCAACAAAGTTGCTGCTCCAAGTACGAGGGTATAGATCAAGTTTGTTGAAATTATCAGTAAATTGGTTTGATCCATACGGCAAGAGGAGTAAAATACCCCAAAAGCCCACTAAAATAGTCAGGTATTAGTCGTGTCAGATACAATTACTATCACAGAAAGTGCTCAAGAGCATTTTGCAAAACTACTGGAACAACAAACGAATGAAACTCATATTCGAGTTTTTGTCGTGAACCCAGGTACACCTAGCGCAGAGTGTGGCGTATCTTATTGTCCACCTGAATCGGTTGAAGCATCAGATACTATTTTTGAATTCAAAGGCTTTAATGCTTACGTTGATGAATTGAGCCTACCATTTTTAGAAGAAGCCGAGATTGACTTTGTCACCGATAAAATGGGTTCACAGTTAACACTAAAAGCGCCAAACGCTAAAATGCGTAAACTGGATGACGACGCCCCTCTAATGGCTCGGGTTGAATATGCCATTCAAACTCAAGTTAACCCACAACTAGCAAGCCACGGTGGCCATGTTAGCCTAATCAGTATTTCGGATGATGGTGTGGCTCTGGTTCAATTTGGTGGCGGTTGTAACGGTTGCTCAATGGTAGATGTCACGTTAAAAGAAGGCATCGAGAAACAATTGGTCGATCAATTCGCAGGTGAATTAACCGCAGTACGAGATTCAACAGAACACCAAGCGGGTGATCATTCGTATATGTAAGACGAATATCGTTTCTAGGGCGCTTTGCTTCTCGTAACTCGAAGCAAAGCGCTCTCGGATCTCGCAACTAAGCTTTTATCTTTTCCGAGACACGAGCAACGAAGTGCCCGATAAACGAGCCACGTCTTTGTTTTTATCCTTGCTTCAATATCTCATCCCAACCAATACTCTCATCCCCCAACACAATAAAATTCGGGTTTTCTAAAGTATCTCGCTCATTGTATGACAATGGCTCTAAGCGAGTACTGAGAATTCTTCCTCCCGCCTCTTCAACAATACATTGGGTTGCTGCGGTATCCCACTCGCCGGTTGGCCCTAAGCGGATATAACAATCTACGGATCCTTCTGCCACCAAGCATGCTTTTAATGCGGCGGATCCTAATGGCACTAATTCATAGTTACGCGCTGGGGAGAGCTTTTCTGTAATACGGTTTATGTTTTGACGACGGCTGATCGCAATGGCTATCGGTTGATCGGGTTGTTCATGCTTTAAGGTATGAATACGTAAGCTGTCATCCATTTCAGGGATCTTCCATGCGCCTTTACCTTGATAAGCAAAATAAGTCACACCTGAAACGGGGGCATACACTACGCCCATCACTGGCTGATTATTTTCAATCAACGCAATCACGGTCGCAAAATCGCCACTTCGAGCTATAAACTCTTGAGTACCATCAAGCGGGTCAACTAACCAATAACGATCCCATTTTGAACGCTTTTTGAGGCTAATATCGGCATCTTCTTCTGAAAGAATCGGGATGTTTGGCGTCAGCTCAGCCAACTGTTGCATAATGATTTTATGGGCAGCTAAATCCGCAGTCGTGACTGGCGTGTCATCGGCTTTAGTAAATTCTTGATAGTCTTTATTTTGATAAATTTCTAAAATTTGCTGACCGGCTTCACGAGCAATGCTGATCACTTGAGGAATAAGATGAGAGAGATCGCTTTGCGTTGCCGCCATGATTAGCCTTCCTTATTTTTATCACTATTTGTATCACTTGAGAGTATTCGTAGTGCCAGCATTAAAGCCGTGATACTGCGAGCTTCGCAAAAATCCATGTGAGTCAGCAGCTCTTCCGCTTGTTGCAGCGGCCAACGGATCACCTCTAACTCTTCCGGCTCATCACCTTGTAGACGTTCTGGGTATAAACCGGTGGCGAGAAATAACGTCATTTGGCTAGAAAAATAGGATGGTGCTAAAACGACTTGTTTAAGTGGCACAAACTTATCCGCGCCCATGCCTATTTCTTCTTTTAATTCACGATTGGCGGCTTGCTCTGGCGTTTCTCCCGGATCAATTAAGCCTTTAGGAAAGCCTAGCTCATAACGATTTGTTCCGGCAGCATATTCACGAATCAACAATAAATCACCTTGCTCAGTAACCGGTACTGTCATTACCCCACCGCGGTTACTTGGCTTCATACGTTCGTAGGTACGCTCTTCACCATTTGAGAAACGAAGCTCTAAGGATTCAATGGCAAATAAGCGAGATTGCGCCACCACTGAACTTGATAAGATCTCTGGCTTTTTATGCTTGGTCACTTCGTCTCTCCTTTACCACTCGATTGGGTTAACGGCTATAATTTTCCGGCAAAGCTAAATTGATAGCGGCCTTGTGCATTCGGTTCGCCTAACCATTTTAGTTGCTCTGCCATTGATGATGGGAATTCAGCCCCCGGCTTAAACCATGCCAGCGACTCATAACGAGCTTGATCATTTAAGCTTACTTTAAATTCACTCATCACTTGCGAATTATTCTGCTTACCTAACACTTCAATATTTTGCGCCTGACAAGTAATGTCTGCAATCACCGGGCCGGGTGTTAATTGACCAATCGGTGAGATAATGTTACTGCCCGTCCAAGCAAGACTACCTGTGGCTTCTTCGCACCATGGTTGCGCATATTTTAATGAAGCGAGTGATAGCTCTAAACGACCTTTTAACTCAACCGGTACTTGGGTTGGTACATAAGCCAGTACTTGCTGTATCGGCAATGACGCTAAAACATTATTAGCATACACACCAGAAAAACCAACCCCAACAAAAGCTTTTCCATCTAGCTTCATGCTGCTGCCACGACCGAAACGTACTTGGTATTCTAATTTAGCCGTCAATAGTTTACTGGCTTGAAAATCCCAAGAAAGACTACCGTATGACTGGCGGTTTACTTCCAGTTGCTGAACTTGTCCCTGCCAAATTGTGCCACTAATTCCGGTCACTTCTACGCCACGTTGAGCGGGCAATTGACTATACACCCAAGACGCAGGAATATGTGCCACTAAACTTGCAATCAGCATCAATACAAAAACCAGCAGATACCATTTCATACTTTTCACAAATCTAATCCTTTCACAAACGTATCGCTAAAATGGCTAACCACGCTGAAACTGTAAGCGGTTAACTTCAACCATACCGGCTTTATCTGAACGGTTAATGTCTAAGAATAACACTTGCAGACCATATTGATCGCGCAACTGAGCTAACCAATTAATTAAGGTATTAAATGGCACCGGTTGAATCCATACTTGCAACATATCATCACGCGGTTGCATACGGATCAACTCGATATTAAAACGAGTGGCGGTCGATGACACTACCTGGTTTAACGGTTGACTACGCTGTACACCTTTAGTACCAGTTTGCGCACGTAATGTGACAATATGATCGGCAGATTGAGTCACCCAACCCAACAATTGTTTTTCATTATTTAAACGCATTTGCGCTTGTTCTGTACGGGCGCTTAGTGGTTGTAAGATCCCCCAATACAAAAAGCCTGCTGCAAATAATCCACCGCAGATTAATACGAGTCGTTGTTCCCTAGTAGAAATACTGTGCCACCAGCGAAGTACTGGGGCCATAAGAGCGGTTAATTTATCATTCATGAGCCACTCCCTTTCTTTTTGATCACATAGCTCCCTTGCACTAGATCACCATTTTTATTTAACTGGCCTTGGCTAACATCAAACTGTTTGGTCAACTCTACTCTCAAGCGCTCAAAAGATTGAAAATCATCACTTTGTGCATTTAAACGAATTTCTTGGCGAGTGCCATCAAATTGTACGCTTTGCACCGTGACTGATTTAACGGTCTGTAATGCTGGTGTCAACTTAGCCATCCAACCCAGCATAGAAACACCACCGCCTCCAGAGCCCGATAAAACATTTTCTTCATCTTGCATTAAACGCTTTAAATAGCTGACGGTTGGAATGCGTTGTCGTTCAGGAAATACGCTACGAAATATCCGTTCACTCTCCGCTCGATAAGCTTGAGTTTGCGCTTCTATTTGTTGAACTTGCACTGTTTGTTGTACTAGTAGTAATACCAATAGAATACTCGCGGCAATCGCCACCTTACGCCACACTCGTAAATGCTTAAACCACGATGATTGCGCTTTAAACGGCCCAGTTAATAAGTTAGTTTTTGATTCAATAGCCCCTTGCGCAAAGGTTAGCATTGCCATCTCTTTCGGCGCAGAAATCCAGCGGCCTGGTAAATCAGCATGTTGTTCAGGCAGTTCGCTATAGCTATAAATCGTGAAGTGCTCACCAGTAGCATGAACATGTTCTAAAGCATCAACACTCGACTGTGCTTCAGCGACAATTTCTTTACTCGATAACACCGCACTGTCGGCAGCATCGCTATCTTGTACTTCATCCTCAGACTGTTCATTATCTTGCAGCAAGCTTTCAAAACTTAACGCATCACCATCGGGATCGAGCCAGCCTGACGCTAAAAACACATCGAGCCAATCATCATCAACCGCCGCACCTTTCACATCACTTTTGCGCATTAGCCACTGGTGATTGATGTGCATCGCACTGATGTAATTATCTTTTAATGGCAAAGCTAAGCAATCTGGCAGCACTTTTTTTAGCTCAATGCCATGCGATTTAAACTCATCGACCCAATCAGATAAATATTGCTGCTCAACCGTGGCAACAATCGCCTGATCGCCTTGCTTTTTGATCACGCTAAAGTGCATGCGCTCAATATCTTGCGTCAGCTCATCTTCCATTAAGAATGGCAACATTGAGTGTAATTGACGCCCTGCACCCGATGGAATTTGAATCGGGGTAATTAACACATCACTGCTTGGCAACAGCGCGATCACACTACGTTGAACGCTGTAATCAACTAATTCACCTAATTGCTCTCGATTCGATAATTCACCTGAGGCAATCACTTCTTGTAAGCTTGGTGACCAAACTAACCAAGGCATTGGATCAGTTGGATTACTGCTCAGTTTGATTGTCAGAAACTCGTTCACTGATCCCTCCGAAACGACGACGTATCACTTGTGTCGTTTTTTTATCTGAACTGTAGATTAGACTACGCAGCCTAACCCTTGAATCTTCTACTTTAATTTGTGCATCTAACTCAAAATACTGGCTAGTCACCGCTAAAAATGGGCTCGCTTTACTGGTAATATTGGCGGGTACTCGAGTCATTTGCGGTTCATTTAAAAAGGTTTCCACATCTTGCCAACCGTCATGCGGTCGATTTTCAATTAGTTGCTGCGCGTCACTTAAGCTCAATGACGGTTGAAACATTCCAGCCAACAACAAGGCTTGCTGAGGCTTTAAGGTATTCACATTAATATACAAATCGGTACTCGGTAGCGCGCAAGCCACTTGATTTAAAATCATCATTGCCGGAACCGTCACTTGATTCACCGCTCTCAATTCACTGCTATCGGCAATTAAGCCATCTGGTGCGTCATAGCTAGGTTGAAACCCTTCATAGGTAGCACTTTCTACCCCACTTTGAGTGCTCACTTGATCATCACTATCAACATACTCTTTAATCGAATCGGCAATCACTTCCGCTTGATAGTTATCAACGCCTTCCTCTTGCAGCATATAAGCCAAAGCTTTTAATAAATAGGGGCGCTCGGGCGTATTTGTTGCCGGTAATGCCGCCAGTGCATTAACATTAAAACAAGCTTGTTTATCGATAATGCTACCGACTGCATCACCATTTTCTAGTGGATATTGAGTGCCTTCAATCGCCCACGCTTGGCTTAAATTAATATTATCGTCATTGTCTTTATAACTTTCTTCGATAGCAACTTGAGCCAATGCTTCCACCCCCATACTGTACCAGTAAGCTTGTTGGTGATTTAATAAATTACTGGCGCGATAAAACTGAGTCGACATTCTTTCTGTCATCGTCGCGGCAATAGCCACTAGCACCGCCACCAGCAATAGCACAAATATAAGCGCCACACCTTGTTGACGCTTAACGCCGCCAAGTGAGCCACGGCTATACGAAGCTCGGCTAGATACATTACGAGAAGAAACCAACATTATTGCGAGATCTCCTCATCCGAACTATTGAGTGATGCTGCCTGACCTGGCGCGGTTAAATACACCCGTCGGATCTTGGCGTAATCTTTTAATTCCAGAGTCACTTCCACCGCTTGTGGCAGTTTATCTTCCACTTGCCAAGTTTCTTGCCATCTATTGTTCTCGCTGTCGTAAAACCGAAAACGTAATGCTTCAACATCGGATAATAGCGATTTATGTAATGGCTCTTGTCCTTCTGGCGTATCAGGATAACGCCACCATACTCGCTCTAATTGATTGTCGACGACTCGATAGCCAACCTTAACCACTTCCCCTCGTGGAAAAGCGTGCTGAGGGTTTTGCCAACCTAGTCGGGTAAACAGTATCCCTTGTGATTGGGAATCCAATAAATATTGATCGACATACAATAAACGACTGCCATGGGCATTAGCGCGCCCCTTAAATGAACGAGCAACCATTTGGCGAAAGTCACTGTCCATAATAATCATCGCTCGTTGCATCTCTTGCAGACGACCGGTTTTCTCCACCGACAGTTGATTGCTACGTTGAACCTGATTCACCACTTGATAAGCGGCAATGCTCAAACTGGCAAATACCATGATGGCGACCATCACCTCTATCAAGGTAAAGCCCTTACGGAACGCTCTATGGCTTAGACCTTTCTTACGGCTGAACATAAGTCCTCACCGTCATCAGAGTACTTTTTCGCTGCGGATCTAAAGACACACTCACATCCACCGCTTTAATTAAATCTAATCCTGTTTTAACGGGGGTTGCCGTCCAGTACCATGTTTGTCCAGCAAGCTTTTCTTCCCCCTTTTTAGTCGCCGTAAACGACTCAGACAAATGCACCATTGCCAATTGGTTATCCACCACCATACTGGCAAAGGTTTTTTCTTCTAAATAGCTCAGAGTGTTGATGTGTTGAGTCACCGCGCGAATCACGCTAATTGCAGCAGTGGCAAATATTGCCAACGCAATCAAGACTTCCAATAAAGTCATGCCTCGAACCTGCTTACGATTCATCATCGACTCCATCACGGCTCATCCCCGGAGCCAAAAGTTGAATGACGCCAGCTTCGGTCACTTTCACCCGCCAAGTTTGCTCAGGTTTTTGATTGGGCTCTGAGGTAAAAGTTAATAAAAATGGCGTCACATCACCACTGGATAATACGTACACTTGTGGTGGCTTAGGCTTAGCATCCGAATCTTCAAAGCGATCTTCATAGAAATCTTCTTGTTCAAAAAGGCTATCGCTATCGCCCCACGCTTCACTACCTAACTCAAAACTAAAGGTTAAGTCTTCTGGCAATGTGGTTTCGGTAAAATACTTGCTGTTTTGTACCTTCTGCCAACCGCCTTCGGTTAATTGCATATAGGTATAAATCGACTTTTTCTCATCGAAACGTAAACCGTAATCTTGACCATTGAGGATCGCATCATCACTGAGCAATTGCAGTCGTTGGAAAAAACGGGAAACTTCGTCCTTCGCTTGATCGTCATTACTCTGCGGCAAGGTTTGCACCACCGCTAACGCACTGAGTGACATTAACACCACCACTAACAGTACTTCGAGTAAAGTAAAACCACGCTGACGCTGCATTGTGTTCCTTAGGTTTTGTTGCGGGTTTTTAGTTGTCATTCCGTACATGAGCCTAAGCGAAGAAGATACGGAATCTCCTACAGCAGTTGATAAACCAAATGTTGTAGGAGATCCTGAACTGCGCTCCTACGTCGCTTTTCAGGATGACGGCTTTTTTCATTTTCAAGCAACGAGAAGTAAAACGCTCGAGGTACGAGCAACAATATTGTCGGCTCCCGAGCGAAGCGTCCTCGTACCTCGACTCTCTCTGTTACTGAAAATCTTGAATATTCCAGTTACCAATATCTTTCTGTGAACCGTCATCACCGCCTTCTTGACCATCTGAACCTAGAGTAAAGATATCAACTGTGCCGTGGTCGCCTGGGCTTAAATATTGGTAGTCGCCACCCCATGGATCACTAGGAAGACGCTTAATATAGCCGCCGTCACGATAGTTACGTGGCTCAGGACTTCCAGTTGGTTTACTCACTAATGCATCCAAACCTTGGTCTGTGGTTGGGTAAACACTGTTATCTAGCTTGTACATATCCAGTGCATTTTCTAGCGCCACAATATCCGTCACCGCTTTTTGTTGATCAGCTTTTTCTTTGTTACCCAATAAGTTCGGGACAACGAAGCTAGCTAGAATCCCCAAAATAACGACTACAACCATGACTTCCAGCAAAGTAAATCCGGATTGTTTTTTAGTCGATAAGTTTAATTTTTTACTCATTGTGACTCCTAAAAAAATATCAATTTTATTTTTGGTATCTTGTGTTTCGTATCTCGTTTCTCGGGCGCTACGCTGCTCGTGGCTCGAAAAAGATGAAAGCAAAAGCAAA
Organism: Vibrio sp.; assembly: GCF_048266485.1. GTDB lineage: Bacteria > Pseudomonadota > Gammaproteobacteria > Enterobacterales > Vibrionaceae > Vibrio. The sequence continues at coordinate 113,133 of NZ_JBLWZK010000002.1, read as the reverse complement.
AGCATTCATTGGCCCGAATAAGCGAAGCGACCTAGCAACGTTCTTTTACTGCGTCACTAAATTATTCAATTCCAATATCGGCATTAAAGTTGCGGTAACGATAAACAGCACAATACCGGCCATTGCTACAATCAATAATGGTTCGAAAATACCTAATGCCATATTAACCAAAGATTCAAAATCTCGGTCTTGGTTGTCGGCGGCGCGAATTAACATAGGTTCAAGCTCACCACTTTGTTCACCACTGGCGATCATATGAAGCATCATCGGTGGGAATAAGCGGGTATGTTCAAGCGATTTACGCAAACTGGTCCCTTCTCGAACTTTATCGGCGGCATCTAAAATCTGTGCTTTAAAATATTGGTTGCTCATTACATCGGCTGCCACTCGCATCCCATCTAATAGCGGAATGGCGCTGGATGAACAAATCGCTAAGGTTCGAGCAAAACGCGAGGTATTCAGCCCTTTAGCCACTTTGCCTATCACTGGCAGTGCTAAGACTCGTTTATCCCACTTCATGCGAAAGTCGGGTTTATTCAATGCTACCTTTAAAGCAAATATCAACAGTACAATCAGCCCAAGCACCAACAATCCCCAATGTTGCACAAAATTACTGGCGACCAATAAAAACTCGGTCGACATCGGCAAGCCTTGCCCCATTTGCACAAATTGATCGACAATTTTCGGTACGACTGCGGCAAGTAAGAATGCCACTACGCTGATGGCAATTAGCGTCAGCATAGTTGGGTAGATAAGAGCTTGCTGTAGCTTAGAGCGCATCTTTTGGCGGTTTTCAGCGTAGTCAGCTAGACGATCGAGAATCGCATCCAAATGACCAGACTTTTCACCTGCTGCCACCATGGCGCAAAATAGATCATCAAAGACTGCCGGGTATTCCGCCATGCTGTCCGATAAGGTATAACCTTCGACTACTCGCGAGCGAATACTGACTAGCATATTTCGAATATGTGGCTTTTCAGATTGATCGGCTACCGCGCGAATACATTCTTCTAGCGGCATGCCAGCTTGTACTAGGGTAGATAATTGACGCGTGACTAAGGCTAATTCATTGGTACTGATACCGCGCTGGAAGCTAAAACCACTCGATTTAGTTCGTTGTGATTTGGCTTTGGTTTCCACCACTTCGGTGGGTATTAAGCCTTTTTCTTTAAGGCGCTGACGCACTTGGCGGGCATTATCGCCTTCCAATACGCCTTTCTTTTGCTTACCTTTTGCATCGAGTGCTTTATATTCAAACGCCGCCATGGGTTACACTTCCTTGGTCACACGTAACACTTCTTCTAAAGTAGTCACGCCACGGCGAACTTTAGCCAAGCCATCATCACGAATACTTGGCGTTTTAGCTCGAATCGCTTTCTCAATGACCTGCTCGCCGGCTTCCGAATGGATCAATTCTTGGGTTTCATCATCAATTAGCAATAGTTCATGGATACCAGTACGACCACGATAACCTTTGTGGTTACAGTGCTCACAACCTTGTGGTTTATAAAGCTCTAATGAATCATCGGTGCTCACGCCAAACAATTGCTTTTGTTGAGTATCGGCTTGATAAGGTTGCTTACAGCTAGAGCATAAAGTTCGTACTAGACGCTGCGCCAATACCCCCAATAATGAAGAAGAAATTAAGAAAGGTTCAATCCCCATATCACGCAAACGAGTGATCGCACCAATTGCGGTATTGGTGTGCAAGGTCGACATTACTAGGTGACCGGTTAATGAGGCTTGTACTGCGATTTGTGCCGTTTCTAAATCACGAATTTCCCCAACCATAACCACATCTGGATCTTGACGCAAAATCGCACGCAAACCACGAGCAAAGGTCATATCCACTTTTGGGTTTACTTGAGTTTGACCGATTCCATCAATATCAAATTCAATCGGATCTTCCACAGTTAAAATATTACGTTCACTGCTGTTAAGCTCTTGCAAACCTGCATACAAGGTCGTTGATTTACCCGAACCTGTAGGACCAGTCACCAAAATAATACCGTGCGGTCTTGCAATTAAATGACGAAATGCTTCGTGGTTTTTAGGCGTCATACCTAGACTATGTAAATCTAAGCGCGTGGCGTTTTTATCTAATAAACGCATTACGACTCGTTCACCATGGGAAGACGGCATGGTCGATACACGCACATCCACTGCACGACCACCGATACGTAATGAAATCCGGCCATCTTGCGGGACACGTTTTTCAGCGATATCGAGCTTAGACATCACCTTGACGCGAGACACCAAAATCGGCGCGAGTTTACGGCTTGGCGATAATACTTCACGCAGCACACCATCGACTCGAAAGCGGATCGATAAGACTTTCTCGAAGGTTTCAATATGAATATCTGAAGCGCCTTCTTTGATCGCTTCGCCTAACATGGCGTTGATCAATTTAATGATCGGCGCATCATCTTCTGATTCTAATAAGTCTTCGTTTTCTGGCAGTTCTTCGGCTAATGAAAAGAAGTCATCATCCGCGCCAATATCTTCCATCAACTGACGTGCTTCTGATGAATCGCGTTGATAAGCATCAGTCAGCTTATTCTCAAATTCATTAACCGTCAGTTTTTGTGGCTTAAAGGATTGCCCAGACGCGCGACGTATTTCAAGCAACACTTGTGGAGTAAGCGATCCGCAATAGTACAGGACACTTTGTTGTTGCTCGTTATAATCCAACACCACTTGATGACGTTTAGCATAAGCAAAAGGCAGACGAAACTTAGGACGAAAGTCTTGCTCATCCATGGATTCTGGTGCCATATCTTGTGCTGAATCGACCATTATTGATTACCCTCAACCTGAGCACTTTCACTGTGATTTAATTGTTCAAGGAAAGCTTGAATTTCAGCAGGTTGACGCTCACCTTGACCAAGCTTAGGCAATACTGGCGTTTCTGCATTCGGAAGCAGTTTTAAGCCTTTTTGCGCTTTATATAACTGCTCAGCGCGAATGTAATTGTATTTACGACGCGACAGACCATCGATCGACATACCATCGCGAATAATAGTCGGCTTAATAAACACCATTAAGTTCTTTTTCTCTTTGGTGGTGTTGGTATAAGAGAATAATGCACCTAAATAAGGAATATCACCCAATAGCGGTACTTTCGAGACACTCTCTTGCGCGCGTTCATCAATCAAACCGCCGAGCACAATCATTTGACCATCTTGCACCATCACAGACGTGTTAATTTGACGCTTAGCAAAACGTACATCCACGGCACCATTGGCACCAAGTACATTGGAAACTTCTTGCTCGATTTGCATTTGAATTGAGTCACCTTCGTTAATTTGAGGTGTCACTTTAAGTTTGATACCCACTTCTTTACGATCCACGGTTTGGAATGGGTTTGAGTTATCTGAGCTGGCGGTAGAGCCCGTCACGACCGGCACTTCTTCACCGACAATAAACGAAGCTTCGCTGTTATCTAACACGGTAATACTTGGAGAAGACAGAATATTAGAATTACTGCTGGTTGCCACCGCACTAATTAGTGCCGTCCAATCACCTTTTACAATACTCAGCGCCGCACCATTCACACCACTTAATGCTGCTGCTAATGTTGAATAGTCACCAGATTCAGTTGTGGTTTCATTTCGAAGGAAATTACCGTCAGTATCATATACAGCTGTTGTACTAGACGTGTCTTTAGCTTCTTCAATACCAACAGCCACCTCTCCAATTCGGGCATTCGCGTTGGAGTACTGCACCATGCTGCCAGTTTCTAGGTTGCCATATTGCACACCGAGATCGATCCCCTCACCTTCGGCAAGCTCAACAATCAAAGCTTCAATCAATACTTGCGCGCGGCGAATATCTAACTGACTAATCACCTCTTGAAGTGCTTTCATAATATCTGGCGGTGCGGTTAACACTAAAGCGTTAGTGCCTTTATCAGCCGTAATCATGACTTTGGTTTTATTGGTGCTGCTAGCGCCTGATTGAGAATCTTTTTCTGCTTGTAGGTTTTCCGATACCCCAGTTAATACATCCACCAAATCTTCAGCTTTAGCATAACGTAAATACACCACTCGGTTATTGCCTTTGGTAGCCATTTCAACATCAAGTTGGCTAATCAGTTTTTTCAAACGTTGACGAACTTTCGGGTCACCAGAAATCAGAATTGAGTTAGTGCGCTCATCAGCGACTAACTTAGGTTGTAGTAATTCAGGGGTATTTTTGGCATCGGCGCTTTTGCTTAGAGAATCAACAATTCGCACCATTTCGGTAGCTGAGGCATTTTTTAACTCAACCACTTCGACTTCTTTATCGCCGGCTTGATCGACACGTTTAATAATTTCCGCCAAGCGGTTTACTACCGACGCTCGACCCGTTAAAAGAATGATATTTGATGGATCGTAGTGCACAACATTACCAGCTCCAGCATTATCATTTAGCTGACGTAAAATAGGTGAAAGCTCTCTAACTGAAACATTTTTCACAGGAACAACACGAGTGATCACTTGATCGCCAGAAATACTCGAATCATTTCCCACCACAGGCACTGCCGCGGTTTTGGCATCTTTATCTTTAATTACTTTTAAAATGCCATTGTCCATTTCCACCACAGCGTAACCATAAACTTCCAATACATTAAGGAAGAACTTGTAATATTGTTCTTGGTTAAGAACATCGTAACTACGCACATCAATTTTGCCGCGCACCGATGGGTCGACAATAATCGTCTTTTGTAAATTACGCCCGACAATATTGATAAACTCTTGAATATCAGTACCTTTAAAACTAGCACTAAAATCTTCTGCAATAGCAGATACCGAGACCAAACTTGTCATTACAATTAGCGAGACTTTGCTCAACCACTTTTTCACACCATGCTCCTGCTCACCTGAGGTGACGTTGCTATACTCTTCGTTCCTGAATTAAAGCTCGGTACGAATTGAGAATCCATTTTAAAATTGAATATAAATATCATGAGTCTGACCATCTCTTTCCACGGTTAGGTTCCATTCCATAGACTCTAATGCCGTTTTCCATAATGTTGCCATTTTCGATGGGTCAGTGAGATCTTGTCCGTTTAATGCAGTGGCAATATCACCATCTTGTAAACCAACTTGTTCAAATAAAGCGCGATCTTTACCGGGACGAACTCGGTAACCTTTTAATTGCCCTTCATCCATCACTTGTGAAAGACGAATATATTGAAATATTTTTTGTGGATCTTCGGAAATCTCTTTGCGAATTGTATCTAAATCTGCCACATCATCCGTCGTAGCTTGATTCTCAACAGGATTACGTGTAACTGATTGAGGCGATTTACTATAATCAACACCTTGCAGCATCAAGGTTTCATCACGCCCTTGGTTGCTAATAATTACTCGGTCGACATACACCGCGGTCAGTGTGACTCGCGTACCATCTATGGTTTCACCAATGCCGTAAGTCGCCTGCTTACCTTGATTAGCAATAATTGCGAGGCTTAATTTATCGTTGCTACTGGCAACGGCTCCCACTAGTGTTAAACTCAAACGTGTTTGAGGTGCATCTTGGGCGACTTGTTGTTTTTGAGTTGGTGTTTGAGTGTATAAACCAAATAAATTAGCACTTAAGAGTGGGGATAACGTATCAGTTTGACTGTTTGAAGAAGTTTGAGAGGCAATCACATTCGGTGCCGACCAACGAGCAATACCAGAGGTCGGGAATAATAGCGCCCATAATAAGATGCCGACCACCCAAGCGATCAGAGCCGTTAATAGCATAGTGATAACAAAACTTAGCTGAGATTGATTTTGTAACCAACGATTCGCCAATTGTGTCCATTGTTGTTGGATATTCTCTTTTGACACCATTAGAGATGACACCTTAAATTCGATTCCATTCTTATTTATTTTTCGAAGCCTAACCTTAACGGTTTAAAGAGATTAAACCAAATTAATTCATTCGATCATGTCTTTATACCCAAGTAACATCAAGATGTGAGCTTCAGCAAGAATAAAACAAGCTTTCGGCAAGGAAAATAGGACATAATCATTGTTATTCTATCTCTGTTCAATTTAGCGATGCTAAATGCAGAATCATTCATTAAGCTAACAATTCTGATAGTTTTACATTCACTGAACCAATGCAGACAACGGAATCGAAAATTATATCCCCAAATTCTTACATCTTTCGAATTATGCCTTGAAAATACCAAAAACCACCTCCATTTGAGTCATATTATGAGTAATTAACAAGGTATAACTTTTACTCTCTTTACTGTTAACCCTTCGAGGCCATATCTCAGAATGAGTTCACAAACTTTATCAGTCCGTTTAGATAAATGGCTATGGGCCGCCCGTTTTTACAAAACACGTTCCATTGCCAGAAGTATGGTTGAAGGTGGCAAAGTTCACTATAATGACCAACGTAGTAAACCAAGCAAAATTGTTGAGCTCGGTGCTTCTATCCGCTTACGTCAAGGTAATGAAGAAAAGACTGTGATCATCGAAAAAATTTCCGATCAACGTCGCGGAGCGCCTGAAGCACAAACCTTATATACAGAAACGCAAGACAGTATTGCCAAGCGTGAAGAAAATGCTCAAAAACATAAACTGAACGCACTGTATAGCCCAAGCCCAGAACGACGTCCTGATAAAAAACAACGACGTAACCTCATTAAATTTAAACAACAATAAGCCCAGGCTAGGAGTTTCCAACTAATGGCAAATAACCTTTTACATCGCTATTTATTCGAAGATTTGTCTGTTCGTGGTGAATTAGTGCAACTTGATACCGCTTACCAACAAATCATTGCCAACAAGGATTACCCACAGCCGTTACAAAACTTATTGGGTGAACTACTGGTAGCAACAAGCCTACTCACCGCAACTTTAAAGTTTGAAGGCTCTATTACTTTACAACTGCAAGGTGATGGCCCAGTTTCTTTAGTAGTCATTAATGGCGATCATGACCAAAAAATGCGTGGTGTTGCACGCTGGGAAGGTCAAATTTCTGACGATGCAGGCCTACACCAAATGATTGGCAAAGGGCATTTAGTGATCACGATTTCTCCCGATAAAGGTGAACGCTATCAAGGTGTAGTGGGTTTAGAAGGCGATACGCTTTCAAAAGTACTAGAAAGCTATTTTGAGCGTTCAGAGCAGCTAAAAACACGTTTATGGTTCCGCACGGGTGAACATGACGGCCAAGCCCATGCCGCTGGTATGTTATTGCAAATCATGCCTGACGGTACCGGCTCTGCTGATGATTTTGAACACTTAGAAAAGCTGACCGAAACCATTAAGAATGAAGAATTGTTCTCACTAGAAGCCAATGACGTGCTTTACCGCTTGTATAACCAAGAAAAAGTACAGTTATTTGAAGCACAACCGGTCAAATTTTTCTGTGGTTGTTCGCGTGAGCGTAGCGCAGGAGCGATTGCAACCGTTGCCAAGGAAGAATTGGATGACATCTTAAAAACAGAAGGTGAAGTGGCTCTGCATTGTGACTACTGTGGCAGCACTTATTCTTTCGATGCAGCACAAGTTGATCAAATATTAACAGCCGCGAAAAAAAACCTGCATTAATTCATTGTATACAATAAGTTATACGTGACACTAAATAAGCCGACTCAGTTCGGCTTTTTTTTCCTCTAAAATCAGCTTTTAATTCCATATTTAGTCTCACCTTTAAGCACTTATTTTATTCAAGATAATAATCATAGTGTTCTTGACTCCACCTTTTTGTACTCTGATATTTGCTAAAATCACAACAGAGCTCAAATAAACCACACATAGAAAGTGGTTATAATGTGTTCATTACCTAACATTATAATATTCCCTACAAATTTCCTATTAAGGAGCACCTATGACCGTTATAGAAAAGAGCACTACTGTTGCCCAATTGGATCTCACAACTTACGGCATTACTGACACAACCGACATCATTCGTAACCCTAGTTATGAACAACTGTTCGTTGAAGAAACTCAAGAAAATTTAAGCGGCTATGAAAAAGGTATTGTTACTGAACTTGGCGCGATTTCAGTCGATACCGGTATTTTTACAGGTCGATCCCCCAAAGATAAGTACATCGTAAAAGATGACACAACTAAAGATACCTTGTGGTGGTCTGATCAAGGTAAAAACGACAACAAACCAATCACGCCTGAAGTCTGGTCTGATTTAAAGTCGTTAGTCACGACTCAACTGTCAGGTAAACGTATTTTTGTGATCGACTGCTTCTGTGGTGCCAATCCTGAGTCACGATTAAAAGTTCGCGTGATCACAGAAGTTGCATGGCAAGCTCATTTCGTAAAAAATATGTTTATTCGCCCAACCGAGCAAGAACTGCAAGAATTTGAGCCTGATTTCATCGTCATGAATGGTGCCAAGACCACCAACCCTAACTGGCAAGCTCAGGGATTAAACTCCGAAAATTTTGTCGCCTTTAACTTAACCGAACGCATTCAAATCATCGGAGGCACTTGGTATGGCGGTGAAATGAAAAAAGGTATGTTCGCCATGATGAACTACCTACTACCGCTTAAAGGCATGGCGTCAATGCACTGCTCTGCCAACGTAGGTGAAGATGGTGATGTGGCGATTTTCTTTGGTCTGTCAGGCACTGGCAAAACCACCCTATCTACTGACCCAAAACGTCAGTTAATTGGCGATGACGAACATGGCTGGGATGATGACGGGGTATTTAACTTTGAAGGCGGTTGTTACGCCAAAACAATCAAATTATCGAAAGAGGCTGAACCGGATATTTATAACGCCATTCGCCGTGATGCGTTACTAGAAAATGTAACGGTTTCAGACGATGGCATTATCGATTTTAACGATAACTCAAAAACTGAAAATACCCGTGTTTCTTACCCGATTTATCACATTGAGAATATTGTTAAGCCCGTATCTAAAGCTGGTCATGCACAGAAAGTGATTTTCTTAACTGCTGATGCCTTTGGAGTATTGCCTCCGGTTTCAAAACTGACGCCCGAGCAAACTAAGTATCACTTCTTATCTGGCTTTACTGCAAAACTAGCCGGTACAGAGCGTGGGATCACCGAACCTACACCAACCTTCTCCGCCGCCTTTGGCGCAGCATTTTTAACCTTACACCCAACACAATACGCAGAAGTATTAGTAAAACGTATGGAAGCCGCTGGCGCAGAAGCTTATTTGGTGAATACCGGTTGGAATGGCAGTGGTAAACGTATCTCCATTCAAGATACTCGTGGCATTATTGACGCGATTTTAGATGGCTCTATCGATCACGCACCAACTAAAGTTATTCCAACCTTTAACCTAGAAGTACCAACTGAACTACCTAACGTTGATAGTCAAATTCTCGATCCGAGAGATACTTATGTAACGGCAGAGCAATGGCAGCTTAAAGCCGATGAACTGGCGCAACTTTTCATAAAAAACTTTGATCAATATACTGACAACGATGAAGGTAAATCCTTAGTTAAGGCTGGCCCTCAACTGTAGTTTTATGCCTAAAGCGACTTAACTGAAACGAGAAACTTAACGGTTTCTCGTTTTTTATTATGGGTTGTAGACCCAAAGTAATTGGAGTGATAATAAGAAGAGCGAATAGCTAAACAAAACAGCAACTTTAAGTACGGAGGAAGCACCCAATCTAAGCAGGAATAATTGTACCTAAACGAATAACTGCTTATACTTCATAGCTCTAACCGCCTCGTTAATGGGGAGATGAACACACAGGACGTTACATGAGAAAACTACTAGCCATTATTGTTGGCTTGATTTCATTAATGATTGTTGCTCTTTCCGCTTCTTACGCAGCCTTACACACTAAATATGCCGCTCAGGTAGTCAATACGGTTCTTGAATATGCTTACCAAGATAATATCCAAGTTCGTGAGGTTAACTATTCATACCAAGAACCTAAGCACTTACAACTTGACGGTGTGTTGATCAAGAATGGTAATGAGGAATCCATCCTCGTTGATAAAATAGATATTTGGCTGGCAAAACATGCTTGGCGAAATAACCGACTACAAATTGATAGTGTGGTGGTTGATGGCATTACTCTACAAGCGGGATGGCCTAACCTAGATTTTCCGGATTATATCCAGTTAAATAAATTATCAATAGCCAACGTCGACTTCGCGGATAACGACTGGGTAGGACGTGACGTTAATATCCAGATTAAATCCCCTGAAAAACGTGATGATAGACTACTGCCTTTTTATGGTGAGATTCAACTCTCCGCCGGACAGCTCTATTGGCAAGGTGAAGCCATTAATAACTTATTTCTTGATGGTGATATCACGCCAGAACATTCAACCTTTTACGATATTCGTTTCCAGTGGCGCAAAGGTCAATTTTCTGCCCAAGCCACCAAAAAGCAATCACAAAAAATCTGGCAACTCCCTCGCGTGACAATTAGTGGATTACGCTTACAACAAAATAACCTCAATAATATTAGTCAGCAAAGTATCGATTGGTTTAATCAACAAGCAATGACAATCGATGATCTTGAAATCAGCAACTCCAGTATCGAAGTGCCTAATTTTTCAGTTAATAATATTAAGCTAACCGCTGAACAACTTAACTTGCCATTTAATTTTTGGCATCAGCAAAATGCCTCTATCTTTGCTACCGCCGATACCATGAGCGCTTTTGGTCAGGCGATTCATTCACCGGCTTTAGATATTAACTTGCACCCTAATATCGCCAACATCCACGATATTTCATTAGAGATGCTGCAAGGTAATCTGCACATTCAAGGTCAAGCCACCCCAACCGGTTTAGACTTGTCACAATTCAATATTAATAATATGAAATGGATTTCAACCGCGGAATCTAAACAGTTGGCACTAGATTACTTGTCCAACTTACAGTCTCTTAAAGCCAAGATGCTTACCATTAACAATGTGCAATTTATCGATCTCACCACTTCCCCAGCCAAGCAAGCAACCGGACTCAGCATTGACGGTGATAATCTTGAAATTAAAAAACAAGGCGATTGGGGTTTATGGCAAGGTGAGTTAAGCATTAGTGCCAATCGGGCTAGCTACGATAGTGTTAATAGTAAAAACCTACTGGTCAGTATGCGCAGTGAAAAAGGTCACTTTTGGCTGAATAAGCTATTTATCCCATTAGAAAATGGCCTAGTCAAAGGCTCTGGTGAGATGGCATTTAGCCAAACCAGTCAGCCTTGGAAGCTTGCACTTGAAGCCTCAGGGATCCCGCTGCGCTTTTTCTCTCGTTGGTTTGATTTACCATTGCATCTCGATGGTATTACTGATTTCACGGTAAAAGGTGAAGGCTTATATGGCGATCAGTTAATCTTCAACCATAGTGTCACCGGACAGCTTAACGCAAGTGTTACCCGTGCCACTAGCGATGATGACTTCCAAACCTTATGGCTTCGTAATCAAGGTGTTGAATTGCCACCATTAACGCCACCACAAAATTCAACGACTACTGCAGAAGATAAAACGGCACAAGCTAAACCAGTGAAACAGAAGGACAAGAAGGTCCAGTCAGTTATTATCAGTGACATACATTTAATGGCTGACCGAGGCCGTTTATCACTTAAACCATTTAAGATCGAAGGCAAAGATTTCTCTGCCCAGCTAGGTGGCGAGTACGACTTTTTATTCCCAGAAAAAGGCAATCTGAAATATCGCTTACAAGGTGAATGCCAAGCGTTAGTGTTTGATTTACTCAGTCATAAAGACTCAGTGTTAGTGGAAAATAACTGCCACTAAGCCGACGGGACACAAGCAACTCAAAGCCAAATAAAAAGACGGTGATAGTATCAACTATCACCGTCTTTATTGTATGTCCTTTTTAATTAAAACTATTACTTAACCAACGGCGCTTCGCCTAAAAAATCAGTCATCAACATATAAGTACCAGTAAATTCCACTGCTGCCACATCACCACTATAAACGGTCACCTTCACGATCACCCTAGCACGGCGTCCACTGACCAAACGATCTAAGTCACCACTAATACCATCTAAAGAGGTTACCGCAACTGGACTTTGTGTCACCGGGGCACGAAAACGCACTTGGCTATCGGCTAAGATAATATCCGCTTCTAAACCTTTTTCACGCATTAATAACCAAGCCATTCCCCAGCCTGTTAATGTGGTTAAAGTAAATAATGAACCGGCAAACATGGTTTCATGCGGGTTGATGTTTGGGTTAAGTGGCGCTGAACATTCAAATTGATAACCCGTATATTGGCTAATGTGTATACCCATCGCCGCACAAATTGGAATCTCTTGTCGCCAGCGCTTTTGTAATTCATCACACCAATCTGGACGGCGTGAAACATTGGCACTTGCTTTTAAACGCTTCAACATTTGCTGATGACGAGTCGGGCCTCTTTCATCACTGAGTTCACCTTGGCTTTCAAAGCCATTTTTAGCGTAAAAATTAATCGCATCTTCACGTGAGTTACACACCAGGCGCTTAGCACCTTCTTGCATCGCATACGACTCTAACGCCACCAGAATCAATGAACCTAGCCCTTTACTTCGATGATGAGGGTGCACTGCCATATAACGTATTTGGCCTTCGCTATTTGGCGTTAAATACATACGGCCTACTGCCATGATACGGCCTTTTCCATCAACAATCATACGATGGGCACTCATTTCATCATATTCATCACGTTCAGAACCTTGTGGTTGATGAAATGGTTCTCGCAGCATTTGCCAACGGAAGTGATAATATTTTTGCAAGTCAGATTCGTTTCTTGGCGTCACTAACTTAAACATGTAAGTCCCTTACTATTTAATTGGTTAATCCACATTCAATCTATTGAGTTCGGTAATACTTTATACTTGTAGCCAGAAAGTTACCGGGCCATCGTTGATCAGCGCCACTTTCATATCCGCCGCAAATTGACCGTTTTCAGTATGAACATCCGCTTGCTGACAGCACTGTGAGAAATAGTGATATAACCTTTCCGCTTCTTGTGGATCAGCCCCTTTAGAAAAGCTCGGACGCATGCCTTTTTGCGTATCCGCAGGTAAAGTAAATTGCGATACAACTAAGACTTCACCACCTGCTTGCTTCACATTGAGGTTCATTTTACCTTGGTCATCTTCAAAAATTCGATAACCTAATACTCGTTCGCTCAAGCGTTTAGTCTTTGCTTCATCATCGCCTTTTTCTACCCCAAGTAGCACTAATAAGCCTTGATTAATACTACCGACAATCTCGCCATCAACCTTAACACTGGCTTCACTGACCCTTTGAATCAAAGCAATCACACATCATTCCTTTTATGAGTAAATTTTTCTTTTAACTTTTGTAATGGATGGTAGGGCCCTTCATCATACCAATCTTCTCGTTCACCAAGACTTGCGGTCACTTCCGCACCGACTAACACGATAAACCAACACAAATATACCCAAACAAATAAAATTGGTATTGCTGCCAATGCGCCATAAATTAACTGATAGGATGGAAATGCGGTGATGTACATTGCAAAACCTTTTTTCGATAACTCAAAAAGTAATCCGGCAACGAGAGCACCTGTGCAAGCGTTAAGGAATTTCACTTTAATATTCGGTACCAGCATATACAAGCCGACAAAAGTCGACATCGATAAAATCATCGGCAAAATTCGGTAAATACCACTGACCACTTCTTGGCTAAGGTATCGTTCCGAAGTGATATAAGAACTGAGCGCCAAGCTAGCTCCCATAAACAAAGGTCCTAAAGTTAGTACCATCCAATACATAGAAAATGAATAAACTAAGCGGCGTTTACGTTTAACCCGCCAAATAAAATTAAGATTCTTATCAATATTAGAAATCAACATCATAGCGGTAACGAATACGAAAAAACCACCTATTGCCGTCATACTAGAAGTATTGGATATAAAAGTATTGAGGGCATTTTTTACCGCATCGCCAGCAGCTGGCATAAAGTTAAGAAACACGAACTCTTGGATTTGTTCAGTAATACCATGAAAAACGGGAAATTGAGATAGAATTGTAACCAGTACCGTTACCAGTGGCACCAGTGATAGCAATGAGATATAAGCCATATATCCAGCATTCACAGTTAAACGGTCACGAACGATACGATCCTTTAAGTACACCAAATAATGGATATATACATTGATTTTTTTGTCCATCATCGCGTCCTTAATGATATTAACTAAGATGGTCACTTTAACAAAATGAAATACTTTTAATCGAATACCAGCCTATAATCTTAAGATAATTTAAGCTCATAACTGACTTTATATGGCCGCCTCTAGGATAATAAAAAAGCCGATGCATTGATAGCATCGGCTTTAATTAGGTATAAACGCTTAAGCTGTCGTGGCTTACTTAGGAGATCGACCTGCACGTTTACGATCATTTTCAGTCAAATGACGCTTACGGATACGGATGCTTTCTGGTGTTACTTCTACGAGCTCATCATCATCAATGAACTCTAAAGCTTGCTCTAAAGTAAATTTGATAGCTGGAGAAAGCGTTTGAGCTTCATCAGTACCAGATGCACGTACGTTAGTTAGTTGCTTACCTTTCAGACAGTTAACTGTTAAGTCGTTGTTACGGTTATGAATACCGATAACTTGACCTTCGTAAACTTCATCAGCATGCTCTGCAAATAAACGGCCACGATCCTGTAAGTTAAACAAGGCGTACGTTAGTGCTTTACCTGTTGCATTAGAAATTAATACACCATTGCTACGTTGACCGATTACGCCACCTTTATGGTCGTCATAACGCTCAAACGTATGGTAAAGAAGACCTGAACCTGAAGTCAGTGTTAGGAATTCAGTTTGGAAACCAATCAAGCCACGAGAAGGCATGTAGAAGTCCATGCGAACACGGCCTTTACCATCTGGTGCCATATCAGTCAATTCACCTTTACGGATACCGATATTTTCCATGATGCCACCTTGGTGCTCTTCAAGCACATCGATAGTCACTTTTTCAAACGGTTCCATTAGTTTGCCATCAATTTCTTTTTCGATAACTTCTGGACGTGATACTGCAAGCTCGAAGCCTTCACGACGCATGTTCTCGATCAGAATTGAAAGGTGAAGTTCACCACGACCTGATACTTTGAATTTATCTGGATCGTCTGTTTGCTCAACGCGTAATGCTACGTTGTGCACTAATTCTTTTTCTAGACGCTCAAGGATATTACGTGAAGTCACAAACTTACCTTCTTTACCCGCGAACGGAGAAGTGTTTACTTGGAACGTCATTGTTACTGTTGGTTCATCAACCGATAATGGAGTCATTGGCTCAACATTGTTTACATCACAAATGGTGTCAGAGATTTTAAGCTCACCAAGACCAGTAATTGCAATAATGTCACCAGCGTTAGCTTGTTCCACTTCGTGACGCTCAAGGCCTAGGTAACCTAGAACCGTACCCACTTTACCGTTACGTTTCTTACCATCAGCACCAACGATGGTGACTTGTTGGTTTGGTTTCACGCTACCACGAGTAACACGACATACGCCAATGACACCAACGTAAGAGTTGTAATCAAGTTGAGACACCTGCATTTGCAGTGAACCATCGATATCAACGTTTGGACATTCAACATTATCAACGATTGCTTGGAATAGTGGTTCCATGTCTTCGCCAATTTCACCTTCTTCCAAAGTTGCCCAACCGTTTAATGCTGAAGCGTAAACCACTTGGAAGTCTAGTTGCTCATCGGTTGCACCTAGGTTATCGAATAGGTCGAATACTTGATCCATAACCCAATCAGGACGAGCACCTGGGCGGTCGATTTTGTTAATAACAACAATTGGCTTCAAGCCGTGTGCGAATGCTTTTTGGGTGACGAAACGCGTTTGAGGCATTGGGCCGTCAACTGCATCAACGATAAGCAATACTGAATCAACCATTGACATGATACGCTCAACTTCACCACCGAAATCGGCGTGTCCTGGGGTATCTACGATGTTGATGCGGAAGTCATTCCAATTAATTGCGGTGTTTTTCGCAAGAATGGTAATACCACGTTCTTTTTCGATGTCATTTGAATCCATGACGCGCTCTTCAGCTTCACCACGAGATTCAAGTGTACCCGATTGCTGTAAAAGCTTATCAACCAAAGTCGTTTTACCGTGGTCAACGTGCGCGATAATCGCGATATTTCTTAACTTATCAATCTGTGGAGTAGTCATGGAATTCGATTCACTTATAAAAGACACCCAAACATTGGGCGAACTTGATTAAAAAAACGGTCGTAAATGTACCAGATTTTCCGAAAAAACCTAGGAATATGTCACATTAGCGGCCAAATATTACCCGTAAATGACCATTTTAGTGTAAACCACCTTGAGGTTTTTCGCTTAATCGTCAATTCACCTTTGGTTAAATGTAAAAAATAGCCAATCGAGTCAATGAGATAGATAAATTATCTCTCTCTACCCTTTAAAAGGTGAATAAAAAGATAGAAATAATACATTCTACACACCATGTTGCATCTTTCCCTTAGTTTTTACATTGACAAACCGATCAATTCTCGGCTGAATAGGACAAGTTATTTAACCGCTTGCATCACCATGGCGCATAGTGCACCAATATAATGCAATCAAAACCCAAAACAGTGCAACCGAATGCACTCCATTGGCATAAATAATCTTATCTTTATGTTTTTAAAGGATTTATTTTTTTGGCACGATTTTAGCTTTATTCAAAGCATCGTTGATTACTTTTTATAGAATCAAGATCGCTGAAAGCTGGATTCATTCACTGAATCACTTTTATCGTTCAAACAGTATTAATAACACCGGAGGTTATCCAAGATGTCAGTAGAAAATGTACTCTCTCTGATCACAGAAAACGAAGTTAAATTTGTTGATTTACGCTTTACCGATACCAAAGGTAAAGAACAACACATTTCAATCCCTGCTCACCAAGTAGATGCTGACTTCTTTGAAGACGGTAAAATGTTTGATGGTTCTTCAGTTGCAGGCTGGAAAGGCATCAACGAATCAGACATGGTCATGATGCCAGACGCATCAAGCGCAGTTCTTGACCCATTTACAGAAGACGCAACACTAAATATCCGTTGTGATATTCTTGAACCTGCGACAATGCAAGGCTACGACCGTGATCCACGTTCAATTGCAAAACGTGCTGAAGATTACATGCGCGCTGCCGGCTTTGCTGACACTGTGCTTGTTGGTCCAGAACCCGAGTTTTTCTTGTTTGATGATGTTCGATTCGAAAATAACATCTCAGGTTCTTTCTTTAAGATTGATGATGTCGAAGCAAGCTGGAACTCAGGCACTGAATACGAAGGTGGTAACAAAGGTCACCGCCCAGGTGTGAAAGGCGGTTACTTCCCAGCCGCACCAGTGGATTCTTCTCAAGATATTCGTTCTGCTATGTGCCTTATCATGGAAGAAATGGGACTTGTTGTTGAAGCACATCACCATGAAGTAGCTACTGCGGGTCAAAACGAAATCGCTTGTCGTTTCAACACGCTAACTGAAAAAGCTGATGAGATTCAAATCTATAAATATGTCGTGCATAACGTAGCGCATGCTTACGGTAAAACAGCAACCTTTATGCCAAAACCACTTGTTGGTGATAACGGTTCAGGTATGCACGTTCACATGTCGCTTGCGAAAGATGGTGTTAACCTATTCTCTGGTGACAAGTACGGCGGTCTTTCTGAAATGGCGCTTTACTACATCGGTGGTATCATCAAGCACGCACGTGCAATCAACGCCTTTGCTAACCCATCGACTAACTCATACAAACGTCTAGTACCAGGATTCGAAGCACCAGTTATGCTTGCATACTCTGCACGTAACCGTTCTGCGTCAATTCGTATACCTGTCGTACCAAGCCCGAAAGCGCGTCGTATTGAAGCTCGCTTCCCAGATCCAGCAGCGAACCCATACCTAGCGTTTGCGGCATTGCTAATGGCTGGCCTTGACGGTATTAAGAACAAGATCCACCCTGGTGACGCTATGGATAAAGACTTGTACGACCTACCAGCAGAAGAAGCAGCAGAGATCCCGAAAGTAGCGGAATCTCTAGAAATCGCTCTAAAAGCACTCGACGAAGACCGTGAATTCTTAACTTCTGGTGGCGTATTCTCTGATGACTTCATCGATTCTTATATTGATCTGAAATCAAAAGATGTTGAGCGTATTAATATGGCAACGCACCCATTAGAGTTTGAATTGTACTACTCCGTATAATCAAACTGGTTCACCTGATCAGATTTACTCTGTAACGGTGTAAACCCAATGAAAATTTTAGGCTCGCCTCTCAGGTGAGCCTTTTTTTTATTGTGGTCACACAACCATCAATTAAGCTATTCATAAGCAGTAAACGATAAGCTACCATCAACACGACGATCACGGTGCCCATTATGAAACGGATCCACATACCAGCATTGTTATTTAGCCTAATCATGAGTCAAGTAGCTCTAGCAGGGCAAGTTTACAAATGGACTGATAGTAACGGGGTAACACACTTTAGTGATAACCCACCGCCAGAAAAAGCCAATAGAAAAGAAGTGCTTTCTCTGCCGGATATAAAAGCACCCGCTCCAGAGCCTCAATACAGTGACAGCACTCAAGTAGCTCAAGCACAAAACTCTGCCACCAATTCGCTTGACTCGACGGAGGCCCCAAATTCACCAGCAACTCAACATACACCTGAAACTCAAAACTTGACGAATGCTACTAAACCTGAAGAAAATGACGAATTATCTAAAGACAAAGCCAATACTAAGAAGCAATCATCAGAGTCCGATAAAAAAATTGCTTTAAAGATTATTAGCCTACAAGACGATCAAACGATTCGTAGTAACCGAGGCTTTATTACGGTGCAAGTTGAGCTCAGTAAGAAGTTAGGAATTGGTCAATCATTGCAATTAATGATGGATACGCAACCTTATGGTGCGCCACAAACGCCATCTTTGTGGGAATTAAAAAATATAGACCGAGGTTCACATACATTTTCGGTAAATATTGTCGAAAGCGGCAAGGTTATTGCATCATCCAATACAATCACAGTGCACCTACATAGAACAACTGTGAAGTAGAAGTATGATCTGCAAAGCATAAGTCGTTAACCCTAGTTATAATAGTCATCAACTTAACTAACTAGTTAAAAACAAAAATTAAAAACCATATTTTTGTTTGTGCTCACTTTTATCATGCTCCATACTGAAACTTTCAGGTGCACCTTTTTAGTGCAACATGATGGATGTAAGCATAATGAACAAGCAAATAATTCAAAGTGATGAGCTAGTTACCACGATTCTAGGCAATATGGTAACGGCAACTTTATTACTCGATGAAAAATTGACGATTCATTATGCCAACCCTGCCACCGAGCAATTATTTTCTCAAAGCGCTAAGCGACTCCTTAACACCGCCTTATCCCAATTAATACAACATGCCTCGATGGATTTAGCATTATTTACCCAACCATTACAAAGTGGCCAGAGTATTACCGATAGTGACGTGACCTTCGTGATCAATGGTAAGCCTATACTACTTGAAGTCACTGCTAGCCCCGTTTCAGTAAAATCCAATGACAAGCTAACACTAATGCTACTGGTTGAAATCCGAAAAATCGATTCACAGCGTCGCTTAAGTCAGGAGCTCAACCAGCACGCACAACAACAAGCAGCCAAACTGTTAGTTCGCGGTTTAGCGCACGAAATTAAAAACCCACTTGGTGGACTAAGAGGCGCCGCGCAATTATTAGGTCGCATGTTGCCCGACCCTAATTTAAACGAATACACCCAAATCATTATAGAACAAGCTGACCGCCTCCGAGCTTTAGTCGATCGTCTACTTGGCCCGCAAAAACCGGGAAAAAGAGCACCCGTCAATTTACATGAAGTAATAGAAAAAGCTCGTCAACTGGTCGAACTCGAATTTAGTAACCAAGTGCTTATTGAGCGTGATTACGATCCAAGCATGCCACATATTATGATGGATGCCGATCAGGTCGAACAAGCCTTGTTAAACATTACCAGTAACGCAGCACAAATTTTAGCGTCGCAACCCGACGGCACGATTACCATAAAAACTCGTACCGTTTACCAAGCCAACATTCATGGACAACGCCATAAATTGGTGGCTCGGATTGAAATTATGGATAACGGTCCCGGCATTCCAAGTGAACTCCAAGATACCTTGTTTTACCCCATGGTCAGTGGGCGAGAAGGCGGCACTGGGCTCGGGTTATCCATCTCACAAAATATTATCGACCAACACAACGGAAAAATTGATGTTGAAAGTTGGCCTGGGCATACCGTATTTACCATTTATTTACCAATCCAAACGGTTTAAAAATCGGAAATGTCAGATGTTGTTTAATTTATCGAACTTGCGCAAGGAATTAGGATATGAGTAAAGGATTTGTATGGGTCGTTGATGACGACAGCTCAATCCGTTGGGTACTAGAAAAAACATTATCATCCGCCAATATCCAGTGTGAAACATTCGCGGATGCGGAAAGTGTCCTTTTGGCATTAGAGCGTGAAACGCCTGATGTATTAATTTCCGATATTCGTATGTCGGGTATGGATGGCTTAGCACTACTAAAACAAGTACAAACCAGTCACCCTGATTTACCCGTTATTATTATGACCGCCCACTCAGATTTAGATGCCGCGGTGAATGCTTATCAAACCGGAGCTTTTGAATATCTACCTAAGCCATTTGATATCGATGAAACCCTTACCTTAGTTGAGCGTGCCATTACTCATAGCTATGAACAAAAGCATGCTACTAACGGAACCGAAAATCTCAAAACCGTCACACCAGAAATTCTCGGTGAAGCGCCGGCCATGCAAGAAGTCTTTCGTGCGATTGGACGCTTATCTCGTTCTTCTATTTCAGTATTAATCAACGGTGAATCAGGAACGGGTAAAGAGCTGGTTGCTCATGCTCTACATCGTCACAGTCCACGATCAAAAAATCCGTTTATTGCTTTAAACATGGCGGCAATTCCTAAAGATTTGATTGAATCAGAACTGTTTGGTCATGAGAAAGGCGCATTTACCGGCGCTAATAGCGTTAGACAAGGCCGCTTTGAACAAGCCAATGGAGGTACTTTATTCTTAGATGAAATTGGTGATATGCCATTGGATATTCAAACACGCCTATTAAGGGTGTTGGCCGATGGACAGTTTTATCGAGTCGGTGGTCACGCCCCGGTTAGTGTCGATGTACGGATTATCGCGGCGACGCACCAAAACCTAGAAAAGCTAGTCAATCAAGGCGATTTTCGTGAAGATTTATTCCATCGCTTAAATGTTATTCGTGTGCAGATTCCAGCATTGCGTGAACGCCGTCAAGATATCGAAAAGTTAGCTTCGCACTTTTTAGGTCGAGCTGCCGATGAACTAGGTGTGGATATGAAAACACTTCACCCAAGCACGGTTGAAACCTTAAACCGACTCCCTTGGCCTGGTAATGTTCGTCAATTGGAAAACATCTGTCGTTGGTTAACTGTGATGGCAAGTGGTAGCGAAGTGCTTCCTAACGACCTCCCCTCTGAACTCATCAATGAAAAGCGCCCAACCGATCAAGAAGACAGCGCCGGATCGTGGCAACAACAATTAGAAAGTTGGGCTCGTTCAGCGTTATCAGCCGGAGAATCAGAACTGTTGAATATTGCTCAACCAGAGTTTGAGCGTATTTTACTACAAACTGCGTTAACCCATACTAATGGCCATAAGCAAGATGCCGCAAAATTATTAGGTTGGGGACGCAATACTTTGACCCGAAAATTAAAAGAGCTCAATGTAGATTAAGCTCAATAAACACTCTTAATAATCGAGTGGTTGATGTGTTATAAAAAACAAACAACTCATCAACCACCAAAATAATAACTGAATAACTATCTTTACAAAATGATGAAAGCAGCATAATTACGCTATTATTATAAAAAACACAGACTAAGTTACAGACTTTGATTTATACTCATAATTCATCCTCTATAAACATTGATTGGTATGAAATCACCACGCTTATCATTACGCACAGCTATTATTTTACCTTTGACTCTCATTTTGTTCACGATGAGTGTGATAATTTTTGTTATTCAATCAATTAGCTACCAAAATACTTTAGAAGACATTAGTAAAAAAGAGCTAACAACACTAGCGCAGACGGTAAAAACCAACTTAGGTAATTATCTCTACCCTTCTTTTATTATCAGCTCCACATTAAGCCAGTCCGTTATCCATCATTTTCAAGAACCAGCGAGTACTTCGGAAAATAAAGCACTCTTTATATTTGATATCTATGAAAATATTAAAAATCGGCTCCCTCAGATTGATACATTAAGTATTGGAGTGAATAAAACCGGTTATTATTACGGCTTTCGTAAAGAAGACGATCAATCTTTATCCTTATTATTAAAAGATGAGTCGACCAATAATGATCTTGTGGTTTTTGATGGTGACAAAAGAAATGCCAAAGAGTTATATCGAATCAAAAATTACAATATGTATTCACGTCCTTGGTATGCGCCTGTCGCTTTTTCCCGTAAACAAATGTGGTCTGAACCTTATATCAATAAAGATGAGAAAAAAGAGATTACCCTTTCGGCTCTTACTCCCATCATTGATAAAGACCAATTATATGGCGTAATCTCCGTCGATATTAAAATATCCACTTTTAATCAATTACTTACCGAACAAAAAAATCAGCATAATCGTTCAATATTTATTTTTGATGCTAACCAACGCTTAGTGGCACAATCGGGCTCTTCAGACGAATTAAGTATTATTAGTAAAGATTCCCTTAAATCAAAAAACCACAATCTACTTTCAATTGCAGATGGCCGTCGTACGATATATGCCAGTACCGATCCAGTAATCAAAGCCACATCAAAAGCTTATTTGTCGCAATCGGTTGATGATGAGCAACTGTTTGAATTTGCACTCGATAACAAAAAACACTTTGGTTATGTCATACCATTTAACGACCAATACGGCCTGAACTGGCATATTGCGATTTCAATTCCGGAATCAGAAGTACTAAGTAAAATGTCTAGCCAACAACACATGATGAACTGGACAATTATCGGTAGTACTACCTTGTTATGTTTCATAGGCTTTATCTTCTTAACCAGAGTCACTTCACCGATAACACAAACCGCTAAAGCGGCGCAAAGGTTAGCGAAAAAGGAATGGGATACGCAATTGCCTGTTTTTGGTCATACTTTTGAGACTTACACCTTAGTTAAGTCTTTCAATGAAATGGCCACCGACTTACAAGTCGCATTTACTGACTTACATAAACAGCTCGCATTTGACTCTTTAACCGGGCTATATAGTCGTGAGGGATTAATTGAATCAGTTAAAAACCGCAAAAGACTCAATGGGTTTGTATTCATTATCGGATTTGATAGCTATTCTAATATCAACGATACTTTGGGCTACCATAGTGGTGACCAACTACTTAAGACAATTGCGGAGACCATCAAAACTATTGCACCCACTAACAGTTACCAAGCAAGAGTAGGCAGTAGTGAATTTGCATTGATTACATTGAATATGGAATCAAGCTACAAACAAGATTTAATTAATTTGATTATTCGAACTTTTGATAAACCAATTCGCTTAGGCATAGAAAATATCTTATTGGCTCCGGTCATTGGAGCGAGTGACATTAATCATAACGCTTTAGAGCAATCCCTTCGTCAAGCAAATATTGCTTTAAGACATGCGAAGAAACACCAATTAAAAGAAATTACTTACTCATCTGAAATTGAAGAAAGTTCATTAAAACGTACCCAAACGATCTTACAAATCAGCGAGGGCTTAAAAAGTCGTGAATTTGTGCCTTTCTATCAACCCTTAATTGACCTAGAAAGCGGTAAGATTATTGGGGCTGAAGCCCTTGCTCGCTGGTTATCAAAAAGCAGGGGCTTAATCTCACCGATGAAGTTTATTCCGATTGCAGAAGAAACCGGCTTGATTCATCAAATTGGTTATCAAATTTTATTGCAGTCATGCCAAGATACTCAAAATGAAATTGATGCTGGTCGCTGGCCTGAAAACTTCCATATTCATGTCAATGTCGCAGTCGATCAGCTTGCTTCAGAGCAATTTATATCAGAATTAAGGTATATCTTAGAAAAGACCAGACTATCTCCAAATAACCTAACCCTAGAAGTCGTGGAAAGTAATTTAATTGATGATAACCCACTACTACTGGAACATATTAAGACCATTCGCTCAATGGGTGTCGGTATTGCCATCGATGACTTTGGTACTGGCTACTCTTCACTGACTTATCTACAGACGATCCCATTTGATTGCTTGAAAATCGATCGAGCTTTCATCAAAGACTTAACGAAAGAAAATAGCCATAACTCGATTGCTGCGGCGATCTTATCGTTAACACGAGATATGAATGTCGAAGTGGTTGCAGAAGGCATTGAAACTGAGGAGCAAGCAAACATCTTGGCTAAATTAAAATGTGAGCAAGTACAAGGCTTCTACTATGGCCGACCTTCTCCACTCAAAGATTGGGCCACTAGCTTCCCGCTTAAATAAACAAAATTCCCCCCAATGTTGGTTGTACAACGATTGGGGGTCACTTCAAAATGAAGTCGCGGTATTTTTACAACTAATACATACTCAAAGTCATTGAGTTGCGGTCAACAAAGCCGCAGCTTCAAGTACGACCAGTATTAAATGACACGTGAGAACTGCTGCTGACGAGCGCGAGTTCGTAGGTAAGTATCAAAGCACATACAAATATTACGAATCAATAAACGGCCACGTAAGGTCACTGTAATATGCGAATCGGTCACTTCAACTAACTGGTCATCAACAAACGTTTTTAGCAAAACTAAGTCTTCGTTAAAGTACTGATTAAAATTGAGGTTAAACTCTTTTTCGATCCCAACTTTATCTAGGGTAAAGTTACAAATCAGCTGCTTAATCACTTCACGACGAATCAAATCATCTTGGTCTAATACCACACCACGCCATAATGCATGGCGTTGCTCATCAACTTGAGCGTAGTACTTTTTCAGCTCTTTTTGGTTTTGTGCATAACTATTGCCAACCATAGAAATCGATGACACACCAAAGCCAATCAAATCACAATCCCCTTGAGTAGTGTAACCTTGGAAATTACGGTGCAATACACCAGCTCGTTGAGCAATCGCGAGTTCATCGTCTGGTAGAGCAAAATGATCCATACCAATAAACTGATAACCAGCCTCAGTAAGGGTTTTAATTGTATATTGCAGAATTGCCATTTTTTGCTCAGCGCTCGGCATGTGTTCTTCTTTGAGCTTAGCTTGAGCGGCAAATAACTGTGGCATATGCGCATAGTTAAAGATCGATAATCGGCCCGGTTTCATGGCTAACACTTTTTCTAGCGTATTTGAGAAGGTCGCTAGTGTTTGTTTTGGTAAACCGTAGATTAAATCGAGGTTGGTAGAACGGAAACCCAACTCTTTAGCTCTTGCGACCATGGCAACAATGAAGTCTTCATCTTGCTCACGGTTCACCAATTGCTGAACTTCTTTATCAAAATCTTGTACACCGATACTCAAGCGGTTGAAACCTTCAGCCCGCAAATGATCAAGCATATCGAGCTCAATTTCACGCGGGTCGACTTCAATACTAATTTCAGCATCATCGGTAAAGGTAAACTCGGCACGTAGAGCGGTCATAATGCGCGTCATTTGAATTTTGGTTAGGAAGGTTGGCGTACCGCCACCAAAATGCAATTGACTCACCTGACGCTGCTGAATCAGCGGAGCACGCTCACGGATTTCCTGAATTAACACTTGTAAGTAATCATCGGCTTTATGCTGATGACGGGTGATCACTTTATTACAGCCACAGTAGTAACAAAGCTTATGACAAAATGGGATGTGAATATAAAGTGAAAGTGGACGCTCTGGATAGTCGGCATAAGCCATATCAAGATCAGAGATGGTGAAGGCTTCATGGAACTCAACCGCGGTTGGGTAGGACGTATAACGAGGGCCAGAGTAGTTATACTTCTCTAGCATTGCTTGATCCCACACGATTTGTTCTTTTAACATCATGACTTCCACTTATTATTTCAACAACACTTACTGAATGTGCCCTAGTCATCTAGGCTTTAAGTTATCAATATCGACAAGCTATCAATACTAATTTTCACCCAGTATGGATATACCTACAAAGGTTAAAAACGAGCTTGGTTTGTTCTACATCATTTTTATTGGAATTTGATTGTTTAACGGTGCGATTCGCTCTTTAAGATCAGACAACTCAGCAATCACTTGATCGGTTAAACGCACTTCCGCTTTCTGACGCGCTAAGTTTTGCTTCATTCGATCTTGTTTGGCGAGCTTTTGTCTCTCTTCACCGCGGGCCATATCTTTGACGAC